>JAWKTK010000006.1:0-365972 GCA_041399205.1 Pirellulaceae bacterium | reverse complement strand
AAGCTGAGAAGTATCTAAACGTTCCGGTACACGGTATTCGGTCCGAACAGAAAAGGTTTGGGACGATTCGTCGAGGAAAAGAAGAATCTTGCCACCGATAATCCCCAGATCACGAAAATCGTTCGGCAAGTACCGACAACAAGAATCGGCTGATTCGATGCCGCTCAATTGAAGGCGTATTTCGTCTTTGGGTGTACCGTAAATAGATACTTTGGCGCTGCCGGTAATGGTGATGAGCATTTCTTTATCTTGGCAGAACGGCCGCGATAACCGAGTCGCGGCGATTAATTTTCCATTGTCAAAAACCACGGCTCCGCGACTTCGGTTCATCGCATGGTTCGCCGCTCCTGTTGGCTAGGCGTTACGAACCGGCCATCCCTTCGTACTCCCAGCGCATGAAATCACGCAGTTGATTCACGACCTCATCCCAACTGTGGCCACGAACCGATTCTACACGATCACGAATCACTTTTTCGACAGTTGCGGCATCAAATTGGTCGACAAGTATACCAGGCACAAATCCATCGCGTTTGATTCGCCCAACGGCGCGTGGTGTAGCGACGCATACCTGAAAATCATTGCCGCCCGGAACGCCGGTGGCACCGATCGTCACATGGAACCATCCGTAGTCATCGTATGGGTCAGGCGACTGGTATTGTACGAAGTCGTTCCATTCGACATGGTCGTTAGATTCTAACTGGTGAATTTCAGCCTGCATCACATCAGGTTCCGCACAAATGCTTCAGTCGGCGAACGACCAAGTTCACGCGGCGGGCGCGTTTGACTTTGACTTCAAGACCGACGTTGCCGCCCGCTCGCGTGGAACGCCTTGATACTCCTCATGTCCTTGCTTGAGCAAGCGAACCTGTCCAAAAAGGTCGATGCCTTTATTGTGGAACGAGGTCAGCGAGTGGCTGCCTCAAAACGTTTCGCGGCTCAAGCTCACTTGCTCAAGGAAGCACATGATGAGATTCTATCAACAACAACATCAATTCTACTGCGGAATCGATTTGCACGCCAACTGCATGCACGCTTGTATTGTCGACCAAAACGGCAAAAAACATCTACACAAAAACTTCAACACCAAACGGCCTCGGCTGTTTCTGGCCGAATTACGGCCCTATTCGCAACAAGATCTGATCGTTGGTTGCGAATCGACGTTCAATTGGGATTGGCTCGCGGACCTATTCGACGAAGAATCTCCTCCGCCCGGCGGGCGAAACATCTTTGCCGGTGTGCGTTAGCCACCGGACGTCGTTCTGGTCTAGCCCGTTCAGCCCAGCGGGCGACACATGCGGATGCTTGAAGACGCCCAACATCACAGTCGGCTGCCACCGCTAATCGAATCAGGGGCGTCAGCGTAGAAATCAGAAACGCGGAGATTGCATTCTCACGTCGTTGTACCATTGTTCGTCGTCGTTCAGCAACGCTGGTCCATCTGCAAATTGTCAACCATCAACAGAACCTGCCCGCGTTCGAAAAGAAGCTCAGCTATAAGTCGAACCGCGAGGGCGTCGTGGAACGCTTCGACGGTGAAAGCGTGCAACGCATGGTGCAGCTCGATCTGGATTTGCGAACGGCTACGACGAACATATCAAACAGCTGGATCTGTATCTCGAGCAACACGCCAAGGTGGATGACGCCGATGCGTTCTATCGGCTGATGAGCATTCCCGGCGTCGGCCGCATCTTGGCGATGACCATGTTGTACGAAATCCACAACATCAAACGCTTTCCCACAGTCGGCGATTTTGTGTCGTACGCTCGACTGGTGAAAGGGACCAACCAATGACCCAACGGGGACACCCGGATTTTAGCCAGGATGTTTTAGCTGAACAAGAAGACAAACGGGGTTGCTTTTGCCGATCGCCCGAAAGGACTTCTTCAGAAGGAACGTTGCCGGGAGCAATAGCGGGTACAGAAAACGCACCAGGGCGCAGCATAGGACCGACCCTGAAATGGTCGGTTTTAGAGCAGCCAATGACAGCCTGGTAATAACGAGAGGCCAGCATGGGCGCAGCAGAAACGAACTAGCGGTCGCCAGTCAGTCGAAAGCGTAGCAAGAGGTCGCTTTGGGTCAACCGTCTTCGGCCAGCATCATGTTTGCGCCAGGTGCGTGCATGTAACCAATGCAACGGCGAGCTGCTTCGTCCGCGAGACTCGATGCTTTGCCGGGTGCTCGCTTGAAGAGCTTCTGCACCAACTCGCACCAGCAAGACGTATCCAGGCCGATGCTGGACTCCTCTTGGTTTCCCGTAGCATGGGCCCATGGCCCGTGTGTTTTTCGTCTTGTAGGTTCGTATAGGCAACGGGCGCAACGGGCCCATGCTACGAGGTTCACACGGGCCATGGGCCCATGCTACTCCGCATTGTCTTTATTGCACCCGATCTCATTTTCATGCATTCATTCGCCCGATTGAACAGGCCGAGAAAAATGACCCAACAGGGGCACCCGCATTAGCCACGATGTTTTAGCTGAACAAGAAGACAAACGCGGTTGCTTTGCCAGTCGCCTAAAAGATCTGATTCAGAAGGAACGTTGCCGGGAGCAATAGCGGGTACAGAAAACGCACCAGGGCGCAAGCATCGGAGAGGCCCCTGAAATGGCTGGTTCCGAGGCGGTCAATGACAGCCTGATGTCAACGAGAGGCCCGTATCGGCGCATGCAGAAACCAATTCGCGGTTGCCAGTCAATCGAAAGTGTAAGCCAGAGCCGCTGTTGGTCAGCTGTCTTCGGCCAGCATCATGTTCGCGCCAGGTGCGTGCATGTAACCAATGCAACGGCGAGCTGCTTCGTCGGCGAGACTTGATGCGTTGCCGGCCGCTCGTTTGAAGAGCTTGCCGAACTTCTGCACTAATTCGCACCAGCAAGATGTGTCCACGCCGATGCGTTCCAAGATCGGAGCCAAATGATCGGGGATCGCTCCGCGTTTTTTGCTGCGAAGTTGGCGCCCCGTCCAATCCAGCAACTCCAGATAGTCCGCCAAAGACATCGAAAGAAATCCCTTCAAACTCGCTCGACGAACAACGGGACTCGCGTCCGCTCCCACGGGATCGGTTCGTTCGTTGATCTCCAGCGGACTCAGCCAACCGCTCTTGGACCGACGGCGACTGCGTTCCCAAGCATGCGTATCGGCGGACTTCGATTCGCGTGCAGCGAGATCATCGATTCGATCCTTCGCGCCCGTGAACTCGGATTCTTCTGGCGTCTTCGCCATGGCCGCTCGCACGGGATTCAAGTCCACATACGCCGCACAGGCCAGCAACGAAGCTTCGTCCAGAATCACTTGAGCCTTGTAACGGCCCTCCCAAAATCGGCCGGTACACTGATCTTCTTTGTTGCTGCGGCGAGCGATATTTTCGGCCGTGCACCGCATCCACCAACTGACGTCCGAAAGTCGCGTGCGAATCTCGGCGAGTTTCGTTTTGTCTTTGGTGATCATCGAGAGTTCGAAATCTTCAGGTTCGGCTGGCGAACCATCTTTCTCGCGACGAATAGGAAAGAGACGCAACCACCGGCGTGCGACTTCCTCGTCCGACCATTCTTGCACGACGTCCGGGCGGCTACGCAGGATCAGGTGGATATGGTTGCTCATCACCGTGTACGTCAAACAATCAATCCCGAAGATACCGGCCAGGAATTCAAGCCGGTCCCGAATCCACTCGCGCCGATGCTCGAACGATTGCCCCGTGAGCGGATCATTTCACACAGGAAAGCTCGACGAACGCAACGGTTCACGACATGCAGGATCTGAACTTCATCCGGATTAACGTATTCACCACGAGCTTGGCGAGGCATAGCCGCTCCTTTTTCTTGATTTCTGGCAGCATCTTACCGATATCGCCCAGACAGGTCAAGAAGGTTGGGTGTCCCTCTTGATTCCCCCTCTTGATTCCCCTCTTGATTCCCCTTGATTCCAACTCTCGCATTTGGTCGCGAAGTCAAAGCCTTAATGGTTCTGTCACGTCATCGGGAGACCTGACGTTTACCATCATAGTGTATGGCACGCTGCCGGCTAGCAACCAAATCCCAATCCATGCGATGCGGTGGATTGAGGTAGTGGCGATACGCAACGGACATTTGCCGCGGCGACCTCAAAGTAAGGCACACCACCAAAACCAGCCGCCCATTGCAGGAAACACAACAGATTTGATCTGCTTCCCATTCGATGCTTTGTGTCGGTATACGGCAAGAAGCGAGGCCCATGTTGCCGCATACACCTTGTCGGTGCCCTCGATAGAACCCGGAACGCGCATGGTTGGTGAGTGAGCAATGAATGGATAGTCGGGATTCCCGGTTGATTCAATGAATGATGTGCCGATTGGTTGCTCGCCGAGGTATTCGTCCATAATTCGCAGTTGAACTCGTCGCATCAATTCCTGGCCGTGGAATCGAATAACGGCTGCATCGATGCCAGCGTTCATGATCCCGAATGCATTTGCAGCAGTGACAAAACAATCGTGCGGCGGCAAATCCTCGAAGCGAGATTGAATCACCGTGACACGCGGCAGACCATTAAAACGTTGACGGAACGCATTGCACATTTCGGCCTTGGGATGGATAAGCCACAAGTCGATGGGTAGTGCCATTATGTGAAGATTCTCCAAGTGACAGAACGAATAACAAACTATCCCAACTGAAGCTGTGCAACGGCGGGATAGTTTGGCCGTTGAGCTGAGTCGCTTCGCTGGGACGGTATGCGAATTCTAGACCAACACGCCGTCCGAACAGGTGTTGATTCTACCGCAGAGACTGGGTTTGCAGCAAGTTGATTTTCGAATGCCCGCGAAACTGAAAGTGTTCGGCAGAAAGCAAAGCTAACAATTGCGGCGGAGAATGGGATGACGGCAGCAGCGAACCGATTCGTCGACGGAGTTCGCGAAATCGTGTTGAGGAAATGGTGATTTGGAAAACTTGCAATCCAAGATCACTAACTTTCGAACCAAGCGGGATGGTCGGGGCTGTAGAATAATTCTCGTCAAGCCGGACGCCGAGCTTCGTCCCACCTGGCCTCCGCCCGGCAGCGAAACATCTTTGCCGGTGTGCGTCAGCCACCGGTCATCGTTCTGTTCTAGCCCGTTCAGCCCAGCGGGCGACACATGCGGACGCTCGATGACGCCCAACATCACAGTCGGCTGCCACCGCTAATCGAATCAGGGGCTTCAGCGTAGAAATCAGAAACGCGGAGGCGCAGAGTACGCTGAGAGGAATCAAACAACTCTGCGACCTCGGCGTCTCTGCGTTTCAATCCTTTTTTCCATGGTTTTGGTATGACTGATGATTGTGGATGACTGATGATTGTGGATGGCACTCAACGCTGCCCCTACCGGTACGTACTACTTGACAAGCAAGGGGCGCATAGCAGTTAGGTTGCGGCTAATCCGGCCCGTATGAATCCAGTGGCTGTGGAGGCCGGCCGCGATAATTGACATAGAATTCAATAAATTCGGAAAATGATTCGAAGGTTCTGGTGATTCGGCCTTCGGCGTATTTGAACCAGCCCACCGAACCATTGGAGTGAAGCAAGAGCACATCGGCATTTCGTGCGATATAGATGAAAAGAGAGCCCTTCCAGTCGTCAAAGTTTTCAATATCCTCCCGCCACTCTTCTGTTAGCGTATCCCAGTTGTCTGACAAATCAATAAAGTTGCCTTCGGTATAAAAGTCCTCCGCCAATCCGGCGAAGTTACACATAAATTCATGAAAGAGACTGCCGGCCTGAATGCCGTGCTGCGCCAGTCTTTTCTCCATGTCCACTCGATCTACCGGCGGGGCAACATAAGCCGATGAACCCACAGTATCAACTTCAACACCGGAAGAAAGATCAAGCCATACTTGTTTTCCACGAACCACAATGCAGACGGCCTCATAACCGAGGATTTGATCACGAAGAGCAATTAATTCCGGACTCTGAATCGATGCCCATCGATCTACAAGCAGGCTTCGAATTTGCCGGGAGTCGGATGTTACCACAGTTTGCATCCACGGATGAAGTTCGTCCATCACATCCGTCGGCAACTTTGGGTGCGGCAAAAAGTATTCCGTCGCCGAAGGAAAATCGGGATGGCTAAGTTTATGGACTACCGGATCGCGTGAATTCATCTTTGAGTGTTTGCCACAACCAGCGAGAGCAATTGCCACAACAATCACGAGGCATTGTGAGTTCAATTAAGCAACCTAAACGAATAACAAACTATCCCAACTGGCGCGAATCGGAACAGCGGGATAGTTTGGGCCGTTGAACTGGGACGGTATGCGGATTTAAGACCAACACGCCGTCCGAACAGGTGTTGATTCTACCGCAGAGATCAGGTTTGCAGCAAGTTAGCTTGGCGAATGCTATAGAAACTCAAAGTATTCGTCAGAAAGCGATGCTGAAATTGGCGGCCGAAAATCGAATGAAAGCAGCGGGGTAGCCCCGGATGCCGCTGTGCGACGTCCACGAACGCACTTGATCGACATCAGCGAAGGCTGCACGTCTTCAACCGGGCAACCCATTCACATCGAATTCACTGCTTCTCGAACGAGCGAAGCGAGCCAACTCGTGGACCGTGGAGTTCCTTTCGTCCTTCGCCATCATTTCACCCAGAACCGGGCAAAGCGAAATGATGGCGAAGGCGAAAGGAACAATCAAAACAGCTCCCAAAAAAAATGCCCAACTTTTACCGCGCTACCGGTACGTACTACTTGACAAGCAAGGACATATAGCTGTTATGTGCCCCGATGAATGGACAGCGTTCAGCTTTGGGGCACGCTTGGCAAATGTCTTACACCTTGAGGGTCAGAATGGAAGCCCTCAGTGAGCGCGCCCGTGCTGATCATCTACTGCTGGCTAGATTCCTTGTTTTTACAAACGAGCCGATAGCAACCACACAATAGAAAGCCGTACCAGCCGACTACAGCAACGAGAGCACCCAACCACGCGAGATCGCGACTGCCTTTGCTTATCCCGTAGACCGTGCAGCAGGCACCCGCCAGACCGAGTAAAACGGTCGCAACTGGTGGCGTCGTTTTACCATGAATGTTCAAGAGCGGTTCGGCGATACGCTCGCATGCCGATCGTTGAGCGCGCTCAGTTTTTGAATGTGGATTGACCATTGCCTTGGTACGTAACGAATAACAAACTATCCCAACTGAAGCTGCGCAACGGCGGGATATTTTGGGCCGGTGAACTGAGACGCTTCGTTGGGACGGTATGCAGACTTTAGACCAACACGCCCAACACGCCGTCCGAACAGGTGTTGATTCTACCGCAGAAATCAGGTTTGCAGCAAGTTAGCTTGGCGAATGCTACAGAAACTCAAAGCATTCGGCAGAAAGCAATGCTGAAATTGGCGGCCGAAAATCGAACGAAAACAGCGGGGTAGCCCCGGTTGCTCGCAAACGTTGGGTATCCCGGATGCCGTTGTGCGACGTCCACGAACGCTCTTGTTCGACATCAGCGAAGACTGCACGTCTTCAACCGGGCAACCCATTCACATCGACTTCACTGCTTCTCGAACGAGCCAAACAAGCCAAACCAATTCGCTCGAGTCCCTCAGTATGATTCACAACAGAAAGCGTAAGTCCCTAAAACCACTTTATCCGGCACTTTGCGAATGGAGATGGGGCGGTGGCCTGCGAACAGATGTCGAGAGACTGGCCAGTGTCAAGTCGCGATTCAAGTGAATGGAAGGACACGAAACGACTTGCGCATCAAAGAGTCGACCAAACCAAACAGATCGCTGTTTAAGTGAAGCGGTTTCGTTCAACAACGCGAATAACGGCGTCAAGACGGATGTCGTTGACGCGGGATACAAGCGTTCATGCTCCAACAGATCAACAGGTTCACTACCAGACCGTACAGTCCGGCATGGATGCCGTACGGTTTTCCGCCAGCGCAGACGAATTGAATGCCGATGGCTGTCGCCACTCCGCAAAGCAATCCGTAAAAGACACTTCGCGCAGAAAGCGGGCGATGAATGCCGATCAGGAACGCTGGAGCGAGCTGTACCAGTAGATCGAATTTGATATCCAGCAACTGGATCAGAGTTGTATCTTCTGGCAGCATGATGGCGACCGTGGTAAGAAACGCGACCAACACCCATGAGCACATCTTGCCGAATGTTGTCAGGTGTTTGTCGGTAGCAGACGGACGCAGATACCGACCGTAAATATCTTTGGTCAACATGGACGAAATGGACAGCAATACCGAATCAGCCGTGGACATAATGGCCGCCAAGATGGCCGAAAACAGGACGACAACCAACCAATATCCAAAGACAGATTGTTCTTGAATTTCGCGACAAATTACCGACAAAATCGTATCACCGTTGCCGGCTAATTCCGGAAACCTGGCGATGCCCGTAATGCCAACCACAACGGCGACCAGGGCGGTGGAGAGCGGTAAAACGGCCATGACTTGCAAGCTACGTCGCAGCGTTTTGGCTGATTTGGCCGCGTAAATTCGCTGGATCGATTGCGGGTACAGCGCGCCGCCTAAGCCCACAATGACGATATAGCTAAACCAACTGCGACAGGTATTTGCGTCAGGAAGCATGGCTTTCGAACGATGTTGCTCGGATGCCAAAATCACGGCCGTCGATTCGCTGAGACTGCCGTAGTTCATCCAAACCATGATGACCAACACGACAAAGCCCACCATCAGGACCGAACCTTGAATCACATCGGTCCACACCACAGCGCGGAGTCCGCCCAGTGATTCGTACACGACGATAATCAGCGCCAGCACGATGACGCCCAGCGTAAAGGCTTGCTGCTTGGTGGCAGGATCGTTCGGAGCGAGTCCCTTCAGAACTAGCCCCATGGCCATGAGTTGCCCGAGCAGAAAATTGGATATCCCTAGCACCATCAGCAGTGTCGCCACAATGTTGAGGCCGTGATGTTGATATCGATCGGCCAAGAAATCGACGGGCGTGATGTACGAGCGGGCCTTGGCCAATTGGTGCAATTTTGGAGCGAAAAACAGATAGACAACCACAATGGCCGTCATGAAATGGACGCTCATCACCCAACTGAAGCCCGTTCGGTACGTCTTGCCGGTAAAGCCCAGCAGAGTATTACCGCTGTATTGCGTCGAATACAGCGTCAACAGCAAGACGACAAAGCCGATTCCGTTTCCGGCCAAATAAAAATCTTTTAGCGATGACTCTTTGCTGGCTCGATATCCAAAACCGCCGATCACCAACAACGAGAGTAAATACAGCGAAATAAAAACGTAGGCGTCGGTGCCGAAGGGCAACAATTGGTCATTCATGTTGACACCTAGTATTTGTCATCGTGTTGCGAATCGTCCGTTTCCGCGGGCCAAGGTTTGGTCAGCGCCACGACCGCAACCAGCGAAACCAAAGCAGAAAAGACAACAGCCGATACAAACCACGCGGGAATGCCCCAAACCAGCCATGCGCGGTCAGGCCAATACCACGGTACGGCCAACGCAAAGAGAGCAATGAACAGAATAGCCAATCGCAGGCCAGCAGTAGGAGCAGTTTTCAACACAGCTCGGACCGTTCTTAAGATTCGCAGGGAAAACCGATCATCATAACCTGATTCCAGGTCCTGATCATCCCGCGTCGCGGCGAACGGCGTAAAAGAAGAAATGAAAACGAGCTGGATCCTTCCAGCTCTATTTCTAAAGTTCAAACGATTACCATTTGAAGCTTCATGCCTAAAAGGAAGTCGATCTAGCGATACTGTCCACGAACACAGTTCGGGCAGTAATTGGGCGAAGTCGGATCCATGTACGATGGTAGGCTGTACGAAGGAACCGCTTGGCTTGGTTGGTATTCGATCGTTCTATTTTCGAATACCGGCTTGTACGTGGTGTGCGAAGCCGCACTGGCTACGGCACCGTCGGCATGATCCTTCAGTACGGATTGCCAGCCTTCGACACTCATTTTCCCAGCGCCACGAAAAGTGATGAAAGACGCGGTTTTGTCCGTGCATGCTGTGTAGGGAAATTCAGTTGCGTTAAATGCTTTAGCAACTTTCTTTCCGTATTCAGTGGTGACGTCAATTCTGCAAAGTTGATACTTCTGCAGAAGTTCACTGTCAGACGCTTGTTGGTCCAGACGAGTTTCTGGTTTCGAGGGGTCTTCCATCACGATGAGTAGTGGTCGTTGAGCAGCCTTTGCTTCAGATTTTGCCTGTCCATAGTTGGATGACCACGCGAGTTCGTTTGACGAGTTCGAACCTGTGACGGCGGATGCAAAGATAATCGCCGTTGCGATCAAAACCTGCATTCTCAGTCCTTTCTACGTTAACCAATGATAAGATTCGCTGCACGAAGCAGCACATTCGGTCAGACAAGGCCTTACTGACGCGAACAAGGTTAACATCATCTGCTCGTCCGGCAAGTAGCAGAATAGGTAATTGAACGAAAGTTTAGGAACTAGTTCGGATATTTTTTCTTGGCCAATTATCGCCAAATGTCGCGCCGAAAAATTCGCTCATGCGGCTATAGGGGTTGACATCGGCGTGCGATTGCGGTTCGCATTCGATAGGCAACGACGGCCACTTTAAGACGAGTGTCAGCTTGTTGTCACAGCACTCGCGAATTCGTATTTGCACGAAAAAGGCAGTCGAAAGGCCGAGATACGCAGAGCATCAAAACAGTCGATTGATGCCGTTCAGCGCGGCCACGCGATACGCTTCGGCCATGGTTGGATAATTGAACGTGGTGTTAATGAAATAGCGGAGCGAATTCCCGGGTGGTTTTTGCGCCATGATGGCTTGACCAATGTGCACAATTTCTGACGCGTTGGCGCCAAAGCAGTGAATGCCCAAAATTTCCAGCGTTTCTCTGTGGAACAAGATCTTTAACATGCCAACCGTTTGGCCCGTAATTTGAGCTCGCGCTAAACTCTTGAATTGTGAATTTCCCACTTCGTATGGAACGTTGGCTTCCGTCAGTTCTCGCTCTGTCTTTCCCACCGAACTGATTTCAGGGCTCGTATAAATCCCCGCCGGAATTTCACCCAGTGTTTGGCATTCTCCTTCGCACGAACAAAAATGACTGGCCGCAATGCGTCCCTGCATATAGGCGGCGCTGGCCAGCGAAGGAAAGCCAATTACGTCGCCCACAGCGTAGACGTTCGAACATTCCGTCTGAAAGAATTCGTTGACTTTTAACTGGCCTCGTTTGTTGGGCACGGCGCCAATCTTTTCCAGTCCCAAATCATCTGAATTCCCAGTTCGACCATTGGCCCACAAGAAAACGTCGGACTTCAACTGCTTGCCACTCTTAAGCGACACCACAACGCCGTCTTCTCGACCGGTGATCTTGTCATAAACTTCACGATGCCGAATCACCACCCCGGTGTCTCGCATGTGATAGCTTAACGCGTCAATGATTTCGTCGTCCAAGAATTCCAGCAGTTGATCACGAGTATTAATCAAATTGATCTTGATGCCCAGATTGCGAAACATCGAAGCGTATTCGCAACCAATCACGCCCGCGCCATAGATAGTGATTGACTTGGGCGTGTAGCCCATGGCCAAGATCTTGTCACTGTCAAAAATCCGGGGATGAGAAAAATCGACATCGTTCGGGCGAAAGGGGCGAGACCCCGTGGCGATGACAATGCTGTTGCCGGTTAGCTGTTGAATGGCACCATCGGGCTGTTCTACTTCCAATGTGTTCTTGTCCACAAAACGAGCTCGACCATGAATGATGGGAACTCGATTGCGCAAGTAAAATCCCTGCCGCATGTCTTCTTGTTTTTGGATAATAGACGCTGCACTCTTGCAAGTCCGGGAACGAAATATTCTTCTCTAACATCGCTTCTCGGAAGAAACGGTTCTTGGAAATCTCCGTTATCTGAAAAATGCTGTACCGCAAAGCCTTACTGGGAATCGTGCCCCAGTGCGTACAGCCTCCGCCGATCTTGGAGTGCATTTCCACAACCGCCACGTTGCGGCCGTTCTTGGAAGCCTGCATGGCGGCGCCTTCGCCACCCGGTCCCGAACCAATCACAATCACGTCAAATTCTTGTTTATTCATATCGTTCGTTAAACCTTGAAATTATTCTGGCCAGCCATGGTGCGGGCCCGTTCGGTGCAAGATCCGGTAGAAACGCACCAGACATGCCAGACCTCGCAACGCCATGGCGCACAAGTCGCCAATCAAGCTCTTCAGGGCGTATTCGGCAGTTCGAATGCTAGCAAATAAGAATTTTGGGCGAATCGTCCGAGAAATCGGCTTGTTCGATTCCTATTGCCCAATTTGACGGCATATTGCTCACTTGATTCGCACACACCGGCGAATATCCAGGCGTTTGAACGTGGTTTCCACATAATCGAATTGGCTTGCGTCACAGTCGTCGCAAACCATCTTCGGTCATCGGATTGGGAATGGCCTGATCAATGGCATCAATCGCGCGAGTGTTTCCGCGTCGAGTGTCAGGTCCGAGGCGGGAAGTGCTTGGCGAAGCTGATCGACCGACGTCGCACCGACGATGGTGGACGCCACAAAGTCATGCTGTTTGCTCCACGCCAAGCACAATGTTGGCAGCGAAACGCCCAAGTCACGGGCAATCACCGCTAGCTGCCGAGTGGTTTCAATGGTGCGATCATTAATGAAGCGAGCGGCCATGCGTTGCTGTCGTTCGTGACCGTTAACATATTCCGCGAAACGACTGTTAGCGGGAATTCCATCGTTGTACTTGCCAGTCAACACGCCCGCACCCAGTGGCGAATAGGGCAACAGACTGACGCTTTCTTGACGACAGACTTGCGCCAACTCACTTTCGCAACGGCGATTGATTAGACTGAAATTGTTCTGCACCGTCTGGTATCGATCCACCGCAAATTTTTCCGCCGCCCATAGACTCTTCATCACGCCCCAACTGGTTTCGTTACTGCAGCCAATTGCGCGCACCTTGCCTGCTTGTCGCAGTTCGGTCAGTGCGCCCAAAACTTCTTCATACGGCAAGCCATGATCGGGCCAGTGCGTTTGATACAAATCAATGTAATCAGTGTTTAATCGCCGCAAGCTGTCGTCACATGCGCGAATGATGTTGTGACGATCCAACGCCGTGAAACCGTCGCGCACTGGCGGCCGAAACCAACCGTGTCCCGGCCCCGTAACTTTGGTAGCCACAATCACTGTATGACGATCTTTGGTCTGCAACCAGCGTCCGACAATTTCTTCGGTCCGGCCGTACGCTTCCTTCGTCGGCGGCACGGGGTACAGTTCCGCCGCGTCCAAGAAGTCAATCCCGGCTTCGTACGCTGCGTCCATGATGGCAAACGAAGTCGCTTCGTCACATTGGGAACCGAACGTCATCGTCCCCATGCAAATTTCCGAAACCACAATCCCGCTTTGACCTAACCGACGACGTTGCATGATTTTCCTTTGGACGATTGTGACGAATCAGGATTCGCAGCGAACGATTCAGATGGCGATGGTTCTGACGAATGAGGCTTGGTTCGCCGACAGCGTTCCGGCGGCTTAGCTCAGCAGCCCCAGCCGACACGTAGCGTCAATCGTAACCGTGACGAGCGTCTTCTTCAATGTGATCGAGCGTGCTCGCGTAGCGCCACGTGAGGTTACGAAGGTTCGGCAAAGTTCACACGTCAACAACATGTCGCTACGAAGGTTCGCTGGATGGTTGGCCGTATGTGTCCGAATTGGATGTATCCAGCGATTCACAGAACCCGTCACCCGGAACCAAAAAGATTTCGCCGTGCGTGTCTCGTTGATCGGCGATGACACGATGGTGTCGCACCAATTCCAAAATGGCCAGGAACACACCGATCATGGCCGATTTGTGCATCCCGGGCTGAAACATTTCAGAGAACGCCACTTGCCCATCGGCCACCAAGTAACCGTGAATTCGCTGCATGTAGGTTTGGATAGGCGTTTCGTCATACACCACGCTGTGCATCTTGGGCGCTGCTGCCCCATGCATCACTCGACCAAACGCGTTCACCAAGTCCCATAGTTCGATCGATTGAATCGGCTGATCGCCCGGATCGATTTCACGAGGCGGCAAGTCGTTGGCCATGCGAGCATAACGTTGCTGCCATTCACGACTCCTTTCTTCCAGTTCGGCCGCCGCATCCTTGTACTTTTTGTACTCCAGCAGCTGCGTCACCAGTTCTTCTCGAGGATCCTCCAGCGGCGTCTCGTCGACTTCCGCTTCTTGTGGCAGCACCATCTTGGATTTTAGTTCAATCAACACGCCGGCCATTTCAATGAAATCACCGACCGAGTTGATATCCAAGTGCTGCAAGATTTCCAAGTACTCTAAATATTGCTGAGTAATCTTGGCAATCGCCACGTGCGCAACATCTACTTCGTGCTTCCGCACCAAGTACAGCAGCAAGTCCAAAGGGCCTCGGTAAATTTCCAAGTCAATTCGAAACTGCATACGTCATCGCGCTATCCATTCACCTCGAATGCGAAAACAAACTCTCACGGATAACCGACAGGCTTGGCGGTAACGCCCCGCTGCCCATCACAAAACAGCGTTCGAATGACCGATTTCACATTTAAATAGACGAACGCCACTATCCACTTTGTCGGCCGCGACCCTTGTCTAACTTGAAAAATCCGCAAACTCGACCCGCATTCACAGGAAACACTCGCGTCCTTCTTAACCAGTCTGCATATTCTACGCGTACGGCACGCCAAGGAAAGTAATTGCTAGCTGCGGCAGCACGATGATCGAGTGTCAAACGCAAGTAACAGGACAATTCGCTTGATTCGGGGATGTGGAATCGACTATCCTTCGCCACCGGCGGCTGCCGACGCAGATGGGTCAGTCTCGTTGGAGTCGGATCTGCGTTCTGGCTTGTCGAGCTGCCGACCAATCAACAACGCGACGCAGATTGGTTGGCGCGAACTGTGTTGTTCGCGCGAACGGGAATCGTTCGCCGTACGTACCATCCTGTGACAAGCTTGTGTCACTTCTGGCACAGCATCTACCAACCGCGAAACTCGTTCGCGCGAGAAAAACTTTTCGATTCCACTTGACACCCATTTCGCATCTGGGTAATTGTTCTCCACCAAGCAAGAATTTCGTTCCAGCGCGTGTGGAAAAAGCGTTCCATACACCGGGGTGAAAGGTACGCGCTGTCGTTGGCAGCGCGGTTGTCGTTCTTGAGTTTTTCTGAAATTTTTCATGTTGTACGGCGGTCGAAACGTCCGAAACCAAGGACCGACCGATAGAACAATTCCCCCGACTAGTTTTAGCAAGGAGAGTCGCGTTGAACATGAACGCGAAACAACTGTTTGCCGGCGTTGTCTGTGGATGGCTTGCGACATCGAGCGCGGCCTCTGCACAGGTCCAACACTTGGTCTCTCAGGCGGCGTTTACACAGGCCGTACTGGGGCAGCAGGAGGCTGCGCAAGATCGTCGCACTGTCGACGAAATTCTTCGGCAAGCTCGCGCTGCAATGAAACAAGGAAACGTTCCACTAGCCACCAAACTAGTCGAACGTGCAGAAGCCATGGACGTCAAGGGTGGCGGCCTGCTTCGAGGACTCGGTGATTCCCCCGAGAAAGTGCGTCGTGATCTGACCAAGCTCAGTGCCGCTCTAGGCACGCAGCCTACGCCTCCGGTCACGGCCGCCAACATGCCTGTTCCGCTGAACAGTGGACAGATGATTCAGAACCCGTATTTGGCTCAGCCACAGGACGGCGTCAACTTGGGTGCACCGCTGCAGTATCAAGCCGCACCCAACCAGCCGCTGCCCGTACAGGCTGCGGCACCACAACGGCCTCACCCTCAAGTTGCAGAATGCTTGCGTCTGATGGCACAAGCCAAAATGCAGTTGGATCGAGGTGACGTGAATTCGGCTAACGTATTAGCCAAACAGGCTTACGAAATGCGAATTCCGGACGAAGCCTTCGGCCCCAACGATCCGCGGCCGTGGATGCTGGTTTTGGAAATCGAACGAAGCGTACGTCAGCAAGCGGGTGTGGCGAACGCCAATCAGCCTCTGGCTGATCCGGGCGTGGCACCGGCCGTTTATTCGACCAACGGTACCGCGAATGCTTACGTTCAACCGGCTGCCGCGCTGCAGCCCACCGGTCCTGTCGGCCAACTGGCTCAAGCGGAACCTGGTTCGGACGATCTTGGTGATCCATTCGCCGCAGACGATCCGTCGCTGCCGAATGTCACCGGTCGACCGATCGAAAATGCCAGCGAACTGCTGCAACTGGGCGAAGACGCGTTGCGTGAACGAGACACGGAACGAGCTAAAACGTTGTTCCAACAGGCTTGGCAGTTAGAGTCTCAATTGGATCCGGCTGCTCGTCAACGCTTGCAAGATCATTTGCAACTGTTGCGAACGCCGCCATCCAGCGAAGACGACGGCACGCCCAAGCTTACTGCAGGCGAACAACAGTTGGTTCGCCGGTTTGTAACAGAAGTTGGTCGTGAACAAGCGGCCGCTCGTCGCCTACTGGACGAAGATCCTCGGAAAGCCTGGGATCGCCTGAAAGAACTTCGCGATCAAGTGGCTGATTCGGAACTTCCGGAAACCGCTCGAGAGCAACTGTTGGTTCGCATCAACAACAGCATCAACGAAACGGAAGAGTTTATTGCTCGGAACCGAGTTCGCATTGAACAGGCCGAACAAAACCAAGCCGTGACGGAACAGATTGATCTTGCCCGAGTTCGACAGCTGGAAGTCAGTGACGAATTGGCCAAACTGGTGGACGAATTCAACACACTGATGGACCAGGAACGATTCGCGGAAGCCATCATGGTTTCCAAGAAAGCAGAAGAACTGGGCGGTGACAATGAAGTTATCGAATCCATGAAGTGGAAAAGCCGGTTCGCTCAGCGATTTGTCACGGGCATGTCCATTCGTGAACGCATGGAGCAAGGCGTTGTCGACGCTTTGACCGATGTGGATCGAGCGGCCATTCCGTGGAGCGAAAAGAACCTTATGGAATTCCCGGAAGGCGGCGACCCGCGATATTGGCGAGACCTGATCACTCGCCGAGAGCGTGGTCTCAAGGCAGGCGAACGCATGCCGACCGAAACGGAGATTGAAATCCAACGGTCATTACGCAAGCCAGTGAATGTTTCCTTCACGGAAACTCCGCTGAGCCAAGTGGTGCAACAGTTGAGCGATCTGGCCAACATTAGCATCTACTTGGATCCAAAGGGCATGGAGACGGAAGGTGTGACCAGCGAAATGCCGGTTTCCATCAACCTGAACCATGAAGTCCAACTCCGTAGTGCGTTGAACTTGATCCTGGAGCCATTTCGTTTGACCTATGTGGTTCAGGACGAAGTGCTGAAGATCACCAGTGTTGGTATTCGAGACCAGAATGTCCAAGTAAAAACGTACCAAGTTGCGGATCTGGTGATTCCGATTCCCAACTTCATTCCAGGAGCCGACAGCGGTATGGCCGGTGCATTGAACGAAGCGTTCCGCATGCAACGTCCCAACCAACCGCAAAATGGCAACAACAATGCTGCCGTGCCGATTCCACTCACGTCGAATGACACCAACGGTGGTCTGAACGCGGGCGTGTTGGCGCAGTTCAACAATCCCAATGGCGTTCCACCGACGGGTCCTGGTACGGAAGGTTACGGTTGGGCCACCGGTGGTCCAGGTGGCATGGGCGGTGCAGCTCAAGCCGATTTTGACACGTTGATTGAATTGATCACGGCAACCATCGACCCAGATTCTTGGGACGAATTTGGCGGCGAAGGCTCGATTCAAGAGTTCCCCACCAACTTGAGTATCGTGGTCAGCAACACCTCGGAAGTTCACGAACAGATTGCCGATCTGTTGGAACAGCTCCGTCGTCTGCAAGACTTGCAGGTCACCATCGAAGTTCGCTTCATCACCTTGAACGACAACTTCTTTGAGCGAATCGGTGTCGACTTTGACTTTGACATTGATGACAACGTCACGACGATTCCCGGTGATGACGATGGCCCAAGTGTCACGATTGGCTTAGATCCACAAGGTAACCCAACTGCCGACTTGGACTTGGCCTTCACACAGGACTCGTTTGGGGCAGCGTTGCCGGCTTTCGGCGGTTTCGACTCAGCTCGAGCAGCAAACTTCGGCTTTGCCATCCTTAGCGACATTGAAGCGTTCTTCGTGATCGAAGCCGCTACCGGTGACAACCGTACGAACGTCTTGCAAGCTCCTAAGGTAACCCTGTTCAATGGCCAGCAAGCGACCGTGAGCGATACGTCTCAACGACCATTCGTGCAATCGGTAACGCCGGTGGTGGGTGACTTTGCTGCGGCTCAACAGCCCATCATTGTGATCCTGAACGAAGGAACTCAGCTCAACGTGCAAGCTGTTGTGTCTCCGGACCGCCGCTTTGTTCGACTGACGCTGGTACCGTTCTTCAGCACCATCGGAGATGTCGATACGTTCACGTTCGAAAGCACTCGACGAGGAACCACGTTCACCGGTAACGGAAACGGCGATCCTACGGACGACAACACGACGGGCGATGGTGTCGACGACTTGGTCACGGGCACCACGGTTCAGTTGCCAACGTTCGCGTTCACATCGGTGTCCACCACGGTCAGCGTGCCGGACGGCGGTACGATCCTGCTGGGTGGTATCAAGCGATTGAGCGAAGGCCGCAACGAAACGGGTGTGCCGATGCTGAGCAAACTGCCATACGTCAACCGACTGTTCAAGAACGTTGGTATCGGACGTACGACACAAAGCTTGATGATGATGGTCACTCCGCGAATCATCATCCAGGAAGAAGAAGAAGAAAAACTGGGCGTTTCGCTGCCATAGCGAAACCTTCGGTAGATTGAGAAACCGTAAGCAAGCCGGCTGGAAACAGTCGGCTTGTTTCGTTTGGCAACGCAAGAAACAATCGTGAGATGTAGCGTGAAGAACAACATACGGGAGACCGAGTTGACAAGCCATTTTCGGGAGACCGAGGCGCCTGGAGCTCGCGTGACGCTTTGAACCCTCAAAAGGAACCAACGTGGATAGTGCTGGAAAACAATGCGTAACTGCAGCGAAACGGCTTGCCAAAGCGGTCGACACGCTGGGTTTTTCTTCGCCCATCACGCACGTTTACAATCCGCTGCAATACGCTTGGAAAGCTCATCAGCAGTATCTAGAACGGTATGCGCGATCAACATGCCGCATCCTGTTTCTGGGCATGAATCCCGGTCCTTGGGGTATGGCTCAGACGGGCGTTCCTTTTGGCGAAGTGACCGCCGTCAAAGATTGGTTGCAGATCGATGCCGTGATCAAGAAGCCGGCAAACGAACATCCCAAACGTCCGATTGAAGGTTTGGCGTGTCAGCGAAGCGAAGTTTCCGGTCAGCGGCTTTGGGGCTTGTTCGCCGAGAAATTTGGTTCGGCGGACCGCTTCTTCGAAGAGCATTTTGTGACCAACTATTGTCCGCTCGTCTTCATGGAACAGTCCGCTCGGAATTTCACACCCGACAAACTCCCCGTGGCGGAACGCAACGAACTGGAAGCGATCTGTGACAAACATTTGTCCGCCGTGATCAAGGCATTGAATCCAGATTGGTTGATCGGAGTGGGTGCGTTTGCGGAAAAACGCTTGGCAGCGGTGGCGGATGGAAAGCAAGTGGGACGAATCCTGCATCCAAGTCCGGCCAGCCCGGCGGCCAACCGAGGCTGGGCCGATCAAGCCACGAAACAACTGACCGAACAAGGTGTTTGGTAATTGGCCACCATGCGGCGACGCTTTGCGAAGTGCCGCCGAGCACGACCGTCTGACGGAATCGACTTGCCTTGAATTTTAGGGCGAATCCTCTTCCGCTTCGGCCGACAGGTCGCTGGACACGATATCGGCGTAGACCACCATCAGCCATTGATTGGGTCGTTCGCCACTATCTTGACTGACTCCGGCAACCACGGTGGCCGTGCCACTGACCAAGCGTACTTGGGACGTTGTCACCTGAGTGAGCATGGGAGGTGTGGAGACAGGAGCGTCTTCGTCTTCCGGAGATTCCGAAACCACGGTGGGCGCGAATTCGGATTTTTCTAACGAGAGATTCAACATGATTTTTGTGTCGTCAAACACTTCCGGTGTGCATTCGAGTGACGTTCCGGTAGCTTGACGAGTGGAATTGGTGAGGGTTCGACCGTTGGCCCCAACTTGCCGAGCGGTCACGATGCTTTCTTGCTTGCCCGTTTGCAATCGAGCTTGATTGCCAGCGATGGCCGTTAAATGCATCCGATTCGTTTGCAACAATTCACCCGCTTGAATCATGGCATCCAGCTTTCCATTCACGTACGCTTTGGAACCGGTCAGAGTCGACGTCCAATCTCGATTCAGATCCACTTGCAAGACCTGCACTAGTCTGCATTCCACCTGTACGGTCGGACCGACGGTTGGCGAAGCTTGCGGCGACGCAGTCTTCGTTGGCTCGACTGGTTCGTCTTGACCACACAGCTCGGTCACGCAAACAGCATGCAGAAAACAAACGACAGCGACAAGGAAACGTAACGTTGGTTGGGTCATCATTTTCGCCTCGATCTACGTGCCGCGCGCAAATGCGGCAACGTGGTGGTGGAAGGAAATTGGTTGGTGGGGAGAGCTGCAATTTCTGGTATCATATCACGTTTTCGCCAAGTTCACCGGGATGGTTGCATGGCAAATTACCAACAAGAAATACTTGAACTCGCGTCACCCGATTGAAACATGAAAGTCGAGAAACCGCATGAAACTTTGTCGCCGAGGAGCGGATCATCGTTCGGCTCAACTGGAATTCTTGGAACGACGTGATCTACTGGCCGGAGACTTAGTTGCTCATTGGGTTGCAGACCAAGGAGTGTCGGCGTCACTTGAAGACGCCGTCGTCATGGAATGGTCCGATCGAATTTCGGGGATTTCGGCAGACGCATTCGGTTCGCCTACCTTGATAAACGAAGCCATGGGCCGTCGGCCAGTCGTGCGATTTGACCAAGCGGGTTCGAAAGACTGGCTGCAAGTTGGCAAATCAGACAACCCTTTGTCGGGCGCCAATGATTTTAGTGTCGCGGTCTTGTTTCAATCGAATGGTAAGGCAGCGGACGGTGACGGCGTCACTTGGAACACCGGCACTGGCTTGGTGCACATGAACCAATTGGGCTTCAATGACGATTGGGGTTTGACGCTGCATCCAGACGGTCGCATTAGCACGGGTTTAGGTGCGGGTTTTTTGGGAACCACTACCAGCCTGTTTTCGAATATGCCTGTCACCGATGGCCAGCCGCATTTGGTAACCATGGTTCGTTCCGGCGATACGCTGTCATTGGCCGTAGATGATGGTCCGCCAGTGACTGTTGGCGGTGCGACGCTGAATCCGCGAGTTGCCGTGGACTTGTTCTTTGGCGTGGGAGTCGATTCGCAGCAAGTCTTTATTGGTGACATTGCCGAAGTTCGCATCTACGACGGTGCTTTGGATGCGGCCGAACAATCTGCGTTGCGAACCGAATTAGACGCGTACTACAACAATCAATCGCCTCAGGCCTTTCCCGATCAATATCAAGTAGACGAAGACGGCGTTCTGTTCGTCCTGCCCGACAATGGCGTCTTGGCGAATGACGTCGACGCGGACGGAGATGATTTGACGGCCGAAGTGGTATCGCAACCGGGGCACGGTGAAGTCAGCTTCAGGCCGAATGGTTCGATCATTTATTCTCCGCTTCCTAATTTTCATGAACCGATTCGTTCACCTACGCCGCAGTCGACTTTGGGCTATCCGAACCTACCACAGTCACCATCCATGTGTTGCCAACATATGGATCCGGCCACGGGAGTTGCGGATCAATACAAGTCGACGCCTGATCGGCAGCTCAACATCCCGCTCGTGGGCGGTCTTCGTCCAACGAATCATATCGATAACTTGCCCATGACGGCTGTCTTGGCAGATGGGATCAGCAACGTGCCGTTTACGTTACGGCCGGATGGAGGTTTTACGCCTGATCCGCAGCGACAAGCGGGATCACTTATGCGTTTACCTATCGGATTGATGATGGAGTGGAGTTGTCGTCGCCGATACCAGTCGAAATCGTTATCAACACCGCACCGCAAGCGAGTGACGATGTTTTGTCACTGACCGAAGATTCGGTTTTTCAGGCGTCGTTTGTCGAATCGATCTTGGCCAACGACATGGATGCCGATGGTCAGGCGTTGTCGGTTACTATTTTGTCCGAACCAGATGTCGGTTCGCTGATGGTCGAAGAAGGCGGCTGGCGGTTTATTCCGCCAACCGATTTTGTCGGGCAAACGTCTTTTACTTATTCCGTTTCCGACGGCGTGGACGAATCTGCGGTGGCCGAAGTCACGCTGCTGGTCACTGCCGTCAATGATGCCCGGCTGTGCCTGAAACGTACTTTACGGCTGCCGGCGAAACATTATCGGTCGATTCCGCTTCGAGGCATTTGGCCAACGACGGATGTACAGCCCAACGTTGATGGTTCGCAGCATACCAAAGAATCCGGAACACGGCCAATTGACCTGGAATGCCGACGGTTCGTTTGTCTATGTGCCGAACAACGGATTCGTTGGACGTGATCAATTTCAATATGTGGTGCAGGATGACATTGGGCGCCCAGGCAACTGGCATCGTTTCCTTGTACGTAGGACGTTCGCCGGTACAGATCAGCGAGGTGATGTTGGCCAGTGCAGAATCCCTTGGTCACGCGAACTCTCGGCTCCATCCCGATGACTGTTTTGTTCCGGGCGAACAGGAAGTCTGGGGATTGGATTGAGTTGCAGAATCTGACCAGTGCCGACTTGGATCTTTCCGGCTATCAGCTCACCGACGACTCGAATCATCAAGACGTTTGGACCGTGCCGAACGGAGTGTCGATTCCAGCCAATGGCTACTTGGTCATTTTTGCATCGGGCTTGGATACTGATGGATACCATCCTACTCGAAATTGGGCTGTACTACACCAATTTCCAAGCTCAGCGGAGAAACCGGGGACTACTTGGGCGCTGTTGTCCACTTCGGGCGAATTGATTCAAGAATTTGCACCCATGATTCCGCCGCAAGTGGCGGATGTTGCCTACGGTTTGATGGACGGTGAATTTCAGTATTCTTGATTTCGCCGACGCCCGGCCGCGCCGAACGTTTCGGAAACTCAAAGCCGGCATCGAAACTTCTCCTGCGGTAGCCGACATTCCGGCCGGCTACTTCGACTCGCCGTTTGCGGTAACGCTGACCACCGATTCTGCCGGCGGGACCATCTATTATTCGCTGGACAGTTCTACTCCTTCGCCCGAAACCGGCTTGGTCTATACGGGCGAACCGGATTTCGATTGAACGAACCGTCACCTTGCGGGCACGAGTCTTCCAGACGGATTACTGCCGTCTGCCGTCACCACTTACAGTTACTTGTTCTTGGATCAAGTGCTGTCTCAACCGGCGTTACCTGAAGGCTTTCCAGATACGTGGGTCGCTGCCGGACGAGCAGAGTCACATGGGTCGGATGCTCGCGTGGCCACCGATACCACTTCGAATTTTACAATCCCAATGTGCGACCGGCCCGCAATCGCATCCGTCCATTTCGTTAGTCACAGACGCGGCACATTTGTTTGATCGAGAAACGGGGATTCAGTCGAATCCGCAGAGTCGAGGCGTTGCGTGGGAGCGGCCCGTGTCGATGGAATGGATTACCGAACAGGGCGTCCAGCAAATTCAGATTGACGCGGGACTGCGGATGCAAGGCAACGCCAGTCGGAATCCCGATCGTCCCAAACACAACATGCGTCTGTTGTTCAAAGAACGCTACGGCGCGTCCAAGCTGGAATTTCCACTGTTTCCGGAATCCGATGTGGATCAGTTTGATACGTTTATCTTGCGAGGCGGAAATGGTGATTCGTGGTTTCATCCCAATGCCACTCAGCAGGGTCAAGCTCAGTATATTCGAGATCAATGGAGTCGGGAAACGCAGCGAGAAATGGGGCGTTTCACCGTTTCGCAGCGATATGTCCATTTGTACATCAACGGTTTGTATTGGGGATTGTATCATATCTTTGAACGAGTGAACGCGTCGTTTTTTGCCGAACACTTGGGTGGCGAACCAGCAGACTATGACGTTTTGGCGCATAAGAACGAAACCGTAGACGGAAATCGTGATGCTTGGGACCAAATGATGCGGATTGCGCGAACCGACACGGAATCGGCTGAATCGTACCAAGCCATCCAGCAATTTATCGATCTTCCGGCGTTGGCGGATTATTTGTTGATTGGTTTTTATGCGGCCAACACCGATTGGGATCAGAACAATTGGTTTGGAGGTCGGAAGCGAGACGACGGGGCGCAGTTTCAGTTCTTTACGTGGGATGCCGAACGAACGTTTGTTTCGGTCAACACCGATCGCACCACCTTCAACAATTCCAATCAACCATCCGAATTGCATCAACGACTGAGCCGCAACGAAGAATATCGTCTGATGTTCGCCGATCTCATTAATGAACATTTCTTTAATGACGGGACGCTCACACCGGCAGCTGCCGAAGCGAGATGGCTGAAATTTGCCGCCGAAATCGAAATCCCGCTGGCCGCCGAATCCGCTCGTTGGGGCGACGCCAAACGAAGATCTCGGCCGTATACTCCAGATCGAGAATGGAAGGCGGAATTAGATCGCTTGCAGCGAACCTGGTTTCCAAGACGCACGGACATCGTCTTGCAGCAACTGCGCCGCCGAGGCCTCTATCCAGATACAGTGGCACCCACCTTTAGTCAGCACGGTGGAGAATACGCCGCTGGTTTTCAACTGGCCATGACCGCGCCGGACGGCGTCATCTACTACACCACCGACGGCAGTGATCCTCGTCTGCCTGGCGGCAATATTTCCGGTTCGGCCAAGCTGTTTGATGGTCCATTCGCGCTGGCAGGTGACGTCACCGTGAAGGCTCGCACATGGCTGGCTGGTGAATGGTCGGCTTTAAATGACACCACGTTTTTGGCGCCCAGCGTGGCGGCGGATGATCGTTCGCTGCGTATTTCAGAAATCCATTATCATCCCGGATCACCGTCGGAAGCAGAAATCGCGGCTGGTTTTGCCGATGCCGACGAATTTGAATTTCTGGAGCTGATGAATGTTTCCGATCAAGTGATTCGTCTAGATGATGTGAAGTTGGTGGAAGTATTGATCGACGGCAGCGAACAGGGCGTGGCGTTTGATTTTGCAGGAAGTGATTGGCAGCGGCTTTCGCCAGGCGAACGATTGATTCTGGTGGAAAACCAAGACGCGTTTGTCATGCGGTATGGGACAGAATTACCGGTGGCCGGACAATGGAACGGCAAACTCAGCAACGGCGGCGAATACCTGACCGTGGAAAACAGCGACGGGATTTTGCTGCAATTTCAGTATGATGACAATTGGTATCCAGACACGGATGGCGCGGGAAGTTCTCTGGAATTGATTGATCCGGTGGGCAGTGGCGAACAATGGTTTGTCCGGCAAGCGTGGCAGGCCAGTATTGTGGGTGGAACGCCCGGAAGTCAGGCTCGCGCGGTTCGCGTGGCAGGCGATTCGACGGGAGACGGCATCTTCAATTCCGCGGATTTGGTGGCTGTGTTTCAGGCCGGCGAATATGAAGATGGCGTTGCGGAGAATTCTACGTTTGAAGAAGGTGACTGGAACGGAGACGGTGAGTTTTCTACACAAGATTTGGTCTTTGCGTTTCAGCAAGGAACGTATGTGGCCGCAGCGGTGCCGTGGACGGTGAATCGTATGGACAGTGTCTTTCGCACAAACCGCACGTCCCCAATTGACCGCCACTGGGATGCAGCGGAAGATAGTCGCTCGGTAGGACCGAACCTGAAGCGGAATCTTCGTGTCTTGGCCGTGGATGACTTTTTCCAAGACTTCTATTGCTAGAAACCGGTGCATTGACTGCAACCAAGACGGAATCGATTTCGAATGATTCAAAGCATGCATCACTGCTGCCCGACGTTGCGCTGTTGGGGGTGGCTACATTCTGGGGCCTGAACATTCCGTTGATGAAGATTGGCTTGGACGAAGTCAACATCTACGTTTTCAATGCGGTCCGCTTGACGCTATCGGCTGTGGTCTTGCTGGCATTCGCTGGGTTCGAACGCAGGCGGAATCCAAACCATCGCAAGATGAACGTCCGTTGGCATGCTATTCTGCTGTACGGTTTGCTGGTGGGAGCTCTTTATCAAGTCCTGTTCTTGTTGGGAATTTCCAGGACAACTTCTGGCAATACGGCGCTGATCATTGCCACCGTGCCGATGTGGACTGCCTTGTTGGCCAAATTTTTTCTGGGTGAACAATTGCGGATTATTTCATGGCTGGGATTGTTGGTGGGTGTCACGGGAACCGTGATTGTGGCATTGCAAAAAGACGACATCACCGTCGATCGAAGTCACTTGTTGGGTAACGTAACGGTCTTGGCCGCCGCCGTGGTGTGGTCGGCAGGAACGGTCTACAGTCGACCGCTACTGAAACAAATCACGCCGCTGCAGCTGGCGTCCGCGTCGGCTGTGATTTCGGTTCCCATCCATATTTGTGTGGCGTGTTGGTGGGGCGATGTATCTCATCAAGCGGTTCCTGCGTGGCCCATCTGGTTGATCATCTTGTAATTCGGATCGCTTTCGTCCGGACTTTCGCAGCCGATGTGGCACTATGGAGTTCGACACGCCGATGCATCGCACGCTTCGGGTGTTCAGAATTTGATACTGCTGATTGCCATCTTGGCAGTTTGGGCAATCTGGGGTGAAGCGCCACAGTTGCTCAGCTTCTAGGCGGAGCGTTGATTTTAGGCGGTTTGGTCACCATGCGATTCGGACGCTGAATTAGCTGGCATTCGAATTCGATAACCATTCGCTCTAAATTTTTCCGTTATCTCGTGGTACGAAGATTTTTCGGAGAAACTCGTTACCTTCTCCGGGGTTTCCAGCCTAGGACCGAATGCAGGTTTGGAGCCAATTCGAAGCAATCGCTCAGATGTACAGAATGACTAACATGGAGACGGTAAATGGGAATTTGACGCGGGAGAAAGCGGCTTGATTTGGCCGAAGGCTTTTTCCACGTACGAATTGGTCTACGCCTTTCAGCAGAGTCACGAAACCGACATTCTGGCTGCCGACGATGGTTCCGATGACTTAATGATACTGATGGAGACGGTGAATTGCATGGAGATGATCATGGCGCGGGCATGGTCATGACGTGGTCGAGGCCGAGTGCGGCTAGTCTACAAAATTGACTGAATGTTCGTACTCGGTCGCTTTCGCATTGCAAAGGACACACCGGCCCTTTTCGTTCGATGCGATGTGCAGGGAAACGAGGACGTACGGCGGTTCGGCGGATATCCGTTTCGTCGGACCGTTTTTTGTTGACGTTGGTAACCGGCCGACCGGAACTTTGGTGGCGAATTGCGGTTTAATTTGGAAACTGATTCGACGTTGCTGCGTATACTGAATGCTGGCGACGAACCTTATCTATTCTCTTGTCTCGTCTTGTTTCGTTTGCCAACCGGAGAGGCCAATATGACCGATAGTCGCACTTGTCATATCCTTGCCAACGTCTTGTCAGGCGGTGCAGATCAACTGGGTCGATTGCTGGAACTGTATCGCAACTATTTGAACATGCTGGCCGATAGTCAATTGATCAGAAGTTGCGAGCTCGAGTGAGTCCGTCGGATGTGGTGTAAGAGACGATGCCGGGGAAAGCCATCGAGACTTTCAGCAATCGAGGTTGTTCTGAAGCAGAATTCGCGGCTTGGCTTCGACAGATCTTGGTCAACAATCTGGCGCGCATGATTGAACGCCATGTGTTGACTCGCAAACGAGACGTGCGTCGACAGGTTTCGATCGATCAAGTCAAGGAATCGGTAGAACGATCCACAGTTTTGGCGAATGTCCTAGCCGGTCGCGAAGAAACGCCCAGCGTGCATCTGGAACGGCACGAACGAGCGGTCGTGTTGGCGAATTTGATGCAACAATTGCCGGATCACTATCGACAAGTGTTGGTGTTGCGTAACCTGCAAGGCCTGTCGTTTCAGGAAGTGGCGTTGCAATTAGAGCGAACCGAACCGGCCACCAAAATGTTGTGGATGCGAGCGGTCAAGAAGCTGCGAGGCTTATTCGAAGCGAATGAAATCTCGATCAGTGCCAGCAGCTAAAGGGCATTGCGTGATGTCGCATTCCAAATGGTTAGATCACACGGTCGATATCAGCGATTCGCTTGATACGGAATTGCAGCAAGAACTGGCCACCGTGTTGGACCGATACTTGGCGTCACTGGAAAACGGCACTCCACTTTCGTTGGAACAACTGCAAGCTGATTACCCCAATCTAACCGGTCCTCTGCAGGAGTATTTTCAAGACGTCGCTTGGTTGCATGCCACGCAGCAGGCGGTGGCCAGTAGCCAGCGCGCAGCCGACGACGCTCGTTTTGCTCTTGACGCGTTCACTCCGCAAAACCTGGGCGACTTCCGTTTGGACTGCGCTGTAGGTCGAGGTGGCATGGGAACGGTTTACCGCGCGCACCAGTTGTCGCTGAACCGCACCGTAGCGTTAAAATTGTTGCCTCTCACTTCATTGTTGGATCAGAAGCAAGTTCATCGGTTCCAGAATGAAGCTCGCGCCGCCGCACTGTTGTCTCATCCCAACATTGTCCCGGTTTATTCGGTCGGCAGTGAAGCCGGTTTTCATTATTACGCCATGAAGTTCATTGAAGGCGATTCGCTGCGAACCGTCTTGGACCGTCACGCGTTGTCACCGGAATCGAGTTCGCACCGTGTGGCGGACTTCAAGCAAATTGCCGAATGGATTCGCCAAGCGGCGCTGGCATTACAGAACGCGCACGAAAATGGTGTCATCCATCGAGACATCAAGCCATCGAACTTGCTGGTTGATCCAACGGGAAAGCTTTGGGTCGCCGACTTCGGGTTGGCTCGCTGCCATGCGAATGTCAGTGTCACCGAATGGGGTGACGTCGTCGGCACGCTGCAATACATGAGCCCAGAGCAAGCGTCGGGACAAGCGGTGTTTGCCGATCCGGCGATGGACATCTATTCGCTGGGAGCCACTTTGTATGAACTGCTGTGCGGTCGGCCTGCGTTCGCATCGGATGACTTGGCCAACGCACTTCCCAAGATCCAAGAGGGCGAATTCAAATCGGTTCGTCAATGGAATTCGCAGATTCCCGTCGACTTGGAACGCATCACGCTGAAAGCCATGGCCACCCAAAAGCAAGACCGGTATCTTTCGGCGGCCGAATTTGCGGAAGATTTGCAGCGATTTCTGACCGACCGGCCCGTGATCGCTCGTCCCGTCAGCTGGGCTCGCCGCGCTGTTCGTTGGGCTAGCCGTAGGCGGCGATTGGTGATGGCCAGCGTCTTGCTGATCTTTGCATCGATTGTTGCCAGCGAAGCGGCGTTGTTGTACGTGGCCGGCAAGAATGCGGAATTGAATGCGGCCATTGTTCGAGCCCAACAGAACGAATCGAGGGCAAATGAACAAGCCCAGACCGCTCGAGAAAATCTGCAACAGGCGGCCTACGCGGTAGATCAATTAGGATTGCAAGCGGCCGACTTTTTGAATTCGATTCCGGGAACACTGGACGCACAACGCGCGTTGTTGCTGAACGCCAGAACGTTTTACGAAAAGATGGTAGAACAGGCGTCACCGGAAGTCACCAAAGACTATGCCAACAATTTGATGAAACTGGCTGACATTGACGTTCGGCTTGGTCGTCGAAAGGAGGCGGGCGAAGAATTTGCCCAAGCCGCTCGGTTGCTGCAAGAATTGCGAACGCCTGCGTCCGGCAACTTAGATTACACATTGGCGTTGGCCGGCTGCTGGAATCAACTCGGCTTGCTGGCGGAACAATCAGGCAACCCACGTGAAGCAGAAGCCCAATTTCGTCAGGCCATAGGTCTGCTTCGAACCAGCAATGCACCACAAGCGGTCGCGGTGCAGCTGGGAAATAGCTGGAACAATTTGGCGATGTTGCAGCGAACCACCGATGCGAATTCGGCCGATCCCAGTTTCGCTCGATCCATCGCCGTCTTGGAAAGCGCGAATCGAGACGATCGAAACGCCGCACTATCATTGGCAGTTGTTCGCAAGAATTGGGCGGAATGGCTGGCCGGAAAAGGCGATGATCGAGCCTCCGCGATGTTGACCGCCGCGACAACTCAGTTAGAAACGTTGGTTCAAAACAGCCATGACCAAACACCGCAATCGGCAGCGGTTTGTGAAACGGAATTGGCTAAAGCCTATGCGGTCTGGGCGAAGCAGTCGATTCCCACCACGTCGCTGGCCGACAAAAAGCGATACCTCGTGAAGGCCATCCGACTGCAACAGCAGTTGGTGCAGCGACATCCCGGTGCTGATCAATGGCAATTCGAATTGGCCGTCTATTGGAATCACTTGGGAATGATCAACGCACAACAACTCGGCTGGAAAGACGCAGAACGTTGCTTTCAACGTAGTGTTTCGCTGTTGAGTGATTGTACGGCGGAACCAATGTTCAAACTGGCAGCGCAAAACAATCTGGCCAAAGCGATTTTGGAACAAGGTCGATTCGCTGATGCGGAAAAGATCTTGGTAAACCTATTGAGCGAATCCGCAGCCGAGTGGTCGTCGTCCGCAGGCGTTACACCGGAACAAGCATCGGGACAACGGTTGGCACTGTTTCAAAACCTGCGTCAACTGTACCAACAGACACGGCGTACGGAACTGCTTGTGACCATTGTTCGTCAGCAACACCAGCAACTGGCACTCTCGGCCGAAGACGAGTTCAACAGCGCTTTGCAATTGGCCCAGTATTTGAATCAAACAGCCGAAGCGGACCGTACACTGGTTGCGGAAGCAGAAAGTTTGGTTAGTCATGTTTTGACACAAGCCGTCCAGCACGGTGTGGACTTGCAGCGAATAGAGCAGCAGATCGAATTGCGTCCGTATGTTCGAGAAGTTCAGCGGCGACTACGATCGAATGGGGAGGCATTACTATGAGAACTGGCACAAACAAACGTTTCGAATCAACGCGAATGAACGTCGAATCATTGGAAAGCCGTCTGGCGTTGTCATTCGGGTTTGGCGGCGTCCATCTGGATCGGCCCGCGGGCGAAATGGGGCACTTCGGCGATTTGAATCACAAGATTCGGTCAGACCATTCGCCCAGCCGCTTGGCTGAAAGTCAGCAACGCATGCCTATGCCTCGCGGTGGATTGTCGGACCAATTCCATGCTGGATCTTCGTCCAAGCGTTCTTTCGATCGGCCGGGTTTGCCGCCGCCATTGGTTCGGCTTAGCGCGGCCGCACCCGAGGTGAATCATCAAGATCAGGCGGAAAGAAACTTCTTGCGCGATATGCAGCCGGTTGTGATTCGAGCGACCAACGTCGTCGTGATTTCCGTTTCGATACCAAAGTACCAGCGGACCGTAGCGAAACCGCTCTACACAAACAACACCGTGGCATCGGCAACCAGTTTGCCAGCGGCTGTATCGCTCGGGCCGGCGTTTTCCAGCGATTCGCGGAGTTCGCTGTTGGCGGTTTCCCGTTCCGTTCCCAATGAACGACTACCATTGGCGCCTCCGGTGGCAAACGAAATGTCACCGGTTCGTTCCGAACGATCCGCTAGTCCCGTGAACTCGTTGTCCGGTTGGTTGGCGACGTCCTCGGCCCATACCAGCACCGAATCCACCACCGACGAAAATGACGTTCGAACTCGCGGCCTGACCCTGGTATTGATGCCGGATCCGAATCGCTTGGACTGGATTGTCAGCGAAGCGTCCCACGACACGTTCTTCGATTCGGTTGCTTTCAGTTTGTCCTATTTAGAAGCGGACGACGCCGCTTCACGCGAGGAGGAAGGTACCGACGAATTGGTGCTGTTAGGCAATTCAGCCAGCGAAGAAGTTGACGCGGATCAAGCGTCATCACAGACTCCATCAGAATATCAGCATTCGTCGTGTTGCACGGCTTCCAACGGATTGGTTCAGATCGTACTGCCCAGCGAAGGAAACAGCCCGAGCAACAGCGAACGACGTTCCGAACATGAAATCTTGGAACAAGTGTTTCGTGACGAAGCAGTGTTTGACATTCCGGCGGTGATGGCCAGCGAAATCGATTTGGATGCGTTCCTGCTTACGCCCGACGGGCAAGATGTCCATTCGGAAAACCAGTTGAAGCCAGAACTCGATCGACCGGCGATGGATGCCAAAGAAAAAGACCAAGCTCCGCAAACGTTAGGAGAACTGGCGTCGGCCAGCCTGATTATCAGCGTGGTCGTTCGCCGCGACAGATCGACCGCGCCGGCTTGTCTGGCTGACAAGGATTCGGCACTTTTGGCAAGTAAGAGACGACGCCGCACCGTGCCAAACTGGCCATTTCGCTAGAAAATACGCGAATCTTGGCGATGCGTTGTTTCAGCAGTTTGACTTTCTTGCGGCAATGGGTTAGCTTTCCAGGCAACTCAAAGTTGGGCTATTTCCCGCCTGCCCAACTCCGTATCCGCTACGGAGGTCGATTATGCACAGCGTTTTTCCTAGACGCATAACTTGGTTGCTTGCCGCAGTGACATGCATGTGTCATTGCGCTTGGAGCACGTTGACGGTTCGAGCTGACGAAAGTTTGGCCGGCCAGATTGACGTGGCCATCGATTCGTTTCCTTTTGCGGTCAAGTCGTCCATCGTAGACGATACCGAATTCGTTCGTCGAATTTACTTGGATCTGATTGGACGAATTCCAACCGCCGAAGAATTGGCATTGTTTCTGCAAGACGACGCTGCTGACAAACGCAGGCAACTGATTGACCGCCTGGTCGAATCGCCCGAATTCCATTCTCATTTTGCCAACGTCTTGGACATCATGTGGATGGAACGTCGCCAAGATGTGCACGTGACAACGAAGGAATGGCGCGAGTATCTGCAAGACGCCTTGGCCAAACAAATTCCGCTAAATCAGATTGTCTGTGACATTTTGTCTGCTGATGGGACGGGCGGAAAGAATCGAGCGGCCGCCAAGTTCTGTCTGGATCGGAATGTGGAAGCTCACGCGTTGACGCGCGACGTCAGCCGTATGTTTCTGGGACGTGACATTCAGTGTGCCCAGTGTCATGATCATCCGATTGTGGCGGACTATTTTCAGTCAGAATATTATGGCATCTATTCGTTCTTGGAACGTAGCAGCTTGTTTGAAGACAATGCGGATAACAAGAAAGGCTACATTGCCGAAAAGGCGGAAGGGTCGGTCGAATTTGTTTCGGTGTTTACACCCGACGATGACAAGGCCAAAGCGTGGCCTCGTCTGATTGACGGTTCAGCGTTTGACAGCGAACCCTACTTCGCCGCCGCCCAGCGCTACTTGGTTGCGCCGGACAAGGACGTTCGCGCAGTGCCTCGTTTCAGCCGCCGCGAACTGTTGGCGCGTTTGATATCCCAGGACCAGAATCAAGCGTTTGCCAAAAACATGGCCAACCGGCTTTGGGCGCACATGATGGGCCAAGGCTTGGTGCATCCGGTAGATTTTCATCATTCGGACAATCCCGCCTCGCATCCTGCGCTGTTGGATTCGCTGGCGAAATCACTGGTTGAATCGAATTTTGATCTTCGCCACTTCGTATCGCAAATCGCCTTATCACAAGCGTATCAACGTACTATCGAGATGCCGGAGCTGGAATTGACGGCGGATTCGCTGGTGAGTATTCAACATTCCGTGGAATGCTTGCAACACAGGATCGAAACGGCACAAGTCGCCCTGCAATCGCCAAGCGAATTGGTTCGTCAGCTGGGACAAGACCTTTCTACCAAACGCAAATTGGTCACGGATTTGCAGCAACAACTGGAAGCCAGCGAAGCAGAAACAGCTAACGCGACAAAGAAGAAAGCAGAACTGACCCAAGCACAGGCTGACTTACGGAAGAAGCAGACGGAACACGCCACCAAGCAAGCTCAGATGGCTGCCTTGCTGGAACAGACACAAGCGGCGCTAACGTCATCACCGGAGGACGAGACGCTGAAGCAATCCGTCGCTGCGTTCCAGCAAAAAGTGGATTCCGGTCAAAAGCAGTCAGATGAATTCAAATCGCAGGCGGAATCGCTGAGCCAACAGATAGCAGAGCAAGACCAAGTGCTGGGCCAACTGGAACGAAAGTTCGTTTCGCTGCAGAACCAACGGCGTTTGGCTGGAGATCGAGTGGCCGAAGCGCGAGGTGCGTTTCGCTATGTTCGAAATCAGTACCTGAATGAACAAAATCAGATCGACCGCTGGAAGCAAGAAATCGAATTTTGCGAAGCGTGGCTCGCGTTCGCTCGGCGCGATGCCGATCTACTGGCCGCGGCCCATAGTATCAAAGCAAACGAATCGGCATTGCAGCAGTGGGAAAAACAGATTGCGGACCACCAACAGCAAATTCGTCAAGGTCGGCGAGAACAAAACGGACTGCAGCGACAAAAGAAGCAGGTAGATCAAGCTTTGGCGGCCGCGCAACAGGAGTTCGAACGGCGTCAATCGTTGTTGGGTGACGTGGAGAATTCGATTTCTCGAGCGGCTTCGGCGGCGGAGAAATTGGCCGATTCGGAATTGATTCGCTTGGCTAATAAATTGATCGAACATATGTCCGATCTGAGCCAGCAGACCAGCCGTTCTTCCGGCGAAATCGATACATTGCAAGCCCAGCAGCAATCGCTCGACAAGCAGTTGGTCGAATGGGATCAGCAGATTGCGACGGCTACCGCGAAAATCACGCAGGCTCAAGAATCCATTGCGGCGCTAAAGGCGAAAATGGACGAAGCAGCCTCGCACTTGCAATCGGTGGAATCGCAACGAGCGAGTGCGTACAGCGCGCTGCAAAACCAGTTGGCTCGCCGCTTTCTCGTCCGTTCGCTCAAACCGTTGTCGCCGGAACAAATGGCCAGCAGCGTTATAACGTGCCTGTCACTTCAGAAGCGCTTTGAACGTGAAGCACAAAGTGAATGGGACAACCAGCACAAGGACAAAAAGCCAGAAGAAATTGACGAAGCGGCTAAGCCAGCGGAAATCGCGGCGTTGTTGGAAAAGCGAATTGCGCAAGTGGAAGACACGTTTGTGCAAATGTTTGCCGCGCCTCCTGCTTCGCCCCAAGATGTGTTCAGTTCGACGGTGGACCAAGCGTTATTTTTCGCCAACGATGGTCGCATGCGAAATTGGCTCGGCGCTCAAGACGGGACGTTGGTTCGCCAGTTGCGAGAACAGCAAGATCCGCTGGAACTGGGCCGAGCGTTATATTTGTCGGTGCTGAGTCGCGAACCAACAAGCGAAGAAGCAGCACAGGTTCAGCAATACTTGGATCAACGTTCCGCCCAGCGGCATGTGGCTGTGGCCGAATTGGTTTGGGGTTTGTTGACGTCACTGGAATTTCGTTTCAATCATTAAGTCTTGTCAGGCATAACGACTTGTCAGAAAGGCATGACCATGAAGTGTCACTATGCGTGTCATTCGCCAGAACATTCGATCGCTCGCCGCCAATTCTTGGGAAATGTGGCTGGGAGCGCGGCGAGCTTAGGAGTTTTTTCTGGTTTGAGTTCGTTGATTCGCCCCGCCGCGGCAGCTCAACTGGCGAGTCAACAGAAGCGAGTGGTTTCCATTTTTCTGTCGGGTGGATCCAGTCAGTTGGAATCGTGGGATCCCAAGCCCAAGACGGAAACGGGCGGGCCTTTCCGAGCCATCCCGACGTCGGTGCCAGGCATACATGTGAGTGAACTGTTGCCCAAAACTGCCAAACAGATGCATCGACTGTCGTTGATTCGTAGCATCAACACCAACGAAAATGATCACGGCTTGGGCCGCTACATGATGGAGACCGGACACAAGCAATCTCCGTCGGGAGATTATCCGCACTTGGGTGCCGTGGCGGCCAAGGTGTTGACCGACGAAAAGTCGCCGTTGCCAGGCCACATTCATGTTTCGTCCGGCGCGGGCAATCGAAGAAACGATTCCGCTTATTTGGGACCAAAGTACGGCAGTATTGTTGTGGGAGCGAAAGGAGGGCTGCGCAATAGTGAACTGCCCAATGGCATGACGGCGTCGGTGGATCAAAATCGTCAAGCGTGGCGACGTTCCGCCAACGAACGATTCCTACAGCGGCGTCGCACGGCGGAAACAGACGCCTATACGCAAAGCTATGAACAAGCCATTCAATTGATGGAACGCCGAGAAATCTTTGACGTGACCAAAGAAGCTGATTCGTTCAACGACAAATACGGTCGGCACGATTTGGGCCAACAATGTTTGTTAGCTCGTCGGCTGCTGGAAAACGATATCACCTTTGTGCAAGTCAGTCACAGTAACTACGATACGCACAACGAAAACTTCAATTTTCACTTGGAACAGTTGGGCGAATTCGACCAAGCGTTCAGCGCGTTGATTGACGACTTAGCCGAACGAGGCATGTTGGAAACGACCCTGGTGATTGTCATGTCCGAATTCGGCCGGACTCCGCATATTAACCAGTACTACGGCCGAGACCATTGGGGCAAGGCCTGGTCCATTGCCATGGCCGGTTGCGGGATACAGGCCGGCGCCGTGATTGGGGCCACCAACAACAATGGCACCGAAGTCATTGACCGCGAAGTCGATCATCGGCACTTGTTCCATACCTATTTGCAGGCGGTGGGCGTTGATTCGGCCAGCGAATTCAATATTGGCGGCCGTCCCATTCCCATGGCAGATCCTTCGGCCGGAGCGATTTCGGAGTTATTGGCATGAGCGAAGCGGCGGAGGGACCGAAGATTGATTTTCGCCAGACAAAGATAACGCGAGAGTGGAAGTATGAAAGCCCGCTGATTGGCTGCCGCTTTCATCCATCGGGTACCATGGTGTTCGCTGCCGCCCAGGATCAAACCGTGCAGCGTTGGAATCTGACGGATGATTCCCATGCGTCCTTTGTTGGGCATGAAAGCTGGTTACGAGCGATCGGGTTTTCGTTGGACGGGAACCAGTTGTACACCGCTGGCTACGATGGTCAGTTGATCCAATGGGATGCAGTGGCGTCTGAACCGAAGCCGATCAAATCTATCGTGGCACACGATGGTTGGGTCCGCTGGTTAGATGTCAGCTTTGACGGAAAATGGCTGGCCACCGGTGGTAACGATAACTTGGTCAAAGTCTGGTCCGCCGATTCGCTGGAACAAGTGCACCAATTCACGGGCCATGAAGCCAATGTTTACAGCACGTTTTTTCATCCGCAGCAACCGTATTTGTTGTCGGGTGATTTGAGCGGAATCATTCGACAATGGGATTTGGCGACCGGCGAAGAAATTCGACAGCTGAAAGCGGAAGACTTGCACACGTACAACGGCGGCCAAGGTGCGCACTATGGTGGCGTTCGCAGTATGTCACTCAGTCCGAACGGCAAGCATTTGGCGTGCAGCGGCTTGCATAAGGCCACCAATCCCTTTGGTGCTGTGCAAGAGCCATTGATTGTGATCTTGGATTGGGAAACAGGCGAAAAAGTGCGATCGCTGGAAGCGAATGAGATTGATCGAGGAATCGCGTGGCGAAGCATCTATCACGCAGACGGATTCCTGATCGGCTGTTCCGGCGGCGGCACGGGTGGCTTTTTGTTGTTCTATGAAGGCGATGACACCAAGGAAACGCACAAATTCAAAATGCCCAATACCGTCTTGGATTTGGATCTGAATTCCAACGGATACGAAATCGCCACTGTGCACTACGATCGCCATATTCGTATTTCTTCCATGGCAGTAAACTGAGTGGCACAAAAGGCAACGTGTATTTGATGTTGCCGTTTGCTTGGTAGCCGTTGGCGACGACGTATTCCTGCTTGATATGTATCTTGGCGGTAACGACAGACAAAACAGACAAACAGCAATTTGGCATTTGGGAGTGATTGATTGTGAAACAGGTTCTGGCGTATGTATTGTTGCATTGGATGTTGGTCACGGCAGGATGGGTGATGGCCAGCGAACCGCTTTCGTTTGTCAAACAAGCCCAGACGCTTGAGATCAAGGCGGGCGAACAGGCGATTGCCACCTACGGCTTTGCGGATGCAGAAGTTCCGCGTCCCTATTTTGCCAACGTCAAAGCACCGTCTGGCATTCAGCTCACTCGGAATCATCCGCCACAACCATCTGACAAACAGGATCATCCTCATCATACCGGTTTGTTCTTTTCGTTCGGTGACGTTAACGGCATTGACTATTGGCATATGAAAGGGACGTGCAAACATGATTCGTTCCTGCAAGAACCTCGACTTGCCGACGACGGCTCGCTGACATTTCAGGTGCGAAATGTCTATCTGGCCGACGATGGTTCGCCACTGATATGGGAAGATGTTTCGCACCGCATCGTGTCGACCAAAAACGGTCACCGCTACGAATTTGACATCACGCTAAAGGCCGAACAAGACGTCAAAATTGGCAGCAAAGAAGAAGGTGGGCTGGCGATGCGAGTGGCCACGGACTTGGCGGTGGATGCCAAAAAAGGTGGTCGCATGGAGGACAGTGAAGGCCGAGTCAACGGAGATGAAATTTGGGGCCAGCAAGCTGATTGGGTTTTATACCGAGGCTTCATTGACGGTTACGATTCCGGCATCATGCTGATGGCACATCCGGAAAATCCGCAGCGGCCTTGGTGGCATGCTCGAGACTACGGCTTGGTTGCATCGCATCCGTTTGGCCCTTTGAACAACAAGTCCGCCGGCAAGCATCTAAAGGCAGGCGAATCGGTGCGTTTGCGTTACGCCGTGCAAGTCTATGCGAAACGAACTCGAGACCTATTCTTGCCACAAGGCGCTTTTCAAGACTATTCACCAGCGAAGTAGACCATTCGCCACAAGAAAGTATAAACATGAAAGCAAAGCTGATTTGGTGCGGGATCTTATTCTTGATCGGGGCCAACGCATGTCATGCCGACGACGTGTTTAAACTAGGCATTATCGGTTTGGACACTTCGCACGCCACGGCATTCACTAAGCTGTTCAATACCGCCGAAGGGAAGCCGGAAGCGTTACAAGGTTTTCAAGTGGTTGCGGCTTATCCGCAAGGGAGTCCGGATATTGAATCGAGCACTTCGCGAGTTCCCAAGTACACGGAAGAAGTGCAGAAGATGGGCGTCCAGATTGTCGATTCGATCCCCGCATTGCTGGAATTAGTGGACGGTGTGCTGTTGGAAACCAACGATGGTCGGCCCCATTTGGCGCAGGTTCGGCCCGTGTTGGCAGCCAAGAAGCCGGTGTTTATTGACAAACCGCTGGCCGGTTCGTTAGCGGATGTGATTGCCATTCAGCAAGAAGCGGCAGAGGCGGGTGTCCCGGTTTTTTCGTCTTCTTCCTTACGGTACATGCCATCGGCGCACGAGGTTCGTCACGGCAGCATTGGTGACGTCGTTGGTTGCGATGCCTACAGTCCTTGCCACTTGGAAAAAACGCATCCCGATTTTTACTGGTACGGAATACACGGAGTGGAAATCCTGTTTACGGTGATGGGCCCTGGATGCGAAACGGTCGCTCGCGCCACTTCGCCCGGAACGGATGTCGCGGTCGGCGTGTGGCAAGGCGGTCGAATCGGCACGTTTCGAGGAATCCGAGACGGCAAAGGAGGTTACGGCGGCACCGCGTTTGGCAGCAACGGTTCGCAAACCTTGGGTCCGTACGGTGGTTATCAGCCGTTGCTGGAGGAAATCGCTGGATTTTTTCGATCGGGAAAATCACCAGTTTCGGACGCGGAAACGCTGGAAATTTACGCGTTCATGGAAGCGGCAGACGAAAGCAAGCGACAAGGGGGCGCGCCGGTTCGCATTGCCGACGTGATCGAAAAAGCCAAGTCCGAATTGGCCAAAGCGACAGCCCAACCATAGACGGCCATGGAGAACGCAAGCTCTACTTCGAATTTCTGGCAACGACTGACCGCGGTTGGCCCTGCGGTCATCGTCGCTTCGGTTGTCCTGGGACCGGGAAGCATTCTGTCCAATTCCAAAGCAGGTTGGCAATACGGTTATGACATGCTGTGGGTGCTGGTGGCGGCTTGCGTGTTGATGGCCGGCATGATCAGCTTGGCGGCTCGTTTGGGAGTGATTCTGACTCACACGCCGTGCCAAGAACTGCGAATTCGTATTGGAAATTGGGCTGCCGCATTGGTCGGAACCAGTCTGTTCTTGGTGGCAACCGGTTTTCAGTTCAGCAATAACCTGGGCGTGCTGTTCGCGTTGGAACCGATGATGGAGCGGTGGGAATGGAGCGGCATATGGGTGCATTGGCCCGTGGTGGTATTGGTACTGCTGAACGGCTTAGTCATTACTGCGCTGCTGGCGTTTCGTGAACTCTATCGTCCCATCGAACGCATGATGAAGTACTTGGTGGCGCTGATGATGATTGGCTTTGCCGTGAATCTTCTGTTGGCCAGACCTTCTTTCACGAGCGTGCTAAACGGTTTGCGTCCGCAAATTGCGAATTCCGCGAATCACGCCAGTGCCAGTGACACGTTTGTTATCTTGGGCCTGGTGGCAACCACGTTTTCCGTGGGAGGTGCGTTTTATCAAGCGTATTTGGTCCGTCAAAAAGGCTGGACTACCAAGAACTTGGGGCAAGGACTTTGGGATTCGTTGTTTGGAACGGCGGTGCTGGGAATTATGTCGGCCATGATCATGGTCACCGCAGCCGCGGTGCTGCACGATTCGCCCAAGGTTACTCAGCTTGATTCCGCCGCCGATGTCGCTCGGCAACTGGAACCGTTCTTCGGTGTCTGGGCGTCGAGCTTGTTTTGTTTGGGGATTCTGGCGGGGGCGCTCAGTTCGTTCCTGGGAAATGCAGCAATCGGCGGCACGCTGTTGTCCGACGGTTGGGGATGTGGCGCGGACATCAACCAGCGAACGCCGCGTTTGGCCACGGTTGGTTCGTTATTGCTGGGCATGATCGTCGCCGTTGCCGTCAAACAATATGGATTCAATACAGGACGGCTCATCATTTTTGCACAGGCCATTACGGTTTTGGGCAACCCACTGATGGCGGCCGCATTGTTATGGTTGGCACTGCAGCCTGACGTGCGAAAGCAACGGCTGATTCCAACATGGACGCTAGTGTTGGCCTTTATCGGATTGCTGGTCGTCATTGGGCTTTCTGTGCGAACTTCGTACGGACTGTGGCAGAAATGGCGACCGCCACAAACAAGTTGTCGTTGGTTCGAATCGCAGCATTCGCCGTTGTTGAATCGATTACGCTAGGCAAAATCCATCATGGTCCACACTTTCTTCGTTCGACTCGCACGCATCGAAGTAGCTCTGTTCTTACTATTCATCGTTGGAAATTCCGCCCATGCGGACGAAGGAAAATTCGTTCCGGTTCCCGGTGTGCAAGCAACGCCCAGCAGCTGGGGAACATTCGTCGCGGCGGTGAAGGTGCCAGCCAGTTGGTGCCAGACCAGCGGGTTGATGTCGGAATCGGTGACCATTTCATTGGGGCACTTGGAAGGCGCTGCCCAGGTACTGCTGAACCAACAAGCGTTGGGCGTTTGTGGCCAATTGCCACCAGATTTTGCCGCAGCCCATGACGAACAATTTCGCTGGAAAGTGCCACCTGGAACCTTGAAAGCGGATTCGCTGAACTGGTTGGTCATTCGTATGTACGGCAAGGGAGGGCAGGTTGGATTCAAGGGCGAATCGCCTGTCTTGTCAGGCTATCACGATGAAATTCGCTTGGCGGGCGAGTGGCGGTTCGAACCAAATGATGCGGACGCGAAGCAAACGCTTGATGCGGAACGCTTTGTGGCGCATGTGTTCGAACAAATTCGTCCAGCGACGTCACGTCTATTTCGTCCACAGTCGCTGACACCCGGAAAACACCTGTCCGTGGCAGATTCATTGAAGGCCGGAACGACACCGGAAGATCTGGCGTTTGATATTGTACTAAGCGAACCAGAAATTGCTCAGCCATTGGCCATTGATTTTGATGACGCGGGACGCATGTGGGTGACAGAGTATCGTCAGTATCCGTTTCCCGCTGGATTGGAGGTGGTTAGCCGAGATAAATTCTATCGCGCGGTCTACGATGAAACGCCTCGGCCACCACCCCATCACGTTGCCGGCGCAGACCGAATTTCCATTCATGCAGATTCAGACGGCGACGGCACATTAGATCAACATCTCGTCTTCGTCGACGGGCTGAACATGATCAGCAGCGTCGAGGTGGTGGCGGATGGCGTGTGGGTGCTGAATCCGCCGTTTCTGTTGTTCTACGCGGATCGCAATCATGATGACGTCCCCGACGGTTCGCCCGAAGTCCATTTGGAAGGTTTCGGCCTGGAAGACACACATTCACTGGCGAATAGTCTGACATGGGGACCGGACGGTTGGCTGTACGGCGCGCAGGTAGCACCACATCTTCGCGAGTTCGAGTTGTCGGGCACAGCGAAACAGAAACCTATCGAGACGGTGCGATGATTTGGCGCTATCATCCGCAGACTCGGCAATACGAAATTTTTGCCGAAGGAGGCGGTAATGCGTTTGGCATTGAAATCGACGCGGCTGGACGCTTGTTTTCTGGGCACAACGGCGGGGACACGCGAGGATTTCACTACGTCCAAGGCGGCTACTATCAGAAGGGCACCAAGTACGGCCCGGTATCCAATGCTTTCACGTTTGGAGAAATCGGCTTCATGCCTCATCCGCCGACGCCTCGTTTCAGCCATGACCTGGTCTGTTACGAAGGCACGGCGCTACCGGCCCAGTATCACGGCGCCATGTTTTCGATCGATCCGCTCAAGGGAACCGTGTTTTGGGTACAGCGTAGTCGCCATGGTTCGTCATTTGAAACGAAAGATCTGGGACAAGTTTTCCAGACCAGCGATTTTGCATTTCGGCCCGTGGACATCACCGTTGGTCCCGACGGAAAGATCTACGTTGCTGATTTTTGCGAAGAATTCATCGCGCACGGCCAACATTTCCAGGGCAGGTCGATCCCAGTACTGGACGTATTTACCGCCTTCGCCGCTAACGAACGGACCGATCCAGTCACGCCAAACTCTGGCAATGCGGCTGACGACACAACCGAATGGATCCATCAGCTGACCAACGCCAATCGGACAATTCGCCGGCGCACGTTACGACAAATTTCCGAATCGAAGCTGACTGCGCAACAACAGTGGCAACTACAGAAATGGCTGCAAGGAGACTTCGGCCAAACTTCGCTGGAAGCACTCTGGGCACTCAACCTGCAACACTCGCTGATCGACGAACAATTGCAGTCAGCACTACAACATCCATCAGCTGATGTGCGACGCTGGGCGGTGCGACTGGCCGCCGAACGGCCGCATCTGCCTGAATGGCTGGCAACGGAATTGCCCAAGCTGGCGGCAGTGGAAGCGAACGCCGAAGTGCGTTCTCAATTGGCTTCGTCTGCCAAGAAGTTGTCACAACGAGGCATGCCGGATGAATGCCTCGCAATTGTGGTAGCCTTGTCCGAAAACGCGGCCGATTTGCAAGATCCGGCCATTCCACTGTTGATTTGGTGGGCTTGGGAAGCGACAACGGCCTACCCCGATTCCCTGCAGCGATTCTTGAAAAACGATGCTTTGTGGCAAAAACCGCTGTTTGCCAACCATGCACTCGAACGGATCGCTCGACGCTTGGCATCTGGCGACCAAAGGGAACTCGCGTTGTGCCACGCGGTATTGAATCACTCGAAAAAGGTTCCCACACTCCAGGCCAAAGTGTTAGCCGGCATTCAACAGGCCTGGGAAACTCGGCCCTTAGAGGCCGTTCCGGCTACATTGTTGCAGAGCGTTTTGGATGCAGGCGGAGGATCGTTGGAGCTGAAAATTCGTTTGGGTGATGAGCAAGCTATCCACGCAGCGTTTCAGCTGATGGAAGCTGCCACAATGCCGTCAGCCAAGCACGAACGATTACTTCAGCGATTGGCAAATACAGCGAAACAGGACGTACTGGATCGTTTCTTAAAGTGGCTGGCAAACCCTGATTTTCCAGCAAATCAGCGTGCAACGTTGATTGCTGTTTTGGCTGAATTCGATTCGCCAGAAATCGCGGCGAAGCTGCTGGAAAGCTGGGATCGATTCGATCGAAATCAACAGCAGGTGGCGGTACGAACGTTGGTGGTTCGGTCCGCGTGGTCCAAATTGCTTTTGCAACAAGTACAAGCCAAACGCATTGATCGAGCATTGATTTCTGCCGAAGTAGTGCGAAGCCTCGTGTTGCATCAAGATCAAGATGTGCAGATGTTGCTGCGCGAATTAGAGCTTTCCAGTCCCGCCGACCCTGCGGCTGTGGATGAAGCGGAACGGCAACGAGTTGTTTCGGCGGCGGCGCTGCCGAACGCCGATCCGTATGTCGGTGAAAAACTGTTTCTGGAACATTGCGGCAAGTGCCACCAGCTTTTTCGACAAGGAGGAAACATTGGCCCCGACTTGACCAGTTACCAGCGTAACGATGTCGAGCGCTTCATTTTGAATGTGGTGGCACCCAATTTGGAAATACGCGAAGGGTTTGAAACGTGGAGCGTGATGACGGACGACGGCCGCATTGTCAACGGATTCATGGCGGATCAAGACGCGAATACTGTTGTGCTGCGGACGTCGGATGGGCAAGCGGTTGTGATCGAGCGAACCGCCATTGACCAGATGGAGCGTAGTCCGTTTTCGGTCATGCCGACCGGCATCACCAACTCGCTGACCAACGATCAGCTACGCGACTTGTTTGGCTATTTGCGGCAGAGTCAGCCCGTTACTCCGTAGGCGGTTGGACGATTCGCAACATGCCGTTCTCACCTCCCAAGATCACTCGATGGTCATCCGGATGCACGGCCAATGAAAACGGCCATGCCGTGGATTCGGCCTGACTTTGCTGAACAATACTGGCTGTTTCTGGATCAATCCAATACACGGTGCCTCGCTGATCGACGGTCGCTAAGTGCTTTCCTTCGGGCGTCCAGGCAATCGTGACGGGTGTTACGTCCAGCCGAACGAATCGCATCATGCGTCCAATTGTCGGTTGCCAGAATCGAATCGTCCTGTCAGCGCCGCAAGATGCAATCTGTGGTAACGGACGTTCGGCAGGCCGCACTTCCACTTGCAGGACCGAATCGGTGTGGTTTTCCAACGAACGAACCAATGTTGCTGAATTCGCATCCCACAACCGCAAGGTGTGATCCGCAGACGACGACACGAACAAGTGCTGATCGATGGGATGCAGCGAAAGAATTCGTCGCGAATGGCCCGTCAGTGTCGCGATTGGCTTTGATGGTTGATCGGTCAAGTTCCACAAACGAAGCTGATCTCCTTCGGCAGACACGACCGCCGCTGATACGTTAGTTTGGCACAAAATCGCATCGTGAATCACATCGTCGTGGACCACGTGCTGACGTAAGATGGTCAGTTCGGGCCAAGTGAACAACGCCCATTCGCCATATTCGCCGGGTCGACCTCCGGCAGCCAGCATTTGATCGTTCGACACAAATCGCAATCGATACAAATGGCTCCAGTCCAAATTGTCCGCCAAGCGATTCGGCTGTAGCGAAGGCCAATCGTAAATGCGAATCACGCCTTGCTGAGCGGCCACGACCGACTGACCGTCGGGCGAAAACGTGACACACTGGATCGGCGGTTCGGCGGCCAACGCGGTTGTGATCAGGTGCGTGGCCAACCAGATCGTCGAGACGTAGGAACGAATGCGATTGTGTGTCATAGACTAGGAAAAAATTTCGGGCAGCGGTTGGCCATGATTTGAAATTCGAATCGGACGACCGTCGGGCGTGTGCAAGACGGTGTTCAGGTCAACACCCAGCAGTCGATAAATGGTGGCGGCTAGATCGGCCGGCGTAACGGGACGATCGGCTGGACTTTCGCCGTGGTCGTCGCTGGCGCCGATAACTTGTCCAGATATTCCCGCGCCAGCCAAGACGACGCTGAAGACACGAGGCCAATGGTCTCGGCCGCCTTCCGTGTTCAATTTCGGAGTGCGTCCGAATTCACCCATGACCACTACCAGTGTTTCATCCAAAAGGTTTCGGTCTTCTAAGTCAGTGATCAACGTCGCGAATGCTTGGTCTAATGATGGCCCCAAACCAACGGGCGTTTTCGCCCCGGTAAAGCCTTCTTGAAGCCGAGTGACCAGATTGGCGTGCGTGTCCCAGCCTGTATTGTTGACGGTAACAAAACGGACTCCGCGTTCGATCAAACGTCTGGCTAACAGACAGCACTGACCAATCGATTTGCGACCGTAACGATTGCGAACGTCAGCCGTTTCTTGGTCCAAGTCAAAGGCTGACTTCGCATTCGTCGACACGGCCATGCGGAACGCTTGTTCAAAAACATCGTGACGCGGTTGGGATGTGGAATTCGCTTGTTCGAATGCGGCTTGGTGCGCATCCATTTGACGCAAGATCGATCGACGGCGCTGCAAACGTGCGGGTGTAACATCCAAGAACGGCGATAAATGCTGGACGTGAAAATCGGCATCGGCCGGATCGGCGTTGATTTCAAACGGTGCGACACTGTTGGGCAAGAACCCTTGTGGAGCAAAATTAGCGCCGCCCACGCGATGATGGGGAACGGCAATGTTACTGGGAAGATCCGCGGACGATGACAGCAAATGGTTGGCAACACTACTGATTGCCGGATACGGAACGGCGGGCGTTGGCCGATATCCCGTCAACAGATAGTGCGTGCCGAAATTGTGTTCGCCCAACGGCGATGTCATCGATCGCACCACAGCAAGCTTGTCAGCAATTTTTGCCGTTTGGGGAAGCAGTTCTGAAAAGTACACGCCCGGTATCTTCGTACGAATCGAACCGAACGGGCCTCGTACTTCCACCGGCGCCTGTGGTTTGGGATCGAATAAATCTAAATGGCTGGGGCCACCATCTAACCAAATTAAAATGCACGACTTGGCTGGAGCCACTTTGTTGGCAACGTTCGAGATCACCGCGGACGGAGTATCAGCCGCAGCGCGGCGCGTCGCCTGGAACAAGCCGACTGATCCCAGAAAGCCCATGCGCACAAAGTCTCGACGCAACACGCTTCTTTGGTTCGCTTGGTGGAATCGCAATGAAATACCTCAACTTCGCTGATTTCGAACACTGCCAAAGGCCACGTAGAATCCTTCTATTCTGGCAGCGATGTTCGTTTCGGTCTAGTAAAGAAATGTTGCTCGTCCGTCGCTCGCGATGGTTCGCTAATACGGCTATGATATCGAGTTCCGTTCGTTCTTTACCGTATTCCGCTGGAGGGTGCTGCGATGCGAAATATTCTCTTTTGGTGGATTTTGGCGATGGCCTGCGTGCCGAACCGGATTGACGCCCAACCACAGTCGATGTTTTCGCTGCATCCAGAAAACAGTCGTTACTTTCAATTTCGCGGCCAACCCACCTTGTTGATTACGTCGGGCGAACACTATGGCTTGCTCTTGAATGCCGCATTTGATTACGAAGCCTATTTCCACGAATTGGCCACGCAGCGGTTGAATCATTCGCGAGTTTTCAGTGGTGTGTATCGCGAGATTCCCGAGTCGTTTGGCATTACAGAAAATCCGTTGGCGCCACGGACGACAACTTTGTTTGTCCGTGGGCGCGAACCGACCAAAAGAACGAACAAGGACTCGCCAAGTTCGATCTCAAGCGTTGGAATCCGGCCTATTTTCAACGGCTCAAGCGAATTGTTCAGGCGGCGTCGGAACGCGATATCGTGTTGGAACTGACTTTGTTTTGTCCCATGTACAAGCCCGAATTATGGGACGTCTGCCCAATGAACAGTCAGAACAACGTGAATCAGATTGGCAAATGCGAGTCGACCAAGGTGTACACTCTGGAAAACCCAGAACTATTGCAAGTGCAGTTGGATGTTGCAGAAAAGATAGTGAACGAACTCCGCGAATTCGACAACGTCTACATTGAAATCTGTAACGAACCCTATTTTGGCGGAGTGACATCGCAGTGGCAGCAGCGCGTATTGGATCACATTCAGCAAGTCCAGGCCCATCACGATCAGCCAAAGCTAATTTCGGTCAATGTAGCCAACAAAACAGCCAAAGTGACTTCGCCCCATTCGTCGATTTCGCTGTTCAATTTCCACTATTGCTATCCGCCGAACGCAGTGGCCGACAATTGGGAGTTGCACAAGCCGATTGGTGAAAACGAAACAGGTTTTCGCGGTTCGGAGGACGTCTTGTATCGCACGGAAGGTTGGGATTTTATCGTAGCCGGCGGCGCGCTCTATAACAATTTGGATTATTCGTTTACCGCCAGTTACCCAGACGGATCACGGACGGACTACAAGTCGCCCGGCGGTGGAAGCCGTGCTTTAAGAAAGCAGTTAGGCATCCTGCGGCGAACCATTGAAGCGCTACCGTTACCGCACATTGAACCGATCGCCAATGTGGCAAAGTCAGATCAAGATCTAGTCATTTCCGCAATTGGCAAGCCACATGACAGTTACGTGATTTACTCGCATGTACCGATCCCCGGTCACTGGGACGAAAAACAACGCGACCGTATCGAACGAACACGAGTCGATGTTTCGCTGACATTGACTTTGCCCGCAGGTCGTTATTCCGCCACGCAAGTCGATTGTCAAACGGGCGAAGAACATCGCTTGCCGGCTTTGGATGTAACGGATGATTCGCCAATGACCGTGACGCTCGAGCCGTTTCAGGCAGACGTTGCGTTGGTGGTTCGGCGCGAGCGTAACTAGACAACTGCGAGGTGTACTTATCAATCATCTTGATTCAACACTGACGACGCTGCGACGCCCGACCGTCATGGACCGTCTGGTGCAGTGTGCGCTGGTGATTGCGTATCGCTTGGCGTTTGCGTACTGGTTTGTCTTTCGCCCGCAGACCAAGGGCGCCTATGTGGCGGTGTGGGTTCAAGACCAATTGCTGTTGATTCGCAATTCCTACAAGGCTGGGTTTACGTTTCCGGCCGGTGGCCTGAAAAAAGGAGAAACGCCGTTGCAAGGTGCGGTTCGTGAATTACGAGAAGAAGTTGGTGTGAAGATCAATCCGGAAGACTTACGCTTTGTTGCCGAGTTTCAGACTCGCAGCGAATTTAAGTTGGACACCAGCAGTGTTTTTGAATTGCGTTTACCCACCGTGCCGACGATTCACCTAGATCAGCGTGAAGTCGTCGCATGCACTTGGGTGACGTTCCAACAAGCGGTGACCAGCGACGTAGCGCCCGTTGTCAAAGCCTATTTGGATCACTTGACGTCTTAGCTGTCCGACGACTGGGAATCGGTAACCACACAACCTTGAAGTGTGCCGCCTGATCGGCGAATTCGATAAGCTGCTTTTTGTGCGGCTTTTTGCGAAGTCCGATTTGTTTCGACCACCAGAATTACCGCATCACAAAACGGCAGCAATGTCTGAGTCAATGGCGAATCCGCATGTCCGGCGTCCATCACGGTAAACGAATGACGCTTATTCACAAAATTGATCAACCGTTCAATGTGATTCGCATCAATGCGGCTGGTCGTGCTGAATGCATGCGAACCTACTTGGCCAAATGGCAGAAGTCGCAAATTCTGCATTGATGTTGTCTGCACCCATTCGTCGGTGTCGCCGGGATTTTGATACGCTTCGCCAAATCCAGGTTGCTGTGTGCGGCAAAATCGTTCCGTCAAGAACGGTGCGTCAGCGTTGGCATCTACCAGCAGTGTCGATTCGCCTCGGTCAGCCAAGTAGATACCAAACTGAGATGCGACGTCGCTTGTGCGTCGAGTGACTTCGCAGGAAACAAAAATCACAACCTGAGGCGCATCGGCCAGAGAATTGGCAATTCGCTGCAGCTGCTCTTCACACGCAGAATTCGCTAACCGCTCTAAGAGGTCTCGTTCATAAAACGTCGGCGCGACAATATTGGCCGGCGGAGCTGGTGGACGTCGAGTTTCAGTGTATTTTGGCGCATCGCTGGCAACTGGTTTAATCGTCGACGAGTCTAACGATGACTTGTTTTCCGCCACTGGTTCTGCGGCGGGCGGTTCTGCCAATTCGGCAACTGGCAATGGCGCTGTTGGTTCTTCAACTGGAGGATCGTTCTCCGGCGTGGCACTCGTAGCTGAAGGCTGGCCTTCGAGCATTTCAGCCGACACGCTTTCTGGAGCGACTTCCGTTTCCGCAACACTCGCTAACTCAGACAGTCGTTCCTCTGGATCTACGGGCGAATCAGCGATCTGCGGTAGATCATCCGTTGGTTCATGCGCATCCAAATTGGATTCGTCGAATGTGACCGATTCGTCCGCTTCATGAATTTCGATGTTCGAATCGTTCGAATTGCCTTCGATTCCTAAAAAGCGATTCCAGTGATCTTGCAGCTGTTCGAAACCGTCGTCATCCAGATCGGCTGCGTGCGATTCCATCATTCCCAAGATTTGGTCGGCGTGGTGCAGCTGATCGATGGTGGGTCGAATGGGAACGTATTCCAATTCGGGTTCACCCGGTTCACTTTCACCCGGTTCATTTGTCGAGTCGACTTCGCGGGCATCATCGTCTGGCTCCGGCGAGCGTATTGTTGCGGATTTCGCTGTTTCAGACAGACGGCCAGCTGTTGGATTATCTGATTTGCAGACAACCGGTTGATACGGGCTTTCGCTTCGCACTGGTTGTTCGCAACGATCCTGGCTGACTTCTCGATCCGCTTCAGTTTCTTGGCTCGCACTTGCGGTTGCGACTGCGGTTGCACTTGTACTTGCAGTTACGACGGCGGATGGAGCGGCGCTATAGGAATTGACATCACTAAAAATGGCTGACGGCAATTGCACGGCGCTCATGGAAATACGGTTGGAACGGAAGGCTGGCGATGGTTCCGGCCTTGCCGCTGATCGCACCGGCTGGTCCGAGGTGGATTCAAACGTATAGGGGCGCAGGACGGGATTGTAGAACGGTTCCGATGGTTCTAGGTCGTTGTCTTGGAAGGTCGGTGATTCGTCCGTTTCCGCCGGATGGTTCTCCAGCGAACGAACTTCCGGCATCTTGGATTCGGATGCGGCAAACGTGGGTTCGCTGGTCGAATCCAAATGCGTTGTCTGTTCGTCCGTGGCGGGAATGTTATAGTCTTCCACCGGTTCGTCTTCGTCGGGACACGATCGGCCGGGCGATTCTTCGGTTTCCGAGCGATCTGCGTTCGTCGACGGAGCCAATGGCCTAGCGACGGTGGCTGCGTCAAGATCAGCTCGTGACGCGTTTGTCTTCTTGGATTCTTCTAGCTTTCGCAACGCTTGTAGTGTTAGACCCATGCTGCGATCCTTTCCTAGCGACTGTTTCTAAGCATGGACGAATGATCAACCGCTACGAAGCCGAGAAAACAACGTTCGGTATTTGCGAGGTCTCAGTTTTCGCTGGACGTCAACCGGCGGTGCTGCTGGAAATTGGACCGATGCTGAATTATTTTCAACTGGCTTGGCGTTTGTAACTTCCACTTGCCCCGATTCTGGTTCCGGGCTGTACGACGAATCATCCAGCGTAGGCGGATTTGTTCCGTTGTCATCGTGTGGACCAAGTGCTTCGTCGGCAACCTCAAGTTCTGACTGATGATCACCTTGAAATTCAACGTCCAACGGTGTCAATGGCACGTCAACAACATCGCGATCACCAGGCGGTTTGAACTGGGGCACCGCTTGCTGGGTGTCACGGCTTGCTGGCTCCGGCTCAGACGCGTCATTCGACTGTGGCACTTGGTTGTCAGTCGCAGTCTCGCTATGCAATCGTAGCTGCACACTGGCTGTCATTTGTTGTGCCAATTGAGTGAAATAGTCGACTGAATCGCTGTCGACCGTCACGGTGTAGTCGTTGTCCGCAAAGGAATTCCATATCGAATCGGCAGCCAACGGTTGTGTTTCTTGGTCGGCGTCGGCTGCTTCGTGTTGAGACGAAGATTGCGGCAATTCGCTTTCCGCAGGGATGTCTGCGTGTTGGGTCGAAGATGCTGCCAATTCGTTATCTACTGGAATGTCTTCGTACAGCGTAGATGCGTCGGTTTCGCGTCCCATGAATGGTGGCGGCAAAACATTCGCAGTCGCGTCACTGTCTGCGTTGGTCTCGGTGTCGGCGACTTCGCTGTGCGCGGCGTCCGGTAGATTCTGCTGCAACTTGCCAGCCAAATGCAGGCTGTTGCCGGCAATCACCGTACGGTTGGCACGCCTTGCCAAAGTGTCGGCTGTGACGTAACGGTCGACCACCACTTCTACTTCCGCAAACTCTTCATCGAAGGGATTTGGAGCTCGGTGAACTCGTAGTCGTACCGGAGTTGAATCGTCTTCGTCGGCAGTCGCGGCAGGCGTTTCCGCACCAAGATTGGAATCGCTTTCGGCAACGTATTGCGGTTTCTCGACAGGCAATGACTCTGTCTGGCTCGGTGCGAAGGTCGTGGATTCGGAGTCGTCGGTGAACGAGTCGTTAGCGGAATCTTCCGGAGCGAACCGAGTGGAATTGGAGTAGTCGAATTCGGCGAAATAGGATTCTTCGTCGCTGTCTTCGGTGCCGCCATGAATCAAGTTTAAGCCCTGTTGGATTTCGTCCAGCCGTTCCATCGGGTTTGGATGCTGTAACGTTTCCGCTTCGGCTGTTTCATCTGATTCGGTGGCAAAGGCTTCACCAAATTCGTCGTCCTCTTGCGTTTGAGTGTCGATGCGCAAAATGGGATGTTGCATTTGCATCGCGGCGGGTAAGGGAAGTTGCTGTAGATCAGACCAAGCCTCATTGATCACGTTGGCCGTCAACTGGCGATAACCGTTTACGGCAGCAAGGACCATGGCATGATTGCATAGTTGATTGATTAGTCTTGGAACTCCATTGGTGGCGCAATAGATTCCTTCCAAGGCATCCGGCGTGCAAAGCTGACCTGGATCTCCGCCGCAATCCTCCAAGTGCGTCACCACATAGTCCATCGTTTCTTCACGATCAAACGGCTCCAGGTAAAATCGGCCCACCAGGCGTTGGCTGAACGATTCCAGTCGTGGGCTGGTGAACCGCTCTTCTAGACGAGGTGAACCGAACAGGACGATGCGAATAGCGGGTTGACCGGCATTCACCAAGTTGGTCAAAGTCCGAAGTTCGTCCAAGATCGCCATGGGCAGTTGATCTGCTTCGTCCATCAGCAGCAGTACGCCGTTGGGGCACAGACTGCGGTTGGAAACATGTTCGGTCAGGGTCAAGCGCATTTCCGCTTCGTCCGCACCTCGGTAAGGCAGACCGAGTTCAAACAGGATGACTTGGATCAGCGATTTTCGCGAAGTAATGCGACCGTTCGGCACCAGCGCTACTCGGCACGAACTTCGAAAGTGATCGGCCACCAATTGGCAAAGGAGCGATTTCCCCGAACCGACTGGTCCGACCACAATAGCGGGGCCTTCATACCGTTCCACTTGGCGAATCAGTGCCAAACGAGCGTTTTCGATTGAATCGGCTGGGAAATAGTCGTCCGGAGTCGGTACGGTCGAAAACGGACGTCTTTGTAGGCGAAAATAGGTTTCGTACATTTGCCAATTCCCTTTGTGGATTAAGGATTCCTACCGCAGTCGAATGTTGATGCGTTGTGCATAAGCAACTCATGACAACCGCCTCAAAACCAGCCGCGAGTCGCATTAAATCCTTTGCGAACGTCACTCGGACGAATCTGCTGGCCATGCTTTCAAGTCACCGTCAGCGCATCTGGAATCTTCCGGATAAGCGTTTCAATCGGTCAATCTTGCCTGATCTATTCAAATTTTTTTATGGATTTCCATTCACCTGCGTTTTTACCGATTCTGGGTGCTCGTACTTCCAGAATTCTTGTGTTTTGAAGGTTTGACGGGCTTGTAAGGACCGATGAGAAGGAATACTATAAAACAGCTGGTAATGAGACTTAGTATCAAAAGCATTCATGTCTCGACGAATGTGTACAAACAAGGTTGATACCGTGATTAACTTGATTCCACTATCGTTCCTGAAACCTGGTCAGCGAGGTTGTGTGCAGGTCATGTCCGGGGGTGATTTTTCGCGTCGGCTGAGCGAACTTGGGATTAGTTCGGGGTCACACGTGGAAATGGTTCGTCCGGGCAAGACTTGTATCTTGCGAGTAGACAATTGCAAGCTGTGCTTGCGGGAATGTGAAACTTCGTGCATTCTGGTGTCGGCTGGAGAGGAAAATTGACCACGTTGGCCGATCTGCACGTGGGAAGTCGAGCTCAAGTTGCCCGAGTGGTGGGTAGCGATTCGATTACTCTTCGTCTTTTAGAAATGGGACTTGCTCCTGGAGCCCAATTGTCATTTGTCGGCACCGCAATGTTGGGCGATCCGATTGAAATTGACGTCAATGGATATCGCTTGTCGGTTCGCAAATCGGAAGCGGCTCGAGTGCAGGTGACTCCGATCGACTAATCTTTGCCTTGGTGTCACGGACTGTGCGATGCCGAAAACTTTGCCCGCTGGTCGTCCAATTCGAATTGCTCTTTGCGGCAACCCTAATACGGGCAAATCGACACTTTTCGGTGCGTTGTCGGGCGTGCGGCAACGAGTCGGCAATTATCCGGGTGTGACGGTCGAAAAGAAATTGGGTTCGGCCAAAATGAATGGCCGTGACTACACCATCATTGATTTGCCGGGAACGTATAGTCTGGCGCCTCAATCTATGGATGAAATGGTGTCCGTGGACGTCTTGCTGGGTCGGCAAGAGGACGTAGGTCAACCGGATGCAATAGTGTGCATCGTAGATGCCAGCAATTTGCAGCGCAATTTGTATTTGGTCTGCCAAGTCTTAGAACTCCACCGTCCTACGGTGGTGGCACTAAACATGATGGACGTCGCGTCGTCAAAGGGAATTGACATCAACGTGGCGCTGCTGGCGGAACGCATTGGCGTGACGGTGGTGCCGATTCAAGCGAACGCTCGCAAAGGCCTGGACGATTTGAAACAGGCCATCGTGCAGTCTCTGCAAACACCCGTGGCGCCATTTCGCAGTCCTTTTTCGGAAGCATTTTGTGCCGAAGTTCAGCAAATTCATGACATTTCTTCGCAAGAATCCGCAACGCCGTTGCCGCATTATTTGATTCAGCGTCTGATTTTGGATACGGGCTATCTTCATGAAGCAAAATTGCCTGGAGTCAGTGCGTCCGTGATCAGTGCGGTCGATTCCGCTCGACAGCGATTGGCGGCCACCAGTGACGAATTGGTTTCCATCGAACCGATCGCTCGCTATTCCTGGATCAATCAAGTCACGCAAGATGTGATTTGTCGGCCGGACGAGCATCGTGCGACGTTTTCCGATCGAATTGACCATGTCGTGACGCATCGTATTATGGGGACAGGCATCTTCGCTTTGCTGATGCTGATTATTTTTCAAGCAGTGTTTGGGTTTGCCCCATTTTTTTCGGACCTAATTGAATCTGGGATCGGCGAAATGGGAGGCTGGGTCGGAGGCTTGCTACCGCCAGGCGCCCTGCGTTCACTGATGCTGAACGGCGTCGTTGCGGGCGTTGGCGGTGTCTTGGTGTTCCTGCCTCAGATTGCCATCCTGTTTCTGTTCATCGCCATCCTGGAAGATTGCGGCTATATGTCGCGGGCCGCTTATCTGATGGACAAATCAATGTCGGCCATTGGTCTCAATGGCAAGTCGTTCATCCCGTTGCTTTCTTCATTCGCGTGTGCAGTTCCCGGTATCATGGCCGCGCGAGTGATTGAAAATCGCCGAGACCGTTTCATTACGATATTGGTTGCTCCGTTGATGAGCTGCAGTGCTCGGATTCCGGTGTACGTGTTGTTAACCAGTGCGTTTATTCCCAGCTTTACGATTGTGCCGTGGATCTTGAGTTCTCGCAGCTTGGTCTTTTTCCTGATGTACTTCATTGGAATCGTGGTGGCGGTTTTGGTGGCTTGGCTGTTGAAGCGAACCATTTTGAAAGGTGAAACGCCACCGTTTGTCATGGAATTGCCCAGTTACAAAGTTCCCGACTGGCGGATTGTCTTGCATCGAGTGTGGGAGCGGTGCTGGGCGTTTGTGTATCGAGCAGGAACGTTGATATTTGCCGTTTCCATTTTGGTCTGGGCCGCCGGCTATTACCCTCGATCGGCTCAATCTGATCCGGGGTTCGCCACCGAAATTGCGTCGCTGGAAAGCCAGCTGGAATCGTCCGACGGAGATTCGAATGAATTGGAATTGATACTAGAACGTCTGCAACGCGACCAGTCGGCGGCTCAAATTCGCCGCAGCTATTTGGGACAAGCCGGACAATGTATTGAGCCCGTCGTTCGCCCACTGGGCTGGGACTGGCGAATTGGATGCGCCGTTGTCGCGTCATTTCCGGCACGTGAAGTAGTGGTCAGCACCTTGGGTGTCATTTTTAATCTTGGGGACGAACAGGACGAAGGTTCGGCTGAGTTGCGCGACGCCCTGCGCCGCGCTACTTGGGAAGGGTCGGAACGCCCATTGTTTACCATTCCCGTGGCGCTGAGCGTGATGGTTTTCTTTGCCTTGTGTGCTCAATGTGTTTCCACGTTGGCCATCATTCGCCGCGAAATGAATTCGTGGCGTTGGGCCGTGTTTTCATTTGTTTACATGACCGGCTTGGCATACGTTGCAGCGTTTCTGACTACCTGGATTGGTAACTGGTTCGTCTAAGGAAATTCGCCGATGTGGCAAGACATGCTTGTGTTTCTACTGGTGGCTACCGCCGCAGCGTACGTTTTGAAACGTGCTTGGCGTGCCCTGGCTTTGAAGCGAAGCAACTGCGCTGGATGTCCCGGCGGCTGCGGAAAAGGTGAATTCGCGGCACCGGTAGTCGAATTGGAATCGTTGGTGGCGAATGCTCGAGACATGAAACGCCGAAATCGGTAGTTCCGTGGTTCGATTTTGCCAGATTCGCCCCGTTTCTCTAATTATGCCTTGGCGAAGTCGCAGTATCGCCTACACTACGTCCTGACCCGTTTCCAGAATTGATTCGTTTCACAGCTGACGTTGACTGGTTGGTGTGGCGAGCAATTTTTTCATTAGGACTGTGTTGGTTGTCGCTATGCTCGTCTTCATCATTACCGTCGCCATCTGCTTGTTGGTGGCAGCAGCATCCTTTTTTTGGTGGGTTGGGCGGCAACAACAGGTTTCATACCGAGAAGCACAACACGAATTTGCTCGTCGACGCGAATGGCTGGAAGCTGATTTTGCGAACATCGCGCCACAGGCCTCAACGCCGCGTGGCCTTCGCTGGGAATCGTGCGAATTCCAGAATGACTTGCTATTTGCCCTGGATCGAACGTCACGAAAGTTAAGCGCGCTCATTTCCGTGCTGGTGAAATTTGAAGCCATAGAAGGAGGTGGCATGGACGAAGTTGCCGCCGTGGCCAATTACAAAGCAGGAACGGCTGTATTCTTCTACGAAGCCAAGAAGTGGCAAACCAACGGTCGCACCGTTTTCAACCTAAGCCCGGAACAGACCATTGGCTATTTCAACGGTGAACTCTTGCCAGTTGATGATGAAACTTCGTTAGCCGAATGAATTCATTCGACTAACGAGTTGTGGCCAAGCTGCCGACGCCAGTTCGGCAGAATGCTTACTTCTTCTGTTCGCTGGAATTCTTGCGATCATTGGCGACCGCAGATTCAAGCATCTTGAGACGCGCTTCCGCATCAGGTGGGATGACCATTTTTGCAGCCCTTTTTGTTGGGAGGGAAAGTTGAGGAGTGAGCCACACGAACGACATTCGTACTTCATTTCCGCCAGAAACGGCCTTCCGTGCAGCGGGACTGCGGCAGATTCTAATGGAATGACAAGCGGTTCCCAAACAAAATGACGTGGGAATCCACATTCGCTCTAGCGTAGTTGCCTGAGTAACTCGCACAACTGCCAAACTTATCTGATGTAATCGTCGCATCGGGCAGACTTTGTGAGGCAAGCAACACGCCGCTTGCCGCGACTGCGTCTTTTCTTCGTCGCTGAGAAGACGACTGGACAAGTATGCTCCAACTTCTTATCGAGAAATCGAAGCCTGAAGTTGCGGCACAAAGAAAGCCTGCTCATGTGAATCATGGGCAGGCTTCTGGACGAACCGATTTGATTAGATCGAATGGACAAATTCGAAATGATGTTGGCGTTTGTGGCGTCGGGACTAGATCGTCCAGGGCGAACGCATATCGGGTTTCAGCATCGCGTTTGCTTCGTCATCATTGACTACAACTTCGTTTACCGGATCCCAACGGATCGCTCGTCCCAAGCTCATCGCAATGTTGTTCAGGTGACAAATAGAACCAGTGCGATGGCCAATTTCAGCGGTTGCCATTGGGTCTTTGCGGTTCTTGATGCAGTCCAAGAAATTACGATGATGGCCAGGGCTGCGTCCCAAGCTGATTTCGGACGGTTTGATCTGTGCCGTCAGCAGCGTCGGGTCTGAAGCTTCCACAACGGGATCGTGCACGTGAATAAACAGCCAGCCTTCGGTTCCTTCGAACCTCACTCCGCGAGGACCTCGTGTGGAGCCAATCATCTTCAGCCCGTCGTCATAGATGTTGACGAACAGATAATCCATAAAGGCGTTGTAGATTCCGGACGGGTTCCGGCTCCCTTTGGCCATGTATTCGACCGGTCCGGTATGATCCTTGCCTAGAGCCAATTGAGCCAAGTCAATTACGTGTGCGCCGCGGTCCGTCATTTCTCCGCCGCCATACGACAAAATGAATCGCCACCAAAAGTGACATCGTTTTTCCGTGTAGGGAACCATAGGCGTGTGCCCCAGCCACATGTCCCAATTCAAGTTGCCGGGAACTTCCATTTCTGGCTGCGCTTCCGTCCACGACTTGATATTCTGATGATGCGCATCACTGTTAGGTAGATTGATACGAACCGTGTGGATGTCTCCCAGATAGCCGTTGCGAACCAATTCGCACGCGTGGCGACGCCCATCACCGGACCGTTCGTGGCTACCGGTTTGCACGATGCGATCGTTTCTCGCAGCCGCCTCACAGATCGCTCGACCTTCGACCACCGAATTGGCCAACGGTTTTTCGCAATAGACATCTTTGCCGGCGTTTAGTGCCGCAACGGTTGCCAACGCATGCCAATGGTCGGGCGTAGAAACGCAGATGGCATCCAGGTCTTCGCGAGCAACCAGTTCGCGAAAGTCGCCGTAAACTTGGCAATCTTCATTGCCATTCTTTTTGTCAATTGCCGCTTTGGCCGTGGCCGCATGATTTTGATCTACGTCACACACCGCCAGAGCTTGACAGTCTCCGTATTGCATTAACGCGCCGGCGTTGTGTTGGCCTTTGCCACCGACGCCGATGAATCCCAATGTGATGCGTTCGCTAGGAGCGGTGGCGCCGTCCAGCCCCAAAGCGGATGACGGAATAATAGTGGGTAGACTGGCCGCTGCCGCCGTCGCCAAGCTGCTTTTGGCAAGAAATCCTCGACGATTCAAATTCGTTTGTGGTTGATCCATGTTTCGGTAGGCTCCAATTTAGGTGGGAAATTCTGTTCGTACAGAAGCCCTTATTGTACTTGATCAGAACGAGCCAAGAAACGGTTTTTCGGCCAGACTGCGGTCACGAAAATTCGGCGGCCAACGGCAGCTATCCGCCGGAAAAGTTCGTGCCGAATTCAGTTTTTCAGCCAGCGTTTAGAAAAGACTTCGGCCAATTGGCGATTAGCAAAACTACGGACTTGATAGACGCTTCCTTCCGTTCGTTCCGTGGCCATTTTTTCTAGCTCTGCCGGCGAAGACGTGATCAAAGCTTCGCGACGATCACGGCGTTTAATCATTAAAACGTAGTGCGTTTGATTGGCAATCGGGTCCGTGTAGGGCAATGAATTCAAATAACGAACCAGTTCTTGTTCCAACCTGGCGTAGTCTGTGTCAAAGTGCTTTTCAAACAGCTGCCCCGGTACGGTCTTGCCGAGTGGTTCCAGTTGACTCACATCGCGAAAGAATTCGGCAAACTGACGTCGCTCGTGTTTGGCTAAATAGCTGACCAAAGCCCACGACGTGGCGTAACCCATGGAATTCAAATTGTTCGATTCGATGGTTTGCCGCAGCAGCTTGCCTTGCGTGCTGAATTGAGGTTGAGTGCGATAGAACGTGACTAATTCATGCAGCCGCAAATCTTGGACATGGCCAACACCTTTCCAGCGAATTCGCCGACCAACATCGGTGGGCGCAAAATATTCAGCCAACCCTTCGCTCACCCACAACGGCCAATTCGACATCCGTTTCTGAGTGCCAATGTTGTGCAGGATTTGATGGACGCCTTCGTGCGCAATAGTCGAAATGGCCTGCTTCAAAGCCAACTCCGGCGCGACATCCGCAAAGCGAGACTGTTCGTACATGACAATGCGGTTGGAAACGGCGTTGTAATACGCAATCACGCCTTCCGGCATCTTGCGATACTTGTCAAATTCGTCTTGCGTGCGAAAGATGATCACCACCAACGGATATTCTGGTTCTTCCACCGGGACATCCATCTTGCGACAATACGAAAGCAAACCGGGATACATGGTTTCCAGAATACGGCTTGTGCCAATGGCAAAGGCATCGCTGGAATTGTAGACGTATAGATAGCGACGCGTTGTCCGAGTTTGAAATCCGGGAAACGGGCCTTCCGTAAGTTGCTTGGCTAGTTCCTCTTTGCCAATCGGTTCAAACGGTCGATCCGATTCCGTTGTTTCATTTTCCTGAAACGCTTGCAAACTACCGTCCGGCATCACCAAGACTCGTGACCGACCCGATTGCAACTGAAACAGCCCCACGGTGGGCTGATCGTTTTGCGTAACCAATAGTTTCCGACCATCACCCACGGTGATTTCGCCCGTTTCCAAACGCAAACCAAAATCTTGAGCGTTGGCGGGTGGAGCTGGCTGGCTGTGCGAACTGCGAACCGAAACCAACAGCGTGACTGCCAAGACAAATAGGATTCGCCACCATCGGATCGGTTCGCCACACAATGCATGGCGATGCGACGTTCTGCGAATTGAGGGCCATATGGAACTCGCCGAGTTTACCGCCGTTCGAACTTCTGTAATTTCAGACATGGATCGAAGAATTCCCTCCGGACTACTTGGTTGCACGCACACTCCATTTTGAATAGCCGAATCGAAATCGTCAAATCTGTTTTGTTCGGGTGCTCGTGTTATCGTGACTCAAGCACTCAATGAGACCATTGGTGGAAACCGAATCCAGGATGCGTATAATCTGGGAAAACCGTCTACACGATGCATTAGGCGATGGAGAGTCACATGATTCAAGAACCAAGATTTTCGTCCACCAAATCGCTGGCTTGCCCTATTTGCGGCCAAGCGGTTGCCACGTCTGGCAATTCATCCATGCCGTTCTGCAGTTCCCGATGCAAGAACGTCGACCTGAATCGCTGGTTCAACGAAGAAATTCGTTTGCCGCTTAATCCAGAAGCCGAAGAAGAACCGGACGAATATTGGGATTAGTCGCCGCCGCCTGGATCACAATCGGCAATTATGGTTCGAACGAATATTGCATATAGCCAGTTGCGCCGCTTAGCTGGACTTTTATTTCTCGGTAATCTCTGCGTCATGGAGTTTCCAATTGTTGGACTCCATTCGTCCGGCCAGCCGTGGCTCGCGTAAAATCTAGGCGAACTCCATTCATTGTCTCGTCAGCACCGCAATCGCATTTCTCGCGGTGCTTCTTATCCCGAATAAATTCACACAACTGCCGGCGTGTCTAACGCCTGAAACCAAGGCTGTACACTACAATGTCAGCATCGTTTGTACATCGACCACTAACGGCGTGGAACGATTGCGGAGGTCGTAGAAGCGGTTACGAGTTTCCAATGGAAAGCGACCAATTTGATTGTTCATGCCTTCCCAATACGTCACGACATCGGTGGCGTGTTGTTGCAATATTCGGCGATCGACGTTGCGATGCAGATCGGCATGAAGCTGTTCCACGGACTGACGGAAGCGATTGGCGTTGTTCGTGATTTCATTGCGAAATTCCTGAGTATACCGGTTGTTTTCGCTCAAAACTTGACGAACCAAGACCTGAAATTGTTCGGCATAGTTTTCCAATGCCGCCGCCGACTGGACCACTCGTTCTAAGTCCATTTGCGGTGCCGCTCGCAAGATTTGTCGTAGCTGTCCCAGCGAATTCGAAATCAAGCGGTCGTATTGCCGAGCTTCACGAGAATCAATGCGCTGAATGTCTGACGAAAGGCCTTTCCATTCGTCGTCCAAAAAATTGAAAATACTGGCCAGCGTTTGGTCACTGTCTCCGTTTTGGACACATGCCACAAAGTCGTCACAATAACCGCTCAGCGAACTCGCCAAACGCACGGTTCGACTCGGATCGGTATCTAGCCGAGTCAGGTGGCGGAGCGAAATACTGTTCATCAACGCTTCAACATCGGTTTGGACTTGTTTGGAAAGGTAAATAATTTCCGTGCGATCCACGCCGGGCGTCATCCATAGCAATTCTTGAATCTGACGATCGGCAGCTTGAATACGTTGGATTTGACGAGCCACATAGCGCGAATTGACTTCGCGCAAACGTCCCAAATGGGGATCCCATTGTCGTTGAAACGCTTGGTATTCCGTTCGCACCGAACTGGGCGTCGTGTTTTGGTCCTGCATCATGCTGGAAATTCGACGAACGATGGCCAACAACCGTCGTCCTTCCATTTGTAGTTCGTACCGCAAATTACGATTGTCCACTTCAATCTCCAGGTCGTCTTGCAGGTGCATCAATTCGCTGGAAAGATCGTTCAGATTACGCTGTAGTTCTCGAGCGTTGACTTGGGGACGAGTTTGAAAGAGATTGCCGAGTCGCTGATTGAGTTCATTGCAGCGTCGAATGTAGTCGGTGGTTCGCGCGTTGAGATTACGGATTTGTTCCAACTTGAACGCTAACGATCTCCATTCTTGATCCAATTGCTGATAACCGGCTTCCAAGTTCCGTGGGTTGGTTTCGTTGGCAGCGCTACGAGTCAGCAAGGTTGCGGTGGCGTTGGTTTGTAATGCGTCGCTTAGAATCGCGCGAAATCCGTAATTCGCGTTGGCGCTGCCATGGATTTCCGCCACCAGATTGGAAAGCTCTTGCGAAAAGCTGGCCAGATTCGTCTGCACGTCTCGTATACTGGCGTTAGTCGCGCGGCGCGAAGACGGCTGAGCGGTTCGCTGTGAAGACGAAGGCAGCTGACTTTCAATCAGCGTGTTCAGTACGCCTTCCACAAATTCGCGGCCTCGAGGTCGGCGAGATGCGGGATTTGCCTGCGCCATCACGCGATCCGCAACGAAACTCGCTCCTGCCAAACAGACAAACAAAACCAACAGCGATTTTCCAGCCATCACAACCTCCATGCAATTTTCTTTAGAATTGGCCGAGAACTAAAAGTCTCGCATTGTAACGCATTTCGCCGAATTTACCCAGGCATTTCTGGTGATGCGACCAGCGACAGAAAAAGTTTTAGAAAATATGCGGCCATCGTGTCGGGTAATTGGCCAAGCCTTCCATGGATAGGGTGAGGACGCGTTGCTAGGGCAACCACCAAGTCAAATCCTATTCGAAACGAAAGGCCAAAACCATGACTCGCAAGCATTCCCCAAGCCAAAGAAAAACTTGTTCGTTCCAGCCACTCGAGGACCGTCGCTTGATGGCAGCTGACTTGGTTGCGGCTGTCCCCGAAACCGCCGCAGTTCCGATAGCAGACGTACAAGCGATTGGTCATTTGGCAAATTCGATGTTGATCGGTCCTGCCGGAATCGCTGGCATCGAACCAGCCGAGACGGTCGAGATTGCTGACGTATCGGCAGATTTCGTCTTCGCTGGACCTCAGGTCTTGTTTGACGGACCGAATCGAGATGATTCGGGATTGCAAGATGGCGCCGACAATGATCCAGCGGGTGGCGGCGAGGCAGATCGAACTGAATCTGACGAAGGTTCGGCTGTGCAAGACCAGGCAAATCAGCAACCGCAACAAGGTGCTCGACGCGCGCATCACGTTATTCGTCGAGCCGACGGAGGATGGACAGACGAATATGTTGACTACGATCAAGATGGAAACCGCATTGGGCGGACCTTCGAAACGTATGATCGAAGTGGTGTTTTACGTGAACGCCAAACTATTCGCGTAGACGAAGACGGCAACCGAACGACAACCACCGACAACTATGACGAGGACGGTAAGTGGACGGGTTCTACCACCGAATCATTTGACGCAGATGGTCGACGGACGGGTGGCCAGAAACGCACGTTGACCAGGACGGAAACATTCAGCGTGAATCCTACAATCCAGAAAGTGGTGAATGGGAGCCGGTTGCGGAGGATGACAACACGGAATCAACGGATCGGCCGGGAGGACGAATTGCTCGTCATCACATTCGGAACTTGGACGGTGGTTGGACGGACGAATATGTTGATTTGGACGCCGATGGCAACCGCATTGGCAGGTCCCGTGAAACGTACAATGACCGAGGCATGTTGCGCGAACGTCAGACAACTCGGACAAACGCTGACGGCGGTCGCACGACCACCACACAAACGTATGACGATGATGGTCAGTGGACCGGCACTACCGTGGAATCATTCGATGGGCGTGGTAATCGAATCAGTGGCGAACGCACGACTCCGGACGGTAACGGCGGAACGAATTCGCAAACGTACGACCCGAATTCTGGCGAATGGCGTTAATTGACAAGATATGTCGATTCGCCCAGCAAAAATTGTCTTGGCGGCTGCGAAAAATGACGCGCCGCCTGGCTAGTTCAATCTGGCGGCCAACTTGTCCACAATCGATTGACCAATATTCAAGGAAGAAGTCGCCGCTGGTGATGGTGCGTTACAAACGTTGATGATGCGATCTGCGTCTAGAATCAAGAAGTCGTCCACCATGTTTCCGTCAGCGGAAACGGCTTGAGCTCGTACGCCAGCCGGTGCCGATTCTAGCTGATCCGATCGAATCTCTGGAATCAGTCTTTGCAGTGCTTTGACGAATGCCGGCTTGCTGATGGAACGCCAGATTTCACCCGCACCGACTCGCCAATATTTCGCCGCCAACTTCAAAAATCCCGGATATGTCAACGATTCGAACAAGTCGTACACATTGATGTCTAGCATGCGATACCCTTCACGCGCAAATGCCAGAACCGCATTGGGACCGCATTCGACGGAACCGTCAATCATGCGAGTGAAATGAACGCCCAGAAACGGAAAGTTCGAATTGGGAACCGGGTAAATCAAGTTCTTGCAAAGTCGATACGCTTCAGGTTTAAGGACATAGTATTCGCCTCGGAACGGCACAATTTTCGCGTGCGGATCTTGTCCGGACAGTTTGCTGATGCGATCCGAATGTAGGCCGGCACAGTTGATGATCCAGCGAGTTCTAATTTCGTCTCGACTAGTCACCACGGTCGCTCGTTCTGAACTGCGATGAATCTGTTGCACGGCGGACGACAATTCCACCGTCGCTCCTTTGTGCTGGATAATTTGGGCCAACTTCAGGCAGACTTGACCGTAGTTGACAATCCCTGTTTCAGGCACGTGAATCGCTTTGATACCAGCAGCGTGCGGTTCTAATTCGGCCAGACGAGCTTGGTCGATCAATTCACAGCGAATTCCGTTGGCTTGGCCTCGTTCATAAATCCGTTGGAGCGAATCGAGTTCGTTGTCCGACGTGGCCACAATCACTTTGCCACACCGGTCGAATTCAATTCCGTGGTCCGTGCAAAATTGCTCCATGGCCACTTTGCCGTCGCGACAGTTTTTGGCTTTCAATGATCCTGGTTTGTAGTAGATTCCAGAATGCAAGACGCCTGAATTGTGTCCCGTCTGATGCATGCCGACTTCGCGTTCTTTTTCCAGCAACGTAATTTGTAGTCGCGGAAAACGCATGATTAACTGATACGCGGTGGCTAACCCGACGATTCCGCCGCCAATGATTACCACGTCCGTTTCCGTTTGCGCCATATCAATTACACTCGGCAAAAAAACACGATACAAAGCCAGTGACGACGGGATTCGAAGAAATTACGTTTCCAGCTTTCGACCCAAATGTCGCTCGACACTTTCGACTTTACTCTTTAATCGGCCAGATGCGCCTTTTCGATAGTCCAGTTTGGCCGAACAAGAAATCCGATCCGAATCGGCCGCCAAGGCTTCCAGGCATTCTTGCAGAACACTTAATACCGCGGGAAGCTCGCCTTCCACAATGGTTCCCATGGCGTGCAATTGATAGCTTAATCCACTTTTGGAAATGATGTCCAAGCTCCTAGCAACATAAGGGCTGACGCTTTCCCCTTTCCCCAGCGGCGTGATGCTAAATTCTAACAGTACCATCGAAATACCTTTCCGTCGGTTTTCAGCAAGCTGCCGACGCAGAACTTGTCGATGGCCGGGTGGCAGCGATATACTTGCGAGTAATATGAATGTGCCCGAAATAGAATCGACTATAGCTGGATTAAGTTGTTCGGAAAAGCGAGTCTACCGACAGTTTTATGGTGAACAACCGCCTGCAAGCCAGAATGGATCGAATTCACGGTTGGTTCCGGACGGTCACCGCAATGCATTGGGAACAGGCTCGACCATTTCTTTTCGCGGCCACAATCGACCGGCCAACTACGCGGGAAAGTTGACAACTTGTTATGAACCACCGTTGTTATCCATTCTTTTGCCTTTTCTACGGCCAGATCTTGGCGTGGAATCAATGGGCAATTCCGCAGGAGCCCATTCCTGAAGTGCTCCAGGTCCAGCCCGACTCTATAGTCACGGATGGCCCAGATGAACTAGTCGCCCGTTCGGCACCCGCAGACGAAGAATACTATGAATTGCTAAAACTATTTGCCGACACGGTTGACCAGGTGGAACGCAATTATGTGTCGCCGATCAGTCGTCGCGAAATCATGGAGGCCGCCATTCAAGGTGTTTTGTCCAAGTTGGATCCCTATTCCGAATATATTTCGCCTGACGAAATGGACGATTTCAAGACCGGCGTCAACAGCGAATTTGGCGGCATTGGGATTCGTTTTGCCGAAGTCGACCAACGACTGACAGTGATTACTCCGCTGTTGGGAGCACCTGCGTATCGAGCTGGCGTATTGGCCGAAGATTGGATCATGGAAATCAATGGTCAATCGACTTTGGAAATCTCGCAGGCTGAAGCTGCCGGACTTTTGAAGGGAAAAGTGGGCGAACCCATCGAACTAACCGTTCGGCACCAGCACGATGGCGCCGTAGAGAAAATCAAAATGGTTCGTGAAACCGTCAAGGTGGAAACAGTTGTCGGCATCCGTCGCCAGCCAGATGGGCAATGGGATTTTTGGGCGAATCCAGAAAAAAAATGGGGCTACATTCGCATTTCGGTATTCAGCCACCAGACTGCGGCGAGCCTGCGGCAGCATTTACAAACCTTGGTGGACGAAGGTGCTCGAGGTTTGATCTTGGACCTTCGCTTCAATCCTGGCGGTCTGCTTTCGGCTGCCATTGATATCTCAGACATGTTTCTGTCGTCCGGGACCATCGTCAGCACGCAAGGACGCAACGTGGAATCTCGCGTTTGGACCGCGAGACCAGAAACGCAATTTCCCCAGCTGCCAGTGGTCGTTTTAATTAATCATTACAGCGCTAGCGCCAGCGAAATTGTGGCGGCGGCGCTGCAGGACCATGATCGAGCGGTCGTGGTGGGCGAACGGTCGTGGGGCAAAGGAAGCGTTCAAAACGTCGTTGAACTGGAAGGAGGCCGTAGTGCTTTGAAGCTGACAACAGCCGGCTATGTTCGTCCTTCGGGCAAAACTATTCATCGTGAGATAGGCGCCAGCGAAAACGATCAATGGGGTGTTTCGCCCAGTGACGGTTTCTTGGTCGAAACAACTCCCAACGAAGTCGCTCAGTTGCTGCGCGCGTATGATGATCGAGATGTCTTGCAGGCGAATCCACAAGAAGCCAACAAGCACGACAAGACGAAGGAAGAAATTGTCGACCGTCAATTGCAAACGGCACTGCAGTATCTAGCGGACGCGTTGGTGACGTCCCAACCGATTTCGTCGAACCCTCAAGGAAAAGACGAATGATCGTGCTAACACTGGAAAGCACCTGTGACGAAACCGCGGCAGCGGTGGTGACTGATGAATTACAAGTGCTGGGACAGGCCGTCGCCACGCAAGAGTCCTTGCACGAACAGTTTCATGGTGTTGTTCCGGAAATTGCCGCACGAGCTCATCTGGAAAGAATTCTGCCGGTGATGCAATTGGCGTTGAACGAGCACACACGTGCGGCTGGATCAGCTTGATGCGGTGGCCGTTGCCAACACACTGGGGCTCGCCGGATCACCGTCATTTCCTTAATGGCCGCCAAAACGTTGGCTTTGGTGCTGGACATTCCCTTGGTCGGAATCAATCACGTTCATGCTCATATCTACGCGTGCCAAATTGCCGCTCAGCGAAATGTCTATCCCTGCGTCGGATTTGCCGTCAGTGGTGGCCATACGTCTCTGTTCGATTGCGAATCGCCTACCAAGTTGACCTTATTGGGCGGGACCATTGATGACGCCGCCGGAGAAGCGTTCGACAAAGTAGGCAGCATGCTGGGCTTAGCGTTTCCCGGCGGACCGGCGCTGTCCAAGTTGGCCGAACAAGGGAATCCTGCGGCCTATTCGTTTCCTCGTTCGTTTCTGAAAGAAGATCGACTGGCGTTTAGCTTCAGTGGCTTGAAGACGGCGGTTCGCTATGCCATCACCGGGCCCGGTAAAGTGGACCTTTCGTCGGTAGCGTTGACAGCGCAGCAAAAGGCGGACTTGGCAGCCAGCTTTGAAGCAGCGGTGGTCGACTGCTTGGTCGGAAAGGCGCTGCAAGCGATTCAGCAAGCGGGCCGACGAGTATTATGTGTGGGTGGCGGAGTTGCGGCGAACCGGTTGTTTCGACAACAACTGCATCTGGCGGCGGAAAAACACAGTATCGAATTGCACTTCGCGCCCCTTTCCATGTGCACAGACAACGCCGTAATGGGAGCACTGGCCGTGGAACGTTTGCGTTTGGCAGAATCCGATGCGCTGGACTTGGATGTGATCCCCGGACTGATGCGATAAACCGGGGCGTGTCGTTCGTGACGCTGCCGTCGAAATCGGTATATTCAGCATGAAACTATCTTCCGGTGACGGCGGCACTTGCGCCGGGGAGGCGATGTATCGATTCCGCGACACCAAGGCGGCGTGTAAGCTAGGAAATTACACATGGCAGAACTCACCACCGTAGGAAATCAACACGTGAATGTTGGAATCATTACTACACAATCAGAAGGTTACCATCAGTATTTATGTGCCGAGATTGCAAAGCACCACAACTTGGTTGCCGTATTTCATCCGCAACGACGCAGCTTTAGCCGCGACGAAAGCCGCAAGTTGCGGAAAAAGAACATCAAAAACAATGGCTGGGTGTTTCACTGCCTCAAGAAGATGGCTTCCATCAAGAAACTGCAAGGTTGGGACGAAAAACAGGATGTCGCTCAAGCCGAACAAGACCTCATGCCCCAAGCGCGTGAAGACTATCAAAAGCTTGTTGCTCCCATCGCCGTTCCGATTGCAGACGTCAATTCACCGAGCGGCATCGCTGAAATTTCGAAGTTTCGTCCAGACGTTCTGCTTTGCTCGGGTGGTCCAATCTATCGGCGCAAATTGATCGAATCGTGTCCGCTGATGTTGAATTTTCACACAGGGATTTCGCCAATCTACAATGGTTCTCGAACCATCTACTGGACGTTTGCGAACCGGCAACCATACATGACCGGCGGAACACTCATGCATATGAGCCCCATAGTGGACGGCGGCGACATTTTGGGCCATTTTCTTCCCGACATCGAACCGAATGATACGCCAGGTCGGCAGTTTATCAAAACAATCCGAGGAGCCGTGGAGATGTACTCGAGATTCTTGAAGGACCTTGAGCGCGGAGCGTCATTCGTTTCTGTGCCGCAGGGCCGTCCATTTCATCTTCAATTTGAATACGAATGGACCGTGTACCGTGACACTGGCTATCAACGCGCTATCAAGCAGAGAATCTGTGAAAAACATGTTCGGGCGATGCGATTACGAAAGACTATTGGAAAATTGGAAAATCGAGAGGCCGCTGTCGTAGAGTTAAAGAACACCATCTGGGAGCTGGTCTACCATGTCAATTCGGCACAGTAAAGAATGGGTCTATCGCACCGCCGGCCGCGCACTTGCATCAAAGTCCATGCGAACGCTTGTGAACGGCTATTTTCAATCGCGAATAAGCATTGTGTTTTATCACGGTGTTTGGCGACGAGATCAGCCGCAGATGAAGCTTTTTGGTGGTATCGAGTTACAAAAATTTGCCGATGAGATGCGATTTCTTTCCGAGCGTTTTCAATGCTTGGATATGAACACCGTTATGAGCCTAGAAGAACCACCTGTTGGCAAACCGGTGGCGTGTGACTTTGACGACGGATTTGATCTGATAGGTAGCGGTGCATTGGACGCAATGGAAGCCGTTGGCGTCCCGGCTACTGTTTTTAGAACTCGATGTGCGTACACAACCAAAAACTAATGTGGCAACATGCGATACGCGCTATCTGTGGTGAAAAGGGCGATGCGACACTCGATTATCTCAAGCAAGTCGATAATTCGGCGGCCACATTGGCGAATGCAAGTCGCCAGCTCGCGGTCACTCGACGCTGGTCCAACTCGCAACGAGCTGAATTGACGGATCGACTTTGGGAATCCAGCCAGATGCCCGCAATGGATCGACTGGTGGAACAGCACCATGTCTACTTGGATTACGACGATATGCGAAAGTGGATTTCTCGAGGTCATGTGGTGGGGTTTATACTCATACGCATCCCTTTTGTTCTTCGTTGGATACAGATGAAATGCACCGAGAAATCATGGAGCCAGGGCGCGCAGTTGAAGGCGGAACTCGGTTTAAAAAGCAGATGCCGTTCGCTTATCCTTTGAGACCGTCTTCAGCGGAATTTAGAACAACAGGTGGCCAATTCCGGAGTATTCACCTGTTTATTGGGTACCGCTGGCAGTAGTGCCTGGGGAACTTGCCCCGCTTCACTAGAACGAATAGAAACGGAGAATGGAGTTGCTACGGAATTGTTCGGTCGTCCAATCCTTAAAGCGATAAAGAAACGTTGTACGGGTAAATCCAACTGTAATGCCAAACAAGAAACATACATCATGAATCCAAACTCAAAAAGTGCTAACACGTCATTTGTCTTGGTTGTCATTGTCAACTATCGTACGCCACATGATGCGTGCAATACGCTGGCCAGCTTACATCCTGAAATGGAACGCCTGCCCAATATGCGTGTTGTCGTGGCGGACAACGCTTCCGGCGATGATTCCGTGCAGCACATTCGAAGCACCATTGAACTAAAACAATGGACTTGGGCCTCCGTAATGCCGCTAGACCGAAATGGAGGATTCGCTGCCGGAAATAATGCGGTCGTACGTCAACAGATAGCTGATCATCAACTATTTGACTATGTTCTGTTATTGAATCCGGACACAATAGTAAAACCAAATGCGATCTTGGATCTAGTGGAATACTTAGCATCCCATCCTGCTGTGGGAATTGCTGGCGCCAATGTTTCGCTGATGGACGATAGTCCTCACACGGCTGCTAGACGTCTACCGTCACCGGTAAGCGAATTTGCCTCACAAGCTCGCCTGGGCATCATTTGCAACGCATTAAAACAATTCGACGTCAGTGTTCCGATCGAAGACGGCGACGAAGTGGAATGCCAATGGGTTTGTGGCGCGGCGATGATGGTGCGACGTGCAGTCTTCGATAAAATCGGGCTGATGGACGAAGGATATTTTTTGTACTTCGAGGAAGTCGACTTTTGTTGGCGAGCGATCGAGGCTGGTTTCCGAGTGGTAGTGGTTCCGGATTCGCACATTGTCCACCTGGAAGGTGCCGCGACCGGCATTAGCCAAACCAAACAGCGACGCGGCCAGTATTGGTACAATTCTCGCCGCCGATTTTTGGTCAAACGTTATGGAATCGCAGGCCTGTTAGCTGCCGACGTCGCCTTCGTTTGCGGAAGGCTGATAGGCGGACTAAATGATTTGGTCCACTGGCGTTCGCCCTATCGACGAGATCCGCGCTGGTTTACCTGGGATGTCCTGGTAGGTGACGTACAAGCTCTATTCCGCGGCAATCCGTCCGGCGGACCGCCGTTGATTGATTGAAATTCGCCATGAAAATACAACAAGCCGTCGCGTCTTGCGGCGGCTTGTGCTAAACCAAGCTCGTTTCGGTAACGCAGCTCTTTATCACCGGCGTCGAGCTTGGTTCGTGTCTCTCGCGCTGATTCCGTTCAAATCTCTGGAGTCATTATCACGAAGACGGTCAACACTGAATTATCGTTGGGACCGAGTCTGGCGAACCATGCGTCGAACCGCCACGCCAGCCAGCAACACCAGCCAAGCGAACGAATTTGGTTCGGGCACCGCCGCCACACCACCTCGCGGACCAAGTTCGAATCCACCTTGTTCAAATGCCGTCACCAAATCGGATGTGTTGAAGTCTCCATCACCGTTCCAATCTCCTTCGGCCCAGCCAGAATTTCCGGCAACCGCGTCTTCATATTCGCCCGCAGCAAAGACCGCCACTAAGTCAGCCGTGCCGAATTCGCCATCTAGGTTTGAATCACCAAAATACGTGCTTCGCAATTCATTCACCCAGGTAGCTCGATCATCCGCATTCACACTCCCATCGTTATTCAGGTCGTAGATAGAATCGGATAGGCCGGTGCTCACCGCGCCGCTGAGTGTATCGATATCTACGGCGGTTAATAGACCGTCAGCGTTGTAATCACCAGGCACGCCACCGGTATCGGGATTCAAAAAGAAACCGTCCATGTCTTCTTGGCCATATTCAATCAACAGCGCGTCACTAGTACTGAACAACAGTCCGTCAATCGCACTGTAATGCTCACGAGTTGAAATTTCGAACGTCATCGGCACGCCCACGTCTTCCGGTGTGACTTCGTACTTGATGGCAATTCCGTAGTCATCCACGTAACCACCGTCCGCATTCGATTCAATCGCATAGTCGGCAAACATCCAATGGAATGTTCCGTCCCAGAAATCTTCGTTCGTGTTATTGTGAGTCACGGGAAAGCCCTGATCCCATACTTGCTTGTTGTTAAATACCGGCATCCAACCATCTTGGTCGGTATCTCCGATCATTGGTTCTCCTTGATCATCAACACCTTCAAACCCAATCCAGTCTTCTCGAGAATTCATGTTAAAGGCCGGCGGCAAGTAAAACGAATCTTCATTGCCATAGCTGGTGTTGGCGTCCGAATTAAAAATGGTTGCGTGAACGTACAGATAATAGGTGGCCGGAATGGCGAATTGCACTTCCCAGGTTGCCGTATTTGTGTGTCGGCCTCCGCCTAATTGATCCAACAGAGCAGCGCCGCCTGACGCGTTGGTATCTGCAGGAAGAATATCGATGCCGCCCTTGGGTACTGGCGTCCCATCCGCTGTCTCGGCAATCGACTGAATCGGATTGACGTTATCCACCACCAAATAGCCGACGGATGGGTCGTCACCGCCGAATTCCGTTGCATGCTCGCCCTCAACCCAAAAGAACGCAGAACCATCTTCCAGAACATTGTCCGCCGACTGCACGGCAAGCTGCGCGAACAATGGCGATCCAGTCAAGACAATAAGCAAGACCAGCGAATTCGCTAAACGCATATCGTAGCTCCTTTTCAAAATACGCATCAGAAATACAAACTTCGTCGGTTCGAACGAAAAAGTCGTCGCGCCAAATCAGCGCACGTCGAATCGCTAAACAACCGTCGACAAATTTGTAACGGAAGCCGGGACAGAATTCCACGAAAAAACAACTCGCTTTATTTTCCTTGAAATAACACGCATTCCCTTTCTGTTCGTTCGCATTGTTTGATCAAAGACATGCGTTGGCTTTTGCGAGCTGCGGCGTTGGTTTTCATCTCGCGAACAGTCTTGGATAAAATTCGCTAGTTTGTTGACACACTCAACAGCCCCGCGTCAGAATCATGCAGCGCCGGTTATCTAAGGATCGGCATACCACAAACGCAACGAGGAGTATGATGTTCTTCAAACGACGCAAGGTTCGGTCGATCAGGCACTTTGAATCTTTGGAAGACCGGTGCCTATTGTCCGGAGACCCGCTGGCCAATGGCGCTGCGGTCATTATTTCCGAAGTGGTGGCCGACAATTTATCCAGCTTTCAAACTCGTCTGCGCAGTTCGCCTTTCGTGCCTTTTGCAGGTGACACGATAGCGGCCGATTGGATTGAACTGAGGAACGTTTCTGCCGCGAATGTCGATCTCGGCGGCATGCATCTGACGGATGACGCAGACTGGCCGGACCAGTGGACATTTCCACCCAGCACGTTCCTGGCTGCGGGCGAATCGATGATTCTATGGGTGTCCGGCGAAGACAATCTAGATCCCAACTTAGATGAACACGGCTACTTCCACACGAACTTCAGTTTAGACGAAACCGGTGAATACTTGGCGTTGGTAGATCCGTCCGGAGCAGTCATTCATGACTTTTCGCCGCTGCCGCCATTACGTACGAACGTGAGCCACGCCGTCCGGATGACTCCCATTTCGTATCTGGACGACAGCCAAATACAATTCGCCGTCCCGACAGATAATCGCTGGGACGCCACTTGGAATCAGACCGACTTCGACGCAACCGACTTCGCTTCCGCCTTGCCAGGCCCCATCGGTTTTGATCAAAGCGGTGCGTCGGACGAGCCAGCCGAGACGGTACGCAGATTTGATTGCTCGCAGTTCAGTTGATTTTTCCCGAGGATCCGTCGTCGTCTTGGAAGGCAATCCGTTCACGCAACCGGGCCGAGTCAGCGAATGGTCGTTCTATTCCGAATCGACCAAAGTATTGACGCCCTTGATTCTTGTGCGACACGACAACGGCTTTCAAATTGTAGGCGTCGGAGCCAGTCGAACCAGCGACGGCAGTGGCGAACAACGTTTTGATTTTGAGCTCCAAGCCGGCGACAATTTGGTGGACGCTGGCGATTATTTCTTCGGCTTCAAAGATGGCGACAACCAGGTGGACGAATCGGGTGGGATTGGCTGGAATCGCGATGCCGAAAACTCCGTCTTTCGCATCAATGGTCCGTTGTCCGGCCAGATCTCGGCAGGAATCACCCTGTCCGGCGGCTCGTCGGTTGCCAGAAGCTATTCCGTGCAAGCTCACACTACCGCTCGACTTGCCGGCCCATTCGTCACAGAACTTACTGGCGATCTTGCATCGCTTTACGCTCGGTATGCTTTTGACGTGACTTCGTTGGATGCCTTGCGGTCCTTGGAACTTCAGGTTCGGTATGACGATGGTTTTGTAGCTTACCTGAACGGACACGAAGTCGCACGACGTAACGCTCCCACGCCATTACAATTCGATTCGACCGCCACCGATTCTCGGCAATTGAAAGCAGCGAATTCGTTCGAATCCATCAATATTTCGTCCCATCGCATTCAGCTGAACGAAGGCACCAATGTTTTGGCGGTGCATGCCCTAAACGAATCTCGCCGAGACGCTGACTTTGTCCTGGACGTAAGACTAAACGGCATCGAATTTTCTTCCGCGGAACATTTCGGATTCACGACATCGGCAACTCCCGGCCAGGCCAACGTAGGCGTCGTCTCGGCTGTCCTGGAGCCGCCCCAGTTCAGTCTGGCCGGTGGCTACTATGACAATCCTGTGTCACTGCAGATTAGCTCGCCGCATGGCAACGCTGTGATTTACTACACCACCGATGGCAGTCAGCCGTCACCGGAAAATCCCGATGCGGTGCGATATCAAACGCCTCTGCACTTGGACCGGACCACGGTGTTACGCGCCGCTGCGTTTGGTGACGACGCCCTTGCTTCCCCATCCGCCACGGCCAGTTATCTGTTTACAGCGGACATCATCCAACAAGCTGATCTTTCTAGGGTTATCACCAGTGATGCAACCTGGGGGCCGCAAATGGAAGATTCGCTCAAAGCGTTACCCGTCATCAGTTTAGTTACCAGCGACACGATTACCGTCACGGGCGAAGTCGAAACGTCCGTCGAATGGATTCGTCCTGATGGCCAGCCCGGTTTTCAGATCAATGCGGGCGTCGAAATGTTTGGTGGAACCGCCATCGCGTTTCCCAAACGGTCGCTTCGCCTAAGCTTTAAGAAGTCGTATGGTCCGTCCAAATTGGAATTCGATGTTTTTGAGACACCCGGAGGCGTAACACGTTTTGATCAGCTGTTGTTGCGAGCGGGTTCGCATGACACTCCGTTTTGGACTGGCGCCACGGGCGCTGGGACCTACATTCGCAATCGTTGGGTGTTTGATCGGCAACTGGAAATGGGACAACTCGCTCCGCGAGGCACCTTTGCGCAAGTCTACCTCAACGGCGTCTATTGGGGTCAATACCATCTGACAGAACGACCTAATGCGTCCTTCATGGCAGAAAACTTGGGTGGCGATGTCACAGATTACGACGTGCTGAACGCAGGCGAACCGATTGATGGTGACCTGTCGGCTTGGAACGAAATGCTGAACGCCGTCGGTCAAGGCTACGAGGAATTGACGCAATACCTGAATGTGGCGAATTACGCGGACTATGTTTTGCTGCAGTTTTTTGGAGGCAACAACGTGGATTGGCGAGCCAACAGTAATTGGATGGCCGCTCGCCGACGCTTGTCCAATGCAGGCTATCGCTTCTTTGGTTGGGACAGCGACGTTGTTTTGCGAACCGGGCTGGAAACCGATATCGTCAACTATGGAGGTCCCGGCTTGCTGTGGAATTTGTTGGGTGGCGTCAAACAATATCCCGAATTCCTAGATCTGTTTGCCGACCGCATCCAAACGTTCTTGCTGGACGATGGCATGTTAACTGCCGAACCACTTCGCCAACAGATTGATGATTTGGCGGCTCAAATTCGGCTATCGGTCATTGCCGAAACCGCGCGGTGGGGCTCCGGCATCTACACTCCGCAAACCTGGGAAGATGGGATTCAATGGATCAAGGACGAATATGCTTCGCCGAGTGGCCCGAGTCGCGCTGCCGTGGTGACGGAGCAACTTCGACACGCGGGCCTGTTCCCGCAGGTGGATGCGCCGCATTGGACGGCGGACGGTGTGGTTCGACCGAACGAGGTGGCGGTTGGGCAAACGCTGGAGCTAGACAGTTCGACGGACGACGCCACCATCTATTACACGTTGGACGGATCGGATCCTCGAGCATCCATGCCCAGCATCCAGTTTCAACCGCTTGTGGGTTCGACGACAGATCTGCAATATTTTCTGCCAACGGCCCAACAGCAAGCGTCCGATTGGATGGCGGTAGAATTTGATGATTCGGCTTGGAAACTAGGTCAAAATGGAATTGGCTATGATAGCGACGACACGTTTCTGGATTGGATTGCCACTGACGTCGCGGATACGATGAAAGGCAATTCGGCCACGCTGTACGCTCGCTATGACTTTCAGCTGGCCGATCCTAACAGCACCGACGTTTTGCGTTTAGGCCTGCGGCTATGACGATGGGTTTGTCGCCTATTTGAACGGTACCGAAGTCGCACGGCGTTTTTGCGGCCAGCGTCACAAGCGTGGAACGCCACGGCCACGGGTACGCGAGAAAATCTCGAATCGATCGAGCTGGAATGGTTTGATCTTACGCCGCTGCGACGCTTTGCTCATTGCCGGTGACAATGTGTTGGCAGTGCGAGCTCACAATTCGCAAATCGACAATGCTGATTTTCTGCTGCAAACGGTATTGGACGCAGGAACGGTGCTGAACACGGGTGTGACTCGTCAGGCTCGCGAATACAGCCAGGCCTTGATTGTTCCAAACGACGCGCGAATTCGCTTTCGATCGTATGCCCATGGTCAATGGAGTCCGTTGCGGTCGGTGGATGTTCCGGTTGAAGTTGCGCCAGTGCGAATAACCGAAGTGATGTACCATCCGGCAAATCCTTCGTCACAAGAACGAGCGGCAGGATTTGATGACGCAGACGATTTTGAATTCATCGAATTGGCCAATTTGTCTGACACTTCCATTGCGGCTTGGATCGCATTCAGTTAATATCGTCTGTGGTGGACGGACAAAACGAAGGCGTGACGTTTTCTTGCCGCAGCGCCCCTTCGCATGTTAGAGCCAGGACAACGGATTGTCGTGGTCGAGGACGAAAATGCGTTTCGGTTTCGATATGGGGCAGACATCGTCGTCGCGGGCGAATGGTCGGGCGGACTGAACAACAGTCGCGAAATGATTCAGCTTGTAGACGGACAGCAGGTGGTCCAAGCGTTTTCTTATTCCGACCATTGGTTTCCGGAAACCGATGGCAGAGGACGTTCCTGGAAACGAGCGTTCCGATATCAATGAATTCGAGCACAAACTGGGACAGTGTTGTCGCTTGGCAAGCGAGTCGCGCGAACGGCGGTACTCCGGGACAGCCCAGCGTCATTCCAGGAGATGCGAATCATGACGGCGTGTTTAATTCGGCCGATTTGGTATTGGTTTTTCAGGCTGGCGAATATGAAGATGGCGTGTCGGGTAATTCGACGTTTGAAGAAGGTGATTGGAACGGAGACGTCGATTTCAATACGGCCGATTTTGTAGTCGCGTTTCAGGGGGTTTCGTACGTCGCCGCGGGGAATGAGGATAGCGACGAAATGCAGAACGGAGTTGAATAATCGACGCTACTTTGGCAAACGAGAACGAAACGTCGCCTGATCTCCGTCGTTTTCCTTGGCTTTGACTTCTTCACGGACAACGTCCATATGATCGGGCGCTTCGATGCCAAGGCGCACGCCCCCGTTGGAAATTCGCACGACCGTGATGCGAATATCCTGGCCGACTAAAATGCGTTCGCCCGGTTTGCGGCTGAGTACTAACATATCACCCTCCGTCGGCGAATTTCGCTGTTACTCTCGTTACCGATTCTTGAGATGCAGGGCTTGACAACGAATTCGTCCGATTTGCCGCACCTTAGCAATTCAACTTATTGGTCGCAAGCGATCCGCAAGCTCAAGCCGTATTATTTGTTCCGAAAGGCTTAATGAAAACCCGCTCAAGCCTTACAGTTCACCGAAAGCGAACCGCAGCGCTGATTCGCCGCGAAGTGCTGGGCGTGCATCATAAGAAAAATCGGTGCAGTTTGTCTTCGACAAATGCCGCGTCAGTCAGGGCCGAATCGGGATCGGCCAGCGAATTCGTTCGTTCTGGCTGACCGAACACTTGGTCGACCACCGTCGCCTGTTTCCACAACCGACGAACAGCGACGTCCGCTCGTTCCGTCACCGGCACATCCACCACGGAAGACGCAACAGGCGTCTTCACCCGGAGCGTTTCGCCGGCGGGAATCGTCCATACCGCAGCGGCGGTCAATGTGTCTGGTAGTTGTTGCAGATTCGCTTGGCTACTCTCTGCCGCGGACGAATAACTACCGGCTTGGAATGCCAGGATCATGTCCGAAGTATTGAAATCGCCATCGCAATTCCAATCTCCTTCAGCCCATCCCGAATTACCCGCCACGGCGTCTTCGTACTGACCGGCTTGGAAGACCAAAATCAAATCTGACGAATTAAAGACGCCATCCAAATTGGCGTCGCCGTAATCGGTCCGCAGCACGTTTCGCACCAAGTAATCTCGATCCGCTTCGTTGACGTTTGCGTCACCGGTCAGATCAAACGCCATGTCAGGCGTCGCGGAACCCAACTGGACGCACAGCAGATTAATGTCGTCCGCGTTGACTTGACCATCCAGATTGAAGTCGCCTGGAACTTCGACGACATCCAATTGCGCCGTTCCGGGTGACGGATCGCCGCTCAACCAACTAGACGCAGCGTTCCCCAACGCATTCACGGCCGCTCGATGCAACGACATGCCGTTGCCATCCGCATTGGCCCACGGCGCTAGATCGTCGTAGACCACTTCGTCTTGTTGAATTCGCGGATACAGCGAAGGATCTTCGACAGGTGGTTCGTCGGGACTCTGCAAGACAATTCGATCGCTGCCGTCTGACAGTTTTCCCGAATATCCGCCTACCAATCGAACCGCAGCGTCCAAACCGTAATGCGTCCGAAACGCTGCCAGCCGATCCGCGTTTTCTGGCTTATCCGGATTGAACGAAAGGACCAACAGCGCTTGGCTGGCTCCAAGCGATTCGCCATCGGCAAAGTCAAAATCCACGCCGCCTCGGATTCGCCAGCGAGTTAAATCGATGGGCTGTCGCAGCGAATTGAAAATTTCCACATATTCCAAGTCGTCCGAAGTCAATGTTGGATCAACGACCAAGGCGGACGGAGAAGGTGTGCCCGGATTGTAGTTTACTTCGCTAATGATCGCCGGACCGATGCGTGGATTCCGATTCGCTTGGCCCAATGTTGTCTGCTGCAACGGGGTCAGATATCCCGAACCGTTCGGAATTCGTCCTAACGATTCATTGTTCAGCGTCGCGCCAAAGCGAACGTTGTCCACAAACGCTTCCACCGTGCCGTCGGCCGCTTGCGTCAACCAGACTTCATCACCTTCCGCTCCGTTCAAGGCAAAATGGTTTTGCTGCGGAGACAACGGAGTGGGATTGAAATCCTCTTCTGAAAAGACAACGTAACTGCCAGCGTTCACGACGGTGCCATCGGGAATCTGGTACTTGAACAGATTGCTGGCTGAATCGCTCAAGAACCAACCGCCGATATCGATCGGAGCGTTCGTCACGTTCAGAAGTTCAATGGAATCCGATTCGGTAAGCGGAGCATCCGTGTGCGATAGTATTTCATTAATAACAATTCCCACGCGTCCCTGACCGGCATCGCCAGGCGAGCCACCGTTTTCCGTACTGGATCGCCAACGATAGTGCTTGCCAAATTGATCGGCTGGCGTATTTGCATCAATCAGTTCCAGCGAAGCGCCGACGCCGTCAGCCGCTTGCGGCCAAAGTGCGGTGTCTTCAAAGTCAAATTCCAGCAACACCGTGCCATCCGCCGAAGCGAGTCCCAGCTTTTCACCGCCGTTGTTCAAACTTCCGGCGTATTCGCCCAGCATGCGAATCCCGTCTCCATATCGCAGGCGGAATGCCGCCGCATTGGCCACGACCACTCCATATTCGTTCGGCTGCAACGTGATATTGGGGAATTCGAATTCCACGCCGTCAGAAAAATGGGTGCCGACCAACTGGATCGGTTGCGAACCGACGTTCTTGAGTTCGATGAATTCGAAATCGTCGTTTTGAACCGTTCGCAGCGAAGTGAGTTCTGATGGAGTCGGCGCGCCGGGATTGTAGTTTATTTCTGTAATCGCCAGCTGCGGAACGTTTGTGACATACGTAGCCGATGCCATGGCTGACCAAGTGTTGCCTACAACCGTTCTGGCGTTGATCCTTGTGTTGTCATCAATCGTAATGGGGCCACTATAAATATGCACGTCTGTATTCGATTGCAGCGTGGTGAAGGCGAGTTCCACGTCAATCAAAAAGTCACTGCTGTTGGCGCCGTCTATTCCCTGGATCACCAAGTAGTTGGTCCCTACCTGCAAATTGTCCACCAATCCCGGAATGGCAAACGATTCAAAGTTCACCGCAGCGGCATCTGGATTGTCGGCTGACGCCGTTGCATTGTAAGGGACCTGCAAAATGGGAAACGCTCGGCTGGCACCCGGGCGTTGGCTCGAACCAATTCATAAGCACCTCGCACGGATCCGGTATCTCGCCAGACATATGCCACGAATCCGTCGTCATAACGCATACGCAGTGTGGCGCTATCGATCTGATCCAGTTGATCCTGCGTTACTTCAAAGGAATTCTCAGATAGACAGACGTGTTTTGACCCTGCATATCTGTCAGTTGCGTCTGTATCAGATGGCTGTAATCACCTTGTGAATCGTAACCGACACCAATCTGTCCGGCAGTCCAATTATCTCCAGCCGACGCAACGTACTGCGGACTCATGAAACAGCTAGTGGCGTTGGCCAGTACACCGGCACAATTGTTCATAAGGCCGTCACTGGTTGGCACCAAGTATTCCACATTGTGTCCTGACGAAAAGACGATCTGTTCGCTTTCTACAAACGTGGCGCTGACGGGATCGGTGCCGTCCAGCGTATAGTAAATGGCGCCGGCGACATTGCTGGACAACGATACTTCGGTCCCGGCGGCAATTTGGCCACCTTGCGGATCGAATGTTGGTCCGGCGGGAAACTGCGTATCAATCCAAGCCGTTCTGCGTTCGACAAAATCTTTCATGATGAAGATGTAGTCGCCGTAATTACGAGGACTCCGGCCGTTGGGAAGTGGCGAAGGAGGACAATCGCCCGTGCCAAAGAAGCAGTTGGGCCATTGATACGAAGTCAGTGTCCGCCACTTGCTGAAGTTTCTGGCAATGGGATTCGAATTAGGAACGGTCGGGCTGTCCATGCGCGCGTCCCCGTTGGTCAGTGCATTGACAGCCTCGTCAATGTCCGACAAAAGCTGTTCTGTGCTCCACGGGCCTTGGCGTAGTTCGTTCCACCGATCGACAACTCGTTGCTGAAACGCGGGATCTTCAAACAAGCGATCCCAGTAGGGATAGGCGTTGGAATCGAGGCCATCGTGATACCATCCTTCGGGATAGGCGCCTTTCAGATAGTTCCCGTTGGCCAACGAAAGGTTGTAGTCCCAAGCGGGGCCTTGTTCAATTTTGCCGTTGCGATCTTTGTGGTAATACGTGCTGAGTCGGAAGCCATCAATGTTCTTGGTGGTTTCTACCAACAGCCAGGTATCGACCCACGAATCCACGTCAATATAACGAGCGTACCCAAACTGCGGATCGGCAAAATCAGGACCGTACAGCGCCGCTTCAAATTGATTGATGTAATTGTTCAGCCAATTTTTTTGCAGCGGGTGAATTTCCGCGTCGGATGGTTCCACCATGCGCAACGATTGGCCTTGATCCGTACTAAACGGAATGTCGCCAGCGCCAGGCTTGTCCTTCTTCCAGACATAGCCACCAGTAATGTCGGGCGTCTGCAGATCGTTTGGATCGAGTTGAGCGATATCGATGCGGTTTTCATCTATCTTGATCTTTTCCAGCAGCACATAGGTCCCCATGTAGTCACTGGAATAGCTGAGCGAACCGCCGTTCTGATTCAGAAACACTTCTACCAGCCGAGCCTTCGGCGCGTACAAACCAATCCGATTACTCCAGAGGAACGTCAAGTAATTATTCAATTGCGTCTTGTCCGAATACGGCCCATTCAAGACCCAATCCGATTCGCCAGGCAAGCCAAAGAACGAAGCAGACCGGTCTCCCGCTTGGCCCGCCAGCAGAGGACGAGTGTCACTGTTGCCTTCGTCCCATAGCTCCAACGCATATTGTTTCTTAGGAAAGCCCTGAGAGGTTTGGCCGCGGATCCGCATGCCCGCTCGGCCACCAAATTCTGGTTCGTCCAAAATCGACGCCATTCCATCGTCACCAGGATTCAGAAAGACGCCAGTGACAGGAACCAGTTGAGTATCTTGTGCGTGGACGTTGCCGCCGAACGATTCAAAGACCATCACCGGCAGATTCGATTCGAATGGTTTGCCATTGAAGTTGGTCAAGTTCGAGGACAACTTGATGAAGCCTTCGCTGCGAATCGGACCGGGCTCTTTACCTGGTTCGAACACGCGCGCTCGAATGCGGCTGGTTTGCGTAATAGAAATGGGGCTGGTGTAAATGGTCGACGATGCCGTAGGCAAACTGCCGTCCGTGGTGTAACGAATGGTGGCGTTGGCTGCGTCGGCGGTCAGTTCCAACTGAAAATTATCGACAAACGTCTTGGTCGAATGGGAATAGTCTACGGTGACAAACGAAGTCAACCCGCCAAATCCATTCACATCACCCGGCGTGGGTGACGTGAAATACGTGGTCCGCCCCAGTTCGTTCGCTTCCATGGTTAACTGGGCTCGCAGCAGAAAATCTTCATCACTGGCATTCAGATTCAAACCTTGAAAAGCCAAGACATTCGTTCCTGGCTGTAATAGGTCAATGTGTTCAATCAGGTTGATGCGAGTGGTACTGAGCCCGCTTTGGCCTTGGCCGGTGAGCATTTCAAAGCGAACCACGTCATGTGCGTTGTAGCTATCGCTGGTGGCTGCGGTCCAACCGACGTGCACTTCATTGACTCCGCCAAAGATGGAAGCCAAGTCGACTTGAGCTGACACCGTGGGCGAGGCGGGCTTGATATTGACGTCCGAAAAATAGAGTTCCAATTCGCGATTTGCCGTTGTATTCGACCCAGACGTAGCGAAAATTCACGCCGGGACCGGGATTGCCTGTGATTAACGGATTGCCATTGAAGCGGAGTACTTCGGTTCGCGCCACGCTGCCGTTGGTGCTGGTGATGATGCCCACGTGCGAAGGAAATTCGCTATCGGGATCCCATTCGCCATCTTCTTGCGTATCGAATTCAATCGCCACAAACGACATGTCGGCATCGGCTAGCCCAAGTTTGTCTCCGCCAGCGCCTAAGCGAAATTCGTCGCCGGTTTGCAAGACAAACGTCATCCCCTCGCCACCTCGTCCATCCGCATCCAGTGGTCCACCGGGCGAATGAATGTCCAACGTCATTTGAGCACTAAACGTATAGTCTTCACCAAACGTGAGTGGCTGCTTGATCCAGGCGGCACTGGTTTGATTCGCACTGCCGGGCGTCAATCGCAAACGACTTCCCGAAAACGACGCATTGCCCAACAGGTTCACGCCGTTGCGACTGTCAGCCGAAAAAAAGTCGTCATAAACAACTCGGCTCGCAACGCCTCCGTTTTCCTGCGTGGCAGTCGAATTCCAAGCGAGCGAATCCGGCGCGTTACGCGACGCCACGGGAACGCCATTTAGATACGCCACGAATCCGTCATCGTAATTCAAGTCCAGGTTCAGCCGATTGATGTTACTGGGCGCCGCTTCGAGATTGAATTCACTACGCACCAACACGGAAGAATGATTGCCCGCCATAGTGGCCAGCGAAGTTTGGATCAAAGGCCCAAAGTCACCGTCGGCTGCATCTTGGTCATAGCCCAGAGCAAGACTGGCAGTTGTCCATGCGGAATCGTTGAAGTCGGGTTGCGTCCAGGTTGCGACACCGGGATCACCGGCCGTCGCCAACTTGATTTTGGTCGGCGATGATGGATCCAGCAGCGTTCGCGCGTTGCGAACTTGTTCCACGCCGTAGGAGATATCTTCGTATTGCTGCGGATACGGTGCGAATTCACTGACAATCACCTCATCAGGCGAAACCAGCGCCAAAGGTTCTCCTTCGGCACTTAACCGAAAATTCGTATGCAGTTCCGTCCCCGGGTTCGCTCGATCTTTGTTCGAAGCGAACACAACCAACGACTGGCCCGGTTCTAATTGTCCTCCTTGAAAACTCCACTTGTCCAGTTCGTCCAGATCGTCGGTCAATGACCATCCGTTCAGATCAACGGTTTCTGTGCCGGTATTAAGAATCTCAATCCAATCCGAGGCGTCACCATCTTGGTCTTCGATGATGGAATCATTGGATGCCATGAATTCGGAAATGATCAGATCCGCTGCTAACAAACAACGTCCCTCTAGCGCTTCCATTTCCAAGCGATGAGGTTGGATTGTTGTTTGCCTACGCGATTGCCGCTTGCCTGCCATCAATACCGCTCCGTTCTCTTGCCGCTTCGCCTAAAAAGAATGCGCGCGCCGCGCATAAATAAGAATTGCTGTCGCTATGATTCGATCTTAATCCAGAATGACAAATGCAACAAGAAATTGCGTTGCAATCGCTTCAAGCGAATGAACTAGTGCCACCGCTCATTCGCTGGAACCGGACGAGGGGAGCGACGCTTTTAAACGCATAGCGCGAGGATGATCTGGGGTTATCGAAAGAGCCGTTTCGATCTTCTGTTTCGCTTCGTCATATCTCTCGGCAGATATCAGTAATTCGGCTAGTGCCGCTAAGGCGTCTGCGTTGTCCGGTTGACTGGCCACCGCCATCTCCAAGGCGCTGATGGCACCGGGAAGGTCTTCCAGTTGTCGCAAGCAAAGCCCTAGATTGTAATGTGCCATCGTAAAATCTGGCTTGATGCGAATCGCTTCGCGATACAAATCGGCGGCGCGTTGAATCAACTGCTTATCGCCGGTCGCTTCACCAATATACAGTTGCAGGACGCCCATGCGAAAAATGGCATCGACGGACTGAGGATCGATTTCTTGCGCCTTGTCCAACTGCGTTTCCGCTTGGCGATACAAGGCCATGGCCTGATCTTGATTGCCGTTTTCGTATTCGACTCGGCCTTCTCGAATCAACGATCGTCCGAGAAAAATCCGAGCAAACAAGTCCGTCGGATATTGTTCGACGGCAATCTGAAGCAATTTCTTGGCTTCGTCATATCGTTGGTTTCCGTACAAAATGTCGGCCTGCGAACGAGCAAACTTCAGCCCCGTACGTCGTCTTCCGACTTCGGACCAAAATGGATCAGGCCAACTACGATCCGGTTTACTCAGCGCGAATTTACGTTGCTTTTCCGCATCTTCCGTCATGCCAATGCGACGCATTGCCTCCGACAACAACAAACCCGAGGTCTGCATTTTGCCCGAAGCATTGTTGATCTGGACCTGCAACTTTTGAACTAATGACTGCGCCGCCGATCGATTGCCCTGCTCAGCCAGCTGTTTGGCCTGCGTCATTCCCTGAACGTACATTTGCTGCAGTTGTTGATTGAGTTGAGTGAGAATGTCGTGGCACGCTTGAAAATCTCCCTGCATGAACGACAAACGCGCCTTCGCCGATTTGGCTCGAGCGTTATTCGGATCGGCTGCCATCGCTTGTTCAAGTTGCGAACCGGCCTTGTCCAATTCGCCTTGCTCCAACAACAGTTCAATCAACGTCAGACGCGGCGCTGGCGGTTTGTCTCCACAGATCTGGACGGTTTGTTCGAGGTATCGAATTGCATCTTGTGGCTTGGTCGTGGCCAGCGAACGGCCTTGATAGTATGGCCAGCGAGGGTCCGTGGGAGAAAGTTCGGCGGCCGTCGCAAATGCTTCCCGTGCTTGATCGTTGAATTCGTGTGCCAGAAGCACCATTCCCAATTCGCCCCAAGTTTCTCCTTTTTTCGGCGAATCGAGCACCGCTTTGCGTGCTTCCGCTACGGCGGCCACAATCGCTTTGTCAACGCCGTCGGGCTGAATTGTTGGTGGTTCGACACGTTCGATCGAACGCCACACGCCAGCAACAACCAATCCGACGCCCAGCACCAATAATCCAATCGAGCTCCAAAGTCCCGACTTTCCGCCCGATTGTGTCTGTGACGAATCGTTCTTTTTTCGAATGGTACGAGTCATATTCGCCCTATGTATTCCTTCGCCACGAATTACAGTTTATTTTCCACCGGCAGGCCCGTTCCTTTGGCCAGCGTAACGCATTGATTAATCTGCACTCCGCCAAAGCGTTCGCGTTCTCCAGTAGGCCACAGGACTTCCACATGATCCACCGACGAAACATCGCCCAACCCAAAATGGGCTCGGACATCATTGCTGCACAAATAGCTGTAGCCCGGATTGACCCACCGCATCCAACGCTGGTCACCCGCGTGCACGTAGACTTCCGCGCCGTAGGCGTCACGATTTTGTTCTGGCAGGATCGCGCGAACTTGCAGCCAGTTTTGCGAGGGTGCCGTATTGTGATACAGACCAATGGGACCGGCAATGCGAGTCACCAGCAAGTCGATTCGGCCGTCGTTGTCGAAGTCGCCACACGCTAGGCCTCGAGAAATCGTGCCGACTTCCGAAAACTGTGCTTCGGCCGCAGACGCATCTTCAAAGCGACCGTTATTGTTCAACAAGATTTGGTCTCGTTCTGCATACGGTGCCCAGAATTCGTCTAGCTTGGTGCCCTGTTGCGGCGAGCCCGTTTCCCGAGTGACTCGGCCATTGACCAATACCAAATCCAAATCACCATCATTGTCCAAATCTGCCATGGCTGTGCCGAACCCCGTACCTCGCCATTCCGTCGAACTGACGCCCACCGACGCCGTCTTGTCGATGAAGACGCCCTTGGGGCCTTGGCTCCACAGCGTATGGGTTTCCGTGGTCAGATGTGTTACGAAGATATCAAACAGGCCATTGCTGTCGACGTCTCCAATGGCGATTCCCATATCGGCTTCACTACGGCCCATGCTGTTGTAGCCTAGACCTCGAGTGATCGCTTCCTCTTTGAACGTTCCGTCTTGCTGATTCATCCACAAATGATTGGGCTGGCCGTCGTTCGAGATAAAAACATCTTGCCAGCCGTCGCCATCAAAATCGGCGCAGAAAACGCCTAGTCCTGGACCGGGATGTTCGCCAAACCCGCTGGCAATCGTTCGGTCTTCAAAAACAGCGTCACCCACTCCGTCACCGTCTTGGTCACCGAGATTGCGAAACAGCTTGGATACTCGGCCCGGAAACGCATCGGGCCCACAAAAATCTTGTTTACCGCCGCCTCCGGAACAAGGGCGCGCCGGATCGTAACTGACGTAGTTCACCAACACCAAGTCCAACCAGCCGTCGCGATCGTAGTCAAAGAAACAGGTTGAAGTGGCCCAGTTGGGATTTCGAATTTGTGATTTTTCGGTGACGTCCACAAAGCTGGGCTTGGTTCCGTTTGTCTGATTCAGAAACAGCCGCGAACGACCGTACTCGGATACCAAAACATCGACCTTGCCGTCATTATTCACATCGCCCACGGCGACTCCCATGCCGTAGCCTTCGATATCCAAGCCACTATCGGCACTGACATCAACGAATTTGCCGTCGACTTGACGGAGCAGTTGATTCTTGAATCCGGTGCCTTCGCCGCCGTTTTGCACCAAATAGATGTCCAAGAAACCATCGTCATCAAAATCGAAGAACGCGCCTCCCGAGCCGACGCAGCGAGGCATGAAAAAGTCCTTTTGAGCGTGATGCGATGGTTCGTGCTGAAACTGAATGCCCAGTTTCGCAGAAACTTCAGTCAGAAAGCTGGAACGGTTTTGCGCGCTATCGTCCGGGACGTCCTGCTGGCTATTGCACCCAGCAAGAAACGCACAGATTGCTAGAACTAGCGCAGTCAACAGAATATCACGCATTGGGATCACCAATCGGACTACGGACGCCATGACCAATGAATTCGACACTATTCCATGCTAATCGTTATGCACGTAAAGCTTGGAGTTCGTTTCGCTCAATCCTGCACTTGGCAGCGAAACAAAGACGGCAAAATCGTTAAAACGAAAAAAGATCGATCGCTCTTTTGGAACGATCGACCTTTCTGTTCTACCAAATCAATGTCGAATCGACCTTAGCTGCGTCGGCGACGCAGGCCAGCCAAGCCGAACAAGCCAGCCAATACCAAAACCATCGAAGAAGGTTCGGGCACGGCAGATACTCCGCCACGTGGGCCGAGTTCATAGCCGCCTTCGGTAAAGGCAGCCACAAAGTCACTGGTGGTGAATTGGCCATCCAGGTTCCAGTCGCCTTCCGACCAAGTCGCGGCTTCGCCTGTTTCGAACTTGCCAACGCCAAAGACCTGGACGAAGTCGCCCGAGCTGAATTCGCCGTCACCGTTCGAATCGCCAATCCACGTACCGATCAAGTTGGCAACCATTTCGTTCAGGTCAGCGGCATCGGCTGCACCGTCACCGGTTACATCGAATGCGCCGTCACCCAACATCATGACGTCCAGATCGGCCGTGGTAACAGAACCGTCCAGGTTGAAGTCACCCACTAGGCCACCGCCACCGCAGGTACCACCATCGCCGAAATCGATGCAGATGTCATCGACGTCAAAGTCGTCAGCCGCACCACCGGTACGAGCACCAAAGGCGGCTCGGACAGGTCCGTCAAACGTGCCACCCACTGAAACGCTGTCGAAGATCACGTGGACGCTGCCATCGGTGCCATCCGTTACAACCAGCGAAACCAACATGTCGTTACCGTCTTCTACAGCGGTGACAACGGCTTTGTGGTATTCACCGGACACGAGATCGATGTCGGCTAGTGGCAACTGAACTTGATCAATAATCAAGTCATCAAAATGCAACGAAAATTCGTTGGCAACATCGCCACCACAGTCGTCGCACTGAGGAGCGTCGGCATCCGACTGGAAGGTGTCAAAACCGATACCCAAAGCGCCTAGCAAACTTGGTTCTTCAGCCGGACCCCAATCTGTATTGGCCGGTTCTAATTCGCCCGAATCACCGTAAGTGCCGGTTGGTGCCAAAACGAATGCCATCCCGTCAGCTCGACCTACACCGTTGTCCGACATGCGGAAACTAAATTCGGCGGTGATCGATTCGGTCGAATCAGACGTTTTGTCAAAAGCCAAGAATGAACCATTCCCGGCAGCTTCGTCTGCCAACCGAGCATAACCTTGCTGAACACCCGATCCACCATTGTCAGATCGGATTCCTAGGCCAGCTGCTGGACCAAACGTGTTTTGCGTGAACGGTGTTCCTCCGACAACGGCCGGCGGATCAATTTCCAACAGGCCAGTATCAATAGAAACGCTGCTCAACGTAGTAGCATCCCAGTGCAAGGAAACCGAGTTTTCGCCACCATCGCCCAAATCAGTGTTGTTGAACGTATCGAAGCCAACACCCAGCGAACCAACCAGATTTGGCTCTTCAGAATAAGGAGGAACGAAGCCTTCGTCACCAAAATCGGAAACCGGAACATAGGCAAACGAAACGCCGTCAGCACCGCCGCCCGCACCCTGAGAAACTCGGAAGTCAAAGCTGACTTCCAACAAGTCATACGTGCCAGCATGAGCAGCAGGTAGAGCGACCGAGCTGAGTGTGCTATTGATGCCTTCTTCGGTCAGACGCAAGAAGCCGTCGTCCGTGTCATAGGGGAAGAAACTAGGATCGGCAAAGTTGGTGTTAATCCAGTCTTCGTTAACCGAATCAAACCCTTCGGTCTGAACTTGGCTGCCGTTGATTCGCAGCGAAATATTGTCAACATCGTGGCTTCCGCTGGCCCCACCCGTACGAGCACCAAACGAAATACGACCATCGTACGGAGTCAGACCTTCCACAAAATAGTTGTCAAAGGGAACACTTACGGCCGACGCATCTTCATTGGTAACGATCACGGTTACATTCGAACCACCATCTGCCGGTGCAATCGAAATGTTGGCATTGAAGACTTTTCCGGTTTCAAATGACGTAATCAGCGGCGGCAGTTCGCCCACATCGGGGAAATTTGCCGTAAAATCCTGAAACGTCACGTCGGCCGAAGCCGCTGATGCTGCAACCAGCATCCCCATCATCGTTCGAAAAAACAATTTCATACTCAACCCTCACTAGAAACAAGTCAACTAAGAATGACGCATTGCGTTGCAGATCTGCATAAACGAAACTCCTCCACCATGAGGAATGGGTGCTCATTTCGACGAAAACAAGTCGATAAAGAAAACTCAAATCTCAACGCGCTTTTGCGTTAGCAACACCTTTCGGGGATCCACCCCGTTAAGATCTCTCAGAATCAGAACTACCGTTAGACTAAGAACGATTCCCACTCGCGTCAAGATTTTGCACTCGTTAAATAGTCAAATCCGCCAAATCCGTTGAAAGCCCGTTCACGCCTCGAAACGCTTCCGCTCTATTGAGGAAAGTTTGCTCCCAAAATTGCCATGAACCAACTCCGCTATTACGCCGCCGTCTGCCAGATCGATATGCCAAACCCCAAAACGCGCGACCAGATTGTGTCGCGAGTGGACCGGATGCTGTCGATGATCGATTTTGCCGTTCAGGGATACGCTCCGTTTCATGACGTTCGGCTAGTCGTCTTTCCCGAATTTGCTCATGCCGCCCCGATTTACTACACCGCACAACAACTAGCCGATCGACTTGCGCTTAGAAATCCCCAACGAACATACGGACCGCTATGTTCGCAAGGCCAAAGAACTGAACATCTATATTCAAACCGGTTCGTTCTTGGAAATCGATTCGCGCTGGCCCGGACACGTTTTCAATACCACGTGCTTGATTGGACCGGACGGAATTCTCAGCAAGTACCGCAAGGTTCATCCGTGGATTCCATGGGAGGTTCATACCAGTCCGCACGATCTACCGGGCTATACGGACGAATTGTTTCCGGTGGTGGAAACGGAGATTGGCAAGTTAGGCGCCGCTATTTGTTATGACTGGCTGTTCCCCGAAGCGATTCGTCAACTGGCTTTCAATGGTGCCGAAGTATTGATCCGAGTTTCCGCGTATATGGATCCTTGGGGAACGGCACAACCCATGGACTGGTGGACGCTGATCAATCGGAGCCGAGCGGTAGAAAACTTGGCCTTCGTCGTGGCCTGCAACCAAGGCAGCAGCTTGTCGAACTACGCGCCATTCAGTTGGCCCGGCGGAAGTATGATTGTGGACTTTGATGGTCGAATTCTATCCCAAGCCAATCCCGGTCCGGGCGAACAGATCACCGTCGGACCGGTCGACATTGCCGCGTTGCGCGCAGAACGCGAACGCCGAAACGGACACCACATGCTTTCTCATTTACGAATGGAAGCGTATCGCCACTATCAATCGACGGTGTTTCCCGCCGGCGGTCCTGAACCTCCTTCCATCGAATCGAACGAACAACGCATTCGCAACAGCAAAGCACACAACCCGCGCGAAGCCCAATAGCTTCTTACTACGACTCGAAACCAGCTCACCCAACTTGTTACAACCCAGCCTCTTGGTCGGATTTTGTCAGCGGCTTGCCAAAGAGTTCGCGAAACTTTTGTTGTTGCTGTTCGGTCAATGGTGCTAAGAGTCTTGCTTCGCATTCGGTCGCAAGACGCTGCTGGTCCAAACTCGCTTGTTCTTGCAGCTTCCGCATCGCGGTGAAATATTCGTCCAGTGCTTTCGACGTAGCTTGTTCGACTTGCGCCAACTGTTTGGGCGTGACTTTCATGTCTTTCACCGCTTCAGAAACATCGGAACTCCGCAGCACATTCAGCACGTAAAGTTCGTCGTATCGAGCGAGCAGAATCAATTCGTTCAGTCGCGAAACTTGGGCCGGCACCAGAATGGCATGGATTTTCTGCTGCCACGAATCGAACGATTTTTTGATCCATGCCGCAATCACTTCGTCCGAATCGTCCGGCTTCTTGTCTAGTTCAGCCTGCTTGGCTTGGTCAAATTCTTCCTTCAGCTTAGCAAGCTCTTCTTGTTGAAACGGCACCAGCTGCAGGTCATGGAAAAACCGACGTTCGCCCAACAGGTCCAACGACGTAATTTCCATGCTAAAGTCCTGCAAATTCTGTGGCCCCACAATCACGGTGCGTTGCGGGGTCTCTTGGCAATCCGATCGACTGGTCAATGCACCGGCAATGACCAACACTACAACGAAGTGGAGTTTCATAAATCTGTCCTTTGTGTTGCCTAATAAGTAACGCCGGTGACTACCTGGAATACCATTCTTCGTCTGTATAGTCGATCGGTGCAGGGATCAGCTTGAAAAACTGCTCGCGCTGCGACTTGGACAGCGGTGCCAGGGAAGCTTCTAGCAATTGTTGTTTGAGGAATTCTTGTTTTCGAGCATATTCGTGGCCGAGCCGCCGCTTTTCTTCTTCGACAAATTGGCGAACCTCCTGTTCGGCATCGCGAATCGCCTCCAACTGATCGGCGGTAACTCGCACGTCGTTCACTTCGGGCACGATATCGCCACTAGCCAAAACACCCCACACACCAATTCGCTTTAGTCGCTCGGCCAACACCAACTGATTCAACCGCTTGGCTTGCTGATGTGATAGGATTTCCGTTACCAGTTGTTGGTGGAATTCCTTTGAGCGAGTAATTCCCCATTCGTGGCTCACCTGAAAGCGTTCCGGAGTCGGTATGTGACTAATGGATTCATCGAATTCCTCGGTATCCTTACGCAATTGCCCAATTGCTTTCTGCACTTCCAGCTTCTGTTCGTAAGACAACCGCAAGTCATGTTTGTTGGAACGCAAAATGACGGAGCCAGTATTCACAATATCCAGCGACTGCGGCGAACTGAGATTGATTGGTAGTCCAAGCTGAGCGAAGAGTTTTGTACTCGCGAGTGTTAATACCGCCATGGAAAAAATGATTGTCCGCAGCATTGCACGTCTCCCTTCGTGGATAAATCCCAAGTAAAAGTTGGCTACAAAGCCATGCCAGCGGTTATAGCAAATCGCGTTTGTAGCGAGCAAATGCTTTTGGCCGACGTGTACAAGAGGACGGCTCGGAGACGTGTTTTGCCTTACAATTTGAGGACAGACGGCGGGGCGGCAACGCAGACCGACGGTGGCGCTATCCGATTGTTTGTCCCGAAGCGATTTTCCGCCGTCAAAACAGGTGGTTACAATGGTCAGAGCGAAAACGCGTTCGCTGAGGAGCCGATGAGCATTTCCAGCAAACTAACCGGCAGCTGACTTTGATTCGATGGTGGATCGAGGCGCGTTTGACGTGATTGGGCACGCAAAGTGGAATTGATCGAAGGGGAGCTACGATTCATGAATCCGGCCGGACCAATCCACGACGACTTGATCATTGCCCGAGATCGTTGGTCAGTAGAAAACACCACTGCGACGGTTGCCAACATCCGAGTTCAATGTGGATTCATCTGCGATGACAATCGTCCCGAGCCTGATATCGTCTGGCTAAAGCCCAAACGCTATGGCCGAGTTCGCCCCACAGCTGCCGACGTGCTGTTACTGATCGAAGTTTCTGACAGCAGCTTGGAAGCGGATCTTCGCGAAAAGGCAGATATCTACGCTCACAGCGGCGTGGCAGAATATTGGGTGGTCGACATTCCTGCTTCGCGAATCCACGTCATGTCTCAAAGTGACGGCCAGCACTATCGCAACATCCAAATCGTCGTGCCTCCCCATCCGCTCGCACCCCAATGCCGCCCAGAAGCTCATCTGAATACGGCAGAACTATTTGAAGTGACCCAAGGATAGATTTGAACTTTTGCGTAAGAGCGTTGCTCTGGGATCAATTGGCACTCTCGTTGTCGAATTGCACTGGGGCCGTTCTGATTGACGGCAAATTGCTGTGTAGCTTTTTACCTATGACGCGCCCGGCAACACGCCCAGGGCACCGATTACCAACAGCAATGACGAAGGTTCGGGAACGGTCGCGATGTTGGGACGTGGGCCTCGCTCGTAGCCACCATCTTGAAACGCCCATACCAAGTCACCCGAATCAAACACACCGTCTCCATTCCAGTCGCCTTCCTTCCAACCGGCCGGCACTGAGTTTTCGTACGCGGCCATTTGAAATACTTGGACTAAGTCACCGCTGTTGAATTCCCCGTCCAAATTCGCATCGCCGAACCAAGTTGTCGCGTATTGGTGAATCCAGATTTCGCGGTCCGATACGTCGATTTCGATCATCATCGTTCTGATCATAGACGGCGGTTTCTGCCGCTGAACTGCATGGCGACGGCTTGAGCGTCGATGTCGTCAAAATTGAGCACTCCATCCAAATTGAAGTCTCCTGGAATGAATGGAAGCAGTGTAATTGTGGCCGTCGATTCTCGATTGTAACGCCAGTTCACCTGGCTTCCGTCCGCCAATGTTCCGGTGATGACACCGTCCAATGGTTCAATTGGTTTCGATACGGGGAAGTTGAAATCGCGTCCGAAAATGGTGACGTTTGATTCGCCAGCGGCATTGATATGGGGATAGATGTCTTCGCCAAGTTCAAAGGTGCCACCAGCGATGCGAAGCTGCGAACTCCCGCCAACCGATACGACGCTATTTTCGTTGCTTCGCACCACGCCTGCCCAAATTTCAACAGTGGATTGGTGGTTCGCGAAGATTCCGTTCCCTTGAAAAGCGTCGACTTCGCCTCCTGTCAGTCGAAGTGTGGCCGAGTCATCCAGCCGAATAACAACGTCATGGGGCGTGGTAACGAGACCGCTGGTGATGGTTATCGATGATGTGTCTGAGGCATACAGAGTGCCATTGTCAATGTTCGTCAGAGTCCCTGAAGTGATGTTGGCGGTGGATGCACCAGCAAGCCACGTTATGCCTCCCGTACTACCGCCGTTTACCATGACATTAGAATCAAGAACGTCAAGCCCGCGGCAGCCAGGGTCTGCAGCTCCAACTCCACCCGATTCCAGGATGAAATTCGAATGGTTGTGTACTTCAATGGTATTGCAATCAAAGTAGTTGACGAATCCTCCATCGAGTGTCAGTGTTGCCGCATCTATTTCGATGCCCCAGACTCTGCCGGAGCTAAGCGTTGCATTTGCTCCGTTTCGAAGTGTAATGCCTTTTTCGGGCGACATGCTGCCTAACTGGCCTCCGTTATGTAGAAGCACTGCGCCATCAACCTCGACATGCTCAACGTTGGCACGTATGTCTAACAGACTACCGTTGGAAACAACCACTTGCTGAACTGGGTCCGTTAGGACGTGTTCTTGCCCGTCGTCGTAATTGATGGATTGTTGAGCCGTGGCATTCTCCATTCCATGACAGGCCAACATCGCGATTATTGTAATCGCCAGCAATTGATGATCTCGGAAAACGGACATCGGCGAATCTCCAACTTGCAACTTGTCGCACGAGACCGTTCGGAATAGGCGTGCGCATGTCAATGGGCAAAATTAGGACTTTGCGCATTCAGTGGCAATGCTTTCATACGTGCCAATACTCGTCAGCAAGCTTTAGCATAAACAGCGAACTGGATTTAGCCGCCCTGGATCCATCGAGTGCACAGTCAAAACTACGAGTCTAACAAGCTGGAGCGAACGCGGCAAGTTTTTTGCGCGACACGTTCAAAAAGTGGCTGCAACGGCACCACGGTGTTGGCATGGGAGTTGATTGCTCAGCAATACGTGCGACACGCGTTCACCAAACCTGTCGAAGATCAACGATTGCATTTTCGATGAAGTGTGATTGAATTTCGTTCGATGCGGACGGCAGCTGGTGATACGCTTTGGCTTGGAGAACAAATTGCGATATCACGTGTTCTTCGGGATCAACCAGCCAGTATTCGGGAACTTCGCAACGTTGATACAGTGAAAACTTGCGTTCTCGATCGTTCTTGACCGTAGACGGCGACAAAATCTCAACCACCAAGTCCGGCACGCCTTTGATCTTGGTGGGAGTAATAATCGATTTGTTTTTCGCCAGGACGACGACGATATCTGGCTGCACGATATCATGTTCGGAAAGCTGTAGATCAGTGGGAGCGTCATAGACAAAACCTCGCTCCGGCAATTCGATCTGAGCGAAAAGCTGGAACTGAATCTTGCGAGAAACCGTTTGATGGTATGTGCCAGGGGCCGGGTTCACGTAGTGATCTCCGTCAATAATCTCGTGCTGCTTGCCGTCGTCCGGAATGGAACAGTATTCGCGATAAGTGAATTTTTGGGATGTTTCTTGCATGGTATTGTCCATGTTCTTGGGAATCGATATTCCAGGCGTCCCGTACGAGAACACGACGGGAAAATATTTCGGCAACTATCATCGGCAGCCGTTCCACCGACTAGCATTCTACACCAGCGTCAATGTCATTCAAACTTGGCGATTTGCCATGGTACTTGAACGCACTAGCGACGGATGCCAAATCTCAAAGACGCAGCCGAGGAACTATCTGCCGTGGACCTCAGCAGATCAAAGCTTTCCCAGAAACTCCAGCACGGTTCTAGAAACGTCTACGCCGGTGGCGCGTTGTAATGCTCGCCAGCCGGGGACGCCGTTCACTTCAATGGCGTAGGTGATGCCGTTTTTAGCGGGCAGCAAATCAACGCCGGCCAACGAGACTTGCAAGGCGGTGGCGGCGATCCGAGCCATCTGGATTTGTTCGTCCGAAGCAGTAAACGGTTCGGCCGAAGCGCCTCGACTGACATTCGTTCGCCAATCCAAAGCATTGTGGCGACGCATGGACAAGATGTTGTCACCGCACAGGAAGACTCGGACGTCATAGCCTTCATGTTCGATAAATTCTTGCAAGTACAAAACCGCTCCGGCTTGCGTCAGCAACTTGAACGCTCGCAGCGCAATGTTTTCGTCCTGCAACCTCGCGATTCCTCGACCTTCACTGCCGAAGATCGGTTTCAATACCACGTCATTGCCCAACGCACGAAAGGCCTCGATCGCTTGATCCACGGACTGGACGACAATCGTTCGCGGAACGGCCAGACCCGCTTGTTGCAACAGATCGGTCGCGACGAATTTATCAATCGCATATTCCAACGACTTGGCCGAATTGACAACAAGTTGCCCCAAGCGTTGCAGTTTATGCAGTGCGTCCATGCGGAAGACGACTTGTTCTAGCGAACCGGGCGGCATGGTGCGAACCAAAACAGCATCAAAGTCCGTCAGTGTCTGGCCATTGGAGTAGACGGTTCCGTCAGACGAAGTTGCTAGTTCGGAAAACGGCAGCGGGGTCAATTCGAAATCACCCACCGCCGCTCGTTGCAAATCTCGAAAGTACCAACTATCGTTCGACCCCAAAAAGGCGATTTTCATTTTGGCTTTCTAACCAAGGAAAGACTTGGCCAACACTTCCGGGATCACTCGGCCTGCAGAAAACGACGCGCCGGTATCCAAATTGATCAGCGTGATTCGAGCGGGACTGAACAGATGAGGATCGATCTGATAGAAATCGTGATTGTAGCGAGCAAAAATGTCGCGGAACGGTCGGCCGAAATCGTTCGACGCGTTGCTGGGAATTTGATCCACAATGGACGCCAACGAAGCATCATCGCCTCGCAACCACAGGGTCACTCGGCCACCATACAACACGGCGTCATTGGTGCGGCCGATTCCCGCCAAGTCATCTTTGGCCACGGGCGGCAACGGCGCCGAACCCATGGCCGATTTTACTCGAGAAAGATCAAATCCCAGTTCATGCATTTTGTGCAGCGAGGTTTCAATAGCACGAGCCACCACTTGGACCGTCCCGGCTTGGCTGGCGGTAGGTGCGATGGCCAAGCAAACTTGTTCGGGCGAAACGTGACATGCGGCGGCAATTTGCGAAATGACTTCGGTGGTAGGTGTCGCGCGAGTTTCCAGCACGCCGACAACCACGTCGGGCGATTCTTGGCCGGGAATTTCGTCAAACAGTTTTTCCTTTTTTGCGGCCGCTCGCATCGGCCCAGAGCCCATGGCAAAAAAACTGCCTTCGCTGATTTGCCAGCCGGCGTACTGAGACGCCATGCAGGCAATGACGGGATGGTCGGTTTGTACGGTCACGGTGGCGCCGGACCAATCGTTTTCGTCTGAAGGACAGACGCGAATTCGAGCGAGGTCGGCCATGCAAATTCGCGCCAACAGGATGCCGGCGGCCAATCCGCCTTCGGCATGAACGCCAAAATCCCAGACGTTGGCTAAACCGGGAAAGGGCTGAATTCGCAACGATTCTGCTCGTTCCGGCAACGATTGAAATAGTTCGAACGCTCGTTGATTGATCTGCATCACGGGGCTTTCTGAACATCGTTTACGCGAATGACCGGCGACGATGTTATCAGGGAACAATGGAGGCGGGCGAATTTAAAATACCAACACGCCGACTTTTGCCTTGGCACTACTGACTTATCAACGTGGAATTCAGATCGTAGTCGTCGCTTAACACATCCATCAAGTCCCCGATGTTGGCCCCTTTTTGCACGGCCAACTTCCATTCGGCTAAGGCTTGCGACTTGCTATTGGGACGCAAGGCAAAAAAAGCTCCGCGATAAACCGGTGTCGACGCGGCGGTCGGATCGAACCAGCGGTTCGCGATTGCCAAAACAAAGTCGTCGGGTAGTTGTTTTCGATCCAACGACCGATTTTCACCCAATTGACGAATGATGATTGTCTGTGCATTGACTTCCACCACAAAAACATTGCCACCCTGAAAATGGACTTCGGTTCCCTCTAGCGTTGGGATAGAGTCGTTGACGGTTTCCCAAAATCCTTGGGCGTAAGAATTGAGTGCCGCCAGACGCTCGACCAGGTCCACGTGTTCAGACCCGTTGGCCAGTTCACGAGCCACTTGTAGAGACTCGGCGGCGGCGTCAAACGCGTGGTTCGTCATTTGATGTTTGGCTTGCCGGAGACTTTGCCCGAGCTGTCGAGTCTGTTCGGCATTTAACGGACGAAGCGGTGACTGGGTTGTGTCGGCGGTTTTGGGGTTCGAACCAACATCGTCCGCCATGGCAGCTTCGGCGTCTGGAGTTGACCGCATGGTCGACTTGCCCTGCGAGATATCTCGCTGCAAACCGCTGCTGTGCATGGCGCCAATGGCATCTTCTGGGTGAACGACTCGAGGTGACAACGAGTTGTCTGTGCCAACTGGCGGACGAGCCATTTCACTTTGATTGCTTTTCGAACCTACGTGATCGGACGAATCAGACGTGGTTTTCTGCGAATTCGCATGACTTGAATTGGTAGAACCCGTAACGAACGAACCGTCTGAGTCAGCGTTTTGAGCAATCTGGGCTGGATTGTCCTTTCGGCTGAGCACGATTCCAACCGTGATGGCAACAACGGTTAAGAAAACGAACAAGCTGGCCCACAATGGTACTTGGCTTCGATTTCTTCGCTGCTGGAGTTTGCGATTGAGACCGTACCGAGTCTTCGGAGTTGCGGTTCGCGTTGGCTTCAACGGTGCCGGCGGCGATGAAACCGGCTGGCGATCTGGCGTCGGTGGTGCGCTTGGCGGAGCAGGTGGCGAACCAGCAGCATCCAATGGGACCGGCCGCATGGGGTCGGGTTCGCGATGAGGGTCCGGCAATGCATTCATGGCAAGCTGTCTGTAGTCCAAGTGTCTCATGTACCAGCGAGTTCAACAGGTTCGGCCAACGGGAAAGCTCACTTTAGCGAAATTTACAGGTTTTGACTAAGTGGCGGCAAGGAAACTTGGACTTCTCGGCACATTAGATTTCTTTTTTCTACTCGTATCCGTCGCCACATTCCGATGACAAAACGAGTGATAATGCTATCTTATTTTCCATTGTCGCTCTGCACATGGCGTAGAATCGAGGATACGCGGGTTTTGCATCAGAGAATTGACAGCCAGTCCATGTGGTTTCCAATCAGCAAGGCGATTTCATTTTCGGTGGAATTGCTTTACGACCTTGAGAATGAAGGGTGAGGGTAGTGTTCGGCAGAATCACAGTAAGTTTTTTTCTGATGTTTCTGGTTAGCTCGGCTTCGGCACAAGACTGGGCCAAGAAGATGTTTGCCGAAACGAACCATGACTTCGGCACGGTGGCTCGCGGAGCCAAATCGGAATTCGTGTTCGAATTTCAGAACATCTACAAGGAAACGGTACATGTCGCCAGTGTGCGAGCCAGCTGTGGTTGCGTCACTCCATCAATCCAGACCGATACGCTGGAGACCTGGGAAAAGGGTGGCATCCACGTCAAATTCAACACGGCCACGTTTGTCGGCAATCGAAATGCAACTATCACCGTGGTTATTGATCGGCCTTACTTCGCGGAAGTCCAATTGGGCATTAAAGGTCTGATTCGAAGTGACATCGTTTTCAATCCCGGAACGGTCAACTTCTCGAATGTGGATCAAGGCAACGAAGCCACGCAAACTGTCCATGTTAGCTACGCCGGACGATCGGATTGGAAGATTGTGGATGTTCGCAGTGCCAACACCAACCTGATGGTCGAATTGAACGAAGTAGAACGTTTTAGCGGACGAGTTGGCTATAAGCTGAAGGTTAACCTCAAGCCCGGTACGCCGGCAGGTTTTTTCAACAGTGAAATGATTTTGGTCACCAACGATTCGGCCGCGCGTCAAGTCCCGCTGTTGGTCGAAGGCAATGTCCAGTCTCCGCTAAGCGTCAGCCCGGCGTCGCTGGCGCTGGGTTCACTGGAGGTTGGCCAGAAAATAACCAAGAACGTGGTAGTCAAAGGTAATCAGCCGTTCAAGATTGTTGGAGTTCAATGTTCTGATTGTTTTGAAGTGACATTGCCAGAAGAAGCCAAGGAACTGCACGTTGTTCCGGTTCAATTCACTGCCAAGGCGGCTGGCAAGATTGCCGAAACCATTGAATTCAATACGGACCTGGGCGGTGCCACTGGCAGCTGCACCGTCAGCGGAACTGTGACTGATACCGCCATTGCCGCTCAACAATAATCGCCGTCCAAACGGCAAATCCAAAAACTAACAAGCCGCGACATGGAATTCCGTGTCGCGGCTTTTTTCATGTAATGCGTGCAGAAAACTACCGACGTTTGCGAGTGGCAGCCGCCACACAGCCGATAAGCAGAAGCCAAACGCTTCCGCAGCCGGGCTCAGGAACCAGAATGGCATCTCGAATGCTGCCTCCTGCCGTATGCGCGCCGGTGACGGTCAATTGGGCCGCTAACGTGTCGAGTGCCAAACCGGGTTCCAGCGTACCGGCGCTACACGTGATTTCAGAAAACCCGGCTGTGGCCAGCTTGAAAAACGGCTTTTCCGGAAATGCGTCGAACAAACCATCGCTCAGATCACAGGTGAGCCGAGGCGCAGTCGCAAAGCCGATGGCCGATTCCAATTCTAGCGTCATCATCGTCGTGGCGTCTGGCAGCTGACGAATATGCAGCGAACCATCTTCGACACCGTATTCTAAGATCACACCGTTCGGGTCGCGAAGCTGAGTGTCCAACCGCACCGGAATTTGAGCAAAACTCGGCAGCGCGAAGAGAGACAAATTTGCCACCAAGCAGATGCTGAATGTTTTCAGATTCATTAGATCATCCTTTCTGAAGAACAGTTATAGATTCGATCGCTTGTGCGATCTCCAAAACGAAAAACTGGCCAACGCCGCCAGCATGAAACCCAGTTGGCCTGACGGTTCAGGCACCAGAATCGCATCGGTGATGTTGCCACCGCCAAGTACGCGACCGTCAATCCGCAAATCTGCGGCCAAGAATTCCAGCGACAAATTCGGCGTCATCGTTCCAGGGATGCAATCGAGGTCCGAGAATCCAGCTGGGTTAATATAAAAAAACCTGTCTGCCGTATCGATTAGTCCTGGACTACACGGGCCCGTATGACTATAAACCGGCACGGTTCTTGATTCGCTATAGATTGATAACGTCGTCAGCGGCGTCGCATCCGGCAACTGGTAAATATGCAGCGAACCATCGTCCGCGCCGTAATTCAAGATGATGCCGTTTGGGTCTAGCAACTGCGAATCAAGACGAGGCGGAAAGTCGGCGTTCGCTCGCGAAGTAAAACCGCAACTGGAAAACGCCAACAAAACCAGAATCCATTTGTGTCTCATGCTACCAACCCCCAAGGACACTTTTTCGAGTCCGACTAGCGGCCTCCTATTTCGACCACACGTCTCGCTCGCCCCAAAAGACGTCCTCAATCTAACATGTTGGCGGCTGTTTCGCCAACAAAAAAAACGAACAGGCCCACGTCGGCAATGCGTCCGTGGTAAATTGTTTTCGCTCAAAAATGGCGATCCCTGCCGTGGTCTGTTCACATGAAGTTTTCACGCAGGTTTTTCGTTTCCTTCTAACCCGGAATACTCGTTATGTTTTGCCAAGACCAACTCCCAAACGGCACTCGTTTTCTGATCCTGCTTTCTGTCGCGATATTGATTTCGCACAAAAACGTGCAATTCGCTTGCGCTCAGCCTGTCGAAGCCGCGTCCCAACTGGATTTCGAACAAGAAGAGTTTCCGCCGCTGCCGACGCCGTCGTGGGTTCGCATGATCGATCAAGGGGAAACGAATCCGCAGTTGACCGGCCTAAAGACGCCGGACGGAATCCGAATTGACATTGTTGCCTCCGAACCCGCCGTGATTGATCCGGTCGGCATGACCTTTGCCAACGATGGAACGCCGTATGTGTTGGAATGGAAAGAAGCCACGCAGCAAGTGGACATCACTTACGACGTGCATTATCAAGACGGCACCACCGCCAGCGTCAACCGCAAAACCAAGAACGCCTTGGATCAACTCAAACGACTGACCGACACCAACGGCGATGGCGTTTACGATTCGGCTGAAGTAATCATGAATGACCTTGAATATCCTTCGACCGTTTTGCTGCACGACAACTGGATGTACTTTCCATCGGTTGGTCACGTGATTCGCCGCAAAGCAATGGCCAACGGTGAATTCGAAGAACAAGAAATTCTGCGTGGTATGTGTGGTTATCATCATCACCAGGTTTCGGGATTAACCATCAGCCACGACAACTGGCTGTACACCACCACGGGCGATGACGACAACATTGCGGAAGGTTCCGACGGATCTCGATCGACCGTGTTGCGAACCGGCGCCATCTTTCGCTCGCGTCCCGACGGTAGCCAGCTCACCGAATTTGCTCGAGGCTTCCGCAATCCGTACCGCAGCGTTGTCTTTGATGAAACGTTCAACATGTTCCATGTCGACAACGATCAAGAAGATGGTTCCAAATTCCAAGGTGTGCGACTGATGCATTTGCTGGAAGGCGCCGACTACGGTTGGCGTTTGATGATGGGAGCCAAATGTTGTCGTACTGATTTCGCTCGTGGCGCCGTCTTTGGCGAACGCCCCGGCAAAATGCCGTCTATGCTGAAGACGGGTCGAGGTGCTCCGGCAGGGCTGCTGCTGTACCAGCAAGAACAGTTTCCGGAATTTTTCCGCGGGCTGCTGATCTATCCAGACTGTTATCGGATGAAAGTCCGAGCGTACGCGATTGAGCGAATCGGCAGCACGTTTGCCGTGACGCAACAGTTCACTTTGATGGAAGCGGACGATGGAATGTTTCGTCCTGTACAAGCACTGGCGGGTCCAGACGGTGCGATCTACATTTTGGATTGGCGAACCGACAGCGGCGGCGCGGGCAAGTCGTGGGGCGATTCGCAACATGGTCGCATCTATCGGCTCAGCTGGAGCGGTACGGCCGAACATCCCGCCATTCCGCTGAAGAGTATGGATTCGTGGAAGCAGCTCGCTACCAAATCGCCCGACGAATTGTTCAACGTGATTAAGACCAGCGGCGACGCGGAGCTTCGGAATCGAGCACAGATGCATTTGCTGCAGCGTGGCAATTCGTTCGCAGAAAACTGGTTAGCATTAGCCAACGATGTGTCGGCCAGCGTCACGGCACGAGCGTTAGCGATTGGCGCGGCCAGCACGTTTTTCGACGACCAAACGCAGGCCGCCATGACGCAGTTGTTGGCCAGCGACAACAACGCCGACGTTCGGCGTTTGGCCGCGGAAGCTTTGAATCGGCATGGCGCGCTGGATCAAGAAACGGTTGATGTGTTACTGAATTCGGCTCGAAGTGATGCGCATCCAGCGGTGCGTCGAGCGGCTGCGTTGGCAGCAGGACGTATGTCAGAACGAGCAATCCCCGATGTTGCGCAAGGCGAACTTGTTCGAACCGTGGCGACGCATCTGTTGACCACATTGGCCGCAACCGATCGCCAAGACGTTTACCTGTTTGACGGAATTTTACGAGCCATCGAATATTGCGGCGTGGCCGGCATGGAACCGTTGGTTGCCGCCATCCAGAGCGGCGACCAACGGCAAATCGAATTCAGCATCGGGCTGTTTGAAGCCTTACGCACTCGTCCAGCCGCCGACGCGTTGGACCGCATTTTGTCGGACCACGCGGATGCTTTGACCGCAGCGCAACTGCAACGCATTCTGGAAACGTATCGACATATTTTGTTGCACCCAGCCGTCGATTCGGCTGGCATTTTGGCGTGGCTGCAGCAGCATCCGGATGCGGCTGATTCGTTACAAGTCACGGCGCTGCAGACGTTAGGCATGCTGGGCGGCGGTCAAGCCGCAGGCGTTGCTGATTTGGCCTTGCGCTTGCTGCAGTCTGATGACGGTGACATTCAGTTGGACACCATCCACGCCATCGGCGAACTGCGCATCATGGCGGCCGTGCGTCCCTTGGTGACCGTGATTGCAGACGGCAATCGCCGCGATGAAGTTCGTGCGTCGGCGGTGCAGTCGCTGGGGATGCTTCGCGCAGAAGCGTGGCCGTTCCTGGATCGTCAGGATCAAGGTGTGGAATTGGTGATCGGCGATTTGGTGCGACTGTGCGAAACAACAACCGGTTCGCTGCAAGCCGATATCTTGTCGCTTGTTTCGCAAGTCAAGATCGAATCGGCTGTGCCGTTGGCGCAACAGTTGTTGCAGTCAGACGATGCTCAGACGGTGGCCGCTGCCATTGATGTCCTGGGAACTCGTCGAGATCAAGCCGTGTTGGTCGCTCAGCGTTACCTGGCGGGCGAGATTGATTCGCAACAGTTAGCTCGAGTGGCTGGCGGACTACAGCGTCATGTGCCAAATGATGCGAACGGCGAAATTTCGCAACTGATTGCCCAGCTTTATCAAGATGGCTTGAAGATTTCGAACGAGCCAAGCGAAGTGGAGCGAATCAAGGATTTGGTGCGGCGTACGGGAAATGCGGATCGAGGCAAATTGGTGTTCCTGGCCAAAGAGAAGAGTCAATGTGCCAAGTGTCATCAACTGGAAGGCGTTGGCGGCCAGATTGGTCCCGACCTTTCGGGAATCTGGCAAACACACACCGTCGAAAAACTGATTGAATCGGTAGCGGTTCCATCCAAGGAAATCAAAGAGGGCTTTGCGACTTGGAACGCGGTTACTGGTTCCGGACAAGTTTATAGCGGTTTGAAGCTGAGCGAAGACAATCGCGAAGTGGTGTTGCGAGACGCCAATGGACGCGACATTCGTATCAACAAGAACGAAATCGAAGAACTCAATCCCAGCCAAACCAGTTTGATGCCCGACGGCACGGTGGCTCAATTGACCTTAACCGAATTCGTCGATCTACTGGCGTTCTTGAAAGACGGGCGAAGTCAAAAAAGCTTGGCCAACGAAGCGCAAAACTAACGTGACCATCGTTCCGCAACGAGTCCTGGTTTGTAATGGACGAGGTGACGAGTCCTGAGAATTGGTAATGGACGAGGTGACGAGTCCTAAGAATTGGTAATGGACGAGGTGACGAGTCCTGAGAATTGGCAATGGACGAGGTGGCGAGTCCTGAGAATTGGTAATGGACGAGGTGACGAGTCCTGAACTGAACGGACGCAATTGCGTTTTGCGTTATCGGGATTGCGAAAAGTCGGGATTCGTCACCTCATCCATTACAAAGCAGGATTCGTCACCTCGTCCATTACACTTATCCTGGGATTCGTCACCTCAAGTTTTTTGAGGGGAACTATCGCCGTTTTGGCATGTACAATACGCAAAGTAGGTTTTGCTGCCCAGCCAACTGCGAAAGGTACTCTCATGTCAAACAAACACCGGCTATCTCGTGAACTTCGACCAAGCATAGAATCGCTGGAGTCCAGAAAACTGCTAACGGTCACGGTTACCGATTTCGACAACGATGGCGATTTTGATTTCGTGACCAGCGGCTACTGGTACGAGAACGTTAACGGCAGTGGCCGTAACCTGCAGCAGCATGAATTTGACAACCATTTCATGTTGGACATCGATCAAGACGGAGACATGGACGCGATTCGTGACGATGGGTTCTGGTACGAATATAACGGGCAAGGCGAATTTGTCGCTTCGCACGAATTTGGTCCTGTCAGCAACATCGCTGAACTGAAACCCATTGACGCTGGAAACGATGGTGATCTGGACTTTGTGGGGGTTACGAAATGGCCAATTCGAGATCTATTCTTTTTTGAACAGGTTTCGCCAGACCGATTCCAGGTTAGGGAGGTATTCAAGAACGCACCGCCGGATCTGAGTACAATCGGAGATACGAATGGCGACGGGAGACTAGACCGCGTTTACATTCTAAGAGAAGACAATGGTGAAGATCCAGCGAGTGAATCGTATGAAACGACATATAACATTGTTGCAGCTTCCGAGCGGGCTCCGGAGGTCCGAACCTTGTTATCGTACACGATTCCCACGCCAATACATGGAACTCCGGACTTTCCGAATCGAGCTGCATTGGCAGACATTGATGGGGATGGCATAGATGACCTTGTAGTCGGTTGGATTGTTGATTTTATGGAGACTACCAGAGTCGTATGGCATGCCAATGATGGCATCGGCCGCGTTGGTAAGGCGCAAGAGATTTACGAGGCGTACACATTCATGTCTAGAACGAGCGAGACCTTTGTCGACCTGGATGGTGATGGCGACTTGGACGCGATCATCCATGAGTCTTACCAAGGTTTTGGCGGCTCCTGGGAAGGTCAGTGGTATCAAGTGAATGCGGGCAACCGATTTTCACAATTCCGGCTAGCCGAAGGCGTTCCCCAATCGCTGTTGGATATCAATTCCGACGGCGTTCGTGATGTAGCTTATCTGGATTATTGGTCGAACGAAGCCACGGGTCATATTCACTACTATGATCCCAGCGACGCCGTTTCCCGGATTGGGTTGTATCAGAGGCTGATTCGTGAAGAAGAATACTGGGACGACTTTGACTTGAATTCAGATCGCGAATTGGATCAACAGGACTTGGATTACTTTATCCTGGAAAGACTCGACTCCGTTTATGGCGACGCCAATTTGGACGGCATATTCAATTCGGCGGATCTGGTCCAAGTCTTTCAAGCAAACGAATACGAAGACGACGTCGACGCAAATTCAACGTGGGCCGAAGGCGATTGGAACGGCGATGGAGAATTTTCATCAGCAGATTTGACGTTTGTCTTTAGCCGAGGTGGTTATGAGCAGTCTGCTGTGCGAACAAACGAAATCGCTGCATGGCTTGACGCATCGAATCGCAAGATCGTTTCGCTCGGACCAAGCAAACCGCTCCATCGATAGCGCCGGCGCATTTGGGCAGAGTAACGAGTCCTGCTTTGTAATGGACGAGGTAACGAGTCCTGAACTGAACTGAACTGAACTGAACAATTGCGTTTTGTGTTATTGGGGATTTACAGAACACGGGACTCGTCACCTCGTCCATTACAAAGCGGGATTCGTCACCTCATTCAATACGAAGCAGGATTCGTCACCTCATCCATTACATTTATCCTGGGACTCGTCACCTCGTCCATTACATTTATCTTGGGATTCGTTACCTCGTCCATTACAAATTCCGCAAAGCATAAAAAACGGCGTCGCGAATCAGGGTGACGCCGTTTTGTGATTTGCCAACTCTATGGGCCGTGAAAACTTCGCTTACGGCAGGAACAGGCCGAATTCGTCGTCACCAAACAAGCCGGAGATCTTGTTATTGCGAACCGAACGCCGTTGTTCCGCTTCGTCCGCAAAGATTTGGTCCAACTGCACCGCTCGCAAGTCTCGCTGCTGTGCCAAGTCTGGATTAACGGTTGATTCGGATCGATCAGCGACCGCCGCCACACCGGCTCCAGGCCCTTCGTTGAATTGCGCTCCGTATTGGAATGCGACAACCAAGTCCGCAGTGGTAAAGTCTCCGTCGCCGTTCCAATCGCCTTCTTCGAAGGTTGAATTGTCTTCAACGTCGTCTTCAAATTCGCCGTTCTGGAACAGCTGCAGCAAATCGTCCGAATTAAACACACCGTCTCGATTCGCATCGCCCGGAATCAAAGCGGCCGTGCCAGGTGTACCGCCCGCAAACAAGCTGGCTCGCCAATTCTCGGCCGTTTGCCAAGCGTCCAGTTCCGCGGCGGTGTCAAACACTTCCAAGGAAGAACCGTCTCCGTCTGCGGCTGGATACCATCCATCGTCATAGGTGAATTGCTGATGCAAGACGCCTTCCACAAACAGGCTGATCTGTTCCGAACCATTGCCGAGACCACCTGACCAAGTTCCTGCCACAGGAATGTCACTACCATAGCGGAACGCAAATGCGTCGGCGTCTTCCACAATCACCGCTCGTTGGCCCGCTTCCAATTGCGTAATGCCACTACCGGCAAATGCAAATTCGACACCTTCACCATCAACTTGCTGGAACGAGACGGAATCGAGTGAAATGGGGGTCGAACCGAGGTTGGCGATTTCGATGAATTCGAAATCATTATTGTCGTCGAATCCGGCGGTCGCTTCGGCCGGCGAAGGATCGGCCGGATTGAAGTGGACTTCCGTGATTCGCAGCGAATCCAAAAGTGGATTTGCTGACGTACCGGTGATGGTCACGGAATCGCTGCCAATCATATTTCCGCGGAAATCATAGGCTTCCACTGTGACAGTGTTGGCGCCTTCGGCCACGGGGATTTCAAACTGCCAACCATCTTCCGTTGGCCAGTAGGCGTCAATCGGTTCGTCAATACCGGCGATTTTCAGCGTGCGAACGTTGACCCAACCTTTGCCTTCCAACAGCGCCGAATGAGAATCGGTGCTGAAGTCGGCCGTGGTAACGCTGAAGTCGACCTCCGGAATGGCACGCGAAATTTCGCGCAAAGCTTGTGCGGAACGCGTGCGAGTAGAATTGATGATGCCGGTAAAGGTTTCATCACCGCCGTGGATTTGATTGTTGGCCAAGGCGCCAAACATCGGTGCCCAGGCCGCCACGTATTCTTCGTTGAAGGATCTATCAACAAAGTCGTGCATGTGACCCCAGAACAAACGCAGGTTATGAGGAATCGCTCGGATTTCATCCAATCGCGAAGTCGGTTCGGTTCGATTGAACAGCGGCTCCGAGAAATTACACAAATCACAATCCCACATCAGCGGAATCATGCGATCGTCTTCCGGACGAACGTACATTCGCAAGTTCTTAGGTCGTCGGAAACCGTAGGTGTCCCAGTTGCCGAAGAAGGCTTGATGAGCGTAATGTCGCATCCACAGATCCACGTCCATGGCTTCATTCGTCATTTCAAACAGCGTTTGCGGATCGTCGTTATGGATGGCAGAAGCCATGCGTACCACAGAATCATAATCGTCCTTGGTTCGATTACTCTTAATCAACACGTGCGGTCGATAGAACTCCGGATTCTGACCTTGCTCGGCAAACATGCGGGCATCCACACCGATGTCGGCGTTCTGATTCACTTCCGTGCCTGTTTTAAAGCCTTCCACGCCGCCGCTGGGACTGGTGGGATAGGTTACGTCATCCAGTTCATACTTGGTGCCTTCCGATCCGTTTTCAAATTGCGAATCCAAGAACACGTTCTCATACCGAGCCAAGTTGAGCAGGATTTCGTGGGTATGTCCGGTATTGGGCGAAACCAAGTAAGCAATGTCGTCATACGAACTGGTCTTGGAACCACCCGCTCGATTCAGCATCTGCTTCATCACGATTTCTGCCATACCATTTAGATCGAATCGGACTGATTCGTGAACGCCGTACAGCGGTTCGTCTGGATTGAAGTCGATTCGATAGCCGCTATTCGGACGAATCCAACGGCTACCTGTCATTCGTACCACAACGTTGTAATAAACATCGTTATTGTGGATCACGGTGACCGGAATTCGCCAGTTACTCATGCGGTCTTTACTGGCGAACAACTGAGTTTGATCTTCGCGAAGCATGACCAAGCGGAACTTATCAATGGGCGAAGCAGGGCCGCGTCCATCTTCCACTTGATAAAGTGCTCGCGAATCGGCTCCATCCGCAGGGAACGTCGAAACATTTCCGGCCGAATCGGTTCCTTCCACATAGAACTGAACAATCGTTCCCGACGAAAAGCCGGGAATCGTGCCTTGGTACTGGTTACCTGACAAGGTCATGTCAGCCGAATTCCATTCGCCTCGATCTTCTCGCCAAAATAACTTCACATTTTGCACGCCATCGGAATCAGCCGCCTGGACTCGAACCGTCACTTCCTGATTTTCCAGCGGAGTGGCCGGCGTGTGTTGGAAGCCGCTGTACGTAGGTCCGGTGTTTTCTTGGTAGGAACCGTTCTGTGCACCAGGCGTTCCGCCATTACGAGGAATATCTAGTACGGCAGTGTTTGACAGGCGGCCGAAGAACAGTCGGTTATTCAACTGGCCATTGCCGGCAACCCATTTGGCTCGGAAAGAAATTTCGTATTCCGTGCCGTCGGTAATGCGACGATTTCCTTCAAACGTGGTTTCAGCGTGGTCGTGAATATGTGCCTGAGCACCGGTGGCCACCACATGCACAACTTGATTTTCTGGATTGGTTGGGTCGACAATCACCGTTCCGCTGTGATTACCAATCAAGCGCCATGTAGCGGGTGATTCGCCTAGTGTGTCTGCTTCGAATGAACCGTTCTGCAGCAGTTCACGCGCTTCCGTGGAAGGATTCTCTTTGACCGAAACGTCGTCGAGTAGAAATTCGCCCACGTCCAACAGGCCGAAGATGAATTCGTTATAGGCGGCGCTTCGTTCCGTGGCATCCATCAGTGAAATGCCCTTGTACGAATATTCGATCCATTCCGACTTGTCCGATTCGTCACTCGCCGCCCATACCGACGCATTGTTGTTGTCAGCATTCGGGTTGACCAGCTCTAAGCTTGACGCACCGCCATCAGCGTATTGAGGCCATTTGCCGCTGTCATAGTAGTGGACTGAATCAACAACATTCTTGTTGGTATCCACCAAGCGAATGTTTTCACCAGCATTGCTGAGCGATCCGCCAAAGTTGCCGACAATCTGAATGTCTGGATATTTTTGTCGAAGGGTAGCCGCGTCATTCGAAACAACCAAATATCCGCCCGCGGGAATCGACGTGCCGGCGGGGAATTCAAAATTCATACCGTCGTCAAACTGCCATCCACTAACGTCTACGGTGGAAGTGCCTTTGTTGTAAAGTTCGACCCATTCCTCCGGGTTTTCTCGATAGGGCGTGCCCGGAATCAGCGGGGTTGCTTCTTGGGCAACAACGATTTGAGCTCCCATAACTATGTCATTCGAAAACGTGCTGGATAGATGTACATCAATCGACAGTACGTTGGTTCCCGCTTTCAACAGATCTTTGGGGATTTCTACGGCTGACGACTTGTCGGCGTTGGAAACCGATCGACTGGCGTCTACTTCAAAGGTGATTTCACCATCCGGCATGTTGTAGCGATAGAACTCTTGTCCATTTAGATGGAAGACGGCTCCGTCATCAATGAAGTGATAGAGTTCAAAGATGCTTTCGCCAGCGAGCATTTCGGCCGTGACGTCAAAGTCGGTCTGGAAGTAATAGGTTAGAAAACGAGGGTCGTTGCTGGTAGGAATGGTCAGCTCGGTTCGAATTTCTTCGTCCAACGTCGCGGATTCGTAGCCGATCAGCCCTTGCCCCTACTTCAGGCGTCGCCGTCGACTTGATATTCGAATTCGCCCAATCGACTCCCAGATCTTGACCGGCGGCATTGTAGCGCCATTGATCCCAATCAAAACCCATCAGTTCTTGTCGGTCGTAGGTGGCAGGCACATCGCCCACTTTGGCGTAAGGTGCCGCCGAATACATGATTTCATTGATGACAATGTCTTGGCTGACGTCAAATTGGTTGGCGGTGCCGGGAGTCGTTGCGGACGGATAGGCCCATCTACCCGGTACGTTTCCTCCCAGGCCTCGCACCTGATTGTCCACTCGTTGCGAATCCAACACTCGCCGCCCATTCTTGCTGATTAGCGAAATCATGTCGCCATCTTCTGGCGTCACGCCCAAATCGGCTTGACGAATCACGGCGAATTCGCCTGGAGCAATCGTTTGCTGCGGAAGCACAACGTCCTTGTTTTGCGTACCTTGAATTCGCAGCGTAACACCACCCACGTCAACCGGTGCAGTACCGACATTTTGAATTTCGGCAAAGAACAAACCACTTCCGCCAGCCGCAATTTCGTTCAACTTGATGGGAAGATTGCTGACCAAATCTGGTGCCGTACCGGTTTCCATGATCGGATACATCAGAAAGTCGGAATCGGTATTGGAACGATTCAAGGCGTGGATGGCCAAGATATTTGTCACCATTGACAAACAGGTCGCGGAATTGCGATAGATTGAAATCTTCGTAATTCACGGCAACTCGGTCGCTATTAGACCGAGTGGCGATGGCGTCCCAAGTGAGTTGACCGTCCTCCCCGTTTCTTCCCGGCATATTGGCTGCCAGAACTTCCTGTCCGTTGATGTAGGCCACGAAGCCATCGTCATAGCGCATACGGAGCGAAATCGTTTCTACTTCGCTCATGTCGCCTGCGGTAAAGGGGGATTCGCATGTACAACGACGAATTCACGTCTTTCATGGCCACTGGATCTTGGCCGTTTTCAGGTTCGTCTAGATTGAGACCGAAGTAGGGTACGTAATCCGATCGCGTGTCATAGCCGACGCCGGTCGTTCCCGTGGTCCAAGATGCATCATCAAATCCCGCTGCGGTCCAGGTGGTTCCCAAACTGTCATTACTGGGCAAGAAGACTGAAACCGGTGCTTCTTCGGGAAGAATGGTATCGATAATCAACTTGTTGGGATCCAAAAAATTGTCTCGGCCCGGCGTTCCGCCCAGTTCAGGGCTGAACGTCCAGCTGGCCGATTTTTCGCTGGCATCAAACTGATTGCGTTTGGCCAGTGTCACGCCACTGCCGTCGGGACCGGCCGGCCAATCACCACCGTCACGGTAGTCCACCGAATTCATCAGACGCTGGTCATTGTTATAGAGACGCAGTTCTTCTCCGCCATTGGAAAGCCTTCCCGTCCAGGGGCCCAATGCTGGAATTCCGGTGGCGGCTTCAAATGCTTCTGGGTCCGATGCCAAAACAATGTGGCCTCGGCCGGGAACGCGAGTCTTATCAGGGAAGGTGTAATCAATTCCACCTTCCAGGACCCAGTCTGAGATGTCGATATCCACAACCAATTGATTGTAGAATTCCACCCATTCCAAACCGGCGTCTTCGGCTTGAGCCGGGTTGTACATGATTTCGTTGAAGACGACCGTGCTATCCAGGACGTAGCGAGCTTCTAAGTGCTCCAGCCCACGATGTTTTTTGCTGTTAACCTTGGTACCCAATCGTCGTCGTTTGTTCGAATCCATAGAACCCTACCGCACTCTCTTTTTTGCCAATTTCAGAATGAAAAGAAATGCAGGAATCATCCCGCTCGCCTCGCTCCCCTCCGCCGCTCCAGTTTCAAGCCGCTATCAAGCATGTATGAATAAATGAACACGCTGATAAGTCGATTGACGCATATCATAAACCGAACGACCGGCAGATTCCAACAATAATCTGAAGCTTTTACGTGATGAAAAACGCAAGCGGACGACGGCAACGGAGTGCAGATAGAGGCCGACTGGAGCGGAATCAGCTAATCGAAGCAAGTTTTCGGAATCGAATCAGAATGAAACCGAGAAAGCCAAGCAACGAAAAGAACGTCGCTGTCGGCTCGGGAACAACGGTCACAGCGACGTTTCCGCCAGCATGGACGGGAGCGAAAGCCGAGGTTTCTCGAGGCCCTAGTTCAAAGCCGGGAGATTGCATGGCGCGAACAAAATCAGAACTATCAAATTCACCGTCTCCGTTCCAGTCTCCCGTGGCCCAAGTGGAATTGCCGACAACGTTGTCTTCGTATTGCCCAGCGGTAAAGACGACAACTAAGTCCTGTGTGGAAAATTCGCCATCCAGATTGGAATCACCGAAATATGTTTGCTTAATCTGCTCCACCCAAGCGGTGCGGTCATCCTGGTCAATTTTTCCATTTCGATCAAAGTCAAATCGCAGTTCGCTTGAATTGGTTCGCACAGCTAAAGTGAGTGATTCAAGATCAATGACCGTCAGCAGCGTATCGTCGTCCAGATCCCCGTGAACATAGTGTTGGGTGATGAAATCGCGGTAAACCGACAGGTCGCCAATGAATGTCAGATTTCCGTAAAGCGCGTTGTAGCGAACATCGGGTTGTTCGTCATAGCCACCCACAGCAATGATGACACCAACCAAATCCCAGTTTGCGCCGCGGGGCGCAAACACGGCGCCGCCTGAATCGTTAATAACGGCCTGTGATTCAAAATCGGTGGCAACTTTTCCGTCTTCGCCCTTGATAATGTCATTGGACTGTGTGTTGGCTAAATCAAATTCGGTCAGAAATGTGACCACCTGTCCCGAAGTGGGAACGACGTAATTGTTGTCCGCATCGCGTTCCCGAAAAAACGTCTCATCTCGTTCAATTAGATTAGTGCCCCAACGCACCGAATTGTCGTTAACGGTCGTGTATCCAGCATAATTAGTGACGTCTTTCGTCACTTCCCAAAGAATATTGGTCCCGGTTCCGGTTCGATTCCAATAGGTCAATTCGTCGGCGCGATTACGACCGTTACCGATGAGTGTGACTTCGGTACCTGGCAGGGGCGATTCGGCAGAAATTGCCAGCGGCGCTACATTCGGTTCGTCTGCCAAGCGAAACAAAACCAAGTCTGTCAATTCAGTTAGTCCCTGTCCCGTAGGATTGGCAACGCGAATAGACGAATTTGGCTCAGCCGTAAACGATCCAGAAGGAAGTGTTATTTCACCGGCGCCAACGTGGTTGGCGGTCAGCACCCAACGGTTACCCAGATAAATCCCCGTGGAACCTCGCAAAATGCCCACGTTATCCCAGCCTGGATCATTTGGTGGTCTATCTGTATTGGCGGTCGTCTCTGTTACTACCACCGCATATGCTGATCCTGACCCAATCAAAATCCAGCAAGCCGAAAGTAACAGGCAAGACCACTGCATAGGAAAATACTCAGACAAACACGCAATGTGACAAGAAGATAAGATTTGCGAACGCAACCGATTTATCTTATTCATCCTGCCCTTGATCGACAAGCTTTTGGCTCCAGCACGCCCCAAAATTTCCTGCCAAACTAAGTTAAATCATCGGGTTAGTTTCACTGTCAACCACGAATGGAAATATCCAGCACTATACAGAGGGTGCCAACAAAATGAATCAGACCGGAAAGTCCTAATCGGAGCCGGCTGACAAACGGAGTTGCTCGTCCAACCTGCTACGGAGATCCGCAACTCGACTGACTAAAACGGGAAATTGATCCGCTAGCGAATCTAGGGTTTCTCCCAAGGTTTTGGCTGCCGCATGTCGTTGGTCCTTGTGTGATTTACAGAACTCAATGAAATCGACGTTTACTTGCCGAATGGTTTGGGGTGTTGCTGGCAGTATTTCCAATTCCGAAACGATTTCGGCCAGCATAAAGGCCAGCTTCATATTGCCGCTGATGTCTCCTGGGATCGGTTCATCCGACATTATGCCCTTCCAGGCGGACGCGAATTCATCCGGTTCTGATTCGCCGAATTGGTTCAATGCCGAGAGATCATGGTTGACCTGGCTGGAAAATTCTGCGAAGGCACGCTGCTGTTCGTCCCAAGCTTCGCGTGTCTGGTGTGTCGAAAAAGCGAATTCGTCATCGAGCTCCAGTTGATGTCCATCCACTTCGGCAAACTCGATGCCTAGCATTCCGTCTGCCATCATGTTGCAAATCGGACAATTGCAGTCCCCAAAGTGTTCCTCAGACTGTTGTTCCAGCATTCCGTCAATAGCGACACCCGCAGCCCGCGGGATTCGACGACGACTGCATTCAATAATGAAGCTCGGGGGCGAACCTCCTTCAAACGGCATGGCCAGCCACATGTCTTGGGTTTCGGCAAGAAACGAAATCAGATCTTGGCGGCAATCATCGTTCGCTGCCAATCGCCAGCGAACTTCTTCAGAGCAGCACCAGAGCCACGCCGCGCTAATTACTTCGCGACACAAATCAAAATAGATCACCATCTCTGGTAATCCCATCGGCGCCGTGGCGTAACCCAAGACATTCTCCGGTGCTGCAATCATTTGACCGCAATATTCAAAGCGCCGCCGCTGTGCTGAGACAATTCGTTCAATCCACTCCTGGCCACCGTGCAGACATTGCCGAGGCATCCTGCCATTCAAATCTTGCCGCGGCGTCATCAACCAGTCGCGATGCACTTCGACCGTTAGTGCATACAGCCGAGTGGATAATTCCTGCGGCAACTCTCCGGCGCCGACATCTATCACTAGGTCCGACGGCCAACGATCGCTGCGAACAATCTGCAACACTCGATCCGCAATGTCGGAGATCATTGGTTCGCCGAATAATACTTCTCGATTCACCTCGGGCCGTTTCACGGGTACTTCTCGATCCCGATCAATGGTCGCCGCGTCCACTTGTTCCAGTAATTCCCACCAGGGGGCCAGATGAATCCCCAGCGGACAGCGTTGCGAATCCTCGTCATCATTGTCCACAAGAAACGCGGCGTCTCGTCCCACTAACAGAAAGGCTGGTCCTGTCAGCAAGCGTTTTTCAACCAGGTCAATCCAAATCCAGCTGTCGGTCTGACGAATGGCTTGCGATGCGCCAGAGCGGTTGGTTACCACGAGAGGCATGCCGTCCACAAATTCGCTGACGTCTAGTGTTCGATAACGAGGCCAATACGCCAGCAGGTCATTCCAATTTGCAGGGTCTTCCGATGCTACGGCCATGAAAATCAAAGCGGTTTCTGTGCAAGCGTGTGATAGTAGATAACACGCATCGTAATCGTGTATTACGACAACATGGCAGTCAGTTGGCTGGTCGTTCATGTTGGGTTCCCTGGTTGTTAAATATACCGAGCAGAAACGCTGCTGCAGTGTTGGCCATCGTGCCGATTGCCCGTCCCGCTGCGCTTACCGACTGCACTCAAAGCACCGTTCGCCCAGTACATCCCACCTGGGCGTAATGCCCAGGCCAGGTTCGGTAGACGCCGCCATTCGTCCATCTTGCCGCTGTGGCGCGCCGGTCGCATTGCTGACGCTAACGTAGCTATTAAAGTCGGTTGACGTAAACAGGAATTCAGTGGGTGTGCTATGAGCCAAATGCGCAATGGCGGCGGTGATGATATCGCCACCCCAGCTATCTTCAATGGTCATGGCGACGCCTAACGATACACACAAATCTCGAGCCTGCTTGGCTTTGGTCAGGCCGCCGAATTTGCTGATCTTGATGTTGACCACATCCATAGCCGCATCGGCGTAGCCTTTCATCAAGACGCCTAGGCCATCAATTGATTCGTCCATGACAAAAGGATGATTCGTTCTTTGCCGCACGGAAAAGCATTCGTCGTAGCTCAGGCAAGGCTGTTCGATATAGACGTCTAAATCATGTACGGCCCGAACCACTCGCGCCGCTTCGTGCATCAACCAGCCGGTATTGGCATCGGCAATTAGTTTGTCACCGGGCAGCAATAGATTCCGCACCGCGCGAATTCGCTGGACATCCAGATTTGGATCGCCACCGACTTTCAATTGGAAACGACGATATCCTTGTTCGCGATAACTGGCCACATTGGCCGCCATTTCGTCCGGGTCTCGTTGCGAAATCGCTCGATACAGCACAAAGTCATCGCCATAACGACCGCCCATCAACGAACAAACCGGTTGCCCCGTTACCTTGCCCAGGATATCCCAGCACGCCATGTCGATTCCTGATTTGACATACGAGTGCCCTTTCAGCGCTGCGTCCATTCGCTGATTCAATTGGCCCAGATGTAATGGGTTCTGGTCAATCAGATGTGGCGCTAGTTCTCGAATGCCGGCTCGAACTCCTTCGCCATAGGCAGGCAAATAAAACGGCCCCAGCGGACAGACTTCGCCATAGCCGATCACTCCCGAATCCGTTTCCACTTCCACAATCGTGCTGTCGAACACGTCCACTGACTTGCCGCCAGACCACTTGTAACTCCCTTCATGCAATGGCAAATCAACTTGGTACGTCGCAATCCGCTTAATTTTCATTTTGGTTGGCCAATACTCTGTGGGTAAAACCGTACAAGACTTCAAACACTGACCGCCAAATCATAACCGGAACGAACTCGCTTTCCCAGCGACTCGCGTGATGGCTGTTTCGCCTGTTAAAATAATCCGTTTCCCGACGACCGCCTGAACTATGCGCGCGAAGTCTACGTTTATCGCCAATGGGGCGGACCAGCCTAGCTATGTCAATCACGCACACGCAAAATTCGCCGCCTTGTTCCGCCATCCCTGTAAGCCGCCGCAAGCGTTGGGCGTTTCGTGGTGCGGCAATCCTGGTGGGACTCGTGCTACTGGCATCGGCGGAAGGCGTGCTTCGCTTGATCGGAATTGGTCACCCACATGATACGGGCGACCCGTTTGTTGGTTTCAGCGAAGTCAAGCCGTTATTTGTTCCTAATCCAGATGGAACTCGGTTAGAAATTGCCAAGTCACGCCTGACATTCTTTCGGCCAGAATCGTTTGCGGCCCAAAAAGCAAAGAACGAATATCGTATTTTCTGCCTTGGTGGTTCGACGGTTCAAGGACGACCGTACGCCATTGAAACGTCGTTTACTTCGTGGCTGGAACTGAGCCTGCAAGCGGCCGATTCCAATCGAAAATGGGAGGTGGTCAATTGCGGTGGTGTGTCGTATGCCAGCTATCGCCTGGTTCCCATTCTGCAAGAAGTTTTGCAGTACCAACCCGACTTGATCATCGTTTACACCGGCCAGAACGAATTTTTGGAAGAGCGAACCTACGGACAGATTAAGTCGACGCCGGAATGGTTGAAAACGACGCACGAACTTGCCTCGCAGTTTCACCTGTACGGCGTTTTGCACAACGCGATTCATGCCAGCAAAGACGCATCACGCTCCACGCATGATCTGCCTGCGGAAGTCGACGCGTTGCTGGATTATCAAGGAGGCTTGGCCAGCTACCAACGAGACGATGAATGGACGGCCGGCGTGGTGCACCACTTTGAAGAAAATCTGCTTCGCATGATTCACTTGGCTCGACAAGCCCACGTCCCTTTGATTCTTGCCAATCCGGTGTCGAATATTCGCGATACACCGCCCTTTAAGTCAACTTTTTCCGAAACACTTTCTGCTTCGCAACGTTCACAAGCGGAACAGCTTTGGGAACAAATTCAACACATGGGCTGGGATGATCCTGACAAGCGATTGTCACTGGTGCAGCAAATCCTAAGAATCGATTCTCGTTATCCCAACGCGTTGTTCTTGCTGGGTCGACATTACGAAGCCAACGGAGACTTGGAGAGTGCTAAAGCCGCTTACCTGCAAGCGAAAGATCAAGATGTGTGTCCGTTGCGAATCTTGGAATCAATGCACTCGGTCATTCACGCTGTTTGCCGCCGCACAGACACTCCGCTGATTGATATCCGAGCCATCTTTGAAACGCACGAAGAAACTCGCATCCCTGGCGATAAGACGCTGATTGATCACGTCCATCCTCGCATCCAAGGCCACCAGTGGATTGCCGACGCAATCTTTGAACATCTGACACAAACGGGAGTTGTTACGCCACAGACCGATTGGCAACAACTCCGCAAACAACAGTATTCCGAACATTACCACAAACTACCGGCGTCCTATTTCCCAACTGCTATGGCGCGTCTGGAAGGTTTGCAGCGTTGGACGCAAGGACGAGTGAATTTGATTCGGCCACCAAGAACTCCACAGGCAGACGATTCACCGCCCAGTGTCGAAGCAGCCGAAATTTTGCCCTCGCTGGACAGCGACACGGTTGGTTCGTAGTCCCGCCTTGAGGCGGAATTGGTTTCAGCAGATTTCCGCCTCAACGCGAGACTTCAATCGACTTACGCTGGCAGAAAGCGTCAATGTGGCGCTGTTCAGATAGTCGAATGTCATTGCTGCTTTGGTCAACCCGCTGGTTATTCGGCTGTTTCTTCTGCGGCGGCGTACAAACGAGCCAGCGGTAGCAGCAATTGTTCCAGTCGATCGTAGTATTCATCTTCGGACAGGTCCGCTTTCTGTTGCCGAAGCGCTTCGATCTGTACTTCCAATGCATCGCGTTCAGCACGAAGTTCAGGCGAAAGACGAATTACGTTCGGCCCTGCGGCCAATGTCATCTGGTGTGCTCGCAATCCATCCACGGCTTCACCGCTTTTGGTATTAACGGCCGCTTGGATGCCGACAAAGAAATCGGCAGGCGTTCCGAGACCATCGCCGTTGTCATCAAGCAGTGCATGTTCGGTAGTCAAACGAGTATCCTCTTGGTAAAACGCCCCGACTTTGGCAGCCGCCGTCAAATAGGCTTCCAGCAGTGACACTTGATTGTCATGATCCAGGTCCGCCGCCAAATCAGCGATGGCGGCTGAGAGGTATTCGCCAAAACGAGCAAAATTCTGTTCGGCTCCGCTGTTGGTGGCCGTCACCACAATCCGATTCGGCCCCGACAACTTCTTGATAAACGGGCCGCTGGATGCTCCGCAGTGAACCAGCACAACGGGACGAGTCATTATCTTTAGCCACGCCGCAAAATCATCCGCCGCCACATCCGGTCCTACCAAATTGAACTTGGTGACCTCTTGATAAGATGTTCCGTGCCCAATCAACACTATCCACAATGGTTCTGACGCAGCTGGATCTGCCTGCGCTATTAACTGCCGCAATCGTTCTCGATCATTACTGGCCGCTTCCGCTGTCCCGTCGGCCGCAGCTTCCTGATTTTTGATATCGTGATTCGCGCCATCCCAACCCACCGCTGCAAACGCAATGTTGTTCGACTGACAAACAACTTTCCAGCGATGGGCCCACGTACTGAATAGTTCGCCGTATTCCTCTGTGCCAGGCGCGCCCGTTACCACAATCATCTGCTGTTGTGTCGCCGAGTTGGTCGAATTGGGTGCGGTTGCCGACGAGTTTTCCGTGGTTTGAGAATTTGCGATCAAGCTGGATACCGCGACGATGAACAAGACGATACGCAATGACGAATTCGTGTTCATGGCAAACCTTTCCAGCGTCGCAGGCCCCATTCGCCACACAAGCAAACGATGGCGGACATGAAAAACCAGGGTTGATGCCACAACGGATAGCTCCACGTTTCCGTCACAGGAATGTTGTCTTGCGGCATGTTTCTTACAAATTCATCTAACTGGTCAGCGTTCACCAACCGACCGCCTGTCGACTGTGCCAGACGTTCCAGATACGCCATGTCCGTAGTCAAGTCTTGGTATTCCGCCACGCTGGGTTGCGACGTCCAACCCGTTTCCTCGGATCCAACTTGCACTCCATCCGGACCCACCGCAGATGCTTTTAGTTGATAGCAACCGTCTTGTTCTGGCCAAAACGTAGCCGCATACGTGCCAGCCATATCCGTGGCGGTGGCGTCCAGTTTGATGACCTTGTCATCCGGCAAGGTGATTTCCAAGGGCACGGAAGCGTTGTCCAGCAGTCCGAATTCTTCGTCGCGAACGGTAAACCGCAATTCCACGGATCGAGCACTTTCGTTGGTTCGAATTGACGTTTCAAAACGCTTGGGTACGTCGGCCACTAACCAGCGAACCATCTGTCGCCAAACTTGTGACAAATCATCTTGTTCGGGATCAGGACGCTCCAATCCCCAGCGCCATAAATCGCCGGTCAACAGCGCCGCCGAACGCCCTCGTCCAAACCGCTGCGTCACCAACAACGGCACCGTCGCGTCGCGGCCTTGTCGGCCTTCTGCCAAGACCGACGCGCCGGGCTTGATGTCGGCGATCCGGTTGATGGTTCGAAACGAATTCATCACGCTGATCGCGCGTTCTTCGCTGGCTTGTGTAGATCGAGTTCGCACCCAAGGTTGCAGCCAACCTTCACGAGTTAACTGCCATTGCGTTGGTTCTGCGTCGCCGGCTGCGCCTTTCATGTTGACGTACACAGGCAGCAATTCACCCAGCGGTGTTTCGTCGTAACTGCCGTTTGCAAACGACTCCTGGCCGCCCAGCATCATGAACCCACCACCTCGTTGATTCACAAACCGACGCAGCAACAATTGTTGGTCGGGCGAAAAAAACTTGGCTTCAATATCGTCCAAAATTACAGCGTGATACGCGAACAATTCTTCGGCACCTTGAGGAAAACCGTCGCGAAGTTCATCATCCGTATCGACGCCAAAACGCACCAGCACTGGCTGGTCTTCCGCTTCCACCGTATCGTCGTCCGATCCATCAAAGCCTTGGAACAAGCGGTTTTTATCCTCTAGCCCACCCGTATCACGAAAACTAAACGACGGCTCTTTCTTGGCGATACGCAGCATGCCCAGCAATGAAATCTCGGCATCTTCCTCTAACGCTCGACGCAAAAACTTGAATTCCCAATTCGGCCGACCGGCTACATACAAGATCCGATACGGCCCACCACCTCGATCTACTGTCACCCACCGCAGGTTGTTCTTTTCGGTGATTTCGCTCACTTGCTGTTTTTCCTGCCACTGTGTTCGGTCCGATTCTTGAAATGTGACTACTTGAAAAAAAGCAAGTCCTTCCGCTTTGGGGCGAAAGCGAAAACGAAAATCCAATTCGCTGCGATTTGAATCGACCGGCTGCTGCTGTTCTTCCACCACTTCGCCCGTCACGTCCAGCACCTGCACCACCACATTGCCATTGGACTGGCCCGTATAAGCAACGACGGCATCCAGCGTGACAGGTGCCGCTTCAAAGTTGGTTTGCGTGACACCCACTTTGCGCAACGACAGGTCCGTTTGCTGAGGCGATTCGCGAAACACAACCGGATAAATCGGAGCTTGAAACTGCGACCACACATTTTCCTGCGAATTCACGTCGGTGGCATTTCCATCTGAAAACAACAGTACGCCGGCCGTAGGTCTTTGCCCCATCCGATTCCTGAGTGAATCCAATCCCGTTTCTAAAAGCGATGCCAAACCGCCAAACGTCAACTGCTCAAAACTGTTTACTCGTCGCAACTGTTCATCCAATTCATACGTGCGCAGGTCAAAGTCTTGTCCCAGACGAGTTCTCCAGCTGGAATCGCTCTGTACGGCAGTTCGCACCGCGTCACTTCGCTGCTGCTGCACTTGCATGCTTTGGCTGTTGTCCACGACCACGGCAAACAGGTTGGCACCAGGACGAGGCCGTTGGCCTTGAAACATCGGCTCCAACAAACACGCCGCCAGCAACAAAATGGCGACCAATTTGAGTCCGATCGCCAATGATCGTACGCCGGCCGAAATACGAACCTGCGAGTATCGCCACAACAGTAAGCCCGTCAAGAAAGCTACGACGCCAATGGCCACGGGAAGCCATCCGAGCGATCCCCAGATTAACGTGGCCACCATCATTGTCCGGCTCCCAACGCTTCATAGTAGCGTTTGACTTGTTCAGAAAATCGCTCCGGCACCGGGTCACGATCAATCGGCACGGTGGCATTCTTTTCGCCCGTCTTCCGAATCAACTCTTCCGCCACTCGCCGCTGTAGCTCGCGCAGCGGATTGGCCACTAATTCTTGCACCATAGGCCACTGCGGCTCTTTGGAATGCCGAGTAAATTCGGCGCGGATTCCTCGAGCTCGATCTCGGATGCGAGCGGCTTCGGCGCGAAGTTCGGGATCATCCATCAATTCTTCTACGTCACGCAGTCGGTCCGACCATTCGCGAAAATTCCCGCCCGTCAGCGGCGATTCGTTGATTCCGCCCGCGAATTCTTCGAGCCCTCCCGTGCGAACCCCGCCACCACCGTTATTGCGCTGCCCGTTGCGAGTTTCCGATGGCGGTTGATCCGAATTGTCCGATCGCCCTGGCAAAGCATCCTGCGACTGGCCGTCACCTGAAGATGGCGACTGGCCACCACCTTGCCCTTGTTGTTGTCCGTTTTGTTGTCGTCCGTTTTGCTGCTGACCGCTTTGTTGTTGTCCGTCTTGTTGTTGTCCGTCTTGTTGTTGTCCGTCTTGTTGTTGTCCGTTTTGTTGTTGGTTTTGGTTGGGCGAATTCGGATCGTTCGATTGGTCAGACGAACGATTTGCCGAGTCATTTGCATTTGCGGCCCGTGGTTCGCTTGGATCGGCCGACGAATTGCGTTCGATTTCTTGTTGCAGTTGGCTTGCCAAATCGTTCAGTTCGGCGGACGCTCGTTCTAAGAATTCCGCGTCGTCACCCAGAACTCGTTCGGCCGCGCGATCCATTTGTTGACGCAGATTACTGATGCCTTCTCGAGCTTCCTGTTCTAACGCTTCCGCTTGTGGACGGAGGCCGCGTTCCAGCAACGTGTCCGCTTGTCGCAGGTTCTGGGCCACTCGATCCTGTTCCACTTGACGATACGTATCGTACAGATCTTGCGCCAGTAGCGGCTGAGTCTCTTCGGCATCCATGACGGTCTGCTGCATTTGCTGCATCAGTTCTTGCAGAGCTTGTTCTTGTTGCTGCAATAATTCTTGCACGTCTTCTTTTGGCTGTTCGTCTCGCAAGCTGGGCGTCTCCGATTCTGCATTGCCTCGCATCGCTTCTGCCAAACGTTCTTGATTTTCTTGCAGTTCGCGAGCTTGTTGCCGCATGTCTCGCATCTGTTCTTCGAACTGATTGGCCGATTGCTGCTGCAGATCGTCTCGAGCGTTTTCGAATTCACGTTCTGCGCGAGTTCCAGCGGACAGAGCTTGTGACGTCTGATTGTTCTGCAGTGATTGCGACGCCTGCTGCACGTTTTCTCGAGACTGTTCCACTTGCTGCCGAGTTTCCTGCAGTTGTTCCGGAGTCGCCGATTCGTCAATGCGGTCTAGCAATTCATCGGTGTCTCGTAACAGTTGCTCCTGCTGTTCTCGCAAACGCTTGAGCTGCCGTTCCAGTTCTTCGCGTTCCGCTTCGGTTTCCGCTTGCTCTAAACTGAGCTGTAATTCTTGCAGCTGTTTGTTGATGTCTTCTTGGCGACGAGCCAATTCACGTAGCCGGTTCATGACTTGACGAACATCTCGCGCCGCTTGATCTTCTTGTTGTTCTGCCTGCCGCTCCGTTTCATAGCGATTCTGATCGTTTTGCAGCTCCAATTGCTGCAACTGCTGTTGAAACCGATTTGACGAAGAAGAACTGGAACTAGAACTAGAAGAACTGCTTTGTTGTTGCTGTTGTACGACTTCGTGCTCGCGAGCACGCAAACGCAATAGTCCTTGATAGCTGGCCTGCGCGGCTGCTAACGCTTCTGGCAGCGGTGACACCGATGTGTCACTGACGGCCGTCGTTAACTGGTCGACGACTTGCGTCATTTTTTCTTGCACCAGCGAAATATATTCCGCTGATCGAGCGTCTTGCACGTTGGCGGCTAGTTCACCGAGCTGTTGCTGGGCGGTCAGCTGAGATTCGCGAATCAAGTCCGCATCCGTCACAAACGACGACGATACTTCTGCCTTTGTTTCGCGTCGAATCAGCGTCCAGATAGCATTGATAATCTGTTTCTGCAATTCCGCCAATTGTTCCGCTTGCTGCGCATTTTCTCCTTGGCCTTGTTGCTGCTGTTGCTGCTGCGACGATTGGCCGCCCGGCGGCTGCTGTCCTTCTCGAAAAATCTCTTCAAACGGGCGAACTTCCGCAAAGAACATATCACTGTAGCTGCGTCGAACGTTGCCTTGGGCATCGGTATCGTCGGCCCAAAAATGATAGGACAACAGCTGGTCTGCTTCGGCTTGCAAACTTTCCAGTTCGAACAGATGTTCCAGCGTTTGCTGTTTGCTGGCGTTGACTTGTTTTAGCGAAAGATCGGTCGGGCCTTGTTCGCCGATCGAATAGGTCACGCCGTAGTCGACCAAGCCGAAATCATCTTCAAGCTTGGCTTGCACCAAGAATTCTTCCAGCGGAGAAACTCGGACATCGCGTGCGGCAAGCAACTTGACTTCGGCCGGCTGATTCGGGATGACTCGTACGGAAAACTGCGGCGGCTGCTTGTTCTGTCGGCCGTCATGATCGGTTAAATGCAGCGTCCATTTTTGGGATTCCACCAACGTCATGGCAACTTCATAGGCGTGCGGATCGTCGGTCGGCTGCAGTGCCAATTGGGTGTCACTTTCGTCCACAAAGTAACCATCCGCGATCGGTTTGTTCAAATGGAGACGCCAAGTTAGCCGAGTTCCTTCCACCGCAGAGACTCGATAAGTATCTTCCACCGTGCGAGGTGACAGATTGGTGTATTCGGGAAACTGAAGATGCGCATCCGGCTGCAGAAGCGTGGGAAATTCAAAGACGGTGACGCGAAACGTTTCCGATTCCCCTTCGTCAAAGACAACTTTGTAGGTAAAGGGGCGAATGACTTCGGGCAAACGCGCTCCAAACAACGGGTCGTCCAAGCTGGAATTCATGGGGATGACTTGCCGACCGGTTCCTGTATCGGCGTTGTCGCGAGTTTCGTTCGAACCGCTCGACGCACGTTCCGCCGGCCGGCCTGCGTCTTCCACAATCAGCGAACAGGCCGCAGGAGATCGCTGCAGAAACTTGGCAAACACCAACAGCGGCGTTCCCTTTTCGATTTCCGCGTTTCTAGGTTCCACTTGAACCACCATGTCGCCTTGCTGACTCAGCAGTGACACGGTTGTGTCATTAGCCGGCTGTTCATTATCGGCGAATGCTCGCGCGGGCAGCTGAGACACGGCGTTGGAAACAATCATCCAAACGCCAAACGAAACCACAGCCAACATGCTCCACGTAAACAGTTGCTGATTGGAAATCGATCGAGACCAGCGGTGTTGTTCGGCATGCTTTGACAGGTCGGCAACCAACGACTGCTGCAAGTAAGATAGGCGTCTTGCGTAGGGAAATTCGGCAGCGGTCAGCAGACGCTGCTTTAAATCAGGAAAGGCGAATTCGATGCGCCGAGCAACCGTCGTATCATTGGGTAACAGCCGAATAACTCGCAGGGCGATCCCGACCACGGCCGCCCAGACAATCACGCGAATCACATTCACCGCCGCTGTGTAACTGCCAGCGGAATGAGCGTTGCTCCAGTAGATGGCTGCCACTAACAGCGTGCCAAAGACGCCCAACGCCGTGAGCCATTGCAGCGCGGAACGCCAACGGTAGCGACCTTTGAACTTGGCAATTTCTTGTCGAACGGCGAGACGAGACATGATGATTTTCCTTCTGTCAGACTCTTCTACCGGCCACAAACGTTTCTGCACCCACCAATACTAACGCCAGTACCACCAGCCACCGCCACAGTTGTTGCTTGGATTCCAATTCTTGGTCTCGCATCTGCCGCCGAGCCGTCTCGATTTGCTCAACCGTCTGGCTGGCTCCCAACCGAATACCGTGCTGTTCCAGTTTTTCCAAATCGAACGAACTGGTATCACTTTCCGCAGACGCCAAGTTAACCGCAATGCGGCGACTTCCGCCCGCATGATCCAGTTGATAGACGCCTGGCCGAATCGTTGCGGTAAAATTTTGTCCCGCCGCAATTTCACTTGGTTCGTCTGCCGGATTGGTGACGGTGGCCGATTGATCAGACGCGTTGGCAATCGGTTCGCCAACTTGGCATTCCGCCTGAATCGCGTCCTCGACGGCCAAATTGGTAAACATCCCGGCCAGCAACGGAATGAATTTGGTAGACAGCGCCAACTGACTTTCTTGCGGATTCCAACCGGTGGTCAGCACCCACAGTCGCCCTTGGTTGCGTACTTGTTCTAGCAACGCCACTTGCTGGTTGTCATAACGAACCAACGTCTCCCAAGCGTCTTCATGATTTGTTGAAACGTATCGATGTTGCCACACTTTGATCTTAGTGAAGTCGGCAAACTGAGGTGCGGCGAACGGCGCGAATAGCGGATGTTCAAAATCGACTTGGGACAACATGGCGTAGTCATCCACATTCGCCGGTTGAATGGTAAGCGAATCGAGTTTTAGCAGGGCTTGCCAGAATGACAAATGTGCGTCATTCGCATTTTCCGTGGTCATTACCGCGAAGACTCGTCCACCCGCTTCCAAGTATTTGTCCAACTGCTTCAGCTGATCGGCGGACAGCGGTTCGCTAAGAATCACCAATGGTGTCGTGGCGGGACGCAATTCGTCTGGTTGAAAGGCACTTGCTACAACGGCTTCGGGCGTCACCGTTTTATGGCGATCCGACAACGGTACTCGTTTCAAGAAATACCACAGGCTTTCCGCTTGGTCGGCGTCACTACCCACAAACAGCAAACGTCGATCGACCGGCTCCTGAGCGGCGACAAACAGTTGATTGTCAAATAAAACGTCGTCGCCCAGCAGTTGCAGGCATTCCGCTGTATCGTGCGCATCCACCATGATCACTCGGCTCTGCCCCGGAGGCACATGCACCGAATATTCTCGGTCTTCTGCTTGTTTCCCTTTTGAATCGACCCAAACGATCGTGAAGTCGGACGCCACGGAATTGGCCGCATTGGAGACGCGAATTCGCAGTTGGTCTGTTTCTTCACTATTGGTTTCCTGCGAGGTGACCAAACCAAGCGACGCATTATTCGTCTTGGTCGGTGTGACACTTGGACGTCCAACTGGATATCTTGGCCATTGCATCATGCCCAGTTCTTGAACGTTGGCACCGTTTTGCATATCGGAAATCAAGATCACTTGCGGCGGCGTTTGATCGGACGTGGCAATGTCTTCCTTGTCGGACGTCAGTAGATCGGCGGCCGCTTGCAACGCCTTGGCCAAGTTGGTCGAACGCCAAGTTGGTTGACGGTCCTTGGCCGCTTGTTGGATCAATTCGCGTTGAGCGGTCGAACCACTGGCATCCTGGCTGTCGAAGCGGATGTGCGTGGCGGCCGATTCGTCGAACGTGACCAACGCACAGCGATCGGTTGCGCGCAGATCCGCCACCACTTCGCTTAGCTTATCCTGCGCTGCCTGCCACACACCGTCTTGCTGCATGCTGGCACTGGTGTCCAGCAGAATCACCATGCGTCGCGCCGGCGCGTCGACGCCCAGTTCCCATGCCGAACGCAGAAACGGCCTGGCAAAGGCAAAGGCCAACAACGCCAACAAGGACGCTCGCAACAGCAGCAGTAACAGGTTGTCCAACCGACTCCGTCGCGTTAGCCTTGGCGGTGAAGGCGAAAGGAACATCAGTGAACTGAATTCAAATTGGCCTTTGGGGCGGCGCTGAATCAAATGAAATAGAATCGGCGCAGAAATCGCCAATAGTCCTAACACATACAGTGGCGTCAGAAAACTCATTCGTTCCTCCTGGAATTTCCTCCAGCAGAATTCCGGTTCGCTCGATGCGTCACTTGCCGACCCATTCGCATTTGTGTATTCAGCAAATCAAAGAGTGCTCGTTCCAAGGCTTCGTCGGTTCGCATCACCGTAAAATCAATTCCCAAACGATGACAGATATCTTGCACTTGGCGCTGATGTTCCTGAAAGCGTTGTTGATATTCCGCCTTGGCCACTTCTGGATCGACGTAGATTTCTGACTGCGATTCGATGTCGCGAAACAGCGATGCATTTTCAAACGGAAAGTCTAATTCGGCGGGGTCCAGAGTTCGCAGGATCAGCAGCTCGTGACCTCTCGCTCGCAAATAACTAAGCGATTGCTGCAACGATTCTAGCGAAGCCAGCAGATCGGAAATCAAAATCACTAGACCTCGTTTCTTGACCAGCGAAGCGACCTGATCCAAGGGCGAAATCAAGTCGGTTCCGCTGCCCGAGGTTTCTTTTGCCAAGCAGGCCATGATGCGTTGCAAGTGACCGGGACGATGTCTGGCCGGAACAAAATCTTTGACCGCTTGATCGAAGGAGAATAAACCCACATTGTCCTTTTGCAACGTGAAGTAGTAGGCCAAGGTGCCAGCCAGCGTCCGAGCGTATTCCATTTTGCTGTAGGCCAACGAACCGTAGTTCATGGAACGGCTCATATCCAAAATGACGTAGCAGCGTCGGTTGGTTTCATCTTCAAATTGTTTGATGAAGTAGCGGTCGGTGCGAGCGAACAAGCGCCAGTCCAGATACCGAGTGTCATCGCCGGGCGAATATTGGCGGTATTCGCTGAATTCGACGGAAAAGCCATGAAACGGACTGCGATGCAAGCCGTTGTAAAATCCTTCGACCACCACTTTTGCGCGTAGCTGCAAGTTCTTGATCCGCATCAACGTGGCTGGATCAATAAACGCATCGACGTCGGCCGCAGGCGAAGTGTTCAAATTGGAATTTGCGTTGGCCATGTCTTGTCTGCGCGTTTCCGGTTTGCCACGCTCTGTTTGTAGTCCGCGGTTCTGTTTGTAGTCCCGGCGTTAGACTGTCCGGATTACGATGGCCGCAATACTACCGCAGAAATATAAGTAATCTCGTCGCCGGCATTGATTGCAATTAACCTACGAGATGAACTAAACATGACGACGGATCACAACAACAGGATAACCATGGAGGCATCAAAAAAACAGACGTTGACGGAAAGTGCCTTTGCGGAAGGCTCGGAACAGCGGCAAGAATTGCATGGTCGGGTTGGAGGCGATTGGCATTGCAGGGCTGTTTGAGAAATGCTCGACCACGGGGATTTTCTGCCCGATTTCGATGCCTTTCAAGCCGCGGGACGTGGACGACGGAGATTCAGCTTGGACGCAAGTGCGTTCGGACTCCATTCCGCTGGAACTTGATTCTGGGAAACCCAGACGTGGTGCCACACAACTGGGGATTAGCAGATAGCGGGACGATGCAAAGTTGGGCAAATGACAAATCAACTGGTAGCCGACCCGCAAGCAGCAATTCGGCAATACGTTCTGACTTCAAAAGCCATGCTGGCGTACACCAACATTGTACCGCCGAAAAGCGAATTCGAAATCTATTTTCCTTCGCCGCAAAAACTTGGGTCGCGACCCGTATCTATTCACGTTACCCGGTCATCGGACCAACTTGAAACGGAAGACGATGGTGAAACGTCTTCCCGCGAATTGATCGCCGCCACACCGCCTATCGACGGCGGCGCACTTGCCACAGGCCCATGAGCCCCAGACTCCAGACCGCCAGCGAACCGGGTTCGGGAACTTGAGGAAACGTCTGATCAACGAACGATAACGTCGCTACCGAATCACCTGCATAGACCAGGATATCCTTCTGCACCCACAGTGAAGTGACAGGCGAAGAAAACGTAATCTGCTCTGCCAAATTGATTCCGGATGTTACGTCCATGATGTCCGTCGGCCCAGAAAACGTTGGCAAAAATGTTTCCGTCACCGACACCACACCTCCGTCCGTTACCGTCGGATTGGCGGACAAACGAGCGCCACTGATTTGCATGCCTGCGTCCAAAGCGGTTACCTTGAACGTCACCAATGCGTCCGACGCCGAACCGCCCGGTAGATCGAAAAAACCACCCTGAAACCGAATACCGTAGTTGCCGTCCTGGTCCTGAATGGTGATCACATTCACCGCGTCCGCCAAAGGCATGTTTTCGGTGGCAGCATAAGAGAAATCGGAAAACAATTTGTCTCCGCTTTGCAATGTCTGGCCGCCCAAGAGTTCGTTCAAACGAATCGTTTCCGCCGATGAACGACTAGCGAAACCCCCCGCCAACAACAGCACGGCTAGTAGCCGCACCAAATTTGCTCTCAACACTAGACACCTCCCAAGCTTCCTAGATCACCGATTTTGTTAAATAATATGAACAGATGCAGGCGGCGATTGTAGCGTCACTGCTATTACTGTCAAGAAATCATTGCAGGGCAAACGGAAGAAAAACGAGCGGTCCTTTGGTCTTCATTTCGGAAGGCTGGCATGATTCGGATCAATGAATGCTCGGCATGCCGCAATGTTTCGCGTTTCGTTACGTTCGGCATGTTCGAAAAACGAGCGCAGTGTCCAGGCAATGGCAAACACGATCGGAGCAAGCGAAGGCAGGGGACCGACGGATGTGGAATTGCGCACCGAACTTAAATTACTCGAGCTGGCGAACCCACTGAACGACGCGCCAATCCATCCAGTGCCAATCTCGATCATCGTGTTGGGTACGACACGACTTTGACGCCAAGAATCCCAAATGGCCTCCGCCCGCGACACGATGTACCCGAACGACATCAGTAAACGGCGCATCGTCATAGATTTTGGCTGGCACAATCGGGTCGTCTTCGGCTGCCAGCAGAATTGTCGGGATTTGGATTTTGGGCAGATCGTGCGTGCTGCTAGAAAATGAATAGTATTCGTCGACGCTGGAAAAACCTCCCAGGGGCGCTGTAAACATGGCGTCAAATTCGTACAGCGATTTCGGCATTTTTTCTGTAATTTTACTTGCGAAACGAGGATTTTTGCGGACGTGGTTCATCAAGCTACGAACGAACCGTTTGTCGTAGAACCGGTTCGCTCCTTGGCTCAAGCCTTGACTGCATCGCAACAGGTCAATGGGCGGCGAAACCACGATGGCACTATCTACCCAATGTTCAATTTGACTTCCGAACTCCGCTAGCATTTTGACCGTCATCGCGCCGCCCAGCGAGAATCCGGCTACGGTGATTTTCGAGTTTGGGTGCCACGAGCCCAGGCATTCCACGACCGTCGCGATATCGGCGAACCGGCCAGCGTGAAAAGGGCCTTCCGCAATCGCCGCTCCCGCACCACAACCTCGTTGGTCCATGCGAACTGCGCGAATCCCAGCGTTCACCAGTTTGTTTGATATCCGCTGCATGTACCCACTGTCATGAGCACCACCTAGCCCATGCACCAGCAGCACCAACCGACGTGTGTCCCAATCATCGGGGCAATCATCGTGGACGACCAATTGATCACCATCAGGCAGGACAACCGTCCGGTCTATGGCTCGATGAGGTACGTTTCTCCAAAGGTAGGCGCCGGAAATGGTCTGCAAGTGCCCATTGGGAAAGAAGCGAACCGGCTGAAAATGCAGCGTGTTTCGGCCCCACTGTTCGGAAGCATAGGACGATCCCGCGTCGCTGTTCGGAATCTCATTTGCGCTCTGGCTCATGCACTTCGGCCCTCCATATTCATCTGTTTTTCCTGACGCAACGTACTTTACCCGCCAATCGCTCCATGGCAACTCGGATCGAACTAGCACAATTCAAGCCAATTCCACAGGTTTTTGTCGCCCAGCAAAAAGTCCGAGAGTAAGAGGTCTGTGGATGGCACCAACTGAAACCTCCAACGGAAACCAAACCGATTGTGGATGGCACCAACTGAACCACCGAATGGATAAGTGCGGTGAATGGATGGATAAGTGCGGTCAGTGCGGTGAATAGATGGCACCGAACGCTGATCCCTGATACTGAATGGATAAGTGCGGTGAATGGATGGCACCATGGCACCAACTCATGGCAACTGAATCGAAGTAACACAAGTCAAGCCAATTCACAGGTTTTTCTCGCCCAGCAAAAAGTCCGAGAGTAAGAGGTCTGTGGATTAAGAGGTCTGTGGATGGCACCAACGGAAACCGATTGTCAAACCGATTGTGGATGGCACCAACTGAGAAACCGCTCCATGGCAACTCGAATCGAAGTAACACAAGTCAAGCCAATTCAACAGGTTTTTCTCGCCCAGCAAAAAGTCCGAGAGTAAGAGGTCTGTGGATGGCACAACGGAAACCGCTCGCCCAGCAAAAAGTCCGAGAGCAAGAGGTCTGTGGATGGCACCAACTGAAACCGATTGTCAAACCGATTGTGGATGGCACCAACTGAGAAACCGATGGCACCAACTGAAACCACCAACTGAAATTCTCCATGGCAACTCGAATCGAAGTAACACAAGTCAAGCCAATTCCACAGGTTTTTGTTCGCCCAGCAAAAGTCCGAGAGTAAGAGGTCTGTGGATGGCACCAAATGAGAAACCAAACCGATTGTGGATGGCACCAACTGAGAAACCGAACTGAAACCCAACTGAGAAACCGCCGGAAGTGAAAGATTCGGTACTACCCTTTTCACTTCTCAATGTGTGTGATAAGAACAACTGCATGTAGTGGAGGCGCAGGTAGATGAAGATGGAGCGAATAGAAATGGAAAAAAGACCAGAAGAAATTTCGGAAATCGAGCGACATAAGTATTTCTTGAGCGAAAAAAAGGGATACGACGTTGGCTGGGAGTTCGCCGAACACGATTGGGAACAGAATTTTGCCGTCGCATGGCGAAAACAACATTCAGCCTCGGAAGAACGCTCGAACAGCAACGGAACGTCTTCCTCTGTGGCATGTGCGGAGCTGGCGCGAGTTGATTCGGCGGACCACAAGAAGCCGAGCCGGATCCGCAGTTTGTTGGCTCGCGTTTTTTCGAATTCGCACTAGCGTTTAACAGTGCGTGCGTAATTCACGTCAGGCAGCGGATTTCTAATCTGTCGGCGACCACCAACGAATTGCCAGCAGGCAGTGGGTCGGCCTTGGTTTGGCGGAAACAGGTTTACGGCCGAGGCCATTCGGGATGGACAAACTGCCCGTTCTGGCTGATCAATTCATTGTCGGCGTAAATTTCACCACCTTGCCTGAGATCGCAGACCATGTCCCAATGCAACCCGGACTGGTTCTTTCCGCCGCTTTCCGGGTACGCGGAGCCAACCGCCGCATGAAACGTGCCGCCGATTTTTTCGTCAAACAGCGTGTTCTTGGTGTACTCCTGAATCGCATAATTCGTTCCGATGGCGATTTCGCCCAATACTCTGGCGCCGGGATCCTGATCTAGCATTGCCAGCAGGAAATCCTCTCCTTTGGTCGCAGTCGCGTCGACAACTTTACCGGCCTTAAATTCGAACCGAATCCCATCCACTTCGCGACCGCCGTGAACAGCCGGAAAGCTGTAATGAACAACACCTTCTGTTGCGTCTTCGATCGGGCCGGTAAATACTTCTCCGTCAGGAAAATTTTCGTGACCGTCGCAGTTAATCCACGAACGTCCTTCGATGCCCAGCCGCAAATCGGTTCCCTGGGGCGTGACAAAACGCAGCTCCTTCTTCCCATCCAAGAAGTCCGCCAAGCGTTGCTGACGCACACTGATTTCTCGCCAAGCAGCGGTGGGATTGTCTAAGTGCAGTAGTCCAGCTTGAAAGACGAAATCGGCGTATTCGGCGAGTGAACGTTCGGCGTCTTGGGTGCAGACGCTTGGCAGGGGAATCCGTGTCCCCACCCAACGCAACTGTCCATCGGCCGCTCGCTGCATGAAACGGTCAAGCCATGACTTTCGAGCTTGACTGAGTTTCGCTTGCCTGCCAGGATCGGTTCGCGATAAGGCCTTTGTGTTTTCTTGTCCCCACAATCCGATATAGGCATTTATCTGCTCCACTTCGTGCAAAGCAAATGGGTCTTCGAACAGCAATTGTTCGTTTGATCCTTCGCGCAACAAAATCTGCTTACATTCGTCGGGCTGACATCGCACCAAGGGATGTGCCTGTGCGCGAACAACAGCTCGGTAGACTTCCACAATCAGCGGCAGGGCCACGGGGCCGCCTGCGATGATCACTTGGTCGCCCGGCTGCACGGCGGTGGAGTAATTGACGAGTACATTGGCCAGCTTGGTAAGTCGAGTATCGTTCATGGTTGGCTCCTTCATTTTCATGTGCGAGTCAAAGCTGACCGCGTCCGTGTTGTAGCAAGTAGGTCTGTAGTCCGATGATCGTCTTGGCATCGACGATTTCGCCCGCCGCCAATAATCTGGTTACTTCGTCCCAGGTAACAACGACGTTCTGGATGAGTTCGCCTGGCTCTCGTTCCGGATCACCCTCCGACAATTGGTCTGCGACGAATAGATGCATAAATTCGTCCAGGATTCCTGGCGCAGCGTAAAACCGGCAAAGTGGTCGCAAATGGTTCGAACGGTACCCCGTCTCTTCGACAAGCTCGCGTTTCGCACACTCTAATGGCGGTTCATTTGGCTCTAACGTGCCAGCCGGAAGCTCCAACAGCCATTGCGCCACCGACACTCGAAAGTTTCGAATCAAACAGACATGGTTTTCATCTATCAATGGAAGAATCACGACCGAACCGGGATGTCGGATCGCGTGGCGACGGCGAATTCCACCTTCCGGTAACGATTGATCGATCTCGACCACTCGAAATCGCTCGGTCTGCAAGACGGATTTTTCGCTTAATTCAGGGGGTTCGTTCACATTCACAATCCTTAACGTTTATCTGTTCGTTCCCATCTAATGCTTGTCACTGGGTAACGCTTTCGTTGTAGCATGTTTAACCCTAGCGGACATACGGCTGGGCGTTGCCAGATTTATCCACTGGTTTTGGAACGAAATGTTTGAACTAGCAAACAGGCACTGTTAGAATGTGTTAATTCCTTTTCGCTTGGGCCCAGTTCTCGTCGCGTCCGAGCAACAAACGTATATCTTCTTTTCTTGAGCGCAAACACCATGTCCGATCGTCGAATTTGGAGCCTGAGCGTCGGTCAATGGGGAGACCTGCACGTCCGAGTGCACATGTTTTTCCTCCTCTTTGGCGCGTTCACTATCTATTTCAGTTGTACCGTGGATCCTTCCACGCAATCCGACCTTCATTGGCTCGGTCCGGCAACATTGGGCATCCTATTTGTCAGTGTTCTGCTACACGAGTTGGGCCATGTTTGGGTTGCCAGAAAACTTGACGGTCATTTGAACGAAGTGACCATCGGACCACTCGGCGGGCTAGGTCCAATGCCGCGTGACCTGGAACCGCAAAGTGATATGGTGAATTCGGTCTCGGGTTCTTTGGTCAACTTGGGTTTGTGTTTTATTGCTGCGTTTGCGTTGGCGATTGCCGGCGAATCAAGCGTGGCGGGGCTAATGCACCCCTTCGCTCCGGTCAACATCATGGACGGATCCACAGCTTTGGTGCTTACCAAACTGGCGTTTTGGATCAATTGGATGCTGATCTTGGTAAATCTGATACCGGCGTTCCCCTTTGACGGTGGTCGCCTTTGCCATTCAACAATTCAATGCTGCAATCCCAACATGGAGCGGTATCAGGTTCGCCGCATTACAGCTCGGATTGGCAAAGTCGCGTCACTTTGTTTGCTGATCACGGCGTGCGTCTTGTTTAGCGACCAAGCACAGCCACTGTGGTTCGCCATGTTACTGCTGTCGATCTTTGTCTTCTTCAGTGCTCGAAATCACGAACTCCAGACAACCGGTTCGGAAACCGCTGATGATGGCGCGTTCTTGGGCTATGATTTTTCGGAGGGTTACACCAGCCTGGAACGAAGCATGCGAGTGGACACAGGGCACTCCACAACGACTCGTCCCAAGACCGGCATGTTTACTCGCTGGCTAGCCAGACGGCGCGAACTCAAACGCAAGCAGATTGCGGAACGAGAAGCCGCGGATGCGTTACGGTTAGATGAAATCTTGAGTCGAGTTCACGAATTGGGATTGGAAAACCTTAGCAATGAAGAACGAGCAATCTTGAATCGTGTGAGCCAGCGATTGCGAAAAAAAACGCCAACACAATAGAGTTACGCGACTAAGAAGAAACTTGTCCGCTGGCTTGAAATGCTTGGCGAGCGTCCAGGATGCTGACCCAATGACATTCATGATGCAGTACGTAGGTTATTTCCTTGTAGCCCGCTGCCTCGGCCAAATCTAAGGCTTCAAGAAACCCGTCCGCGACTCGTTTCGGTACATGAGCGTCGGAACCAATGACAACCGGGATGTCTCGAAGGCACATTTCTTTCAGCATCGCTGGAAACGGGTTGATCTGTGGAATCGCTTTGTTCGCGCCCGACGTATTAATCTCCATCGCCACACCGGTTTGGGCAATTCGGTCCAATGCACGACAAATATCGGGTAGGATTTGCTGTTCGTCCCAAGATGCAGGCGTCTCGTTCTTGACCAAATCGGGATGGGACAAACAATCAAACAGCTGAGTTTCAGCGGCTTCGGCTAAGAGTCGAAAATAGGTGCGCTGGTAATCCAAGGCATCGCCGGTCCAATACCGCTTGCGGTATTCGGGAATCTGAGGATGGACCGATCCTAAGACATACGCAAAGTCAAACGACGAAAGCTGCTGCTCAAGCCACGATTCATAACCAGGATAAAAATCAGCTTCCAGTCCCGTGTGAACTTCCAGCTGTCCCTGCATTGATTGCCGCGCGTCGTCAATGATCTGAAGATACTGGTCGAATTCATCCACCATCATCCGCACTGGTGCCGAGAATCCGTCCGGCATCGGATTGTGGCACGTCACAATTAATCCAGCCAGTCCTTTCGAATACGCTTGTTCGGCATATTCCAACGGCAGACCATGTGCGTGTTTACAAAGCGGGGTGTGACTATGTGTTTCGTATAGTTTGACCGACATCAAATCCCAACCGGTTTCGGATTAAACAAGAGGCGAACGAGCTGACCGTTATCGGATACTGGCCGCACGTAGAATCGGACCAACCATCGCCGATCTTGGCCCATAGAACAACAAACTACTCATCATACGCCATAACGGGCAATCGCTGAACCGGTGCGACACGATGACCGATGTTGGGCACCACATAATTGATCTGCTGCACGGCTGCATCGTCCCAGTGAAGTCGGCCCTGATGAATCTCGCCGGCGCCCGGAAGCACTTGCGGGCCGGGCACAGGCGGTTCCAGCTCCAGTTGATCCGGAGCGGCGTTCAGCGGTTGCATGTTGGGTGCCGTATCCAAAAATTCAGCCGGCGGCACGTAGCCGTCCAGTTCCTCGGGGATATCGCCTGCACCTAACATCTCGACGGCGCCAATCGGACCTGGATCTACCCACAAACCTTCAGGGTCCAATTCCATAGTTCCCAAGTCAAAATCCAAACCGCGTCGCAGGACTTCGTAGTTGACCCACACACTAAGAAAATCGTTTTGGGCGTTCAGCAAATCGGACAGCGCACTGACCAAGTCTCGCGCGGTAGTAGCTCCAAACGAACTCTCTTCTTCCGGCTTGGGTGGTTCTTGCAAGCGAAGTCGAGCTAATTCGACTTGTTTAATGGAAACCAATACCGCCGAACGCAAGAGTTCAAAATTCAATTGGTTCAGTTCGACCGTTCGAATCGAATTTCGCAACAACTGTGCAATGGAATCTCGGTAGCGATAGTAAGTTCGTCTCGCTTGTTGATATTCTATTAACGCTTGCCGATAAGTGTTGCGTTCTGACAGCCGAGTGATCGGGGCGTCAAACTCCAAACCCACTCGGAGCCGCCCCGTGCTACTATCCAAGCTGAACGGGTTATCTCGTTTGTTGCCAATATCTCCGCTAAAGACAATGTCCAATTGGCTCTTGAGGTCGTTGGCATTGAATTCGATCAACCGCCAGGAATCGACCAAAGAAGCGCGAGCGTTCATCCAGTCGCGGCGATTGCGTCGAGCGATTTCGTAGGCGGTTCGCCAATCTAATTCAATCGGAGGCAGCGTGATACTTTCCGAACGCGCCCGAGCTTGCAGCAGCGACAGTTCCAATAAGTTGTCCGAGATTGCTCGTAATTCATTCGGAAACGGCAACACAATGGCGCGACGAATTTCATCGGCAAACCGCTGTTGATCCAGCGAATCGCGTTGCTGCAGCACGTCGTCTACTTGATTCTGAATATTCTGCAACTGTTGCAAATGCGTTTTGAATCGCACTGTTAGTGTCGTCAAATTCGCGTCCAAGTTTGTGGGCAACTGCTGCAATTCTTCCAAGTCTACAGCATTGTCCGTGATGTCGGCTATTTCAGACTGTTCCGTGGTTTCGCCGGAAGTGCGAATGATCAAAGATTCCGACTGGTCTTTCAGTTTTTGGCGCAGACTTTGAATATCAGCCACGCGGCGAGGCACAGCGGAAGCCAAGTTTTCAATGTCCGCCGCCGCTCGGTCGACGTTTTCCGCCAAGATTAATTCGGTCAAGCGAACCACTTGGTCTATCCGAGCCACCACGGCGTCCAATTGTCGATCAATCAGTAGAGCCGAATCGTCTGACCCGTTGTTGGCATTGATCAGCGACATTAACTTCAACACTTCGCCACCCAAATCCTCTTGTAACGAAGTAAGCGAATTCTGGATGGGCAAAATCGCCGTATCAATCAGATTAAATTGAGATAGCATGTCGTCCTGCAACTCCATTTCAATCTGAGGCGGCAAACCCAAGTCTCGTTTGAAGCCATCTAAATCGGCTTGGTAAGCGGCTTGGGCATTCAACCAACGGCTTTGGGCGTTCAGCAGTGCTTGACGAGCTAATTCGACTTGAAAATAGTCGATTCGCCCCGCTTCAAAATAGGCTTCCAATTGGACAACACTGTTGCGCAAAGAAGCGATATTGGCTTCCTGATTTCGCAGCGTTTGCTTGGCTTGCAACAATCCTACAAATCCACCCGCTTCCGGAGCGCCCGCTCCGCCGCCAAACCCACCGGCGCCACCCGAACCCACTCGACCAAATCCACCGCCGCCCACGCCAGTGAATCCGTCTAACCCGGAACCACCAAAAAATCCACCTCGGCGCGAAGGTCCGTTGCCAGCATCACGCCCGGTAACAATTTCCAGGTAAAAGCCGCGGCGAAACCGTTCCATCTGGCGTACGTTGGCCAGTAGAGTACGTTCGGCAATAGTGAGTCGTTCCATCACACGCGCTCGTCCGGCACCGCGCAGCAGAGGTTGTACCAGCGTAAAGTCCAGTAGCGTCGTAGAATCGTAGGTGTTGGGACCGGCAAATTGCCAGACCAAGGAATTGGCAAAGCCCACGACTAATTCCGCGCCGGTTGTGTACAGCTTGTTCATGCGAATGCCTCGAGACGCCGGGAAGGTCGAAAGCGCCAATACACTACTGGATTCGCCGTCTCCGTTTCGATTCCGGCCATCCGCTGTGAAGAACGTACTGTAGCCGCCAAAGAACTGGTGATCGAATCGGAAGCGTTCGAAACTCACATCCAACGCCGAAAGGTATAGCTCTTCCAATTGCGATTGAAAATTGGGCGAATGCACCAGCGCCAAACGAACAGCTTGGTCCGCATCCAACGCCAGCATGCCGTCTTCATTTAGCCCGAGCGAAGATTGCCAATATGGATTCTCGATATCGTCAATGTTGCCATTGTCATGCCAATGCGGCCAACCTTTGCGACAATCAACACAGTGCATTAACTGATGCGAAGTCGGATCATCGGGCGGCATCGGCGGGCAATCGGCGCTAAAAGGATCAAACATCCGAGACGCCGGATCCACTTGGATACTGAATTCGTCCAACGGCCAGCGAGGATCTGACGCGTGCTGGTCCACAATCTGATACGCTTCCTGATCCGCCTGGCGACGATAATAACTTCGGCTGCAGCCTTGACTGGCAAACATCAATACCGCTACCAAAAGAACGCTGATCGTCGCTGGCGCACCCAATTCCGCTTGACGCAATTGCATTGTCTTTCCCAGATTCCGTTCTTGAACCTAACCCCCCGGAACCAGACTGATTCACACCCAGAAGGTGCGCCGCGCAATCATCAATGTCTCCGGTTTTTCCACCTCTTCTGTTGATTCGGGTTGTAGGGGTTCCGATCTTGAAGCGAATTAGTCAAGTCGCAATGCCACGAATTTGGCGTAAGTCCATTTTCGCCAATGACTTATGTCGGAATCTTTGTCATGCGGAATGTTGACCTATCAAACTGCCCAATTTATCATGCAGGGTTACTCGATCATCACCGGAGCCGTTCAAACGTAGCGGCAATTCGGAGACTTGTTAGGAACAGAGAAGCGGATTGGTACGACTATGGGCATCGCCATCTTGGCCGTTTTGGTATTGCTATTCATTGTCTTCGCCTACTTGGGAGCAAGGAATTGGCAAGTTTGGCATGTCGTCTTGCTGGGCGGCGTTTTCATTGCGTCCATTGGTTTTTCCATGCTGACAGCGTTGACTTTATGCACCTATTCCACGCACCGCACGGCGTACGAGTCGGTCAAAAGAGCTTGGACCAGAACTGGCACAGATTGAAATGATCAAGAGTGCTCGACCCAACGATCCGGAACATAAATCGATTTATGAAGTCCGAGGTGACGTGAAGCGAGCGTTAACGGATCGAGGTCGAGTGTGGCGAAATTTGCGAATTGGCGAACTGCAACCGAACACCGTCATTCTAGCCACCGCCGGTTGGGGCGAATTGTCCTGTGCTCCCGTTGCTGACGCAGACGAATTTGACGAAGAAGAAATGGAACCGATTCCTTCAGAAGATGGCGGCGAAGCCGCCGACGGTGCTCCGGCTGCCAATGCCGTTCGCCCGCTAGGCCTGGAAACGGAATCGATTGTTTACGCGTTCAAAGAAACGCCCATTGTCCAACTGAATGCCGGTGTCCAAGCGGCCTTGTTTGAAGATCCTGAATTTGCCTCGCGAGACACCAAGGGGAATTGTCGAGTGCCGACGTTCTTTTTCGGTGAATTCAAAGTCACGGCCGTCGCCGACGACAATAGTTCCATCACGCTTCAACCCACCGTTCCATTGGACCAGAAACAGATTCAAGAATTGGAAGATGATCGTTTTACTTGGGTCTTGTACGAAGTAATGCCAGTTGATTCGCATTTGGCGTTTTCCGACTTGTCGGACGAACAAATCCAGAACTTGTTTGACGCTCAGCTGTTTGCTGACTTACCAGCCGACGTTCGCCAGCAGATGTTGGACGAATATGTTCGCGATCAAGATCGAGCGAACGGGACAGACCCGGCCGAACGAAAATGGGCGTTATTGAAATTTCTCAAGTCCTATGAGGTAGACGTCGACGTGCAGGAAGCCATTCCCGATCCAGATCGCTGGTTCGACGCGACCGGTCGATCGATTGCTGGTGTCCTGCGCCAAGAAGAACGATCCAAATTCGCCAAAGGCGATGAAGCGTTGTTCGACTATGAAACCGCACTGCGGCTGAAAAATGACGGTGCCGCCGAAATTCAAGAAGAACGATATTTCCGTCGTTTACGAGACTACAGCTTGGCCTATCGAACCATCTTTCATGAATCTGAAAAACTGGACATGGATATCGCCGATGCAGAACTAGATATCCAAAAACTACAGGTGGCCTTGAAAGGGTTGAATCAGCAGATTGCCGTACGCAGTGAAACTCGAGACAAATTGACGGCGGACAAAACGAAATTTGATTACGAACGAACCGTCATCACACAATACAAGGATGCGTTGGAAGCCAAATGGCAAAAGGTGCGTAGTGAATTGAGCTTGTTGTATCGCTGGAACAAACAGTTCGCCACCTCCACTCCTCAAGCTCGTATGCCCGGCGGCAACCGCCAAGCTCAAACGCTTCCAACCTCGCGGCAAAAATAATCTCGCCCGCCCGCAAAGCGAGCGAGCTTCTATGGGGTAGAAGAAAGTTTCTTCGCAGGCCCCTTCAAGTGTAGCTTCCTGATGTTTCCATCGATGGAAACACTCGGTTCGGCACGGAACCGATTCGCCTTCCATTGCCATTCTGCTAAAATGCGGTTCCAGCAGTTGGGATTGAAACAAGCGAAAACGGGCACGAAGCGTTGACGACGAAGCTTCTGATGATGCGATTGGTCTTCTGGTGTGTTGCTCTGTCTGGGTGGTTGACCTGGAGATCGAATCCCATTTCCGCGGCTTCTATTGTCGAAGCTCACGACATGGGCCCGGCCTATGCCAAGAACGTTGCCATTTGAACCGTTGATTCCAACGTCGCTTTGGACTTAAACGAGCGTGTTGGCTCAAAAGCCTAGTTAACTTCCGCCCATGTCGCAACTTCGCCGCACCACCCAAACGAATCCATGCCTGGAGCACCTGGAAGCCAGACGTCTGCTGGCTGCCGATCTTATTGCCCATTGGAATGCCAGCGATTTGGCAGCGCAACTTGCCGATGGCCAGTCGTCAGAAATATGGCTCGATCGCATCGCCGAAATTCCCGCTAACCAAGACGGACAGCCCAGTGTCCAGCCGCATGCACTGAACCAACACGCTACCGTTCGCTTCGACAATCCGTCGTCGTTCGATCGTTATGTGGTACGAACCACCGACAACCCATTAACAGGCCTGCGCAACTTTAGCGTCTCGGTCGTGTTCGCTACGGCGTCAGACGAATTATCGAATGTCACCGACCAATGGTACTTTCAATCCGGCATAGTCGATGCCAACGGATTTGGCTTGGTGAATGATTGGGGCATTGCCATCAATCAATTGGGACAAGTTTCCGCGGGCATCGGCAATCCAGCCAGAACGGTCACTTCCGCCAACTCGCCCTTGACCGACGGCTTGGCCCATCACGTTATCTTGGTCCGCAGCGGCGAATTGATGATGCTGTATGTGGACGGCCAAATGACAACGCAAACGGACGTCAGTGACCGACCGTTGGACGCTCGAGAAATCCGGTTTGGAACCGGCGGAGTGCCGTACGTGGGCGACATCGCCGATATCCGTTTCTTTGACGATGCCTTAACCCGTCAAGAAGCCCAAATGTTGTCACAGCAATTGCAGACGCAATATTACAACTCGCCGCCGACAGCCCAACCCGACTCGTTCTTTAGCATGGAGGATCAGACGCTGGTCGTCGATGCGGCCACTGGTGTGTTGTCCAATGATCAGGATTCCGAAGGCGACTCGCTGACAGCGGTGTTGATCCAAGAGACCAGCCACGGACGAGTGACGCTGCGGCCCGACGGTTCCTTTGAATATGTGCCGGACGCGAATTTTTACGGAACCGATTCGTTTACCTATCAAGCCATCGACCAACAGCAACTGCCATCCCCAGTTTCGGCTAGCGTCACCACGGTCACCATCCATGTTTCGCCTGCCTTCGATCCGCTGATTGTGCAACCTGACCGTTATGTCGCGGTGACCAATACGCCGCTAGTGGTCGATGCGTCCAGTGGATTAGCCACCAACGACCAAAATCCCGATCGGGAACCACTGACGTTTGGGCTGCAGTCCGCACCAACGGCGGGCCAACTGGCTTTGGACACAAACGGCCAGTTTGAATATTTTCCGCAAGACAATTTTTCGGGCGAAGTTAGCTTTCACTACCAAGTTTCCACGGCCAGCGGCCAAAGCTACGTGTCCACGGCTACCATTTTGGTTTTGCCGCAGCCGATATTGATCAGCGAATTTGTCGCGGCGAATCGAACGACATTGGACGATGACAATGGCGAAAGTTCGGATTGGATTGAACTGTTCCATTTTGGCTCGAACCCCATTTCACTAGATGGCTGGCACCTCACGGACGATCCAGACCGGCTGGATCGTTGGACCTTTCCACCCACCGTCCTTTCGCCAGGCGAAACTTTGGTTGTATTTGCTTCGGGCCGAGATCGTCGCGACAGTCAACCGTTGCACACCAACTTTCGCTTGTCTTCCGCCGGAGAATATTTAGCGCTAGTCGAACCGAACGGGCAAACCGTCATTCACCAGTTCGCTCCAGAATTCCCGGCTCAGTTTTCCGACATCAGCTACGGCTTGGTCCAACACCAAGACATCATGCTGCCTCGGCTGGAATACAACTACCTGACCGCCGCTTCACCCGGCACCATGGAGACACAGGCGCCCGCAGCGCTGGGTCCGTTCATTCAAGACGTGCAAATCAGTCCGCCAACGCCAACCGTAACGGACGACGTTCTTATTCAAGCCTCGATTAAGGACGTGGGTTCGACTACTTCCAACGTGACACTGGTTTATCGTTTGATGTATGGCCCGGAGCAGCGTTTGACCATGGTGGACGATGGCAGTGTGGCCGGTGACGTACCGAACGATGGAGTCTATTCGGCCCGAGTGACGTCGTCTGTATTGAATCAGCTAGAACCGGCTGCCGTACGAACCGGCCAGATGTTTCGTTATCGGATTGAAGCCACTTCGGCCGAACAGCACGTCAGTCACAGTCCCTTCGTGCCAAACATGGATTCGCCGCGAGATTATGACGAATACTATGGCACCGTCCTTGCCGACCCACAGATTCAGACACCGCTGGACGTTTTGCATTGGTTTGTACCAGATCCAAACTGGCACAAAACGGGCAACGGCAACAACACTCGATGGTCACCCGCGTCCGTCTATTATGCCGGTCGATTTTATGACAACCTCATGGTACGCGTACGAGGCCAATCGACGGTGAATTGGGACAAGCCCAAGTTCAAGTTCGAATTTAATCCGGGTCGCCCGTTCTGGTACAGCGACACCTTGCCTGCCGTGGACGAATTTAATTTGCAGTCGCATTTTGTGGAAAAAGGAGCCACTTCGTATATGGGCGAAAACCTGGCGTTTGGTTTCCTCCAAGCAGCCGGCGTTCCCGCTCCGCATACGCAGCATTTTCACGTTCGCCAAAACGGACGCTTTTATTCGTTGGCTTCGTTGATTGAACAGGTTGACGAAACCTTCTTGGAACGCCATAGCTACGATGCGACCAATCCTATGTATAAGGCGAATTCGTCCAGCGCTCAATCAACATTGGCGGTCGGTCCGAATCGCACGAACTACCAAAAGGTAACTCGGCAAAATGAACCGTTCGATGATCTGATCGAATTCACCAACGGCATTAATGGCCAAATTCCCAACGTGGACCGAAGCAGTTATCTGTTTGACTATGTCGATTTGCCACAAGTCATCAACAATATGGCGGCCAACACCATTTTAACCAACCATGATCGGCTGACCAAAAACTATTACGTTTACTGGGATCAATCCGGTACGCACATGTGGAACATGTTTCCGTGGGACATGGACCAAGCCTTTGCCCTGCGAACCGATGAAAATTTTGCCAGCATCTTGTATGGAGATTCCGAACATCCGCAAGCCACGGGCCAACCGATTTATCAGAACCACTTGCTGGATGCCATTCTGGATACCCCGGCTACTCGAGCAATGTACTTGCGTCGGTTGCGAACCTTGTATGACGACTTCTTGGCAGCCGGTTACTTTGAACAACAGATCGAAGCGTACCGTTTGCAGATTGAACAAGATGCGGCGGCCGACCACGCCATCTGGAATGCCGGGACGCTGGACGCCGGCATCGATCGACTGCATTACAATTTAGACTTTCGCCGCCGACAACTGGCGGCCGATCCGCTGTTGCCTGCTTCGCAGTCTACGTACACCGACAGCATCGTGCTGGACCAAGATGCCGAATCGGTTTGGTGGGTACCGACAGACAATTCGCTGGATGATCGTTGGTTCGCACCTGATTTTGATGCAGACCATTGGCTGCCGGCGGAAGGTGGAGTGGGATACGAGCGAGGTACCGGGTACGAACCATTCTTAGGCACCATGTATGGTTCGCTCGATCGTACTTTGCCCATTCGCTTGGACGACTGGATGGACCGCAATGGTGACGGTGATCCAGACGGGACTTCGGTCTATGTTCGCTACGAATTTGACTTGTCTGAATTTCAAGCGATCGATCGGTTGTTGTTGCGAGCGAGATTTGATGATGGAATTGTTGCCTATCTAAACGGCCAAGAAGTGGCCAAGTCCGGCGTGGTCGGCGAAGGTTGGGACGCGGTGGCACTGCGCAACAATGAAGCGGATCAATCGTTTACCCAGTTCGATTTGACTCCACTGCTGACCACTGGACAATTGACGCTGCAACCGGGGCGCAATGTTTTGGCAATCCAAGTCGTCAATCGACAAGCCAATAGTCCCGACCTATTGGTGCAACCGCAATTGCTGGTTGGTCAACGTTCGCAGCCCACGTTTGATGTTGTTTTTGGTGCGTTCTCGGACGCACAGGACGTGGCGCGCAGCAGTATTTGCGAATTGACAATCATGAATCCTTTGCCGTAGATCTATCCGGTTGGACGATTCGCGGAGCAGCCGAATTCCGTTTTGCGGCTGGCACCGTCGTACCGGCCGGTTCGTCCGTGTTTGTGGTGACAGATGCCAATGAATTCCGCAATCGCGAATTCGCTCCGCAAAGTAAACTGCAGACGTTTTTTGTGCCTGGACTACAAGGGACTGTCCAGCCAAATGGTCGGTTTGAATTGTTCGATGGTCAGGGGCAAATGATTGCCAATGCCACGTGGCGAACCGAAATCACGGGCGACTTGAACCACGACGGCCAGATCAGTGCGTTGGACATTGACCGTTTGTGCGAGGCAATTCGTTCGGGCGAAGACAACCAAGCGTTTGATTTTCAAGCAGACAACCGCATCGATCAAAATGACTTACACGTGTTCATTCGCGACATTCTGAAAACTCGTCCCGGAGACGTCAACTTGGACGGCCAATTTGATTCGACCGATTTGGTGTTGGTATTTCAAGCGGGTGAATATGACGACGCATTGGTTCGCAACAGTTCCTACAGTACCGGGGACTGGAACTGTGACCAAGAATTTGATTCAGCCGACTTCGTCACGGTGTTTCAGTTCCAAAAAACATTCGCTTCAATCCCTGCACCATCAGCAGCGACACCGCCAGCAGCAGCAACACCACGCCAAACAGGAGTGCAATTTGAGGGCCGAAACTGGCCAAGACCAAGCCCCAGCGATCCCAGATGGATGGCCAGCCGATAAGCAGCACAATGGTCCCGGCGCACAGGTAGGGGCCGAAGGCAATTTCCGTATGCCGAGTCATCAACCAGATGATCAGCACCAGCACAATCGCCGTGAATGGAGCCAAGAAAAAGATCACCACTGCCGACTGCCAGCCCAAGAACGAACCGATCATGCCCAGCAATGTTACATCGCCAAACCCCATCGCTTCACGTTGCATGACCACGCCGGCGATCAAGCGAATGGACCAGACGACGGCTCCACCACCCACCATGCCGATGATGGACGTTAATAGCCCTTGCCATGCCAATCCACCTCGCCACCAAACCAATGTCGTCAGACTCGACAGAACCAAGAACCCGACAAACACCCAGCGATTGACTTTGTGCCGCTTCAGACTGGCCAACAGATATCGCCAAAACTTGATCACACCACCTCGATACCAAAGCGTCTTGGGCATGACCGCATAGGCCCAGGCCGCCAAGCTAGTGATGCCGATGACCAATCCCGTGGTCTGATTCAGCGAAGCATGCCAAGCGGACGGCGATGTCAACCACATCGGTCGCGTGGTCGGAGCGAACCCAAAATCCCAAGTCGGCAGTAAACTGAACGGCGCGAACGTGGCGAACAACATACCGATCAGCGTACCGGGTATGGTGATTTCGTCCGGAATGATCTTTTCGTCAAAGTCAATAAACGTGGCCACCATCATCAGCGAACAAAGCACAAAATGGCTGCAGAATTGAGTGTGCAAAATGGCCGCGGATGGCGAAGCAAAACCCAATGGCATTAAGCCGTTTTCTTCTACTTCAAAAATGTAGAGCGCCATCATGGCCAACGGAAAACCGATTTCCAGCAAGCAAGGTCGGACCCAAAAGCCTCGGCCGTGAATTGTTGATTCGCGATTGAGTCCAAGCCAGCCGAAAATAGGAATTCGGTCTCGCGCGGTTCGCGGCGGCGAATCAGGATGAGGCGGAGACCACGGACCGATATGACGAGGATTCCAGGCCAAGCGATAGATCGCTCGATTTATCTGCGTGGCCACCAATAGCGAAATGCCGAACACAATGAATAAGCGAACCGGAAGCAACTGCATCATTTCCACGGCCAAATTTGCCACTGCTGCAAAAAAAGGAATGTTAGGTTGGACCGAACCACCAAAATCCTGTCGAACGGCTATCCATCGATGTCGGTTGGCAACTGGAGTTGGCTGAGGATTTCGTCGACAATTTCTGCCGGCTTCTTTTCCATGGTATCAATTGTTAGGTCTGCGCATTCCGCATACAGCGGTTGACGCGTCTCCAGCACTTGTTGAATTTCTGCCAAACCTCCTTGGGCCGTCAGATTCGGGCGCTGCTGGAACGAACGACCGTCACCTTCAATCCGCCGTTGCAATTCTTCAGGCGAAGCCGTCAACCAAATCACCGGCCCGGACACTCGCAACATCAGCCGATTCTCTTCGGCCAGGATCGCTCCACCTCCTAAGGCCAGCACTAGTTTATGTTGTCGCACGAGTTCGCGAAGCACTTGCGTTTCATATTTACGAAATTCAGGTTCGCCACATGCATCAAACAGCTGGCGAATCGACATGCCGACAATCTGTTCTACTCGGACATCCGTATCGACACACCGCCAGCCCAGCCGTTCGGCCAGCATAACACCGATCGTAGTCTTCCCGGTTCCTCGATAACCAATCAGCGATACCAGCATGTGGGACAAGTGCTTTCCTAGCGAAACGTGAATTAGAATCCGAACGGACCGATGCACTTTTTGACAACTTGACGCATCAGTTCGGTCGGAGCGTCTTGGCCGGTAAACAACCGAAATTGCATCGCCGCTTGTCGAACAAACATGTCGACACCCGTGACGACTTTGCAATGCTTTTCCCGCGCTTGCTTGATGAGTAAGGTCTGTTCGGGATTGTAGACCGCATCAAAGATGACCATGGAAGGACGCAAACGATGTTTTTCGTACGGAGTTTCATCAACATTGGGATGCATACCGATGGGCGTACCGTTGACAATGATGTCCGCGTTGACCGTGTGACGAGCGTCCCAATCGATGCGGCGACAGCCCATCTTTTCCAGCGAAGCAACTTTGGCCGGGTTCCTGGCCGCCACAATGACCGAAGCTCCTTTGCTGAGCAATCCGAACGCCAACGCTTTGGCCACCTGCCCGAACCCAACAGCAATGCCGTTCGATTCTTCAATACGTCTTTTTTTGCGGAGCACCCAGCGACGCCTCTAGACTATCCATGGCCGCGTGATAGTCGGTATTGTTGGCCACCACTTGGTCGCCATCAAAGACCAGCGTATTGGCCGCTCCGATTCCTTTGACGGCGTCGTCCTGTTGAGTGCAATACTTCAGCACTGCTTCTTTGTGCGGAATGGTAACGCTTAGCCCTTTCACGCCCATTGTCTTGCAATCTTCAATGAACTGGCCCAAATGTTCGCGAGGTACTCGGAAGGGGACGTACACGCGATTCATGCCGCATTCTTGAAAGGCCGAATTGTGCACCACCGGGCTGAGACTATGTCCAATCGGATCGGCAATCACGCCAAAGACTTGCGTTTCCGCATTGATCGATTCGTAGTGATAGATATTGGACATGTGCCGGTAGCTGAGCTGCCCCGGCGCTAACGCTCGTTCATGATGAAACGTGGCGTACGTAAACGGTGCACCGTACTTCGCAGCCAGAATTCGCGAAGGCGTCCCCATGTCGCCCATACACATGCCGACGGTCGGAACGGCGCTGTTGGCAATCAACTGCAGCATCCGCACATTGTCATGTGGATTATTGGCCATGGTGGCCAGCTTCACTACGTCAGCACTCAGGCCTGCCAAGCGAGCATGCACTTGTTCCAAATCATCGGGCGTTTTTTGGAAGTCGTGCAGGCTGATGATGCGTTTGGTTTTGCCAAACCGAGGAACTTGGTCGGCGATATCGTCTTCCAAGTCGACATATTCCACGCCTTCTGCAATGGCCGAACGCAGCAAAATTAATCGTTCGCGTTCCGTACCGGACCACTTGCCGCCATCGGAGGTTCGTCGACAGCTAATGATCACCGGCGTTTTGCGATCTTTGATCAAACGCTTTAGGTTGACTTCGCCCGAAATATAGTCCAAGCGAAGCTCGACCAATTTGGCGCCTTGTTCGGCCAAATGTGTATGCTCCGCCATTGTGTGCTTGTGTCGACCGCGTCCGATGCAAACGCAGATCATCGAATTGCCATGTCGTTTCGCCAAAATCGACCTCTTTTGTTCGTGACTTAACAAGTCCGGTTCATTGGAATTACCAAACTCGTCTGCCCGCGATTTTCAAACTTTTGCCTATGTTGGTAGTATCGCCTTGAGGTGGAACTTCTGCCTGTCACATCTTCGGCGCCAAGGTTTACGCTTGTATTCGCGACAAACGCTTGGTTGGTCCATTGTATTCGGCTTTTCGCCGCGAATCATCCTCTTTTCAGGTTGGCTGGGCGGACAAACTAGATGCGTTTGAAGCGGCGGTCGAGTTCTTCGCGAGTGAACACCAGTGTGGTGGGTCTGCCGTGCGGGCAGTGATGCGAATCTTGAACCAAGTGGCGCCGCTCAATCAGTGCGTGAACTTCTGCGGGCGAGAGTCGGTCGCCAGCTTTGACCGCCGCCTTGCAAGACATCATATGGAATAATTCGTCCAAGATTTCTCGCCGCTCCAAGCCTTGTCCCTCGCCGGTCAATCGTTCGGCAATCTGCCGTACAAGATCACCGGGCTTCAACTTGGACAGCATGGCTGGATAACTGGAAACCAATACGGTGTCACCGCCAAATTCGTCCACTTCCATGCCCATATCCGCCAACACATCTTTGGCTTCCAGGATGGCCGAGGTTTCCGTAGGCGTCAAATGCACGGTTTCCGGCACCAACAATCGCTGCACTTCCAAGTTGCCCGCCAAGACTTTGGTCCGAATCTCTTCATACAAAATACGTTCATGCAGCGCGTGCTGATCAATAATCACCACGCCTTCTTCGCTTTCCGTAATCAGATAGCGATTATGAGCCTGAATGGCCAGATGCCGCCGACCGGTAGATTCTGAATCGGTTCGAACGCCGGAAGCGTCACTTGGCTGACTTCGCTGTAATTCCGCTGCTGCGTCTTCAGACGGGGACGTCGGTTCGGTGCGAATCACCTCGCCGGTAGTGCGGAGCGCGACTGGACTTGTGACCGTGGACGTGGGCTGCGAAAACGTGGCGGGATCAAAGTCGGCACCAGTGGGCGGCGTGATGGTACGTGGCACGCCAGAAAAAACATTGCCTTGGTCAAACGGCTTGAAGTCGGGAACGGCACGATTTGGTAAAGGATATTGAGGTTCCGGTTCGTCAAAACGCAGTACCGGTTGCGATGCAGTGGATTCGCCCGAATCCGCTCGCTGCACCTTCGCGTCATCTCGGTCCCAAGCCATGAAATCATCTTTTTGTTTGGCCTGTTGTTCGGGACTAATAAAGTCAACTCGTTTGGTTGTTTCGGGAATCGGTTCTTCTGGCCCTTGCACTTTGGAAGTCAGGTCCGTGTTCAAAAAACGATTTCGCAAAGTCGACAACAATTGTGAATAAATCCGGCCGCCATCCTGAAAGCGAACTTCCAACTTCGTCGGATGCACGTTCACATCGACCAGCTCGGCCGGAATCTCCAACCGTAGAAAAGAGATCGGATAGCGACCGTGCAACAACAGGCCTCGATACGCTTCTCCCAAGGCGTGCTGAAGCGAACGGTCTCGAATATGTCGACCATTCAGAAACAGATACTGCATCTTGGTGTTGCCTCGATTCTGATCGGGATTGGCCACGTAACCGGTCAGTCGAATATCCTGGTCCGAACTGTCCACGTGAATTAGCGAATCGGCAATCTGAGGACCGAACAGCGTCAGAATTCGCTCTTTCCAATTATCCACCGGAGGCAATTCAAAAACGGTTTTGGTATTGTGCTTCAGTGTGAAGTGGATGTGGTTGTAGGCCATGGCGATGCGAATAAACGCCTCCGAACAATGGCCCATTTCCGTTTGCACGGAACGCATAAATTTGCGACGCACCGGCGTATTGAAGAACAGGTTTCGCACTTCCACCGTGGTGCCTGGCGCACAACCACAAGGCACAATCTCATCGGCTTGGCCACCGCGCACGGCCAATTCGTAGCCTGCGTCTGACTGGTGAGTGCGACTGCGCATGCAGAAGTGACTGACTTCGGCAATGGACGCCAACGCTTCGCCGCGAAATCCCAGCGTGTGCACGGAAAACAGATCATCCGCGTCTTCAATCTTGCTGGTGGCGTGACTGGCAATGGTCAGCGGCAACTGTTCATAAGGGATACCGCAGCCGTTATCGCTGACTCGCACCAAATCTGTGCCCCCTTTTTCCATCAGCACTTCTACTCGAGTTGACTTGGCGTCGACGGCGTTTTCCATCAACTCCTTCAACACGCTGGCGGGGCGTTCAATGACTTCACCGGCGGCAATCTTGTTGACAACGCTGGTGGGAAGTTGGCGAATGGTTGGAGGAACGGGCGCGTCCATTCTTGGTTTCCTTCAATCAACTGACCTGCAACTACAGATCGTATTCTCGAATTTTGCGGTACAAGGTCCTAGCCCCGATGCCCAGGATTTTGGCGGTTTGTTCGCGATTGCCGCCGGTCAATCCCAGCGTTTGTTCAATGGCCCAGCGTTCGATATCACTCATCGGCCGTCCGATCAATTCGCTGGGGCCGCCTGCATTGGCAGTCGTTGATTCTGTTGCATCTTCGGTCGTAGCGGCTGAACCTAGTTCGTCTAGTTCCAGCAAATCATCGTTGTCCAGCAGTTCATCATTGTCGATGACTACCATGCTTTCGATCACATTTCTCAGCTGACGTACGTTCCCCGACCAGTCCATGCTCAACAGCGATCGACTGGCCGCCGGCGAAAATCCTCGGACCGTTTTCTTGTGTCGCTTGGCAAAGATTTTGCGAAAGTGATCGGCCAACGGAATCACGTCGTCTTTTCTTTCTCGCAGCGCCGGCAAATGCACCGTCACTACCTTCAGGCGATGGTACAGATCCTGCCGAAACGAACCGTCTTCAATGGCTTTGCTGAGATCTCGATTGGTAGCCGAAAGGATTCTTACGTTAACTTCGAATGGCTTGTTTTCGCCCACCCGAGTAATCTCGCCGCTCTCTAAAACACGCAGCAGCTTCACCTGAGTTGGCATGGGCATGTCGCCCACTTCGTCCAAGAACAATGTGCCGCCATGAGCATACTCGAACCGTCCCACTCGATCCGACTGCGCATCGGTATACGCGCCTTTGACATGCCCAAAGAGTTCACTTTCTAACAAGTGTTCGCTGAGCGCTGCACAGTTGAGTGCCACGAAAGGCTTTTTCTTACGAGGACTATTCTGATGAATGGCCTGCGCGATCAGTTCCTTACCCGTACCCGTTTCTCCAGTGATCAGCACGCTGGCGTCGGTAGGTGACAGCCGCTTCAGGCGCTCAATAACCGCCTTCATCTTGTCACTGGCGTAGATAATGCCTTCAAATCCAAAGCGTTCATCCAATCGCTGGTGCAAATCAATATTGGCCAGTTTCAAGCGAACCGCGTCGGCTGCTTTTTCCGTGACCGCGCGAAGTCGTCCCGCATTCAAAGGCTTTTCCAAAAAATTGAACGCGCCGTGCTGCATGGCATCGACCGCTTTCGGGATCGAACCATGCCCAGTGACCACAATCACTTCACAATCGGGCAATGCCTCTTTGGCTCGCAACAAGATCTGTTCACCGTCCACCTCGTTCATGACCAAATCCGTGATCACCACATCAAAATGATCTTGGTCAATTTTTTGCGCACCTTCCGGGCCAGATGTGGCCACCACGCATGTGTAGCCAACTCGTTCTAGCGTTTCCGCCATGGCCTGCGCATGCCCTTTGTCATTGTCCACCACCAAAACTCGGATGGCAGCATTGTTCGCAATATCGGCTAGATTGGAATCTTTTTCGGTTTCGGCTGTCATGCTGCGATAATACTCGGGTTTGGTCCAAAAAGGTAGCAGGTTCCTTGTGCGACATTACCAAACGGATTCATCGCACCAACGGAAAGCGAAAGGTGGTCATTCTCGTCCCGCTCCTTCGATTCTAGCAGGCGTCGGGAATTCGACGGTAAACTTGGTGCCCCGTCCCACTTCGCTCTGCACGTCAATCCTGGCTCCGTGTGCTTCGACCACTTTGCGAGTAGTTGGTAAACCGAGTCCCGAACCACCATCCTTGTTCGAATAAAACGCATCAAACATATGCATGGCCGTGGTTTCGTCCATTCCTTTGCCGGTATCAATCAGATCGAAGGCCACGCCTGTGCGTGTGAGCCGAGTGATGGCGGTCAGTTCGCCTCCGTCCGGCATTGCTTCAATCGCGTTTTTGACCAAATTCACGATGCCCGCTTCCAATGTTTGTTCGTCTAGCATGATGCTGGGCAAATCGGCATCAAAGCACCGCACGATATCGATTCCTGCTTCGTCGGCTTGCACCTCAAACAGATTTAACACTCGATCAATCTGTTCGTTTAGGTTTCCCGGTCGCAGGTCTAGCTTGCGTAGGCGAGCAAACTTGAGGAAGTCATCCAACAGCACCTGCAGCCGCTGGCATTGACGCTGCACCATTTCAATTTTGCTGACCGCCCGAGCTCGATTAATGGGCGTGTCTGCATGAAAATCTTCCGCCAGCAAATCCATGTTCATGCGAATCACGGACAAGGGATTCTTGATTTCGTGAGCCAGCGCGCCAGCCAACTGCGCAATCTCGTTGTATTGCTGAATCACCTGTTCCGTGTACGCGTCATACTTCGGTTGCTGGTTTTCGTTCATATCTTCCAATTCGAAAGCAACACCACTCAACGCTGAAAACCGTTTCGCATCTTGGTTGGTTGGGTCGCCAAAATGAACCGCTCGGGTCAGAGCGAATTCGAAGGCAAACGCATGCAGCGCCCCAAACGCGAACTAGCGAGAGCACTTGTGAGACGCTCTCGCTAGATGCAAGACTTCCAGATAAAGAATCCGCTAGGACTATTCCTCGTCTGCAGTGGCACCAGCACCAGCCGCCGCTGCTGCCTCTTCCGCTAATACTCGGCGGCGACTCAATTTCACTCGGTCATGATCGTCAATATCAATCACTACCACTTTCATTGTGTCACCCACTTTGCAAACGTCATTGACGTTGTTGACATATTCGTCGGACAGTTCGCTGATATGACACAAACCGTCTCGGCCAGGCAGAATTTCCACAAATGCACCAAAGTCCTTGGTACTGGTCACTCGCCCTTCGTACACTCGCCCAATCTGCACGGACTGCGTCAACGCTTCGACTTGTGCCAAGGCAGCCTTGGCCCATTCCGCTTCGTGGCTGGCAACCGTCACCACGCCATCATCATTCACTTCAATCACGGCGCCCGTTTGTTCCTGAATGGCACGAATGGTCTTGCCACCTGGTCCAATTAACAGACCAATCTTTTCCGGATCAATCTGCGTGCGAAGCAATCGAGGTGCCCATTGAGACGTTTCGTCGCGTGGACGAGGAATCGTGGTGAGCATCGAACGTAGGATTTCCATGCGAGCTTCCCGAGACTGAGCCATGGTGCCACGAATCATTTCGCCGGAAATGCCGTCAATCTTTAGATCCAACTGGATGCCGGTGATGCCGTTTTGTGTTCCAGCAATCTTGAAATCCATGTCGCCAAAGTGATCTTCGTCACCAATGATGTCCGTTAACAACACCCATTTGTCGTCAGACTCTTTGACTAAGCCAACCGAAATTCCGGCTACCGGATTGGTAATCGGAACGCCCGCATCCATCAGACCCAACGTGGCTCCACAGACCGATGCCATGGAACTAGAACCGTTGGATTCCAGGATGTCCGAGATAACTCGGATGGTATACGGAAAATCTTCGCCTTCCGGAATGACTGGCTTGACGCTGCGTTCGGCGAGTGCACCGTGGCCAATTTCACGGCGCCCCGGACCTCGAATCGGCCGACATTCGCCCACAGAAAACGGCGGGAAATTGTAGTCCAACATGAAGCGCTTGGAGTATTCGTCAATCAATCCGTCCACTCGTTGTTCGTCCTTGGACGTACCCAAGGTGATCGAAATCAGCGACTGCGTTTCACCTCGTTGAAAGACTGCCGATCCATGCACTCGAGGCAGCACGCCGACGTGACATTCAATGTTTCGCAACGAAGTGTGGTCACGACCGTCAGACCGAGTTCCCGCCAGGATTAGGTCTCGGACGACCTTCTGTTCAAGGTCATGCCAGCAGTTGCTAAACAGATTGGGGCAGATGGCGCCGTCCGCATCTGGATTGGGAATCACAGCCGCCAAGGCCTCATCTTTTGCTTGGCGAACCGCGTCTGCGCGAGCTTGTTTGCCTTCCGTTGACTTGGCAGCTCGCAAACGATCGTAGAATTCCGTATTTAGTCGATCAAACAAACCGCCGTCCGATTCCGGCTGGAAGTCCATCTTCTCGACGGGAACCTTGGATGCCAATTCGTCTTGCAGATCAATGATTTCGCGAATGTAGCCATGACACGTTTCAATGGCTTCGTACATCTGCTGTTCAGGAATCTCCGCCGCAAAGCCTTCGATCATTAATACCGAGTCCGTGCTGCCAGAAACAATCAGATCCAAATCACTTTCTTCTAATTCATCCGTCGTCGGAAACACAATCCACTGCCCGTCCACTCGCCCCAAGCGAACTGACGCCACTGGTCCCATAAACGGCAACGGAGACAGAGTCAATGCCGCTGAAGCGCCATTCATGGCCAAAACATCCGCATCGTTCTGGCGGTCACTGGACAGCACAATGCTTTGACATTGCACTTCATTAACGAACCCCTTAGGGAACAACGGCCGGATGGGACGATCCATCAAACGAGCGGTCAAGGTTTCTTTTGTAGAAGGACGACCTTCACGTTTCAAAAATCCACCGGGAAATTTACCGGCCGCCGACGATCGCTCGCGATAATCACACGTCAACGGAAAAAAATCGGTTCCGGGCCGAGGCGACGCGGACGTCGCCGTGTTCAGCACAATCGTATCTCCATATTGAACTACGACACTAGCAGAAGCCTGTTTTGCTAAAAAACCTGTCTCAAACGATAGTACATGCTTCCCAATCTGCTTTTCTACTCGAACTTTCACAATCATCCTTCCTTCACAACAACAAATAGCAGGTGTTCGAGCGGAACACGGGAACCGCATAAGAGAAACGCTTCGGTTGCCAATACCAAAAGCGCAATTACGCCGAACTCGCGAAACAGAATTCGCGAGCGAATTTTCTTACGCTGAATTCGTTTCAGCGATACAGAGACTGGCGGAAGAAACTACTTACGAATCTCAAGTCGTTGGATGATATCGAGATAACGCTGAGGATCGATCTTCTTCAAAAAATCAAGCAGGCGACGTCGTCGACTTACCATCATCAAGAGCCCGCGACGTGTCGAATAATCTTTCTTATTCGCACGCATATGCTCGGTCAGGTTGTTGATTCGAGTGGTCAGAATGGCAATCTGCACCTCCGGCGAACCGGTATCCGAATCTCCCCTCTTGAATTCGTTGATCAACTCTTGCTTACGCTCTGCTGTGATGGTCATTCACCTACCCAGAGTACTTCTTGTGGCCGGCCACTTAACGCCAAAATGTTCAGGTAATCGACGTGTAAAAGGCACCGCTCTCCTACGGTCGAATTCCGACTAACTCCTAACACACACAAACAAAATTCTTGAATTACAGCTCGATATCGTATCAAGTGCTTTGCATCTTGCAACCGCAAATGAAAGCCGAGTTGGCTAGATCGTCAAAAAATCTGGGAAGCGCCTCGGAAGACAACTATTTTCGGAGAAAAACTCCCGACTTCCCGAATGATTTCCACCTAGCTCGAAAAAAATCCCCCAATCCGTCCAATGACAGCAGTCATCGATATCAACCAAGTGCCAACATCCACCCAGTTTTGTTGGTGACTGAACTCCGGCGAGTAGTTGGAAAATCGAGTGGCAGCTGAAACCAACCAAAACGGCCTCGCGTCCGGCAAATCGTTTCCACACAGAAGGAACATCATTACAGGTGTGCGTCAGCCAAACGTCGCCGTGATTGCGTAAAAAATGCAAATCAAAAAGCGGCGTTCACGAACGAGTTTATCATTATTGCAATCCTCACTTTTCAATTCGCAAGTTTTTTTCCTTCCACGAATGAGCAGAAAATTGTCGCCAGATCCTCAAATTCACCCGAGTGCTCTTCATCTATAGCTGGCACCATGTTGCCAATTTCAAGTCCGCCCGAGCGAAATCGGTAAGTGAGTGGCATGTGAGTGGCATCAACTGAAATCCATCCACAATTGCCACTTCGGATTCATCGCAAAAGAGCTAGAATCGCCGAGGTCGCAGAGTTGGCGATTACTCTCTGCGGCACCGCGTTTCCGTATAAGAACGGGTTACCAACTCTGTGCAAGACTCTTCGGCCCGAAGGGCCAGCCCGTTATTCAGCCCAGGACAACGTCCTGGGAACACTCCAATTCCCGCACGTTCGGGCCAACGGCCCAACCGGCTGAAAAAGGTCGTCTCGTACGTCGGGCAAGACCCCAGCAACCGGCCGTCGGTTCGACCAATCGCAATAGATGCCAGAATGAGAATTGTATATGCGTGGCACCAACAACCTCCGCCGATTTCGTTGACTGGCATCGAATTCCGTGCGGCGTAGTCAGCTGCATATTACCGCGAAGCATTTTACAAAGACACGTTACTTCGGCGGTTATAGTAGCAACCAGCGAAGCGTTATCGAGACCTGCCAGCGGTTCGTTCCAAAACACGACGATCCATTGGACGATTCGGCCGAAGGGCCACAAGCAGGTGATTCTCGCTACGATCAAATTCAGACGATTCAGATTCGAGCGAACAGGAACTTTGCGATGAAGATGCGTCGCCGAAATGTCCACATTGTGGCGAGGAGCCGATGGACCTGATTCTGCTATCGCATCGTCCGGCTTGGCGAAGGTATTCTACGGCCCGGCCATCCGCTTGGTTCGAATGTTAATGATCTTCGATTGCAAGATGACGGCCTCGGTTCGAAGTTAGTGACCTTGGTTTGCAAGTTTTTCAAATCAACGTTTACAACACGAATTCGCGGGCTCCGTCCGGCGAATCGGTTCGCTGCCTGCATCGTCATCCTCATTCTGCCAACTGACATTTCAGCAATCTTTCGCCAGAACACGCTTTCTTGGCTGGCATTCAAAAATCTAACTTGCGACAAGCTTCGATCTCGGCAGTAGAATCGACACCTGTTCGAAGACTGCGACTACTTAAATCCGCATACCGCCATGGCGACATCTCAGTTCAACGGCCAAAATTATCCCGCCGTTGCGCAAGCTTCAGTTGGGATGGTTTGTTATTCGTTCTGTCGCTTGTTGCATCGGTTCGCAATGTCAAATGATACTCAAAGTCCGATTCAACGCACTGGTCAGCGTTTGCTGTCAATCGTGATTGCAATACCTGTTGCCGTGCTTGCCGGGCTATTTGCCGTTTTCTTGCTGGATTTGATACTTCCTCACGGCAAGGGGTGGCAATTGCCAACCATATTTATCGGTGCATTCATATCGGCAGGGGTCGCCGGTGTTGCTTGATCCTGCGGGCTTTTCGGATGTTCGTATGCCGGTCGGCCCAATTGGTGACGTCCCGCATCTGCGATCAGGATTGAACTTCGCCACTTTGCTGACTACCAGTCGCCGCTGACCGACAACGTGGTAAACTTTTTGGTATGACGCTCCAAGAACTTGAAAACCGATTTCCAAATTACCTCCCGAAGAACTCGCAAAGTTCCGTGAGTGGTTTGGAGATTCGACGCGAAAAACTGGGACAGCCAGTTTGAGGCCAGTTTAATGTTTCCGCCGGGATAACTCGATAAGCAGGACCTGGCATTCGCGGAACACCGGGCTTTTAAGGAAGATCACGACCGGACTATCGTAACTCATTATAGCGAGCCCGGGATTTTGGCGATGCTGCAAGGGCTCATGCCGATTGTCAGAATGTCCAATCTCGATTCGCTTTGACAAGAACTATTCAGCATGCTACGTGAAGACCTAAATGCGTCGAAATTAACAATTTCTTTCAAGAAGGTTGGGCGATATCGTTCCGCACGTGTTGGTCTCCAGTATCGAGCATTGGCCGTCGAGCGATCGACGATGGGAATTGCTTTGGCTTCTGGATTGGAGACCATTCGGAATACGATCGGCTGATCCAAATCATCAGTAATTTACCAACAATCATGGTGCCATGGTGCCATCCACAAACATAACGCAGAGACGCCGAGGTCGGAGAGTTGTTTGTTCCTTCTCTGCGTACTCTGCGCCTCCGCGTTTCTGATTTCTACGCTGAAGCCCCTGATTCGATTAGCGGTGGCAGCCGACCGTGATGTTGAGCGACTTCGAGCATCCGCATGTCATCGCCCGCTGGGCTGGACGGGCTAGGCCAGAACGACGACCGGTGGCTAACGCACCGGCAAAGATGTTTTCGCCCGCCGGGCGGGACCTGGTTGGTGCGGACCTGAGTTGGTGCCATTCACAATCATTGAGTTGTTTGATTCTTCTCTGCGTACTCTGCGCTCCGCGTTACCAATGATTTCACTGAAGTCCCTGATTCGGTTAGCGGTGGCAGCCGACTGTGATGTTGGGCGTCTTCGAGCATCCGCATGTGTCGCCCGCTGGGCTGGACGGAACGATGACCGGTGGCTGACGCACACTGGCAAAGATGTTTCGCACCGCCGGGCGGAGCGGACCGTTCGCAAAAGTAGGATGACAATGCTGAGTGCATGGCACCTGCAAGTTAGTACTTGGCTGAGCGCAAACACCGGCAAAGACGAATTCGCTCCGCCGGGCCGAAGCAGACCGTCACATCGCAAGAGGATGACAATGCTGAGTGCATGCCTGCAAGCAAGTCGGCTGTGCGTTGAAAATCTGGCGACAAACAATTCTGCGGTAGAATCAGCAATACCTATTCGGGCGGCGTGCTGGTCGTCCGCATACCTGCCTAGCGAAGCGTCTCAGTTCAACGGCCAAACTATCCCGCCGTTGCGCAAGCTTCAGTTGGGATAGTTTGTTATTCGTTTTACCATAACTTTGATGAACACTCACTCCCGAGAACTGGCGAACAACAGCATCGATAACCACTTGCCTAGCGTATAGCCAGTCAGTTCATGGCGATGCACACCAGCCACGTGGGTCTTTGGCAGGAACTCAAGGAGATTGTTGCCGATTCCGATCGAGTGCTGGATTGGAGCACCGTCCGATATTTGACTTTGCGTGGTGGTGCGTTAATGAGTCGGACAACGATGATTTGGCAGCCGAGGTCAGAAACCTATTTTTACGAGGGCCTGCCTGTGTATTTTGATACGTGTGGGAAAATCCTGTACTTTGTCGACAAAGACCAGTTTGATCGTTTACGGCTTTGTTTTCCGCCCGGGTAACAACGAACGATTTCAATCAATATTTGGCAAATTCAATCCGTAGCCGACAGTAGCATGCCCAGCAACGCCGAGTCGCTGACTAACAAGCGGATGGAACAAAGTGCCGATGGTCCTGGTTTTTGAAACGGATACTTGCTGTCGGCACTCGGTCATCCACGACCCGTTAGCCGTCTACGAACCCAATCAGACTTCAAGCGATGCGTTCCTTCTGTCAGCAAATGATTTCACTTATTGCGGTTCTCGCATGCTTCCTAATTCCGATATCTCGAACAAACGCCAGTGACGGCACTGTTCTTGCCCAAACGCAAGCAGAGTCGTCGAACGCAGAAGCGGAGCGCATCGCGACACCGAAGATCCTTGCGATTCTCAAACGCGGTAAGGCTTCCGAACTCAAACGTGTGCTCGTAAAGATGCAGGACAATCGTGCCCTCATCATTTGCTTCCGTGCTGAAGAGGAACGGTTCTACATCACCAGCGAGAACAAGTCGCAGGTCTGGTGACATTGACGCCAAAGTTTTGGACACCAACGATCCCAGGCTGGCCAGAAAATCATCGTAGATTGTCGAGGAAAGTGGAACGCGACCCTGTCGCCTACGCACGCGCGCACGGGCTAAAAACCGGGCGCTGTTGCTTTTGCTCCCGGGAGCTTTCAGACCCACGTTCTGTTAATGCCGGCTACGGTCCTGTATGTGCGGAACGATTCGGCGTACTAAAATGGGGTGACATAAGTAATTCGAAAGAGACGGCTAACAATCCGGTCAAAATCGGGAGGCTCGGCGTCGGTCCTGAACTCAAGGCTCCTCTCCTCGGCCGCCCCGTTACCTTGGTCGTTCGTCGGACGGGATGCTCTTCACAAATGGAGACCGATATGGCTGGGCAACGCTACTCAGAATCGCAAGTGCTGTACGGTATCAGTTGGTGCCATCCATTATGTACACTTTATCTCTCCGCCCAGCGGGCAGGAGCAGACTGTAGGCAAAACGAGGATGGCAATGCTGAGTGCATGGCACAGATGGCACAATCGTTAAAATGTAACTACGTTTGTTTCCGACAGGTTATCCCCTTGTGCGAGCTTTTCGCGTAGTACGCCTCGAGGCTGAGTCATGAGGTTGTAATTGCTGGCTCGCTTCTTTCGCACTCTTGGTTCGAAACGGCCTGGGCGTGCGCCCACGACGCACTTGCCGATCTGCTTCAAGCGACTGAGACAGTAGCTTCGGATCTCCGTATCACTCTTATTCATTGTCGATCATCCCGGTGCCAGTTTGAGGAACACGGTAACCTGACGAAACTTATTTCGCGAGGCCGCGTGCCACATTGCCAAGCACTGCTCAGAGCAGTGGTCCGGATCGCATTGTACGATAGCATCGTGACCCAGAACTCTTTGCGAACCATCCCGGGGCTTTTGCAACGCAGGTGATTCAGGTTCAGATGCGTCTTGATGCTGCGTATATCCAACTCTGCATTCCAACGAAAACTAAATAGTTCTGCCAGTTCGTCCGCACTCACTGCCTCGTCGCCGCGGACTTCGGTCATGGTGGTCACAATCACAAAAGGCTGCTGCTTGCGGCCCGGCTTGGTGATGACGTACTGAATTTCGCGAAGCTCGATCGTTTTTGGCATCGAATCATAAACCTCGTTGCTCATCCACGGCGGTCGCGGAGGACGTTGCCAAGAGACAATGTGATCTTTCTTGCCTAAGCGTCGACCGCGACGAAAATCGGTGTGTCGCCCCTGGTGTTTGCGAAAACAAACATTCACACCCTCTTTCATCAAGAAGGCGATCATCCAGTAGTTGCCATAAAACCGATCGGCCACGGCGACATCGCCCCGAGCGAAGCAACTCAACAGTTGTCGAAGCAACGCTGTCTCGCCCGTTTCTTTTCCCTTGTACTTGGCGATGGCACAGTCCACCACGCAGGCCGTTGCCAGCGAGACCACCACCACGAAGCGAGCAATGGGAAAGCCGATGCCTGGTTTTTGCGCGGGATTCTGCGGGTAAGCGGCTTGATTCCGTGGTGTGTCCGGCATCACGAAGGTCGAACCATCGACCAGTTTTGCGTGGCGACCTTTCCAAAGATACTGCGGTTCCACCAGACGCTCAGCTTCGTTTGCCACTTCCGTCGTCAGTTCATGCAATGCTTCTTCGGAAAGTTTCAGCTGACGTGTGATGCGGACTGGACGACGTCAAATCCCGACGAGCTTTGCCGGTCAGGTAACTGCTGATTCGAGCAACCGCACTTTGACAAGAGGCTTCTTTGCCATCTCGCAGAACTTGGCTCATGAAGGCCCACAAGACGATCGCGGTAGTGTAGGTGCGACCAAAGAGCCCTTCGTGCTTTCGGAAAACATCCGCGATGCGTTGTTCGCTGAGGACGTCCACAAACGGCAGGCCAGGCGAGCTCAGGAATGCACCAACCGCTTGGCCAAAACTGAAGTTGCTTTGATTTGCGGAATGGAGTGAAAATGCCATGAGAAAACCCTCCCTGGTCTCTCTGTTGCGAAAGCATCAACCGGGGAGGGTTTCAATAGTGTGAGACCTGGGAGGGTCCACGACAAGACGAATCGTCCTGCGTCGGCAATTTTATTCGAAAATGCCGATTTGCCGATAGACACCTTCTGCGCTGAACATACAAATGTCCCAAAACGACTGTGCCATTCGTGCATGGCACCTGCAAGCAAGTCTTGGCATTCGAAAATCTAACTTGCGACAAGCCCGATCTCGGCGGTAGAATCAATACCTATTCCGGGCGACTGCGACCACTTGAAATCCGCATGCCGCACTAGCGGCGTCCTCAGTTCAACGGCCGGGATCCCGCCGTTGCACTTGCTTCCAGTTGGATAGTTTGTTATTCGTTCTGCCACGCACTGATCTATCTCGAAGGAACACGTCATGGATGTTGGAAACAAAAAATGTATGGTCACGCTTTCTGTGCTTGTTGTCGGGCTCAGTGCAGCGATCTATGGTGCTCACGTCGCCCAAGCGGCAACTCTCAAGACGTCTCGCTCAAGTTACTTTCCAATTGAGACGATAGTTGCCTTGTAGATCGTGAACGCCAAACTCGTCGAAATGCGGGTCGCTAGTAAAACGGAGTTCTATGCGACGGTGGATCACGGACTTGGCCACACTGCTTGTGTTTCCACTTTCGATCAGGCCTCTAAACTCCATACTGTAAAGATTGTCCTTTTGCTCGATCATTTAGCCTCGCGTCAATGCGTCAAGGAGCTTCTGACTGTCAATAGAACTGGCAGTCCGGGTGTGAATCTGTGGTCCCAGAGTACAAGCTAAACTTTACCACTAGGGCAGTTGACGGCACTTACAGTCGGGAAGAATCGCTTGAAACTGTTTGACTGGAATGGTCGCACTTATGCACTGTCTCTTCGCGATTAGGCAGAACCATGAATAAATATGTGTTGTACAAAAACGTCAAAAACATTCTTCATTTATAACTCTGCAACGTGATCTTTATATAATGTGATGGCGTTAAAGATGGCACCAACCCAGCGGGAACAAGAATCGTTCACAAAAATCACCATACTCATTCAATCTATGGTAATAAGACAATCGATCAATAGTGATATCAACCGCGGAGCGGTGCTTTTAATGGATGGCACCAACTCACGATGGATGGCACCAACTCACGCAACCAACTCACGCTCTGGGAACGGACCAAATACGAAACCTTCGGGCCAACGGCCGGCCAGAGCCCCAACTACCAAGTGACTCGATTTGTAAACCGCCAACCGAGTTTCACATCTTACGCGGAACCGATACACCGTCCATTCGATGAATGGCTGAGAAAAATGCTTTCACGTGCAATGGAATAGGATTTTAATAGCGGAGGATGGTAATCGGCATCCATTTTTGGACCACATCGGCGCCAAATCTAGTCCGACCCACTTTGTCCTGTCGTCGTCTCGCCGTTGCCGAACGCTCATCTCGCAACTCCGGACAGCGGATGGGGCTGGAGAGAGGAGCCAAGGGCGGCCTGCCGGAATCGAGCCAGCGCTGATGCCTCATGACCGTGACGATCTTGTTGTTGCAAGTGATCGATGTTTCGCGCCGATTGTCATGTCAAAAACCTAATGACAAATCAAACCGTTTCCTTTTCAAACTCTAGATTACTCGCAAACCATCGCGTCGACTGTTCCTGTTTCTTCCCTTGGCCGTTGCGAACCTGATTCGTTTGCTACAAATTGCCTAACCAGCAAGAGTTGAACTGTGCTGGCTTAAGTTCAGCTAGCAGTGGGTGTGTGCCGAACAGAAGGATGGACGAACTAATGCGAGACGGCGTGGCGAGGTTCGTTCTATTGGTTCGGCGAACTGGTCCTTTGGGAACGAGTGAGAAATTATGTGGCGTTCAATCTTTTTGGCCATCGGAATTGCGCTATCGTTGTTTGGTGCGCAGAGCATGGTGATGGACCGCCTCATCTTGTCGGATCGGTTTGATCAAACGGTGGTGAATACCAACGAATTCTTTCCTGAGGAGTCGACCACCACCGTGACACCTCGTGAAATCACGCCCGCCGAATGGACTCCGTGGACGCTCATGTCGGCCGGCGCGGTGGTCATGCTCTATTCCGTGACATTGAAACGAAACTAATCATCGGCTTCTTGCGCGATGAGCTGGGGTCAGTTCACTTGGCGTTGCGAAAGACGTTATACTGATCCGGTGCTGAAACTTGTCGGTGCTTGGACCGACAGGTGCGAATTGCCACCGTGTCTTGTTTGAGTGGGTTCTTGCGAGGTATCCCATGCGTTTGATTTGGTATGTTCCGTTGGTCAGTGTCGTCTTGCAACTGCTGTTCGTATCTTCTGTGCGAAGTGACGAATATCGAATTCTGTTTGAATCGTACCGCAACCAAAACTGGGATCTGTTTTCGATGGCGGCAGATGGCAGTGACGAAAAAAATCTCACCAATACTCCGGAAATTCACGAACTGTATCCACAGGTTTCACCGGACGGTTCGCAGATCTGTTTCTTAGTTGATACGCATCAGGACGGCAAGGTGAGTCGAAGTTTGTGGTTAATGAACCGGGACGGTTCGGATCGAAAGCAAATTGCCGAACAAGCCAGACATCCTACGTGGAGCCCGGACGGCCGTGAAATTGCCTTTGCCAAACAAGAATTTAATCGCTTTTCTGTCAAAGATTATGTGACCAAAGGACTGTACTTCTACGACGTCCAAACGGAAGCGTTGCAAAAGCATCCCAACGACAAGATTGAGCATATCTATGTGCCTAGCTGGGCGGCAGACGGAAAATGGATTATCTCGACGGTGCATGGCGGGATGGGCTTTGGGCATGCCATTGTGGGAATCGAAGTAGAAGGAGATCGCGTTGTCGACTTGAAGATTCCTGGATGTCGGCCGTGTGTCAGTCGAGACGGAAAATTCGTGACATGGAGCAGCAATGACCATACGGTAGAAATGGCGGACTTGTCTTTTTCGGACCAAGGACCTGCGGTTTCCAATCGCCGGATTGTGCATCGTCATGAAACGCTGCACCTGTACCATCCCGACTTTTCGCCTGATTCCAAGTTTGTCAGTTTCAGCATGGGACCAGGCGGACGCGTGGAATCGGTCGGGCCAGGAACGCAGACTGAAGTAGCGGAAATGACCGGCGTCTACGGTAAATGGGATATCTACCGGAAAGAAGTCGGCAGTGATGCCGAACCTCTGCAGTTGACCAAGAACCCGGACACGTCCAACAAAGAATCGGAATGGGCGGTGGCACCGTAGCGTTCTTGCGGGCGAAAAAGATGCAGCGGCAGCGAGTTGTAAACTGATGGACTCTCGAAAAGTTTGGGCTATGCGAATTCGTTTTATTATCGCGTCCGTTTCCGTGGTTGTTATTTCGTTGTTGACGTCCTGTGTTAAGAACGAATCTGCACCTTCAAGTGTCACGGCAGTGGAAAAATCGGTGCCTGTTGGCAATCTACAAGTGGCCATGATTTTGCTGCCCGGCGGTACGTTTCAAATGGGATCGGCCAGTGCGAACGCTCCGGCGGATGAACAACCGGCGCATGCGGTTTCGTTGACTGCGTTTGCCATGGACAAGTTTGAAGTGACGCAGGATCAATTTGCCGAATTAGAGCTGCCCAATCCGGCGCATTTTAAAGGAGAGCGCCATCCGGTCGAACAGATTCGCTGGTCGGAAGCAGTTGTGTTTTGCAATGAACGTTCGCGTGCTGAAGGTTTGGAACCTTGTTACGACGAAGGCTCGTTCGCTTGCAATTTCGCCGCGAACGGATATCGGTTGCCTACCGAGGCAGAATGGGAATATGCAGCTCGCGCAGGTTCCAATAGCGAATATTACTTCGGTACTTCGGTCAAGCAACTGTCGTCTCATGCCTGTTACGCTGGACCTTCGGTGCAGCAGACTGAATCGGTTGGAAGTCGCCGCCCGAACGCTTGGGGGTTTCATGACATGCTGGGGAATGTGGCGGAATGGTGCCAAGATGTCTATTCGGAAACATATTATTCGGAAAGCGATGGAGCCACGGATCCCACGGGACCGGTCGAAGGTGATAAACGCGTGTTGCGAGGTGGTTCGTGGCAGTCGAATGAAGCGAGTTGCCGCGTGGCTGCTCGATTGGCAGACGCTCCGGGAATTAGTGATGCGTGTTTTACTCGAGACACCTACGGGTTTCGCTGCGTGCGAAGGTTGTCGGCCGACGAATTGGCCGAGTTGGAAAAGCGTTAAGTGTTAACGCTTGGTTAACGGTTTGGCCCAGAATGCCAGGGGTGACTCGCGGAAAATCGCGAACGGAGTGGGGCTTTGATGACTGGGCAACGGTGCTAAGATACCAATAATTCAGTTGTGGGCATTCCGGTCCCTGCCTTTTGCCGGAGTAAGCTTGTCCGCACAGTAACCGCAGAATGAATCTCACGAAATGGACAGAAACGAAGCGGAGGTATACATGAAGATTCGTAGCATAGTATTGGCATTTGGCGTGGCGGGGTTGGTGGCTTTCGTCGGATGTTCGCCGGCGCCCAAAGAAGATCGGGACGCGAATTCGACCGATTCGAACGCCACGGGAGCCGATTTGGAAATTCCAGAAGTGTCACTGGACGATGCCGAAGTTTCGTCCATTGATGATGCAGACGTTCAAGATGCCGTGACGACAGCCGTTGTGGAAGATTCGCCGTCGGAAGCAGAATCGGAAGCGGACGAAGCAACGGTCACTTATCCCGTGACATCGGCATTAGATCCGGTGGAAGTGGAGTTGGGCGCGGCCGAATTGACCGCAGGAATTCCCGGCGACGGTGATTTGTCGAATGAGGCGATTCAAGAATGGTTGCAGAAGCCAGAAAACCATCGACCGATTCAGCCAACGCTGCCGTTGGGATTGTCAGCCGCAGCGTCCAACATTCAAGGTTTGGATGCCAATCCGATGACCAAAGCCAAAATCGAATTGGGACGCCAGCTGTACTTTGACACTCGTTTGTCTTCTGACAACACCATCAGTTGCGCCAGTTGCCATCATCCAGATTTTGGCTACGCCAAAGACACGCAATTTGGCGTTGGCGTACAAGGGCAAGAAGGAAACCGTAATTCGCCCGTTAGCTACAACCGAATTGTATCTGGTCCGCAGTTCTGGGATGGACGAGCGGATTCGTTGGAGGCGCAAGCGGTTGGTCCGATCGCCAATCCGATTGAAATGGCAAACACGCACGACGTTGCTGTGCAGACCATCAAGGATATTCCTGGCTATGTGATGCAATTCGATGCGATTTTCCCGGGTGAAGGTGTCAATATCGACAACGTTGGTAAAGCGATTGCCACGTTTGAACGAGCGATCGTGACTTCGCCCGCGCCGTATGATTACTTTGAACAAGTGACATCGATTGAATCTAGCTGGGGCGACGAAATCGACGAATTGGAACAGGAAGATCCCGAACTGTTTGCGGCCTACACCACCGCCGTGGAAGGTGCGAAGGCGATGTCCGAAAGTGCTCGGCGAGGTCGAGATCTATTCTTCAGCGACAAAGCGAATTGCACCGCATGTCACGCCGGTGCGAATTTCACTGACGAACTGTATCACAACTTGGGCGTGGGCATGGACGCGGACGAACCAGACCTAGGACGCTATGTCGTCACCAATGACGAAAAAGACAAAGGCGCCTTCAAGACTCCGACCGTACGCAATGTCGCGCTGAGTGCACCCTACATGCACGACGGAAGCCAGAAAACGCTGGAAGAAGTTGTGGAATGGTATGCCAAGGGTGGTCACCCGAACGATTACCTAAGCGACAAAATGAAGAAACTGGATCTGACCGACCAAGACAAAACTGACTTGGTGAACTTCATGAAGGAAGGTTTGACCAGCGATTTCCCGAAAGTGGAATCAGGGCGCTTGCCGCTTTAGTCTTGATCGTTTTGACGAATGGTTTGTAGAACATGAACAACAAGAATTCGTCGCGTTAGCCAAGATTAGATCATCAACGGTGCTCAATTTACTTGGCGAAACTGGGTTTGCTATCGCTGGAAGGCAGACCGTTGGCCCAAGAAAAAATTCAATCAATTGACGGCTCGGCAGAATCATGTCGAGCCGTTTTTGTTTACGGTCGACGCGTCAAAAATGGGAAATGAATTGTCGCTCAACGCCTGAAATGACTATAATTACAGCTCGGTTTCTGAGTGATTTTCGGCGAGGGTTTTCAGATGAAGTGTTCATTGATCTGTTTGGTAATGCTTGGCAGCGTTTCGTTCAGCGTGGCTCAATCTATTCAACCGGTGGACCTTCCCGAGAACGTGGTGTTGCTTGATTTCACGCGGGACGCAGACGGACGAGCCTTAGCGAATGGAGCTCGTGTAGAAAACCGATTTCAGTCTTTAGGAATCGGATTTGAAGATGACGATCGGATTACTCGCGAAGTCGAAATTCGCAGTCCACCAAACAATTTGACGGCAGGCGATCAACCTTCGTCTTCGATTAATGCGACATTTGATCCTCCGATATCGTTGATTGGTCTGTGGGGATTTGACTTCATGGTAGAGGCGTTTGATCAGCGATCGGTGTCGTTGGGATCGGCAATCTACACGGACGGCACTGCCGGTCTTTACGGAGGTGATTCGGAATTTGGCTTTGCAGGAATTCGCTCGGACAAGCCAATTTATCGAGTGCGTGTGTCAAAGTCACATAACGATTCGGCGTTTGGGTTTCATACGGATGATTGGGTTTTTCTTCGAGCCGGAGACATCAACGCCAGTGGATTTGCCGACATTGCTGACATTGACTTGCTGACAACGGCGCTGCGCATTGGCAGTCAAAAAGAGATTTACGATTTGAATTTGGATGGTCAAGTTGATCAACAAGATCGAACCACCTGGGTGCACGACGTGAAGCAAACCTGGTTTGGCGACGCAAATCTGGACGGTTACTTTGATTCCGCCGATCTGACGCGAGTTTTCCAGTCGGCAGAATATGAAGATGGAATTGCTCTCAATTCAGGGTGGGCCGAAGGAGATTGGAACGGAGACGGAGATTTTGATTCCAGTGATTTGATCGTAGCGTTTCGTGACGGCGGATACGAAAGCGGGCCTCGGCCGGTGACAAGCGTTCCGGAGCCACAGTTGGTATTTCCGCTTCTGGGAGCAGGGTTGCTGCAGGTAGGTTATTCCCGAAGGCGACGAGCTGCGTAGGCTCGAAGTGATTGTACTTTTCGGTTTTTGTTCCCGATTTGGCGATCGGCTGTCATCACTTCGAATCACGCTGTAGTCACATTGATTGCAATGGTTACTTGTTCGTCGAATGACGCGTGTTCGTAACTTCTTATCTAGCAATGACTTGCTGTGTGTGCCTGTGTGCTGGCACGGACGCTGCAACTGAGCAGGCTTCGGAATTCGACACGTTCGAGAATCGAGCGTTTGTCGGTGGGGGCAAAACTGTTTTGGCCCTCGGATCCGATTTCCTTCTTTTTGCGTCAGGAGTTTTTCATATGGTACGAACAACAATTTTGATGGCTTGTTTGGGCATGGTTGGTTTGTTGCAAGGGTCTGCTGCGGCGGATCAGGTCGATTCGTTGGTGTTAGACGAATCGTTGGCACAAGCGGCTTGGGGCATGTCGGCAACGGCAGATTCGCCGGACATGATGTTGGTGGGCTGCGGTTATGGTGGCGGCTACGGATATGGCTATGGTTACGCACCGCCGGTTCGACATCACCATCATCATCACGCACCTCGTCGAGCCTATTACGGCGGTGGCGGAATGGGCTATGGCTACGGTGGTGGATACGGTGGTGGATACGGTTATGGTCGGGCTTACGGGCCGTCCTATGGGTCTCGCTATGGCGGCGGTCGCAGCGGCTTTGGGTTGTACATCAACTTCTAGTTCGCCGAGTGAAATTGGGGCGAATCCATCCAACGGCCTGTGGTTTTCACAGGCCGTTTCGCTTTTTGGACTTCTGTGAACTGTCCGAACTGTTCCATTTCTTGGCGATTCCTGCTTGATCCCATCGGCAAAAATGATCACCATGCGAATAAGCTGAGTGGCTGGTGGCAAGTGTCTTTTGCCTGTCAAGGTTGTGGATCCGGCGACGCGTCATTAATGACTCGCATGAAAAGGATTCGTAACCTTATGGAAGACGCGTAGCGTTTTTGGTTGCTGTTGGGCTAAAACATATTGCGCGGAAGCGAGTGATGTATGTCGGAAATTCACGAAACTTGGTGGTCGTTGATAAGTCGAGCGACTTCGGGCGAATCGACGGACCGAGCCGAATTTGCACAGCGTTACGCACCCGTGATTCGCGCGTATCTAGCCAAACGCTGGCGTCAATCAACTTGGATTGCTTTCCTGGATGACGCGCTTCAAGAAGTGTTTGTCGAATGCTTGAAGCCGAACGGAGCTTTGGAACGAGTAGATCCAGAACGAGCGAAGTTTCGAACCTACTTGTACGGTGTTGTGCGTAACGTTGCACTGCGAATTGAAGAACGGCATCGTAAACCCCAGAACACGGAACCAGAAATGGCCTGGCCGGCGTGCCGACCGACGATAGCAGCCTGTCCAAAGCCTTCGACCGCGAATGGGCTCGTTCCATCATGAAAGAAGCCGCCTGCTTGCAAGTAAAACGAGCCGAACAAGAGGGCGCAGAGGCGGTGCTGCGAGTGGAAATCTTGCGGCTCCGCTTTCAAGAAGGGCTCCCGATTCGCGAAGTTGCCGCTAAGTTAAATCAGGACGTCACGCATATGCATCGTCAGTATGCCGTCGCCAGGAAAGAATTTCGCGAGGCCCTATTCGATACCGTCCAGTTTCATCACCCTGGTTCGCATGCGGAAATTGAGCAGGAATGTGCTGACCTGCTGACATTGCTTTCCTAGCGGTCTCTGCCGTTGTTTGCGATAAATTTCCAGTTTCTGGCAGTGAAACGTGTCTTGTCACAGAACCATTGTGTAGTTTTGCCGATCGAGCAGTTTGTTGTCCGCCTGGGCTTCTTCGTGGGTTTTTAGTTTAGGAAGATTGAAATGTTGAAGCGGTTTATCAGTCGTAGGAAGAAGCGTCGAAGTGTCATACAGCGAAAATTCTCTGGCGTGGAAAATTTGGAAGAACGTCGAGTGCTGGACGCGAGTGGCATGATGGTGGATCCGGCCATATTTCAAGCCATGGTGGCGCAAGCTGATTCGTCATGGGGCAGTGATTTGCATGCCGATCAGATCGGAGACTTGGCTACGCAGTTGCGAATGGATTTGGCCGCTGACGGTATGGAAATGGTGTCGTTTATTGACTCGGCTGGCGACACGGATGCGTTTCACTTCATCGCACCGGAAAGTGGCAATTACGTGTTGCAGGGCCAGATGGTTCGAACCATTGACACCGATGCGAATTTGGAAACGGGCGACGTGCCGCCGATTGTGGGTGACAGTAATGGGGACGGCCAATTTGATTCTGCCGACCTGATCCAAGTCTTCAAATTTGGTCACTACGAAGACAACATTCCCAACAATTCTGCTTGGGAACACGGTGACTGGACGGGTGATGGCGAATTCGATACCAGTGACATGCTGCTGGCCTTCCAGGCGGGCACGTATCTGACTGATTCAGCACCTCCAGCCGATGTGGAAGCCGATTCGCTGCCGGCGGCTAGTTTGGCGGTCCATTTGTTTGATGCGAATCATGAGCAGCTACTGGCTGGTGACGCGGACAATGGAGTGGTCTTCTTTGCCAACGAAGGAGACGAATTCTTCTTTTCCGTCAACGCGTTGGATGCAGCCGATCAAGGGTTGTATGATTTACAGATTCGCATGGTAGGTGACCCACCGCCGGACGATATCGATCAGGTTGGACGAGATGCGCATGCCGATCAGATTGGCGACAATGCAACTCGATTGGACTTCGCGGGCGGAGCGGTCATTTTGAATTCGGGTATCGACACACCAGGCGATGTGGATTCCTTCCAATTTGTGGCTCAGTCCACAGAACTGCTGGTCGATGTTTTTGATCCGGTGCAAAATTTCAACTTGCAAGTATTAGATCAAGATGGAGCGGTCGTTCCTAACGCTTGGGATGTGGAAGAAGGTCAGCCTGCCGGACCGGGGTTGTATTTCTTGGAAACGGGAGCAACTTATTTTGTGACGGTTTCCAGTTCCACGGGTGAAACGGGCGAATACCTGTTTCATCTGATCCACCAGTTCATTCCGGACGAACCGTGGCGACCAGCTCCTGATTCGGCGTTGGGTGAAGACATTCATGGGGATTCGCCGAATGACGCGACCAAGTTAACGGTAGATGGTTACACGGTGGTCGATTCGTTTATCGACGAAGCGAACGATATTGACGTCTTCGAATTCACGTCAACCGGTTCCTGGGTCCAAGCCGATGCGTTTGCCTACGATGGGCAACTACAATTGGAGCTGATGCTGCAAAACGCCAATGGCGACGTGTTGTATCAGGGTGAAACGGCTTGGCTCGGTGTTCCCGTCGAAGTGGGAGAGACGTACTACATATCCGTTCGTCAGATGATGGGGCCAGACGGAGAAGTTGCCGACGCAACGGGGCAATATCAACTGGGAGTTCTTGTTGATCTGATCGTGGTTGACCCAGATCCGGATCCTGACACCGGTGAATTTCCTGACGCTGATTCTGATCTAGGTGAAGATCCGCACGGCAGCACGTTAGATTCTGGTGCGTCCCAATTGCCGTTCCTCGATTTTTGGCCCGAAGCGGGACAGTTTAGTTCCTTCATCGATGACCTTGGCGATGTGGATGTGTTTCAGTTCCACACGGACCAACCATCTTGGTTGCAGATGGAAGTCATTGCGCCGGACGGCGGTTTTGAACCGTTGATCCAAGTCTATTCGGAAACGGGAGAATTGCTGGGCGAAGGTCCGATGCTGCTGGATGCGATGCTGGACGAAGCCGGCACGTATTATGTTTCCATCCAAGCATTCGAATCAGGAACAGGACAATATGTCGCTCGTTATTTTGTTGGTCCTCATGTTGTGATTGACCCGATTGATCCTGATCCGAACGATCCGTTCAATCCTCCGGTGGACGCCGAATTGGGGAATGACATTCATGTAGATCAGCTTGGCGAAGACGCCACACCAATTGATTTCATAGATCTATTCCGCGAACAGATTGCCGTGATCGTTTCCAATGTGGACCAAGCCGGCGATGTCGACGTCTTCCAGTTTGTGGCCGAAGGCAATATGGTTTTTGCCGAATCGTTCTTCATGGGGACGGACGCGGGCGTTTGGCTGTCTCTGTTGGATGCAACCGGTGCAGATGTTTTTTCAGGGCCACATAGCTTGCCGGGCGTCGAAGTTGTGGTGGGTGACACCTATTACTTGGCCGTTTCGGAATCTGAAATGGCACAGACTGGTGAATACCGCGTCGATTTGTTTGTCGCTCCGGATGCCGTGATTGTCGATCCGGTGGACCCGGTGGACCCGATCGATCCGATCGATCCGGTTGATCCGGTTGATCCGGTTGATCCGGTTGATCCGGTTGATCCCGGTCCGATTGAACCCTGGGAAGTGGTCGACCTAGTGTTTGGCGAAGATCCCCATGCGGACGACTTGGGCGAAAGCGCGACAACATTGCGGATCGAACCCGGTATCCCACTTTCGATTCGTAGTTTCATTGACGAAGCGGGAGATCGAGATGTCTTTCGATTTGTCGCCACCACTCGATTCGTATTTGCTACGGCCGTCGATCATTCGAATATCCAAGTAACGTTGCTGGATGCGGACGGCACTGAAGTGACTATGTTGGATCCGGCCACGGGCGAAATCGGCATGCTAGAACCGGGCGCGGAATACTATTTGGTGGTAGCTGCGAATTCGAATGAATATACCGGCGAGTACGCAGTAGAATTCGTAGGTTTTTGAGCGAAAAACATTCGTCAACAACAATTGAGCAAGCGAATGGGTCCTGGCGGTCCATTCGCTTTTTTCGTTAGATATTTGCGTTGCCGCTTATCATCTCCTTCGCGCTCGATCGGAACGGACCTACTGATGCTCGATTCTGCAGAACACAACCTATCGACCTGGAATAATGACTGGGCCTGGCTGGTGGGACGCGAAGGACGATCAACTCTGTCTCAAGTTGCCGCCGATACAACGCCACTCGACCTGGCAACGTTGCAGCAGTTGCGCCGCGAAATCGGCCCAGCACGAACTCGGCTAGTCGTGCAACAAGCGGAATGGCGTCACAAAGCGGGACGCAAGTTTGCCAATCCCAGTGAAATGTGGTTCACGGAAAAGGGAATGGAACAAGCGTCGGACGAATGGATTGCTGGCTACAAGGCCGAGCGGTTTGCGGGTTGCCAGCAAGCAGCTGATTTGTGCAGCGGTATCGGCGGCGATGCGATGGCCATCTCTCGAACGGTGCCCCACGTCATGGCGGTAGACATAGATCCACTGCACGCGAAATTAGCCACTTTGAATTCGCAGGGGCGCGTTCGCGTGTGTCAACAAGATGTCACAACGTTTGACGTTGCACAATTGGATGCGTGGCACATGGATCCCGATCGTCGAACTGTCGAAAACGGCGAATCGTACCGTTAGCTTGCAACATTTTCGCCACCGCTGGAAGTGATTGACCGGTTGTTGAGCATAAATGCAAACGCCGCCATCAAACTGGCACCAGCCACGGTTGTGCCCGATCATTGGACGGCAGAATCGCAATTGGAATGGATCGGACGAAAACGAGAATGCTTGCAGTTGGTGGCTTGGTTTGGTTCGCTGCGTCACGAATCTGCATCGCGATTGGCAACGCTAGTGGATGATGCCGGGAAGGCGGTTTCTTTTGCTGGCGATCCGCACCAACAAGTCGATTTGGCCGATTCGCCAGGTCGATTTATCTATGAACCGCATCCGACCGTTTTGGCGTCGTCTTTGCCCGGTGCCTTGGCGGCGAAGTTGCGGCTCCAACGGTTGATTCCGGGCGGCGGATATTTGACGGGAAATCAGGCCGTGACGCATCCTTTGTTGTCTGCGTTTGAAGTGACGGAATGTCTGCCGTACCGAGAAAAAGCGTTGCGTCAATTGCTCAAAAAACGAAGAATCGGTCGGTTGGAAGTCAAAAAGCGAAGCGTGGAAATCGATCCGAATCAACTGCAGAACGCTTGTCGAAACTTTGGCGACGAAGCTGCCACTCTGATTGTGTATCGACGCCAAAAGAAACGCATGGCCGTTTTGGCGAAACGGATTGCCGCTGCCAGTTCCGAATCATAGCGTCTCGATTCGTACTTCTGCGTAACGAGTCCGCGTTGTGGATTCGCGCGTAGCGGTTTATCATCTGAAATTCGCGCTTTGTGTTTCTTTGGCCTGTTATTTCTATTTCGCAACTAGCGAGTGGCGCGGCGCTGGTCGCACGGAATTGAATTCGAATATGTCTGAACATCCTTATGGCTGGTTGAGTATCCTGCCGCCGATTGTGGCGATCCTGTTGGCCATCGCCACTCGGAAGGTAGTCCTTTCGCTGATCGCCGGCATCTTTGTCGGTGCTCTGGTCACCAAGCACGGAAACGTGCTGGCAGCCCTTCATGACACCTGGGAAATTCACTTGTGGGATACGTTGGCCGATGCGGGGAAGCTACGAGTCTTTTCGTTCACCATACTCATGGGCGCCATGATTGGTGTGATCACGCAGTGTGGTGGCATGCGAGGTTTGATTCAATCGGTTTCGCCCCTAGCGAACACTCGGCGCCGAGGCCAGTTGGCGACTTGGTTCTTGGGCATGCTGATCTTCTTTGACGATTATGCGAACACAATTCTCTTGGGCAGTACGCTGCGACCGATTTGCGACCGCCTCAAGATTTCTCGGCAAAAGCTGGCCTTCTTGGTCGATTCCACCGCGGCGCCCGTGGCCGGACTGGCATTGGTATCAACCTGGGTGGCGGTGGAAATTGACTATGTCAAATCGGGATTGAGCAACGCCGGCATCAAGGACGTGGCGGCGTTTGACGTCTTTTTGGCTAGTATTCCGTATCGGTTCTATGTCATCACCGCCATGGTGATGGTGTTCTTGGTGGCGCTACTCGGTCGCGATTTCGGGCCGATGTTGCACGCAGAACGGAAGGCGCTACGTGGCGATGTGGACGCCCTACCGGGTTTGGAAGAAGAACACGCTCGTGTCTCCGCTTGGTGGAATGCTGTTTTGCCGATCGTGGTGACGCTGGTCGTGGTTGTTTGGCTGATTTACAAGACAGGTGCCGATGCCATGGGCGCGGAACTGGCGGATGCCAAAATGCGAGACATCGTGGGGAATGGAGATTCCAGTTTGGCGCTACAATACGGTGCACTATGGGGACTGGCTACTGCCAGCATCTTGTCAGTGGCTCAGCGTTTGTTGAATTCGTCCCAAGTGGTGGAGGCCGCCATGGGTGGTGCTCGAGTGGTTTTGCCGGCGATTGCCATTTTGTGGTGTGCCTCGACCGTTTCGAAATTGACGGGAGACGAAGCATACGATGGTCGGACTTCGAACGAATCGTACGCGTTTCAAGATCATCGACTCTACACGGGCGAATTTCTGAAACTGCAATTGGCTGAAACATTTCAACCGGCCGAATCGACTGATGCAAGCAACGCCGACAAGGTTACTGGAATCAGCACAGCCGTGCGATTGTTGCCAACCGTGGTGTTTATACTGTCCGCGTTTGTGGCATTTTGCACTGGAACCAGCTGGGGCACCATGGGAATTCTGATGCCCATGGTCATCCCGTTAATGCATTCGCTGTTAGCAGTGGACGACCAAATGGGTAGTGAATTTGCCAGGAATCCGATCTTTCTGTGTGCGGTGGGAGGTGTCTTGGCCGGCGCGATTTTTGGTGACCATTGTTCGCCGATTTCGGATACGACGGTGCTGAGTTCGCAGTCTAGTGGTTGTGACCATATTGCTCACGTTTGGACACAGATGCCGTACGCCTTGGCCGCTGCGGTAGTTAGCATTGGCTTGGGAACGTTGCCCTGGGTTGGGGCGTTTCAGTTTGCGGTTAAGCTCGTTGCAAGCTGCGGCGTTGGTCTTGATACTTTTACTGTTGGGACGCCAAGCGGAATCAACCTAGCAGCCAATTTTGTCAGTTAGAAACGAACGTGCCATGACAGTGAACAGGATCTCGACCAAGCGACTCGCGATCCAGAAGCATTGATTCGCCACGTGCTGGCGGTTCGAACCAAGGCGTATGCGCCCTATTCTCAGTTTTCGGTCGGGCGATTTAATTGGGCGCCAATGGCGAATGTTACGAAGGCGTCAACGTAGAAAACGCGTCGTTTGGATTGACCACCTGCGCTGAACGAACCGCCGCCTCGCCGCCGTGGCGGCGGGTTGTTCCGATTGGTCATTGATGGTATTGGCCACGGCGGGTGGGCACATGCTGTGCGTGTGTCGCCAAGTGTTGGTCGAATTCAACAGCGAATTACCCATCTGGATTGTCGATGCAGATTCAGAACGAGTTGTGTCGGAAGTGGTGGTTTCCGAATTGTTGCCTGGCAGATTCGAACTCCCATCCTGAACCAAGATGCCTGCGATACATGCCGTCATAAACGCTGCCAGGGTGCCACCCAACATGGCTCGGAGGCCGAGTTTCGTGATCCGGAGCGACGTTCCGGCGCAATCGCTCCGATGCCGCCAATTTGAATGCCGATAGAACCGAGATTGGCAACCAGTGAGCGTAAGTCAGGATGACCACGGTTCTAGGATGTGGAGCCCCTTCGCCGGTGGCTTGGTCCAGCGCCCAGACGATCAAACGCAATAAATTCATTGGCCACCATCTTCAGGCCCAGCAGTTCGCCCGCAGGCATGCAATCTTGCTTCGGGATCCCCATCAGCCAAGCAAACGGATAGAAGACATAACTGAACGCTCGTTCCAACGTCCAGGCGTTATCTGTTTCGATCCCCAAACACGTCACGCTCAGCCAACCCAGAAACGTATTGGCCAACGCAATTAACGCCAAGAAGGCAATCAGCATGGCCGCCACGTTGATGGCCAGTTTCATACCGGCTGACGCTCCGGAGGCCGCTGCTTCAATCACGTTGACACTATCATTTTGGATTTCAACTTTCACGGTTCCCAAGGTTTGTGGTGCATCGGTTTCCGGTTGCATGATTTTGGCATTAATAACGCGGCTGGCGCAGAAATAACCGATGCCGTTACCAAGTGGCCGGCGTCGATGCCCATGCCGACAAATGCCGCCATCACTCCGCCCGCGATGGTGGCAAAGCCACCTACCATGACCGCGTTCAATTCGGAAAGGGTCATGCTTTGGATGTACGGTCGGACGACCAGCGGAGCTTCCGTCTGGCCGACAAAGATATTGGCGGCGGCCGAAAGGCTTTCCGCGCCACTGGTTCCCAACGTCTTCTGCATCACGTACGCAAACAAAGCGACGATTCGCTGCATGACGCCCAAATGATACAGAATCGACATCAGCGAACTAAAGAAGATGATTGTTGGCAGGACGCCAAAGGCAAAGGATCGCAGCAGAATAAAGGCGGGCGGAAAGTCGGCTTCGCCTTATGAGTACATGTTGAACATGAAGGACGAACCGGCATCCACGCAAGCGATTGTCGCTTCAAAAAGCGAACCGATGAATTCGAATGCCAGTCTTCCGGGCCGCGTTTTGAGTACCAAAATCGCAAACGCGAATTGCAGCAACAGGCCTCCCAGCACAATTCGCAAACGGACCTTTCGTCGATGGCTACTGGTTAGCCAAGCAATACCGATCATGACCAGAAGTCCAAACAAACTGATAACTCGGTCCATGTATCTTCCTTCGAGATTTATTGGCTTGTTTAGGCTGGCAAACGGAATCGTTGACCTCTCATCTTGATCACTCGAGTTGTGCAGCCAAACCAACTTTCCACCAACGGCAGCGTAACAAAATCGCATTTGCGACCGCAATCGTGTATACTGCGGGTCCTACCAAAAAAACGCTCGCCACATCACCTGCTTGGAGTCATGCGATGCATCAGAATCGCCGCCAGTCTCAACGGATCGTGCTGTTTGCATGCTCGTGTCTGATTGTCGGCCGAGCGACGGCGGTATTGGCGGATTCACCAAGTTCCGCCGATTGGTTTGAACAGCACGTTCGGCCTCTGCTGACCAGCAAATGCGTTGAATGTCATGGTGCGACGAAGCAAGAGAGCGGTTTGCGTTTAGATTCGTGGGAAGCGGTGGCGTTAGGCGGAGACAGTGGTCCGGCGGTAGTGCCGCATAATGTGGATCAGAGCCTGTTGATTTCGGCGCTGCGCCATGTCGACTTGGAAATGCCGCCGGACGAACCGGCTGTGGCAGACGATGTCATTCGAAAGTTGGAAGACTGGATCCAAGCGGGTGCCGTGTGGCCGAACGGAGTAGTGCTGAAAGCAGCGAACGCAATTTCGCCACAAGATCGAAACTGGTGGGCTTACCAACCGCTGCAAGATTCGTCAGTGCCTGCGGTGGAAACGCTGGAATGGTGTCAGAACGAAATCGATCATTTTGTGTTGGCACGCTTGGAAGCGGCACAGCTTGCACCATCCGCTCCGGCGGACCGCCGCACGTTGGCTCGGCGAATCCACTACGCCATCACCGGACTGCCGCCGACGCCTGACGACGTGGCCGATTTTCTGGTGGGCCAGGAATCACTAGCGGATCTGGTGGATCGATTGTTGGATTCGCCAGCCTACGGAGAACATCAAGCTCGGTTCTGGCTGGACTTGGTTCGCTATGCTGATTCGGATGGTTATCGAGCGGACGCGGATCGGCCCCACGCGCATCTGTATCGCGATTACGTGATTCGGTCCTTCAACGCGGACAAGCCCTACGATCAGTTTATTTGCGAACAGTTGGCCGGTGACGAATTGGATCCTGGCAACCGCGACGCGTTGATTGCCACCATGTTTTTGCGACATTGGATTTACGAATACAATCAGCGCGACGTGGAAACGCAGTGGCATGAAATTCTGAGCGATCTAACAGAAACCACGGCTGACGTTTTTTTGGCAACGGGATTGAAATGCGCCAAGTGTCACAACCACAAATTCGATCCGCTGCTGCAGACGGACTACTATCGCTTCAAAGCCTTTTTTGCGCCATTCATGCCGGTGGAAGCATTGCCGGTGGCCGATGCGGCAACCAAGATTTCGCATTTTCAGCAACAACAAAAGTGGGAACAAGCGACGGATGCGATTCGGAAAGAATTGCACGCCATTGAATATCCCGTGCTGTTAAAGCACGCCACGGGTGAAGGAGCCGAGCGTTTCATTCCGAAAATTCGAGCGATGATTGACAAGCGAATTTCGGAGCGAACCGCCTACGAACACCAGATTGCGGACTTAGCTTCTCGGCAATTCAAGACCGATCCTCAGAAGCTTCCGGAATGGTTGGACGAAGCGACCGAATCTCGCCGTCAGACGTTGTTAGCGGAATTGGCCAAATTCGATTCACTCAAGCCGGAACCGTTACCCACGTTGGCTTTTGTGGCTACCGATGTCGGTTCGACCGCGCCGGCAACCTACATTGAAGGCGATACCAGTCAGACGCCAATTGAACCTGGTTTTCCGGAATTGTTTGATCCAGCACCGGCGCAGATTGTGGCTCCGCCCATCGAACTGCAAACGACGGGACGCCGCACCGCATTAGCTCAGTGGATTGCCAGTTCAGACAATCCGCTGACGGGGCGAGTGATCGTGAATCGGATTTGGCAGCAACATTTTGGGACGGGAATTGTCGCAACGACATCCGACTTTGGGCATTTGGGCGAAGTGCCTTCGCACCCCGCCTTGTTGGATTGGTTGGCGAAACGCTTCATGGAAGATGGCTGGAGCCTGAAGCAGCTTCATCGTCGGATTTTGTTGTCTGCTACTTGGCAACAAGCTTCGTTGGATCGACAAGATGATCGGCTTGCGGAAGTGGATCCCAGCAATCGATTGCTGTGGAAAATGGCAGCTCGTCGTCTGTCGGGTGAAGAAATCATGGACACCATGTTGTCCATCAGTGGTGAATTGGACGAACAGAAGCGTTCTGTGTATCGCACCGTGAAACGCAATAAGTTAGATCCGCTGCTGGACGGTTTTGATTTTCAGATCGAATTCGCAGTCGGGGCCAGCGACACGGACCACCACCGCAACTCAGGCATTGTATCTGCTGATTATTGACTGGGTACAAGACCGCTCGACGACCGCGTTGGTGCAGGCCATGTCAAATTCGATGGCGACGCATGACCGACGAAGCATTCGTGCAGCGACTTTACAAACGCTTGTTTCACCGAACGAACGAAGAATCGGCCACCGCCCAGAAATTGTACGTTCGGTCCAGCGGTTGGCAGAAGAAGAACGTTCAGGCGAAGCAACGGTGGATGACAACGCAGTAGATAGCTCGCTTCCCAACCATGCTGTTCGTCAGGCTGTGGTACGCGCTTTTGAATACCAACGAGTTGATCTATGTTGATTAGTTCTCATCGTTCGCAGCCAAATGAATCGCAATGGAACCGGCGCTGAATGCTTGCGCAGCAATTGCGGATTTGGTGCCGTGGCGCTGGCCGCCTTGATGGATACTGCCGCTGGTGCCAAACCTGGCTTTCCGCTCCTTCTCCGTTGGCAGCCAAATTGACGCATCGCGTGGCGACCGCCAAGAGTGTCATCTTTCTGTTCATGGAAGGTGGACCCAGCCAAATGGATACGTTTGATCCAAAGCCAGCTTTGCAGCAGCTGGCCGGTAAACGAATTCCTGATAGCTATGAACGCATCATCACGGCAATGGGCGAATTCGATTCACCGGTGTTAGCTTCGCAACGCAAATGGAAGCAATATGGTGAGAACGGCATTTGGATTTCAGACTGGCTGCCGAATATTACTCGCCACGCAGATGAATTGGCCGTCATACGGTCTTGCTGGACCAATGGCATTAATCATTCGGGCGGCGTTTGCCAAATGAATACAGGCAGCCAATTTGCCGGGCGACCCTCGCTGGGCAGTTGGGTGACATATGGCCTGGGGACAGAAAATCAGAACCTGCCCGTTTGTGGTAATGCAAGATATCAAAGATGCTGTGGTCAATGGGGCTCGGAATTGGAGTGCCGGTTTTATGCCTGCGGTGTATCAGGGCACACGGCGCTACGAGTAGACAGGGCGCCGTTTGATAATCTGGCGTCACCCAAGAACGTGAGGTGACGCGCGCAGCAGCAGACAAATTGGATTATCTGCAATGGTTGAATCGACGGCACGAACAGCATCGGACCGACAACAGCGAACTAGACGCTCGGATTCGTTCTTACGAATTGGCCTATCAAATGCAGTCGCACGCGCCGGAAGCAACTGACCTTTCGCAGGAAACGGAACAAACCAAGAAACTGTACGGGTTTGATCGAAAAGAGACGGCGACGTTTGGGCGAAACTGCTTGCTGGCGAGGCGCTTGGTGGAACGAGGCGTGCGGTTTGTACAGTGCTATCACGGTGCTGGCAGCAAATGGGATGCACACAGCGGCATTGAAGCCAACCATACCAAGATGTGCGGTCAGATGGATTTGCCGGTGGCTGGATTACTGACCGATTTAAAGCAGCGAGGCCTTTTGGAAGAAACGCTGGTTGTATGGGGCGGGGAATTCGGGCGTACGCCAATGAGCGAAAAAGGGGATGGCCGAGATCACAATCCAACCGGATTCACAATGTGGATGGCGGGTGGCGGTGTTCGGCCCGGCACCTACGGTAGTACGGACGAAGTCGGACTGCACGCGGTAGAAGATCGGCTCCATGTGCATGACTTACATGCGACGATTCTGTATCTAATGGGCGTGGACCACAGGCAATTGGTCTTTCGACACAAAGGTCGACCGGAACGAATCGACCAAAATGAAGGTCACGTTTACAAAAAGCTGCTGAATGCCGACTTGGTCTGAACGCCAATCGGCGCAAGATCTACCTTCAGGTAATTCGAACTACGCCGCATTTTGTGGATTCAGAACTTCCGGTTTTGCTTTTCCGGCCGAAGTCCATTTCGTGTCGACGCGTTCCAGTTCGCGAACGATGTTTGTCAGAATTTCTGAAGAACGCTGGGACAGCCCGTGGGCTTCGATCTCGGCTTGATACAGATTCAAGCTGGCGGAAATTACATTTAGCTGGCGGTCTGATTGCTGTGCAGGGGCGATTGGCGTCGCGAGTGGTTCGGGCGTGTGTCCCAGAACTTGCAATGCCGCTTGGATGCGGTCATCCACTTCTTCTGCGTTCCGTTTGCGGATGTCTACCTGGAATTTCTGGTGGATGATCCCCTGCAACAAGTCGGCAAGTGACTGGATGACCTCCGAGAGTTCGGGGTATTCGTCCCCTGCGTCCTCGGCAACGTTATCCATATGTACCAATAGCTCGTCCACCAATTTTGCCGGCTTCTGAAACTCGCCCAACAATGCGACATTGTGAACGACAAATTCATTTTTGTGACATGACATTTCTGTTGCTCTCTCTTTGAACGTAACTCCATGGCCACCTTGCGCCAAATCGGCTTGGCGTATTCGAGCCAAAAGATGACAAGTAATTGTCGTCGGAGCAACCCCAGCTTGAACGTCTAATTATCACGTCCTAATCGTTCTCGGGTGCTAGCGGCGAAGGCTGCTGAATCCGAGTGGAAGTGTCCGGCAGCTGGCCAACGAGTGTGCGTGAGTTTGTCATGGAATTGCTACTACGGTTGCGGCATGCCGAAGTCCATGGTTCCTGGCTGTGTGGGTACTACGTTGGGAACTGCATCTTGTACGTGTATTGGGCCCCGCAGACTCAACCTACCTTCCGCAACCGGAAGAAATGAATCAAGGAAATCGCTTATCGCGCCCGAACAAAGTAGGCGGATACGTTATCGACGGATGATTCATGTCCTAAGTTGACGAGGCTGATCATGAGCGACACGACTGACGAAGCGATGGCCGACGAAGAAACTCAAACTGCAACGGACGAAGTCAGTGCGGACGCAGAATCGTCAAGTGCGGATGCCGTCACGGACGAGCCGAATTCGGTGGACGAAGGGCCGGCGGATGTCGAGGTGAGTATTCCCGAATTCGCCAACATGCAGGAGACGCTCAAGGAAGGAGCGGGTCGTTCGATCAACCGCTTCTATGATGTCAGCGTGACGGTGTGGGCGGAATTAGGACGAGTGGAATTGCCGTTGGGTGACATTGTCAAGTTGGCGCAAGGATCGGTTTTGAAACTGGGGCGTCCCATTTCGGCTCCGGTTGATTTGATGGCTCAAGGTGTCCGAGTTGCTCGAGGCGAAGTGGTTATCGTGGACGATTGCTTTGCGATTCGCATCAAGGAGATCGAAACGTCGGCGGACGCTAAGACAAAATAGCGAATTAACGTTGTCGAAGGCAGGATAGCCCGAGTACCAGAAACATGTCTGCAGAAACAAACAACCAGAATCGCGATTCGAATTTCAGTTTCGCGCAGCGCAGCGAGCTAGTGCTTTCACTCGGCTTGCTGGGTGTCTTGGTGGTATTGCTGATTCCACTGCCGCCGTTCTTGTTGGACATGATGCTGACGTTGAATCTGGGTATGACGGTGACGTTGTTGTTGATCACCATGAGCGTCACTCGGCCGTTGGACATATCGGTGTTTCCGACACTGTTGCTATTGTTGACGTTGGGCCGCTTGTCGTTGAACGTCGCCACCACTCGTCTGATCTTGTTGAACGGTAATGCCGGTCGCTTGGTGGACGCCTTTGGTGGGTTCGTTGTAGGCGGCAACCTAGTGGTTGGTTTGGTTATCTTCTTAATTCTGATCATCATTCAATTTGTGGTGATTACGAAGGGTGCGGGACGAATTTCCGAAGTTGCCGCTCGCTTCGTGCTTGATTCGCTGCCAGGGAAACAGTTGGACATTGATGCCGAATTGGGCACCGGTTCGATCAATGAAAAGGTCGCTCGAGAAAGACGCAACGCGTTAGCTCGTGAAGCAGAGTTCTACGGTGCCATGGATGGTGCGACAAAATTTGTGCGAGGCGATGCGATTGCGGGTCTGATAGTCACGGCCATCAATCTCGTTGGAGGCATTATCCTGGGTACCAGTAATGGAATTTCCATGGCCGAAGCGGCGACGCGCTATTCCATTCTGACGGTGGGCGACGGTTTGATTTCGCAAATCCCCGCGTTGATCGTGGCGTTGTCAGCGGGTGTATTGGTGACCAAATCTGGTTCGCAAATCGCGTTGGGACAAGAGATTGGCACGCAGATGATGTCGAACCGGCGACCGTTAATGACGGCGGCGGGTATCTTTGTTTTGATGTCGTTTACGCCGGGACTTCCCAAGATTCCCTTTCTGATCTTGGCCGGCTCCCTGCTTTTGATCTCGCGGCTTCCGCAGATTACCGAGGAAGAACCGACCGAACCGGAAGAGCCGATTGTGGAAGCACCAAAAGCTTCCCCGGAAGAACAGGTGTTGGAAGAATTCTTGCAGGTTGACCGATCATGCGTCGAATTGGGAGCCAGACTATTGCCGCTGGTCGAATCGAAACGAGGCAAGGGGTTAGCCGAACGCATTCCAGACGTGCGACGCGAATTGTCTCAAAAGTTTGGCTTGTGGGTGCCGGCCGTGCGAATTCGCGACAACTTGGATCTGGATTCCGACGGTTATCGAATTCTGATCAACGGTCGCCAAGTGGCGTCGGGCACACTTCGTCCTGATCTGCTGATGGCCATCGATCCTGGTGGTTCGCATTTGGAAATTGCTGGCGAAAAGACACAGGATCCTACGTTTGGACTCAGCGCTCGATGGATTCAAGTGGGTGATCGGCAGCGAGCGGAAATGGCGGGTTACACGGTGGTTGATCCTGCCACGGTCTTGTCAACCCATTTGGGCGAAGTCCTACGTCAGTACGCTTATGAATTGCTGAGCCGAGATGATTTGCACAAACTGATTCAAAAGCTGAAAGAAGTTTCGCCGTCGTTGGTGGACGAAATGAAACCGGACGTGCTGCGAGTGAGTTTGTTGCACCAAGTGCTGATTCGTTTGTTAGAAGAACGAGTCCCGATTAGTGATCTGGGACGCATTGTCGAATCATTGCTGAATCATGCGGTGATCAACAAAGATCCGGTCGCGCTGGTGGAATTGGTTCGCAAGGACATTGGTCGAACCATCTGTGATCGGTTTCGCAATGAAGATGGTCATGTCTGCATGATCGTGTTTGAACCTCGGTTAGAAGCACAACTGCGAAGTACCATTCATGAAGACAAACTGGCGTTGATGCCCAGTGCACTGGATAAACTGTTGACCGCTTTACGTTCTGAATGGCAGAAATCTCAGGTGGAAGGGCAGGAAATTGCCGTTCTGTGTGAAAGTCGCTTACGTCGTCCACTGCGGATGACCATTCAAAGAAACGTGCCAGACTTGGCCGTGCTGGCGTTTAATGAAATACCGCCTGACGTATTGATTTCATGGCGACGGATGTTTGAGCTGGAAGAAGTGTTTGCCGAAAATAGCTCGCAACCGAGTATCTCGCTCAACAGCGTGATACCGACGGCGGCTGCATAATGCCTCGTGGAATTGAGTTTGCCGTAACCCAAATTTGTTTTTTCAACGACGATTGTCACAGTCATGAGAAAGTCACAAACGCCGCCGATTCGCTGGAGTTGGTTGGCGGCTTTGCTGACCGGATCGGCCGTGACGTTGTTAGGTGTGCTTCGAGGATTGGATCCTGACGATATTGTGATGCGAACCACCGTTGCGACTTCCGTTGTCGGATTCGTAGTTTCATTCCTTAGTTCTATAGCTCGATTTGTTTCACATGAAGGCTGATACCCCTGATTCGCCGACTGCTCCGTTGCCTCGCGCTCAAAATGTGTACAAAGACGCGGCGTTGAAAGAAATGCGCGATCAACTAGCCGTGGACCATGTCGGCTATGTTCGCCATGTTTTGAATCGAACCGTGGCCAATCTTCCGGAGCGAATCGACAAGGAGAACCTCGAATCCGCCGGCGTGCTGGGTTTGGTGGAAGCGTCTCGTCGATTCGATCCTACGCAAGACGTCGACTTTAAGACGTTCGCGACACCGCGGATCCGTGGCGCCATTTTGGACGAACTTCGCCGCAACTCGCCTGTGCCGCAAAAGATGTTACAGATGATGGCCAAGGTTCGACAAGCTTCCGAAACGTTGCCTTCACCGGTGACTGCTGAAGACATTGCCGTGTTTACGGGAATGGATTTGGAGGACGTGGAACAAGCTTTGGCTACCATGCGGTTCACGCAATTCTCTTCGTGGCAGGACTCTGTATCACTGCATGAAATCGCGAACACTCGGTCGGAAAATCGTCCGTCCGCCAAGTTGGAAGCGGCTGAACGACGCCAAATCTTGATTGAAGGTATCCAGCAACTGCCGGATCGAGAGCGAACCGTGTTGACGCTATATCACTTGGAAGATTTGCGACTCCGCGAAATTGGCGAAGTAGTCGACTTAACTGAATCGGGCGTATGTCGTTGTCTAGCCAAAGCCGAATTCAATCTGGCGCAGATCATCAAGAGTCGGTACACGCAGATGGATCAGTACGAATAGCGGAAAGGATTTCTTATGAACCAGAATAGCCCAACCACCAACAGCCCGGCGCGAGTGGTCATTCCGACGCGTTCAGCGGCCGTCGACGAAAAGTCTAGCCGAGTGCGAGTCCCGGTGGGCAAAGGTGCCGAACCGGTGATTGAAACGCACATGCAAGGCAAACAAGTGCACGCCATTGATATTCGCTGCAGTTGCGGACAACACACGCGTTTGATCTGCGAATACGATTCGTAGCTCTTGTATGTCCAATTCTCGCGACTCTATTTCGGTTTTCGGTTCGATCTTAGCGAGCGACTAGTTATGGCTGTTCAACGAGCTTTCATCGCGTTCCTGTTCTTGCAGGTTGTCCTGACGTCCGGCTGCGCAGGGCTATCCAAAGCCGTGCATTTTGTCGGCGATATCGTCGACCCCAAAAATATTCACACCGAACCCGCGTGTACCGCTTGCGGCAGTACGCCCGGTGCCTTGCCCGTTGTCAACGGCACGGCCATCGTCGCTCCGGCCGAATCACCTGTCGTGCAAGCGCAACATCTAGTCGCCAGTGATACGGAATTGCTGCGGAATCAGATGCAAGAAATCACGACGGAAACCAATGCGCTGAAGACGCAGATGAATACGATGAGCGGTGAAATCAATAAACGCAACGAAGCCCTGATTGCCACTCGCGCGGAAATCAGCCGACTCAAGACCGAACTAACCGCCGTGCGAACTCAGATTTCCCAAGATTCGGCACTGTGGCAACGACAACTGGCGGAACTGCAAGCGAACCTGGAATCACGCGAACAAATGCGTTCACAGCGGTTGCGCGAACTAACGCAAATGGTCACGGATTTGGTGCGCCAAAACGTTGACCGTGCGCCGCAATATGAACTGTACGACGATAGCACGCGTGTCCAGCCCAATACTACGTATCCCTCGTACCAAGCGCTAGCGCCGCCAGCCAACCAAGCGATTACCGGATTACGTTTACCAGTTCGTCAAGCATCTCCACGGACACGGTAATGGTTCTAGCGTTCGCCGAGAATCCTCGTTGAGCAATAATCAGCTGAGTAAATTCGTGCGCAATGTCCACGTTGGATGCTTCCAGCTGACCGCCCGCCACGATACCTCGGCCGGCCGCGCCGCCCATGCCCACATCGGGTTCGCCACTGGCAGCCGATTGTTCGTAGTAGTTATCTCCAACCGCCTCTAAACCTTTGGTGTTGCGAAACGTGGCAATCGCCATCTGCGCAATCGGCACTCGGCGACCATTCGTCGCCACACCGGTGATCAAGCCGTCTTGGCTGACTTCAATCGCGTAGATGGAACCACTGGCATAACCATTTTGCGAGGGCAACAAGTTGGAATTCGCGGCCATTTGAGTCAGGCCGTCAAAAGAATTGGTTGTTCCGAATTCCAAATCAATCGTCTGTTGCAGTGACACGTCTGCAAACTGGACGGTAATATTGCCATCGCCCAAATCGGTTCCTCGAATACTGTTAAACGAACCATCTGGATTGAATGTAATCCGTCGCACTTCGCCATCCAGTATCGTACCTTCGTTGGGATCCATGGTGATCTCCATATCCCATTCCAACGAATCGACTTTGGTCATGGTGACATTCAACGAGTGTGCACCACCTAAGATGTCATACACTTCCAGGGCAGTGGAAACTTCGGTCGGTGCTTGGCCTTCCGTAGCAACGGCAAATTCGTGGTTACCAAAATCGGTCATGCCCACGTTGGCCGGATCACCCAAGTCGGCCATGGAAAGTGTGAGGCCGGCTGGTCCCGTTTCGTTGGCCGTCAAGACAATGTTGCCTAGTGAATTGATGTCCGCCGTTGCGCCGCTATACATCGCGTTCAAAGCGGTAATCAGATCTCCAACGGTGGATGTGGTGCTGACAATGAATTCGCTGTCCAGCGGAGCTCCATCGACATCGGTACCGCTTAACGAAATTACATCGCCATCTACATACGGCGTGATGTTCGAATCCAAATCGTTCAACAGCGTCGTGCCATCGGCCGGAAAGCCGCCAGCCAAGAACGGCGAACTGGTGGAAACCACTTCGGCTACCGGTCCCGTGGCGTTGGACGTCAAATTGCCCATCATGCTGATCGAATCGGTCGCAGTACCAGGAATCGTACTGCCAATCGGAATGTAAATGCCGTAGTCTCCCGCTGTTTGGAACGAAGGATTGACGCCGTCTGGATCACCTACCGTGCCGGTTCGCTGCACCTGGTAACCAGTGCTGGGATCGATTAGTCGTCCGTCTGAATCGAGTGCAAACGCTCCCGCTCGCGAATACACTGTGCGGTTGTCCTTGCCCAGCACGAAGAAGCCCGAACCATTCAGCGCAAAGTCAAACATCGACCCTGTCGGCAAAACGTCGCCTTGTGCGTCCAGTCGATCGACCAGGTTGGGCTTAACGCCCGAACCAAGTTGCGAAGGATTCACGCCACCAATAAAACCCGAAACCGGCGACGAAGATTGCCGAAACGTGGTGTACAGCACGTCGGAAAACAAAATGCGGCTCGACTTAAACGCCGTGGTATTGGCATTGGCCAAATTGTTTCCCACAACGTCTAACATGCGTTGATGAGCAATCAAGCCGGAAACTCCGGCGTTGAGCGAACGTGACATACGTATCCTTTCAGGCGAGCGGATTCGGGGTGAGTGGATTAGGGCGGGCGAATTCTCAGTTTGGCAAAGAACTGCCGTAGGGTAGGGTAGGGTAGGGTAGGGTAGGGTAGGGTAGGGTAGGGTAGGGGTGGGTGCGACGTTGTCGTCCGAGTAAGTGCAGGTTTAGAGACACAACGTCACGGAGGAAACCGAGTGGTCGGCGGTTTCGTGTGCTTCATGCTTCTCTATCACTACATTGTTGCTATGTGACTTCTGCGTCTCGGTTTTCCAGTGAATTCGGTCATGGCTGGAATTGCCAACTGGCAAACCTATTGGACGCGGATAATGGAGTTCATCGGCACCAGTCGATCGCCGACTTCGGCCACAACGGCTCCTTCGTTCAAATGGACAGCGCTGACCACACCGGATTGATTTCCATCCAGCGTCGTGCCAAATTCGATGGTTCGACCAATCAGGTTCGTGCCTTGCGACAGCTCTTGCAGCTTCAGGAAATCGGCAAAGTTGGCGTTCATTCCCTCCATGCTTTCCAAGGTGGAAAACTGGGCCAACTGTCCTAGGAATTCGGTCTGACTGACCGGCTCCAACGGATCTTGGTTCTTTAGTTGTGTCACCAACAGTGTCATGAAATCCTGACGCAGGACGTCACTTTGAGCGCTTTGCACGGCCATGGTTGTCTCCTTGAAATTATGCCAGCAAGTTCAGTCTTCTGGATGGGTTGCGATTGGATTTGGCCGTCGTTACCAACGAAGGTTGGTCGGCTGTGTCGTCGGGATTCCACGGCGCCGTAGTGTCACCGGACGTAAAGGATGACTGACGTTCGCCATTCCAGCTCATCGAAAAATCTTCGAAAGCGATGCCTGCATTGTCCAGTGCTTCTCGTAACGAACTCATGCTCTGTTCCACCATTTGTCTGGTTTGAGCTTGGTCGAATTCCAGCCGAGCGGACATGCCTTTACGCGAATGTTCCAGCGATACCTTCACGGTGCACAGTTCGGGTGGATCGAGTCGTAGTTCTAGCCGAGTCGTTTCGCCGCGACGGGCGATGTTGGCGTTGTGCAAGCCTTCCACAATCTGATTGCGAACACTGGCCGCTTGTTCGGCCATGGATATCTGGTCACTGATCATTTGTCCAAAGGAAGTAGCATTGACGGTGCTTGTGGATCGCGCAATTGTCCCGCTGCTTCCCAAGGCATGGTTGCCAGAAAACGATAAATCGGCTTGCCCTTGGTCAGCCGCGCTGTGCCCCGTATCCGCGTCACCAAACTGGTTTGCTTGGTCCATTGCCTCGGCCCAGGCGTCGCCAGATGCCAGCGTTGTTTCCGGATTAGATGACTTGGCAAGCAACGTTTCCGTGGACTCGCCAACCGGCTTTGCCAAGGCTGATTGCGTCTTGGCGGCCGCGTGTTCTGTGGCCTGGAGATGATTCTCCACGATCGCAGGTTCGGTGTTCGTGTCGATGGAAGTCAATTCGACTGCCGATGGTTCCGTCGCGGCGGTTTCCGCCATTTCGATCTGTTCGGTGGTCATCGCTTCAAGCGTGACGAACGACGTTTCACTGTTAATTGTTGTCGTTTCGGCAGACAGTGGTTGCAATTCACCGGTGACTTTCAGCGGTTGCGTGATTAGATTTCGGACGCCGGCGTTCCCGGTCGGATGTGCCAATAAATTGTCAGTACGCTGGACTTGAGGACGTGTCGATAACGACGAATTTGTTTCGCTGGCGGACGCTGCTGGGAGCTTGGTCAACGGTTGCGAGGAACGTAATTCGCTGGTGATCGCCACATTCGTCGGCGCAGGTAAAGGTTGGTCAATGGTTTCGTCGCCAAGTGCTTGATCCGAACTCGATGTCGCAAGTGGCGTTGGCGCTGGACTGGGCGGTGTGTCAGGTTCGGCACGCAACGACTTGGTCGGCACAAATTGGGCGAATATCACCGCGAATGTGTCGTCCGTTTCTGGCGGTTCTTTTACCTGCTTTTCTTCGGTTGGTTTGTCCGCATCGGTTTTGGATTTTGCCATTCTGTTGGGATGGTCCGATCTGTCCGGTGCGGGCAGATCTTGGAAGGATCGGCTGGGCAAGGTAGGAATGGACATAGGAAATGCCTGTGGAAGGTAAGGTGGGACCGAAGCGAACGCCATTGGCGACTTCGGAAGGCGACGTGATGTCGCGGCGAGACCATTCCTTAAGGGCATTTCCTGTGCCAGATGGTCAATTGTGATCACGAATTGACCAGAAAGTGTTACGGGTCCAGTGTTTGCGTCCATGTCTTCTTGCTCGTTGCCCAACGTCGCGGCGTGGCTGCTAGCGGAAAGTTGTTCTGGCACTGGTTTGATTGTTTCCGCAGGCATCGCTTCGCTGTGAATGCCTGAGGTGGCCTTCTTCGCGGTAACGTTTCATCTTGTTGCTGAGCGTCCGAGCGCTCACGCCCAACTGTTTGGCGACTGCGGTTTTGTTGCCATTGAAGCGTTCCAGGTTGTCAAAAATCAGGTAGCGTTCCGCTTCGTCCAGGCGCATGTCCGTAATCGGAATGTCACCAGAAGTTTGCCGCTCTTGGTCGGTGTCACGAAATTCCCCCAACGCGTCGGCGGACAGCTGGTGATCGTCTGCCAGCACGCACGCGCGGTGAATGCAATTCCGTAGTTGCCGAACATTTCCTGGCCAGTGGTATGACAACAAACGGTCTTTGGCTTCTGCAGAAATGCCGGTCAATTCTGTCGACGCTTCAAAGGCAAATTTTTGCATGAAGAATTCTGCCAGCGGCAGGATGTCGTCCGGGCGTTCGCGGAGCGGTGGGATGCGAATCTGCAAAACATCCAGTCGGTAGTACAGGTCTTCGCGAAAACGACCGTCTTGGACATCTTCCTGCAGGTCTCGATTGGTGGCAGCAATAATCCGAGCTTGAAGTCGAATCGGCCGGTTGCTGCCGAGTCGTTCGAATTGCTCTTCCTCCAACGCTCGTAGCAGACTGGCTTGACAGGCCAACGAGACTTCGCCAATTTCATCCAGCAAGATGGTTCCTTCGCCGGCGAATTCAAATCGCCCCACTCGCGTTTCCAGTGCTCCCGTAAACGCACCTCGTTCATAGCCAAACAATTCACTTTCGAACAAAGCATCGGGAAGTGCCGCTCCGTTGACTTGCACGTAAGGCTGTTGAGAACGCTGGCTACATTGATGAATTAGCCGAGCCAGCACTTCCTTGCCTGTTCCGCTTTCTCCGGTCAAGAGAATCACTGCCGAACTTTGTGCAAAGCGAATTGCTTGGTCAATGACTTTCCGCATGGCCGGTGATTTGGCAATGGGAAGCTGGCTTAAATCAAATCGATTTAAGACCTCGTCTAAAGTCTTCTTGTTCATCTGCCCCCTCCGTGGTTTTTTCTAGCGAACCGTCGGCTGCTACCGAGAAGTGTAGGTTTGCCGCATTTTGGCGAACCTAGCTTCTTGACTCAGCTCCGGCATCATGCGGCTCTTGGCATTTTGCATTAGCGATTCTGATTGCGCGATGGCGTCCATCAAGGCCAGCAGAACGGTTTTGGCTTGTTCGACAGCTTGCTTAAGTTCAGGGCCTGCTGTCGAATTGGATACGTTCCATGCCGTTCGTAATTGCTGCAATTCGGGTTCCAATGACCGGACTTGTTGCATGGTTGTGTCGAGTTGTTTGGTTAGTAGTTCGAATTCTTGTCCCGATTCCAGTGCTTGCGTCAATTGCTGTGCCAGCTGTAGAGCTGCTTGATGCAAGGCGGTTTGTGCCACGGTCTTGTCAGTGAGTGCTTGTTCCAGCTGGGAAGCGTGACTATTCATGCGGAAACTCCTCGCGGACGCTGTCCAAAAAGTTTTCCAATGAAGAAAGATGTACTTGCAATTTTCTATGATGATCGATCAGGCCCAGACGCCATTGAGCCATGCCGGCCAGGTTTTTGGCCTCTTTGTTGTTGACTACCGTGCGAAAGTTCTTTTCGGCGGTGTCCAGGTCTCCGAGATGTTCGCTGCAACAGGCAACCTGATACGTGACCCAGGTTCGTTCGTCGTCGGTAAGTTGAGTGGCGGCCATCTTCAGATAGACTTCCAGCGCCAGTTTGTATTTTGCGTCGCCAAACAAGTTGTCTGCCAGCAACATGGAATCGACCGCGCCGGATGTAATTGGTTGTGGTGGCGGTACGTCGGTATCGCCTTCCGGATTACCAGGCAGTTCTACGGTGGTGGGATCGTCGCTGGTCTCGGCAACTTGATTCAGAATTTGCGAATCGACCACCGATTCCGGCTTGGCTACTTGCATGGTTTCCACGTCGGACGAGTCGGTATTGTCTTGAGCAAGCGCTGTTTCTTCCGCGCTGGTCTGGTCGGTTGCGGAAGAGTCCGTTTCGGTGTTTGCGTCATCACCAGTGTCGACCAATTGAGCTTCGATTTTTTCGGCATCGGATTCGGGCTGAGGAAAATTGGGTGGCACGGGCGGCGGTTCGCTCTTGTCTTTGGGGAAGACGGGTACCACAACGGTCTCTTCCGCCGTGCTGTCGAGCAGCCTTTGTCTTGCCTGAAGTTCCAGCATGACTTGAGCATTTTTCTGCTTCAGCAGGGCTTCTCGTTTGGCAGCATCTTGCATCTCGCGGCGCTGGCGGTTCATTACTTGGCGAAGAAGCTGGAGTCGACCTTGCAGTTTTTCGATCTCCAACTCTTCCGCTTCGTCAAGGCTGTCCAGTCGCTTTTGCAAGATGCCCATGCGCTCCGAGGCTGCTTCCACGGCGGAGCGTTGCGTGCGAATGGTCAGAGATGACCGTGTTGGCGGCTGAGAAATCGAAAACGGCGGTGCGGGTGGCGGATCGTTGTCCATTGTGATTTCGCCAGGAGGCAAAGGCTCGGCGGTTCGATCCGCAGCGACCGAATTTGATTGGCCGCTAGCCGTTGTAACCAGGGCCAGCGTGACAACCATCGCGCTTGAGCAAGCAATGCCTGCGAAGTACCGTATCAATCGCTGTTTCATGTTTTGCCCCTTGGTTGGTTGTGTCTATTTTAGCTGGTCTTGCAGCGAAGCCATGGTGGCGACTAATTCGCCCGGTAGCATTCCGGCATAACACAAGGATGCGTTGCGGTGGTCTGCCTTGGCTTCGTAGATCTGTCCCAGAATTCGCATGATCTGAACTTTTTCGTTTTCCGTGTCACTGTCTTGTAGCAGTTTCAAGCACGCGTCGGTGGCTTCGCTGAATCGTTGTTGGTCTACCAGAATGCCGGCGACAAGTAGTCGTGACCTTCTGGCCCACCAACGCTCTTGCTGTTGTCCCAAGGCGTTTAGTACGACCAACGCGTCATCTGTTCGTTTTTGTTTTAGGTACGTGTTGGACAACCGCCACTGGAGTTGGTATTCGGTTTCTGGAGGTAATGGTTGCCGTAGTGCCAGTTCGTTGTATTCAATCACCTTGCCCGTGATACCAATGGAATCGAGCGCGTCCATTAACAGGATGTAGCCGAACGGGCCTAGGAAGGCACTGGGATCGACTTGGTTGGCGGCTTCAAATAGTGATCGTCCGAATTGCTGTCGCCGTTCTTGGTTGACCGATGCTGCGAACCGACCGAACGCGCCGACGAATGCCGCCGTTTCTCGCTGGTCCGAATCATCCAATTGCTGGCGAAACTCCATTAAAGCGGCGTTCGCGGCGTTCGGGTTTCCACCTAAAATATAGCCTGCAGCCAGAGTGTCGACCGCTTTGGTAATTAATTCAGGATCGTGACAGATCTGGACGGCTCGCGTCAGCGGCCTTGTGGCTTGAGTTGGTTCGCCCTGATCCAAGTAAATTCTGCCGATGTAGATGGATGCGGCGGCTTCTATATCGCGACCTTGCCCGTGGTTGGTGGCCTCGGCAAACGACTCAATGGCTTCGGTGTACCGCTGCTGGAGCATTTCGCTTTTGCCTAAATCAAAATAGGCAGCAGCCACGACACTGGAAAGCGGAAATTCGTTTCGTACCTGTTCAAAGTATTTTGACGCTTGCGGGTATGCTCGTTGTGTGAACGAAATACCGCCTAATGCTAATAAAGACGCTGGAGCTCCTGGGTGTTCTGGACTTCGAGTGACCGTGTTGAGCAACAGGCGTTCGGCAAGCCGCAATAGCTGGCGTTGCCGTTCCTGTGCTTCGACCTGACTCCACTTGGACAGGACTAACTCGTTGTTTTGGTTGATGTACCAAGTCAGTCCCAACGACGACACTAAATAGTCCAAGATGGAAGACATGGTTTGGTCATCGACGGTGATGCGGACCGCTTTCAGCTGGCTGACTTCGCGTGCGCCTTCCGTCCATTTCAGGGGAATTTGAGCGGTTTGCGCCAGTAGTTCGATTGCATCTGCCACATTGATGCGATCGATGTTGACAGACAGACTGACGTCTCGCGGCCGATTACCGAACTTGGCCAGTTGGCGAACCTCTTGAATGTCGGCGGGCAGCGGAGCGGGATCGGAGGTGTTATTGAGGATGTCCCAGACATTAATATGATCCCAATCTCCGGAAGTCCAAATGCACGAATGGTCGTCCAGCCAATTGGGGTTGGTAAAGAAGCTTTCGGCGACCAGCCCTTGTGCCAAACGATGGAAGACTTCGCCGGCCACCGCCGAATTTGCTCGATTCGTATTCGGAAAAACCGAATCGGATTCTAAAGCGAGACCGCTTAGCAAGGTTCGAGCCGCTTGATTTTTCCCTTGCTGTTGCAGAATCCGTGCCAGGCCTAGTCGCGCCAAATAGGCAACTCGAAGACTATTGGTTTTGTCCAAAGCGGCTTGATACTGGCGGCTGGCAATGTCCGCGGCGCCCAAGTATTCATGGCAGGCAGCCATCTTCAACAAGATGCTAGGCGAATTTTCGTCGGCCATAATCTGTTGATAAAACGTGATTGCACCCTGGTAGTCACCTTCGGTAGCTCGGCTTTCCGCAGTTTCATAGCGGTTATCCGATGATGGTGGCACGATGACCACTTGTTCACTGTCGACCGCTGTGTCATCAATGGGCGGCAAGTTGGCGTATACGGTTTCTACGTCAGACGGTGCGGTTTCCTGAGGATCAGCGCCGGGAAGATACGGCATCAGGAATTGACCAAGGAGTAGTGCCCATCCCAGACAGCCGATCGGTAAGGCCAAACGCTTGATCAGCGCGACCAGCTGCAACTTCCGCGCAGGCTTGGATATTGCGGTAGATTCGGCGTTGGTTTCTTCGATTTCGTCAGACACTACTCGACCCCTAAAGTTCGCCCAGTCGGACAATCTCTAACGACCTGATCGACAGTGGGATCAAAGGGACTTGAGTTCGAGTTTTTTAGAGCAAGTTTTGGCGAATTCATTCGATCTATAGAAGACAGGAGGAAGAACCATGCGAATAGAGAATCGAGACACGTATTTGAACCAGCTTTCGGGTTCGCAGTCCGCGTCGCGTCGGCCGGCGGCAGACGACGAAGATTCCCGAGTTGACTCGTCCGGTTCGACTCCACGCAAGATAGACGAGTTTATTACCGACTTATTAAGGGATGTCCGGAACGAACCCGACGTGCGTTCCGAACGCATTGCGGATGTCCGCAAACAATTTGATAATGGCGAATACCAAACGCTACAGAGTGCCGAGGAGACGGCGGATGCCCTGGTAGCCAGCGGTTTCCAACTATAGATCCAAGCGCAGGTCGGCCCGTCCGGTTCTGCTAACAACAACATGACTTGCGGATTGCCGTAGCGTGTTGTGACGCAACATAAGTGAGAAGGAGCTTGTCTGCCAAGTCCGAGCGTGGAGTGCATCGGTAGAGACACGAAGTCTTAGACGGAGCGAGGCAAGGAAAGGAGTTCGCCAATGGGATTGGTAATTGCCAACAATGTGCCATCATTGAGGGCGCAGCATAGCCTTCAGCGGGCCAACGATGGGCTCTCTCGTAGCTTAGAGAGACTGTCGACTGGCTTGAAGGTTAATCGCGGCGCTGATGGTCCGTCCACATTGGTGATATCCGAAAAACAACGCGCCCAGATTTCTGGTTTGGAAGCCGCAATCAATAACGCAGAAAAGGGGATTTCACTAATTCAGACGGCTGAAGGCGCTTTAAGCGAAATCAGTAGTCTATTAGTTCGAATTCGAAGCTTGGCGATTGATTCTGCCAATAGCGGCGTGAACGACGACGACGCCATGGCGGCCAACCAAGCGGAATTAGAGAACGCGATTCAAACCATCGATCGAATTGCCGAAAACACGCAGTTTGCAACCAAGAAACTATTAAACGGCGCTGGAGGTATTACCGGTATTTCCACCAACAGTGATGTTCACGTACTTCGAGCGACCACAGATACGGTCATTGGCAACTACGATGTTACGGTGACGACGCCAGCGGAACGAGCCAACGTGACGGCTACTACTGGTCAAACGGCGGCATTAGCTGCCGACGAAGTGCTAAACATAAACGGTGTCGATATTGAACTGGTCGCTGGTTTGACGCAGTCCGAAGTGATTGCTCGGATCAACGATTTTACATCCCAGACCGGCGTCATTGCGGATGATCAAGGTGCCGGCGGGGAAACGCGGTTGTACACCGAAGCGTTTGGATCCAAGGCGGAATTGGTCGTCTATTCGAACCAAGCGAATGCGGCCGACTCAACCGGTTTTGGAACCACTCGACAAGAAGATGTCGGCGTCGACATCGAAGGTACCATCGGCGGTGTCGATGCGGATGGACGAGGCGAAGTGATGATCGCGCGTGAAGGAGACGTGCGCGGATTGACGTTGTCCATTGCCGCTGACAGCGGTGCCAATGCCATACAAACGGTTTCGGGGGCGAGTATTGCCAATGTTTCCGTAGCCGATAATCGACTTCATTTCCAGGTTGGCCCAAACCAATACCAGCTGGTTTCGGTCGCAATTGATCGAGTCAACCCGGAAGCGTTAGGATTGGATATTGAAGGGAATTTGTTCACTCGATTGTCACAAGTCGACGTGACGTCTGGTGAGAAAGCACAACATGCGTTGGAGGTAATTGACGCAGCGATTGACGACATCACGAATACTCGAGGAGAACTAGGTGCATTTCAGTCTTACGCACTGCAATCCACTGCCAATAATTTGCGAGTTACCCTGAGAATACCGTGAACGCGGAATCGGTGATTCGAGATACCGATTTTGCGTCGGAAATTGCGAACTTTACCAAGCAACAAGTATTAGTTCAGGCCGGTACGTCGGTCCTGTCCAGTGCGAACCAGTCGTCACAATTGGTTCTGTCACTGTTGGGATAGCGTCTTCGTTCGACTGGGGCTAAATTTCGTTTGGCATGGTTCGCGTTTCGTCGAATTCAGTCATCGCGCGTTTTCGTCCAATTTCACCGAAAACAGATTTGCGAGAATGAATCATGCCTTCTATTGACGGCCTTATCACTGGGATCGACACCACGTCGATCATCGACGGCTTGCTGGAAATTCAATCCAATCAAATGGAACGGTTGGAAGTCCGCAAGCAGCAAATTGTCACCAAGCAAACGGCGTTTGCCGGGTTGGAAGGCAAACTGCTAAGTCTTCGAGGTGCACTGGGGCGGCTTACGAGTCGAGCGAATAACGCGTTTCGCTCTAAGTCATTTTCCACCAGTGACGAAGCCCTGCTGTCCGGCGCCGCAGGTAGCACGGCTTCCAATGGTGTCTACACGGTGAAAGTCAACAGTTTGGCTCGAGCACATCAAGTTGCTTCGCAAGGGTTTGCGGACCAAAATGCCGAAGTCGCTACCGGGACGCTGGAGATCAAAACGGCCACCGGAAACACCGCCACCATTACAATCGATCAAACGAATAATTCGCTCAGCGGTCTGGTTCGCGCCATCAACGATACCAGCGACGATGTCTCCGCATCGATTATCAACGATGGTTCCGCACAAGGTTACCGCATCTTGCTTTCGTCCAAGGAGACGGGCAGCGCCGGAGAAATTTCGGTGACAGCCAATCTGGACGGTGGTGGCGCAGCGCAGCCGACGTGGGACTTTGATAATCCCATTCAGGAAGCCAGTTCCGCGCAAGTAACACTGGGAACCGGCCCCGGTGCGATCCAAGTGGAAAGTAACACCAACAAGATTGACGATCTTATTCCTGGTGTCACCCTGAATTTGAATTCCGCCGACCCGGACAAGGAAATTCAGATTGGCGTGTCGCAAGATCGTGAAGACGCGCGAGCTTCCGTCGAAGAGTTCGTCACGGCGTACAATGATCTGATGGATTTTATCGACGAACAGACTCGTTACAGTGTCGAAGCCGATCTGGCGAATCCGCTGCAAGGAAATCGTTCGGCCATTGATATCCAACAAGAGGTTCGGTCGGCTGTCGTTTCGACCGTTCCCGGTGTCAACCAAGACATGAACCGTTTGTCGGCCTTGGGAATCACCGTGGGCAATGACGGTAAGCTCAGCTTTAGTGCGTCTAAATTCGATGAAGCGATGAACGGTGCCGACGGCGTTACCACTGACGATGTGATGCGTTTGTTCGCCTTTGATGGACGATCTGACAAGGCCGGAGTCGATTTCGTTTTGGGCAGTGCACGCAGCAAGCCTGGCGAAATACAAGTCGAAGTGGTGTCGCCAGCGAAAGCTGCGTCGATGACGTCCAGTCAGCTCTTTCCTGTGCTTTCCATTGACGACACGAATGACACCGTCTTGCTTTCGCTGAACAATGGCGACCCCGTCGAGATAAAATTGGATCATGGTGCGTTTGATCGAGCGACCTTTGCGGCGGCCTTTCAGGCCAAGGTCAATGCACACGACGATCTGGACGGAATGTCGGTCAGTATTGAAGGTAATTCGCTTGTCTTGGCATCGACGTTACAAGGCAAATCTTCGCAAGTCAAAGTCGAAGGATCTGGATCTGCGGCCATCGGCTTTACCGATGGGCAAGCCGCAAACGGTCAGGATGTGGTCGGATATTTTTTGGTCAATGGCGAACGCGAAGAAGCTCGGTCTCGAGGCAACCTGCTGATCGGTGAACGAGACAACGAAAACACGGCCGATATTCAAGTTCGTATCAACATGACCGCCGATCAACTGGACGAAGATGGTCCCGATGCAACCATTTCGATGACCGAAGGTTTGGCGTCTTCGCTGGACAAGATCCTGAACGATATGCTGGACGCCGTGGATGGTGACATCAAGACGGTGAACGACGCCTTTGACGGCGAAATCGAGAGTATTCAACAGTCCATTGACCGCCTGAACGCACGGTTTGAAACCAGTCGCGAAAAACTGTTGCGGCAATTTACTGCATTGGAATCTGCGGTAGGGGAACTACAAACCACCAGCAGTTTCATTGCGGGACAATTGGCCAGTGTGGGTGGACTTTCCATCTAGTTACACATCTTTCCATCTAACGAATCAAGCAAACGCTTTTCTATTGATCGGGGCAGGACAATTCGATGAAGAAGAATCTGGGAAAATACTACCAGAGCGGTGAAGCAACTTCGTGGACGCGTATTGATATGCTGTTGAAGTTGTATGACGCTTCGATCATGAATTCGCAACAAGCGATTGCGGACGTTGAAGCGTTGGCCGGGACTTCCGCTAATGGCAGCGGTGCATCGCCTGTGCTGCTGAAATCGGTGCGCTTGATTTCAGAACTTCGCAACGGTCTGAATTTTCGCTATCAAGAAATGGCGGAACGATTTGATCAGTTGCTAGAATTCGTGCAGCACAGTCTACTGACCATGGATGTCGCCAAAATGCAGGCCGGCGTCCAGGTCTTGGAAACGCTTCGGTCCGGCTTCCAGGAAATCTACGATGAAGCAGTTCGCCTGGAAAAAAGCGGCGAAATTCCTCCGCTTAGCGCCACCGCCAACATGGAAGTAGTTGTGTAGCGAACGTTCCGTTGCCGGCTATTGGCAACGGTGCAGCGTCATTAGCGCGAAGGCCGTTCCGTACGAAGGATGGTAGTTGTACAGCGGGTAATCCCACCAACTGCCGTTCTTTTCTTGGCGATCAATAATCAACTTGGCCAGCATCTGCTGATACGGTTCGCGTTCCTCTTGCGGAAGAGATTCAATGCACAGTGCGCCGTAGTAGTGGCCATAGTAGTAAAAGTAGCCTGCCACCTGAAACCACGCTTCATGCGGAATCGGCCGTTTGCGTCCGATATCTAACCATCCGTTGCGAACGTACAGCCGGTACAGCCAATTCTTCAGTACGTTGTCGGTGATGCGTTCATCGCCCCAGCGACGCAAAGCAATGTTGCAACATTGGCTGCGTCCCAAACTCCCACCCGGTCGATTGATACCTCGCATCGGCTGGTTCTTGAGGTATTCGCCATACAAATAACTAAAATCAGGCTTCTGTTGTCGCAACGTGGCCGCGATGGCTCGTTTTACAATGCGTTCTGGCGGCGCCAGGCCCACTTGTTTGGCTTCGTCAAACGCAATCAATACGGCTCCGTTGACAAAGCTGATGGAATCCGACGTAGGACGTTGTGCTTGATAGCGCATGTCGTAATAGCCCCAGCCGCCATCGACCGATTCGTAGCGAGTTAACATGTCAAATTGCTTGCGAATCAATTCGTCAATCTTGTGAATGCGCGCCGAATCTTCGGGAATACGACTTCGCATGCGCACCAGAGCTTGAATCGAATAGGCATGTCCCCAGACGTTGTAAATGGCGTCACCGGTAGCGCGTTTTAGTTCGTCCAAATGAGAAAACAGCCATTGTTCGGCACGGTCTACTGCCTGCGCGGCGTCAGCATTCTCGGCGGCCACTTCTAGTAGCGCAGAAATGCACAGCGAAGTGGTGGCGCAGCGAAACGCGTCATGCGCACCAGGGACCGGCGCGTAAATGTTGAGTCCTTTGGTATGCGTGGCCGAACCCCACGATCCGTTTTCATTCTGATGTTCCACCAAGAAGGCGATGCCACGTTGCATCGATTCCTGTACCGTTTCGGCCGAAGGAGCATCTACTTGCGGCAGCGTGGGAGGCTGACTGAAATCGTAGGGCTCGTCCAAAATCGCCGAGGCCGCCGCCTCTTCGGCTCGGACTTCAGAATGGCCAAACGAAATCAGCGCAATAGCAAACACGACCAACCAATGCGACTTGTTCATAACTCGACTCGCTTTGCATTTCGATCCAAGGCAACGTTGCACAACTGGAAGAGCTCGTTCAGTCTCGGACGCTGAATTCCACATTGCAGGTCATGCCTGGAACTACATGGACGGCACCCATATCTCGGATTCGCAGTTCACAAGCGAATTTGCCATTGGAAACAGGCACTTGCGAAATTGACAGCACGACGGCGGTGATTGCGTGATCGGGATGGCTGGCCGCGGTCACTTGAGCCACATCTCCTTCGCGAATTTGACGAAAGTGCTTTTCGGGAACTTCCAGCGAAACGATCAGCTTTTCGTCGTTCACAATCGTGGCCACCACTTGTTGGCTGGTCACCGAATCACCCGGATTGATTTCGGCAGGCTTGTCACCCAGTTTGCCATTATTCAGCTTACCAAAATAGAAGATTCCATCGACCTGAGCCTTCAGTTCGGGGCGTTCGGTTTCTTGGATCGTCGTTTCCAGATCCTGGATTTGCGTTTCCAGTTTGCGTTGTTCCTTTTCGAATTCCATCTGCTGTTTTTGCGCCGCCAATTCCAAGGTTCGCATCGCTTTGGTATGTGTCAGTTCGGCCTTCATTATGTTGGTTTTCTGAGCTTCTTCTTCTCGTGGAATCGTTTGCTCTAAGGTCCTGGCAGTTCGGATTTCTGCGGATTCCAGGCTGAATTGGGCGGCTTCCACGCTGCGACGAGCTCGCTTCAGGACAATCTCTTCTGACTCTTCGGTCAGTTCATCCTCTTTGTACATTTGCTCCAACTGTTCTAGTTCTTCCGTGGCATATTCCAAGCTGGCTTGCGAAGATTCCAAGCTGAATTCGGCCGTGGCAATTTGACGTTCTTTGTCCACGTGCATGAAGTTTTCAAATTCTTGACGCGCGTCGCGAAAAGTCCGTTCGGCAGCTTCGCGTTCCAGTTCTCGCATTCGCCCAGCTTGTTCGTGGTTGAGGTGCAATTCTTCCATGGCGATCTCCGCCAACTGACGATCTCGCACTGCCGTTTCATGAGACTCGTGCAGTTCGTCGGCGTCAAACCAAATCACCGTTTGACCTTGGGTGACGCGAGTTCCGTGTGACAAAGTTCGGTCAACGGTAAACGTCTTGATCTGTTCGGTATCTGCCAGCAATTCTTGGATTTCGGTCGAAGTGAATACGCCCTCTAATTTGATGGGCTCTGGGACGGCCTTGGTTTCCGCCGCCGGTGCGTCCTTCTTTTCTTGTTCCGTCGCAGGTTCACTTTTCTTTTCTGGCTTGGACGAAGTAGACGCTTCTTCCGCTGGTTGTGCCGCCGGGGACGATTCTTGAGCCGCGACGCTTACTGTCATCAAAAACAAACACAAAAAACAACACCGAATCATCATCAGAAACTCCTCGACGCAACAGTCAAAACAATCAACCTAGCCAGGTAAAGTCTAAACGAACAAAGGCCGCTCGAATTCGGGCGGCCTTTGGGTCAAATTAAATTGAAAATCAGCCGAACCTAGATCACTTCGGTGGTGCCAGGTTTGGGGATTTCATACGAACCATCTTCTTTGGGAAGCACGGGAGGCACGTCATCAAAGCTGCGGAATTTATCCACTGGCGAAATCACCAGATTCGAATTCAACGCGTCTTCCCACTTGATCTTCTTGCCCGAATAGGTCGCCATACGGCCAAAGATGGATGTCATGGTGCTCAGTGCGCCATATTCACCTTCGTTGGGGATTTCGCCTTTTCGCAGCGAAGCAACTAGATCGTGATGTTCTTGCTGATGGCCATCACGACCGCCTCGACCATACGCCCAAAGCTCCGAGCCGGAATGATCAGTGAAACGAGCTCCACTGATGTCGGCGTTGCCCTTGGTGCCATGAGCGAATTCGGACACGCTGTTCCACGCACCAGGAATGTGAGGACATTGGCTAATCATCTTGGAACCATCCGCATAGGTGAATTCGACCACGTGATGATCAAAGATTTCACCATAATCGATGGACGTTCTGACTTGCCGACCACCTTGGCCCTGAGCGTCCACGGGATAGCCGTTCTTCAGCCAATTGATGACGTCCAAGTTGTGAATGTGTTGTTCGACAATATGATCGCCGCACAACCAATTGAAATAGTACCAGTTACGCATCTGGTACGTCATTTCGGTTTCATCTTTTCGCCGAGGATTCACCCAAACGCCGTCACCGTTCCAGTAGGCTCGCGTGACCAAAATATCGCCAATGGCACCGTCTTGTAGTCGCTTGATACCTTCCATGTAGGCGCGTTCATGGCGACGTTGCAAACCGACGGCCAACGCCAAATTCTTTTCTTTGGCTTGCTTGGTTGCTTCCAGCACTCGGCGAACACCCGCGGCATCCACGGCGACCGGCTTTTCCATGAAGACGTGTTTGCCGGCCTTGATGGCGGCTTCCACGTGAAGGGGTCGAAAGCCGGGCGGTGTGGCCAGGATGACCAAATCAATGTCGGTGGCCAACACTTTTTCATACGCGTCAAAACCAACGAATTGGCGTTCTTCCGGAACGTCCACTTTTTCGCCGTGTTGCGCTTTGATCCCTCGTAGACTGCCTTGCAGGCGATTATCAAACGCGTCGCCCATGGCAATCAGTTTTGTAGGGCCTTCGGTATTCAACGCTTGGATTGTTGCACCGCTACCTCGACCACCACAGCCAATCACTCCAATCTTGATCGTGTCGTCCGCGCCAAAGGCGTGAGCGGAACGCGCCAGCGTTAACTGGCTGGCAACAGCGCTGCCAGCCACCAGAAGACCAGAATTCTTGATAAAGTTACGACGAGACGAAGTGGATGTTTCTTGCGGACGTTTTCCGTTCATTCAGAGTCTCCTAAAATTCAAACTGAGTGGGAGGGCGATTCTTGGAGGGGCGGTGCAATCGAGTAAGTTATTCCCAAAGGACGATTCATTGCGATTTGCACCGCTTCGGTAGACTTCGCATTATACGAAACTCCGGCACCATTTGGCAGTCAACTTGTCTAACAACGACCAATACTTTTGCGAAGACTTGTTAACATCAAGTACCATGGAACGAGCTACCGTTTTCGACCTAACTACTTACTACTGCAGAGCTTTGGAAATGTTATCGTACTTCCTGGCCCGAGTGTTTACCGCCGACTTGGCTGGAACCCCAAATTCAATTTCGCCGAAGTCGCTTGACCGACATCTTCGTCTGGTGTCGGTCAGGGAAACGGGGCGAATCGAAGTGATGGTCGGTAACGCGAAGAATATTCTTGCCAAGTTCGGGGCTACTTGGCAGTTCCTTTGGCTGGTGTTCAGTGTTCTGGCGGCGCCGGTACTGGCAACCGAACCAGACGAACCGAACCAGCGACGCTATTCGGCAGCCGAACGCCACATGGGAACACAATTCGAATTGACCGCTTATGCGTGTAACGAATCATCCGCCAAGCACGCGTTTCGAGCCGCATTCGATCGCATCGCGGAAATCGACCAGCGACTAAGCAACTACAAAACAGACAGCGAACTCAACCAGTTGTGTCGCTCGGCACCGCACCAACAACCGGTTCCGGCCAGCGCTGACCTGTGTCGAGTATTGTCGGCGTCATTGGAAACGCATCAACAAACCAATGGTGCCTTTGACATTACGTTGGGCCAAGTGACCAAGCTTTGGCGGCGAGCGAGACGGCGGCAGCAACTTCCCGAGCCAGAACTCTTGGCCGAGGCAATGCAAACCGTCGGCGTCGACGCCATTCAGGTCGATGCGCAAGCAAACACTGTGCGAATTGCCAAACCCAATGTGCAAATCGACTTGGGCGGCATCGCCAAAGGCCATGCGTTAGACCAAGCGCTGACGGCGATGGCGGACAATGGAATCCAAGCGGCGATGGTCAACGGCGGCGGCGATATCGCAGTGTCGCGGGCGCCGCCAGGGACGTCCGGCTGGCGAGTGATAATCTTGCCGTTGAATGCCGACGAAAATCCCCATGGCGAAAAACTGCCCGAACCGATGACATTGGTGCTTTCGAACCAAGCCGTCGCAACATCCGGCGACGTGTTTCAATTCGTAGAAATCGACGGACGTCGATATTCCCATATCATTGATCCCAAGACCGGCACCGGTTTGCAGCGAACGTCCAGCGTGACGGTTATCGCGCCCACCGGTATGCAGGCCGATGCGTTGGCTTCCGCCGTGACGGTGATGGGGCCCAGCAAGAGTTTTTCGTGGCTCGATACGCTGGATTCGGTAGACGCGTATTTTGTGTGGCGCGAACCCGCCGAGCAACTCGTGCGGCAACGCCGTTCGCCCGGTTTCAATCGCTATTTGGGCAGCCTAGAATGAATCAATTGCGAATTGGAAGAATCTTCTTCTGCGCGACGCGACGGAACGGACTTGATGGAGACTGGCAGTGTCGGTTCCGCGATGGCGGGCGAATCCGTGCTGTTCGAAGGTGACACCGCTGCAGCGCGAATGGTGACCGATTGCAATACGCCAGATCGTTCAATCAAAAGTTCGTGATCTTCGTCTACTTGCATCCAGCTTCCCAATTGATTTCCATCTTCAAAGGTACGGCCTTGGTGCTGGTAGATACGATCTCGGATTCGCAATCCCGCTTCGTCCGCCGGACTACCAGGAAGAATACGACTGACGGTAACGCAACCAGGTTCGGCCGAGTCTTCTCGCCAAAACATGCCCCACATGCACGGACGTCCCTGCAGCTGGATATTAGTTTCCCACCAAGCCGATTCGACAGGCCTGCTGATTTTTAATCGCACCGAGGTCGCTCGCATCAATTCCAACTGCAGCCAATTGGAATCGGTCACGTCACGACCGTCCAGCTGTTGAATGATGTCGCCGTTTTGGAGTCCGGCAAAATGAGCGGGCGAATTCGCGTCAACCGATTGGATCACGGCACCTTGGCTGGCGTCTTCTTGCCAAGAAATGCCGAACCGAGCGGGATAGGCGATCTGATTGGCTTCGAACGCTTGGCGATGCTGTTCGGTTTCGTGCAACGCATCGGGCCGAAAGTCGGGTAACTGTTGCGAGTTGGCTACGTCCAACAGCGAATGGAAAATCACTTGGGCCACTTGCTGCATACCGTCGACGTTTAGCAGGTGGACGTCGTCGCTGGGCCGATGATAGTCGTCGTGCAGGCCAGTATGAAACATCACAGACGGGATTTGTTGTTCCAAGAAAGAATAGTGGTCGCTGTTGTCTTCAATGGTCCATTTGAAATCGAGTTGCAGGCGAGTCGTCTGATTCGCGTTGCTAATCCAACGCCGCAAGCCAGGTAGGCTGCGGCTGGCAATGACTTCCATCTTGTTGGAACGAAGGCGACCGACCATATCCAGGTTGACGGCCAAGCGAATGCGATCCCTTTCAATCGTCGAATTTTGGACCCAATAGCGCGAACCTAACATTCCGTCTTCTTCGCCATCCCAAAATGCGAAGACAATCGTTCGTCGCGGCGGCGTTTTCATTTGGTGCATGGCATCCATCAGCTCCAGCAAAACCGCCGTGCCGCTGGCGTTGTCATCCGCGCCATTGTGAACGTAACCGAAAGGTCCAAAGCTGTTTTTTTCCGAACCGTAACCGACGTGGTCATAATGAGCGCCAATTAAGATGACTTCGTGGCGAAGCTCAGGATCGGTCCCGTGGATCTGGCCCAAGAGGTTTCGCATGTTCGCACCAAATGGTTGATCGAAGCCCTGTTCGCCAGCGGGTTCCAATGATCGTTGCATCCACTGTCGCAAGAATCCGGCCGCCACGTGGCCGCCTCGAGTGCCGGCTTTGCGGCCTTCAAATGTGTCGTCCGCCAGCACTTGTACGTGATTCTGTAGTTCGCGCACCGTGATCGTCTGGACGGCATGTTCACGATCCACCGCCGGTGGCAAGCTGTCACGAATGGTGCCGCTACCACCGGGAGGTGTCGCAGAACTGGTCAGACCATCCAACGACAGCAAAACCAGACAGGTAACTAGGGAAAGGGAGCGAATCATGGGCATCAAGTCATTGCGAGGTTTTTGCCGAAAACGAGGCTCTGAACGGTGGAAAAAACGCCGTGCATTTCCGATTTTCACGTCGTGACCTGGCTTGCGACAAATCGGCGAATCCATAACAATACGGGTCCAAAAGGAACGCAAGTTCCTTTTGTCAGTCCCGGAGAGGTGGCTGAGTGGTCGAAAGCGCCGGTTTGCTAAATCGGTGACCCGGAAACGGGTCCGCAGGTTCGAATCCTGTCCTCTCCGCTCTTTTCTTGCTATCGGCAAACGCTATCGCCGGTGTGATAGCGGCATTTCTGCGTCGCCCAAGATTGGCGAAAGTTGTCGCCTGTCCAACCGCTGCTTTCAGAATTTTTTACCGCAGCCGGAGATATAGTTACTCTTCTGTAACCGTTTCAATCTGAAACGCCTGTCGATTGCCGACGCGTCCAGGGCTTCCCAGAAAGACCAAGTCTTGGTCGATGTAGGCTTCCAGCAAATCGGTCACTCGCTGGTCCAACACAATCACGTCGCCCACTTTCAGGTTGGCCAGGTCACCGACATCGACTTTGGCTTCGCCCAGGCGAATCACCAATTCAAACGGAATGTCGTTGGCCAGCTGTTCCATGGTGTCCAGTTTTGTGAAGCGGTTGCCTCCGCTAAACAAACTCAGTACGGCGTCTTGGGGCAAGATCCAGCGAATTACAAATTCGCCAAAGGGGAGTTCCAATTGGTAGCGCACAACGACCAGGTCCGCGGCCTTTTTGTAGGTCAAATTGTAACGTGGGTTCGCGTCGAATTTATTCATCCGCACAAACGTTAATTCGGAGTCGTTTGCGGCATCGGCAATTGTCTGTATGGGGAGTTCGACGACGGATAATTCTAACGCCGTGAGTTCGCGATCTTCAGGTGTTTCTTCGGGGACTTCGCCTAGTTGAGATAAGACCATGCCGAGCGCCGCAGCGCGGGGAATGACCAACAGGCTGGGCAGATCACAGCCGGCCATTTCCAGATACCAAGAGACAATGGCTTGTTCATCCGAAATTTCGTGAGGACGCACTGTCTCTGGCGGAAGTGGTTTCCAGCGAGTGGCGAAGGGAAATTGTCCGACCAGTTTGTCCTGGATCATGGTGGACAAGATGCCTTGCCAAGCGAGCAATTGTTCTTCAACTTCAAATGGCAACCGCGACGGCTTGCGAAAGTCGTACGGGCGAACCTGATTGTCCGTAGAGGTTGCCATGATGGTTTTCTTTACTGTCCACAATGCAACCAAGCGAACCGTCTTTGCACGCAACGGCGATTCGCTTGGTGGGTGTTACGAAATTGTCCGCTCACTGTTATTGAGCACTAAAATCCACGAACAGAACGTCGTGAATTCGATCATAACCGTCTTTGAAAAGGGTGGAATTGAAATGGTTCTGGATTTCTCGACGCAAACGAGCTTGTCCGGCGGCACCTCGAATATCGTCGAGTGTCAAATCCGACAAGTAGCTGATCAGCCAGTTCTTGAGAATGGCGTGCTTGGCGGTGATTTCCTGTTCCACTTCGGCTAATTCGGTAGCGTCAACTTGCAACGTAATCTTGGCGCGAAGGTAGTGGCCCAGGCGGTCTTCGTTCAGTGTCACCACCGCTTCGCCAAATTCGACGAATGCTGGTTCGGTGACGACCGGTTCTGGTTTGACTGGTTCGCCACCAAAGAGTTGCGGAAACATCATGGGAACACTAAAACCACCGGCACCTAGCAGCATCCCCATGACGCCCCAGATGATTCCGGTAATCATCGAGCCACCTTTTTTCTTTTTACCGGCGTCTCCTTCGCCCTCTGCTGCTTCGTCGGGTTTGTTTTCTTCGTCAGCCATTCGAGGAGCTCCCCTGTGAATTGTCTGGTATTACGTTGTTATCGGCTATTTTTTCTTCTTATCCCGACGAGTCTCTTGAAATGCGGTCAAAAGCTGAGACTGCAGGTTGGCATCGGGAATGGCGGCCAAAATTCCCGCTGCTTTTTTGGGTTCCAGATATCCCATCAAGTTAACCACGTCCTCAAGCTTGCCGCTGTCGCACATGGCTTTGACATATTGCGCGGCATTCTGCGGGTCCATGTTTTGGAACCAGTCCGAAATCTGCTTGATGTTTTCTGCTGGCGTGGTCTGAGTTTGATCGACCGTGGTTTCCAATTGTTGCTTAGATGTTTCCAGTTGTTGTTTTTCCGTGTTGATGGTTTCCAGGTCCGCTTTCATGACTTGCAGGATGCGTTCGCTTTCCTTCATCGCTTCAACCAATTTGGAAAGCATGCCTTCGATCTCTTTTTGCTTTGCTTCCACATCGCCGTAGATCAATTTGGCTCGAGATTGTTCTCGCCGCAGGTCGGCTTCTTCTTTCTTAATGGTCTCTTGATGGCTGCGAATGATGGCACCGTAGCGTACGACTTCTTCTGGCGTCATCGGTTCTTCGTGAATGGCCATCGGTAATTCCACCGGAGCGTCGTTGACTTCAAACTGGGGTCTCGCAGGCAGCTCAGACAACGGCAGCGGCTCCGGTTCTACGGTAGCCGGCTCCTCGGGCGGTGCTAGTAGCGATTTGTTCATGAACAGCGAAATGCCCAAGCCGCCCGCAAACAGCAGAACAGCCAGAATTCCGGTCATTACCAGTCGAACCATGATTTCGCTCCTATTTCCCTACCCGCAACTGCCGACCCATGGCAGTTTGAATTTCTGTGTGCTACGCCGATGGACGTTGATCCCAACCACGAATCGCTCGTTCATCACGCTCCAGCTGCGTTTCTGATTCGTATTCCTTCAAGTATTCGCTCCACGCGTCTGCTCGTAGTCGACCGTACGAATCGACCTGTCGTTCCAATGAAATTCGTCGCTGTTGGATCTGTTGCAGGGAAACCTGCAGTGCCTGGAGTTTTTGATCTAGTTTGCGAACCTGCAGCTGGTGTTGATCGCACAGTGGTTGCAGGGTGTCAATTTGGTCGGCACGCACACTTCGCATGGCTTGTTGCCACTGGGCGATGACGTGCTGCTTCTGCTCGCGCACATCGCGTTGGTTTCGTAAATTTCTGGCAATCTCTTGTTCGACCATACGTTTTTGGCTTTCGCGAAGGGCCAGCAACCGGTCTAGTCGAAATTCAAATCGTTTCATGGTCTTACCACTTCCATGCTGCGGCAATTTGTTTCATGGCGTTCACCGTCTGAGCGAAGGGAGTCGATTCGCCGGGGCGCTGAAAGCGCAGAGCGTCAATGGCGTCGGCCAGTTCTAAGGCTTTGTCCACCTTCTCCGAGGATCCTTTGACATACGCGCCCACTCGGATCAAGTCTTCCATTTCGCGCTGAATCGCCAGCATGTCTCGAATCTTCTGAGCACTGGCGGCGTGTTCGTCTGAAATCACATTTCGGGCAACTCGGCTGATACTGTGCAGGACATCGATCGCCGGATAATGGCCGCGCTGTGCCATTTCGCGAGTCAGCACGGTATGCCCGTCCACAATGGAACGGACGGCGTCGGAGATCGGTTCGTTAAAATCATCTCCGTCCACCAGCACGGTCACAATTCCGGTGATGCTGCCCACGTCGCCGTTGCCCATGGCTTCCAAGATTTTGGTGATCAACCGGAGCACGCTGGGCGTGTAGCCTCGAGCAGTCGGTGGTTCGTTACGAACCAAGCCAATCTCGCGTTGAGCGTGGGCCAGTCGAGTGATACTGTCCAGCATCAACAGCACGTGTTGTCCTAAACTTCGAAATTGCGACGCGATAGACACGGCCGTTTCTGCCGCGCGAACTCGTACCAGTGAACTTTGGTCGCTGGTGGCCACAATCACCACGGATCGTTCCATGCCTTTTTCACCCAAGCATTCATCCAGGAACGGACGAACCTCGCGTCCTCGTTCGCCAATCAACGCAATGACGTTGATATCGGTTTCCACGCTCTTGGCAATTTCGCCCAGCAACGTACTCTTGCCGACACCGCTTCCGGCGAACAAACCCATCCGCTGGCCTCGTCCAATCGTCAGCAATCCGTCGATCGTTCTTTGGCCCGTCGGAAATGGCACGTTGATGCTGGTTCTACTCAGCGGACACGGGATATTCTGTTCCAGCAAATTCCAGCGACAATTTCGCAGCGGCCCTTTGCCGTCCATCGGGTTGCCAAACGCATCGATGACTCGGCCGAGCAATCCTGGTCCGTAAGGCACCATCGACCTTTTTTCCAAACGGATGACTCGTGCGTCTCGGCTCAGTCCTTCCAGATCGTAGTAGGGCATGATCTGCACCGCATCATCATTGAAACCAATGACTTCGGCCATGACTGACAAGTTTCTGTCAATCACTTGGCACTGTTCGTGAATGGCGGCGGGAATGTCAGCCGTCAGCACACCGTTGGCACTTTTGATTCGCCCCACGGAATGAAAGGTGCGAGACAAACCGATGTCGCGATGTAGTTCCGTCAACACGCTCATGCGGCACCCCATTCTATTTCTGCCAGTTTCAGGTGCAGGATTTCCGCAATCGCTTCCAGTCGACTTTGGGCGCTGGTGATCAAGCCGGCCGTCCCCGATTCCACTCGCACACTGCCCGGCAGCAAGCCCGCGTCCGCAACCAATTTGCTATTTTGAACTTGGTCTGCGTGTTGCGCCTGATAGGCTTCCAGGTCAGTTGGATTTAGGTGAATGGTGACTGGTTCCGGGGACTGCAGTTGTTCCGTGGCTTCTTGGATTAATGCGCCTATGTTCATTTGATTTCGGTCAACGCAATGGCGGACGATGCGTTCGGTAGTGCGAATGACTAGGTCGGCAAATTCGTCGGCCCATGTCTGTGCTTGTTGTTGGTGCCAAGCTTGAAGTTGCTGAATTTGTTGGCGAAGTTCGTGGATGCTTTGCGTGAATTGCTTTTGCAACGCGGGGTCGAACCGAGGAGCTGCAGGGCGTTGGTTGGCATCAGTCGCATCGGCTTCCGTCGAATGGGCCGAGTTGGTTGATTTGGGACGAGTGGCAACGGTGTGACTGGAAGCCAGCGTCTTTTTGACAAGTCCCTGGGGAAGCGGCGACTTGGCGTCGACCACAGTGACGCCGCGCAGCGGTTGGCGAAGTGAAATGACATGTTGGTTCATGGTGTGCCCCTTTTAGGCGGTGGTGGCTGGTTCTAAGAAGACCAGTTCGCCTTTTTGGTCCAGTTCGACCATTTTTTCGATCACTTCACGATTGCTGGACGCCAGCTCTTCTTCGGGGACCTTGCCCAAGAATTCGATTTCTTCTTCCAACGCTTCGCGGACGCGTTTGGCCATATTTGCAAGGAACTTGTCGGCAACCGGTTGGTCCGCTGCGCTGAGCACGACGGCTAGGACTTGTGTGGTTAATACGGCCAGCAACTTGCGCACAGAAAAGTCCTCTAGGTTGGCAACGTCACTAATGGAATATAGCTTACCGACGACTTGGGAATACGTTTCCGGATCTTCCTCGGACATCTGCTCCAACATTTGGCCTCGGTCTTTTCGCGGCAACTTGCGTAACATACCGGCAATTTGCGAACCTCGATCCACATTCGCCGCTCGCACGGATTCCAAGTCGACCGCCATGGCTTTGTCGATGGCCGCTTGCAAGATGCGTTGCAAGGTGGCTTTTGGCAACACGGGCATGGTTTTCAATTCGGAAAGTACTTTGCCGCGAATTTCACTTGTCAGGCTGGTTAAGACTTCGCCCGCTTGATCCACGCTCAGGCTGTTCAGGACAATGGCAATCGTTTTGGGTTGCTCTCCGCGCAGGCCAATACCTAGGCGTTCTGCCGAAATATGCGACAGTGCAGCCATGGGATCAGCGGGCAAGGACGCCGGGTCGTCACATTCCTGTTTGCCGTTCTTGGAATCGCCGTCGTTGATTTCGAAGTCGATACCTGCTAACCCGGTTAACCGCAAACAGCGTTCGAACTCGGCAATAACTTCGTTGATTTCACCCAGAGTCGGAGGTGCTTTTCCGAGTTCTGACATTTGTTTGCGAATTCGATTTACTCGATTCGTATCCATGTCGTCCAAGACCGGTCCGGCGACGTCTTCGCCCAAAACATGCAGCAAAATACTGACGCGTTCTTCCGTGTTCACAATACAAGCCCCTGTCTGCCAAATTGATTGTTTGCTATGCCGCTCGCCGATCGGTCGCTCGCCTGTCAGAGACGCGGCGCTCACGATCTTCGTCTTCATCTAACCAGGACGCCACGATTGCCCTCATCTTTTCCGGATCGCGATTCACTTTTCGCGAAAGTTCTGCAAAGATGCGAGCTCGTTCCAAGCTAATGGTTTCATCCGGAGGGACCGTGATGGTCACCGGCTTCATTTTCATCAAGACCATGATGCCGACGATCAATGCGACAACAGCGCCTAGGCCCAGCGAACTGTTGCGAGCCAACCGTTCCAACGAAGCTTGTCGTTCTGCGGCCGCCATTTCTTGTTCGTCGGCAATGGCCCCGGCTAACGAACCAACCGTAACGTGAATGGCATCTTGGCGAGCGTCGTCAAAACCAACGGCTTGTTTGATGATGTCTTCGATTTGGGTTTGCGTAATGGGTGGATCGTTGTTGCCAGCGGCGTTGGGGTCTGCATCGGGATCTTGATTCGCGGCCGCAGCGGCTTCCAGTTCGGACAAGTCCACGGTGGCGGCCACGGTGAGTCGTTTGATTTTGCCTGGCATTTCAGCAAATTCGTTGGTGATGCTAGAGACTTCGTAGGCCGTTTCCAGTTCTTCTTCTTTTTCTTCGAACGGAGTCTTGGACGAATTGTTGTTGCTGGCGCGCAGGTTGGACGCCGTGCCGGCTGGACCTCCATTGGCGGCCGCTTCTGACTTTCGAGAAACGGTTTTGCTGGTCTCCTTGGTGCGAACCTTGCCTTCCGGATCATAGGTGGTTTCGGTTCGAGTTTGCCGAGTAAAGTCGACGTCGGCGGTGACGCGAACCATCGCACGTCCTCGGCCTAATAGCATGCTCAACAGTGTCTCGGCCTTGGCGGCCAGTTCCGCTTCAAGCTGTCGCCGATATTCAAAATTGGCCGATACGTCTGAGTTGGCCATCATCCCGCCCGAAGAAAGGACCATGCCTTGCGTGTCCATCACCGTCACGTTGTCAGGCGAAAGCCCTTCCACGCTGCTGGCGACCAACGCCACCACGGCCGATGCGTGATGTCGTGTAAACGGCTGGCCTCGGTGCCCGCTGACAATCACACTGGCCGTGGTGACTTGAGCATCGCGAGTAAACGGGCTGGGTTCGGGCTGCGCAATGTGGACAGACACGTCAGACACGGATTGCATGCGTTTAATGGACTGCGCAATCATCCGTTCCTTTCGCTCCAAAGCGCGAGAATGTTTTTGCGTGGGATCGGTAAAGAATCCGCCGTCGTCCAACGCAAGTTCGTCGCCGGGTGTCATGTAGTCACCGATGGCTACTCGCGCGCTAGCCAAGTCTTGTTCCGGAACTAGGACCACTGTGCCGGAAAAGTTCATCTTGCAGTCAATGCCAGCGGTCTTCAGGCGTCCCATCACGTCGCCGATTTCGGTTGCCGTTAAATTGTCCACCAGCGGCATGTATTGTGGCCGCGACGACCAAATGCCAACGCCGATTGTGACAACTAAGCAAGTTGCCACCACTACGCACATCAGGATGCGATTCTTGAGACTTGTACGCTTCCAGAATGCCGCCAGTTCCTTGGTAACATCCAGCAGATACTTCACCATTGTTCCTGCACCCGTTCCTGTGTCCTAGTTAAACCTGCATTCGCATGATCTCTTGGTACGACTCAATCAGTTTGTTGCGGATTTCTACCAGCATTCGAAAGCTCAGGTCTGCCTTGGCCACAGACAAGACAACGTCTTGCACGCTGTCCGCTTCTCCGGACATGAGTTGTTGAATGTTTTGATCCGCTTGTTGTTGTTGGAGGTTGGCTTCTCCTAGTTTTTCGGCAATCAGCTGCGCAAACGAATTCCCGTCGGTGGGTTTCGCACTTTCCGCGCTAGCTTGCGAGGGCAGGCTGGCCGATACGTGGTTGATGTGCGAAATATTCATCTGAATTATCCATTACGTAGTAGCGAAAGGACTCCCTCCACCATTTGACGGTACGAACGAAGCGCTTTTAAATTCGCTTCGTACGAACGACTGGCTGTGATCAGATCGACCATTTCGCTGGACATCTGCACGTTGGGCATTTCGACGAATCCTTGTTCGTCCGCATCGGGATGACCCGGCTGATACACCTTGGGAAACGGCGACTGGTCTTCTTCGATAGCCACTACGTCGACACCTTGTTGCTGTCTCATGTCTGCCACGGTGGTTCGATACGCATCTTGAAAGGCGGTGGCAAACACAACTTCCTTGCGGCGATACGGACCGCCGTCTGGAGTTCTGGTGGTGTTGGCGTTGGCAATGTTTTCCGCCACCACTTCCATGCGGAGTCGTTCTGCCGACAATCCGGACGCGCTGATGTCGGCGCTGGATAGTGTGCGTGACATGGGAGACTCCTTTCATTGTGGTCTGAATGACAGGCGGGCCTTAGCGACCGGCAATGGCCGTCCGCATTTGTCCCAGTTTGGCGGACAGCAACTGGGTGTACGTTTGATAAAGCATGACGTTCTTGTTCAGGTCGCCAACTTCCAGGTCGACGTCTACGTTATTGCCGTCGGCGCGCAGCACCAAGTCTGGACGCTCGAACAATTCCACGCCGTCTTCCGTTAACTTCTGGTCGCTCAAGTGAGCCTCCAGTGTTTGCTGAAAATCCAAGTCCACCGCGTGGTAGTTGGGCGTGTTGACGTTGGCCAGATTCTGACTGACCACCTTATGCCGCATTTCGGCCACTTCCAGCGATTTTGACAATGCGTCGATTTGTGAAATTTTTCCGTTCATGTCGGTTGTATCGGTTATCCCGACGAGGATCTTGATGAGGGACGCCCGGCAAACTTGAGAGAAAAACGGCTGGCCGCAAGTTAAAAGAGAATAAATTCGGCAAGCCGAATTTCGAGACTGATAGGCGATTGCGAAGAAGAAGGGTGGACCTCTACCCCAAGCGACAATCCTTGTGCCTGAGGGGTAGGGGGCCATGAAGCTCCGCGCTGCGGGAGAGCGGCGCTTCATTCGTTCGTAGTTCGTTGTACATCCGTGACAACGAACCCGCGGTACACCTAGCGGTTCGAGAACAACCAGGCAGCATCAGACATCAGTGGCCGCGACATCTGACACTTCCGTTACCGCGCGAGACGAACTAACGGACGGACGTAATAAGTGACCTAATTGCAATTGGACGTAACGTTCAGTCATTTATTCATCCTTCAATTTCGCGATTCAAACGGATCAACGACAGCTGTCCGGTCGTCCGTGACCGAAAGCGTGACTGTGTCCTATGCCGACAGAGTCGTTGGTCGTGCAACCAGAATCGCGGAGTTTCTCTCTTTCATTTTTATGGGCCGCGGAAAGCTCGTTCCGCCGTTTGGTCAAATTGTTCTTTTTCGCGAACGACATAAGCGTCCCACTTGCTCTGGTCCCACAGTTCCAAATGGTCTCGTACACCAACCAGTACCGCGTCCTTGTCCAGCGAAGCATGCCGAACCAGTTCGGCGGGAACTCGCATGCGACCTTGGCGGTCCAGTTCCAATCGTTCCGCTTGGGAAAAGAACAGGCGACTAAAGGCCCGAACATCTTGTCCGGTGGGCGATGAAGCCGCCAACTGATCGGCAAGCCGCGAAAAAGATGCCTCCGTGTAAATAAGCAATGATTCGTCCGTTCCAGGCGCCAAAAACAAGACTTCAGGGCCGTCGTCCGTTTTGAAGGCGTCGCGAAGCCGCTTGGGAATAGCGATACGTTGCTTTTCATCGATCACTCGGGGAAATGTTCCCGTCAGCAACATAAATCACCACTTGTCCCCATTCAGCTCCAATAAGGCCCTAGGATAGCCACTATCTGATCGGCGTCAACATGTGCGAACAGTCAAATTCGCTGGAGCATCCAGAATTGTCGCAAGTCATTTCCAGATAGTAGTTTGCGATCGTCGAAAAAGCCTTGGTTTTGGTTTGAGAGAGTGTGGATTTGGCCTAGTTTTGTCGCTTTCACAGACGTCTCCAAGGAACACGTCATCCCCACTGGTCCCCACTCCTCCCATTGGCTCCCACAGGCGCGAATGAAAGGTGTTGCGGTGATCTGCAGGGTGATAAGTGTTTGCCGAAGTGCGGCGTCCGCGACGAGTGGGATTGTGCGAATTATCGTGAATCGGCTCGATTCGGCCTGGGGAAACCCGCTTTAGCTAGGTTCTTTTTCGCGACATTCTCGGTTTCCTTAGACCATGGTTTCTTGTCAAACCACGTTTCCAAAGGCCCAAATTGATGACGAGCAGCACCTCCCATTCGACCGAATCGCCTGAATCGACGCTGACGAAACCCTCACCGTTACTGGCCGAAATACTGCGATCCAAGCACTTGCCCAGCCTGCCTGCCGTCGCATTGCAGGTTGTCAAGTTGTGTCGCAATGAAGAGGTGCGAGTAACCGATTTGGCCGAAATCGTTTCGCTGGAGCCCGCGCTATCGGCCAAGCTTTTGCATTTGGCCAATTCGGCTCGCTACAGCCGAGGTCACAAGATTACGACGGTACCGCGTGCTTGTACGGTTTTGGGGCTGAAAGCGCTGAAGATTATGTCGCTCAGCTTTTCGCTGGCCGAATCCATGCACAGCAAACGCCGTTTGACGGATTTTGATTATCAAACCTATTGGGAACGCAGCATCTGTACTGCCGTGGCCGGACGCAATTTTGCTCGCTACACCAATCAAGGTGATCAGGAAGAGGCCTTCTTCTGCGGATTGGTCAGTCGCATTGGGCAATTGGCTATGGCCAATGCGATTCCCAGTGAATACGGCGACGTCCTGGTGGCGACGCGCGGCGCAATTCCAGAAGCCGAACAAGAATTGGCCATCTTGGGATGTTGCCACAACGACGTGGCGCGAGAGCTGCTGCATAGTTGGGAGCTTCCCGAAAGCCTGGTGAATGGCGTCGCAAATTGGTCCGCCGCTCGCGATAATCACGAATGTGACATATTGTCAAAGATCGTCTTAGTTGCCGACCGCATCAGTTCGCTCTTATGTGAATACAGCGACAGCGGCAAAACGGTGGACGTCTTTGATATCGCCTATGACCTGTTCGGTCTGTCTCACGGTGAAATTGCGGACTTCATTGTTTCACTGCAAGACGAGGTCAAAACGTTGGCAGAGTTGTTGAACGTAGATCAACGCGATGTGCGGTCTTATCAAGACATTGTCAACGAAGCTAGAAATCAGATTGTCGAAATAAGCTTGGAAACCAATCTGGACCTCGAATCGTCCAAACGCGCAAAGTCTGAACTGGAAGGCGAAAAACAACGCTGGCAAGAGGCGGCTCAAACCGACGCCTTGACTGGAATTCCGAATCGTCGCGAATTTGATCGACGCGTCCAAGCGATTATCGATGCCAGTTGCCGCACGGGGATTTCTCGAGAAATCGCGGTGGTGCTGATCGATGTGGATCACTTCAAGAAATTAAACGACACGCACGGACATCTGGCGGGTGATGAAGCATTAAAGCAAGTTGCCAAATGCTTGGCCAAGACTGTTCGCCAAACTGATTTTGTTGGACGAATTGGCGGAGAAGAATTCGCTGCACTGTTGACCAATATTTCGTTCCGAAATCTTTCGATTGCTACCGAGCGTATTCGCCGAGCGGTGGAGAATTTGAAGATCGAATACAAGGGCCAATCGCTGAAGGTGACCGTCAGTTTGGGTGCTGTTCGCACCGCCAAGCTCAACAAAGGCATGGACATCACCACATTGATGGAAGAAGCAGATAAGCTGCTGTACTTGGCCAAGGATTCCGGTCGAAATTGTGCAAAAATGGCGGAAGCGTAAGCGAATCGTGCGTTACGTTCTGCTGATCATCTGCCTTGTACTTGTCCACGCATTGCGACTCGCTACGGCCGCAGATCCGCAGTTTGAATTGCGAGTGGTTGATCAGGATTCCAACGAACCAATCGCCGTGCGGATGCATGTTTTTGACCGGCGTCAGCAACCGGTCACCGTTGCGGAAACGTTGAATCAAGATGGCTTCTTTACGATTGACGGCGCGCATATCTTTCGGCTCAAACCAGGCGAATATACTTTTCGTATGGAACGCGGCCCCGAATACAAGATTCGCACCGGTAATTTTTCAATCCAGAAAGCGGCCGAAGACAACCAGCAAGTCACCATGGAACGGTTCGCTCATCTGAGGCATGACGGATGGTATTCAGGCGATTTGGATTGCCACCTTTCGGCCAACGATATCGGTCGCTGGATGCTGGCGGAAGACCTGCATTTTGCTCTCCTAACGGCGAACCAAGATCAAAAGTCTGACACCCCTCCTGCTGCGCAAGCTGTGGCCAAACAAAGGTTCTTTTCGTCCCAAGCGGTTGACATTTCTGTTGGCCGTACGGAGCAAATCCGATTGTTGCGAACCACAGCGGCGCAGCAAGGCAAGGTTGGTCCGGATAGCGTCTTCGAGCATTTGAAGCGAATCTATCGTTCGCAATCGAACGAAGCACCGATTGTCTATTTGGGTCGATCGTTCGCTGCAAATCGTGCCGCCGTGGACGGTCGATCCCAAACGCATCCCGATCTTCGTGTGGTTGGCCAGTGGCCAGTTGAAGATGTTTCCGGTGCTGGACCAGTGTTTTACTTACCAAGCGAATTGGCACGTGGATGACCTGCTGGCCGCGCGAGAAACCTATTTCAGAATCTTGGAAGCGGGCTACCGAATGCCGCCCGTGGCTGGCAGCGGAGTTGGAATCAGCGGCAATCGCTGGGCTATAACCGAGTTTACGTTTACTGCGGCGAAGAATTCCGCTGACCAGTGGTGGTCACAGTTGTTGTTAGGCCGCTGTTTCGCTACCAACGGTCCGATCTTGACCGTCAAGGCGAATGACCAATTGCCTGGCACTGTATTTCCGGGCTATCAAGGCGAAACGGTGACGTTAGAGTTGAGTGCGACTCTGGCCACTCGCGAAAAAATCTCCTACCTGCAAATCATCAAGAATGGACAAAACGTGGCCGAAGTCCGTTTGGAGGATTGGGCCAAAGCGGGCGGCCGTTTACCGCCGATCGAATTTACCGAAAGCGGTTGGTGTCTGTTGATGGCGCAAACCGAGAACGCCGCCACGCCGCATTTGGCGATGAGTGGCCCGTTTTACGTGGAATTCGAAAATCAAGCTCGAATTTCACCCGAGGCGATTCGCTGGTTTCATCAAAGAAGCGGCTCAACTGCGGCTAGAACAACTTCAGCAGCAAGGCCATTCGCCCGCATCACTGCGTTACCATCAAGCTGCCGTCCGCAAGTTTGCAGAAGAACCTTAAATTCGGCAGCTAATCGGTAGGTTTTCTTTGTACGCGCCGAGACTGATTTCGAAACGAAGAAAGTCTACAGCGCCACGGTGACGGTCTTGGTTTCCAGATACGCGTCTAGGCCTTTTTCGCCCAATTCGCGACCCATGCCGGACATTTTGAAACCGCCAAATGGAGCGGCTGCGTCAAGAACGTCGTAGCAATTGACGACCACCGTGCCTGCCTTCAGGCGCTGCCATATGCTGGCGAGCAATGTCTTTGGTCCAGACGGCCGCCGCCAGACCATAGAACGTATTGTTGCCTCGTTGAATGACTTCTTGCATATCCTTAAATTTCAGCACGGACATCACGGGGCCAAAGATTTCGTCTTTGGCAATCGCCATATGGTCCGTCACATTCGCAAAGACGGTGGGCTTCACAAAATAACCTCGTTCTCCAAACCGTTCGCCGCCGCTCAAACACGCCGCTCCTTCGCTCTTGCCCAGATCAATGTACTTCATGATCTTGTCGAACTGATTCTGATCGACTTGCGGGCCTTGTTGTGTTTGCGGATCTAGCGGGTTGCCTAACTTTCTTTGCTGGTTCAGTTCGCAAATCCGTTCGACGAATTGATCGTAGATCGATTCCTGCACGAACACTCGGCTACCCGCACAACAACATTGCCCCTGATTGAAGTACAGACCGAAGTGAGCTCCTTGAATGGCCGCGTCCAAATCGGCATCGTCAAAAATGATATTGAGGGCTTTTGCCCCAATTCGAACGTCCAGTCGCTTCAACGTTTGTGAAGCATCTTTCATGATGGTTTGTGCGGTCAGATGTTCGCCTGTAAACGCAATCTTGTCTACGCCGGGATGTTTGACCAAGCTGGCGCCGGCCGTTGGTCCGTAGCCCGGGACGACGTTGATTACGCCGTCGGGAATACCGGCTTTTTGAGCCAGACGAGCCATCCGTAGGCAAGTCAGCGGAGTCTGTTCGGCGGGTTTCATGACGATAGTGCAACCGGCCGCCAACGCAGGTCCCCATTTCCAAGCGACCATCAGCATCGGAAAATTCCGGAATGATTTGTCCGGCAACGCCTACAGGTTCTTTCCGAGTGTACGTGAAGTAGTTGCCGCGAACCGGAATAGTGTCGCCCTGAATCTTGTCGGCAAAACCGGCGTAATATCGAAGACAATCAATTGTCAGCGGCACATCGGCAGCTCGGGCGTCCCTACCGGTTTGCCGTTGTCCAGCGGTCCTAGCGCCGCCAGTTCCTCGGCCGCTTCCAACAGATCGCACAATTTGTGCATCAATTTACCTCGGTCGCGAGCATCATTTTGGCCATTCGCCTTGCTCAGGGCATGTCGAGCGGCCTGGGCGGCGGCGTCAACGTCAGCCGCGTCTCCTTCGGCCACTTGCGCAATCGGTTCTTCGGTCGCTGGGTTAATAGTGGCAAATGTTTTGCCGCTTTGGGACAGTACCCATTCGCCGCCGATAAAGCAAAGTGTTTGACGAACTTCTGGTTTGGCCAGTTTGGGTTCGGTGATTGTTGCCATGTTTCGTGCCTCCTGATTTCGAAAAGGGAACCGATCGTTTGCTGGGTCGTGGCGTGTGCTTAGCTAAAGATTGTACGAATAGTCTGGCAGTGGATCAAAAGCCCAGTGCCGCGCTTTTGCGAGGATCGAACCGCCAAAGTAACGCAGCGGATGGTCTTCGCTGCAAATCGCTTGATAACCTCCATGCGCGAGACGCCTGGTCGAATTCGATGTCCAAGTTCGGCCAAACGAGCTCGCACGGAATCCGAAATTCCCGATTCGAACACCAATTCGCCACCATTCTCCAGCGTATCGCCCCAGGGGCTGGAACTACCGTCGTGAGCTAAACGAGCTTGTTCGCCGGCTTGTTGCGGTGACATGTGAAAGTCAATCATGTTCATAATGACTTGAGCGTGTCCTTGCGGCTGGAAGTCTCCGCCCATGACACCAAACGACATGACCGGCGCTCCGTCCTTGGTCAAAAACGCGGGAATGATAGTGTGGAACGGTCGTTTGTGCGGTTCCAATTTGTTGCGATGATTTGGATCCAAGGAAAACGCTTGACCTCGGTTCTGCATGTGAAATCCCACTTCGTCTGGACAGATCATGGACCCAAAACCGTTGTAAACGCTTTGAATGAAAGACACCATGTTGCCCTGCGCATCGGCGGCAGTCAGATAGACCGTATCATCATCAAGCTTGGGATCGCCGGGCTGAATCTTGGAATTGGCTTTTGCGGGCGAAATCAGTTTTGCGCGACGCTGGGCATACTCTTTGGAAATCAACCATTCGACCGGCACGTCGGCGAAGTGAGGATCGGCATAATAACGAGCTCGATCTTCAAACGCCAACTTCTTCGCTTCGGCAAACAAGTGCAAGTGTTCGGCCGAATTCGGCTGCAATGCCGCAATTTCAAAGTTCTCCAGCAGATTTAGAATTTGCAGCGCACAGATGCCTTGTCCATTCGGCGGAATTTCCCACACGTCCCAACCTCGATAGGAACTGCTCACCGGTTTAACCCAATTGGCCGTATGGTCTGCCAGATCCTTCTTTTGCATTAGTCCGCCAAGCTCGTGCGACTTGGCCACAATCTGGTCAGCCGTCTTGCCTTCATAAAACGCTTTCCAGCCGCCGCGAGCGATTTCGCGATAGGTGTCCGCGAGTAACGAATTGCGAAAAATCTGCCCGTATTGCGGCGGTTTGCCCTCTGGGTGGTACAAGGCCGTGAGTGTGGCAGATTCGTTAGGATCGAATTGAAAATGCCCTGCGATGATGGGCGAAAGTGGAAATCCGTTCGCGGCGTATTCAATGGCGGGCGACAAAAGGTCGGCCCAAGCGAGCTTGCCGAATTTGGCGTGCAATTGGCCCCAGCCACTGACGCAACCGGGAACGGTCCAGCTGAGCGGACTGTTGCGAGGAATCCGGTCCAGGCCGCGTTTCTGAGCTTCTTCCAGATTCCAAGCATAGGGAGACCGACCGCTGGCGTTCAATCCAAGCAACTTTTGATCCTGTTCAGACCACACGATGGCAAACAGATCTCCGCCAATGCCGTTGCTGGCCGGTTCGGTCAATCCTAGCATGGCGTTGGTGGCAATCGCCGCGTCAATACAGCTGCCTCCTTTTTTCAAAATGTCAATGCCAACCATCGCTGCCAACGGTTGGCTGGCGCAGACCATGCCGTGTTGCGCGACAACGGTCGAGCGATTTTGATTTCTGGATTTCAACGACTGCGATTGAATAAACGGTGGCTTTGGCGAATCTTCTTGTCCCAGCATGGTTCGACAGGTCGCTCCTAAAGTGGTTCCCGCCACAAACGAAACAAAGCGGCGACGGTTCCATTCGCAGGGCAACGACATGGCATTCAGGTTTGTTTCGTTAGGCATGGCGATACTTTCGTTTTGACGGTAGCAAAGGTACGCTGAAAGTGGAAAAAGTACGAATCTGGGCTAGCTGTCTTCTGGTAGCAGATGCCCCAGTTGCCGATATAGAGTGGGATTGTCTCGGACTGTCCAACGCTTAATCGCGGTAAACGCTGAGTCTTGAGAGAGATGGCCCTTGATCTGTTCGAGAAGGAAGTCGCGATTCTTGAATGGTTTGATTCCCGCGAAAAAAATCAATAGCTCCTGAAACTTCTGAAGTTCACGCACCAACGCGGATCTTATATTTGCAGCTTCAATCGTTTTGAGCTTTGTGGTCCCGTTGTAGATGTCATTCAGTAGTTTGCTTGTTTCAATTGTCCGATCATCTTGGTCTAGGGCTTCCAATACGACCTTTTCGTGCGGAAACGGATTGCACTTTTGTTTAATCCGATGCTCGACATGGTCATCCTTGTTTGTGCAGTTTAGAAGATTTCTAGAATTTGCGAGCTTGGTGTTGTTGCAATGGCTGCACGCCCAAAAAAGGTTGTCCCACGAAAACTTCAAGTCCGAGTTGCCTTGGTGAGGTACGAAATGTTCCACGTTGATGGATGGCGGGTCTTTGAATTCACAGATGTAGCATTTGTTCTTGAAATCTTCAGCAAGTCTCGGGAGCACGTCGCCACACTTGTAATCGCCTGATGTCTTGTCCTTTTCTGTTGCCAAGCACTCTGGCGCAGGTTGAGATTTGGAGAAATAGATCATTTATTCAGTCGATCAAGCTTGATTTGTTGGAGCTTAACGGCCAATTCAGGGCCAAATTGTTTGGGGATGGCATCGAAATAGGTTTCTAGTTCGAACAGCGTTTTCGACTGGTCACGGCTAAGCTCATCCGAGCTGCTCAGTTTTTCGTACTCAACTAGTTTGGCCTTAAGTTCATCGGAATACTTGTCCGAGTCGAAATAGCTTTCGATCAAAGCGTCATAGGAATAGCCGCTCAGGTCTTCCGTGATGAACCGATTCTCCAAATCACAGATCGTAGCGTTGCTTAATGACGAAAGCACGAATGGTGAATGGGTCGAGACAACAAACTGAAGACTCGGAAAGACGGTAGTCAAGAAGGGAAGAATTTTTTTCTGCAGGTCAACATGAAGATGAGTTTCAATTTCGTCGACCAAGACAATGCCTTCCATGTCATACGACTTAAGGGCTTGGCGACCCTGGCGGTGAGGTTCCATTCTCATTAGCAACTCCACAACGATGCTCAGAATAGCCGAATAGCCATCTGATAGGACGTTGAGTCCAAATGGTTCTTGGCCAGGAATGGTAATTTCAAATGTGTAGTTTTGACGATCGAAGGCTAGTATTAGATCCGGCGCATCGAAGATGTCTCGCAATTGCTCAGTGAATTCATGAAACCATTTGTCAATTCGTTGTACTTCATCGATTTTCCCGTCATCCTTGGCGAATGAACGGTCTGCTTTGAGGTTGACGATGTATTGAAGAAATCGATCGCCAACTGTTGCATTCGTCGGAACTCTTTCCGGAAGATTGATTTTCTGAATGCCTGTCGGGACGGCAACCGTCGTGTTTCGTTTTGCAGGGAAGAATGCCAGAATGAATGTGCCAGCTTTGACTTGTTCGATCAGCTTGTCTTCATCATGAAAAATCAGATTACAACCACCGAAATGTTGTTTGATCCAATTGGTGATCTGGGACTCGAAATTGCTTTGCGATGTACCGTTCGCGACTTGATTGATAGCGATTTGACGTGCTTCTTGAAGTGACGCTTGTTGACGCCTAAGTATCTTCAATTCGCCATTAAAGACACCATTTAGAAACTTCTCGAGATCAAGCAATAAGGAAGTCTTGCCCGAACCGTTTTTTCCGGTGATCAACAAGTGCTTGCGTTGTTCGCTGGAGATCGGAATGCTGAGTTCCTTGATGTTCCGACACTCGATAACTTCAATTTTCGAAAGAAAGCTCATACGTGTTTACCCGTTCATTGACGAGTCCCAATTCTACAAGAATCATCTGATAGGGCCTAGTCTAGCTGCCATTATACGCTCGATCGAACAAGTTTCTTTTGCAGTCTGTAGGTCATGCTGCGGTTTCGCGTGGCGGAGATTCCGGCCCCGTAAAAAGGAACGCCTTGTTCGGTCAAGATCGAGGATGAAACTGTTGGTGAATGCGTTTTAGTCGAGCGGAATCGACGTGCGTGTAGATCTGCGTGGTGCTGATGTTGGCGTGGCCTAACAGTTCTTGAACTTGCCGCAGATCGGCACCGCCGGCCAGCAGATGTGTGGCAAAACTATGACGCAGCGTGTGCGGACTGACGTTGGTGGGAATTCCGGATCGCAGTGCGTATTTCTTGACCAGCTCCCAAATGGCTTCGCGACGCAACCGTCTACCTCGGCGCGAAAGCAGCACCCACTTGGGGTCGGGCGGATTGGATTCAGCCAGTTTGGGTCGTTCTTCTTGGATATAGATTCGCAGGGCTTGAATGCAAGCTTGCCCTAGCGGCACGATGCGTTGCTTGTCTCCTTTACCGTGGCATTTGATGTAGGCTTCGTCCAGATGCAGATCGATCATGCGTAGATTCGATATTTCGGACGCGCGACATCCCGTCGCGTACAGCAGTTCCAACATCGCTCGATCACGTCGCCAGTAGCGATCGTATTTTCGCGGCGCTTGCAAAAACGTTTCCACTACCTGCGGAGTTAATACCGAAGGTACGCGTTCCCACATCTTGGGCGTTCCCAACAGCTCCACCACATTGTCTTTCAACACGCCTTCCAGTTGTAAATAGCGAAAGAACAATTTGACGGAGACCAGATTCCGCGCAATCGAGCTGGGCGCCAATTTCTGACGGTGCAACCAGGCGGCGTAGTCGGAAAGGTCTTGCACGGTTAGCGACTTCGGTGGCTTGCCTTGCAGCCATTTTTCGAACCGCAGCAAGTCTCGTCCATACGCTGCAACGGTATTTTCCGCAACGTGACATTCTAGTCGAAGGTAGTCGATAAACGCGTTTCGCCACGCCGTCTTTACCGACTGAGGAACGTGATCTTGGTGAACGAGTTTTCTTCGTGGTGGCATGAAAATTCAAATGTCCGAACATGACCGCATTTTCTATAATTCCGATTCCCGTCTATTGTTATCGGGCTAAATTATCGAAGACACTTCCAGCAATTACTCAGAAAACTAGATCACAGGTGGTGCGGATTATGCGAGTACTCGTTACAGGTGGCGCCGGTTACATCGGTTCTCATGCGGCACGGATTCTAAAAGCCGCAGGGCATGATGTGTGGATATACGACAGTTTGGTGTACGGTCATCGCGGAGCCGCCTTGCCGGGCCGATTGATTGAAGGCGAAATCGACGATCATGCCAAAGTAGAAGCGGTTTTAGCGGAAAAGCAGATTGAAGCGGTCATGCACTTTGCTGCGTTTGCTTACGTTGGCGAATCGGTTACCGATCCCAGAAAGTACTACCGCAACAACGTGATGGGAACGTTGTGCTTGATGGAAGCGATGCAAAACGCGGGCGTCAAGAAGATGGTCTTCTCCAGCACCACGGCCACGTACGGTGTGCCCGAACAGATTCCGATTTGCGAATCAGAAAAGCAAGATCCCATCAATCCGTATGGATTCAGCAAGCTAGTGATCGAAAAGGCTCTGGCCGATTACGCTCACGCGTACGACTGGGGCTACGCCGCTCTGCGATATTTCAACGCGGCCGGCGCTTCGCCCAGTGGTGAAATTGGTGAAGATCATTCGCCGGAAACGCATCTCATTCCTTTGGTCTTGCAAGTTGCGTTGGGCCAACGAGACCACATTACGGTGTTTGGCAATGACTATCCTACTCCGGACGGAACCTGTATTCGCGACTATATCCACGTGGATGATCTCGGTTCGGCCCACGTCAAAGCATTAGAGATGCTGCAACCCGGCACAGAACTGAAGATGAATTTGGGAACGGGCAAAGGGACCAGTGTTCGAGAAATCATTGATGCGTGCCGAACCGTGACGGGCCACGCCATTCCAGAACAGTTGGGCCAGCGACGTCCCGGCGATCCGCCAGAATTGGTCGCCGACTCTTCACTCGCGAAGAAAACACTCGACTGGCAACCACAGTATGTGGACATCCAATCGATCGTGGCCACCGCGTGGAAATGGCATCAATCTCATCCGCACGGGTACCAGGATTAATTGGCCTTCCAAAAGTGGAATTCCAAAATCCTAGCCCGACGCGTCAGTTTTGAAGTTGTGTTTTCGCGTATTTGTGGCGGAATTTCTTGGCCCGAAACGTCAGCGAGGGAATTCAGAAGCGTTCTGTTTCCCCTCACTGACGTTTCGGGCTATGAAAAAACGTAACTTCAAACGGCGTCAGCGAGTGAGCGGTGGGTCACGTGTTCGTGCCACACTTGCGGTTCGGGCGACTCTGTCGACTGTGCATGAAATCGAGCCGAAAGGGATATTCGAGCGATGCAGAAGATCATTATCGAAAAGCCATACCAATTCATTCCACCGCATTCGGGGAATTGGTGGCCGAGCTTCATTCAGCGATTTCGCCTGATCGATATCTATTTGAAAAAGAACGGCATCGTTTCGTACGAATGTCGTCATCAAGATCGGCTTGTCGCGTCTTTAGAAGCGGGGCATGGCATTATGTTGACGCCAAACCACTGCCGTCCAGCCGATCCGATTGCCATGGGCTGGTTGGCTCGAGAAGTCAAGACGCATGTGTTTGCCATGGCCAGCTGGCATCTGTTTCATCAAGACCGTTTCACCGCGTGGGCCATTCGCAAGATGGGTGGTTTTAGTATCTACCGCGAAGGCATCGACCGCAAAGCGATTGATACCGCCACGGAAGTCTTGAGCGAAGCCCAACGACCTTTAATCTTGTTTCCCGAAGGCGCGGTCACTCGGACCAATGACCGGCTGAGTGCGTTGTTGGACGGCGTTTCGTTCATTGCCAGAACGGCGGCCAAGAAACGAGCGAAACGAGACGACGGACGAATTGTCATTCATCCGGTGGCCATCAAATACTTGTTTCAAGGCGACTTGGAAAAAGCGTTGAATCCGGTTTTGTCAGAAATTGAACATCGCTTTTCATGGCGACCGAGAACCGATCAACCGCTGCTGTTTCGCATTCAATCGATTGGCCTGGCGCTGTTGTCGTTGAAAGAGCTGGAATACTTTGGTTCGCCGCAACAGGGAAAGCTGACCGAACGGTTAAACGGTTTGATTAACCGCTTGCTGCATCCGATCGAACAAGAATGGCTTAACGCACCTCAAGAAGGATCAGTGGTTCCGCGAATCAAAAATCTGCGCATGAAAATCTTACCGGAAATGGTGCAAGGTTCACTCTCTGCGGACGAACGCAAACGAAGGTGGCAACAATTGGCTGACATTTATTTGTCACAGCAGGTTGCCAGCTATCCGCCCGATTATTTGGCGGGGCCCTTAACGGTAGAACGACTCCTGGAAACCGTGGAACGGTATGAAGAAGACTTGACGGATGCCGTACGAGCTCACGGGCATTTGCACGCTGTCTTGCAGGTAGGCGAGCGGATTGAAGTGCCGGTGAAGCGAGAATCCAAGGCGGCGCCGGATCCGATTATGAAACAGATTGAGGCCGACTTGCAACAAATGTTGAATCAGCTTGCCAACGAATCGCGTCAGTGGAATAATCCACAGCGTACTGAATGAAAGCGAGCGGATGCGGATGCCATTGATTGAATTACGAGAGTTGCGGAAGACGTATGTTCGTGGTGACACGGAGGTGCGCGCGTTGGATGGCGTCGATTTGGATATCGATACCGGCGAATTCGTATCGTTGATTGGACCTTCTGGTTCGGGCAAGTCGACGCTGATGAACACCTTGGGGTGCTTGGATCGACCGACCAGTGGTTCGTATCGCTTGGACGGCATTGAAATTGCCACCATGAATAATGATGCTCGAGCCAAAATTCGCAACGAACGCATTGGCTTTGTGTTTCAAAACTTTAATCTGCTGAATCGAACTTCGGCACTCGAAAATGTCGAATTACCGCTGCTCTATACTCCCGGCATGAAACCTCGCGTTCGTCGTCAACGCGCAAAGGAACTACTGGGACTGGTTGGACTGGGCGAACGCACCGATCACCAACCGTCTCAGCTTTCGGGCGGACAGCAACAACGCGTGGCGATCGCGCGAGCGTTAATTAATCAGCCTTCCATTTTGATGGCCGACGAACCAACCGGAAATCTCGACACCAAGACCAGCGACGAAATCATTCGACTGTTCCAGCAACTGAATCGGGAACAACAAATCACCGTCATTTTGGTGACGCATGATGCGGAAGTGGCAGAAAATGCGCAGCGAACCATCACGTTACGAGATGGTCAGGTTGTGTCCGATATTGTGCGAACACCAGCAGAAACCGATTAACCGCTACAACGGTTGCCAGCATCGGTGGACGGAGTATGTCGATCGAGACTTTCATTCGATAGAGCCGGAACAACTGGCCGAAATGGAGACTGATGAACATCTCCATTCGCTGCTATCGTTTCTTTTTCGCATGGTGTGCCACCGTATTTTTGGTGGGATCGTCCCTCTTTGCGCAGTCGACCATTCCGGCAATCTTTCCGGAATCCAGACAGATTCAAGTGCGTCGACCCGAAGAGCTGCGTCACGCCAAAATTCCGTATTCGGCTAGTCCGTACACCGTGCGATCCGAATTTGAACGCGGCGAAGAGACGATTTCTTTGGACGATGCCATTCGCCGAGCGCTGGCCAGTTCGCCCATTGTCCGAGTCTTAGGTGGAGTGACCGCGGTCAGTAGTGGTCGGACCATTTACGATCCGGGGATTGTCAACACGCAAGTTGATCAAGCTCACGCGGCCTTTGATCCGACGGTGAGTAGCCGGCATGATTTCTTGCGAAATGAAAATCCGCAGGCCGTGTTCGATCCATTCATTCCGGGCGTAGCGAATATTGGCGGCAACCGCAGCGACGCTTACGGCCATTCTACTTCGATCATCAAGCCTTCGGTGACGGGAGGCGTGGCGGCGTTGCAGATTGATGCGAACCGTAGTCGCATTCAACCCGGTTTGTTTCCGTTGAATCCAGCGACGAATTCATCTGTTTCGCTCAGCTTCACGCAACCGTTGCTACAGGGCGCGGGAGTGCGCGTGAATATGGTTCCCATCGTGTTGGCAAGAATTGACGTCGACCGTTCGTACTTTCAGCTCAAGTCGGGTCTGCAAGACAGTGTGCTTAGCGTCATTCAAGCGTATTGGAATTTGGTCCTTTCGCGAATTGACGTGTGGGTCCGCCAGCAGCAGATTGAACAAGCTGATTTTGCCTTGCGACTGGCCGAAGCGAATTTGCGAGTTGCCAGGGATGATATTTCGCCCGTCGCGCAAGCTCGGTCGGCTAAAACCAGCTTTGACGCATCGATGGTGGCCGCCAAGTCTCGGTACCTGGACGATGAAGCCGCGCTGCGTAGTCTGTTGGGTTTACCACCATCTGCGGAAATGGAATTGGTGCCCACATCGCCGCCGTCAAATGAATCATTGGCCTTTGTTTGGGACGAAGTGGTGTCCGTGGCCGAACAACAACGTCCTGATTTGATTGAACTAAAGCTGGTTTTGGACGCTGATTTTCAATCGCTGATCTTGGCTCGCAATCAAGCTCGTCCTCAACTCGACGCCGTCGCGCTGTATCGGTGGAACGGTTTGGAAGGGGAAATGCCCATCGGCTCGAACTTGAAGTCCGACGCCGGCGCATTTACCGATTGGCAGTTGGGCGTCAATTTTTCCGTGCCGGTCGGATTGCGAGCCAGCCGAGCCAACTATCGGCGAGTGGAACTGTTGATTCAACGCGACCAAGCGAATTTGGATGAACGGATGCACCAAGTCGTTCATATTTTGGCGGCAGCGGTGCGTCGAGTAGATCAGTTGTTTGCTCAATATGACGCGTTTCAAAAGACGCGAGCGGCTGCGGAAAAGAACTTGGAAGTGCAGCTGGCGGAATTTCGGTCTCGGCGAACCAATTTCATCACCGTGTTACAAGCCATCAACGATTGGGGCAACGCGGTTAATTCGGAAGCGCAGGCTCTGATTCAATACAACATTGCGTTAGCAACTTTGGAAAACGAAACGGGCACCATCTTGGAAACGCATGGCATTCGCCTGTTTGAAGAACGCTACTGTTCGCTTGGCCCCTTGGGCATTTGCGGTCCGGAACGCGACTATGCTGGTCGCATGAAACCGTCTGATTCAGAAAGCCGTTATCCAGATCAGCGCGAACCAAGCGAAGAATTTTTCGAGCTGCAAGAAATTGAACGACGCAGCGAAGTGCGTTCGTCGGCACCGCCAGAACCCGCTGCCAGATGACCAACGTCCCGTCCGTTGTCGTGTGTACCTGCTATGACGAATCTTTGCGCCGTGGACAAGGCTGACGAATCCTGCCTTGCTTTGCGTCGTGGATCAGGTGACGAATCCTGCCTGTTTCGCGTCGTGGATGAGGTGACGAATCCTGCCTGTTTTTCGCGTAATGGATCAGGTGACGAATCCTGCCTTGCTTTGCGTCATGGATGAGGTGACGAATCCTGCCTTGTTTTTCGCGTCATGGATGAGGTGACGAATCCTGCCTTGTTTTTCGCGTCATGGATGAGGTGACGAATCCTGCCTTGCTTTGCGCCGTGGACAAGGCTGACGAATCCTGCCTGTTTTTCGCGTCATGGATGAGGTGACGAATCCTGCCTTGCTTTGCGCCGTGGACAAGGCTGACGAATCCTGCTGGTGTTGCCGATTGCAATAAAAAAACACGTCGCTTCGCCCAAATCAAGGCTGGTTACTCGAGGATTGGCAAGCGAAGCGTCCGCTGCTACGTGATGACATCGACGCAGGTTCGAGACGACGCTTGCGGTGCGGTTTGGGGCGAGCTGGTTGGGTTGGAGGGCAAGGTTTTCTTGAGCACGCTGATCGTGCTGTAGACGGAATCCGCCAAGGGCCGAATGGTGCCGGTGACGGGTTGAATCCATTCTGGCGGCGACACGGTTACTTCGCGAGAAGTCGTGTAGATTCGTTTGGCGAATTGTTCCAGGTCTAAGTTCGGGGGAGCACCAAGTTCGACCAAAGATGTTGGCCTGTGCGCCGCCATTTCCGTTTCCACTATTGACGTCTGGTTTGCTGATAGCGGTGCCGGTGATACAGGCAGGGGCGGCGACAAAAATGTCGGTCGTAAGCTAATCGACATGAACAGAACGGCTGCGATGCCCGCAACCCATGTTGCTGTTCGGTGCATGATTGCCGAAGGCGTAGGAAGTGTCTTGCGGGCCGACACCGTGGGTGAATGGTTCGTGGAATCGACTTGGAAATGCATGGCAGTAACGGCGTGCATCATGTTTTGATATTGCTGCAGCAATTGCCGACAATTCGCACATGCATTGGCGTGGGTCGTGATAGATTCGTCCGCAGCTGGATCTTGTCGTTCGTCCAGAATGTCCCATACTCGTAGTTCAAATTCTTCGCACTTCATCTCACACCGCCTCGCGTTTTTGCAGGGTCGAAATCAACTGCTTTCTGGCTCGATGCACCCAGGTCTTAACCGTGCCCAGCGAACAGCCCATTTCGTCGGCAATTTCTTGATACGAATATTGTTGTTGATGAAACAGCAGGAACGCTTGCCGCCATTCTGTTTTTAGCTGCCCCAAAGACCTAGTCAGCTCTTCCTGCAGCCATTCTGCTTGCTGCGTTTGCACCGGTCGCAGGTCGTTGACATCGGATTCGTGGATAGATTGGTGGATGGGCTTGCGTTGACGTTTGGAAAGGTGTGTCCGGCAGCGGTTAGCGGCAATCGTCATTAACCAAGGTTCAAAGTCACGTTCTCGATTCCAAGAAGACAGGCTGCGGACCACACGAGTAAACGTTTCTTGAACGGCATCTTCGGCGTCGTGATGCTGTCCTAAGAATCGGTAGCAGAGTTGAAACACTTGGCTGCGAAATCGATTCACCAGCGTCTGGATGGCGATTTCATCGTTCGAAAGACATTTGTCAACCAGACGGACTATTTCATTGGACACGAGAATGGCTCCTGTTTGGTCGCCAGCGAAGTGTAGGAGTGCGAACCAAGATTCTTTCGTAACTGGAGCCAGATTATTTCCGAAATGGCGAAAAAAGGAAACCACGAAGTGTTGAACGCGGCAATTTGCACGGGGCAGCTGACTGAATTCTGAACCATCAGCGCCAGCAGCGCCGATCCGTGTAATCAACTACGAAGATCCTCGATTGAAGAACTTCTTCAGAGTTTGTGCGGCGGCTTCTTGGGTATCCTTCGGAGCGTTCTTGTTGGTGGTTTTGGGCAGACGCTTAGGTTCCGATGTGGTTTCTGGTGGTGTAGCTTCTGCGTCGACGCGGATTTTGGCCGTTTCACCCGCTTTGTATTCTCGCGTCTTGGGTTCGGATGATTCGATGGTTGGGGAATCGCCCGGTTCGTCTAGCCAGTCGGAAATCATGCCGGCCAGATCGTCTCCTTCGGCAGGTTTTGCCACCGCCGCCTTGGATTTGGCTGGTTCGCTGATGGTCACCAGGAATTCCAGCGGGCCAACTCGCAGATGATCACCCATCGCCAGGACGTGTGGTTTTTCCAGCTTGTTACCGTTGACGTACGTGCCGTTGCGACTGCCAAGGTCTCGAACCAACGCTTCGGAATCTTTGATTAAGATGCCGCAGTGTTTGCGGCTGATGGCATCACTATTGGCGCGAAGGTGACATTCTTCCGAACGGCCAATAAAGAACTGAGGCCCTTTCACCGCAATTTCACGCCCCGCACTGGCTCCTCGAAGAACCTTCAGCTTCACCTGCATGAAAAAATTCCTTGGTACCGCTATCCAGAAAAAACGTAAGGGGCCAGAGAATCGGCCAGGACTCCTTCAGGTTAGCCCGCTTGCATCGGATTTTCTACCTGAATTCTCAACGACTAACACTTTGTTAACACAACGTAACAAAGTTTTTTCTCAATCTAGACGCTAGCAGAATCAAAGCGAAATGTCAAAAAAATGAACATTCGTTTTTGGGGGGAAGCCTCAGATCGGACGACTCCCAATTGCGGTCTGGCGGAATTTCGTTAGCTTGGAGGGCTTATCTTTTTCGCGGAGTATCAGAAAGATGTCAGCACGGGAACGACTTCGACAATTAAAAGGTGAATGCCCCTGCGTTTTGCCGTCGATGCTGATGTGCGACTTTACCAATTTGGAACGGGAGATCCGCCGATTGGAGGATGCTGGTGTCAAGGGCTTGCACCTAGACGTCATGGATGGGCAATTTGTTCCGAATTTCACTTATGGTTTAACCATTGTTGAAGCCGTACGAAAGCTGACGGATCTACCGCTGGATGTTCATCTAATGATGAATCGGGCTGAAGAATATCTTAAAAGCTTCGCCGAGGCGGGTTCCGACATAATGACAGTGCATGTAGAAGCCATTTCTGACGTTGCGGACACGTTAGGCAAAATTCGCGGATTAGGAGTAGCAAGTGGGTTAGCGCTCAATCCAAGTACAAGCATGGAGTCGGTGATTCCATTTTTGGATCAATGTGATTTGGTGTTGGTCATGAGCGTGCCTGCTGGTTTCGGCGGTCAGTCATTTCACGCAGAGGCATTAGCGAGAATTGCTTCACTGCGAGAACAGGGCGGAAAAGATTTGTTGATTGAGGTCGACGGTGGCGTCAATTCTTCGACGATTTCACGATGCGTTACAGCAGGTGCAGACTTACTGGTTGTGGGGTCGGCGATATTTCGCCAGGAATCTTACCAAGATGCGATTCGCAATTTGGAAGGCCTGGTTCAACAAGCATAGGCGAATTTATTCATGGTACGCATTGTCTTGCTTCGTCCGGGAACGACTTCCTTTGACGAACAACGTCGAATTAAGGGAAACCTGGATATCCCGTTAAACGATTTTGGAACCGACCAAATCGTTCGCGCCTCGCATGAATTGACCGATCAAGGCTTGCAGGTGGTGTATTCCGCCGCCTGTCGCGCTGCCGAAGAGACCGGGAAAATCGTGGCGTCCCATCTGCGTATCAAACACAAGACGCTCGCTTCGCTGTTCAATTTCAATCCAGGGCTTTGGGAAGGCAGGCAGATTGACGAAGTTCGCCAACGGCAGCCTCGAGTCTTCCGTACTTGGCAAGATTCTCCAGAAGCGGTTTGTCCGCCAGAAGGGGAGATGCTTAGCGATGTCAAGGAACGCGTATTTGCCACCTTAGAGATGATTCTGAAGAAGCACCGCAGTGGAGTGGTCGGATTGGTGCTACCGGAACCTTTGGCCAGTGTCGCCGCAGTATTCCTCACAAATCGCGACTTGGGAGACCTGTGGGCGGCAGAAAACGACTGTGGTTTCTGGGAATCGATTGATGTTCGAGAAGATTTTGTCTTGAATTCGTGCTTGGGCCACAGTTAATATCTGGTAACCGAACGTCTCGTTCCCCAAAAAAACGATTATCTTCTCGTTGGGCACTCAGAAATGGCAATGGCGACAAACGATAGTTCCAAGACGTCGAAGCGACAAAAACGCGGAGTGCCGGAAGGGCTTTGGCAGCGGTGTCCTGGATGCCAAGCCGCCATCTTCAAGAAGGAAGCCGAAAAACGGATGGGCGTTTGCCCAGAATGCGAATATCACTTCACCGTTTCTGCGCGAGAACGTATCAGCCAAGTTTTGGACGAAGGCACCTTTGACGAATGGGACGCCGACCTGATGCCCACGGATCCGTTGGGCTTTGTCGACAAAAAGGCCTATAAGGATCGAATCGTTTCCGAACAGAAGCGAACCGGCTTGAAAGACGCCGCGTTGACCGGGACCGGCATGATTCGGGCTCGTCGAGTTGCATTTGGTGTCACCGACTCGGCGTTCATCATGGGCAGCATGGGCAGCGTGGTTGGCGAACGGTTGACTCGCTTGACAGAACGCGCAACCGAACAAAAGCTGCCTTTGATTATTATCAGCGGCTCTGGTGGCGGAGCCCGTATGCACGAAGGTATTCATTCGCTGATGCAGATGGCCAAAGTCTCCGCCGCGTTGGCTCGTCATAATGCTGCCGGTGGACTCTACATTTCCGTCTTGACCAATCCAACCATGGGTGGTGTGGCTGCCAGCTTCGCTTCGCTGGGTGACTTTGTGTTTGCCGAACCGAAAGCGTTGATCGGTTTTGCCGGTCCGCGAACCATTAAGGCCACCATTCGCATTGAATTGCCCGAGGGATTTCAAACCAGCGAATTCTTGCTGGAGCATGGTTTCATTGACCGCATTGTGCATCGGAATCGGCTCAAGTCCGAGATTGCTCGAGTGATCGACTATTGTGGTATGTAGGTCGTTTGGGCATTGCCGATTATTCGGATTAACGCTTGAAGTTTGCTTGCCCCTAAATTCGTAGAGACCTACATTTACTTGGCAGGGGAAACGGCCCTTGCCTTTATTCTTACACCGCCAGATGTCTCGACCGGAACACGAAGCACATGGGGATTTTTGATCGATTTAAGTCCTTGATGGACAGCAAGCTGAACATTCAAAGCCGTTATGAATTGCTGCGCGAAGCAATTTCAGGAACGATGTCTTCGTTCTATATGGCTCGAGACAAAAAGTCGGGCGAAGTTGTCGGCTTGAAGATTTTAGACAAAGACAAAACGTTGCAGTTTGAAGGTCGCTTCAAGGGGCTCAAGAAACCGCCCGAAGGCCAAATTGCGTCGTCTTTTGATCACCCGCGAATTGTCAAGACGCTGGAGTATGGCGCAACGGCTGATGGCGGCCAGTACGTGGTCATGGAATTTTTGGACGGACCCGGCTTGAATTCGCTGATCATGGAAAAGAGTGCCAAACTAAACGGCAATCGTCTGAAGCTGATGAAAGATATGGCCGAAGGCTTGGCCGTGGTGCATGACGCGGGCTACATTCATCGCGATATCTGTCCGCGAAATTTTATTTGTGACAAAAGTGTGTCATCCCTCAAGCTGATTGACTTTGGTCTGACCGTGCCCGCGACGAAAGAGTTCATGCAGCCGGGCAATCGCACAGGAACGCCCAACTATATGGCTCCGGAAGTGGTGCGACGTCGTCCAACGGATCAGCGATTGGATATTTTTTCCTTGGGCGTCACGTTCTATCAACTGTGCGCCTTGGAATTGCCGTGGCCTTCCGGTGATGTCACCGGTAAGGCGGCTATGTTGCACGATACGAAAGAGCCCGTTCCTTTCCAGCGTCTGTAATATAGTGCCAGCCGAAGTCGACACCCATGATCATGCAGTGTTTGGCGAAGAATCCGCAGCAACGTCCCAAATCCGTAGCGGAAATCATCAAAGTGCTTGATTCGGTCAAGTCGGCCGACTTTTAAGATTTCGTCCCAGCGGAAGCGTTACAGAATCGGGCCGATCATCCACGGCACAAATTCTTCGTCACCCAGGCCGTGCTGTTCACTTTTGGTCTTTTCGCCACTCGCGACGGCCAAAATCTTTTCGAATATCTCTTCGCCGACACTGTGCACGGTCGACCCAGCTAACACTTTGCCGGCATCGATATCCATGTCATCCTGCATGCGTTGAAACATCGAGGAATTGGTGGCGATCTTGATGGACGGCGAAGGCTTGCAGCCGTAACAACTGCCTCGGCCTGTAGTGAACACCACCATATTCGCACCACCGGCCACCATGCCGGTAATGCTGCACGGATCGAAACCAGGCGAATCCATAATCACCAAGCCTTTGGCCGTGATTGGATCGGCGTATTGATAGACGTCCATCAAGGCCGTCGATCCGGCTTTGGCCACGGCGCCTAACGATTTTTCGGCAATGGTGGTCAGACCGCCAGCAGCGTTTCCGGCCGACCGATTGTTGTCGACAATTTCGCCAAAGATGTTGGCATACCACCGCCACCATTCGATTCGATCTAACAGCTTTTGTCCCACTTCTGACGAAATGGCTCGTTTGGTCAACAAATGCTCCGCACCGACAATTTCGGTCGTTTCGGCCAGAACCGTGGTGCCTCCGCAGGCCACAAGCAGGTCACTGGCCACGCCTACAGCGGGATTGGCCGTGATGCCGGAATTGCCATCGGAACCGCCGCACTGCGTGGCCAAAATAATTTCACTGGCCGGAATCGGTTGACGTTGCACTTGATTGACAGCCGGCAACAAGGCTTCCACCGAGCGAATAGCGTGTTGAATCGTCTTCTGCGTGCCGCCGTTTTGTTGCATGGTCATGACAGGAATCGAATCAGCCGAATTTTGATTCGTACCTTCGATCTGTACCAGATGTTGGTCGGACATTAAATAATCCAACGTCGCTTGTTCGCAACCCAGTCCAATCAGGACGTAGCCGCCGATGTTGGGATGACGAGCGATCCCGCCCATGACTCGGTTTAGCAACTGGTGCTGCTGACCGCCAAACTGCATGGCACACCCGCCATGGTGCGTAAACGCCACCACTCCGTCGACATTGGGATAGGCTGCTAAGCGTTCCGCAGTAAAATGTCTTGCCACTTGCCGGCTGACCGAAGCAGAACAATTGACGTTGGAAATAATGGCCAAATAGTTTCTGGTCCCGGCGCCGCCGTTCTGGCGACGGTAGCCTTGAAAAGTTCGTTCAATGCGATTCGGCGGCGAGGGGGTTTCCGTGGCAAATTGGTACGCCTGTTCGCTGTCGCGATTCTTCAAATTGTGTGAATGCACCCACTGCCCGCTGGCAATGTCACCAAGCGCCGCACCAATCGGCTGGCCGTATCGAATGACTTGCGAATCCTTTGCCGTTTCTCGAATGGCAACTTTATGGCCGGCGCCAATCGCTTCTTGAACCGTGACTTCCACGTCGCCAAAACGCAATTTTTCCCCTGCGGCGAGGTCTCGTACGGCAATCGCGACTGAATCATGCGGATGAATTTGAATGGCCGATTCCATAGGGTTTTGACTCGCAAAGGTTCGATTGAGCTGGATTTGTTTGTTGATAATGCGGCTTGGCTTAGCTGAAAAGTGGTGATGATTAGAATCGACCTGATTTTCAAACACGGTATGCTAAACTGACGTAGCTAGAAAATCCATTGGTGGCAAGGGGCGAATGTGCAATCGTTACACCGACTAGTAATACAAATCATCGTCTTTGTTGTCGAAGGCTATCGACGCATGCAGCTCGCGTGCGCGCGGAAGTGGGGCGAATTTGGATTTGGCATTGCCGAAACGCTTGAACGTAGCGAAGGAAAAAGTGTTGCCTTCGTCCGCACCGCGTTCCACTATGTCCATCGGATGACCATCTTTCCCCTGACGCTGTTGGTGTTGCGTTGCCGAGAATCGATGATGAACAGTCGGTTCGCTTGGTTCTGGCGAATCACGGTTTTTTCGGTGGCCGATTTTGTCACCAGCTGGATTAATAGTCGCCGTTGGCAACACTTGTTATACGGAATTCCCGCGTTGTTGTTGGCACTGCCGTTGATTGTGGCCGCCGTGCTAATTCCGTCCAGTCAATCGTCACAGTTGGCCAACCGGTATCGGAGTGCGTTGCAGACGGCGCTGGTGGATGGAGACCAAGCGGCGGCGGAATTGTATCGTCGCAAGATTGGTCAATTGGGACAAGAAACAGATCGAGACATCTTTATGCAGGCGATCAGTTTGCAAGAATCGGACATGCAGCAAGCGTTCGAAAAGATGTCTCGCCTAGCGCCGCGAACGCAACCCGGAATTCCCGAATCGCACGAATGGATTGCCCAGCAAGCTCTGACGGGACAGCTTCCGTTGGATGTTCGCGAAAGTCTAGACTTGGCCAAAGACCATGTGGCCTGTTTAGAACGCATTGGCTGGGATCGTCAGCGATTGACGTTGTTGCACGGTTTGATTGCTACGTGCGAAGGAAGATTGGACGATGCCACCACAGCGTTTCGTGACGTGGCCAATCCCACAGTCCATATGGAACTGGCGCGATTGCACGTTCAACAAGGTAACCTGACGGCGGCAACTGATTTGGCCGAAACCACGTTGCAACGCTTTCAGAATGCCGATCCGAATTCGCTCCGCTTAGGTCCTATGGAATACCTGTCGTTGGTTTCGGCGCATATGATGCTGGGTCGCGATGCGGAATTGGATCATTTTGTTTCCACGCCCTTTACCGTACCGGAAGCTTTTCGTGCCGACGCAGCGTTGCAGCAATTCTTTGACGAAGTTGTGGCACAGTTGCTCGCCAGCGGAAGGTTTCGCCGTTTTCTGGTCCCGTTGTCGGAAAACTGCATTCGAAATCTGCCGCAGGACAATGCGTGGGTTTGGATTCGCTTGCTGCGAATCGCCATGCAAAACGATGCGGTCTATCAGCTGGTTCGCCGCGAAATTCCAACCGATTCGTTGCAGAATGCCCAGCAGGTTTCGGATCCTTCCGCGTTGTTGGTGCCCATGGCCGAATTGTATTTTGTGCGAGGTGAAAAGCAGATCGCGAAGCAACTGTTCTTGCTGCGATTAGAACAAAAGCCCACGGACGAAATGTCGCTGAACAACGTGGCTTGGCTGACGATGGAATTGCAGCCCAACGAATTGGCATTGGCGCTGGACTACGTGGATCGAGCGTTACAGATTCGTCCGGGGTTTCATCGTTTCTTGCATACGCGAGGCTTCATTTATCATCGCCTGCAGGACTGGGACAAGGCCGTGGCGGACTTGCAACTGGCCGTGAACGCCATGCCGCATGACGCTTCGATTCACGCCGCGCTGTCCGATGCTTATCGTCATCTGGGCGATGCAGAACGAGCCGCCGCGCACGCCAGGTTGGCAAAGTCGGTTCGCGCCGAACCTTAGGCTGTTTGCCAATCTAATTCGACTCCGGTCGTCATTTCGAAGCATATTTTCGCCATGGTTCCACCTGTAACGGCCTGATTTTCCGGGAATTCCTGTTGCGGTGGATTGGTGGGAACTTGGACTTGTTGGTTCTCGTCTATAATTGAAAGTTGGCGTATGGGCTCTGTGCTGCGCCTGCGTTTCGCGAGACTTTCATTCGAGCAACCTATTCATGTCTACGGTCACTGGCAAAACGGAATCATCCCACTTTGGTCATTACGTCGACCAACAGATCGAACAGACTCGGCGTCGAGTAAGATGGATCGATATTACTCATGAATTACTGACCATGATGATCGGCATCTGTGCATGCTTCTTGGTCATCGCCGTGATTGATCATTGGATTCTGGGGCTCGGGTTTTGGGCACGACTCCTTTCGCTACTTCTGTTGGCCGGTGGCGGTTTGGTGTGGATTGTTTGGCGAGTGATCCCGTTGATGATTCGTCCGATCAATCCGCTGTTTGCTGCCAAGGCGATCGAAAAGACACAGCCTTCGCTGAAGAATAGCGTGCTAAATTTTTTGTTCTTGCGGAGCGAAACGAACCGCGTACGGCCGATGGTGATGGAAGCGGTTTCCAAGCGAGCGGCGGCGGACTTGTCCAGCGTTACGCCCGAATTAGCCGTTGACCAAAGCCACGTGATTCGCTTGGGATACGTGTTGGCCGCGTTGGTTACGGTGGCTGGCCTGTATGCTATTTTTTCGCCCAAAAGTCCGTTGCAAACGGCAGCTCGTATCGCCATGCCATGGCGCGATTTGGCTCGACCGGCACGAGTGGAATTTGTTTCGATCGAACCAGGAAACACGCGAATCTACCGAGGCGACGGGATCCAACTTACCGCGCGTCTATCCGGTCTTGGTTCGCAAGAAACTGTCTCGGCCTTCTTTTCCACGGATGACGGACAAGCGGTTTCGCAAGAAGTGGCGCTGCAGCTATCGGAAACGGGCTGGACCGGGCGGATTCCGGGGCAGCAGGAAGCGTTCTATTCTTCTGGAACGTATTGGCTGCAAGCAGGTGACGCCAGAAGCAAGGAGTTCCGTTTTGAGGCGGTGGATGAACCGAGTGTTCATGTGGAACGAATTGAATTGGATTATCCGCAGTACACTCGTTTGGAATCAGAAACACTGGTCGGTCAGCCCGACATCCGCGCGCTGGAAGGGACTCGAGTGACCATTCATGCGTTGGCTAATCAGCCGATTGCCAGTGCGTACATGGAATTGGATTCGCCCAGTCAAGGTGATCAACCGGCGCAGAGTCGACCGCTGCGAATGACACATGATGGTCAGTCAGCGCAGGCTAGCTTCACTTTGGAGTTGGAAGCGGACCGCATAACACCCAAATTCGTTGCTTATCGAATTCGATTTTCCAATGAGAATGGTGATCGCAATGCTTCGCCCACCGTGCATCGCATTGAAGTAGTTCCGGATTTGGCACCGTTGGTCGAGTTCTTGGAGCCGGCCAAAATGGATTCGTCCGTGGCGGTGAATCAGCCGCTGAAGTTTCGTTTACGAGCGTTAGATCCGGACTTTGCTATCAAGCGATTGCGGTTGCAGGGCGTCGCGAATGGCATCACGTTGCTGGATGAAAAGCTTTTGGATGCTGAAGTGACCGGACAGCACGTGGCGGAATTCTCGGTGGTGCCAGAGCGATTGGGATTGCGACCGGGAACCACGTTCACCTGTTGGGCGTCAGTAGAAGACAACCGCACAGCTCGACAAGGTCTGGCAAACGCCGCCAATACTGCTCGAACCGAAAACTACCGCATCAAAATCACTCCGGCCGTCGAGCTCGACCCGAATGCGACGCCAGCGGAAGATCAACCCAACGATCAAGATGATTCGTCATCCGCCAACCAGAATCAGAATCGGCAAGACGATGCGGCCGATTCCGCGTCGGGAGACCAAACGGCTGGAACGGAAGGTGCAGCGGACGGCAGTGCAGGGCAGGGCGGAGCGGAAGGTGCTGAGGGTGCCCAAAGCAATGAAGGTGCGGAAGGCCAGAATCAAAACACGGGCCAAAATTCGGGCGATGCCAGTTCGAACCAAGATGATAATTCCGGTGATGGTTCCGCAGACGCAAGCGACAGTGCCAACTTCGGCAACAGCGACAGCGGTAACTCGAATCAGCCCAACGGCCAGCAACAACGGGAACCGGGTGATTCGCAACGAAGCGACAACGCTGGCGCCGATGGACAAACGGGACCGAATGACCAGCCGCAAGATGGCGGCCAGCCCAACGGAGAACCAGTGGCCAGCGACGGGACCGAAGACGGAGAAGCGTTTGATCGGATCTTGGATCACATGAAACGCAACGGCCAAGATCCGAATTCGGCGAACAATTCGGATACGACGGAAACCGCTGACAAGTCGGCCGACGCATCGGACAGCAGTGACGGTGGTGAGGGCACGGAGAATCAAGATTCGAACAGTTCGCCAAGCCCTGATGAAGGAAGTTCAAATTCGAATTCGGGGTCCAGCGAAAAAACGCCCGGCTCCGAACAATCGGATCGGAATCCAAGTGACCAGAATCGAACGCAGGATGAAGTGAACGAAGCAAACGACGCAGCAGATGCGGATCAATCGCCCAGCGGCACAGGACAGGATTCGCAGCCTCGCGGTTCCGACAATGGTGCCAATGAACGAGCCAACGACGGCGCGAATGAACGCGCGGATGGTGATGCCGAATCATCGGATCGCGAGCTTGATCCGGACAAGCATGCCGCTGGTACCGACGAACCCGTCGATGCCAAGAATTTGGATCCTAGCCGACAGTCAGAAGATGCGAATTCGCAAGTGGCCACGGATGAGGCGAGCGACAACGCAGAAGCCACGGACAAGAATCCGGGTAATTCGTCGGGGCGAAGTAATTCCGATGCCACCAGCGACAGAAAGCCAACGGACCAAGATCCCGATTCGCCCGAAGATGGTTCCGGAGGCCAACCGCAAGACTCATCGACCAAGAATGATACCGAGGCCAATGCGGACAACCAGGCTTCGGAGAACGCGGAAGGATCGCCGTCAAATCGTTCCAGCAACAAGTCGCCTCGTTCAGCGGCAAATTCGGACGAACCAAATGCCGAGCCCAGCGAAACTCCGCCCGGTGGCGTGACGGGCGACGGTGCGGAATCTGCGTTTCAAGAAGGCGGCATTGGACCCGATTCGACAGCGGAAGATGCGAATTTAGAGTACGCTCGGCGAGCGTCCAATTTGGCACTCGATTATCTCAAAGATGCCAATCGGCGAAATGACTTGAAGGACGAACTTGGCTGGTCGGACGATGAAATGAAAGCCTTCATGGATCGTTGGCAGCAGATGCAACAGGCGTCCCAGCAAAATGACGGGAATGGTCGACAGGCCAGACGAGAACTAAGCGATGCGTTGCGCAGCTTGGGGTTGCAACCTGGTGACGCTAAGACGCGAAAGACCGTGGCGAGGCCCGATTCGGGTGGTTCGGTACGAGACGGCGGGCGGCGGACTCAGCCTCCTTCGGAATATCGAGACTGGTATCGAGCGTTCATGCGGAGCGCCGATGATGCGACTCGTTCAAAACCTTGACAACAGGCTGGCGGATAGGGGTCGGTAGCCTACAATGGGCGTATGAAAAATAACCCTTTGCCTCGTTATCTTGTCGCGGTCAATCCCAAACGAATTCCCCACTACTTCACTGACATTTTGATTGTTGGCGGAGGATTAGCGGGACTTCGCGCTGCCATTGAAATTGATCAACGGCATTCTGTGGTCGTGGTGACCAAGGACACGCTTAAACAGTCCAACAGCACGTATGCACAAGGTGGCATTGCCGGCGTCTTGGATCCGGATGACCGATTTGAAGATCACGTGGCAGATACGCTGACCGCTGGCGGTTCGCTGTGTCATGCCGATGTGGTGGAACGTGTTGTTCGAGAAGCTCCGCGGCGAATTAAAGAACTGATGGAATGGGGAACGCAGTTCGATCGACAAGAAGATGACGAATTATTGTTAGGTCGTGAAGGTGGCCACAGTCACCATCGCATTGTCCACGCCTTGGGTGATGCGACGGGTAAGGAAGTGATGCGAGCGGTGGTGCATTGGACGCAGCGATTTCCGAATGTGCAGTTGTGGCAGCGAGCGTTCACGATTGATTTGATTGTGTTGGGAGGAATTTGCCGAGGTGCGATTATTTGGAATCCTCATCATGGCAAGATGATTGTTTGGGCAAAGCAGACGATCTTGTGCACCGGCGGTTGTGGGCAAGTTTATCGTGAATCCACGAATCCGCCGGTAGCCACGGGTGACGGAATTGCGATTGCGTATCGAGCGGGCGCTGAGTTGCGTGATATGGAATTTATGCAATTTCATCCCACCGTGTTGTACATTGCGGGCAGCAGTCGAAGTTTGATTACCGAAGCGATTCGCGGCGAAGGCGCATACTTGGTCGATACCAATGGCTATCGATTTATGCACGACTATGACGAACGAGGCGAATTGGCGCCGCGCGACATTGTATCTCAGTCTATTGTGACGCAAATGGAGACGACGCGGCATCCTAACGTCTATTTAGACTTGAGCCATTTGGATGCCAATCAAATTCGGGAACGATTTCCCGGGATTGCGGAAACGTGTGCAGGTTTTGGAATTGATATCACCTCGGACCGGATTCCGGTTCGACCGGGCGCTCATTATATGATTGGCGGCATCACAGTGGACCAAGAAGGCCGAACCACTGTGCCGGGCCTGTGGGCGGCGGGCGAAGTGACATCGTCCGGATTGCACGGAGCGAACCGACTGGCCAGCAATAGCTTGTTGGAAGGTTTGGTCTACGGTGCATCAGCAGGACACGGTGCTTCGCTGTTGGTGAATGAAATTGCCGACAGTTTTCATGCAGAGCCGATTGAAAATCCGGAAGTCAGTAACGGCAATGACCATTTAGACTTGGGCGACATTCGCAATTCGCTGAAGAGTCTTATGTGGCGCGACGTCGGCGTGCGTCGAGATCACCATTCGTTAACAGAAGCGGCTGATGCCATTGAAACGTGGTGTCGGTATGTTTTGCCCAGACAATTTTCTGATCCGCAAGGCTGGGAACTGCAAAACATGCTGATGATTTCTCGATTGATGATTCAAGCGGCCTTGGAGCGAACCGAATCTCGAGGCGTGCATCTACGGACTGACTTTCCCGATATTGACGAAGCGAATTGGCATCGCCATCTGACGTGGAAGCGAAAAGATTAGCTGGAATCTATTTTCGGCTCGCGGCATTTCATGTTAGACTCTGTCTCTACCCACGACGCTGTTGCGCCTGGCGACAGCGATCGCTTGGTTTTCTTAACGGGAAGATGGCAAACGCATTTTTCCGTTCCCACCTGATGTTTTCCTTCCATGCTGTCATTCGCAGCAACTGTTTTTCGATTGGAGATCGTTTTGCAACAGAAGCGAGTCATTGCCGCGTTGGCGGTTGGTATTGTTTTCTGGGGTTGGCTGCCAAACGGTGACGCTCACCCTATTGTCGGTTCGTTGGAAAGGCTCGGTTCGCAAGTGCCCACGGAGCAGTTCGGTCAGACGTTGCTGAACGAGCTGCAATGTCGCAACTGCCACAATCCGCAGGCTGATTCCGGATGGCAAAAAACAGCGCCTATTTTGACTGGCGTTGGGAGCCGGATTAAAGCCGATTACTTTCGCGCATTTGTGCTTGCGCCGCATCAGGTCAAACCGGGCACCACGATGCCGTCTGTGTTTCACGGTATGGATCCAAAGCAGGCGGAACAAGAAGCGACCTCTATCTGGCAATTCTTGAAGTCCAAGTCGCCCGAACCACCTGCCGTGGCGTACGCCAGAATTGGCTCCAAAGAGCGAGGGCAACTATTGTACGAATCAGTTGGCTGCCTAGCCTGTCACGATTCCAAAGCAGCCGACGCTCAGCCGTTGGCCGATTCCGTTCCGCACGGCAACTTGATGGCCAAATACACGCTGCCGACATTGACCGAATTCTTGCGAGATCCGCATGCGGTACGAACGTCCGGCCGCATGCCCAATTTAAATTTATCCACCAATGAAGCGGCCGATATCGCTAGTTATTTGCTGGCCGAAGCGCCCGAACAGGCCGGCATCGCGGTTAAGTTGTATCAAGGCAGCTGGCAAGCGCTGCCCGACTTTGATTCGCTGGAACCGGCCGATACCAAGGGTGTGGAAGCGATTTCGGCAACTCCGTTTGGAAACCGAGACAACTTTGGACTGCGGTTCGACTGCACGATTCAAATCGACAATGCTGGCGATTATACGTTCTACTTGCATTCGGATGACGGTTCGCGACTGCTGATCGATGGTGACGTGGTGATTGATCACGATGGAGTCCATGGCGGGTCCGAAAAGCCTGGCAAAGTTAATTTGGCGGCGGGACGACATTCGTTGCGGATTGACTTTTTTGAAGCGCAAGGCGGGGAAGAATTGCGACTCACCTACGCCGCGGCCGATGGGCAACGCTTGCCGGTTGAATCGCTGGTGGTCAATTCCGTTGACAATGAATTGCAAGCGGAACCGGAAACGGAATTGGACGCGAATTTGATTCAAGCCGGTCAACAGCTGTTTGTGCAACGAGGTTGTGTGGCGTGTCACCAAGTGGACGGTGTGCAAGTGGAAGCGAAGGCCGTACCGTATGAAAATGTGAATCGCGGTTGTTTGTCGGAAACGATTTCCGACTCCGCCGTCGATTTTCAACTGAATGACTTGCAGCGAACCGCGTTGCAAGCTGCGCTGAAGGCGGAAGCTACATCGACGACCGAATCTGAACCGCAAATCCAAGCGACGTTGCTGGCGTTTAATTGTTACGCGTGTCATCAACGCGGCGAATGGGGTGGTGTGGCGGTCGAACGTAACGCCGCTTTCCAAGGGACTCAGCCAGAAATGGGTGACGAAGGCCGGATTCCTCCGCATCTAACCGGCGTTGGCGCGAAATTGACTTCGGAATGGCTCGGTGCCATCTTGTCCGAAGGTGCCAAAGATCGACCGTATATGTTGACTCGGATGCCCAAGTTTGGTGCAGCCAATATCGGACACCTGCGTTCTCTGCTGGAGGAAACCGATCAGACTGAGCCGCTGGAAGAATTGGTGTTGGGAGATGTCGATGCCAAGCAAGCGGGACGAATGATGGTGGGTGAACGAGGATTCGCGTGCATCAAGTGTCACACGTTTGGCCGATTCGAAGCGACGGGGATTCAATCGATTGATATGACCAAGATCACCAAACGACTTCGCAAAGATTGGTTTCGTCGTTACGTTCGCAATCCACAGGAATTCCGCCAAGGAACTCGTATGCCATCAGCTTGGCCGGTAACAGGAAAGAGCCAATTGACGGAATTGTACGATGCCGATTCCGACAAACAGATTGTGGCAGTGTGGGAGTATCTGTCGGATGGGAATCGAGCCAGAATTCCGGCTGGTCTGACCACGGATCCGATGGAACTGATTCCGGTAGACGAACCGATCATCTACCGCAACTTTATTCAGGACGCGGGTTCACGAGCAATTGCGGTTGGTTATCCCGAGACGGTTCATTTGGCGTTTGATGCGAATCAGATGCGATTGGCCCTGTTGTGGAAAGGTGCATTCATTGATGCTCGGCGACATTGGACCGGTCGAGGCCAAGGGTTTGAAGGGCCGCAAGGAACCGACGTGGTTGCTTTTGGTGATGAACCTGCTCTTGCCGTGTTGGCGGATGTAAATCAGGCGTGGCCCAAGCAAGCGGGTGACGAATTGCAATTCCGAGGTTACCGGTTGGACGCGCAGCGACGTCCTGAATTCTTGTATTCGTTTCAGCGAGCTGAAATTGTGGACAAGTTTGTTCCGGTGGATGGACTGAGCAAAACGGTCTTTCAACGAACCGTGCAGATTCGCTCGAATGAATCGATGCAAAACGTTTATTTTCGCTTGGGAACGGCTCCTTCGATTCAACACGATCAGACGAACGGAGCGTTTCAGTTTTCGTCGGGGCTGACCGTGACGCTGGCCGCCGATGCAGCTCCGTTGGTTCGGCAAGTCGGCGGTGAAAGTGAGTTACTGGTCCCGCTGCAACTGACCGACGGTCAGCAATTGATCCAGATTCGCTACGACTGGTAGTGGCGGTGTCGAAAGCTGGCAAATTTGAATCATTCGCACACGTAAATTGAAAGTGAAAATATGAACTGGTTTCCATTCGTTCCGCGGCAATCTTGGTGGTCGCGAATCATGCTGGGTTTGTGTATTTCTGTCGTCTTGTCGCAAGTTGCATCGACGCAAGAGGCAAGCGGGCCGGACGAAGATGACTATTACAAGATCACGGAACTTCCTATTCCGGATGCGGCTTATCTGGAAGTCGGTGCGTGGAGTTGTTGCCCGGTCCTAAGTTGGCCGTGAGCAGTCGGCGAGGTGAAATCTATTTGGTTTCCAATCCATTTGGCCGACCGCAAGACATGCGTTACCAAAAGTTTGCTTCAGGATTGCATGAAGTCTTGGGGCTGTCTTTTCACGAAGGACATCTGTACGCCACGCAGCGCTGCGAGGTGACTCGGCTGGTGGATCAAGACGAAGATGGTCGAGCGGATGTGTTTGAGACGGTGTCAGACGGTTGGGGTATCAACGGTGATTATCACGAATACGCTTTTGGGTCCAAGTTCGATCCGCAAGGGCAAATGTGGGTGGTGTTGTGTCTGACGGGTTCCGGCGCGGCAGCGGATGAAAGCCCGTTTCGTGGTTGGTGTATGCGAGTTTCCGCGGATGGGAAGTGCCAACCGACGTGCAGTGGAATTCGAAGTCCCGGCGGCATCGGCATGAACGTAGCGGGTGACGTTTTTTATACGGACAATCAAGGTCCGTGGAACGGTACGTGCGGATTGAAGTGGCTTCGTCCCGGTTCGTTCCAAGGCAATCCGACCGGGAATAAGTATTACGATTTGACGGACGCTATTGGTGATCGGCCAGCCGAACCGGAAAGTAATACTCGTATTAAGCAACAAGCCAAACAAATTTCGGAACTGGAACCGACGGCCGTGATGTTTCCGTATCAGAAGATGGGGCAATCGGCCAGCGGCATTGCGTGTGATACGTCGCAAGGCAAATTCGGTCCGTTTGCAGGGCAGTTGTTTGTTTCGGATCAAACGCACAGCACGGTGATGCGAGTCTTCTTGGAAAAAATAGATGGTCATTATCAAGGCGTGTGTTTTCCATTTAAAGAAGGTTTTGGCAGTGGTAACGTGGCGATGGTGATGTCCGAGTCGGGCAGTTTGTTTGTCGGCGGCACGAATCGCGGTTGGGGTTCACGAGGCCGCGCGCCTTATGCGCTCGAGCGATTGGACTGGACGGGAAAAGTGCCGTTCGAAGTGAAAGAGATGCGAGCGAAATCGGACGGGTTTGAATTGGAATTCACCAAGGCGGTCGATCCGCAAGCGGCGGCTGATAAGGATTCGTATTCGATGGAAACGTACACCTACATCTATCAGTCCAGCTACGGAAGTCCCGAAGTAGATCATTCGAAGCCGCAGATCACCGACGTTGTGGTTTCCGACGATTTGAAGTTGGTTCGCATCAAACTGTCGGAATTGCAGGAAGGTCACGTGCACGAATTGCATTTGGACGGAGTGCGATCGGAAGCGAATGAACCGCTGGTGCATCCGGTGGGATATTACACGCTGAACTTCATTCCGCAGTGATTCTTGTTCTCTTGATCGTGGCCAAAGCAAAAATGCGTAAGCGAGTTTCTATGAATCCACTCGCTTACGCTTTTTGAAGTTGCGCAATTGCGTGTTTGCGGCGAAACATCCTAGCCCGAAGCGTGAGAGCGAGAGACCGTGGATTCCCTGTTTTTCCCTCACTTACGTGTCGGGCTAGGAAAAAACGCAACTTCAAAACTAACGCGTCGGGCTAGGAAATTCCGCCGAGTGCGAATGCGCAACTTCAAAGCCCACGTGTCGGGCTACTCGTTCCGTCGGTTCCCGCTGTAGCGGAGACCTAATTTCCGAGTTCGCCCAATAGTCCCGCTGCTTGCAACGCTGCGTTGGTGGGCAGCGGTGACTGCGGAGCCGTGGGATGTAGGATGACGTCTGCCGGCGGTGTTACCAACAGCAACTTCTGCAGTCCGACTTGTCCATGTGGCAGGATCACGTCTAAACGAATTCGCACGTCATGTCGAATCGCCATGGGCGGCAGAGTAATGGTGATTGATTCATTGGACCAATTGACAATTTGTACCGGCAGTTTGATATCCTTAAAGACCATGAACACGCTTCCGGGGACAGGGCCCAGAAAGTTTGCGGGCAGGGTCAGTGTGGATCCGGCCGGAGCGGACGGCAGTTGCGGTGTCACCAACGGACCGACGCCAATGGGTGATTGGTGCTGAATGTAGGGCCGACCAACGGGGCCGCCGTAGCCATACCAGTCGGCATGGGCGTGCGAAGCCAATGTGGTGGCAGTGGCGAATGCGAACAGGATCAGAGTAGATTTGCGATTCATAACAGTTTCCTTTACTTGAGCAAGCGATTTTGGGATTCGAGCGACGTTGCTCGACCTTCAGGCAAGCGAAGGAACCTGTCGATTGTTACACCCGTAGTCTTTCGAATGGAAAATATTGGGAGTCAGATAATGGATGCCTCGCTATATCGGCAACATGTGCAATACGTGCTGCAACAGCTGGAACAAATTTGGGATTCGTGTGGCATCGACAAATTGGTGCTGCACAGCGGCTGCCATCACTACTATTTTGGGGACGATCAATACGCGCCGTTTCGCACCAATCCTAATTTCGCATACTTGGTTCCGATTTCTGGGCCGGGCCATTGTTTGGTGATTCGACCTGGCGAACAACCGAAATTGATTTGGTATTCGCCGGACGATTATTGGTACGAACCGACGAAGCTGGTCGAATCGTATTGGCAAAATGAGTTCGAAATGATTTGCGTATCGAAGGCGGACGATGTACCCAAGCACGTGGGCGAAGTTGGCAAAGCTGCGTTTGTCGGAGAAGACGTCGCGTTTGCCGAAACATGCGGATTTGCCGCCGCGCAAGTCAATCCGGACAGCGTGGTCACCGGCTTGCATTGGATTCGTAGCTACAAGTCGGACTATGAAATCTATTGTATTGAACAAGCGAATGACATTGCGGCCAAGGCACATTATGCGGCTCGGCAAGTGTTCGAAAATCACGGTTCGGAACTCGATATCCATCATGCCTACGTTCAGGCGGCCGGCGGAATTGACGCAGAATTGCCCTACGAGAGCATTGTGGCGTTGAACCAGAAAGGTTCGTTTCTGCATTACGTAAATAAGCGAAGAAACGTCAGCGGTGACGTTTTGCTGCTGGACAGCGGCGCGACGTATGCTGGCTATGCGTCCGATATCACTCGGACTTGGGCCGCGAGTTCCGTTGATGAAGGTTTCCGAGCAATGTTGCGGGACTTCAACGCCTTGGAACTGGCGCTGTGTGATGCCGTGAAGCCGGATGTCTCCTTTGTTGACTTGCACGTACAAGCCCATCAGCTTATTGGCGAATTGCTTGCCAACTACCAAATCCTAAACGTATCGGGACACGAAGCGTTTGACCGCGGGTTAACTCGAGTCTTTTTTCCGCATGGCCTTGGTCATTTTTTGGGGATTCAAGTCCACGATGTAGCGGGAAGGCAAGAAAATATTTCCGGTGGCGCAAAAGCGCCACCTGCTGAATATCCGTTTCTGCGCACGACCCGTATTTTGGAGCCGACCATGGTGGTGACGATTGAGCCGGGTGTCTATTTCATTGATTCGTTGCTTCGACCGGAGCGATCCGGCGCGAATGCAAGGGCCTTCAACTGGGAGCGAATTGATGCTTGGCGTGGGTATGGCGGAATGCGGATTGAAGATGATGTTTTGGTCACCGATGGCGGGCATCGCAACCTGACTCGTCCTTATCATCCGGAATAATCAGCTGGCTGCGGCTAGGCGTTTACCACGTTGATGGGGTTTCCTTCGATGTAAGAACGAATGTTATCGGCAGTGGTTTGCATCAGACGTTGGCGAGCTTCCAGTGTGGCCCAGGCCAGATGAGGCGTTATGAACAGGTTCTTGGCCGTTAGTAACGGATTGTCTTGATCGATGGGTTCGGTCGAAGCCACGTCGACGCCGGCGGCCGCGATAACGCCTTGATTTAAGGCATTTGCCAAGTCTTGTTCGCAGATCAAAGCTCCTCGGCTGGCGTTGATCAGCACGCAATTTGGCTTGCAATTCGCAAGGAATTGTTGATTAACCATCTGTTGCGTTTGGTTGTTTAGCGGGCAGTTCAGTGAAATGATATCCGCCTGTTGTTGCAGTTCGGTCAAGCTGACATGACGAACTCCCGGAGCGTTTTCCGGTGGGCGACGAGTAGCGGTGATGACATTCATGCCCATCGCTTGGGCAATAGTGCCAACCTGTTTGCCGATTCGACCGAAACCGACGACACCAATGGTCTTTCCGGCGATTTCTGTAAGCGGGGATAACCAGAAGGAAAAGTCCCCGCGAGCTTGCCATTCGCCTGCGCGAATGGCCTGATCGTGAAGGTCGATTCGGTGCAGAATGTGAAACAGCATGGCAAAGACATACTGGGCAACCGAATCCGTTCCATAGATTGGGACGTTGGACACCGGAATGCCTTTGGATTGGGCCGAATGGATGTCGACACAGTCGAAACCTGTCGCGGTTACCGCAATGTAGCCAAGATTCGGTAGACAATCCAAGTGCTGCGCGGTTAGCTTGAACTTGTTGATGACTAAGACTTCCGCGTCGCCAGCGCGTTCAAGAAATTGTGCTTTTGTCGTTCGATCGTAAACCGTGACATCCCCCAACTGTTCAACGGACGTCCAAGGGTTGTCTCCTGGGTTCAGAGTGCGACCGTCCAAGATTACGATTTTCACGATTGTGCATCCCTTTATTTTCCAGCGAATCGGATAGTCCTATCGAAATTTAACTCCAAAAACATTATCATCCAACGAGTCTTGCCTTTCATGGCGAATACATCCATGGCTATACACAATATCGCAGTTGGAAGGATAGGTTTAGGTAACACTTAGCAACAAATACGGACAGGTGTTTTCGGCGGCATCTGGATTAGATTGGACTGGGGAGTTTCTTTCTGTGGAAGTGACGGAAGTTCAAGTAAACCTTTGTGATAACGCTGAAGACCGGCTGAAAGCATATTGCGCGGTGATTTTCGACAACTGCTTTGTCGTACACAACGTTCGCGTGATTGAAAAGGCGGACGGGCTGTTGGTGGCCATGCCAAGTCGCAAAGTGACTCAGAAATGCAATTCATGCGGCTTTAAGAACGCAGTTGACAGCGTGTATTGCTCGAATTGTGGAAAGCGAGTTCCTCGAGATACTCGAGGCGATTCCAAAATCCATTTCGACATAGCACACCCCATCAATGCCGAATGTCGCAAGATGATTGAAGAAAGCGTCATCGCGGCGTACGAACAACAGGTGTCTGGATCGTAGCTCTATGGTCACTGCCGTATCGGTGACTTTCCGCAAAGCGGAGGGCATGGGACTCGAACCCACAACCGGTTTCCCGGCACCTCAGTTCCAGTGAGGCCGCTAACCATTCGCTTACCCTCCGAGTGAAAGACGAATCGTAATAGAACGTCCAAGGATTGAAAAGACGGAAGTCGTCGAAACGGGTGTGATTCGCTCCAGAAGACGACAGATTTTTGCAATTGCGATGTTGGATCGATCCAAAAGAACGATTCGATCCCAAGTTCGCTTGTTCTTCCGGGCCGAAATTGGGTGAATCGATTCTTATGTTCTTGGTGTGCTTAATCGATGGAATTCGCCCCTAACAGAACGAAAAAACCCCTTCTAGCGGCCAAGACGATCCTGGATTAACATCCTGGCTCGGCAAACGCAGTGTATCGCTACGGCATTTGATTTCTGGGCTCCGTTTGGCGTTCGGAAATACGACTTGCATCCGCAGGCCAAAATTCGCGATTCTCATTCGATGACCTTCTCCCTAGAACAAAAGATCGACTGTGCAGCACGACTACATTGATTCGCAGCAAGCTTTGGAATCATTTGCGAAGTCATTGCAAGATGCGAAATTTATTTCGTTTGACACCGAGTTTGTTTCGGAAGACACCTATTTCCCTGAACTATGTTTGGTTCAAGTGGCTACGGACCATCAGCTGGCGGTAATTGATCCGTACCGTGTTCAGGATATGACTCCGTTTTGGCAGGTCTTGGCCCAAGGAAGTCACTACACCATCGCGCATGCAGCTCGAGAAGAACTGCGGTTCTGTCTACGAGCGGTCGATGCCTGGCCCGCTCGGTTGTTTGACGTGCAAATTGCGGCTGGCTTGGTGGGATTAGAATACCCGGCGGCTTACGGAAAGCTGATCGCCAAGCTGTTGGGAGTGCAGTTGGTCAAGGGCGAAACGAGAACCGATTGGCGACGACGTCCGTTGACCGACCGACAGATCGAATACGCGCTGCAGGACGTAATCTACCTGAAACAGTTACGCGATCGAATTCATGCCGATCTGGTCAGTCTAGATCGAGTTAGTTGGCTGGATGACGAAATGCACAGCTGGCAATCAGAAATCGAAGAGGCCGAAAAGCGAGAAAAATGGCGTCGAGTCTCCGGGCTGTCTGGGCTGCGCGAACGAAGTCTGGTGATTCTTCGCGAATTGTGGCGGTGGCGCGAAGGTGTGGCTCAGGCCACCAATCGACCTCCTCGACGCATTCTACGAGACGACCTGTTGATCGAACTTTCGCGTCGAGCGAAATCGGATATCAAACAGATCCAAGCCATTCGCGGATTGGAACGCAGTATTTCCAAACGTGCATTGCCTGAAATTTCGGACTGTATTCAGCATGCGTTGGAGCTTCCTAAAAGCGAGTGGCCGGCGCCACTAAGCCGCAAGCCGTCGTCGCAAGCAACTATCTTGGGCCAGTTTATTGCGACGGCACTTTCTAGTATTTGCCGATCGCAAAAGCTGGCGCCCGGAATTGTGGGAACCGTCCAGGACGTTCGAGACTTGGTGGCGTACCGACTGCAGCCAAAGCAATGGGCAGACGAAGAAGTGCCCGCCTTGGCACAAGGTTGGCGAGCGTCTGTCGTAGGAAAGACGATCGACCGACTCTTGGACGGAAGCATGTCGATTCGCATCCAAGATCCACTGGCCGACGAACCATTGATCATCGAACCGAATTCGAATTCGCCGCAGACTTAGATCACGCAGGCCCACATCACGGCATTCATGCCACGCGGTTTGTGAAGGCCGAAATTAACGTCGCGGCCGTCCCACCATGGCAGAAGACTTGACGTGTTTCTGTACCACTTCGGGAGACAGGATGACTCCTTTAATCACCCAGCCTTCGTCCTGCGTTTGAATGAACGAACCAGTCGGCCCCAGGTATTTTTCCAGCAACTGGAATGCGGGAAGCTTCTGGGCGTTCAGTTCCTGCTTGCGTTTTTCCGTCTTGTCTTCTGGACCTAGTACGCGATTCAGCAATCGGCCCAGCATGGTTTCTGATTCGGGCATCTTGCCTTGCCGCAAAAGTTCATAGTTGGGACGCAGGACTTCGGATAATCGAGAAAAGAAGCGAGCACAATCCTCGCCCGCTCCCATTTCCACCAGGTGATCGTTAATCGTCTGGTAGTCTCCGGCTTGGCTCAGAGGGGCAGCGGCCTTTTGAGCTCCCAGCAAGTCTTGTAGCTGAGAATACTGGGACGAAATGATTAAGTGTCCGTGGGCCACGGTGATGGCGAAGTCGCTTTTTTGGTCCTTGGAGATTTCGCTGGTGTCGTCGCCGCTAAAGTCGTCTTTAAATCCGTCGATTCCGTCAAAACTTCCAAAGTCGGGTTCGTTCCCACCAAAATCGTCGCTGGGTAAGATTTCCCAGATGACGTGTTGGCCCACGATACTGCTGCGCGCGTATGCGTCCTCTTTGAACACCTTTTCCAGCGTCTTGGCGACGGTGTCTGGTTGTGTCAGGGGCACTGCGGCCATGGTGCGTTCGGACGACGGCGTTGTCGGCACGACATTGTCCGAAACGACGAATCCTTCGTTCTTCAGATGGCCGATCAGTTCTTTGCGTAAATCGACTTTCGGCCCCTTGGGATCATCGCGAATGCTGTCCAGCACGTCATTTAGAAATCCATCGGTTCCGGCAAAGGCATCCACCAGCGTCGTGGAATATTCAAAGGCTTCTTGTAGTTTCCAGCTAAAGCGACTGAAGGCGGCGACATCGGTGGGCACCCACGGTTCGATGGACCAATCCGTGCGGTTGGGGAACTGCAGCATTCGAGCAGCCAAACGGAATCGTTCGCCCTCTTCGCCCGGAGCGTAAATATATGTGTGGTGTTCTACGTCGTGTTGGCCCACCGTCAGATTGCAGGTGCCACCCATTGCTTGGATGGCATCAAAGCCCTGATCTGCCAAGATGGTCTTGTCTTTGATGGAACGTGGCCGAGACGCTCGAACAATCTGGCCGAACCCAACCGGTCGGACGTACCAACGCAGTTGAGCTTGTTCGGCGTCTTCGTTTTTCAGCTTCGAATGCACGGATATGTACGTTGTGTCTTGGGCTAACGAATCCGAGTCATCTTGGCGAGCAAATCGGCTGGCTAAACTGGCCGCGACGTCGGCAGAATTGCTGACCAGGTACAAATCTTCTTGATGAACATGCACAACTTGACGTTCCGAAGTTTCGCCTTTTTGACGAGGCAACGTGTAGGTAGTCAGTTCGATCCCGTCTAGCGATCTTTGTTGTTTGTGCGCCTTCTGCTTCATCAGCTGAGCTTCAAGGTTGGCCGTTAATTGCTTCGCCTCTTCCGTCCGTCCGGTGGTGTCCATCAAGAACACACTGGCATGTTTCGCAGGATCATGGTCCGGCTGGATAGCCGCAATGGCCAGTTCTTTGTCACACGAAGCAACAACCAACGCCCAGTCAATTTCGATGGCAAAATTCTGCTGAATCAAACGATCTCGAATTTGTCCTAGCAAATCGGTGGCAAACGGCTGAGTCGTCGGATCGGCTGCCAGTTGGCCAAATTGTGATTCGCGCCAATGCTGCCGAAATTCTTCACAATTAGTAATGGTCAAGAAACCCTTTGTTGAATTCGTAACCAAGTTTTCAAATGGAGTCACTGCGCAGACACGGACCGCTGTCATGGACACTGCCAGCAGCGCCAGCGCTGCGCGATGCACGAATCGATTGAGCTGAAAGTTGACCACAATGTCCTCCTGAATAAACGGAGCGAAAAGCGCATGCCGCCAGTTGTGTTTACAATAGAGTGTTATCGGCATTGTTGTGCGAAAGACGAGACCTTTATAGAACCATCGTTCGGCGATTCCTGTTTCCCGTTGAATTCGTCAGACTTTACGTCATAAATACGAATTCGCTGTGTGGCAAACGACCCTGATTTCACAAGCTGCACCGTTCGTCGGTGAATGCCGAATCGAAGTTCGAATCGCGAGTATAGAAAACCTGGGATGTCTTTTACAGACTAATTGCGTATTGTTTCTTGCAGCCTTTTTCCTTGACAGTGGTAGACATGACGTCATTTGTGAAAGAAGCGGAGTTAAGTCATGATCCGATTCATGGCTATATCGCCTTTACTGGGCGACAGCATGTACCTGATGGCGAAACCAGCGAAGCGGACATTATCCAGCACCCGTGGGTTCAGCGGCTTCGCTACATTCACCAATTGCAAACGGCATGGTGGGTGTTTCCTACGGCCGAACATACTCGGTTCCAGCACGTGTTGGGCGCCATGCACTTGGCCAGTCGTTCCATTGATCGGCTCTACGAAAGCCTTGTGCATGCGTGCCGGAAGCAGGGCCAGTCGGTGCCCAGTCAAGGATATGTGGAGACTTTGGTGCGCATGGCTGGACTGTTGCATGATGTCGGGCACGGTCCCTTCGGTCATTTCTTGGATGACCACTTCTTGTCACCGTTTGGACTGACGCACGAAACGTTGGGTGCTCAGATCATCCAATCGCAACTTGGTTCGCTACTTGCCAACCTGCGACAGAATCCAAATAGTCGAATGCAGGAAAGCGAACGCTTGGACCCGGCACAAGTAGCTTGGTTAATTCAGCGTCCCAAGTCGAATGCGGCGGACGATGGCCCCATGTGGTTGCGCTTCCTGCGCAGTTTGCTCAGCGGTATCTACACCATTGATAATATGGATTTTGTGTTGCGAGATGCCTACATGACAGGTTACAGCACTATGTCATTCGATATTGAACGGCTGTTGCATTACAGTTTTTTTAGCGACCAGGGACTGACGATTCATGATCGAGGCCTGAACGCCTTGCTTCGCTTCATGGCTGCAAGATCCGAATTGTTTCGCCGTGTATTTTCATCGTGAAGTTCGCGCGATCGACTTGCAGTTGACCGATTTGTTTGCGGAAAGCAAGGATCTGTTGTTCGCGGGAAATCCAGCCGAAAACCTGGATGCGTATTTGGATTTTACCGAGGCTTCCTTGTTGGTGGATGTGGGACGTTGGCAGCAAAGTGACGACTCCCGCATTCAATCTTTAGGACAGCAGTGGCACCAACTGCTGCGCCAACAAGTGGTTTGGCGAATGGTCTGTCAGCGCAATTTGGTTTTTGGAGAACAAGATTCGGAAGCGGCCAGTATTTTTAGCGACCCCGATTCGGTGGAGCGACGCGTTCGCCAGCAGCTGCCAGCGGAAGCGAAGGACATTGCTTTGCGAGTTGACATTCCGCGGCACATCTATCGGCCACATACACGAGGTCCGGCTCGGAACCAAAACTACCTGTATAACGCGGATCGTGACGAAATTCGGACCTTGGCCGACAATCAGCTGTTTCGGCATTTACCAATTAGCCAGCGAGTTTGTCGAATCTATGCCCACGATCATCAGTTCGCCAAACTAATCGCATCGGCCCTGGACAGCTTGCTTGGCCCGAACCAATTGGATGATCTCACTAATATGTAAATCAGCGCGCCTTTTGTTGGTTCAAGCCGTTACTATGCACGGCGTCCCCTGCCGAACGAGGCGGTGCGCAATTACAATCAGACAGTTGTATTACGCCAGCGATTTGGGGCGTGCGCCATGACAAAACTAAGGAGAACTTCGGCCAGATGTCACACGAGTTTTATCAGAACCCTTTGATTGAACGCTATTCTTCGCCGGAAATGAGCCGACTGTGGGCGGGCAGGCAAGTTCGAAACGTGGCGGCGATTGTGGATTGCCCTGGCCGAAGCAGAACAAGAGCTGGGATTGCCCATTTCTGACCAGCAGATCGAACAAATGAAACGACAGGTTTCCAACCTCGATTTTGTTGTCGCCGCACAATACGAAAAACAGTTGCGACATGATGTCATGGCCCATGTGCACACCTACGGAGATGTCTGTCCCGACGCCAAACCGATCATTCATCTGGGAGCCACCAGCTGCTACGTTACGGACAATGCGGATCTGCTGTTGTTGCGAGACGCATTGCGGCTGACTGCTGAAAAACTAGCGGGTGTAATCATTTCGCTCGGCAAGTTCGCCAAACAATATCGCGATCTGCCGTGCCTGGCATTTACGCATCTACAACCCGCTCAGCCGACGACGGTCGGAAAACGAGCGACTTTGTGGGCCTATGATCTGGTGTTGGATTTGCAAGAAGTGGAACATCGGATTGACAACTTGTTGGCACGCAGCGTGAAAGGTACCACTGGGACCCAGCCAGCTTTCTCAAGCTCTTTGACGGTGATCACGCCAGATTGAACAGCTAGAAAAACGAGTTGCTCAGAAAATGGGGTTTGATGATTCGTTTGCCGTCACCGGCCAAACCTATCCGCGAAAGATTGATGCGCAAGATCTTGGACGTCCTGTCGGGGATCGCGCAAAGTTCGCAGAAGGCCGCAACAGATATTCGGATATTGGCAAATCGCAAGGAATTGGAAGAACCCTTCGAAACCAGTCAGATTGGATCTTCTGCCATGCCGTATAAGCGGAATCCGATGCGTTCCGAGCGAATTTGTGGTTTGGCTCGGTTCGTCACCAGTCTGCAAACCAGTCCGGCCCAAACGTTGGCCACGCAATGGATGGAGCGAACTCTGGACGATAGTGCGAATCGGCGCTTGGTGCTGCCGCAGGCGTTCCTGGCAATCGACGCAATCCTCATCCTGTACCGCAATATCGCGGAAGGCTTAGTGGTTTACCCCCAAGTTGTTGGCAAGAACTTGCAGTCTGAGCTACCTTTCATGATGACGGAGAACATTCTCATGCTGGCGGTATCTCAGGGCGGCGATCGTCAGGAGCTGCACGAGCGGATTCGAGTTCTCAGTCACGAAGCGGGCCGAGCGATCAAGGAGGACGGGGCTGACAACGATTTGTTGGACCGAATAAAAGCGGACTCGATGTTTGAGTCAGTTGACTTTTCGGCACTGACAGACCCGCGTCAGTTTGTCGGGCGAGCCCCCGAGCAGGTGGACGCGTTTTGGGATAGTCAGGTAGCTCCGCTATGTGACCGGTACTCAACTTGGGAAAATGCCAAAAATGAATTGCGAGTTTAACTTTATAGCCGACAGGCGATATGTGGCTATAATGTGATGGGGTAGATGATCCCTCCTAAGAATGTGGGAGGCGAAAAAAAATGCCCGTTTGCTTGAAAACTACTCGGGATCGCACTTACAGGACTTGCGTTTCAGATTTTTCTTTACGACATTGAGCAAGCTTTTTCAATTTATTATTCCTTGCATCGCGTCAAGAAGGTTTCGGTACTGACATGACAATCAAACTTTTGATCGCTGATGATCATGAAGTGGTACGCACTGGGTTGCGAACCATTCTAGACGGGACCGATATCGAAATCGTCGGTGAAGCTACCGGTGGTGAAGAAGCGGTTCGCTTGGCATTCAAGATCCATCCGGACATCGTTATCATGGATATCCGCATGCCGGATGGCGATGGCCTGACCGCATTAGGTCGAATCAAGCTAGAAAAACCGGAAATTCCCGTGATGATGTTTTCTAGTTTTGACAATCCAACGTATATTGCTCGTTCCGTCGCGCTCGGCGCCAGCGGCTACCTGCTGAAAAGCACTTCCTGCGAGCATCTGATTGATTCGATCAGAAAAGTTGCTGATGGCGAAAGCGTTTGGACTCGAGAAGAGCTTCGCCGAGTCACCGGTGCTTTGGCAACGCCTCGGCTTAATCAAGATGTAGAAGTCCCACTTACTCAACGAGAAAGTGAAGTTCTGCGTCAACTGGCCAACGGCTTAACCAACAAGGAAATTGCCCTTGCTTTGGAAATTAGCTACGAAACGGTTAAGGAACACGTTCAGCACATATTGCGGAAAGTGGGCGTTTCTGATCGAACTCAGGCTGCCGTGTGGGCCGTTCGCCAAGGTCTCCTGTAATTCGCGATTGGCACTTCTGCTGATCGCAAGTTGGATGCCGGCGGTTTCTGTGCAAGCCGGCAACACCATCTTTGTCAAAGTTGTCACCGACGAAGAAGAAGTGACACGGCCGGAAGTTTGGCAACAACGACTCGCCACCAGAATTTCCAACGCATCGGACATCATCGGGCAATACACAAATCTTCGCTTCCAAGTCCAGGAATTTGGTACGTGGCGGTCTGACAACCGAATCAATGATTTGAGTCAGTCGCTTCGTGAATTGGAACAAGAGGTTTCGCCCGAACCCGCTCAGATCGTCATTGCTTTTTCCAGCCAATACAAGTTTGTCCGAGGACGTAATGGGCTGGGTGGAACTCGAGGCCCGCTGCATTCCCACATCTTGTTGCGCGAATCCGCGCCCAAGGTGTTTGAAAACGAACGCTTGGAAGCCTTGGTCCATGAAATGGGACATTTTCTGGGTGCTTCCCACAGCGGCCAGCTCACCAGTTGCATGCGCCCCGTCGTTGGCGACGGACAGGCTCGAGCGACCACGTTTCGAATGGATTTGACAAACATAATGCACGCGTGATCCGATTGGTGGGGCGCGAAGTGGAACTGTTTCGAGTGCGGAAGTTTCGAGACCTTTCGCAGCCAACCAAAGTGAAGTTGAAGGCGGAATACGAGGCGTTGCGGAAAGAACTCCCCAACGACCCCGCATCGCCTCGGTTCTTGAACTGCTGACGCGTCCGTCCACGCCGCAGTCCCACGCTGCCATTCGTGCGCCTCAACCGCAACGCAAACCTTCTCGCTAACGACGGCTGGAGCCGCTTCGCAAGCGTCGCTGCCGCCCGATCATCAGCCCCAACGATATCGCCAGGACCAAGACTGCCGACCGTGGTTCGGGTACCTGAATCGAAATATTCCCCATGGTCGCGCCGCTGATGGTGGTGATATCGAACGAAAGATCGTCGGCCAAGAAAGACTGTGACAAGGTGGGGTCAATCAGCGTGCCGAGATCGATCTGCGAAAAACCGTTCCGATCTTGCTTCAGAATGTGAAAGCGATTGAAAACGGCAAATTCGTCTGCGTTTTCCGGAGTACCCGTGAAGACGCCTGACTTGGATCGCAGTTCCAGTGTCGTCATCGGATCGGCCGACGATTCGATGGTGAACTTCTTGGTGTCGTTGGCCATCCGCAAGTCAATATCCGTCGAAAGTCTTGCGTTCGAGCAGTGAATCGGCACGATATCCGCACCGGGGTATTGATACTCGGCCAATACCGCTCCGCCACCATACCACGAACCGGCGACGCAAACGTCTGCCACGAACTCCGCGTTGGACAAGCCTGTCGCAACGACGTTGCCAAAGTCAACATCGTGGAAACCACTCGGATTAAACTTGAAGATCTTGCCGTCGGTATCGACGTCCACCCACGACGTTATGTGCTGAGCCGGATCGCCCGTGAAAATCTTGTTTGCCGATACGATTTCCAGCGTTGTCAATAGCGCGCCGGCGCCTTCGGCGTCCGGGTCACTGACGTCGACTCGGAGATTTCCAGTTTGCGAATTGTAGTGCAGAACGGCGCGTGGATCGGTCAGCAGAGTCGTCGGAATTCGAGGGTTCGGTAAGATCTCGCAAGGCGGTTGCGGCAGCGGAATCAATCCGTTTATCTGTGCCGACGACAATTCGCCGTCCTGGATTTCGATACACAGATGTTTTGCCAAATCGTCCACGCCTAAGTCGGGAACGAACAGCGGTCCCATTTCGAATTCTGTTTCCCCACGAGCATTGAATTCGGTCAAATAAGGATGCCAGCTCCATTCCCTTGGCGGCCGGTGTCCCGAGAATATTCCATCGGTGTTTGTCCCCAGTCGAATGAACCCGTCAGGCAACGGATCACCCTCCAAAGTGACATTTCCCGTAGCGGGATCGTAAATCAGATTCACGGACTGGGCGGCAGCGCGTTGTGGAAGCGACCATGGAAAAAGAACGAATGTGAATGTGAAAGCAAGCAAAAGAGAAAAATAAGATCGGTACATGATGTCCTCGTTGTCATACGAAACGTGAATCAAACTGCGGTGTCTGTGCAATTTGTGCCCCTGCAATATGGTGACGAATCGGCAAGCACGGCCCAGGTGCGGTTTAAGTCGATTCGTACAGGGGTTCGGTTCACGAGCACTTTCGTACAACAAGGATGAATGGACGTTGGACGCAAACTGGCTGTATGTGTCTGTCCTGCCAGTGAATTAGCGTCTCTAACTATACTTAACGAAAACATCTGTCATGATTTTTTCGCAACACTCGCCTTTCGCGCAAAACGCCGGAAAAGCAGGCCGTTTTTTTGCGAATCGCGATGTCATTGGGTCATGCTTTTCGCGTCGATTTCCATTGACTTGAACAGGCCGGTTCGCTACAAGTCGCTCGCCCAGCGATCATCTGCGCCGGATGAGTGCTGGCACGCATTCGCTATCACGGAGGGTATCGAAATTGTGACTATGCCACGAACCGGATCCATGGAAACCAGTCCGCCAACACCGTGGGGCCTGCTGCCGCCTCGCATGCGACTGTTGGGTTATTCTGAAACGTTGCCGCTGGATTGGCTGAGTGCCGCGCTGGCCGACGACGCGGCATGCGAAATGGAATGGAACGAATGTGCCAATTTCCGAGTGCTCTGTGATCACATCTGTGAAACAGTCTATGACGGAGTGTTGTTGCATGGCGATTCCGTGGACCAAATCTTGACGCAGATTGATGCGATTCGCAAAGAAACCTGTTCGCAAATACCGGTGTTTGTCGTCGGCAGTGAAAATGACTGTCATCTGGCGGCCGTTTGTCACGAAGCTGGCGCGGACGGATTCATTGCGGCCGATCAAATGACCATTCGCGAACTCGTCTGGCGGTTGGCTCGATCCGCCGAACGTCGTCGAGCGATCGAAGAAAATGACCGACTTCTTTCGCTAGAACAACAGCGTCGCAGTATAGAACAAGACGAAGTTCGCCGATTAGCCGCAGAACAACGCGCTATTGTCCGTTTGCTGGGTGTTGACGCCGCGTTGCCGATGGACGAAACCGACGATTGGTTGGAGATGCTGCTGAACGATTTGCTGACGACTTATGTGGTGATGCGCAGCCAAAATTTGGGCGACGAAATGGAACGCTTCCTGCAACGGACTCGATCGGCAGAAGTCTCCAAAGTCCGGTTGGCTCGCGCGTTCATGAACGTTGTCGATCGAGCACTCGAGAACATTGGCACGTCCAGTGCCAGGCACGTTTACAACCGAGCGAACCTGTTGTTGCTGGAAATGATTTTGAAGATGGACGACCAGCCGACTGAATCCGCCACGAACCATGGCACTCCAACGAATCCAAATCGTTTGCCTAGTCAACCGCTTGGTTCGTCAGAGACGGGGACGCTGCCGCAGATGCGACGTGCGGCTTAGTTTGCGTTCGTCCGGTAATGACTTCCATACAGGTTCGTAGTATCGCCTTTAGGCGGTCTTGTCGGCAAAAAAAATAATCCGCCTGAAGGCGGTACTACAAAAAAAAATTTCGCCTTGAACTGGCAGAAGCCGCAAACAAGCAACGCCATTCCACCAGTCAATCAAAAGGACAACGTTTCATGCGACTTTCGATTGTCGTGCCTGTTTTTAACGAACTGGAAAACGTGAACCGCATGCACCGGCAGCTGACCGACGTGCTGCAACCGTCTGGCTACGACTATGAAATCATTTTTGTGGATGACGGTTCCACGGACGGCAGTCGCAATGCGTTGGGCGTGCTGGCCGATTCCGATTCGGCGGTCAAAGTCGTGTTCTTTCGACGCAACTATGGCCAAACGGCTGCCATGCAAGCAGGAATTGAATATGCGTCGGGTGACGCCATTGTCACCTTAGACGGCGACTTGCAAAACGATCCTGCTGACATTCCGATGATGGTTCGCAAGTTTGAAGAAGGGTATGATCTGGTTCACGGCTGGCGAAAGCAACGACAAGACGCGTGGCTCAGCCGCAAGCTTCCTTCCAAGATTGCCAACTGGCTGATTTCGAAAGCCACCAAAGTTCCCGTACATGATTTGGGTTGTACGCTCAAAGTTATTCGAACCGACATTGCCAAAGAGCTAAAGCTGTACGGTCAAATGCACCGCTTCATTCCCATCTTGGCTTCGCAACACGGCGCGAGATGTGCAGAAGTAGTGACCAATCATCGAGCGAGACAGTTTGGCGAAAGCAAATACGGGATCGCTCGCACCATTCAAGTCATTCTGGATCTGATGACCGTCAAATATCTGCAGAACTATTTTGCGAATCCCATGAAACTGTTCGGTCGGCTAGCGTTGTTGTGCGGAGCGGTTTCGGCTGCGTCGGCATTCGGTACGATTGCCATGAAGATCTTTGGCCAAACGGATATTACCGGCAACCCGTTGTTCTTGACCGCGGTGGTCTGTTTTTTGGCTGGCTTGCAGTTTATTAGCTTGGGGCTGCTGGGCGAAGTGAGTGCCAGAATCTATTACAGTTCAGAACACAATAGCACGTTTACTGTGGATCGAACCAAAGGGTTTGCTGCGAATCAAGATCGGAGCGACGCCAAACAAGCGGCGTGAGTTGCGAATCGGAAACGGAATACGGCGACGAGCAATGTCTTGAACTGAGAATGCTCGCCGCCGTAATGAATTCTCGTTGCCGTCCATCGTCGGCAGCGGAATCTTGCTAATCTTGCACCATGTCCCCTGCGTCGCAGGTGAAAAGTGCTTTGAGCATATCCAGATTAAGGTCGCGAGAAAAAAAGCCGACCGACCCGTCCGCTCGTCCTGCGATAAATCCGCCTGGTCGGAAACTTCCTAATCCAGCCATAGGCATCTTGGGCGAAAACTCCAAGTCTTGCGGTTTGGTCCAGATCGTGGCTTGTTCGGCGTTGGCTTCCACAATCAAAATCGTTTTGGAAGTACCGTCCGTGATTTCTCGTATACGGCGTCCTTCGGTTCCGTCGAAAATGGTGCCTTCGCCCACAGGAACCAAGAAGTTGGTCATCGTGGGATCATCCAGGTTGGGATTGCGATAAACCTCGGGCATGCGGTCGATCAGCTTGATGTTGTGGTCGCTGTCCCACGGTTCGTCTAAATGGAATTCGTTGTACAGTTCATTCTCTTCCAAATACGGCAAAATGTGAACTCGCCAACTGAGCAGCGGCTTATTGTCTTCGTCAAAATTTGCGTAGGCGGGAAGACTTTGACGAGCGGATTCGTAATTCAGCATCGCCAGGCATAGCTGTTTAACGGTGTTGATAGCTTGGTTTCGACGCGCGGCTTCTCTCGCTGCATTTACTGCGGGCAACAACAGCAACGTGAGGCCAGCAACGGTAGACGTACCGACAGCCGCATTATTGCCTTCCATGGTCAGTGACAGATCCGTTTGATCTTGTTCCAGTTTCAACTGTTGGAAGATCATATTGGTCATTCGCTTGGCGTAGGCCTGCGACGCAGTTTCAACGGGATCATCATTGGTAGGCATCTGTTCGATTTGAGCGAAGATCATCTCCTGGCCAGTTTTCAGCGATTCTTCCAGGATTTGACGAGCCTGCTTGGCTGAATTCGCATCGGCCGAAGAAAACAGTAATTGTGCTGCTTGAGCTTGGGTCAATTTTAATCGCAAGTCCAATTGATCCACTAAGTTCGGCAGTTCGGCCAAGTCTTGAAACGGTGCTGGTAGCGGCGGCGCTTGTTGCATTTGTGCGTTGAACAATTCGCGTACCGATTGAATGTTGGCGCGAACCAGCAAGTCTTGCGATTCGTGTTGTGACAACTCCTTGGCGGTCTTGCCGAATTCAGCAGCTTTGGCGGCGTCCATCATTTTTGAAACGCTGGCTGCATGCCAATGATCAAGGTCTTGTCATCGGGCATGCCAATCCACAGGCTTCGAATCCTCGTCCGCCAAGCACGTTGTCTTCGTCCGTTTCCATGGTCTGCGCCAAGATGCGTTCGTTCAGCTGGCTCAGTTTGAATGGTTCGCTCAGTCGAAAACCGACGGCTACCGACGGAGGCCCTTGCGGAACATCAACTTGGGCTATAACCGATTGAATGGTCAGCGGATTCAGACCAAATTCTTTTTCCCCTGCGGCTTGCATGACTTCCAACGGCAAATACGCCATTTGCGGATCGGCAAGGATGCGACTGGGAAAGGCAACTACCGAAATAAAAGGATCGTCATAGGCCAGTTGGTAAATAGAATCGGGCGTCTGAGCAACAGACAATGCCGGAGCAAACGCAATGGTCCACAGCAACAGGACGCAGACGAAAGGTCGACGAGACATCATGGCGAAATCACCTCGGGGCGAAGGGGTAGAAGTAGTCAGCACGATTGGCCGCTATTGTAACAAACACGAGCGAACGAATGCCAATTTTCTGAAAACCTCGCAGTCCTCAGGTGGCCCACAAGCGAATATTGTACTTACTGTTGTGCGGCCAGAGGATGTGCACGTTGCGCCAGCGGCATGGCTATCTTCGCTTGTGTCAGCCCCGATTGAAACACGGCCATGATCATTTCGATCGTGTTCCGGGCTTCAAAGACATTTGCTTCGGGAAGTCGGTCTTCTTGGATCGCGTCCAGTAAATCTTGCGCTACCAATTTGTTGCCGGCGGGCAAGCCTCCGTCCGCAATGGGTTCGATTTGTCCAATTCCTTTTGTGGTAATGCGTTGCCATTGTTTTCCACTTCGTCCCGGGGACCACAGTGGATCTTGAAGGATATGGGCGGCTGGCATGTGACCGGTGAGTATCTCAATTTGGCCTTGGCTGCCGACAATGCGGAGCCCAAACCGGCTTTGTCCACCCGCTCCTGCATTGCGATGCGAACCGAAGTAGCCTGTCACTCCGTCTGCAAAGCCGAACATCGCGTCAATCGAATCACCTGCAATCGGTCCGATGCCTTCGTTACCTTGGACAATATCGTTCGTTTCAATCGGCCGACCATCTTGTTGTACGGACGCGAAGCACCAGTTCGGTTCGCCACCAAAATAATGCATTAAATTAAAGATGTGCGAACCCAAGACCCATAGGTCTTCTCCGCCGCCTCGCCGATCCTCTTTTCCTCGGCCTCGCAACTCCAGCACCGTCCCAATGGCCCCGTCTTCGATCAAATTGCGAATGACGGGCAGCAGGGGACTGTATCGAGTTTGATGGGCGATGGCCAATTTGACGTTGTGTTTCCGGACGGCCGCGACAATCGCATCCGCTTCTTCCAGGTTTCGGCAAAACGGCTTCTCCATGTAGACATGGATGCCTCGTTCTGCAGCTGACAACACCATGTCAGCGTGTTGATCTAGCCAACGAGGTGCAACGGAAACGATGTCTGGGCGAACCTGGTCCAGCATCGTTCGGTAGTCAGCAAACGCGGGCGCAGACAATCGCTGTGCCGCCGCGTCGCGACCTACTGAATCGTGATCGGCCACACCCACAATTGTGCAGCCTGGAATCTGTTTCCACACCACATCATGTCCGTGTCCGTAGTCTCCCTTTCCCGTGGCACCGATGACGGCGACTTTGAATTCTGCCATGGTATTGCTCTTGATTCGATGCGATTCGATTTGATTGTTGTCAGCAAACTGACGGTTTAGCGAATCGCATCATACCATGTGCAGCGTCGCCGGTTGTCGGAGACGCTGCGAAATTTCATCGTCACAAGAAATTGGCCAGGACGCTTACGTCGAAGCTTCGCAGCGTGATTGTCGGCGTAACAGAATCGCAGTGACAAGGCTGGCAATGATGACGAGTGGTTGCAAGACGGTTCCACCAATAACGTTTGCCAACGCGTATTCGCCAATAGTACTGACTGAAACAGTGCGGCTCATGACGACCTGGCTCGCCATATTCGTTGCCTCGATAAGTAATAACATCGCAGCTACAACTAGAATGGCCGTTGTGATAGACCACCGACTTCCTTGGCGAAAGAGTCTTCGCAAGCCGCGATCGCTATGACGGGCACGAATCAGCAAATATAGCAGTCCCGACCAAACAATGGCCATCAAGACGTTCTGACCAACCGCGGTCAGTGTTGGCGACAATGAGACCGACATGCCCGTCCAAAACGCAATTCGACCTACAAAGCCGACCATGCGAAACGCCACAGACATCAACACGAAGCCGATCAACATCCAAGTAATGCGCTGCGTCCAGACATAGTCGACATTCGATTTGCTGAATTCGCTGCCAAGTTGTGTGGGCGAACCGAGGTTGTGTTCGGCCAGAAAAAACACGTCTTCGATAGACAAGCCATCTTGCTGGTAACGCTGCACGGCGCAGCGCAGGTGTTCTTCCAGTTCGTCGACATCGCCGGTTCGTAGTGCTTCATGAGACGCGAGACGTTGTTTCCAGCTTTCGATCAATTCGTCTAAACGGTGCATGGTTTGATTCCCCAGAGTTTGGCTAATGTGTTGTGTACGGCAATCCATTGAGCTTGTTCGCGAGCAATCGATTTTGCTCCGGTCTTGCTAAGTCGGTAGTACTTTCGCTTTCTGCCTGAATCGCTAACTTGCCAAGACGAAACCAGCAGGCCCTCTTTCTCCATGCGATGCAGAACGGGATACAGCATCCCTTCCGTCCATTCGATCTGGTCCTCCGACAACTGTCGAACTCGCTGAATAATCGAATAACCGTAATCTTCGCCCTGAGCTAATACGCTGAGCACCAACGGTTTGGCCGATGCCCCGATCAGTTCTTTGGAAATCATTTTCGCTCCTTTGCATAACAGATCTAGGTATTATGCCTAACACGGCTATGTATGTCAATCGCACGTGGAATTTTGGACGAAGTTGGGTAGCACGTCTTACAACGCGGCGAACGAGAAAACGTTGGGAGCTACCGAATAGCCGATGGCGTGTTGCCATTGCTATACTTGCCGTGCCAAGACGCAAGGACGAGAATGATTGGGCAGGCAGGGCGTTATCGAACGCACGACGCGCGACAATTTTGTAGCGAGAGTTTTAATTGGCGGGCGGGATAATTGCTTGATTCCGTCTCCAAACATCAGACAGCGCAGCGGAAACCATGATGAACAGCTCTACTCTTCTGGTCCCGGTCCTACTGATTACGGTTGGCACGGGATGGTTACTGACAGCACTCAATGTCATTCCCGGCATTGATTGGATTTGGACACTGGGACTTGCCGGCGTGGGCCTGATGGCGTTCATTTTATCGGGTGTTGATAAGGTGACGGTTGTGGTCGGACCGTTCTTTGTGGCTGCCAGTTTCCTGTCTATTCTTCGCCAGACCGGACGAATGCATCTTGACGTAGAAGTTCCGCTTCTGGTTATCCTGTCCGGCGTGCTCATGCTGGCGGCGAGACATCCGGCAATTCGGACACCGGCTTGGGTTGATTCCAAGACCTAAGGGCGAATGAGGGGCGGACGTTACGGGGTTACGTGAAGTCTTGAATTCGCGTTCGAGTCCACTTGCTTGTTTCCAGCCTTCTTGTCCCGAATCTCTCGATATGGTCAGCGTTGTTCCAAGACGGCAACCGGCGCTGCTTGATGTCGTGCCGGTGCCGCTTTATTGAGCAACGTACAACGCGTTTTTATGATCCGGACTGTGGAAGGAGGACCGATTTGATGATGTCACCTGATTGCATCGTTTCGAACGCTTCCTTCCAGTCGGCCAGTTTCCATTCGCCTCCAATCACGGGAGCCAAATCCAATTGTCCGGTCGAAATCAATCGGATGACTCGTTCCCAGATCGGCCAGTAATGGCTGAAGCTACCTTGAAGTCGTACATTCTTTTGCACCAATTGATCCAGTGAAAAGTCTAGCGGTTGTGGGCCCCAACCTACTTTGGTGATCCAGCCTGCCGGACGAACGATTTCTAGTCCTGTCTTCCCAGCGCTTACCGAAACGCCTGTGGCATCAATCACGCCATCGGCGCTGAACCAAATCTACTTCCTTGGCCCATTCGTGCGGCTGGCCAACGATTACGTCACAGCCGTAAGCCTTGGCGATATTCAAGCGTTTTTCATCTCGAGGCAGTCCGACCAAGGCTACTTCGGCACCAGCTAGTTTGGCCATGGCGGCGCACAATACGCCAATAGGCCCTGGCCCTTGGACAACAATTCGATCACCGGGCGAAATGGACGAATTCACTAGCGTCGCGTTGTAAGCGACGCAACATGGTTCGGTGAGTGCGGCGTATTGAAAGGAAAGCGAATCGGGCATACGGTGCAAGATTCTGGCCGGTACTCGCACGCTGTGCGTCATGGCTCCGTTGACTGCCGCACCATAACCGCCTCGATTCGGATCTAAGTTGTAGAGTCCTCGGCGCGAAAGCGGACTGTTTTCGTCAATCTTCGCGTGCGTTTCGCTGACGACTCGATCACCCACGTTCCAGCCTTGGACACGCTCACCCACTTCTGTGATCACGCCGGAAAATTCGTGACCCAAGACCATCGGATACATCACCTCCCAGCTCTGATGTCCTGACCACATGTGCAGGTCGCTACCGCAAACGCCGACCGCTTGCACTTGCACAAGCACACTGTCTGCGTCCAACTGAGGAGACTCGATTTCTTGTAGTTCAACACTGAACGGGACGGACGAAAAATTGACGACAGCCGGTTGGGACATCGGTCATTGCTCCTATTTGGAAATTCGAATCAAAACGCCAAGGCGATGTTGTACCATGCTGCGGGGGAGTGCGTATAGCTGCGGAATACCGCTATTTTGCCAGGTAAATCTTGTGGTTTTTGGGGGGGAGCAAAAGTTTCGATTCCTAACAATCGGTACGATCAATCGCCAGGACCAAAACTGGCTGACTTTGGCGTCTGCTGTGACAAACGCATGTCATTTCCGTGTTCTATTTTTCTGAGGAAGTTAAGAGGCACTGTCGCCGACGACCTTCTTGGGGCGTATGAGCGTTGGCGAAAAGAAAGCCGTGATCCATACCTCAGTACAGGGCCGAAGATAAATGCAAACTCTCACCCAGCAAACCGCAAATACTCCTGAAGTCATCTACTCCTTTGTGCAGCGTTTGATGCGGTCGTATCATTCGTTGTATCACGAAGATCGTCGGCTTACCACGCGACAGCAGATTTCCGTTCCCGTTCGCGTTTGCCCGGTAAATGAAAATGGCGATGCCGCTGGCGAACCGTATTTGGCGGTAACTCGCGACATTTCTAGCGGCGGCGTCGGCTACTTTACGGTGGTAAAACCTGAGGCGAACTTTGTGACAATCGAAATGGAATCGCCTGAAGGAGAAACCCTGAACGTCATGGGCGCTGTTCGCCATTCCATTGAATGGGGCAGTTTCTATTTTGTGGGCATTCGCTTCCTGGCGAATTGGGATGCCTGGAATGACACTAAGTCTGAAACGGTAGATTGAGCTGCTCGGCTGAATCGTCGGTATCGGTATTCTTGTCGGTGGTCCTACCAACGTGGTTGTCGTTACCGTTACCCTTGCCGTTGCTGTCGATGTCGGTGGCTGTGGTCTCGTCCAGCCGCCGCTGTGCCATTGCTTGGTACTCCGGGACGCATTCGATTCCCACGAACCGGCGTCCTGTCCGCTTGGCCACCACGCCGGTGGTGCCGCTGCCGGCGAATGGGTCCAAGGCAATTCCGCCCGCAGGGCATCCTGCCAGCAGACAGTTCTGCACAAGTGGCTCGGGAAACACCGCAAAATGGGCATCGCGGAATTTGGAAAGGGAAATGCTCCAGACGGTCCGCTTGTTTCTGCCCTTAGGATGAAACGCTTGATCCCAGCGAGCGTTATGGAGGTTGGCGTTGCCGCCGTTCTTGCCTTGTTCGGGCGTGCTGCCTCGTTTAAAGAAGTGGTTTCGACCGCCCTTCATGCGGCTCTTTTCGGAAAACGTGACATGCGGTTCGCGAATGGCGTCGGCATCGTAGAAATAGTCTTTCGACTTGGTCAGCAAAAAGACGTACTCGTGGTCAATCGTCGGGCGGTCACGAACGGACGACGGCATGGCGTTTGGTTTATGCCAAATAATATCACTGCGAAGAATCCAGCCTTCGTCCTGCAGTGCAAACACCAATCTCCACGGTAGACCTTGCAAGTTGTTCTTGATGTATTTGTCGCCAATCACAATCCATAAAGTGCCGGACTGCTTCATTACTCGGCGAACTTCCGCAAACACGTCTCGCAACGCCTGGATGTATGCGTCCGGAGTCGCTTCACGCCCAATCTGCAAATCACTTTGGTAGTCACGTTGCTTGTAGTAGGGTGGACTGGTGACACAGCAGTCAAACTGATCTTCAGGAAACGTCTTCAAAGTCTTCACGGCATGGCCAGCATACACGTGGTCTAACTTGACGGCCTTCTTGCCCATTACATTCTCTCGACAACTTGAATTCCCAACAGGGAAAGCCCTGACTTGAGTGTGCCGGAAACAAGATGGCAAAGCTGTAGCCGACTCTGTTTGATGTCTTCGGCGTCTGCATTCAGCACTGGACACTCCGCATAAAATTCTGAAAACGAAGTCGCCAAGCCAAACAGGTAATTGGTCAATAGATTCGGTCTGTAGTCCACCGAGACTTCTCGGATGGCATCGGCAAAACGAAGCAGCTGAATCGCCAGCCGTTCCTTTTCGTGGTCTATTCGAATCTGTTTCGAACCATCTGTGAGACTTGCTGGCGAAACATTTCCCTTGGCAAAGATCGCTCGAATTCGAGCGTATGAATACTGAATGTACGCCGCCGTGTTGCCTTTCAACGCGACCATTTTTTCGGTGCTGTAAACGTAGTCGCTGGTTCGATTCTGAGAAAGATCGGCGTACTTGATGGCGCCGTGTCCCACGACGTTGGCAATTTGTTGGCGTTCTTCCTGCGATAGTTCCGGACCATTTGGTTTCCGGTCATCATTTTCAGCTACCACTTGAAAAGCCGCGTCAACGGCGGCGTCCAGCAGTCCTTCCAGACCGACAATATCACCGTCTCGAGTCTTAAACGGCTTGCCATCGTCACCCAAAACAGTGCCAAATTCCACATGCCGGAATTCAATCCTGTCAAATCCCCATTTCCTGGCTGCCGCAAACAGCTTTTGAAAATGGTCTCCTTGCCGAAAATCAACCACATATAAAATGGCGTCTGGATTCCACGTGCGAACTCGATACGCAATGGTTGCCAAGTCCGTAGTGGCGTACAAAAAGGCGCCATCCTTTTTCTGGATCAGCATCGGTGAATCGAATCCATCCAAAAATACGCACATTGCACCGTCACTTCGCTGAGCGAATCCTTTCTGTGCAAATTCTTGGACGACGTCCGACAGCTGATTGTGGTAAAAGCTTTCGCCCAACTGTTCATCGAACGACACATCCAGCCGATCGTAAATAGCTTGAATCACTTGACGACATTTCGGCAAGAACAGTTCCCAGAGTTTCTGATTGTCAAGGTCGCCGGCGTGCAGTTTGGCCGTTTCCTGCAAAACGGCTTGTCGAATGTTTTCGTGCTGCTGAATTCGCTGTTGCCAGCCTGTTTGGGCTTCCAGCTGAGCGGCCTTGGCGGTCCATTGTTGAATGGACTGATCGAGTTCGCTAGCTTGGGATTTCAGGCGGCCTAGCTCTTTGGCTACTTTCTTGTCCTGAGCTTTATCGCCCGATTTGGGCTGGGCAGACAATTCGTTGATCTGCGATTGCAGAGCCGCTAGGCGTTGTTTTTGTTCTGGAAGAGCTTGTTGCTTATCCAGATAGTCCATCGTCTGACGAACTTCTCGATAAAGTCGTCCCAATTCCGCCACGGGCTGCGCTTGAAACGCTGCTTCATCCAAGAAATGACGATAACCATAGATGATCATGCCGAACTGCGTTCCCCAATCTCCCAGATGATTGTCCGAGATGACCTTGTGCCCCGCAAAACGTAGGATTCGGCATAATGCGTCGCCAATTACCGTCGAACGAATGTGTCCGACATGCAGGGGCTTGGCCACATTGGGTGACGAAAAATCAATGACGTATGTCTTCGCTTCAGCGACGGTCGGTACGCCCAATCGCTGGGGATCGTGTAGAACCGAATCCAACTGTTCACGGAGCCAGCTCTGTTTCAACCGCAAATTGATGAAGCCAGGGCCTGCGATTTCAGGCGATTCACAGATGTCGTCCAGCTGTAGATTCTGGATAATGGACGTCGCGATTTCGCGAGGCGGTTTGGCAAGCTTTTTGCCCAGCGGCATCGCACAATTCGCCTGGTAGTCGCCAAACTTGGCATCTTGAGCCGGCTTGATCATGTCCAGCAATGGAGCCAATTCGGCAGGATCGTCGCCCACAAGTTGCGCCAACGGAATTCGAAATCGCTGTTGAAGTTCGGCTAATAGGCTCATGCTGATCTAACACTCGTCGTCAACAAGCCACGATCGCTGGCATGCGCATCCGTGGCAAAAAACGAAATGGGATGCGATGAGTGTGGCGCAATGGCGCGAAAGATCAAGCCCCGAAGGATTTTTTTTCCGGTTTGAACAAGAAATGACCAAACAACAACGCGTTAGGCAACTTTGGCCGCGTGTTTCTGCCAATCAATTTGTTCGGCGTCCGCCCACAGGTCTTCAATAGCAAAATATTTGCGAGTTTCATCATCGAACAAATGAATAACCACCGAACCGTAGTCCAGCAAGATCCAGCGGCTTTCCGCATAGCCTTCAATTCCCATGCGGCGATCATTCAATTCCTTTTCCAGGCAGTCATCAATATCTTCACTGATTGCGTGCAACTGACGACGGCTGGATCCGGATACAACCACAAAGTAATCAAAGACGCTGGTCATGTCCCGCATGTCCAGCACCATGATGTCTCGACCACGATTGTCTGCCGCGGTCTTGGCTGCGGCAATTGCCAATTGCAGGCTGCGAGGAAGTTCAGAAATACCATTCGAAGCGGTTGAGACTGGGTTCTGCACTACGTTTCCTTTGAATTATCAACGACCACGAATTAGAAAGGCTCTACCTTTCATCGTAGCTAGACGCAACGTTGGGGAAAAGGTTCGGCCGACTCTGACTTGCGTTCTTTTCCGTCGCGAACCATGCTACTGGACGAATATACTGAACCAACTTCCCAGTCGCATTGAACGTTAGAAACTTAGAAAATTCCCAATGCTACTAGGCTGTAACGAACCACAAATCCCGCCACGACGACGCTAACCATGCTCATTAATTTAATCAAAATGTTCAGGCTTGGACCGCTTGTATCTTTGAACGGATCGCCCACGGTATCGCCCACTACACCCGCTTTGTGAGCTTCAGAACCTTTACCTCCGTGGTGTCCTGCTTCAATGTACTTCTTGGCATTGTCCCACGAACCGCCCGCATTGGCCATGAAAATGGCGACGCAGAATCCCGATGTCAGCGTGCCGACCAACAGACCCAACACGCCGGCAACTCCTAGCATCCAGCCCACAATCACGGGCGTCACCAGTCCCAGCAAGGACGGAAGGATCATTTCCATCTGTGCTGCTTTGGTGCTGATGGCCACCGGCGTAGCGTAGTCGGGCTGATCCTCACCCGTCATGATCCCCGCTTTTTCTTTGAATTGTCGACGGACTTCTTCCACCATCCCCTTGGCAGCTCGGCCAACTGCTTTCATGGTCAACGCACAAAAGACAAACGTCGACATTGCTCCCAAAAACGCACCCACCAACACTCGCGGGTTCATCAAGGTAGCATCGTAATACGTGGTGAAATCCGGAAGCGTGGCTTGCCTTAATTCGACTAATTCGGCACCGCTGGCTTTGAATTTGACGGATTGGACGTGTTGCTGTTCGTCATAAGTGACAGACAGTAATTCGTTTGTATCCAGTTTTGCCGGCCAATTTTTTCGCGCGTACTTTTCCGACTGCCAAAGGGGCTTTATTTCCTGGTGCCTAGAATCGTGCGGCAAGACCAAATAACCATGTGCCTTGCGAACCGTTTGCGTTTCGCCATTTGCGTCTGTTTCAGTGGTTTCGTACGGATAAATCACAAAGCCGTTGGAGACCTTGAAAAACTGGTTCAATTCCAACGATTCCGCCTGTGCAATGCCGTGGCCCCAAAGTTCGAATCCAATCCGTACTTCTTCTACATACGCGGCCAGCAACGCCAGCGCAGTTAGCGCGGCGGAACCAATTGCAAAACCTTTTCCCGTGGCCGCCGTGGTATTGCCCAGACTGTCCAATGCGTCGGTTCGCTGACGAACAATCGGATCCAAACCAGACATCTCGGCGTTGCCACCCGCGTTGTCGGCAATTGGACCATAAGCATCGGTGGCCAAAGTGATACCGAGCGTACTGAGCATGCCCACTGCGGCGATGCCAACTCCGTAGAGTCCCAAGCTAAAGTAGGAAACGTCAACGTAATTCCAACCGTTGGCAAAGCCAAAGGAAAGCAGCGTGGCGCCGCAGACCACCACCACCGGCACCCAGACGCTCAACATGCCGTCGGCAATACCGCCGATGATAATCGTGGCGGGGCCGGTGAGTGCTTGTTCGGCGAGTTTCTTGGTGGGCGTGTATTCGTCACTGGTCGAGACTTCGGTCCATTTGCCAATCAACCAACCAGCGGCAAGTCCGACCACAATGCTGAAGGCAACTCCGGGGATAAAGCCCAGATAAGTCGTGGCTTCGTTGTGAGGCATCAACCAAGCCGATAGCAATATGGACGCGGCAATCACCATCAACGAAGAACTGTCGATGCCGCGAGCCAGCGCTTTGAGCAATGCCTTCTGTGACGCATCCTCGTCGGTTCGAACCAAGTAGATGCCAACAATGGATAATAGAATGCCAACCGCCGCGATGGCCATGGGCAATAGCAGTGCTTGGAGCTGAGCTTGTTCGGTCGACATCGTTTCCGGAATCAAATCCCGATTCGCGAAGGCGGCTACTCCCAGTGCCGCAGTGGCCAAAATCGATCCGCAGTACGATTCGTATAGATCGGCACCCATGCCGGCTACGTCGCCTACGTTGTCACCCACATTGTCGGCAATGGTTGCTGGGTTACGAGGATCATCCTCGGGAATGCCTTGTTCCACCTTTCCAACCAAGTCGGCTCCCACGTCGGCTGCCTTGGTGAAAATGCCGCCGCCCACGCGAGCAAACAACGCTTGGGCACTGGCGCCCATGCCAAAGCACAGCATGGTGACGGTCACTTGTTCAAGCGAAAGGCCAATTCCCCAGCGCAAGACAGCAAACCAAATCGTGATATCCAGCAAGCCAAGACCCACCACGGTCAGTCCCATGACCGCTCCGGACCGAAACGCAACTTGCAAGCCTTGGTTCAGCGACTTCTGAGCACCAGCCGCCGTCCGACTGCTCGCCAGCGTCGCCGTCTTCATGCCGCACCAACCAGCCAGACCGGAAAAGAAACCGCCAGTCAAAAAGGCGAAAGGCACCCACTTACTTTGCACTTCCAGGCCGTAGGACAGATAGGTCAACAGCAGGACAATTCCGATAAAAAACAGTGCAACGACTCGGTATTGTTGTTGCAGATACGCATTAGCCCCTTCACGAACGAATCCCGCAATTTCGACCATGCGAGGAGTCCCTTCGTCAGACGCAATGACTTCCTTAAAGAATTTCAGGGCAAACGCCAACGCCGTGATTGCTCCTAAAAAGGCAATAGACCAAATGCAATATTGAATCCAGCCTCCGCCGGCCGTTTCGTCCGCGGCAGTGGCAATCAGCGGGGTGACCAGAACAAACGGCAAAGCCATGGTTCCACCAATGATGTTCGTTCGCTGGATCAAACCTTTACTCGGCATAACGACAAACCTCTCTGTTTCGTTCGTTAAACACGGTGCGAAGTATCATCGTTTGGACTTTTCACCAACCGTGTCCGTTGCCACAGCGAATTGCGTGAAAACGGGTCAATATCGAGCAATCAAGTTAGAATCGAATAAGAAATTAAGTGCGAAGTGTACAGAAAAAGACAAAAGAATGTCAACGACCTAAAACATCGGAAATGATTATGGGGTCACGAGTTGCATAAATTGACTTGGCTTAGATGTTCCGGCCGATTATCCTAAAGGGCTACGGTGAAACGTTGTTTTGACGATTTCGCTCGTTTCTTTCAGTCAATTCTTCCGCCGGAACGGAGAGCTTAGAAAATGGCCGTTATTCGTCAAATCGTTGTCTTTCTTGCCGTGAGCGCTCTTGCTGCGGTTGCCAACGCAGAAACTTCCTTGCCCAACAAGCAAATGGACCAAGTGGAAATGTTTGCGGCAATGGAGGCCGATCAGATTTCGGTCAAACTGATCCCCAAAGACGCAACCCAGTCCACCGTGATCATCGAGAACAAAACCGATAAGCCTCTGTCAATCAAGCTTCCCGAAGCTTTCGCAGGCGTGCCCGTTTTAGCTCAAGCCGATGCAGGAATTGGCGGCGGTGGTCGGCGAGGTGGCGGTGGTCGCAACGGTGGTGGTGGTGGTGGCGTCGGTGGCGGCGGCAATCAGGGCATGGGAGGCGGCATGGGCGGCATGGGTATGGGTGGCATGGGCATGGGCGGCGGCATGTTTAATGTTGGCCCAGAAAAAATTGGCAAGTTCAAAGTCGCCACAGTATGTCTAGAACATGGCAAAGACGATCCGAACCCACGAATCGCTTACGAAATCAAACCGATTGAAGAATTCACGCAAGATGCTCGCGTCATCGAATTGTGCAAACTGCTGGGCCACCGTCAGATTGACCAAGTGAGTGCTCAGGCGGCCGCGTGGCATTTGACAGACAACCTGACGTGGCAGGATTTGGCCCAGAAAATTAGGGTCAAACATCTTAATGGCCAAGTAGAAATGTTCTTCGGCCAAACGCATTTGCAAAAAGCCTTCCGTGCAGTCCAAGTGGTCACGGTGAAGACCAAAGACGAAGCAGAATCAGTTAGCCCTGGCGAATTGGCAGACAAACAAGTTCGGCTGGATAAGTAAGCATTTCGTTTTTGCTAGAACAAGACACCAAGCGGGTTCGCCAAGCGAACTCGCTTTTTTTATTGCACCATCGTCGTAGGTGGCTGGGCTGTTGTTGGCCGAGCAAACAGATACAGCAACACGGGTAGGATGACCAGATTCCCCAGCATGCCGCCAACCATGGCTAAGCTGACCAAGACGCCAAAATAGATGGTGGGAATAAATTCGCTTATCGCCAGAGAACCAAAGCCAATAATCAACGACAGCGTAGACAACACCATGGCGCGTCCCACGTTCTGCTGCACTTGTTCCAGTGCCAGTTTTACGTCGGCAAACTTTTGTAAAGCTCCCTGAAAACTGATGACGTAATGGATGGAACTATCGATGGACAATCCCAACGAAACTGCGGCAATCATGGCCGCGCCGATGTTGATTTTCAAACTGGGGACCAGCATAATTCGAGTCCAGCCCATTAATCCCATCACCACCAAAATCGGCAGTGTGTTAGGAACAATGGCAATCACAGCGAAACGTAGACTTCGGAAGGCCAGGGACATTAGCAGTGTAATACTCAGGATTGCGATGCCGAACGTGGTCCACTGGTCCTTCAACACTGAATCGATCAATTGCGTTAGCAGAACGAAGTAGCCGGTCACTTTTGGTTCTTGATTCGCGCCCAATGGCGAAGCTGCCAAGTGTTCAGAAACGACTTGATCTAGTTGATCAATGAAACGCTGTTTTTGTTCGGCACTTTGTTGTTCCGAGACACGCAGCATAATTCGAAAATAGTTCTGCCCGTCAACGGGATCGGTCGCATGCATGGCATTGTAGAATTCGGGCATGCGAGTTTTCATGAGACCGAGCCCGATCTTGGCCAGACCGTCTCGTGCAAACTTGGGCTTCGATTCCAAATCGGCAATGGTGATGACGGCTTCTGCCAGACTGAGTGTACGAGTTGACGGGGAATTCTCTTGCGAAAGATATTCGGCAATCAGCGCATCAATTTTGGCGGTTAGCTGGGTAACCGAATTGAGATATGCGTAGGTCAGCGTTTCCGGCGCTGGCAGAATGACATCGCACACGCTGTCGCCACCTAGTTTGTCCTCTACCAATTGATAGCCTCTGCACGATTTCGCTGTCAGCGAAAAGTTCTTGGTAAAGTCGGTTTCGATATGTAATCGAGTCAGACCGCTAAGGCACACACTGGCCAAAACCAAAATTGCGAACAATATTCGCTTGGGCGCTTTTTCCACGGCGGAAATACTGCGTTTCAGCTGGTGGTTCAATTGCCGATCGCCCCAGGGAAAATGTGGATCGGTATCCCATGAACCGAGCGTGGCGCAACCCGGTACCAACAATGCCACGCTCATCAAAACCATAGAAGATCCAATGGCCATCATCATGCCGAAATCTCGCACTGGTCCCACATCCGAACCGGTTAACGCCAGGAATCCGGCTGCATCGGTAGCACATGCCCAGAATACGGGAACTGCCAGAAATTGAGCAACGTGTCGGACGGCCGCAAGTTTTTCCAGGCCACTGTTTCTGGCTTCCACGTAACGCACCATCACATGCACCATGGTGGCGACGGCAATCACCATGACCACGGCCGTGAGCATGGAACTGACCATGCTAAGTTGAAGTCCCAACGTGGATAGCACTCCGTTGGTCAGCAGAATGGAAGCTTGGACAACCAAGACAGGGATCATGACCCAGCGGAGACTTCGAAAGCAAGCAATGATGGTGACGCTCAGCAAAAACGCCGACCAGATTCCCAGCCGGCGACCGTCCGCTTCGACAAATCGAAATCCGTCCGCTACCAGCACCGGTTCGCCGGTGATGTATCCGCTGCCCAAGTCGTCGGGCAGTTGATTCATGACCGTTCGAATGGACTCGATCGTGTTGGTTCGATCAGCGGACGTTTCTTGTTCGGGGAATAACATGCAAGCAACGCAGACGGTTGATCCATCTTGCCCGTGCGTGTAGCCTTGGAACAGGCGTCGAGTTCGCTGGGACAAGATATTGTCATCAACAATGGCGTCACCCAGTGGTTGGTCGATGCTGAGCACTGCTTTCACGCCATCAATGTCGGCCAATTGCTGGCTGATGGAACGAAGTCGCCGGATGCCAGCACCGCTCTTGTCAAACAGTCGATCGTCCTGATAGACCGCCAACACAATTTCATTGCCGCCAAAGGTTCGCTTCAGTTGGTGGTAGGACGCCAACAAGTCACTGTCACTGGTGAACATGTTTTCAATCGATCGGTCAAACTGCAAAGACCGACTCTGATACCACGATAGCAACGCTAGTAGGAAGGCGACAGCAAGGCTGATATAGCGATATTTGACCAGTAAATGGGTGATCTGGAACGACAAGTTGGCGGAGCCTTTCAGTACAGGTTTTCCTAGACGCTTTATGACATTCTTCTGGAATCGAGCCAGCGGTATTTACGCAAGTTGCTTTCTTGTAATGAGTTACCGGCTGCTTGTCACTATTATTCTTGCCTTGCTACGCCTGACCACCAGCCCTATAATCTGCCCGATTTTCACACTCCCGGAGGTTTGTCCAATGATTTTGGATGAATTGTCGGATGTGGTTCACAATATTCAGACATGGAAGTCGTCCCAATTTGATTCGAACCGATCGATTCGAACGAACGCCACGTGTCGGGGCTTGGTACAACGCTCTGGCGTGTCGACGTGCGCGCAACGTCGAGTCGCCACTGCTGGTTCGAATCATTGTCTTGCTGGTGATTCTGTCTGGGACGTTTTGCACCAACGTTGGGGCGCAGCCAAATCCAATCACGGCTGACGTGTGGGAACCATTTCCGCATGTGGCGCAGCTAGGGCCTCGGCAGCTAATCGCGCCGCAGCCAGCCGTATCGCCGACATTATATCCGAATGAACAACGAGTGCGTATTTATCCGCGCGGCAGTGTTGGTTGGCAAGGGCGTTGGTTTCCGGGGAATGCTGGCGAACGAATTGCCGTGATTGATTCGGGCGTCAACATCGTCATTAATAATGTCAGCGGGTTTAGTGCGGTGGAGATTTCCACGGACCGCTTGGTGGTCTGGACCACGGAGGACGCCATGGGCGGATTGCAGTTGGACGGTGGTGATGACGGTTCCGTCCAGCCAGCAGACGTGCCGCTGGAACTGTACATGGAAGGTAATATCGTTTTCCAAGAAGGAGAACGTATCATTTTTGCCGACCGCATGTACTACAACGTGCAAACGCGATCCGGCGTGATCCTGAACAGTGAAATGTTGACCTCGATGGCGGGATACCGAGGCAAGGTGCGGTTGTAGGCCGAGCTATTGCAGCAGGTAGATGCGGATCACTTTCAAGGATTCAACGCCGGCTTTACGACCAGTCGATTGGGCGTACCAAGATACTGGCTGCAAAGCGGCGAATTCTTGTTCGAAGACATTAAACGGCCCGTTGTCGATCCGATCACTGGTTATCCTGCTTCGGATCCGTTTACGGGCGAACCATTGATCGAACCGGAGCGGCAAGTGGTGTCGCGGAACAATCGAGTTTACTTGAACGAATGGCCTGTCTTCGCTTGGCCTTCGATTTCGACGGATCTGAACCGTCCGACATTTTATCTGGAATCCTTTTCGATCAACAACGACAGCGTCTTCGGCACGCAAGTCTTGAGCGAATGGAATCTGTATCAACTACTAGGTTTCAAGAATCCGCCCAAGGGTACCACCTGGACTGGTTCGGTCGACTATCTGAGCGAACGAGGCTTGGGGCTAGGCACAAATTTTCGGTATTCTCGTCCGGGATTTCTGGGACACGCCGGGAATACTCGAGGATTCATTGACGTCTGGGGTATCAACGATAACGGATTGGATAATCTGGGCGCGGATCGTCGAGCGTTAGTGCCGGAAGAAGATTTTCGCGGACGCATTTTTGGAAGACACCGTCAGGATCTTGAAGGCGGTTTCCGCGTCACCGGGGAAGTTGGTTGGGCCAGTGACCGTAACTTCTTGGAGCAATATTACGAACAGGAATGGGACAATCTGAAAGATCAGTCGACGGGTGTAGAACTGAAGCGAACCATCGAAAATCGTTCGTGGAGCATCGCCGGCGACATGCAGGTCAACGACTTTTTTACGCAGACAGAATGGTTGCCTCGGCTGGATCACTACTGGTTGGGCCAACCCGTTTTTGGAGATTGGCTCACTTGGCACGAACACAGCAGTATCGGCTATGGACATCTTCGCACCGCAGACGCTCCGCTGGATCCCGCCGACGCCATAAAATTCGATCCTCTGGCTTGGGAAGCAGACGCCGAAGGGCTGCGAGCCGTTAGTCGACAGGAAATCAGCGCTCCGTTACTGCTAGGGCCTTTCAAATTCGCGCCCTACGCATTGGGCGAAGCAGCGTATTGGCACGAAGATCTTTCCGCCAACGAACTCGAACGAATGTACGGACAACTGGGCGTTCGCGCCAGTATTCCGTTTTGGCGAGTAAACCCGGCGGTGCAGAGCCAGCTGTTCAATCTAAATGGCTTGGCTCACAAGATTGTCTACGAAGCCGAATTCTTCTGGGCTGAAGCGGATCAAGACTTTCAACAGTTGCCGCTGTACGACCCATTGGACGACGATTCTGTAGAATTTTTCCGTCGCCGCTTCTTTTTTGACACGTTCAATGGCGTTGCGGGTGGTGACGTGCCTTTGGAGTTTGACGAACGAACGTATGCGTTGCGATCTGGCATGCAAGGTTGGGTGACGTCGCCCAGCGCTGAAATTGCCGACGACCTGACCGCGTTTCGCCTTGGCGCTACGCACCGTTGGCAGACGAAACGAGGTCGATTGGGGCAGCAACGCGTTGTGGACTGGATTACGCTGCAGCTGAATGGCTTTGTCTATCCCGATGCTGAACGAGACAACTTTGGCGAAGAACTGGGGCTGTTGAGCTACAACTTCAATTGGCATGTAGGGGACCGATTTACCATCCTGTCTGATGGTCAGGCCGATCTGTTTCCCAATGGTTTAAAAACGGTGTCGTTGTCGGGCGTGATCAGCCGACCGGGGCGAGGTCGGTATGCCGCGGGGTTGCGTTCCATTGAAGGCCCCATTTCCAGCCAGATCCTTTACAGTGCTGCCAGTTATCGGCTAAGCCAAAAATGGATTGTCAACTACGGAAGTTCGTATGACTTCGGGCAAACCGGCAACCTGGGCCAAAGCGGTCAGATTGTTCGCATTGGTGAATCGTTCTTGGTGGGCTTAGGATTTCGCTACGATTCAAGCCGAGATAATCTGAGCATTCGCTTTGCCGTCGAACCTCGATTCCTGTCCGGCCGTTTGGGCATGGTCGGAGGAATTCCAATCGAGCCGGTGGGGACGTTTGGTTTACAATAAGACTCGTCGACGATATTGGTGCGAACCCTTTTTCCTTGGTGTGCGTAGTCGGAGTTTTTCAGCCAGATTGGCATGAATGGCGTTGAATAGACGCTCGAATGCACGCTGCGACGGATGACCCAGAAGTAAACGAAATGAACGAATCAAAACTAAATCAGAGCACCTGGAAACAGAAGTTTCGTCACGCGTTTCGAGGTTTACGAGTTGGAAGTCGCGGCCAGAGTAGTTTCTTGGTCCACATTCCCGTAGCGTGTTTTGTATTGGCGGTAGCGGCGCAAGTTCGTGTCAGCACACTGGAATGGTGTATCTTAGTGCTGTGCATCACCATGGTGATTGCCGCTGAATTGTTCAATTCGGCCATTGAATGTTTGGCCAAAGCGGTCACTCGAGAATACGATCCGTACGTTCGCGATGCATTGGATATTGCTAGCGCCGCAGTGTTGGTTGCCGCCTTGGGCTCCGTGGTTATCGGCGCGATTATCCTGGGCTTTCGCTTTGGTGTAGAACGAGGCCTTTGGTCGTTGCAGGTGATTGGTTAATTGCTAGGCGGATCTAGAGCAATCATGGCGCGTATAAACGAGTGGCCCGACACGTAATCCGTGGAAGTCACGCAATCAAGATCCTATTCGCTGTTACTTGCTGTTACTTGCTGGCGTAGGTGACGCAGGCAGCAGCACAAGCAGTGCCGCCAGGGCGCCTTGGGCGTAAAGCGGATAGTAGTGAATGGCCATTCGCCATACGGAACTGAGGTCTCTGGAAATGTAGCTGTCGATCATTGGCAGCAGCGCCACAGCTGCGATGACATACGACAAGATTTTCTGTGTGCCGTTTGGAAGTTGCCTGGCGTGATACACAAGAACCGCACACGGCAGTGCCAGCAGCACCATGTAGTGAGACCAGCAGACAAGGCTCAAAGAGATCATCATGATCATCAGTAACGACAGTGGTACGTGTTCTGCCAGTTTCTTGCGACGGACAATGATTAGTCCGTAGGCGGAAGCCAGCAGGACGATGCCCATCCACTTAACGATTGCCAGCAGACGGTCGATGGCTATGTCGCCGAGCGGCGCATCGTAGTAGGTGCGACCGAGCGAAGCAAAGAGTCCAAACACTGAATAATTGAACGAATTGGTGTCGGCGTACAGTCGAATGGTCGGCACGCCAAGTTCGCGGAAATCAAGCCAAGGTTGGACGCCTGTTATCAGCAGCACTGTCAGTCCCACTCCGGCACATGCCACAGCCCGCATCGTGACGTCACGCTTGTTTCGCCATCCGTGACAAGCGAACCAGGGCATCAGTAGCAGAGGATACAGCTTGAAGGCTGCGGCGGTGGTAGCCAATAGGCAAGCGATTGCCGTGTGGCCTCGGCGATGAGCCAAATAGGCGCCAACTATCAGGCATCCAACGAGCAACTGTACTTGCGAATTGAAAAAATGCATTTGCAAGGTCTTGGAATTCAAGAAGAAAGCCACTACCGTCCACCACCAAAGCGATTCGGCAGAAACACCAATGACTCGCCGAATAAGCTCTGTTAGAAGCAACGCCAATACTACCTGCGTCAAGACCCATGCGGTGAAGGCGTATTCCATTTCCATCCAACTGAACAAACAGAAGAACCGAAGCAACAACGGCGGGTGCGCTGCCACTGGGATGCGAGGGTCGTAGATACCAGATAGCTGTTCGATGTGTGGTTTGAGCGGCTCTGTGTATGGATTTTCACCAGCCAACACGAAATTCTCGGCGCTGCGATAGTAATGGACAAAATCGTTGCGAACCGCCCTCGATGTGTCTGCGATACCGCGTTGAAAATGCCGCAGGTAGCCACAATCGCCACAGCACACATGAGCTTGTACTTGAGTTGGGTCGAAGAAACAGGACTAACCGCTGAGCGAGCGGCGATGGCGGATGACGTCATGGCAAGACTCGGGAAGTAACAATTTGGACGGGTTTGCACATTTATACGTTACGAATTTGACTGGCGTCTTCCGGCCCTTCGCGCGTGGGCGTCACAATCGGAGTAATCTGATCAATGGGAATTTTCGGCCGAGCGAATTCATGGTGTCTGGGCGGCAAGGTCGCTGGCAAAATGGTTAGATTGTACGCATGGCGTAGACTTAGCTGTCGTTTGTATTGGCAGGACCGTTCGGGAGGCAGGCTGCTGGTACAAACCGGCCGATCTGACAATCCATTTCGCCCCAAAAAGTTGATCCGCGATGACCCCTACCAGCATGTTTGCCACGGACGATTCTCTAACTCAGTCAAACATTGATGTAGCCGTTCCACCCGTACCGCAGCTTCCTGACACGTATGAATTGGATCAAGCCAATTCGCCTCGTGCCTGGAAGCAGGAACTGAAAACACTCTCCGTACTTGTACCGTTGAAGAACGAACGGTGGACAATCGGACCGTTACTGGAGAAAGTGGTAAGTTCGCCCATCGAACTTGATTTGGAAATCATTGTTGTCGACGACGGTTCCACGGACGATAGCGCGGCGGCTGTGGAGGAGATTGCAGCACGTGACCAGCGTATTCGGCTGATTCGATTGCCCAAAAGCCAAGGCAAAGGTGCAGCTGTTCGCACGGCAATCAAACACATGTCGGGTGATATCGCGATCATCCAAGACGCGGATCTTGAGTACGATCCACACGAATATCCTCGGTTGTTAAAGCCCATTTTGGATGGCCACGCCGATGCCGTATTTGGGTCGCGTTTTGCCGGGCCCGAACGTCGCGTGTTGCTATTCTGGCATTCGTTGGGCAACAAGCTTCTGACGCTGTTGTGCAATGTCTTGAACGATCTAAATCTGTCCGACATGGAAACCTGCTACAAGGTGGTGCGAGCGGATATCTTGCGCGAACTTAATCTCACCAGTGATTCGTTCACGATTGAACCCGAGCTGGCATCACGTTTAGCGCAGTGGGGTGCGCGTATTTTCGAAGTGCCCATTAGCTATCGAGGTCGCGCGGTGGGCGATGGCAAGAAGACGCGACCATTCGACGGATTGAAAGCGATTTTTGAACTCATTCGTTGCAAATTTTTCAATACGCACTTTACGCACCATACAGGCATGTATGTGTTGCGTTCGGTAGAAAAAGCACTTCGCTACAATCGTTGGCTCGTGAAACAAGTCTCGCCCTTCATTGGCAAACGCGTTGCGGAAGCGGGATCCGGAATCGGTAATCTGAGCGAAATGCTGGCTGATCGAGAGCATCTGTTGCTGATCGATCACGACCCGATTTACATTGCGACCTTGCGAGACAAATTTGCGGGCCGAGGCAACGTTCGCGTTGCGCAATGTGATCTGACGGCGCCCAACTTTGAACGCGATTGGACGGACGATCAGTTGGACACCGTGTTCTGTTCGAACGTGCTTGAGCATTTAGGGCCTCACCGAGAGATTTTGCAGTCGTTTCAACGAGCACTGACGGCTGGCGGCCACTGCATCATTATTGTGCCGGCGGAACCGGCGTTCTACACAGGGCTTGATAAATTCCCGTTGCCATCATCGTCGCTACCAAGCAGCCGAACTGAAGTCGCTGATGGAAGAATCAGGCTTTGACGTCGTCTATTCTCGCCAAGTCTGTAAAATCGGATCATTGGCGTGGCTTATCAACGGACGTCTCCTGCGGCGGACAAAGCTCACGCCTCGACAGATGATCCTGTTTGATCGCATGTGGCCGATTATGAATGTTCGACCCGATCGTTCCCTGGCCGGGAATGTCGTTAATAGTTGTCGGACGCAAACCGGTCGAATCCACTGACCAATAATAACGACCTCTCCGGTTCGCGACTCGCGGTCAGCGAAGGTGACTGGCAACGTTGCGCAATTCGGTTTCATCTGACCCTTCTTTGGTTTGGTTAGCGGATGCCGCCATGCTTTGTGAGGCCTCCGTGGTCCCGCAGTTGTCATAACCAGAACGCCTGCATTTCGGCTTACACTGCAAGCGCGTAACATCGTTTGGGGTAGAGCAACCGCCCAAGTCGAAACCAATGCGAGAAGCGTCGCAATTCGCCGCGGTACGTTCCCTTTCTCCAGAAGGTTGTTGGACTGGAATTTTATGTGCATCACACCAGGCAAATTCGTTCAAAGAAACACTGTGCTTTCCATCCTGGTTTGCTTTTCCGTTGTCGTCTTTTGCAGCCAGGCGTTCGGACAGAATATAGAACGCCATCGTCCATTAGAACTGACGCCACCGAGCGTCCAGATTCCGGAAATAGACCGAGAAAAACTGGATGCGGTCACAGGCGATGACAAAGTTTTTGGTCGAACAGCTGGGAAGCGGTCATCATCGTCGACCATCAAGACAAGGTTTCGAAGGAGACCGAAAATTGACGTGACCTGCTGGGCCTGCACCATAAATTCGAAGCGACCGATTCGCCGGTCTATGGGCGTGGCACCAACAAATCATCGACCGCTACCTGGGCCAGCCCATTACGCTGCGAAACCTGAACCAGATGGCTCGCGACATCATCTTGCACTATCGCGACTGCAAACAACCAATCGTTGATGTGGCTATTCCGGAACAGCGCATCACTGGTGGTACGGTCCATGTGGTGGTAACGGAAACGCGAATTGATCGCATCGTCGTTCAACCCGGGTGTTACTTTGATTGCTGCGAACTCTCTCGTTGGATCCATTGCACTCAAACCGGTGATCGAATCTATGAACCGAATCTAGAATCGGACCTGTTCTGGCTGAATCAGAATCCCTTTCGCCGAGTAACCTTGGATTTTCAGCCGGGGGCCAACATAAGAATACCAGGCGTGATTTTCAAGTCATGTGACGTGCGTCCGCTGCGAGAGCTACATTGGGTTGAGATGACACGGGTGTGCCGTACCTTGAACTATGGCAGATACTTTGGCGGTTTTCAGTACGGAAACTTATTTCATCGCGGCGGTACGCTAGGCTATCAATACACCACCGACGAACAATTCAATCGGCTGAACGCGCACTCCGGTCAGTCAACCAACCGCTGAGCCGTGAAGCTAGTTTGTATGCGTACGGAAGCTGGGCCGGCGTACCTCGGTTAGGTCTAGGTCTTGCAGGACGGTGAAAGCTGGCAGTTGCTGGGGACAGGTTGGGTTCGGCACTTGATCCGCAATCCATGCCAGAGCCGTAATTTCACGCTTGGTCTGGATTTCAAGTCTACCAACAATAACTTGGAATTTGCTGGCACCACTATCGCTAACTCCAATGCCGACTTGGTGCAATTCAAAATTGGATTCGAAGACTTTCAGCGGTTTGACCAAAACAATTATTCGCTGTTTCCTTCCGGCTTACGTTCATTGGCCCAGGTGGTGGCATGACCGGTTCTCATTCGTGCGGCGTTTGGAACCATTCGTCCCGATACATCGCCTGACTACATCTACGCAAGACTCATGTACGAACGAACCGACGCCGGTGGTGGGTGGCAACTCTTGAGCCGGTTCACCGGACAAGTCGCTTCGGAGCGGTTACTCTTTAGCGAAACGCTGGGACTCGGCGGGTTCAGGCACCCATTCGCGGTTTTTGACCAACGCGCGCGTTCAATGCCGATCATGGCTGGATCGCCAACTTCAGGTGGGCGTGCACTCGACGCTGGGGCTGCAGTCACAATCCCCATACGCTGCGGCCGTTCGTTTTCTTCGACTTTGGCAACGGTTACGTTCAGGAGCCTCAGCCAAACGAAGACAGCTATACATTGGCTGCTGCCACGGGCGTCGGCTTTCGTTACCAAATGAGCGATCGACTGATTGCACGGTTTGACTATGGCTATGGCATCCGAGACATCGGCGGTACGGCTCGAGACCACCGAGGTCACTTTAGCGTGACCTGGATTCCTGGACCAAGGCCGTACTAACCATTGTCGTCGGCAGTCTTACTGAACGTCGTCTAAGTCGTCATCGTCATTGCTAGTCGAGTTAACCGGTACGGTTTCAAAATCGGTTTCTCGACGGACGTAGACTTCGCCTTGCTCCTGCAGTATATCTTTGGCGACAACCGGCTCGCCAGCATTTTCAAACAAGTTGCGGAAGCCGGCTATTTGGGCCAAGCGGTTGACGGTTCGCAGGACATAGCCCGCCAGGCCGCCATTTGATATTGATCCTGTCGGTTCGTGGCGAACGTTGGTATCGTAAACTCCTGATTGAGACGATTCGGCAAACATTCGATCAAATTCGTTCGTGCGGAACGAACCGAATTCAATCGAACCGTCCACATCGCTGATTTGCAACTGGCGAGCAACAATATTGACCAGTCCCATAAACTGATTCGTTGGGTTTGGTAACAAGATGTCGGCTGGGACTCCGTTCTTGAATGCCTCTAAAGTGGTTGTGCCATGCACCGTGATGGTTCCGCTTGCTGTCTGCGTAATATCACCATCGGTTGACTTGCCGGTAAAGTTGCCCGACGCCAAGATCGTACCCAAGAGCAAACCGCCGTGGCCATCGTGAATGACAATGTCCTTGCCATCGGCATTTACCGGTCCTTGAAAATCATTTCCGGGGTTACCTAACAAGATGTCCGCCGGGTTTCCGTTCTTACGAGCGTGGAAGGTCGATTCGCCGCCGATTTTGAGGATTCCGGTGCCGTTTTGCGTTATCGGCCCATCGGTGGATGTTCCGGTAAACGTTCCGGTGGTCGTGACGTTGCCAAGGATCAATCCGCCATGATCGTCTCGTAGCGTCACATTCTGACCGGTTACGTTCACTGGACCTCGGAAGTCATTTCCCGGGTTGTTAAGTGTCACATTACCTGTTGCACCAAACGTAGATGGACCGTACACGGTGAGAATCGTACCAGGTAGTTGATTGATGTCTCCCAGGCCTGCATTTACCGTGAGAGTACCGCGAGCTAATATGTCGCCCAGCCCCACTCCGCCTGTCGGACTGTTCAGCGTGATGTCGTGTCCCGTCAGGTTCCACACATCCAAATCACCTGTCGCTTGTGTGATCAACACATTGCCCGTAACGTCAATGGTCCCCGTTGGGTTTTGGGTGAACGAACTAGTAACATTCAGGTTTCCGCCCACGCCCAGCGTGCCATCGTTTTGTGCGAAGTCAGCGACGGTCAGATTGCCACCAACATTGAAGATTCCGCCGTTTTGCGTGTAAGTGCCCAGCGTTGCATCATGGGCTACGTTCAGAGTACCACTGTCAATTTGGAAATTGCCGCCAGTGAGTGATTCGATATCAACCGGGCCGGCAACACTGCTATCGAAAATCGGAGTGACGCCGTCAGGAATGATGACATCTGCTACGTTGGCCAAGTCCGGGATGGCTCCACCGGCCCAGTTAGACGGATCACTCCAATTGCCGGTCGGTCCGCCGATCCAGGTAACGCTGCCGAGTCGTACGATTTCGCTGCTGGTATCATTCGCGTACGAAATGTTGTAGTTCGCACCGCCATTGGCGTCGTCAATGACGACGTTGGACGCGGAAAGCGCTTTGCCTGTGCCGACATTCTTGTTGTCGAAGGTCAACACGACCGATTGCACGAGGTCGCCCGCAACTCCCAATTGCGAAGTGAGCCAATTCAGGTCGGCGGCCGTGGCGACGTATGCATTTGTTCCGTCGTAGGTGCGACTGGCAGTCGGCGCAACCAGTGTGACGTTCTTAGCCAAAATCACGCCGTCGTTGGCGCTGATGGTTCCACCGTTGGCCAGATAATAATTATCCTTATCCGCTCCGTCTAACATGAGATTTCCAACGGTATAACTGATTCCAGTACCAACGTTGCGGTCGGCATAGGCTCCTGCTCCTGTGATCGACAGATCATCTCCGGCAAGGTTGCCGCTGAGTGCCAACGTCAGTCCCGACATGCCTGTCGTACCGTCATAGGTCTTGGTCACGTTAGAACCAGTAACATTGATCGGAGCGGCGACGACGGCATGATTGCCGACGACAACAAGCTGGTTCGAGAAATTCACGCTGGTGGATGTCACGTTTGCGGCGTCCAATACGTAGCTTCCCACAGTCAGACTTCCGCTGGAACTGAGCTGTTCCGAAACGGGCGAAAGAGTGAATTCGGCAGTCCCACCTGCTCCATCATTGAATGTGTACGAGTCTCCCACTACGGTCGGTGCCGCCAGGGTATGCACTGAGTTCGAACCGTCCATGTATTCGGCTGAAAGGAACGCATAGTTGTTAGCCGTTCCATAAACCGATTGTGTGTTGCCGAATCGTACTAACAGTTGGTCCGCCGGTACAATGGTGAAGTCACCGTTCACATAGGTGATGTCATAGTTGGTAGACGTGAATCCGGTGGGCACAAGAACGTCACTATAGAAACCAGCAGTTTCGTCCGTGCCGCTTCGAGTTACCGACAAGGCACCTGTGAGATCTGCGATCGATTCGCCTCCGACAAATCCGTCAAAGCTGGCGCCGGCGTATCCGGCAGCGTCCGACTTCGTGACGAACTTGGCATCGTCATTGGCCACAATCGTCAGCGGAGCCGGCAGAATGTCCGCGGACAAACCAGTCGGTTGCTGCAAGGTGTAATTTCCGGCATCGTCGCCAGTCAAACTGTAACCGATCACACTGACACTGATATTGGTGTTCGCATTGGGGTCGGCAAAGGTAGCAATCGGACCTCCGCTTAACATGACGTCATCGCCGGACACAGGCGTGATTTGCGCAGTGCCGCTGAGCGAGGCGTTGGTTGTGGCGTCGTAGAACTTGTTGTTCGCTGTTACACCAGTTACTTGTAATGACGCCGCGGTGATATTTGCGGTTGCCGACGTTTGATCGGTGAACGCGTGTAGTTGCTGGCATCGACACCGCCGTACGTTGAATTCGACAGCGTCACTCCAATGTTGGTGCCGACATTTATGCTGTCAAACGTGCCGTCCCACGCTAGAGACGGAAAGATCGTCACCTGCAATCATCCCGGCGAAGGCTGCGCCCGGATGCATTAACGGACGCCAGCGGCACTGTTCCATCGTACGTCTTGTTCTGTGCCACCAAGCCAGAAACGACAACAGCCAAAGGCGTGATCTGAGCGTCGACCACGGCTGAAGTTAAATTGAGCTGATAGTCGCTGGCCAGCGAGCTGATGGTTCCTGACACGTTGGAAATGGTCAGACCGCCAAGATTTGCTTGATTCGCTGTGAGTACATCTGCCGAATTAAAGCCGCCCGAAGCTGATCGTCACGGTAATTCCCGTGTCTCCGGTTGCCAAGTTATTGAATGACAACATCGATTCCGCTCCAGCCGGAAGGGAGGTTGTGCCATCATAGGTCTTGGATAGAGTGCCACTTGCGTTGACACTTATCGTTCGTGGATCCACAGTGTGTGAACCAGCGGAACTAAATGGATTAAGTATGTAATCGGTAGCGTCAGGCCCAGTCAAGTTGAGTCCGGTTAGGTACGAAACCGAATAACTGCCGGCGTGAGCTCCTTCGTCAAGAGTGTAGATACCCGTACCGGAAGTCCCCGTGAGATTGGCATAGTCACCCGCACCAAACGTAACAGCGGCCCCCGTGTCATCGACAATGGTATAGAGAATTCCGAACGCATCACCGTAGATGGATGACGTTCCGCTGTTCACTTGAACATACAACGGACGAGCTGGTTCTGGGATCAAATTCAAAGTGGGGCGATCTCCCACAGCCCAGATATTCGAATCCCAGCCTGATGGCAATTGAGTGCCGCTGTTAGTCGCTGGCAGGAAGTGTTGTTCCGTTGTAGGATGAGGCCGTGGCGACAACTTCCTGCACCAACGCTGGCTTGTGTGGTGTAGTTTCGTTCATACGTTCCGCTGAGCGCAAATCCTGCGATGCCTCCGAATGACCCGTTGCCCACGACATTGCCCCAGGAATAACTGTCCGTTAGTTCGCCGCCAGATGTAAAGATCACGCCGATCAAACCTCCGCTTCCAAAGTAAACGCCATGGTCGCGCCGGAACAATCGATCCGGTAGCGTAGGAAGTGTTGATGTTAAAATCGACAGTGGCGTCTGTTGTTAGTGTATGAGGTGGGCAGATTTGTGTTGATACCAATGTCGCCGACCAGCCCTCCCGTCGCCAGATTGCTGGTATACGAGCCATCCGTGCTGACATTTGCGGTGCTATATGATCGCGACAGATTCATGAAGCCGCCGTTCTGCGAACCAACCAGACCGCCACCGAAGAAGAACTTCTGTGTGCCACCCTGTTCCGTGGAAATCACGCCGCTGCTCCAAACGCCGTCGATATTGGTGACACTGCTGACGGGCGTTCCTGCACCTCCGACATTGCCCGCGAGTCCACCGATCCGGTATTCGGTCGAGCTAGATGTTGAATTAGTCTTGATGTTGAAGTTGGTAATACCCAGGTGTCGAATGGTCGAACCGTTGAGCTGAGCGAACAGGCCGAGATTGCCACCGGTGGAATTGTTGATGATCATGCCGTCGGCGGCATGGCCGAGCCCATCGAGTTTTCCTGTAAACGTTGTCGTGTAAACCGCGTTGTTGTAAGTTGTGCCGCTTAAATCGAGTCCCGTCGCAAACGCGTATCGTCCCGCCGAACTCATGCTTGTGAAGTCGGCAACCGAATCGATCAGCGTGTAGGTCTCGTTGCCAATCTTTAGGTTTGCCGAAGTGTCCGCAAAGTCAATCGTGCGCCGATTCGCCAGATCGATATAAAAATTGCGACCCACGGCGGGAGCCGTCGATCCATTCGTGCCACCATACAGCAAATTCAATGTCGCACCGCTGCCGTTGACATCAATATCGTTCATGACCCAGATGTCTTGACCAGCCGCCAGTGTGAGTGCAGTATCGCTGCTCCAGCTGATTGGATCAGTAACCTGCAAATCGGAAGAAGATCCGGCTTGAAGAACAAGATTATCCTGCAGGCTTGTCAGTCCTCCGACTTTCAGTTCGCCCGCGTTGCTTCCACCGATCGTGATGGACGAGAATCCGTCTTGCAGCAGGCCGAATTCTGCCTGCGAAAGGCTCAGACTGCCACTGCCCGTACCGACGCCAACCGTGGTGCCGGTTGTGTTAGGAGCAATGATCAGTGCCCCAGTAGACGAAACGTTTCCGCCCAGCTGCAAAGCGTCCGTTCGAAGCTCCAGATCGTTCGTCTGGCCATCAATTGTGCTGCCGAAGTCGAGTGACAATCCGCGTAGAACTGCATTCGCTTCGACCGTGACGGCATCGTTCCATGTTTGAGCACCGTTGGTGACGACATCCCCGCCAAGCGTTGCGGAACCATTCACGACAAGACTGGTCAGTGCGGTCACTGCGCCTACATCACTGCCAAAATCAACGTTGCCGGCAGTGATTTCGACGGCATAGGTTCCGTCAATCGATTGCCCGAACGCCAGGTCTCCGGTTGTTGCGTCAAAGGCAATGTCGCCGTGCAGCGTGATATCTCCGGAATAGCTCTGATTGCCATTGGAGGTGATATCGTTGTACAGATGGATGGCCGATCCATAAACGTCGATCGGTCCGTTGATGTCGAGTGCATTCCCAAGTGTCACGGTCGCAAAGGCGTTCGTACTCTTGCCGACTCGCAGTCCGGTTAAGTCCGTACCCATGCTCCATCCCGTTAGGTTTGCCGAGGTTCCGGATGTGGACAGTGGTTCGAATGCGAGTGTTCCCGTGGTGTCGATGTTGATGCCGGCCGAATTGCTGGGAATCTTATCGGCGATGATCACGATATCGCTGCTAGAACTGGTTACCGGCGAACCGGCCTTGGCGCCGAAGTAGCTTTGGCTGGCCGCATTGTAGAACGCCAGGTCGTCGTCGCCCGTGTCGATCGTTATCGTTCCGGAGGCTGCCAGCGCTTCAAGGTTACCGCTGTCGACGGGACTGCCGACTCGAATTCCGATGTCCGCTGCGGACCGACCGGTCAGCGAAATGCCACCGGTGCCGGTCGCGGAGATCTTCAAGTCATCTTCGATCAGCAAACCCATAAAGTTCGCGTTGGTCGAGGCGGTTTCGGCCAGAAGCGAAACCGCCGTCGTAGCGTTCGAGCTGCTACTGAGTGTCAGCGAGTTGTCAACGCCATTCGGATGGACGCCGATTAGTACTGCGTACGCGCCGTTGGTGCCGGAGTATGCATTCATTTCGATTGAGCCGCTGCCCGCATTGATCGAACCGTTCGTGCCACCGTGTACGATACCCGAGCCGGATCCTGCGCCGCCACCAACCGTATTCAGATCCATTCCAGCGGCATAGAAATCACCGCCTCCCGTGGAAATATTGGCATTGGCAAGCCCAATACCGACTCGCCAGTTGCCACCATTGAGCATTGCGACATCGGTGCCACTGACGGCATAGCCATTGCCGACCGTCAGTCCGTTCCAGGTGGTCGTACCATCGCCGACCAGCGTGCCTGGTGTCACCTTGCTTGTACTGCCACCCAGCCAGACGTGTCCGCCGTTGGTCGAAATCGAAGAACCATCAGCCAGGTTGACGTAGCCATCGACGTTACCACCGTCGCTACTGCCCCACAGGATAACATTGCCGCCGTCTGTCGTGAGGTCTCCGTTGGCCGCAAGCGAAATGCTGCCAGTGCCTTTCAGCAGGATATCGCCGTCCGCACCGCCGCCGCTTGTGTCGATAGCGTTGTTGATGTTGATATTGCCGCCGTAGACGTTGACAGGTCCGCCGACTGTCTGAGCTGAACTGATCGTGATGTCGGCTGTGTTGCCTTCTTTGCCGAGCGTCAATCCGCCAAGAGTACTCGCGATACTGAGGTTTGCGTCCGGCCATGTGAGCGAACTGGTGAAGCTGGTTGCCGTCGGTTCAACGGTCAGCGTGCCGGTTGTGTCAGCGACTGTGGAGGTGCTTATCTGAATGTCATCGGATTGCAGCAGGATATCGCTGGTCGAACTCGTGACACCGGTTCCCGCAGCAGAACCAAGGTTAAGCGTCGCGCCCGGGACGACAACTGTCGATAGAATGCCGCCGTTGTCGCCCAACACTTGGATGTCGCCGCTGGCTGCAAGCAGGTCGAGGCCACCGAAGCGTACGGCCGTGGGCCCCGTCCCGACTGCATCTCCCCGCAAAGTAACATTTCCACTGCCGGTTGCCTGAATCAATACTCGGGCGGTTGGGGCCCCGTCGATCGCGATCGCAAGATTCTCAGTCGTTCCATTCCGGCTGTAGCCATTGAGAACGATATTGCCGTCTGCCGTTTGAATGGTCGAAAGCCCACTCGCGTCGTCGCGATGAGCCGCCATGTCAAAGCCACCGGCGGCGGTCGCCGCCCCACTGCCGTTCCCATTGAGCGTGATATCGCCTGTTTGGCCACCATCAAAGGTGTAACCCTGGTAGGCAACGACACCGAAGCTGAATAAACCGTCTATCAGCGTTGATTTCCCGTTAACCAGAATGTCGCCGCTGCCGCTGAACAGATTGATAGCGGTGTTGTGCGCAACGGAGTTGTTGTTTCCGAAGTGAACGCCCGCTCGAGTGCCCGTCAGATTCACGGCATAGCCATCCGGTGTGCCGTCACCTGCAGTGCCGTTGCCAATACCCGAGCTGACTCCAGCGTCATCCAGACCGCCAGCAATCACGATGGAGCCACCGCCGGTTGTATGTGTACCAGCGATTCGGTCGGCCGCCGTTCGCGTGTCGATCGATACGTTTGGCTGCACATGAATACCGCCCTGACCGCTGTTGTCGCTGTCAGACCACAGCGTGACGTCGCCGCCATCGGTCGTGATGCCGACGCCATTGGACACGATGACATCACCCCAGCCTTTCACGAGCACACGCGCGCCGGTTGCACCGCTGGTATCAATGTCACCATTGATGACGACGTGGGCCCCGTCAATCGAGACCGTACCAGGGGCGACCAACGAAGCATCTACGGTAATGTCGCCAGTTGCGGTAAAATCGACTGTTCCGCCCGTTGTCAACGTTGTACCGTCGACCATAAGACCAATCGCACTGTTCACGTCCAATGCCGAGCTGAAATTTTGGGCTCCGGTGGTGACCAAAGCACTTCCATTCACAACGGTGACTCCTGCCGAAGTCACATCTAGCGAAGCGAGCGCCTTGCTGCCGCCGACTCCGCCCATTGTCACAGTACCGGTAGTTCCGGCGTCAATGGTGACGGCCGTCGGAGCAAGATTCGTTTCGCGAACGTACCAATCGAGATTCGTTCCTGTCTTAGGCAGATCGTTCCACAGTCCAGCATTGCCCGTAAACTGATGGGCGCTTTCCATTTCGGTGCTCAGCGGGTCGCTTGCGGTGCCGTTCCAGTTGTTGGGTTCACCGGCATTCCAGTTATTGAACAGACCGTTAGCCGCCGTCGTTCCTCCGCCCGAAGCGTTTTGATAAGCGTAGATCATTCCGTTTCCGCCGTCCTGTAAACCTTCAGGCCCAGCAACCCATCGCCAGGCGCTGTCCGTTCCGATTCCTGTCACACGTCGGCCACCCAACCACGATGCCTGGTAGTTAACTGCAATTCCGGCAATCGCGTTTTCCAGTCGCGACGTAATGGTTGCAAGGTACGTATCGCCAATCTGATCGCCAGTACCAGACTTGGCGGCGCTCAACGCGGCATTCCAGTCCAGCGAGCTGTTGACTGCGGAGTAGGAATTGCCAGAATTCAATACGCCACCGAAGACAATATCGCCCCCGGCCGAATCAAACGTAACGCCACCGGCAGAATTCGCGACAATCGTTTCGCCGTGGATGGTGATGTCGCCGCCAGCGGTTTCCAACGCTTGGGCCACAGATCCGCTGATATAGAGGTCGCCTCCCACTTGGACATTGACTCCACCGATCGTTGCCGTGTCGCCGTTCCCAAACGTCAGCGAACCGCCGTTGGTTTTGATTCCGGCGGCAGTAATCATGTTGATTCCGTCGCCCGAATTGTCCGTATCGGCCCACAGTTTGACGTTCAGCTTGGCCGTGTTGCCATTTTGTGTGGCATCGATTCCGGTGGTGCCACCAATACGAATATGCCGAGCGGCTTGAAGCGTCAGCGTTGCATCGCCTGTCATCGCGCCGGTGACAATGTCTGCAGTCACTGTGATGTCGCCGTTGTCACCGCTGTTTCCGGAACTGCCGAAACTTGCGTCATCTACTGCGGTTGAAACCGTGACACTGGTCCCCGTATTCAACGCACTGACAATGTTGTTGGCCGCAATTGCGTCAATGACGTAGTTAAACGGGTCGATTAGCCACAAGCCGCCTACGCCATGCAACGCACCTGCGTCGACATGAACGCCGCTTGTTTCGATGGTGCTGCCCGAAGTTTCAATCTGACCGCCGTTCCCCAGCAATGCGCCGCCACGAGCCAGAAGTGTGCCGAACGCTCGAGTAACACTGTTCGAATTCAATAAATCGGTCCACAGCACAATCGTTCCGCCGTCACCGGATTGGATTGCACTGGCGTCGATGGTCGAATTCGCCTCCATGACAACCGAGGAAGCTTGCTGCATTTCGCCGCTGCCCTGCCAATCGCCGCCCACCAGCACTTTACCGCCGCCGTGCGTACCGCTGGCGTCTATCGAAGACAGTGCATTCAATTCGATGGATTCTGCTTCCAGTTGAACGTGCCCACCCGTTGTCTTTCCGTCTGGGTTGACGTTGTGGGCGGCAATGGTACCGTCGTGCAGAATATTTCCGTTAGGGTTTACCAAATAGACTTCGCCACCAATGCTGGCCGCCCCGGTCGCTCGGATGGTACCCGTGTTCTGAATCAGTCCTGCCGTGGGACTAATGCCATTGCTTAGCGTTTCCATAGACGCTTGCACGTAGGTTGTCCCATTTTCCAGTGTTACGGTGCCGCCGCCAGACAGGGTTACATTGCCGCCGTTGGACGCAATGGAACCGTGATTGGCAATTTGGTTGGCAATCAGATGCGCTCCGCCTTCACCGGTTTGGATCGAACCGTAGTTGATGATCGAACCGCTGCCTCCTTGGTCGCGAAAGGTGAGTTTTCCTCCCGCCATGAATTCACTGTTCGACACGTCAAAAGTTGAAGCCGTAAAGCCGTTGGTGTTCACCATCCCCTGCGAACCCACCACAATTCCACTTGGGTTCACCAAATACACATGACCGTTGGAATTTAACGCTCCGTTGATGTTGGACGGTAAGTTGGCCGAAGTGACTCGATTCAAGATAGCCGCATTCGCCGACGGCAAATTGAAATTGGCAGTGTGGTTGGCACCGACACTGAACGAATCCCAGTTGACGATGGTGCGATTCGTCGAGGCGTTTACGTTCAATGTTGGACCGGCATTGGCGACAACCGCACTGCCGGCCACCACATTCGCGCCGCTTGGCGTTTGTGCAAACACGTCGGAACATACCAATGTGCTGGTGGTGCTGGCGAGCAGCACGCCGAGTGAATGTTGCCATTGTTTGCGGCGAATCTGCTTGCGACGGTTCTTTCGAGCTTGTTGTTGTGCAATCTGTTTTGATTTTCGCGACTTCGCCATCGTTCTGGAACCTTTTCCGTGTCGAGGTGGGATGAAAGAGGTGGGGATTTGGCAACGACCTGAAGCAGTTCGAAGGTAGGCTAAACAAAAGATACCGGACGTTGCATTTAGGAAACTAGCTTGTCCAAAAGAACGGTGTTCCGAAACGTCGCCAAATTGGTCAAGCGTAGTTTCCGTAACGCTTGATAGTCATAGCGAATATAGTGATGACGAACTTGGCGATCCGAAATCTGTTGAGTAGAAACCGCGGGCGAATCGGCGGTCACGCAACGAGGCTGGTTGAGTTGAGAAGTATTACGCTCGTTGCCACGGGAACGGTATCACTTGTTGAATATGGCTGGCACCGGCGGCTATCATCACAATGCGGTCAAATCCCAGAGCCACTCCGCTGCAATTTGGTAGACCGCTCCGCATGGCGTCGATCAGTCGGCTGCGAGCGGGCAGCGTGAATCGTCCTTCGCTTTGGCGAATTTGGTTGGCCGCGTGATTGCGACGTTCAAGCTCGTCTGGATCGAGTAGTTCGAAGTAACCGTTGGCAAGTTCGATTCCCTGGACGTAAAGTTCGAACCGAGCGGCAACCGTGGTCCCGGATTCGTCGGTGTGAAGTTGAGCCAATGCAGCTTGCGATGCCGGGTAGTCAAACAAGATTGTGGGTGCGATTCGTCCTAGTGTTGGTTCGACCACCATGGCCATCAACAGGTTCAGCCAACTGTCCTTGTCTGCGGTTCGCAACGATTCAGGAATATCCAGTTTCCGTAGCGACGCAGCCTGCTGCAATTCCGCAACCGAAGCTGTATGAACATTGGAAATACCTAACGCATTGTGAAAGGCGTCGCGGTAGCTTGTTAGCTGAGCCGGCCCCAACGCCAGCAGTTGTTCGCTCAGTTGACTCAGGAATTGCATGGCATCTTGGTACGATTCGTTCTGCTTGTACCATTCCACCATGGTGAATTCAGGGTTGTGTTGCGAACCGACTTCGGCCGCTCGGAAAGCTTTGGTCACTTGGAAGATGGCCAAGTCGGATGGCAGCGAGGAATGGCGATCCGCATCGACGATCCAGTCGGCCAACAGTCGTTTCATCCCGAATTCCGGCGAAGTCTGCAGCCAGTAGGTTGCTCCGTCGTGGGGCTTTGTCGGATCGGAATAAGCGGTTACGGCGAACGGATCGAGATGACAATCGACAACCGTATCGGAGGAAAGCAGCGGGGTTTCCACTTCAATGTACCCTCGCTGCTGAAAGAACGTCCTGAGACGAACCAACAGTTGCGCGCGAAGAAACAGGTTTTGCCAGGGCGCAGTCGAACGAAATGACGAATCGTCAGCTGTCATTTAGGAACTGCCGCAGAACGAGTTTCGTCGGACATTCCGCAGTTACTCTTTTACTCGTTCCACGTATTCACCGGTGCGCGTATCAATCTTGATGAGTTCACCTTGATTGATAAACGCGGGACATTGGAATTCTGCGCCCGTTTCTACTTTGACAGGCTTGGTGACATTGGTGGCCGTGTTCCCTTTGGCACCAGGTTCACAGTATTCCACTTTCAGTACCACATGGTTGGGAGGTGACATGGCGATTGGATTGCCGTTAAACAGCATCATGGAACAGGCCATGCCTTCCTTGAGATACTTCCAGCCGTCATCGACTTGGTCACCAGACAATTCGTATTGTTCGTACGATTCATTGTCCATGAAGACAAACGTTTCGCCTTGGCGATACAAGAATTGCGCTTCAATTTCAACAATGTCCGCTGCTTCCAGGGTGTCACCCCCTTTGTAAGTTCGGTCCAAAACGGTATTACGAAGCAGGTGTCGCAACCGACATTTGTATAACGCGTTTCCTTTCCCCGGCTTCACGAAATTGCATTCAATCATCAAATAAGGGTCGCCGTCGATTTGGACTTTGAGACCCTTACGGAAATCGCTGGTATTGTAGCTTGCCACGAATTTTTACCTTACCGTACGTAACTAGTTGGGGCACATTTTTGAGCCGAATATCGTAGCAGGTTCGACTTGGCTGCCAAAGACGCCTTTTTATTGCAATTCAAATATGACCACACTTCGTCCCCAATCCTCCGACTGGCAGCAGGAAGTCAAGCGGGCGATCCGGTCGCCGCAGCGGTTGCTGCAACGACTTGGATTGCTAGCTCAGTTTCAGGATCAACTGGCGAAATTGGAAAAGGCCGGCCAAGACTTTCCGGTGTTTGTTCCCGAGCCGTATCTGCAAAGGATCGAACCACAGAATGCCCATGATCCGCTGCTGCGTCAAGTTTTGCCGCTGCCCGACGAATTAGACGATCTTCCCGGCTTTCAGGCTGATCCGGTTAACGATCTGGGCGCCATCAAAGCGCCGGGCGTGCTGCAGAAGTATCACGGACGAGTGCTCTTGGTGGTTAACAGCGTCTGCGCGGTCCATTGCCGCTATTGCTTTCGCCGCCATTTCCCCTATTCCGAGAATTCTGGCATTGCTGCGAACTGGGATCATGCCGTGTCGTTCGTGTCAAAGAATAAAGACATTTCCGAAGTAATTCTCAGCGGCGGAGATCCATTGATGCTGACGGACGTCCGGCTTCAGGAATTGTTTGGGCAGTTGGCACAGATTCCGACGGTGCGAACTATTCGTCTTCACACTCGAGTGCCGGTGATGATTCCTGAGCGAATTTCTCCGGCGCTGTTGGATTTGTTTTCATCCAGTCGTTGCCAGGTGGTAATGGTGGTTCATGTTAACCACGGTAACGAAATCGATGATCCGGTCCGTGTGATGTTTCGCAAGCTGAAGTCGGCCGTGTCGCTGCTGCTGAACCAAAGTGTCCTGCTTCGCGGCGTAAATGATAGTGGAGAAACTTTGTCCGAATTGTCTACTAAACTGATTGCCAACGGCGTGCTGCCCTATTATTTGCACCAACTGGACCGAGTTGCCGGGGCGGGGCACTTTGAAGTACCGGTGGAACGCGGAAAGGAGCTGATAGGGTATTTGCGAAATCGGTTGCCCGGCTATGCGGTGCCCAAATACGTCATTGAAGAACCTGGTGAACGACACAAGATTTCATTGGATTAGCGCGATTGCTTCCGTGACGCGGGCCACGCTACCGCGCTCAGCATAGTGACTAGTCCCGCGGCGCCTAAAGACGCCAAAATATTGGAATAGAATGTCAGTTCGTTGTACTTTTTTTCGTTCTTAAGGAACTCGGGTGTCGCGCGAAATTCCAGTCGCCTATCTCGATAGTCAAGCCAAGTTTCCCACGCCTCGCGCAGCCCGACTTTTTCTATTTGAGCCGCAGAAATCTCGGGAATTTCCGGTCGACTTGTATTCAGCTGGCCTCGGTCTTTAATGATTCGAACATAACCTCCAATGCCTAGCGCCAAGCATAACAAGCCGATTGCGAACACGATGCCTCGAGCTTGTGACCAATGCGAACCGGCCTTTGTGGGCTGAGTGTCCAAGGTTTCCAATTTGGACAGTTCACGCAGCGTGGGGACCACCACATTCGCTCCGCATTTACATTGAAGCGTTTCGCCAGCTTGCGTTTTGGCGACCGGTAAGCACTGTGAACAAGACGTACAGGGAAGTTGATAAATCTGCATAACGGAGGACACTCCATTCGGAGAGAAATGATTGGACGAACGTGTGGAGCGAATTGCGATCGTTTAACGGTCGAGTTCGATCTGCTTGATTGCTTCAAAGCAATTCCATTTTCAGTGAATTCTATTGTTGTTTGCCTATAGACCGAGTGACAGCGGTGATTACAATTTAGACGGCGATGAAGCCAACGCTCACCCCTCCCCGCGGCACGGCAACCGGTCTTAGTCCAAAAAAAATCTAGTGGACGACAATAATGGCCCGTCGGTTGATGCGGAGCGTTAAATGCGAAGGAGCTTGCATGTGTGATTTGTCGTGTTTTTTCTTGACGACAATTCATGATGCGGCAGGGCCCGTAAATTGCGGTACGCGAATTTCCCTCCCAAATGTTCATTCCAAGATCCTCTGTTCTTTTGGTCGGCTTGACTGGGGGCGCAGAGGGTGATGAGTGTCGATTCTGTTTTTGTAATCGTAATCTTTTAGCAAATGTCAAGTGAATCGAGCCGAGTGGATTGTGGGTGGTAGAATTTTGCTGTATGGCGATGATTTGTGCCTAACGGAGACGTTAAGTGCAAGCGGGATTAAAGAGCACGGGGGTGCTTCCTTCCCCATGAAATACGTCTAACTCTGACCAATTTTGTGAAGGAGCTGAGAGTTGTACACACTGAGAGAGGATTTTGAAGACGATGCACGTTCTGTGTCCAGTGAAGACTTTGACACGGGAGCAACTGACGTTGTCGACGAAGATGATGACGATGAATTGCTTTCCGCCGAAGACATGGCTGACAATGACGACGCAGAATCTGATGCCTCAGGTGATTTAGTAGATGAAGCCTTAGACGCGGATTCGTGGTCGGACGATCCTGTTCGCATGTATCTGACGCAAATGGGCGAAATTCCACTTTTGACCCGAAAGCAGGAAATCGATCTCGCCAAACGCATTGAAGATACTCGTCAGCGTTTTCGTGCCAAGTTGCTCGAATGTAATTACGTAATCCAATCGGCTTACAAGGTGTTGAAGCGAGTTCACAATGGTGAACTTCCGTTTGACAGAACCGTTCAAGTTTCCGTAACCGATAGACTTGAAAAAGACCAAATTTTAGGCCGCTTGCCGCACAATCTGGCAACGCTGGATGTGGCGTTGAAGAAGAATCGTCGAGATTATTTGATTGCGGTTAATGCTCGTCAATCCAAGACCAAGCGGAAGGAAGCGTGGAAGCGATTGGGCCGAGGCCGAAAGCGAGCAGTTCGATTGGTGGAAGAACTGGGGCTGCGAACTCAGCGCATCGAGCCGATGATTCGCACCTTGGACCAATTCAGCAAACGTATTGACGAATTGAAAGCCAAGGTGGATGCGTATCGTGCGGAAAAAATCCAAGACGACCAATACGTTCGCACGCTGAATGAACTGCGTGAGTTGCTTTCGGCACTCCAGGAAACGCCGACCAGCTTGCGAAATCGAGTGGCGTTTCTGAAGAAGGAATACGCTCATTATCAGAAAGCAAAACGCGAATTGTCCGAAGGTAACTTGCGTTTGGTGGTTTCGATTGCCAAGAAGTATCGAAACCGCGGCTTGAGCTTCCTGGATCTGATTCAGGAAGGAAACGCGGGCTTGATGCGAGCGGTAGACAAGTTTGAGTATCGTCGAGGTTTCAAGTTCTGTACGTATGCCACGTGGTGGATTCGCCAAGCGATTACTCGAGCGGTTGCGGATCAAAGTCGCACGATTCGAATTCCCGTGCACATGGTCGAAACGATGTCGCGAGTTCGTAATGTTTCGCGTCAGTTGCTACAAGAACTGGGACGCGAACCTACGATCGAAGAAACTGCACGACGATCCAATACAACCGTCGAAGAAGCTCGGCGAGTCTTGGCGATGAGCCGCTACCCGATCAGCTTGGATCGCCCTGTTGGTAATAGTGAGGACAGTCATTTTGGTGATTTGCTGCCGGATGGTGGCGCAGAAAGCCCTGCCACCGGTGCTGCTCAGGAAATGTTGCGAGGACGCATTAACAAGGTGCTGAAAACGCTCAGTTACCGTGAACGCGAAATCATCAAATTGCGATACGGATTGGGTGACGGATATAGCTACACCCTGGAAGAAGTGGGCCATATTTTCAAAGTGACTCGCGAGCGTATTCGCCAGATCGAAGCTAAGGCAGTGCGGAAACTTCAGCAACCGAGTCGCAGCCAGGAATTGGTGGGCTTCTTGGACTAAGTAAATGAACTGTTGACATGAATTTGCGGAACAAAAAAGGCTGGCATTCACCAGCCTTTTTTCGTGAATTTTCCAATGCACCGCGCGTCCAACGTGTCCCGTGCAGGCGAATCTGAAATGTTAACGTCTTGCATCGAGTTTGTTAAATTTGGTATGCTAGCACCTTGTAAGTGCGTTTTCGCAAACCGTTGTGGAATAACGAGTTACGAAAAATATCTTCCGCGTGTTGACGATTCGAAACAAACACGTACAATCCTCGAAATGTCGCATATGTTGTGGCTTCGGATGACCGACCTACAATATATTGTGTTCAGCAGCTTGTTTGGCTGTCGACGGATTGTGTTGTCGGCCGAATGAGAAAAGCTGAAGTTGTTGGCGCGCATTCTGTTGCGCTTGTACGGAAACCATCTTCTCTACATCTGCAAGGAGCTTTGTCCAATATGGCAACGGCTGATCTACGCAATGCTGAAACGACCTCTGGGAAATCAACTCGCAATTCGAAGGGTCTACGAATTGAGACAACGTTTTGTCCGGACGACGTTCAGTGCCCCTTTGATACCACGGAATGGGAGCTTCGCTCGGCAGCAATCAAGGATGAAAATGGTGCTGTTCTATTCGAACAAACGGACTGTGAAATCCCGGCGGCTTGGAGTCAATTGGCCACGAATGTTGTTGTCAGCAAGTACTTTTATGGCGAAGTCGGTACTCCGGAACGCGAAAACAGCGTTCGCCAGCTTGTCCATCGTGTGACTCGAACCATTGCCGATTGGGGTGTGGCAGATGGTTATTTTGCGTCACCGGAAGATGGGGAACGATTTTATCGAGACTTAACTTGGCTGTGTGTTCATCAGCACGGCGCCTTCAACAGTCCTGTTTGGTTCAATGTGGGCCTGCATAGCCAATACGGCGTGGAAGGTGCCAAGTGCAATTGGCATTGGGATCAGGAGACTCGCCAAGCACATCAACCGGAAAATTCGTATGAATTTCCACAAGCGTCGGCCTGCTTCATCCAAAGCGTGGAAGACAACATGGAAGACATCATGCGCTTGGCCACCAGCGAAGCGATGCTCTTCAAATTCGGTTCGGGGACAGGAACCGATCTTTCAACGATTCGATCGCATCGTGAAAAGTTGTCAGGTGGAGGAAAGCCGTCGGGGCCCCTTTCGTTTATGCGAGTCTACGATCAGATTGCTGCCGTCGTGAAATCGGGTGGTAAGACGCGTCGCGCTGCTAAAATGCAGTCTCTGAAGATTTGGCATCCGGACATCATGGACTTCATTGAATGCAAGCACAAGGAAGAACAGAAGGCGCATTGCTTGATTCAGCATGGCGGATACGATGCCAATTTTAATGGCGAAGCCTACAGCTCCATTTTGTTCCAGAATGCGAATCTTTCCGTACGCTTGACCGACGACTTCATGGAAGCGTTGGAACAAGATAGCGAATGGCGCACTCAGTGGGTTACTGATCCCACCAAGTCTGGACCTACATTTCAAGCTCGGGAATTGATGCATCGCATGGCGGAATGTGCTTGGCATTGCGGTGACCCCGGCGTTCAATACGACACAACCATCAATCGGTGGCACACGTGTCCAAATTCGGGCCGAATCAATGCCAGTAACCCGTGTTCGGAATACATGTTCCTGGACGACACGGCTTGTAACCTGGCCAGCATCAACTTGATGAAGTTTCGGCTGCCCAACGGTGACTTTGATCACGAACGATTTGCTGCTGCTTGTCGGTTGTTCTTTATCGCTCAGGAAATCTTGGTGGATCATGCAAGCTATCCTACGGATCGAATTGCCGAAAACAGCCATCTGTTCCGACCGCTGGGACTGGGGTATTCGAATTTGGGCAGCCTGATCATGTCCAGCGGTTTGGCGTACGATTCGGATGCAGCCCGAGGTCTCTGTGGTTCGATCACGGCGATTCTGCATGGCGCGGCGAATCTGACCAGCACGGAATTGTCGCACGCCGTCGGGCCGTTTGAAGGATATTCTGAAAATCGCGAGCCATTCCTGCGAGTCATGCAGATGCATCGAAACGCCGTGGAAGACATCCATGACGCCGGACATCCTGGCTTGAAGGACGCGGCCAGAAATGTCTGGGAACGAGTCCTCATGGAAGGTCGTCGTCACGGATTCCGTAACGCCCAGGCAACGGTCTTGGCACCCACGGGAACCATCAGCTTCATGATGGATTGCGATACAACCGGTATTGAACCTGACATTGCCTTGGTGAAATACAAGCAGTTGGCGGGACGAGGCATGTTGAAGATTGTCAATCGCACCGTTCCTCTGGCGTTGCGAACATTGGGATATGATTCGCCTCAGATCGAAGGTATCTGCGACTACATCAACGAATGCGACACGATTGAAGGGGCTCCCGAATTAGACGAAGCCGACCTTTCCGTCTTTGATTGTGCGTTCAAGCCGGCCAATGGTCAGCGAAGTATTGGTTGGCGAGCTCACGTGGCGATGATGGCTGCCGCTCAACCGTTCCTGTCGGGAGCTATTTCCAAGACCGTGAATATGCCGATGGATGTCACTGCCGAAGACATTTCGGAAGCCTATCGCTGGGGTTGGGAACTGGGGCTAAAAGCGATTGCCATTTATCGCGATGGGTCCAAGTTTAGCCAGCCACTTAATACCAAGTCTGGCGAAAAGGAGGAATCCAAATCGGAAAACGCAGTTCCTCGTCCTCGGCGCGAACGACTTTCCGACACGCGTCAGTCGTTAACTCATAAGTTCAACGTGAACGGTCATGAAGGCTACGTCACCGTTGGCTTGTATGATGACGGCCGACCGGGCGAATTGTTTATCACCATGGCCAAAGAAGGAAGTACCATTGGCGGCTTGATGGATAGCTTCGGCACGGCCATTTCGATGAGCCTGCAATATGGCGTACCGCTGGAGGTGTTGGTCAACAAGTTTTCGCATACTCGGTTCGAACCGATGGGCTATACCACCAACCCGGAAATTCGGATCGCCAAGAGTTTAGTCGACTACATTTTCCGCTGGCTGGCCATGGAGTTTTTGCCAGGCTACCGCGAAGCAACTCGAGGTCCACAAAGCGAAACCAAGAAGGCATCTGCTCAAAATGGATCGACTTCAAACGGTGCCGCGACAAAAGCAGTGGCGAATGGCACTGCCAGCAAGCCCGTGACAAATAGCAAGGAATCAGCCGATTCTTCGCGTTTGCAAACAGCGGGACTAATGATGGTCGATGCTCCATCGGCGGAAGGCGGGGATGCTCGCAACGGCCAATTTGCTAAATTCCAAAGCGATGCTCCGAGTTGCGATAACTGCGGCGCGATCACGGTTCGTAACGGCAACTGCTATTTATGCCACAACTGTGGTAACAGCATGGGCTGTTCATAATTGTTGATTTAGGTCCAAGAATTTTGCACCGGCGGTGATACCTTCACCGTCGGTGTTTTTTTGCGCGCTAGTAAGGGTAGTGCCGGCTGACAGGACGAACGGCCCAGTAAATTGCGTAAGCTGCAGTGACGGCTCCGATTAACAATAGAAACGACGGAATATACATTTTGGGAACTCCTTGTGTCTGCGAATGACATTTCTTTAAGGCAAACCGGATGCCGATCACAAAACGCAAAGAAAACGCGGTCTTTCTTCGCGACGTTTCTGGAAAATGTTATCTATTCGATCGCAGTGTTAGCGAATTGATGACAGCTAGCACTGGCTTCTCGTCGCTTGATTCGCGCCGCCTGAACCATCAAACTTTGACTTATCCGAATTCACGTATTACGAGTGAATTCTGGAGTCGATGAATTCATGACGTTTGAAAGCAAGGAGTTCCCGATGTTGAATCGTGTTGTTTCGTTGCCGGCCTGCCGATGGGTTGCGGCGTTGATGTTGGCCTTGGCCAGCCCTGTATTTGCCCAGGAGCTTTCCATTGTGACTGTGGAATCCCAGCCATTGCTGGCGCAAGCGAAACGGATTGCCCAATCATTAGAGTTTCTGGGGCAACCACTTTCGGCCGAAGAAGCGAAGGAATTGGCCGAGATTTCAGCTGCGGCCAACAGCGACAAGGTTGCTGAGCGAATTCAAGCTTTGTTAGATCCATTGTGCTTGGCCGCGGTGCAAATCAACGCGGAAAGCCGAGTCAAAGTGCAAGCCGGCCCTGCTCGGCCGCAGATTGTTGAACAAGGCTGGACCAATTTTTTGGTCAAGGTTTACAACGATGCCGGGATTACGCCCGCGCTGAAGGTCTCCAGTCCCAACGCTGCACCGCTGTATTTTGGTTCGTCAGGACATCCCGATCCCAAACTACGAGTGAAACCGTCCGACGTCCCCGATCGTTGGATGGATGTCCAAATGTTTGATGACCGCCCGATGAGCAAAACGCTGTCTGGATTGTCGGTTGAATATCGGATTGTTCAGGTTTACAGCCGTGACCGAGGGCATCGAGAAGCATCGGTGTCGTTTGATGTAGGGCAGGGGACGCAGGACATTGGTTTCCGCAATGCCCTGCCGATTTTGTTTTCTTGCACTCCGGCGGTTCAGGTGCGCTTGGAGGTCCTAGACGACGATGGTTCGCCCACCACGGCTTGGTTTACGTTTCGTGACGAACAGGGTCGAGTTTACCCGGCGCGAACTCGACGTTTAGAGCCCGATTTCTTTTTTCATGACCAGATCTATCGTTCGCATGATGAAACGGTTTCGCTTCCACCGGGCGAATACACCGTCCGATATTCTCGTGGTCCCGAATATCGCATTCTGGAAAAGCCGATTACCGTGCCTGAAGCAAAATCTCATGTCGAATCGTTTCGTCTGAGCCGTTGGATACATTTGGCCAAGCGCAATTGGTTTTCTGGTGACCATCATATTCACGCGGCGGGGTGTTCTCATTATGAAGCTCCCACGCAAGGCGTTGGCCCCGACGCGATGATGCGGCACATTCTGGGCGAGGACTTGAACGTGGGGTGTGTGCTCAGTTGGGGACCGTGCTGGTATCACCAAAAGCAGTTCTTTGACGGCAAAGTCCACCAGTTGTCGACGCCGGACTACTTGATGCGGTATGACGTGGAGGTTTCTGGTTTTCCCAGTTCGCACTGCGGTCACTTATGCTTGTTGCGACTGACGGAAGACGATTATCCCGGCACCACCAAGATTGAAGAATGGCCCAGCTGGGACTTGCCGGTTTTGAAATGGGGCAAATCTCAAGGTGGCGTCGTTGGCTTTTCGCACAGTGGATGGGGGCTGGAAGTGCCAGCCACTTCATTGCCCACGTTCGACATGCCCAAGTTCGACGGCATTGGAGCCAACGAATATGTGGTGGATGTGGTGCACGATGTGTGTGACTTCATTTCGGCAGTGGATACGCCGGCGATTTGGGAATTGAACGTTTGGTATCACACATTGAATTGTGGCTACACGTGTCGAATTAGCGGCGAAACTGACTTTCCGTGTATCTATGGTGATCGAGTCGGTTTGGGGCGCATCTACGTCAAGCTGGACGAAGAAAAGTTGGACTATGACAATTGGGTCCAAGGCCTGAAAGATGGTCGAAGCTATTGCGGCGACGGTCTGAGTCATCTGTTTGATTTTCGGATCAATGATTTGGAAGTCGGGCAACCGGGTCAAGACGGACGCGCCAGTGTGTTGACAGTTGATTCAGGTCAGAAGCTCAAAGTTCAAGTCAACGCTGCCGCCTTGCTGGATGAAACGCCAAACAATGCCATTCGCAACCGACCACTCAGCGACAAACCGTACTGGCATTTGGAACGAGCTCGTGTGGGTGATTCGAACCAAGTGCGAGTCGAATTGATTGTGAATGGTGAAGCAGTCGATTCGAAGCAGATTGTCGCCGACGGCAAGATTGCGGAACTGGAATTCGATTATCAACCGGCTAGGTCTAGCTGGGTGGCGTTACGAATTTTTCCCAGTTGCCATACGAATCCCATCTTTGTCGAAGTGGACGGCAAGCCGATTCGTGCCAGTAAGCGAAGCGCTCAGTGGTGTATCGACGCGGTAGAAACGTGCTGGAATGCCAAGCAGAATCAGATTCGTGAATCGGAACGCACGGACGCCAAAGCCGCTTTCGATGCCGCGACCAAGGCGTATCAGCAGATTCTGTCTGAAGCTTATGATGATCAGCTGAAATAGCGTACTGGGCACAGCGAAAAAGAATGTTCAAGGCGGTCTGTACCTCGCAGACCGCCTCGTTCTCTTATTTCTTAGGGCCGCGGAAAATCACTTCCACTAGTTCACCAGGCTTGAGGTCGGCCGTAGCCAAGTCGCTGGGAATAGGGATCTTGCAGGGAAACGCCCACTCCGGAGTCGCTTGGTCTGCCAGCTGATGTGGCGGAACGGGCGAAACTTGCGGGCCGACGGTTTCGACGGTCGAATAATAGGCTTTGCTGCCAGGTTGACGCAGGCGAATTTCTACCGACATGCCGTCTTGCGGCTTGGGCAGTTGATGTTCGCGAACATAGCAAATGATGTACTGCGAATCTTCATTGGCAATTGTCACAACGGGATCGCCCGGCTGCACGGATTCTCCGGGGCGCTTGTGGACAAACGTCACCACACCGTCAACCGGAGCAAGTATCTCAAGGTTTTTGAATTGTACTTCTAGCTCTTCGAGGCGCGCCTTTTGTACATCCACTGCGGCGGTGATCGGTTTAAGTAATGCGTCTACTTTGGGAAAGTCCAAATCGGCCATTTTATTTCGCTCAGCTACGGCCTTAGCACCTTCACGCTCAATCGTCAGACGAAGGTTATTCGTCTTCAATGATCTTTCGTAGATTACATCACGTTGCCGCTGCAAAAGTGTCAAATCAATCGCGTTGCCAGCACCGCTACTGGAGAGCTTCTTTTCCATTTCAATTTCAACATCGATTCTTGCCAATTCCTTTTCATCGACGGCGATCTGAACAAGTACTTCTCTCTTACGCAACGCCAGTTCTCGCACTGCCAATTCAGCATCCAGCTTCATCCGCTCGACAGTTTGTTCGGCACCAATCTTGTCCAACGCAAAGCTTGCCCGAACCGAATCGATTTCAGCTTCTATTTTCCGCTGTTCTGCCTCCAATGTTTGCTTGGTGGCCTGCAAAAGGCTGTCGTCCAATCTGGCAATGACGTCGCCCTTCTTGACCTTGGCAAATAGAATCCAATGCGTGGACGAAGTGGAAATAATGCCCTGTGCTCCTGCCGCAACATCCACCGTGACTGGTTCAACTTCGCCGACAACGCCGCTAAGCAGGACCTGTTGCTTCCACAGCCACAGCGTCAGGACTAAGCAGCCAAGGAAAGAAAGAAATGGAAGCAATCCCATGCGGAAATGATTCCAACGCTGATGTAAGGGGGTTCTAATTCGTGACGCCACAGCTACACCTCGGATTCATCTTCACGCATGAACAAAGATACTCGCTGGACGCCTTCAAAACCCTCTAATTCGGATTGAAGTTCATGACTTCGCGATGGATCACGAAGTTGCAAGCGGTACGACATATCAACGGCAGCGTCACCAATTTTTCGAGTAGCTGCTAGTTGGATGCGGCGAGCATGGCGGTTCAGAATATTCGAAAGGCTGGATCCTTCGGCACACAGGACGTTTAGGACGACGTCGTATTTCTGTCGACTTCCGAATTGGGTCAATCCTAAATAGAACAACACCAAGGCGACAAAGATAACACCGATGACGGCACGCGTTTCCTGCTGAGTTCCCACCGCCATGCCTTCGACGATCGCCCAGAGCACGAAGGCGGTATCACGCGTGTCTTTCAGTACGTTTCGGAAACGTACGACGGCAAAAACAGCCAGAAGCCCAAACGCGATGAACATGCTGCCCGCCATCAACATCATCATGAATGCCACCAGCACGGGCAGCACTACCAGCGATGCGGTGAAGGTCTGCGAATACGAGAGAACTCGGTGAGTGAACATGTACGTCCAGCCAATCACCTGTCCCACGACAAACGCCAGCATCAACAAAAAGACAGTGTTTTGCGGACTACCAGTCGCATCACTGTCGCTATGTAAAAGCAAGTCAATCCACTCGTTCATGTTGCCGTCTTATTCTGCCCTGCCTGCCTCTCGACCAGTGAAACCCATCAGTTTTTCATCTGGTAAACTCTTCACTCCAAGTGCTTCCACGCACTTCACATATTTGGGCACCGATGTCCGTTGAAGTTCAAAAATGTCAGAAAGCTCATGCATCCACAACGGAAATCGATCTGTGAATTTTAATTCAAGTACGACGCCATCCAATTTAGGAACCGCCGGATTTTTGGGAATCTCCAAATCCGTTCCTGGAATGTAGATCCCACCCTCTAACTGTCGATCAAATGTGACGCGCACCGCGTTGCTGTCGGGCGACACATACGCTTGTCGATGGTAATAAACGTAAGTGCACCCTTGTGCGCCAATCTTGTCTCGCAGATAGCAGAATTCGTTTAACGCATCAAACTGCTTGCTGGAGATCTTGGAACCGTAAAGATAGCCAACATCTATCGGTGCACCGGCAAGAATTTGCTTCGCACCTTCTCGACTAACAGCAGCTCGCTTCTTTTTTATCACGTCGGTTTCGCGTTTTTTGATTTCAAGAAACGCGGGGTTCGATTGATCGTCATCATAAAAGCGAATTCGAAGCTTGAACCGATTTTTTTGTCCTTGAATAGTTTGGTCGTAAAGCAGTAACCCGGAATTATCCAGGTAAAGACTGCAGACTGGGTATCCAATTCCACCAAAACGAATCAAGAATTCATCCGGCTCAAGGTAACTGCTAATAAATCGAGTGATCTCTTCGGCAACCCTTTCGGTCACATAATACTTGTACTCGAAACGACTTGACTGAAGACTTTGTCCCGCCACGATCCTGTGTCCTTATTGCTCGTTCCGCATCCCAACATACGTTCCTAGATCTTAGTCAAAATTCGCGATAAATTCACGGGTTTCATTATAATTCATTGGCTGGACAATGAAATTACGCAAATTGACAAGTCGGTGCAAATACCGCGGTTTAGACCGCAAAACCCAAACGGTAAAATGCGAGCTGTTAACAGAATTGAATACGGGGCTCGTATCCGGCGGCGATTTGCCACAATCGGTGATCCCCAAACTGAGAGGAACTCATGTCAGATCGACCGGTGCGCTATTTTGTTTTTGACGTCGAAAGTGTGGCCGACGGAGACCTTGTGGCGAAGATCCGCTATCCCGCCGATTCGCTGACGGCATCCGACGCGATTCATCGATATCGAACGGAACTGATGGAAAAATCGGGAACGGATTTTATTCCTTATACGTTCCAGCTGCCGATTTCCGTCGTCGTTGCTAAGGTGAGTGACGATTTTCGCCTGCTGGACGTTGTCTTGTTGGACGAACCACAGTTTCGGCCCCACGTAATTGTCGAGCACTTTTGGCGAGGTTGGGAGTCGTACGGGCACCCAACGCTGGTGACGTTCAATGGTCGGTCCTTTGATGTGCCATTAATGGAGTTGGCTGCTTTTCGCTACGGTATTTCGATTCCCAACTGGTTTGCGATGAACGGCAAGAGTTGGGATCAGCCAAGGAACCGATACAACGTTCGAGCTCATTGGGATTTGCAGGACCTTTTGGTCAATTTTGGTGCCACCAGATTTAACGGAGGCCTAAATTTAGCGGCCAATGTGCTGGGAAAGCCCGGAAAAATTGATACGCAAGGCTATATGGTGCAGGACATGTACGACGAAGGTCAAATTGCCGAAATTGCCGATTACTGCCGGTGTGATGTGCTTGATACCTACTTCGTTTTCCTGCGAAGTTGCGTTTTAACCGGCCAATTGAACTTGGATCGGGAGCAAGAATTAGTCGAAGAAACAAAGACTTGGCTCGAACAACAGGCCGATTCGTCACCGGCCTATCAAAAGTATTTGGGCGAATGGGGTCACTGGCCTAATCCATGGAGCAAATCTGATTCGGAAGAATGACCCAGTTGCACGAAAAAAGGCTGCCAATTCGCAGCCTTTTTCATCGCCGGACGCGTCCCCGAGTTGGTTAGCTGGCGGCGAGTTCAAATTCGGCCAACATTCTTGTTAGCGTATTGGCATGTACGCCCAATAGCTTGGCGGCTTTTCCTTTGTGACCGCCTGTCAGATTCAACGCTTGCTTGACCGCCATGGATCGTAATTCAGACAAATCCAATGACGGAAGGCGGTCTCCGCCTACGGTATCGGACTTGCGATTCGGCAAGACAGGAGCACAATCCAAAACGTAAGATTGCTCAATAACATGAGACAGCTGTCGAATGTTTCCCGGCCAGTGGTAGTTCATGAACTGCAAAAGCGTTTGCGAATCAGGCGTCCATTCGCTGCGCTGATACTTGGCGGCGTACATCCGCGAAAAGAACTGAATGAATTCGGGCAGATCGTCTATCCGCTGACGTAGCGACGGAACCTGAAGTTCGACCATATTTAATCGAAAGTAAAGATCTTCACGGAAATTACCCGCTTCGACTTCTGCCTCCAGATTGCGGTTGGTTGCGGCGACAACCTGTACGTTGATGGGCACCGGGTGGGCCGAACCAACGGGCGTCACTTCGTTTTCTTGAAGTACTCGAAGCAACTTCGGCTGTAGTTCCAACGGCATTTCACCAATTTCGTCCAGGAAGACGACACCTCCTTCGGCAGAACGAAACACGCCCAGCGACGCACCCAGCGCACCGGTAAATGCTCCCTTTTCATGACCGAACAATTGGCTTTCAGCAAGTGTTGCCGTCAATGCTGCACAGTTGACTGGAACAAAAGGCTTTGACTGACGGCCACCAAACTGATGTATCAGCTTTGCCCAAACTTCTTTGCCAGTACCCGTCTCGCCAGAAACTAGAACCGTGCATCCAACTTCGGATGCTCGCTTAGCGTGTTGCCAAACACGCCGAATGGCTGGGTCAGATCCCAAAACCCAATCTTCGGTTTCCCGAACTGAGTCTTGCGGTTGTGTAGATATGCAATGATCCATCGGAAGACTGCGCGTTCGCTTAAAACAAACGCTCTCTTTCTCAAAGTTGTGCGCTGTAAGAGGTAAAACTTACAGCTGAATCCGAGTCACTAGTCAGTTCCCGTAAAATACAAAATTCAAAACGAACAGCCTCATTCTAATCGAGCCGTACATGATTGCAAGCATTTTTACGCAATGTCTTCGCTGTTTGCCTAGGATGACACACGGCCTGCTCGCTACCATGCCCACATTCTCTGAATTCACGCGGCTAACACAAGTGTTTTGTGTAAAAGAACCACAAAATAACGAAAAATAAATTGACGACCAGTACGATTGGATCGAATCTTCTACTTATTTTGAGGTTTCGGAATTGGCACGATCGAAACGTCTATCCCTTTACTTGTTGGCATTCCGGATCCGTGCGTGTCGGCACCCATCAGCTGGCTGGACAAGTCTCCATAAGCGATAAACGCAATTCCAGAAGGGAGTTCATCTTCGGGAGCGGGTTTCACTGCAACTTGGATCGAAGCGAAATCACTTGTTACCAGTACGACATCGCCCTGCGCGATGCCCAATTCGGTCATGTCCTCCGGGCACATTTGCAGCTGACGAATTTCGCTTTGGTAACCCTCTTTGAATTTCCCTTCGCTAATTCCGCAGCCCTGTTTGCTGGTTCTACCTGGAATCAGAATAAATCGGTGGCCCGTCATCATTTCCCGTTCTCCATGTTCTGTGGAAAGCCCATTATGTTCCAACCACGATACCGATTGTACTCCTCAATCAGAATTTGTAGTCGGCTGCCCAGTATCTTGGTTCCTTCGCGATCATCCAGTGATTCCGAGAAGAACCGCTGTGGCAACCAATCTTCGGCGGGAGTCCAACCTGCACGCACGTTGAATTGCTTTTTCATGTCCACAATGTGGCATGCCAGTTCTTGCAATTCGATCGAACCGATGGACCATCCCGTGGTGGCCTGCACCATTTGGGCGCATTCGTTATAAAAACTCTGAAACACGCCTCGCACGAATTTACACAAGATCAGCGAGTCCATGATTGCGGCTCGGTTTTCCGTTTCTACCGCGATTCGAGCTGCCTGGATGCCAGGATTCTTTGCGATCCACTTGGGCCGAAAAATCGGCCTCGTACGCGCCACTTCGATTGTGATCTGCTCCGCGACAACCTACGGCTAGTCCGAGTGCCATGGTCTGCAGTGCCCGAGGTTCATAGCCCGGCAGTTCGAGCCCTTTCACGTGATTCGCTAAACCAGCGGCCGCTCCGCCTACTTCCCGAGCAAACTGGCGACTCCCGTTTGCCAACATGTTGCCCAAGTCGTCTTCTCGACGAGCGATGGTGTGTAGACAACGCATGGCGGCGGATTCGCTTCCGAACCTTAGCCAGGGCGCGTCGAACAGTCCGCGTTCGGCGCATTCCATGGCACAAGCTATGGTTCCACCAGCACTGATCGAATCGATGCCAAATTCGTCACACGTTCGCGTCAGATTGATTACCGCATCAATGCTGCCAATGCCACACAATGAACCCAGCCTAAATAGGCTTTCATATTCCAGACGCACGCCTGGCTTTTGGGAATCATTCGAAAAGATATGTTCGCACCCGATTGTACACGCTGCGCAGGAAGCACGCGTTTTCTGTAACGCAGCATTGGAATCGCTCGGCGAAAGTTCGTGCGACAATTCGAAGCTGCCAGTTTGAAAGTTACGAGTCGGCAGGGCATTGAGTCGATTGAATGTCAGTAAATTGGAAACGGTGCCCAGTTCGCGATATTTCTGGGTGGCCGGACCAAACGACTTGGCCGACAAATCCTTGGCCAACTGATTCAATCGCGGTGGATCTGCCCACGCGACTCGCTTGGTTCCACGTACCGCAATCGCTTTGATGTTCTTGCTGCCGAGTACCGCTCCGGCGCCGCCTCGACCAGCGTGTCGGCCGTCGTGAGAAATCGTAGCAAAGCGAACCAGGCGTTCGCCCGCTGGCCCAATCACCGCAAAGCAATAGTCTGTCGCGAAATGCGTTTTCAGCCAGTGATTTGTTGCGCCGATGCCAACGTGACGAAGATGTGGCACCGGGACGAATTCAATTTGGCCATCGTCAATTACCAAGACAGACAGTTCTTGAGCTCGGCCAACAATCACCAACGCATCATAGCCGGTTTTCTTGCCCGTAATTGCAAATTGACTGCTGGCCAACGAATCGTTGATGCGGTTGGTTAACGGGCTTTTGCAGACAACCGCGAACTTGGCAGACGTGGTGAGTGGACTGCCTACCAACGGACTGAAGGCAAAACAGATAGGTGCATCGGGTTCTAACGGATCAAGTGCTGCAGCTTCCTTTTGCAGCAAAACGGCCGTTCCCAGTCCGCTGCCGCCCAAACAACTTCGCAAGAATTCCGCTTCCAGTGGAACGCTCCGCGACGTACCGTGCGACGCATCAATTTCCAAGTAACGGCCATGGTATGCGAAAGGAGTTTGTTTGTGATTCATGCTTCAATGGCTGCCGGAGTCTATCCGGCTACAGGGCTAAAGCCGGCTTTAGCCACCCGCGTCGGTCGACATGAGCAACACTGATTCGCCGGACCAAACGAGTGTTGATACGTCATCTACGAATCTATCGGAATTGACGTTCGCAATGTAGCCGGTCCGTAGATTCCCGGTGGAATCCAAGATATTGGGAACCAGCGATGGCCGTTGTTGGGCCACCTCTTGAAGGAGGTTTCGCAACTTTATCGAAGGCTCCTTGAGGACGACCTGAATGCTAGTCACCCCGGCGACGTGCCGAACCACGCCGAAAAATTCGATCGTAATGCACTGGTCGACGGGCAACGAATCAGCCACAGAATACTCGCTGCTAAGTTCGCAAATTCGCCCAAATGTCTTCAATTTCGCGGCGTAAACTGGCTACTTCCGACTTCAAAGTTTCGACTTCGGATCGCAATGCATCAACGTTCGTTCCACTCGTAACGCTTGGACCTGGAGCAGCAGCGGGCCGAGCCGTCGGCGTAGAATGACCGGGATCCGACTGCGCAGAGGAAGATGCGAACTGCTGCTTGACCTTGTCGAGTTGTTCAGCCGGATACAAATTGTGCGTGACCACTTGGCCACGTCCTTCCGGGGAAAGCGCGATCACCAGATCCTTTTGCATTAGCGAATCGATAATTGGTTTCAATGCGGCAACGTCGGGGATATCGCCCATCCGAGCAGCTCGTCCGCGAAGTTCACCAACCGTTTGTGCTCCACGCAACAGCAGCTCGGTAATTACGGCCAATTCGTCTTTTTCTACGCCCAGCCAATCGTAGGCAAAGTGTCGGTATTTGGGAACGCGACCGTCTCCTTGAATCTCCGCCACCGCATTGTCTCGCCGTAACGTTTCCAACGCATTTTCGACTTGATGCGGCTCAAGGCTCATCTGCGGATCGCGATTGCTTTTCTGGTTGCAGCCGCTGACCAGCGAATTCAGTGAAAGCGGATAGTTGTCAGGCGTGGTCTTGGCCTTCTCGACTAAGACGCCTAACACTCGACGCTCGATGGTAGATAGCTGACGCCATTTCTTGCTTTCCGACACAGTTGCGGGTTCCGACATTCCCCTCTTCTCCATTGCAAGATACTTCGTTTGGTCGGTGCCATCTTAACGAAGTTATGGAGAGCGGCAAGCGGCCGCGCAAGCATCAAGTCACTTCTTGGTGACCACAAAAAAAGGCCATCCTTCCGGATGGCCGAATTCCAATACAGGACAAATCGCGCGAAGTAGTTATTTGTTTGGCAACTATTCTTCTACCGCTTCTTTTACCTTTTGCACAAAGTGCGGCGATTTGCCTCCCTTGGACAAGTCTTCCGCTTTTTGTTCTGCTTCGTCCTTTTGATCGAATTCAAACAGCGCCACTCTCTTCAGCGACTGGTTGAAGACGCCCCAGAACAGCTTCATGCGAATATCCGCAACCGATTTTGACTTCCGCTTGGTTGCTTTCTTTTTCTTTTTCTTCTTAGCCGCGCCGGCTTCCTTCTCGAGTGCCTCAGCAGCTTCCGCCTCTGCTCGTAACTCCTTGCGATTTACTGTTTTACGTGCCATGGAGAGGCAAACTCCGGTTGAAAATATCTAAGAAATTGAACGTGATTATCGCGTAAATAATAGCGAATGTCGGTCTGCTTGCCTACCAGACCCCGCTGTTGAAACGTAAAAAGCGATTGCGTTGGGCAATCGCTCTTCAAAGGACGTGTCAGACGTCGACAGGGCTTGCAGCTTATCGGCCAGCGGCAACTTTGGGTTTTTCCAGCAATTTGACGTAGTCGCGAGTGATGTTCAGGATTTCATCAAAGACAAAGTTGCGATCAATCACGGGGCGGTCGTCACCCATTTGTTCTTTCAGCTCTTCTTCTTCTGCCTTTTCCGCATCCAATTCGGCTCGTTCGGCAAAGAACTTTTCTTCGTTCAGGGTAACCGACTTTCGTTCTTTTTGTTGCTGGTAACGCTGAATGTTGCGTTGGAGTTTGGCGAAGTCTTCGGACTGACTTCGACGCGAGGCCGAGAGCTTGTTTAGTTCGGCTGCAATTGCCGAATTCATTTGACCGGTTTTTTGATAGCTGGCGGCGGGAATCTTATCGAATTCCACGGGATAGTCCAAGTCACTTTCGCCGACATCCATGTGGGTTGTCAGCGAAGGCAACGCCACGTCCGCAGGAACGCCTTTCTTCTGAGTGCTTTCGCCGTTGGGACGATAGAACTGCTGCATGGTGATTTTTAGCGCGCCCAAATTCGGTGGGTTGGGAGATTGGTAGAGCTGGCTGCCCAAATTCAACAGACTTTGAACGGTGCCTTTGCCGTGTGTGGTTTCGTCTCCGACAATGATACCTCGGTTATAGTCCTTAATAGCGCCGGCCAAGATTTCGCTGGCACTGGCACTGAACTTACTGGTCAAGACAACCAAGGGGCCGGTCCACGCCATGCCTCGATCCGTGTCATCGTACTGAATGACGTTGCCATCGGAGTCCTTGACCTGGACAACCGCACCCTGGTCAATAAACAGTCCTGTCAAATTGATTGCTTCGGTCAAGCTGCCACCGCCATTGCGTCGTAGGTCTAGGACTACGGCGTCGACACCGCTTTTATTGAAGTCCTTCAGAATTCTTCGGACATCGGTAGTAGTGCTTTTGAAGTTGTCGATATTTCTGCGAGCTGCATCCATGTCCATATAGAAGCTTGGCAAATCGATGACTCCGACGACGAACGGGCTTCCGTCTTGTTTGTTGCCGTCCGTGATGATTTCGCCGCGAGCTTCGCTGTCTTTCAATTCTATTTTTTCACGAATGATCTTGTACGTAACAATGGCGTTGGAATTTGCAGGTAGCACACCCAGGCGGACCAGCGTTCCCGCTTTGCCTCGAATCAATTCGACTACTTCGTTCAAGTTCATGTCGATAACGTCGACCATTTCCCCGTCCGAACCCTGCCCGACACTGACAATCCGATCCTCCGGTTGTAGTTTTCCGTGCTTGTCGGCGGCACCACCAGGAATGATCTTGGAGACGACCGTATAGCCATCATTCATCATCAGCGCCGCTCCGATACCTTCTAGGTTGAGCCGCATGCTGATTTCAAAGTTTTCCAAAGTGCTTTTCGACATGTACGACGTGTGTGGGTCGAAGGATGTGGTGATCGAACTGAGGAACATTTCGATGAGATCATCACTTTGCAGACGGTGCATTCGTTTGGCGTAGCTGCTGTAGCGGCGACGAAGGCGATCGATGGCTTCGTCTCCGTCCACTTCTTCTGTCTTCAGCACCAACATGTCGTATTTGATACGCCTGCGCCAGCGTTCTATCGCTTCTTGATCCGATGTGGCGTACGTTGCGACATCTCGGTCTGTCACCATTTCTTCGTCCGCGGTGAAATCTTGTGGCTGACCCAGAATGCGTTCGACAAACCCCAGTCGCTCGTCTACTCGTTGTAGAAATCGGTTAAACACGTCAAATGCAAATCGCAAATCGCCTTTCCGCATGTAGTCATCCAATTGATTGGATTGCTTCATGAATTCGTCGATATCGGACTGGTTAAAGTAGACCTTCATGGGGTCCAAATTCTCTAAGAACGAACCGATGGCGCGTTGTGAAATTTCGTCGTCCAACGGATGTTTGGACAAGTGCTCTCGCCGGAGCAAATGCTCCAACACCAAAGTAATCTGGCGATCACCTGCCTTGGGGCCTTCCAATTCGGCCGACGTTTTGGTGTTGCCCAAAAATGCCGAAGAAAACAACGTCGCCAAAATCATCATTGTCGCCAGAGAAACAGAACGACAACGTCCAGGTTTAGGAAAGCTCATCAGAGGCCTCAACGATAATTCAGGATAGATGAATGACGCAAGTCTTGCAGACTGCGTGTTTTGAATGAATGGTAGTGCCATTGAACGGAGGAAACAAGACCGATCTAGGCCGACTGTTACCCCTGGAGACGGGATCTTTCTAAAAATCGATTGTTGAAATTCCGTAATTGGCATTCTTGGTTGACGTGGGCGAATTTCAAATTTGAGTTCGCAAGATGGCCAATCAGTTTGTGAGCTATGCTTCACAAAAGACTTTTTGAAAGACTACCCCATCGGGCTGGCCTCGCCACCTAGTTTCCGCAACTAGGGACGTATTCACGGAGAACCAAGTATGTCTGCCGCTCGCAATCACAAGCGAAAGAAATTATTTATTGATCCGGTCGTTCAGGGTGCGATCATCCGCCGAATCATGCTGCATTGGGTGCTGTCGATTGGCACCATTTTCTTTTTTCTGTTTGTCATGGAGATGTTGCTGAATGGCATTCACTTGTCGTTTGGGACGCACATGGCCAACATTTGGCAGCAATACGGTTTGCTGATCGTGTGCTTGTTTTGCCTCATGCCCGTGTTTGCTTATGATTCGGTTAAGTTAAGCCACCGGTTTGCCGGACCGATGATTTCATTTCGAAGGGCGCTGCGGCAATTGGCTGACGGGAAGGACGTCCGCGCAGTTCGATTTCGGAATGGCGATTTTTGGCAGCCGATGGCGGACGAATTGAACCAACTTGCTGACCGCATGCGTGAAGCCGGTCTGTTGCGATCTGAAAACGCAAAGACGACCAACAAATAGGATTTAGTCGCGACATGGCTAAGAAAATGCGCCCACGCAATCAATTGAAGCAGAAACGAAAAGCAGCCGCTTTGGTCGAACTTGCCGTTTGCCTGCCCGCGATTGTTGCCTTGACGTTTGGCACAATCGAAGCCACCACCATGATGTTTCTGAAGCAATCGTTGGCGATCACAGCTTATGAAGGTGTTCGCGTGGCGATCAAGAAAGGGAGTTTAGCGACGGACGTGGAAAGCACGTGCAACCAAATCCTGACTTCGCGAAGAATTCAAAATTCGACCATCACCATCGAGCCCGCCTCGTTGACAGGCGTTTCACCTGGCGAAGAAGTGATGGTGCGTATTTCCGCGCCCGTCCAGGACAACAGCGTCATGCAACTGCGGTTTTTTACCGGCAATATTTCAGCTGAAGTTCGCATGGTCAGAGAATAAGAACAACGCATGTCGATTCTTACTTGAGGTACCTGCTGATGATCCGTTTTGAATCTGCTTTCGTTCGCACCTACCGACGGCGACAGAGTCGCAAAGGTGCGATGCTTATTTTGTTTGCCGTCATGCTGATCTTGCTAATTGTGGCAGTTGTCTTTTCGGTAGATGTGGCCTTCATGCAGTTGACTCGAACCGAACTGCGATCTGCGACCGACGCGGCTTGCCGAGCTGCCACGGAAGCGCTTTCCCGAACACAAGATCCAGATGAAGCAATCGCCGCCGCCAAGCTGTATGCCAGTAAGAACTTGGTTAGCAGTAGCCCTCTCGTCCTAACGGATGATGACATTGTTTTAGGGCGTTCGAATCGACAGACGGACGGATCCATTTCCTTCTCGGCTGGCGAGACGCCGTTCAATACAATTCAAATTCGTGGAAGACGTACCGCCGATTCGCCTAGCGGTGAAGTGCCTCTGTTCTTTGGCAGACTATTAGGAGTTTCCAGTTTTGAGCCGCTCCATGTTTCGCGAGCGATGAATTTGGATCGAGACATTTCGTTGGTCGTGGACCGATCAGGATCGATGAAGCAGTTAGTCAGTGGCGCCGGTATGCCGCCCGGTAAATCCGCTTGTGACCCGCCCGATCCATCGTTGAGTCGTTGGGGCACTGAATGTGGCCGTTCAATCGTTCATTTCGGCACTGAATCTGACTCCGCAGGACGAACAGTTGGCTCTGGCGTCTTACTCTAGCGGCTGGAACGTTTTGTGATGTCACATTTGACGAAGCTGATATTCGTGTCCCGTTGAGCAGCGACTACAACGCCACGCAGGGCCAAATGAATCAACTTTCGTCTGTTCCTATCAATGGGTTTACCAACATTGATGAAGGCATTAGAAAAGGGATTGAGACGCTGACGGATCCTACTCGAATCAGACCGCTGGCCGAGAAAACGATGGTGTTGCTTTCGGACGGTTTGGCGAATCGAGGACGCAATCCCAAGTTTGCCGCCGATGAAGCCAAGGCCGCCAATATCGTGATCCATACGATTTCATTTGGCGACGACGCTGACAAGAGTAAGATGCAAGAAGTAGCGGACATTACCGGCGGCAACAGCTATCACGCTCCGGATGCGGCGTCGCTAGAAGCTATCTTTCGAGAAATCGCGCTGACACTACCCGTGTTGATGACGGAGTAAATCGATATGAAATTCAAACATTTCCGTCGCCGTGAACGCACTGGTGCGGTGGCCGTTGAATTTGCCTTAACGGCAGGAATCTTGTTTTTGGTGGTGATTACATGCCTGGAATTTTGCCGACTGAATATGATTCGACACACCGCCGACAACGCCGCGTATGAAGCTGCTCGGCGAGGCATCTGTTTCGGTGCAAGTGCCAGCGAAGTGACGCAAGCGGCTCAAAATATTATGTCCAGCGTTTCAGCGCGAGGAACCCAGATCGAAGTCGATCCGACGGTGATTGAAGACGACACTGAAACTGTCACTGTCACTATTTCCGTACCGCTAGACCAAAACGGAATTGTCGCTCCCAAGTTTCTGGCGGGTAAAACGTTCACCACGGAAGTCACCATGAATCGCGACGTATTGAATTGATTTCGGCGAAGCGAACCAGCTTGTCCGAGCATTATGTTTAGATCAAAAATCTTGCCGGTAGATGTATAGCGAAGACACCGTCAGCATCACAGCAATGAAGACGGCTCCATGCCAAATCGGCTCCCAAGGATCGACTTCAATCTGAACTGCCTGCAAACCGCCGCGGTCATCAATCCGAGCTGTCTTTTTGCCGGTCAACACGTAGCTGATGGTGTCTTGCACTTTGCCCGGCTTGGGAAAGATCTTGTAAACCGGGTCCAGACCAAATCGAGCGACATTTTCGCCCACGCTATAGGGTAGTGAATCTGCTTCGATTCTAGATTTATTACCAAGGTCATACGTTTCGATCCGCTTTCCAGTTCGCACCATGACCAATTGCTGCTGGTCATTGAATTCGATGGCGGTCACGTTGTGCTGCCTGGGGACGATCGATGACAGTGCCGGAGTCCCCGTTTTTAAATCCAGCACCACGAGTCTGCCAGAATGAAACAAGACGGCGCCGTAGTCGCCATTGGGAGAAGCCTTGGCGAACCGAGGCTGGTCGTCTGGGTACGTATGCTCTGTGACCAGTTCTAACGTGTCGGTCTGCAGCACGGCGACTTGGCCTTGTTCGGTCGCCAAGATTGCGTGCCCGTGACCTGCTGCCAAGACGATATCGGTTTCGTCTGGGCTCCAATTCTTTTCGGTTGCCAACCTGTAGTTGGCATCTTGTTGTTCGTACGTGGACAACGTCTTGCCGTCCCAAATGAGGATGCGTTGGTTATCGGAATCAAAGGCGGCAGTGGAAATTCGATCGGGCTTGGGCGAAAGGGGAATCGCTTGGGTCATTTGATTCATGTTCGGAAGCGGTAGCCATTGTAAGGCTTCGACCAGTTTGTTTTCTGGTTCGAATTGATCGACAAGACGACTGATTTCGTTTCGAGTAATCAAGATAACTCGGCCATCCGCATCATTCAAAAGTCCTTGCACGCCACTAGGTGCGTTTCCCTTGGAGATGCCGGTCCAATCATCTTCACTGGTTGCAACCCACAGACTGGGCGACGACCAATTGTTTTGCACCATCACCATCCGGCGATTGACAGAATCATAGATGGTGCCAATTCGCGTATTCACAAATGGCGGCGCCGGTCCGGAATCGACGTTCGCAAAGACTTCGTTCCATTCGCCTTGTTGGTCACGACGAAAAACGGTTCCACTGTTGGTGCTGGCAAAGACCTGATCTTGATCCTCCATCACTTGCACCACCTGGTTGGGCATGACCACCCATAGATCGACAATGCCTTTCGCCGTTCCAATTGCCCAGCAAATGGCCCACATGACAACGGTCACCGCAATGCAGACAACGGTGTTCCGCCAGATCAAACCGGCCAATCCTGAAACAGAATAATAGATAGCAAAGATGAAGACGTACAACGGAATACAAAGCAGAACGCGATGGTTCCAAATGCCGTGTCGAAGTCCCATCAACAACCAGAGTCCCAAAATCAAATAGGCTGCGTTCAGAAAAACGAAGGTGCATCCTCCAATAAATTTAGCCAAATACAAGAACGGGCGCGAAATCGGTTTGCTCAACAATAAATACAGCGAACCGGAATCAAACGTGTTGGGAATAATAAACGACGTCACCAAAATCGCGACCAGCAACCCAATGACGCCGACCAACCCGTACATGAATACCGCCACAAAAGCGTCTACGGCTTCTTCCAGTTGACTGTCAGTCAACGGAAACGGAAATCCGATGTCATACCCAAGATACGTCGGTAAAACGGATTGCGAAGGAGTCTGACGAATGAAGCGTGGATACGCGGCTGCCAATACCAAGCGGTGAAAAAGACGTCGTTGTTCTTCGTTTAATTGGCTGACACCTTGGTCGCGCAGTTTGGCCGCTTCATCTTCTAGGTTGACGTTTTTCCAATATTCCGCATCAAAGAAGTCGTCCTGCTCCAACAGGCTGGTGAGTTCGTTTGCCAGTTCCAGTTGCAAACTCCGATTAGAATCGGCCTGCTTCAATTTGGATTGCAGGCCTTCCGGCAGCTTATCCCAAATGTGTTTCGTTGGTGTTTTGGCGACTCGCGTTTCACCTTTCGCCAGCGTCTGTTGGAATTCACTCATGCGCCGAATGTCGCCTGGCCCTAAACGATACGTCAGTGGACGCTGCCAACCTAGCGGCAGTAACGCCAACAGCAGCACGGTGATCAGGGCTAGTAAAATCCAGAGTACTCGAGACGAAAGAGCTTCACGAAACGAATCGACAATGATCGCCAGGTACGGTCTCATAGGACCTCCGCATCGGTTGCAATGAGATCCAAAAACGCATCTTCCAATGTCTTCTTTTGGCGTCGAATACTAAGAATACTGTGATGCGATTTGCGAAGTTCGTCCACAAAGTGGTCCACGGTCGATTGTTCTTGGATGGGCAAATTCCAATGAAATGTGGTGCCTTCCTTGCGAAGTTGCAGACCAGTGAAGCGAGCCGTCGTTTCGTCCGGCAAGGTTTGTTCGCCTTCCGTCACAATCAAAGCGCTGGCGTGTTGTTCGGGAGTCAATTCGTCGATGCGACCGACAAATTTCAATTCGCCCGATCCCAATATGGCCACTCGATCACAAACCAATTCCACTTCCTGCAGAATGTGACTATTCAGAAAAACAGTTCGACCTTGATCACGAAGTGTTTTCAAAATAGTGCGAATCTGGCTGCGTCCTACCGGGTCAAGGCCATCGGTTGGTTCGTCTAGAATCAATAGTTCCGGATCGTGTTGGATGGCTTGAGCCAAACCCAAGCGTTGTTGCATCCCTTTGGAAAACCGTTTTACGGATTCGTGTTGACGTCCTAAGAGCCCGACCAGCGACAAAATTTCATCTCGCTTCTTCCGCATTTCTTGACCACTCATCCCGCTCAACTGGCCGTAGAAATTCAAAGCCGTGGTGGCCGTTTGATGCACTGGCAGTTTCAACTGCTCCGGCAGATAACCAACCTTGCGTCGGCTGCGTCGATCTCCGGCGGGCAATCCCAGCAAGCTGGCAGTTCCTTCGCTGCGTTGAATCACGCCCAGCAGAACCTTGATCAGCGTGGTCTTTCCGGCACCGTTCGGGCCTAGTAGGCCAAAGATTTCGCCTCGTCCTACTTCCAAATCGACGGATTTCAACGCGTGAATCGGCTTGCCGAAAATCCTTCCGCGAAAGCTTTTGCACAGCTTTTTCACTTCAATCACATTGCCGACTGCTTCTACATTCATAGCTTCCATTCGAATCTGGTGGTATCGAACATCATTCACTGGACGCATTGGGGTATAGCCAACGGTTCGCTGATCTGACTCGGATATTGCCAAACGAGTTTCAAAATTCTACGAATTTTGTTCTTCTGTTTGGTTCGAATCAGGTACCACATATTCCAGTGGCGGATCGGGCTGTTGCCAAATTCCCAAGCCGCCATCGACCATCAGCATGTGACCATGAATGTGTTGCGCAGCATCGCTCAGCAAGAACGCGGCTGCTTCGCCCGCCACATCGGGATTGGGCACCGAACCGTTGGGCGTATGCAACTGCATCCATCTTTTGAATCGAAGATTATCCACGGCGGGCGCGGTCAGCGGCGTGTGAAACAAACCGGGTGCCAAACCATTTACTCGAATTCCCAGCGGCGCCAGTTCCACGCACATCGATTTGACCATCATCTCGACGGCGCCTTTGGACGCATCATACGCGGTGTGCGTCGGTTCGGCCAATCGCCCATTGATCGAGCCGATCAAGAGGATGCGACCGGCCACGTTTTGTGCCACCCAATGTCGAGCGAACGCTTGCGTCAAAAAGTAATACGCATAGACGTTCAATCGCATGGTACGATCAAAGCGGTCCATGTCCATTTCCAGAAACGGCACGTCGATATAGGTTCCTGCATTGTTGACTAACAGGTCAATACCGGGCATTTTGGTCAAAGCAGATTCGAACAAGCGATCCACGCCGGGCATGGGCGAATGATCCGTCGCTGGTTCGATCAAATCGGCCAGCACCAATTCCGCGCGAACTCCCGCGTCACGGCAACAAGCCAGCGTACTGGTGGCCGAATCGTTTTCTTCCAAGCCATGAATCACCACGTCCGCGCCGGCGTTGGCCAAAGCAACAGCAATGGCTTGGCCTACTCCCTGAGTCGAACCGGTCACCAGCGCTTTTCGTCCTGACAACAACACGACCTGTGACTCCTGTGCCTATTCGTGACGCGTATTGAAAATGCGATCGCCGGCATCGCCCAAGCCCGGAACAATGAATTTCTGCGAATTCAATTTCTTGTCCACGGCGCATACAAAAATCTGCGCGTCCGGTACCTCCGTTTTCACAAATTCAATCCCTTCCGGCGCTGCGATCACGGACAATAGTTTGACACAAGGCACGCCCCAGTTTTTCAGCGTTGTCAGCGCGGCGACGGCGGAACCTCCGGTGGCCAACATCGGATCCAAAACCAACGCGACGTCCACCGGCTGATTGGCGGGAATCTTGCTGTAATACTCGACAGGTTGCGCCGTCGATTCGTCGCGGTAAAGTCCCAGATGCCAGACTTCGGCCGATGGCAATAGGTTCAACACCGGATCAATCATCCCCAAGCCAGCTCGTAAAATTGGCACCAAGCCAATTCGCTGAGACAACTTTTGACCGGATGTAGTCACCAGCGGCGTTTCCACTTCGGTGGACGTCAGTTGCAAATCCTGTGTGGCTTCGTAGGCCAACAAAACGGCCAAGCGGCCCACGAGTGTGCGAAATTCTTCCGGCTTGGTTTCGACACTGCGCAAACGAGTGACATGGTGGCGAATCAGCGGATGATCCACAGCGTTGACGTTGGTCATGGCAAGCTACCTTATTCTTGTGTTGGCAAGAATGGCGAACAGATCAATTCGATTGTTTTGCCAAAACTCCGGTGACCAGCTTGGTCAGTCTTGGTTCGGCCGCATTGGCATGGGCAATGATTTCTTCCACATTTGCTTCGGCCAACGAATCGGGGAAGCACATGTCGGTGATGACCGAAAATCCGACGACTCGTAAACCACAGTGTTTGGCCACAATGACTTCGGGTACGGTGGACATGCCAACCACATCGGCGCCAATCATGCGAAGAAAACGATATTCTGCTCGTGTCTCCAAATTCGGTCCGGACACTGCCACAAAGACTCCGCGATGCAGAGGAAAATCTTCCGTTCTGGCAACCTGCATGGCGTCGCTGATCAGCGATTGGCAATACGGTTCGCTCATGTCAGGAAAACGCGGCCCCAGGCGATCATCGTTGATGCCGATCAACGGATTGTCTCCCAGCAGGTTGATATGGTCATCAATGACCATGATGTCGCTGCAGCGATAATACGGATTCATGCCACCGCAGGCGTTGGACACGACCAAGATTTCCGCACCTAACGCTCGCATCACACGCACAGGCAAAGTGATTTGCTTCAGAGAATATCCTTCGTACATGTGGAATCGACCTTCCATGGCCATGACGGGTAAACCGTGAAGCGTACCGCACACCAAACGACCTCGATGACTGATCGCCGTTGATTTAGGAAAGTGCGGAATCTGTTCGTATTCGATAGAAGCTTGCACTTCAATCTGTTCTACTAGACCGCCAAGGCCAGTTCCCAAGATAATTCCCGCTTGGGGAGTGCCGTCCCATTGGGATCGAATAAACTTGACGGCGTCTTCAATTTGACCAAATAGTTCCAACATTTTGGGTATATCTCCTTCACTCGCAAGTTGATACTCGGCAAGTTAAACATTCTGGCTGGCGGCAACAAGTAGCATTCGCCGATAGCGAACGCCGCTTTTCGAACAAACTCGCTTGGCAAAGTAAAACTAGAACTTCGCATGTTCGCCGACGCCAACTTCCGTTAAACTATGCCGCCTTGTCGTTCTTGAATTTGGACGAGAATGGCAATTACGCGATGAAAATGCAAGTGATTCAAAACGCAAAGCGGACCAAAGGAGCGATATGTCGGAAACGAATCTGGCCGAAGTACAAGTTGTGATAGACCCGAGTGATGTTGATAGCGAAGGATTCGTTACCATTTGGAATGTGGCAGCAAAATCAGCCGATGGCGATACGAATCTGACTCGACAAGTCGCCAGCAAACTGATGGGTTTTCTGTGCAAGCATCGCTGCCCGTTTGTGGTGGCCAGTCCCAGTGATATGAAGTATTTGGACGAATGGTACGAACGAGACAATTCGATTTTGTTCGACTGGAAACCAGAAAACGACCGCATTGACGTGATGTCGCAACACGCTCACGTCCCGGCCGTTTCCTTGCCCGGATTCTTGGAAACGAAGAAATTCAAAATCACCACCAACTACAGTCCCAAGCGTGATCTGCGAATTGAATGGTTCACCAACGACTGGTGCGTGGGCTAAGTCGTTTCGCAACGGCCGCAACGGAGTTTCATTCGCCACGAACCTTGTGCACACCGTCCACTGAACGATCAAATGACTTGGTTCGCGGCGTACTTTCCTGTGGTGCAAATATCTTCCGGATCAAGTCCCCATGTCGCCATAATCGTTGGGTGACGTTCGAATACCGACCTGACGCCAACCACACGGTGAAATCGATTGTCAGGCAGGTCAATATGACCGGGATCACTAATCGCCCGGGAAACACCAGCACGGACCAGAGAAAATGAACGGAAGCGGATAGCTCTGGGAGTCGTTCGTATAGCAATGACCATTCCTGCACAGTCATGCCTGTCATTATTAACCAGATTGGAATCAATCCCAGTCGCAACAGCACTTGCCCTAACGTCCGTTGCCAGGCGATTTCTGGATATTTTTGAGTGGCCGCATCATTGAGGTTTGTGTCCATCACTTGCCTTGCCTTCCGGCAAATTGCGGTTTTCGTTTTCTGCAACGGATCGCTCTACGGTTTTCATCAGTCTTTGCGTGTTCATCCAGCCCAAGAGCCATTTGGTAAAACACGTTGTTGGCCAAAAAGAAGTCCTCATCAATTTGACAAAAATAAGGCCGTAACAAGACGCTCGAACGACCCCAGTCACGTCCTGCGGCCAACGCTCCGGCGAAAAGAAGAAATCGGCATACCACCAGACAAAACCAATGAGGCACACCGTCCACAAGCACCACAACGGCAACACAGAAATCCGTAGTAGCAATTGTCCCAACTTCCGTTGCCAGGCGATTTCTGGATATTTTTGAGTGGGCGTCATGACAGTGGTCACCAAGTCACAGTGAAGAACGTTTACCGCCATTATAGCGAAGTAGGTCGTCGAAAACGGTAATCATTTTTTCGATTTTCACGTCGAACCAATTAGGGCCGTTCAAATGGTTCGATCGCCTGGTCGTCATGGTCATCGAACCAAACTCCCTTCTGCTGCATTTGTATCCGTTGTTCGAGCGTCAAACGGTCTTTTTCGATCACAATTCTGGATTGGCGGTCGTAGCGAGCGACCGCTTCGTCCGACAACTTGGTTCGCATCAAGACCAACTTTTCTAATCGTTGATGATTCAGCGCATCGAGTCCCGCATCAGAAATGGGCGTCTCTTTGAAGCTCAAGTATTTCAATGTTCGCAAAGCTCCCAATCGCCGTGCATGCCGATCCTGAAACGACGATCCCTGGAGCGACAACAGAATAATTGGTGGAATCCAGTGTTCAAAACATTCGCCCGTGAACTGCGAACCGTGCAAATACAATCCGTACGAAACGGTCGGCTTGATCGATGCCAGTCCGGCGTCCGTGAAATTGCCATCTCCCAAATACAATGAAGTCAAACTTTGCGTGGCGAAATGTCGAGCTGCTTCGTCGTTCAAACCGGTCTGTTCGAGTCGCAGATACGCGAACGAATTCTTTAGCAACAAGCGGCCAAACTGATCCTCTGATAGCGGAAAGCCAATTAATTCCAGTTCGGACGTTCTCAAGGTGGGAAAGTCGACCAATGCATCGGCCGAGATTTGATTTCGTCCCAGACGCAAACGAGAAATACCGGCAATCTGTGACAGGCATGTTTCCGTCACCGGATTGCCACAAAGATACAACGCTTGCACTCGTTCCACCGGAATTTTCGCCAAATCAGCATCCGTCAATTCTAGGTCACTCAGATCCAATCGGCGGATGTGATGGCGTTCCAGCAGATGCGTCACGCTTTTGGAAGTAACACCCGTCCCCGCCAAATTCAGCGTGTCAAATCGGTGCCCACGGTTTAGCTGTTGCGAAAATTGAACTAGACCGTCATCCGTAATCGCGGTGTGGCTCAGGTCCAGGAAGCGAAGGAAATTCATTTCTGACAGGAGCGACAGACTATCGTTTGATATTTGCGAACCAGCCAAACTGACGTGACTCAGACGCGTGCAGCCTTTCCACTGGCCGAGATCAAGATCGGTCGAATTACGTCCTAACTGAAGATGCGTGATATGTTCGGGATGCGTACTGAAGCCCTGTACCGCACCACCAGCTTGCTCCGCTTGCTGAATGCGATCTTGAAGTTTCCGACTCGTTGCATTCCGATGGTTCGTTGACCAATGCCCTAAAGCACTTAATGTCACCGCGATGACGAGCCAGACGACTACCAAACAACCCGTCACTCGAGCATCCCAGGAGATTTGCGTCTGATTCGAAACAACATCAGACGGTTCGCTTGAAGTCAATTTCAAGCCAGACATGATTCGTCGATCATCACGAATCGAATGCCATTCGAACCCAGCATAACGAAGGCACTCTAACCCAAGCCACGCGATACCAATTCCCGTGACTTCGAAAAGGAAGTAGTCGCCCAAAACATTCAGAGGCAGAAAACTGTTACCTAGCAGATGACCGATAAAGAACAGAAAGCCGGTGACGATAAATATAGCAACGGCAAAAACAACGGAACCGCCAATTCGGTTTCGAAATTTATGGAGCCCAAAGACAATCGGCACCATCGGGAATGAGAAGAAGCCAATGACACCGGCCTCAATGAGCCAGACTAATTGACTTAGATTTCCACGATGACTAACTTCGCTGAGTTCTCGTGCAGCGCGAATGCATGCGAATAAACTGGCCGTCAAAACCATGGCCACAAGGAAGTCTGTTATTCGAATCGGCTGGGACAGGCGAGCTTGTTGTGTCACAGCGGATTTCAATTCCAAACGCCAGCGTCGAAAAAATCGCAAAGTCAAAAACGCGACAGCCAACACCGCAATCGTGGGCGGCACAAGGCAAAGTTCACTCAGTAAACCCGACTGTTCCACGCTGGAATCTGCGGTTTGCCCCAGACGCAGTCCACATGCCCAGAGGCATGCGATACTGAATCCCCATAGCCAATGTCGCCCAACCAGACCGCCGATGATGGCCAAGGCAATCAGTTCACCGCAGCGAACTCCGGCGATGACGACGTCTAAATCATATTCAAATCGGTTAAGAAAGTGATTCAATGGCACGCACGCCAACATGAACGCAGTCAACGGCAAGAAGGGAAGGTATTGTTTCATGTAAGTTCACTTGTGTTGATCGACGAAACGTCGGGCTTGACGGACGATGCTTTGCAATTAATTGCCTCGCTCTTTGTCGGTTGCTTTGTGACCTTGTTCGCTCATGACGTGACGAATTGGAATCGCGTAAAACGCCGCATGGACCTTGTTGTGGGCGGCGCTTTCGACCACTCACGTTTGGGTTCGTTCCGAGTTACAATAAACTGCCAACCTTAAATTTCGAAACTTGATCATAAAACAGTGGTCCAGCCGACACCACCAAGTTAGCTGTGCCTTGACTACGAATCGATGGCAGGAAATGTCGAACGAATACTTCAAAATCTCTGGTGGTTACGTTTACGATCCGATCAACGGTGTGGACGGCCAAGTAAAAGATATCTGGATCCGCGATGGCCGAATTGTGGAACCTCCGTCCGATCCGACCGTGCGACCAGCGAGAACGTTGAACGCGGCTGGCTTGGTGGTGATGCCTGGCGGAGTTGATATGCATTGCCACATTGCCGGCCCCAAAGTCAATACCGCTCGGAAAATGCGGCCCGAAGAAAAACGTAAGGCGGAACCGGTGCGGCGGACCGCCATCAGTCATAGCGGCACCATGGGCAGCGTGCCCAGCACGTTTGCCACAGGCTACAAATACGCGGGACTCGGCTATACCACAGCGTTTGATGCGGCCGTACCGCCCCTGTCTGCTCGTCACGCTCACGAAGAATTCGAAGACACTCCGTGCATCGACAAAGGTTTCTATGTGTTGATGGGAAACAACCATTACGTGATGAAGTCGATTCATGAACAGAATCCAGAAAAGCTGCGATGGTTTGTCGCTTGGTTGTTGGGTGCCGCCAAAGGTTATGCCGCCAAGTTAGTGAATCCGGGCGGCGTGGAAGTCTGGAAGCACAAACAAGCGGGAAACGTGGAAGGGCTTGATTCGCTAGTCGACTTTTTCGACGTGACACCTCGGCAAATCATCCGAGGCCTGGCACAAGCGGTCGACGAATTGCGGCTGCCGCATTCGATTCACTTGCATTGCAATAATCTGGGCATGCCCGGCAACTGGCAGACAACGCTGGAATCGATGCGAGCGCTTGAGGGATTTCGAGGTCATTTGACGCATATTCAATTTCACAGTTACGGCGGAGGTGACGCGGACGAAAACACGTTCAATTCCAAAGTGCAACCGTTGGCGGATTTTGTCAATTCGCATGCGAACATCACCGTGGATGTGGGCCAAGTCATCTTTGGCGATACGACCAGCATGACGGGCGATGGACCGCTGGGCTATTTTCTGTCCAACGTTTACGGCACCAAATGGTTCAGCGGTGACACGGAAATGGAAGCGGGCTGCGGTATCGCGCCGATTACCTACAAGAACAAAAGCTTGGTTCATTCGTTGCAGTGGGCCATCGGGCTGGAATGGTATCTGTTGGTGCAAGATCCGTGGCGAGTGGTCATGAGCACGGATCATCCCAACGGTGGTTCGTTCCTGGCATATCCGCAGATTATTCGTTTGCTAATGGACAAGAACTATCGCCAAGACATTATCAACACGGTTCATCCTGAATTGCGTAGTCGCAGCGTGTTGGCGGATTTGGAACGTGAATATTCGCTGAATGAAATCGCGATTATTACTCGCGCCGGCCCTGCCAAAATCTTGGGCCTCAAGAACAAAGGGCACTTAGGTCCAGGCGCTGATGCGGATATCACCATCTATACGCCGCATGAGAATAAGGAGACTATGTTCGAATTGCCTCGTTATGTCATCAAGGCGGGACAAGTGCTGGTGGAAGAAGGTGATTTGCGAATCGAACATTTCGGCAAGACGCTTAACGTGCAGCCTGATTACGATACTTCGGTCGAAGGGTCGATCCGCGATTGGTTTGAAGAATGCTATTCCATTCGCTTCAAAAATTATCCCGTCACCGATCACTATCTGCACGAATCGGAAGTGATTCCGGTTCGAGATACCTTGGACCCAGATGTATAATCTTGAAGTTGCGCATCTGCGTTTCTCGGCGGAATTTCCTAGCCCGAAGCGTCAGCGAGGGATTTCGGAAGCACTCAATCTCCCTCACTTACGTTTCGGGCTATGAAAAAAACGCAACTTCAAAACTTACGTTTCGGGCTACCAAAAATCGCAACTTCACAAGCCGTAAGGCTCGACATGCGAGCCTGAAGACGCGTGATTCTTCGATCCAGCGAAGGGTGAGACCATGATGCGGCGGCAGCGTCTGGATCTGTTCGGCCCAGCCACCGTAGCGTGTCGGCATAGGCGTGGACCGCTTGAGCAAACGGAAGTTGTGTCGTCCTGGCCAATTGGTGACAAGCTTGCCAGTCTGCGTCGAATTCGTGACGCCACTGCCAACAAATGTTTAAGGTCAGCCAGATTGCCAGCAGCAGACATTGCGCAATCGCCAGACGGATGCTCGGTTCGTGCGAACCATCCAGAACGGACAAGCGCCGCGAAACCCAGCAATAAGGAAGTTAAGCGAATGCCGACGTGTAATGGATGCAGCAAACGAATGTGCGATTTCATGTTGAAGCAGTGAATTCAATTGAACCTGATCGCGCAGCGTGCCAACTTCTGTGACAAGAAGATGGCTTGCCACGGGTGACCAATTCCTGTCACAAAGCACGCCGTTCGCTGCGGCGTCATTGGCAGTTCGTATACCGGAATCGATCGGTTTGTTGTCTTTGCCGTGACATGTAAACGGCGACACCACGGCATCAGCAACAAGGGCATAGTAATGGGCAACAGGCCCACGCAAGCTAGTCCTACCAAGAAGGACAGTTCGTTGGAACATTGGGCCATCATCGCAATACCGACCAGCGACACAACAAACACGACGGCCATTAGCGGAATTAGCAGCAGACCGTGATTGGACAAGAAGTGCGTGTGAAGTGACTTTGTTGTGGTTTCAATGCGAGTGTCCTCGCGTGAATACTGCTGCAAGAATCTATTGAACGCGCCAAATTCCATTCGCGAGATGAGCCACGACAGTGCCATGGGGCTGAACGCCACCAGCAGGTTGAACTGGTGATCCGCGTCGACGGTTCGTTCGAAACGCCAGTTCGGCCAGTCGAACAAGACGAACGGTATCAAACTGCCTAGCCACCATAGAACCGTGTGGACTCGTCGAACAAAGCGATATCGAATGGCCAGATCTATGTGGTGGCCGTGGCGAACTTGTCTCGCTAGATAGACCAACCAAGCTGCGGCAAAAGCGTTGGGCAGCAGCGTTGCCACAATGGTTCCAGCAATACATACCAGCCGGAAATAGGAACTTTCTGAATGGTCTGCCAGCCAAAGCAAATTTCGCGGAAGCGCAGACAAGACGCTCGATAATTGCGTTAGGCTACTGGCCAACATGGAGTGAACTTTGAGGTTAAAGCGAGTGAACGTGGCAATGTACTAGACGTCGCCAATCAGGCAAAAACACTAACCTGTACGCTAATCACGTCGCCGAATCGCCACAATTCAATTCGACGGCAGCGTACGATTCATTCGCAATCACCCGAATGCGAAACCGCATTTTCCGCAGATTCGTTGCGAACGGTTCGTCTACATCCATGGCGGCAATTGGCCTGCTACGGGCAACTGCACCAGTCGAATTTCGGTGATATGAGGATGTGACAAGATTTCGTCAATGGTGGCTTGCGACGGCGGACTATCTAGATTCATTACGCCCACGGCATCGCCGCCCGGCGCGGATCGGCCCACGGCCATCTGAGCAATATTGATGTTGTGTTTGCCAAAGATACTGCCCACGTTACCGATGATGCCGGGGACGTCGTTGTGGCGAAAGACAAACAGGACGCCGTCTAAGTAGGCTTCCAGACGGTAATCTTCCAAACGAATCAAACGCGGCATGTTGTTGCCGAACAGCGTTCCGGATGCCGTTAAGGTTCGTCCGCCATCTGTCATCACTTCGGCTGTCACCGACGCGTTGAAGGCACCTCGATCTGAACTCGATTCAGACGAAACCTGGATGCCTCGATCTTGAAGAATCATTTGTGCGTTAACAATATTCGCCTCTTCTTGCATGGCGTCTTCGATCAAGCCAGCACAGAAGGACGAAGTCAACAGCTTGGTGTTTTGATCCGCCACTTCGCCTCGGTAAATCAACTTGCAACTGACCGCCTTTTCCGGATTCAACTGCGCCAAGAGGCGTCCCAGACGATAGGAGATGTCCAGGTATCCCTTGAGCGATTCCAGTGTCTTGGGATCCAACGCTGCCATATTGACCGCATGACGAATCTCGCCCGTTTGCAAGAAGTTGGTCAGCAACTGGACCGCTTCAACGGCCACTTGCGTTTGAGCTTCTTCGGTACTGGCACCTAGGTGAGGCGTACACAATACGCCGTCCATTTCGAACAAGGGGCTTTCGGTGCACGGTTCGTCGTCAAAGACGTCCAACGCAACTCCGGCAATCTTGCCGCTCTTGAGTCCTTCGATCAGCGCTGCTTCTTCGTAGATGCCGCCGCGAGCACAATTCACCAAACGAACGCCGTTTTTCAGCTTGTCCAAATTGGTCGTATTGATCAGGCCTTTGGTTTCGGGAGTCAGCGGAGTGTGCACGGTCATGTAATCAATCAGCGGCAACATGTCTGTTACTTGGCTGACCAATTCGATTCCCAATTCGGCAGCTCGTTCTGCGGAAATAAACGGGTCAAAACCCACTACCTTCATTTCAAACGCGCGAGCTCGTTTGGCAACTTCCTGGCCAATTCGTCCCAGCCCCACAACTCCCAACGTTTTGTCGGCCAGCTGCGTTCCCATGTATGCTTTGCGGTCCCATCGATGTTCTTTCAAGCTTTGGTGTGCCGGAGCGACATTGCGAGACAGACCCAGCATCAGAGCAAAAGTGTGTTCCGCGGTGCTGAGCGTATTGCCGGCGGGCGTGTTCATCACAATGATGCCTCGCCGAGTTGACGCGGTTTTGTCAATGTTGTCCGTACCGACTCCGGCGCGAACGATGGCCTTCAAGCGTTTGTTGTCTTTCAGTGATTCGGCGGTTATTTTCACCCCGCTTCGACAAATCGCTCCGTCGAATTCTGCCAATGCGGATCGTAGTTCTTCACCGGCCAATTTGGTTCGAACTTCATATTCGATCCCTTCAGCGGCGTCTAACAGATCCAATCCTTCTTGAGCAATATTGTCTAGGACGATGACTTTGTACATGGCGATCACTTTTTCGGCAAACGGTTGAGAAAGGTCAAACGGCGAAGCGTCCAAGACTAGGCGTTTTGTTGTGCAAATTCCCGCATGAAGTCTCGCATGGCGACCACGCCGTCCAGCGGCATGGCGTTGTAAATGGAAACTCGAATTCCACCCACACTGCGATGGCCCTTCAGGTTTGTCAATTGACGTTCTGCCGCCTGTTTGACGAATTTGCTTTGCAGTTCGTCATTGGGCAAGCGAAAAGTCACGTTCATCAAACTGCGGCAGTTCTTGGCGGCATGACCGGCGTAGAACCCATTGCTGCTATCGACAACGTCGTACAGCAATGCTGCTTTGTCTTGATTTAACTGGTGCATTTTGTCCAAGCCACCGATGTCATTCAGCAACCACTTGGCCACCAAGTCCAACACATAAATGGCAAACGTGGGTGGCGTGTTGTACATGGAATCATTGTCCAGGTGCTGCTTGTAATTCAAATACCCGGGCAAGTCGTCCGCGCCTTGCGTCAGCAGTTCCTCTTTGGCAATGACTACGGTAACACCGGCTGGGCCCGCGTTCTTTTGAGCACACGCGTAGACCATGCCGTATTTTTCGATCGGCAGCGGACGATGCATGAAGTCGGATGAGGCATCACTGATCAGCGGAACGTTGCCGGTGTCGGGTTCCGCGTGGAATTGGACGCCTTCAATGGTTTCGTTGGAAGTGATGTAGCAATAGGCCGCGTCCGGAGTGAGGCGTAGTTCATTTTGCGTTGGCAGGTTCGAATAACCACCTTCTTTGCCGTCCCATACGACGTTGACGTTGCCTTCTTTTTTGGCTTCGGCACACGCTTTCTTGCCCCACGAACCGGTCAAGATGTAGTCTGCCGTCTTGCCGGAATTCCGCAAAAGGTTCATGGGGATCATGGAAAACTGCAGCCTAGAACCACCCTGCAGGAACAAAATTTTGTAGTCTTCCGGAATGGCTAGTAGTTGCCGAATCCCGCTTTTGGCTGATTCCATGATGGCAATGAAATCCGCGCTGCGGTGACTGATTTCCAGAATGGACGCTCCGGCACCTGGTAAACAAAGCAAATCTTGCTGAATTTTTTCCAAGACGGAAACGGGCAGGACGGCGGGACCTGCTGAAAAGTTGTAGACTCGAGACTGTAAGTTCACGGTTCCGGACATGTTAGACCCCAAAATTGGCCGCAAATAGCCGAAGAACGACGGTCAGAAACTACCTAGGTTCGATTTGCCGAACGGGTAAAAATCGAGATTTTAAGCTGAGTTCCGTTTGTTTAGAAGGTCGCCCAGCGAAGATTGTTGGCAGATTACCTGCTGCAAGTCTGGGAGGTGCGAACCAACTACCAGGTTCAGGCCGATTCAACTTAGCGTTGTCGCCACTGCGAATCTTGACTGGCCGTGCGTGTTCCCGACCGCAGCAAGTTCGGATCACTGGCCAGGCGTTGCTGTAGTGACGCAACGCGTTGTGCCACACCAGGTTGTGCATTATTGAGCCGTAATGCGTGTTGGTAGTCGTTCAAGGCCTGCGCGTAGTGGCCGTCTTGTTCGCGCAGTCGAGCCATCGCCGTCCACGCGCGAGCATTCCCTGGTTCGATATCGATGGCTTCCGCCAGGCGACGACTTGCCAAATCGGTTTCGCCAAATTCGTCGTGTAACCGAGCAATCTCGACCTTGGGATCCGCTAGTTGTGGAGTCCGTTCGGCCCAGCGCTCCAGCAATGTGAAGGCACTCTTAGGACGGTCGGTATCAACCAGCAACACCGCGAGTGCTCGGTAGCAAGGCACATGATTCGGTGCCATGTCCAAACACTGATGATACAAGTTTTCCGCTTGTTGCAGCATCTTATCGTTTGAATTCTGTCGGCCCAAGTAATGGTACGTCGACGCCATGTTGTAGTAGGCGTCTGCGTTCTGGGGATTGGCCGCCAGAGCCTGCTGGAAACTTTGCAACGCCGCTTGAGGTTGCCCCTGTTGAAACTGGCGGACACCGTCGACGTTTTGAATGGTCCCCGACGAATGGCAACCGCTCAATCCAGAAACCAACAACACAACAAGCCAACCGATAACGGTCTGCTGGCTAATCACCATTCGGCTCACCTTTCGGTTCGAACCAAATCTAAAAGGCGGGAAATACGACATCGTGCGACCACAAGCGAATAGACGGAACCGTTTCGGAAATAAGACGCCGAACGGTACTCGGAATCGATACCAGCCACAAGACGGATCGCCGGACAGCGTGATAGCATGACAGCATGGGTTTTGCTCAGACGCGCGAAGAAAGGCGCGGTCGGGAAGTGTGTCCCGGAACCGTACGAAGGCGCAAAACTCTGACCAACAAACGAAAAAGCCCGGCAGCGGATCGAGCTACCGGGCTTTTCATTCAGAGCAATTCAGCGGTCATACGCTTACTTGCGTCGGCGAACCAACGAAAGTCCCAGAAGTCCCAGCAGGACCATAACGTTGCTGGCAGGTTCGGGGACTGCGGCTACCGCGGCACGAGGCCCGATTTCGTAACCACCGGCACTGAACGCCGTGACAAAGTCGCTACTGTTGAAGTCGCCATCGCCGTTCCAGTCGCCTTCGGCCCAAGTAGAATTGCCAACGGCGGTGTCTTCGTATTCACCGGCGGTAAAGACGGCCACAAAGTCAGAACTGTTGAATTCGCCGTCCAGATTCGAATCGCCGAAATAGGTGTTTCGCAGGTTTTCGACCCAGATGGTGCGGTCAGCTAGATCGACGGAACCGTCATTGTTTTCGTCGAAGTTCAAGTCGGGAGAAGCTGCATTCATCTGCACTGTCAAAAGGTCGATGTCCGCAGCGTTGATCGCTCCGTCATTGTTATAGTCGCCAGGATTCGAAGGTTCCGGCGGGTCAGCTCGCCCGACAGCAACGTCAAACAACAGTACCGCTTCGTCGTTCGTGAGCACGCGATCCAACCAGACAGCAACTTCGTCCTGAGCTCCGGAGTGTGTGGTCGAATCAAACGGATCAGCTCGACGTCCACCAATCTTGGCTAACCCGTATCCGTTCCCCAACCGGTGGTACCGGGCAACATGTCGGCGGTTCGATCGACACCGTTCAGCCACAGCTGGATGTTTTCCGATCGTTCTTCGGCTGTTTCGCCAAAGGTCGACGCCACGATGTGCCACCAACCGTTGTTGGTATCGTTCAGGCCGCGGTCCGCACCTTGATTCGTGAATTCTACGCCTTCGCCCGGCAAAAACAGAGATTTGTGGCCGCAAGCGGCCGAAATCACATTCAACTGTGGGATTGGTGGAAACCACAATGCCGTCGTTACCTACCACAATTTGGAAACTGGTGGTGGCATCGGCGACGTTGTTGGTAAACAATCGGTCACCGCCCTGCGCGGGACCACCCAAAGCAAACATGGAGACGGTCATGGCGTTGGCCGCAAACAAGTTGCCGTCGCCCAGAGTAATGTGTCCTTCATTGTTGCTGGCATGAGCCACGTTGTCTGGACCAAGCCCGACGATGTCTAGTTCGTCACCGAAATCATCCCATTCGGCACTGACAGTCCAGGCACCGCCTTCGAACAAGAAGTCGGGACCAGGGGCACCCACTTCCGGAGCACCGCCATCGTAGTCGCCGTTGTAGGTTCCTGTTGGGCCGTTGCCCATGGAATCAACGACACCGTTGGACGTGTCCGTTTCATTCAACTGATAGTAATACGTTGCGCCCAACGCTTTTGACGGTCTGAGCATACGGCGAATCTTGCGCCACAGCACTAGCCGCTAAACATCGCCACGCAAAAGAAAGAACCAATTTTGAACATCTTCTTCACGGTGGAAATCCTTTGGAAAAACACTAAATCGAGCCTCTTACATATCATCGACCATACCACCGAAGTGTTCCGGTCACAAGGGATTCCCAGCTTGTAACGGCTGGGTGGTCAAGAAGGATTGACCGGATTTTACGGACGGATGCGAGTTTGTTTCCTCGAAAGAGTGGTGTTTCGAGGTTTTGGGTGGCGAACCAAGCGGCAACGGTGTTGGCTGCGCCGCCGCTTTGGGGCGGGCGGAACGTAAAAGTGTGCCGAATGTAATCGATGTTCCACCGATGGGAATTCGAATCGATTGGTGCGACCGCTAGGAACGATGGAACTGGAAACGGACGAATTGGCGGATCTAGCACAGTAGCAAACTTCCGCACGTTCGGAACGAATATCAGAAAGCGCTTCTACCATGTTGCGAAACGTTCTTTATTCCGTCTTGTTCCTGGCTGGGACCGGCGGACACCTGTTGGCACAAACCGACGCCACGCTTCCACCCGTGGTGGTCACACCGCCGGAAGTTTCCACACCGGCGGCGCCGGAATCGACCGGTTCGATGCAACCCACTCCCATGTCGAACCGTTTCGAACAACCGCTCGAAAATTCGCCGCCAGTTTCCAATCCACCGCAAAGCGTCGCCAGCAGCTTTGACGCATCGTCGATTGTTTGGCCATCGTCGCTGGAACAGACATTCGCCACCAGCCCGTCGGATCTGTCTGGCTTGAGTAGTCTGTTTCGAACTGACGCCAGCATCATCGATGCGGCTCAACTGGCAACCATCGTCGATCAGCAGACCATTCAACAGCGGATGTCCAACAACATGTTCCGCGCGCTGCAAAACGAAGTGGGTGTCACATTGCAGCAAACCGGTAACGGGCAGCTATCGCCATTCATCCGAGGACTCACGGGCCAACAGATTCTGGTGATGGTGGACGGGATCCGAGTGAACAACAGCATTTTACGAGCGGGTCCGAATCAGTACGCAGCTACCATAGATCCGGGCATGATTGACCGTATTGAAGTGGTGCGAGGTGCGCAGTCGGTCCTGTGGGGCAGTGATGCTTTGGGCGGTGCCATTAATATTGTCACTCGTGGCGCGAACCCGCTGTCGGCCGACTATTCGCGGTTTTCGTTCAATCAGGTGTTGGGTTCGGCAGACGAATCGAGTTATTCGCGAGCGAACGTCGAGGGTTGGGTCGGACAGTCGGGCGTGTTTGCCGGCGGTTCGTATCTGAATACCAACGACTTGGATATTGGTGGCGGTTTGGGCGAACAGCCCGGCACCGGCTACAGCCAATACGCGGGCGATGTCAAGTTCAACCGTCTGTTAGATGATTCCACGTTGCTGACATTTGCCCTGCAACATTTTGAACAAAACGATTTGGCCAGAAGCGATCGATTTTTGCCGTTTGTCTTGGGGCCCGCACCCAACGGAAATTCGGCCACGCAGCGTCCCACGTTTTTTGATCCTCAGCAACGAGATCTCGTGTACTTGCGATTGAACGGCTTCAGCTGACACCGCGTTGATGGACAGCTATAGCACGACGATTTCGTACACGCGAATCAAAGAAGGTTCGTCGCAAACTCGCTTCAACAGCAACGCTGCCAACGCCGTGCCGACTCGCTTGGAAGAAGGCGAATTCACCGACGACATGCTGGGCGTGAACGCCGCCGCGACCAAGGATTTGTGCGAATTCGGGCAAGTGACTTACGGATTCGATTACTACTACGAAGACATCAATGCTTCGCGCGTTCGCACCAACAATCCGGCTGACCCGAATTCCGTTCCGATTGCCACCGACCCGCAGTATCCCGATGATTCGATTGCCGATCGCTTTGGCTTGTTCTTGAATTGGGACGTGATGCTCACCGACCGACTGGGGCTGAACACGGGCGTTCGCTACGAAAACTTGAATATGTCTGCCACTCCCAATTTTGATGGTTTGGGTGATATTCACTTTCAACGCACGTATCAAGATTGGATTGCCAGCGTTGGTTTGAACTACAAGCTGACGGAAAAAGTACGAGCGGTAGGTGGGATTTACGAAGGCTTTCGAGCTCCGACGTTGGACGATTTAACGGCCAACAAAACTGCCATTCAAAACGTGCAAACGGTTCCTCGGCTGGGTGATCTGGACATTCAGCCCGAACATACTCGGACTTACGAAGTGGGTCTCAAAACGAATGGTGACTTTGTTCGCTTGCAAGCCATTCAATGGTGGACCGATTTTGAAAGTGTGATTGGTCGCGAATTCGTGGGAACGGAACAGTTCTTAGCGAATCAACAAGCAACACTCAACGGTACCGAACTGGCTGGCGACATTCTGCTGACCGATGCGTGGTCGTTGTACGGCAACTTTTCGTACGTCTATGGCCGCAACGATACGGTAGGCGAACCGTTTTCCAGGATTCCGCCAACGCAAGGGATTGTGGGACTTCGCTGGGCGAATCCGCAGACTGCTCGCTACTTTGACATCTACACATGGCTAGTACGTCGCCAAGATCGTTACGCTTCGGCTAACTTGGGTGACGTTCGCTTCATTCCGGGTGGCACTCCGGGCTACGGCACGTTGAATTTGCGGATGGGTGCCGCCTGGATGACGATCATCGACATTTGGTTCGCATCAGTTTGGAAAACATCACAGATAAATACTACCGAGTGCTCGGGTCCGGCGTAGATGGAGCAGGATTTAATGCACTACTGGGCTACGAATATAGCCGATGATGCAAGCCGTCAAATGGAAACGCGAACATGAACGTTCGCGTTTCCATCGGTCGTCGCTTTGGGTGTAGGAATGCAACGACGTTGTAGCAAAGCTTAGAACGGGCGACGTCCAAAGGGGCGACCGCCGAAGTTTCCGCCGCCGGCGACACCATCCGGACGTTGTCCTTCCGGTCGTTCGCCTGTTTCCAGCGCTGTTTCCAGCATGGTTAGGCGTTCTTGGACTTGTTCGGCCGAAATACCTTCGGGCAGTTCGCCGCTATCGAGCGCCGATTGCAGCCGGTCTATTTGCAGCTTGTACCCAAGGCGTTCGATCCGCCGCGCCGCCACCAGCCACATCCGCGGGTCGTCCAAATCCAACACCATCTGGACGTCAACACCATCTGGACGCTGTCAACACCATCCGGACGTTGCCCAACACCATCTGGACGAACACCATCCGGACGTTGCCCAACACCGTCTGGACGGCCCTGAGCTGCGAAGATGGCGTCGGTCATCTCCGCTGGGCGGCGGCCGTAGTGTCCTTGCTGAAAAACGTGGACCAAATCGGCAGCGTTGAAGACACCGTCTTCATTCCAATCGCCATCGGCGGCCGTGGCCAAACGTCCTGATTCAAACTTGCCTACTTGCATGACGTGCACCAAGTCGGCTGAATCGAAGACTCCGTCGCCGTCGCAATCACCGACGACAGTGTCGCCGGCTAGTAAACGTCGGTTTTCGCACTGTTCGAACCCCAAGTGCGAATGGCGTCGAGCCGTGATGGAAAGGCGTTTGCTCATTCCAATTCTCCTACTAATTCGAAAAGAAAGACTGGTTCGACCGAACGTTCGGCCGAATTCCATTCGATTAGTGGTGACTGGTTTGCTGGTGGTTACACTCGAGGAAAAGTTTGTCGCGTTCGTTCGACTGGCAGGGTAGTGTAATGCAAGAATTGCCGTTGATGGGCATGGTCCGAACGCTGCCTAGCGAGGCAAGAAGCGACTGCGTACGTTGTTGGCGGTGCGTTCCCAGCGTGGACGTTGATCGGCGTTCAACAGCGCAGCGACCTGCGATTCCATTTCATCGAATTGGTGGTGCATGTCGACAATGCTTTGCTGTCGGCACTTTACAATGCGAGGATGATATTCCTGAATCACGGCCGATATGGCGGCTGATTGAGAAGCGGTCAAATCCAGATTGTTTTGCAGCCGAGGCAGAATGTGTTGCACCAATTCCGTCGGTTCGTGCCGAAATCGCTCCATCCGTAGCCGCATCTGATTGGTGGCAAACATCGCACCAGAAACCGCTCCGGCCACAAACACGACAAGCATCAACGCAAAGTGCAGCCAAATTGGAAACGCTCGACGCCAACGGTGAACGACATCGCTAGAGCTGGTTGGTAACTCTGAGTCTGGAGCGAGGTTCATGCTATTGTTCCCGTTAGAAATAACAGATCCATGGTTCATTCATGATTTGCCACGACGGAAGAAACATCAACGTCACGCTGGCGGCAATTGCCACGCTAATCATGGCAATCACCAACGGCGCTTTTTCCCAAGTTGGCGACACGCTAACATCGGGCAGTCGACGCATGACCGACGGCGTGACGTCGATCGACGATGGCGGTGCGGTCCGAGCGTGTTGTCCAAGTTCAGTTAGTATTTTTTCTGTGCGATCCATGTTCTTTGCTTTCCAACATTTTTTTCAAACGCTGACGCGCTCGATGTGCCTGCACCTTTACCAGCGTTTGGCTCCAACCGGTCAGGTCGGCGGCTTCGGCAATGCTGCATTCGTCCCAATAGAGTAATGTTAGCACCAAACGGTCTCGAGGTTTCAAATGGGCTAATACGTTGCCTAGTTTTTCTTCGGCCCAGTCGGCTGACGGTTCGTTAGTTGCCAGGTATTCTTCGACGCTCGATAGATCCACGTTATCATTTTTTTGGCGTGACTGCTTGGTCCAAAAACGATAGCCAATGCGGACGGCAATTCGTCGTAGCCAATGCAGCAGAGGCGAACGTTGACGAAACGTGTGCAGGCTCAGGAACGCTTCTACGAAAACCTCTTGTACCAACTCTTCAATCAACAACGGGTCTCGCGAAAACCGCCGCATCTGCGTGGCAATCGCTTGTTGGTGGCGCTGCACAATCACACGGTACTGGTTTTGATCTCCCGCCAAGACAGCCTGGATGATTCGCCGTTCTGACGCATCGTCATCGTCGTTGTGTTGCGAGTCGGCCAGATTCATGATGTCGGGAATGTGTTTAATTCGTTCCTAAGACCAATGCACATTTGTATTCACAGTACCGATTCGCAACGAAGGCAGACGCTTGGCTCGAATGACCAAAGCGTCTGCCTAGCGTTCGTTCGACAACTGAATCAGTCGAAGTGTCCGAATTCTACCAGCCAAGCCATTCCAAGATGAAAGCAGGCGGACCCGGCAGATCCCATCCATTACCATTTTTCCAGGCTTCGATGACTTCGGCGGGCGGACCCGGCAGACCTGCTTCCGCGGCCTTGGCGTGACGTTGCTGGATTTGCTCCGGTGCCTTGCGAGCGACCGCAGTCGGTCGTTGACCACTGGCCCACGATTCAATGACCCAAGCTGGTGGTCCTGCCTGAGAAGCTTGGGGCAATTCACCCGTTTCCCAGGCTTGGATGACAAAATCGGGTGGACCAAACGGTCGAATGATCCCGTCTGGTTTATTTGCCGGGGCCTGCGCCCAGGCAGCTGAGCCCGACATTGCTGTGACCAAGCCAATTGCCAGAATGATTTGCTTCAGATTCATGTGTTTCTCCTTGTTTCACGGGAAGGTTCTTACGTGACTTTTGAACAAAATACAGCGAGCAGTAGATGGACAGCTCGACGCTTTCTGCCAGCGTAAGTCGTTGGTAGTCCCGCCTATAGGCGGAACTCTCCCGTAAGACCAATTCCGCCTACAGGCAGGACTACCAGCCAATCTTGGTGCTGTCCAATGAGGAAGTCGACTCCTTTTTCGCTGTTAACTGCGTGTTTAGTGTGCTGACGTCGACGTTCGGTTACAGGCTGTGTGAAATTCCTGCATTTTTTTGCGAACGATGACATGCGAGTATTTCGTACCATGAGGACTTATCGTTCGTGCGAATGAACGTTCCACTTGTGTTTGGGGACGATTGGCGTTGCAATGGATTGATAATCGAGCCCTTGGTCGTTTTTCTGAAGGAGTCTCAAATGGTCCGAAGTCGACGTTTGGCAGTATGGCAGTTGGTGGCAGTTTTGTCGGTTAGTTTTAGTTGTGTCATCACTGAGACTCGAGCCAGCATTCCCGAGTTGGCTGAAGAAGTGCTGGCGGCCGTGCCGGAGAGCCAATGGACGCTTCACGCCTGTGATTCGCAAGCAAGTGTTCTATTCGAAGGGCTGGAAGGTTACCGAATCGTTCTACGACATACGTGGAAAGAGTTCGAAGAAACGCCTCAGCAGGCCGAAGTCACACCCAATGAGAATCGAGGCCCTTTTCGTTGGCGACACCGCGATTGGCAGTTCATCTTGTTCGCTCGAAACAAACAAATCGATCCCGCTTGGAGGGATAAATTGCCGTGGCTCGAAGATATCGGCGATTCCAACGTTCATGTTCGGCCTGTGTTTTTGGGAGAACTGAGCGGCTACGCTTGGTTTTCGCTGGCTGCGATTCACGATCAAGAAATGCTTCGGGCAAAGCTGAAAATGGAAGGCGGAGATGATCGAATTGCCTTGCTAGTAGACGGACTGCAGTTGGACGACGCAGGTTCCGGGACGTCCAATTCCTGTCAGGCATTGTTGGGTTCGTTCGGTGACCAAGCCCTGCCATACATTCAAGAAGCTATAAGGCAAAACGCCAACGATCCACGACTTTGGCACATCATCGGCAGCTTGGCGCATATTCGCACCGATCGTGCGACCGACTTGCTGTTGGAGTTGTATCGAACGAACAATCAAGATCAAAAAGATGCAGCCGAATACGCGTTGGTTCATAAGCCGTATCGAGCTGCAGCGAAATCGGCCTATGTGGATATGATTCGGAATTCAGATCGAGTTGATCGCATTCAGTCGGCGTGCGATGCTTGCGAAGAATTTCAATGGCATGATGTCGCGGTCGATTTCGCCAAACGTTTGCAAGGCAAGAACTCGGTTCGCGTTCGAAAACAACTGTTGACCACCTATCGAATGCTCCAAGGCCAACCGTTTGAAGAGCCGTTGCTGCAATCAGAACGGTCACTGTGGCGACTTACTGGAGGCATCCAGAATGATTCAGAAGCGTCTGCCATTGCATCTGCGAAGGCGGTTCTGGTCGATTCCACCGAAGACGAAATGGTGTGCTTGATTGCGGCTTGGATTTGATGCGATTTGTCACCAAAGGCGACGCTCGGCCAGTGAATCAGATGGGCCGAACTATCTTGGAGTCGCGACCACGTCCGGCAACGCTACAAGCGTTGGATCGTTTAGTGGCTGGGTTAGCGGATCAGGATGCGCAACAAGTCCGTGCGATTCGGAAGGCATTGGATTCGAAATAGGCTCAACGTTTTGTTGGTAACCGGTTGGTCAGCGCGTCGCATTGGTTCGAATGAAAATGGCAGTCAGAGGCAAAGCGGTGGCCGGATGCTAGCAGAATTGAATAACCGATTCCTCCGGACTTTACCGTGACATACTTAAATAAAATTACAGTCGAATTGATCATCCAAAAGGTTTCCGTAGTCGATACTTTCCTGTGTTAATTAAACCAATTGCTACTTTGTGTCACAAAAACGGCGGTAATCAATGAATTCCGGAAAAACTCGTTGCCTGGAAACGGAAGTGCATGATGCGTTATCAAAGAGTCCTTATCTAGTACGGAAGCGAGTCAACTGTGAGGCCCGTGATGGACGAGTGGTCTTGCGGGGTGAAGTTGGAACTTATTTTCAAAAGCAAATGGCAACGGAAGTCTTGCGCAGTGTCGATGGCATTGACGAAATTGAAAACCACTTGGAAGTGATCTGGCGGTAACCGAAGAGTTACGCCCCCTTGTTTCATCTCCAGCGGGCTTAGATACTCGGCATTCGTTGTTCTAACGATTATTCGAATATTCACGTTCGCTTGGATGAGAAAGGGTTTCAAATGTCTAGATCTGGTGCTGTCACCTTCAAAGGAACGCCGCTAACACTGGCCGGAGAACCGGTGCAAACGGGACAAGCGGCTCCGAATTTCACGGCGCATTTCTTTGCCGATGGCGGTCTGCAGACCCTTTCGCTGAGTGATCTAAAAGGAAAACCCACCATTATTAGTGTGGTGCCTTCTTTGGATACTGGCGTTTGCCAAAAGCAGACCAAGCTATTCAACGATCAATTGGCATCCTTTGGTGATAAAATCAACGCAGTCACCATCAGCTTGGACTTGCCGTTTGCGCAAAATCGATTTTGCGGCGCAGAAAACATCACCAACCTGAAAACCGTTAGCGATTATCAGGATCGTGAATTTGGTACGAACTGGGGGATGCTGATCGAAGAACTCAAGATCTTAGCTCGAGGTGTCTTCGTACTGGATTCGGCCGGTCAAGTTGTCTACGCCCAACAGGTCAAGGAAGTTGCAGACGAACCGGACTACGATGCGGCCTTGGCTGCGTTGAAGTCTGCGTCATAACCGGCGTCTTTGTCGAATTTGCCGCGTATGCAGGTGTTACGACAGTTCTCGTGCCTTGAGGCGATTGCATACGCCAATCAATTCATTCACGCTCTGGAGAATCGATGTTTCATCCGGGGCGTTTTTTAATTGGGTTTCGGTGCTTGCTGCCGATTCGGACAATTCCGGAAATCCATAGCTGCCAGCCGCACCTTTCATTTGGTGAACTTGGCGAATCAGCCCGTCTAAATCACCGGATTCTAAGGCTTGTTGAATGGCGGAAATTCGACGAGGCATCTCGTCGACGTACAAGATGACAAGTTCGCCGTAGTCGGGATCGTCCGATAGAGTAGAAAAGATCGGGCTGGCAGAGGTCATAACTTCGGTTCCTCGGTGGTGGTTCCAGAATTACGTGCAAGACTACATCGTCAAGTGTAGGATATTCCAGGCGATGGTGCCGGTTTGACGAACCTATCCGCTTGTCGGAGAATGGCAATGCGTACATTCCGAACCTTGTTTTTCCTAGATTGGCCGAATTGGGGGCGGTGGTAGAGCTAGACTTTAGCGTGTCGTTCCAATGTGCCCTTGTGTGAAAAACGATGTCTAGCGCCTTCCGCAATGTACTAGTAGTTGATGATGATCCATCCATTCTTCAGTTTCTTTCCAAGATTCTGACGAACAGTGGATATGACGTCGTGACCGCGGAATCGGGTGAAGCGGCTATAGAATTACTTGGGCAGCAGCGGTTTCACTTTTTGTTGACTGACTTCAACATGCCCGGCATGAACGGGGCTCAGGTGTGCCGACAGTTACGCGATCTGGATTTGCCGCGTTACGTTTACACAATGGTGATTACGGCGTCGCCGACGTGCCAAGTCACACAATGTCTACAAGCCGGAGCGGATGATTTTATCAAGAAGCCATTTGCTCCGGACGAATTGTTAGCACGCATGACGGCTGGCATGCGCGTCCTGGAAATGGAAGCTCGGCTACGCTACTTGGTCAGTTTTGATTCGCTGACGGAAACGCTCAATCGAAGAACCTTTTTTGAATCCTTGGACACCATTTGGACTCAAGAACCGACAGTACCTGCCACGTGCGTGATGATTGACGTTGATCGATTTAAATTCGTCAATGATACCTATGGACATATTGCCGGTGATATTGTGCTGGGTGGTGTGGCGGATATTATTCGTTCGTCCTTCACAGATACGGAATTGGTTGGTCGTTATGGTGGAGAAGAATTCTGCGTCTACTTGAACCATACAAGCATGGCGCAAGCATGGGCCATTGCGGAACACGCTAGAAACAAGATTGCCAATCAAACGTTTGATTGGCAAGACGCACCGATCCGAGTCACCGCGTCGATGGGACTAGCGGAACGAACGGCCGACGACATTAGTCCGCGAGACTTAATCTATCGCGCCGACCAAGCCATGATTCACGCCAAGCGGCGAGGCCGCAATCGATCAGTGGTAGTCAACAGCAGTATTCTCAGCAGACGAATCAACATTCCGGTTGTTCGTACCGGTATCTGAGCTTGAAGCAGCTTGTTGGGGAAATACCTCCAACATCACGCTTAGCCAATTTGCTCGGCAATCCATTCCTGGGCTTTTTCAATGGCTTCGGCCAGTTTCGCCGGGGCTTTGCCTCCAGCCTGAGCCATATCGGGCCGTCCACCGCCACCACCGCCGACAATGGGAGCAATCTGTTTCACCCAATTTCCGGCGCTCACACCTTTGTCTACCAAGTCACGACTGACGCCGGCGACCAACAGTACCTTGTCGTCACCCGCCGCGGCGCCCAAGAATACGGCGCTGGGCGAAACTGTCTTCCGCACTTGATCAATCAACTGTCGCATGAGATTTGGGTTGCCCACGGGTAAATGATGGCAGATCACTTTAACGCCGTTAACGTCCGAGGCAGCATGGATCAATTCGTCTGCGGTGGTGCCGTCGTTTTCCGCTAGCTTGGCGGCTTGATTGGCCAATTCGGCCGCTTCAGTTTGTAACGAAGTAATTCGGTGGGGCACATCAAAGGGGCTGACATTGAGCAGTCGAGCTGTTTCGCGCAGAATCTGCTTGGTCTCACTGTCGAGAATTACTGCCGCTTCGTTCGCCTTTTCCGAACCCGTCGACGGCCCCTTTCCGGCACCGCTGACCTGCTTCTTCAAGTCTCGAACTCGTTCCATCAACAAACGAGCCTGAACTGGCACCGCGTTCGCATTACAGCTGAGCAGCTTGGCTGCTTCCAAAATCGTCTGGTCAACTCGTTGTTGATGTTCCGCAGCTCGTTCTCCCGTCAGCGCCACCAAACGTCGGACGCCCGACGACACGGATTCTTCACTAATGACTTCAAAGGCTTCTACTTGTGCCGTATTGGTCAAGTGGGTGCCACCGCACAATTCGCGACTGAAGTCTCCCATGGAAACCATGCGAACAGGATCAGGGTACTTTTCGCCAAACAACATCATCGCGCCAGCTTCTCGAGCGACCGCTAACGGAACGGTTTCCCACTTGATGGCCGATTGTGTCGCGACCTGACTTCGCACGTCTTGTTCAATCTGATCAATTTGCTCGGGCGAAACAGGAGCCATATTGGTAAAGTCAAACCGCAGCCAGTCGCTGTCTACTTTCGAACCCTGCTGTTGAGCGTGTTTGCCGAGATTCTTTTGCAATGCGTAATGCAAAATGTGTGTCGCCGAATGCGCTCGTCGAATGGCCTGCCGTCGATTCGGATCGACTTGCGCAGTGACTTGATCACCGACGGTAATCGTTCCCTCTGTCAGTTTACATTGGTGCAAAACGACGTCGCCATCTTTCTGTGTGTCCAGGACTTCCAATTTCCCTTGCGGTCCGACAAGTGTTCCGGTGTCACCCACCTGCCCGCCAGACTCTCCGTAGAAGGGTGTTTTGTCCAGCACAACCACAACGCCGTCTGCCGCGTCTTGGGCCGTCAGGCTTTCGTGCAGTTGATCGCCGGCAACAATGCCTTTGATTTCGGCTGGGCAGGCATCTGCGTCGTAACCAACGAATTCGGTTTCCTTGACAGTCTTCTTGATGGAATCGATCGGACCGGCGCTGCCCATGACGGGGTGTACGACGCTTCCGGTGGCCAAGCGATGTTCTTCGGTGGCCGCGTTGTAGCCATCCCAATCAAAGGTAAAGCCTTCATCAACGGCGATCGATTCGAACAGTTCGGCTGGCACGCCGTAGGTCTGATACAGATCGG
>JAWKTK010000005.1:0-368445 GCA_041399205.1 Pirellulaceae bacterium | reverse complement strand
TTCGGTTGGTACCAGTATCGGCGTATCGATCCTGGCGACCGACGCGGACGCAACGAATAATACCGTTACCTATGCTCTGGACGATGATGCGGGCGGTCGATTTGCGATTGACTTGAATTCGGGCGTGGTGACGGTGGTGGGAGGATTGGACTACGAGACGGCTACTTCGCACAATATTACCGTTCGAGCGACTTCGAGTGACGGATCGACGGCGACTCAAATGTTGGTGATTGCCGTCACGAATGTGAATGAAGAGCAGGTGTTGGTGGTGAATTCGCCACTGACATTGGATGAAGGATCATTGGCAACGATTGCGAATAGTCACCTGTTGACGACCGACGTTGATCACTTACCAAGCCAGTTGACATATCGAGTTGACAGTTTGCCGACGCATGGCGTGTTGCAACGTGACGGCGTCACGTTGGTGGTTGGTAGCACCTTTACTCAAGAAGATGTCGATGTTGGTAGAATCACATATTCCCATGACGGCAGCGAAACTTCTGTAGATGGGTTTAGTTTTACGGTGGATGACGGACTCGGCGCGACGGATGGCGGCGTTTTTCAAATCAATGTGAATGCGCTGAATGATCGCCCTATTGCCAGTATCCCGGCTGGCGTGACGACCGTCGAAGATATTCCGCTGGTTCTTGGCGCCGCAAACGCGATTCAGATTTCGGATGCCGACGCCAATGGTGGTGCCGTGCAAGTAACGCTTCAAGTGGCTGGCGGTGACGTTACGCTGAGTCAAACAGTTGGCTTGACGTTTGTTTCCGGTGACGGCGTTGGAGATGCCTTGATGACGTTTACTGGAACGGTTAGCGATATCAATTTGGCGCTGGACGGGTTGGTCTTCCAACCCAATGCTAATTTCTTTGGAGCTGCAGGAATTCAGATTTCGGTGGACGATCTGGGGAATAGTGGTGCTGGTGGCCCGATGTCGGTGACAGAAACCGTGGCGATCAACGTTTCGCAGGTGAATGATATTCCCGTGGCCAGCGACAACGAATATTCGACGAACGAAGATAATTCCGTTTCCGGAAATCTGCTTACGGACGATTCGGGATATGGCGTGGATGCCGATATTGATGGAGATGCACTACAAGTTGTTAATGTGGGAACTTATGCCACGAACCATGGTTCGGTGACAATTCACGCTGACGGTACGTTTGTTTATTCGCCCGATCAAGACTTCAGTGGGCTGGATTCGTTTAGCTATTCCATCCGCGATGGTCATGGTGGCACTGATTCGGCGGTGGTCACGGTGCGAGTGTTGGCGGTGAATGACGCACCTAGCGGACAGGCTGACGAATATTTTGTCACCAGTGACCAAGTCTTGGTACAGGCGCTGAGCGTATTGTTGAACGATAGTGATGTGGAAGGTCAAACGCTTTCCGCGCAGTTGCATACCGTGCCCGTCGTAGGTTCCTTGGTCTTCCAGTCTGACGGCACGTTCCGATACACTCCGGCAATTGGATATGCCGGACCGGTGACGTTTAGCTATCTGGCCAGTGATGGCGCAAATACTTCGAATCCGATTACGGTGACCGTCCACGTTTCCACTGTGACGCTGCCACCCGACCCAACCGACGGTGGCGGTTCGGACGATACGAATGACGATTCCAATTCCAATTCCAATAATTCGTCGTCCGGTGATACGGAAGATTCGGATACGAATTCAACGGACGATGAGACGCCAGTCGAAGTGACATCCACCACGGTTCGCACTCCAGTTAAGCCAATCGGCAACACAGGTACCGGTGTTGTCCACCAAGGGGCAGGTAAGGGCGATAGCGAGTCTTCAAGCTTGGTTTCACAGCCGTTGGAAATGGACCGAGTTGACAGCGGATTTGCCGAGTTGGACGGGAATTCGGTACCTTCGTCTGGTTCAGACCGAGCAGAGTTGGTGCGAGTGCAGTATCGAGGTCGAAGCTTGCCTGGACGCGAATTCGAGCAGGTGGATATGTATGAAATGGAAGTTGCTGTTGCCAAGATGGATCTACTCTGGCGGCAATACGATGCGGTTGAACGAGACGTCATGGAAAACTTGGATACCGAAGAAATGGTCGTTGCCCAATTGGGAAAAGTGGGCGTTGGACTCTCTATGGGCTACGTCGCGTGGACATTGCGCAGCGGTTACTTGATGGCGTTACTTTCATCGTCCTTGCCCACCTGGACTCGTTTTGATCCAATTATGATCTTGGAAGAAAACGGTTGGAAGCGGTCAGACGAAGATGACGAGAGTTTGGAGACCATCATTGAAAAAGGAAAGCGGATGCGGCAAGAACAAGACGCTGAACGCGATTGCGATTCGGCCAACTAGCGATTCATTTCCTGAAATTGTTTCCAGGTGATGATTTGCACGCCAAGCCGTTGGATGGCTGCCCTAACTTCCGGATCGGTGAAGACCTTTCGATCTGTATCGCGGATGTCGACGCTGTTGGTGATCTGACGAAGTTCATGGTCGTCAAAACCACAGTGGATAATGATTTCGCTGACACCTATCGGTGCGTTGGTGATGGCTTCCAAGTAACGTTGCTTGCGTTTTTCGTAATCGCCGTGTTCGTAGAATTGATAGACTTCGTCCAAGATGGGGAATCCTGCGTCTTCAAGTGGTTTCAACATTTTGGCGATTTCGGGATAGATTCTGGCAACCTGATTCGTTTCTGTGGGACGAACGACAAGCACGGGTAGTTTGTATTCCAAACCGAGCTGGATGTAGACCTTCGCAATATCAGGTCGACAGAAGGCCGATCCCATGTGCGTGTCCAAATGGCTGAGCGGAACTCCAAACGCTTTGGCTCGTTCAATTTGGGCTCGCAGTTCCGTTTCCACGTCTTCCGCTTTGGCATGCTGGGCAACTTGAGCGACGTTGTCCCATAGGAAGCCGTCTTCATCCACTAGACTGGGAACTTGGTGTCGCCCGGCTACCGGACCCCAGCGATAGAGTTCCCATTCCGAATTCAGCGTCAAATGAATACCGTAGTCTAAGTTGGGATGTTCTTTGGCGAACCGAGCGAATTCGGGAAACCAAGGGCAGGGGACCATGATGCTGGCGGACGAAACAATCCCTTCCTGCATCCCTTGAATTGTGGCGCGATTGACCGAATGAGACATTCCCGCGTCATCTGCGTGAATGATGATATACTTTTTCTGGGAATCTTCCGCAAATGTGAACGAGGTCATGAATGTCAACATTGCCAACAGAGTGACGGTGCGAAGGAATTGCATTGCGAGAAATCTCGAAGTGTAAGAAATGACCGAAGCGAACAGCATTCAATCGTAATCGGTGACCCATCGCAATCCCTAAATGGGGCATTCCTGCAAAACAGTGAAAACGGAGGTATCGTGGCGCAGAAACTACTGCTTTAGCAACAGCCGTAGTCGCTGCAGCAAGTCAGCGACATTGCTGCGACTCCAGACGGGCGTATCACCGATGTTGCCGAGTGCAGACGAGTCGTCCGAAATGATTGCGTGGACTTGGCAGTCTGACGTGGCGTACGGTTCACCTCCCACGGACGCTCGCCATACTTCCAACTTGGGAGCAGACGTGTGTGTGTCACCTTCCACAATCACAACATCGCAATTCTGGAAATGGGGTTGGAAAACGACGTATTTCGCATCGTTGGTTGCGTCATCCTCAAGCGGTGGCGGCTGAAAGAAGATAGCGCCGGCTTGAGGTGAACAGATACCGGAGACAATGGCACCGGCGGTTCGATGGCGATAAGAATCTTTTCCGGGGACGTCTAAATCGTGATCATGATGCGTATGTTTGATGGTGCCGACCTGGAGTCCGCTGGCGGCCAATGCCGACACCAGCTCTACCACCAAAGTTGTCTTGCCGTGGTTCTTGCGACCAATGATATGAATGCGTTTCATGGGGCTCGATTGTAACCGAGTCGTCTGGTTTCTTGGACATGGCCGAGACGTGAAAGTCGGCTTCGGTTGTCAGAACTTGTGTGACATGACATTGAACACAATTGGTTCGTTCCGGATGCGAACAGCGAATTTCTGGTCGAGCTGTCGGTCCGGCGTGGCACGCTAAGCAATTCTTTCGCATTTGAAGCGAATGAGGAATCGTGGGCGGTGCTCCCGGAAAGAGGCGACTACCGGCTTCCATTTTGACTGGTAGAGGTTGAAATTCTGATTCGGCGAACAGGTCATCCGCTTGTTGAAACAGATGGCACTGTCGACAGTTCTGCAGCGAACCAACGTTGCCGTGTGGATTGGCCGGCGCAAACGCCATGCCAGGAACGGCGCTGCCCTTTTCGGTATGACACACTTCGCATTTTGCTCCCAGTGACTGATGTGGAACCACGGGAGGCGAACCGTCAAACGCGCGACGCTCAGACCGATCTTCTGTGGGCGTCAGCGGTACGGATGCTGATTCACGAGATTTTGTTCGACAGCCAGTAGAGGTTGTGACAACCAAAATCAAACTGAACCAGCCAATGGCAATTTTCGAATTCTTAGTCATACTCGCACCGGTTCGATTCGCACCGCGCACTTTTTGAAGTCGGGTTCCTTGCTGATATTGTCCAACGCGTCCAGCGTGAGAACATTGATGAGTTGTGATTCGTCAAAGAAGGGAACAAACAAACTGCCTTTGGGCGGTTTGCCGCGTCCGTCCACTCGCGCTTCCATGGTCAATTCACCTCGGCGACTGACCACTTTCACCATCGCGCCGTTTTGAATACCTAACTCGACAGCGTCCGCTCGATTCAATTCCACGTATGCTCGAGGAACCGCGCGATGCAGCTGTTTGACTCGCCGCGTCATTGAACCGGTGTGCCAATGCTCTAAGACTCGGCCCGTTGTCAGCCAGAAGGGAAATTCTTGATCGGGGACTTCGGCCGGCGGATGATACGGTCGCAACCACACGGCTGCTTTTTCGCCATAGCCCTTGGCCTTGTAAAAATGGACGCCGGAGTCTTTCTTGACGTAGGGATCATGGCCGGCCGCATAACGATAGCGGGTTTCTTTGCCATCCACCACAGGCCAACGTAGACCTCGGGCATCTTTCAATTGTTGGTAGCTGGCCAGATCCTTGCCATTTCCGAGCGTGAACTGGCGGTATTCTTCAAACATCTTTTCGTGCCAGTTTTCGTCATCGGCCCAAGGGAAGAGATTTTCCATTCCCATTTTTTTGGCAACTTGCATGACCTGCCAAGCGTCTTCTTTGGCTTCGCCAGGAGGTTGGACCATTTGGTTCCAATGCTGTGTGCGACGTTCTGTGTTTCCGAACATACCTTCTCGTTCGATCCAAGCGGCCGAAGGCAGAACCAGATCGGCGACGGCGGTTGTTGGCGTGGGATAGATGTCGCTGACGACAATGAAACGTCCGTCGCCGGGTTTGCGTTCGAATCGATTCAGATTCGGCAAGGTGACCCACGGGTTGGTAACTTGGATCCACATTGCCTTGACGTCGCCTCGAGTTAAGGCGCGAAACATATCCACGGTGTGGTAGCCCGGTTTCGGGTTGATGGTGCCGGGTTCCGAGCCCCAGATTTCTTCTGCTTTTTGTCGATGTTCCGGATTATTCACGACCATGTCGGCGGGCAAACGATTGGACAGCGTCCCAACTTCTCGAGCGGTCCCGCAGGCAGACGGTTGACCGGTCAAGCTGAACGGGTTGTTTCCGGGCCGACTGATTTTGCCCGTGACCAAATGCAGATTGGTGATTAGGTTATTCATCCAAGTGCCGCGGCAATGTTGGTTGACACCCATGCACCACATACTGACGGTGCCTCGTTTGGCATCGCCGTACATTTCGGCCAAGCTGTGAATCTGTGCTACGGGTACGCCGGTCAATTCGCTCACTTTTTCGGGAGTATATTCGGCCAGGAACTGGACGAATTCGTCCAAGTTGCTTTCCTTCGCCTCGTCCTTGAATCCATATTTGTCTTTCTGCTCGTCAAAGCAGCCGTATCCAATCTGGTCCAAGTCTTCTATGCCGCGACGAAAGACGACGTTTTCGTCCAGGAATGATCGGTTTAGTTTTCCGTTCTTGGCCAGCAAGTGGAGAATTCCGTTAGCCAATGCCAGGTCGCTGCCCGGTTGGATTTGGACAAACATGTCTGCGAAGTCGCTGGTTTGCGTCCACCGAGTGGCGATGTCGATAATGCGAACTCGAGGGTTCTTGCGCTTGTTCTCTAGCATGCGGCTAAACAGGACCGGATGCATTTCGGCCATGTTGTTGCCCCAAAGGATAAAGTCGTCGCCGACGTCCAGGTCTTCGTAGCAACCCATCGGTTCGTCACTTTGGAATTGCGTGACGAAGCCCATGACTGCGCTGGCCATACACAACCGAGCGTTGGGGTCGATATTGTTGCTACGCATGCCCGCCTTAACCCACTTGAGTGCGGCGTAGCCATCAAAAATAGTCCATTGGCCCGAACCGTAGAATGCAACCGATTCGGGGCCGTTCGCTTCCAAGGTCTGGCCGAATTTTTTGGCGATTAGAGCGATCGCTTCGTCCCACGAAATCTTTTCCAGCTTGCCGTCGGCATTGCGTTTCATCGGATGTGTCAAACGATCTTTGCCGTACAGCATTGCGGGCAAATGATAGCCCTTGGCGCACAGCAAGCCTTGATTGACCGGGCTCTTTTCGTCACCTCGAACCGCCACGACTTTTCCATCTTGCACGGCAACTTCCACGCCGCAACCGGTTCCGCAGTAGCGACAGGGAGCTTTGTCCCAAACGACATTCAGCAACTCGTTGGCTTGTGCTACACGAGGTGATCCGTTGTCGTCCGCGATGGCTTGATTGGTACAGCCGACAAGCGAAGCAGCGGCCCCAGCCGTTCCGGCAGCTAGAAAATTGCGGCGATCCATAGTGATATTGCTCCGGTCATCTTTTCTCAGTTGGAAGCGGACGAAGTATCCTCGGCGTCCGCTGCATCATTGTCCGAATTGTCCGACGATTCGGCGGCGTCCGCAGCGGATTCCGTTTCACTGGACGCAGCGTCCGTACCGCTGGCAGCGGCATCGCCATTGGGTGACGAAGCGGCGGTTGTGTTTTCGGGTGCTGCTTCAATCAGCTGCTTTTGCTGTTCGAACCATTCGTGCTCGGGGCGAGCGAGAATGTCGTCGATTAGTTGCAAGACGGCTTCATTGCCAGCGGCGTTGCCATGTTCGGCAGCATGTTCGGCTAGTTCGCGAGCTTGCGGAATCAACTCCATGTAAAAGCGTTCGGCCACTTCGTACATGCCGTGCCAGTGAGCGTAGTCGGGAGCCATCATCGACGCTCCATGACGAGCTCGGCGACCTTCGTGGTGCCACAGATAGAACCAGGTCCATTCAATTTCTTCATCAAAATCGACTTTGGTCAACATTTCGTTTGCCTTGAGTGCGGCCATGATTTGCTGGCCCGGCTTGGCAAACTTTTCGTTGTAGTTGACCACAAAGTCGTCGTATTGCTTGTAAAACGCGTTGACGTAGTTTTCTGTGTGGCAATGTAAGCAAACTTGCTTCATGGCTTGCCGCTTGTCCTGCCAAGAACTGTGGATCAGCTTCTGGCGAGCGGCCGGGTCGGTTTCTTTGATGATCTTGCCGTTGATGTCCGTGTCCATGGCAACGCTGACGGGAGGACGATTAGACCAGGAAATGCGTTCACCTGGATCGTGCGTCACTTTGCCACCGTTGCGAGAATGGCCAGACATATGACACGTGGCACATGTCGGGGCTTGCGTATAGTCTTGGCCCAGCACCCAATCATGAGCGTCCAAGTTCATGTGCTCTTTCAGGTCACGATAGGCCACGCCGTGTTTGGATTCTTCGAAGATTTCCTTCTGAGGATGGTCGGGGCCCAAGTGGCACTTGCCGCAGTTTTCCGGCTGACGAGCTCGTCTTGGCGAAAAATCATGACGTGAATGACATGCCGAACACGATCCCAACGAACCGTCCAAGTTGATTCGACCAATACCGGTATTCGGCCAGCTGCTGGTGTGCAAAATGGGACGACCGTTGTCGGCCTTCTTGATCTTCGCAACTGCTTCTAAGTTGGTTGGCTTTCCGTTTTCATCCGGTTGCAGGTCGTCTACGGTGATCAAGCTGCCATCCGTGCCTTCCAAGGCAATCTTGGCTCCGTGGCATTGCTTACAGCCAACGTTGACACTGGCCATGCCGTCCACGATGTCAAAGTCGCGACCAGGCGTGGGCGAATGTGGGTTAAAGGGTTGCCGAGCACCTTCGACGGTCTCTGCCAAGAAGTTGTCCAGTGAAGCCAGGATATTGCCCGCCTTGGCATGGTGGCTGGCGATGAATTCATCTGTTTCAGCTTTATGGCATTGACCGCAATCTTTGGGCGTGACCACGGTGGCGATCAGCGAACCATAATGGTCAAAGGCGTCTGCGTCTCCCGGGTTGGCCTTGTGGCATTCAACACAGCCGATTCCTTTGGCCGCGTGTGTACTGCCGGTCCAATGATCGATAATGCCTGGGGAGGATTGTTGATGACAGCTGACACACTGTTGGGAACTGACCGGAATGGAAACGTGTTGCATGGTGACACCCGCTTCCTCGCGCTTGCGAGTCACTTCCATCCACTGTACGAAAATCAGCGACGCCAGAAACAGCAAGCCCAACACGCCAATAATGAATTGCTTCACTTTCAAACTCATTGTGTTTCCTTTTAGCGAAGAGCCGAGGCCCCATCGTTCCAATTATTGTTTTACCGTTTCCTAATGCGTAACCGTTCTTAATGCGCGACTGCCGCTTCCCAAACCGTCAGGCCGACCAGCAAAAACGTGGCGATGATGCCAATGTAAACACTGATATCTTCCCAGCCGGTAATCTTGCGAAGCGCGGCATCAATCCATGGCCAGAGGAACATGGCAGCCACGATGAACCCCGTGCTGAGCACCGCAAACGTGAGCGAAAATAGCTTTAACCAACGAAACGACACATAGAAGAACCATTCGGGTTTGATAACTTCCGGAGTCGTATTGGGGTCGGCCGGCGGACCCATGGTTGCCGGGAATAGCGTCGCCAATGCACTTAGCAAAATCATTAATACCAATCCGATGGTCAATTCGGTCAGTAAATGATCCGGAAAGAAGTTGAAGTGGCCCGGCTTGTCTTCCGGTTCGTCATCGAACTTCAATTCAGTTACACCATGCAAACGAATGAACGCGATGTGGACTCCGACCAACAAGATAATAGTCGTGGGCAAGACGGCCGCGTGCAAAATATAGAAGCGTGACAATGTGTGCGAATTGTATTGTTCGCCACCCAGTAGCATCCGTTTGGCAAAGCCGCCCAGCACGGGCACCGCATCACTGATATTGGCCGCTACGGTCGCGCCCCAATAGCTGAGTTGTTCGAATACTAGGCTATAACCAGTGAAACCTGTTAGCAGTGTGCACATCAATAGCGACATGCCGATGACCCAGTTCAGTTCGCGAGGTCGACGGTAGGCTGCCGTAAAGTAGACTCGCATTTGATGCAGGATCACTGCCGCAATCATCAGCGTGGCGGCCCATTTGTGAAGACTGCGCAAGTACCAACCGAAGACCGCTTCGTCCGTGATGTGGCGAACCGATTCGTATGCCGTTTCCGGCGCGGGTTGGTAATAGAACGCCAGCAAAATGCCGGTAACAATTTGCACGACAAACAAATACGCTGGCGTGCCACCCAACGCAAACCACCAGCGTTTCAAGTGATTCGGAACGGGCTCATTGGTCAATTCGCGAAGCTGAACGCCACTGACCGGAATTCGTTCATTGAGCCAACTGGAAATTCCCATGTCAGGCTTTCTGCTGCGTGCTAATCGTTTCGGACGAGATTTCAATAAACAACAATCCGTTTTCCACCATCAACGGAAAACGCGTTAAAGATTGGTTGGCAGCTGCAGGTTGGTCCTTCCGTGGGTTTGCCACTGGCATCAAACGCTCCGTTGTGACAAGGGCAGAAAAACCGATCATTCTGGGATTCCCAGTGAACCGCACAACCTAGATGTGGACAGACGCTTGACAATGCAATGAAGTCGTCCGCCGAATCACCTTCGCTTTGCCGAGCGACTACAATCTTGCTACCGGACGGAGTCTGAAACGGAAGCGATTCGCCCATCCGGATTTGGTCCAAGTTACCCACGAATTGCCATTTGGCTTTGTTGCGCCCGTTCGGATAGAGAAATCGGACTGCCATCGAGGCAAAGTATCCGTAACCGCCTGCAAGCCCTGTGGCCATCAAAATCGAACTAATCAAACCTAGAAACGTGCGACGAGGCTTTGCGGCGTGGGTTTCCAAATTCCGCTCCTGCATTTTGGATCCTCGAAACTAATAATCAATAATGAATGTCGTCCAACGATGATTTGCCACGAAGTTGATTCTTTCTATCGGCCGACGGGCTTAGAATGTAGCAATCAAATAGTGGATGTCAAGGTTAACTATTTTTGGTTTTTCGATGATAACACAGACAGCTGAATACGCGCTGCGCACCGTCGCATACTTGGCGACCGTCGACAATCAAATTGCGCGCCGAAGTGACATTGCCGAATCGGTGCAAGTGTCCGTGGCGTATCTAACGAAGGTGCTTCGAGACCTAGAAGCGGCAGGAATTGTGCAAGTGAAGCGTGGACCGAATGGAGGCTATTCGCTGCTGAAATCACCGGAGCTGTTAAGCGTGTACGACGTGGTTTCTGCGGTAGAACAGCTACACCGAATTCAAAAGTGTCCGCTGGGGATTGTCGGCCACCAGAAACTTTGTCCACTGCACGATAGCTTGGACCATGCTGCCGCCTTGGTCGAGCAGCATTTCAAAGGGACGACCATTGCCGAACTCTTGCCCAAACGAATTTCTAACAAAGGTTGTAAATTTCCTCGGCAGTCATAACGAGCGATCACACAATGCGTGCGAATACGCTCGTTGGTGTGTCTTGGTGATGCGCTCGTCAACTACGAAATGGCCATTTGGATCCGCTTGGCTAAGCCGGTATCTTCTTGCTTACTTCCCTTTAAATGGAACACGCTGGTAGCCAGAAAACGGTTTCGCCATTGAGGGGACACGTGATAGAAATCTTCCAGGGCAGCCGAACTAAATTTGTAATCGTGTGAATCACTCCCTTTCAGGAAGATCAGGCGTCGAGCTTCCTGGATGAACGCTTCGGGCGAATGCTGCGAATCCAAATAACCTAGCAGTTGTCGAGCGGCTTGTGGGGTGTCAGCGGAAATGTTGTCCAAGATGGAATCTAAGTTCGAAGTTTGCGGATTCGCGCCAACCGCCGCAGGCAAATCGACAATTCGGTCACTCGATACCGCTCCGCGATTTTGCATGGCACTATGGAACATCGGCAGGAATGCGGCGTTTTGCAGCAACGCAAACAAGCGAGTTTCGGATTTCGCGGCTGTTTGAAACAGATAGTGCATGGCGTTGGCGGTGGTGACGGTGTGCAATCCCACAATGCCGGGTTGTCGCATCAGGGATTCGCCCGAGCCTAACAATAACGCATCGTACACAGACTGTGGTGAAACGCCAGCATTCAAGACGTCCACCACGGCCGCCGTGGCATCCGTCACGGACGTGCCATGCAATACGCTAAGCAAATCGGTGGTGGCTTTGTCGTCTGGTTTACCAAATTCCCAATCGGTGCGAACCTTGGAAGCCCATGATTCGAATTCGCGTCCTGGGCGATCGGCATCCAAATCGTTTTCCGCCGGATTTGGTTCGCCCGAATGGTTCAGCAACGCGTAGGCCAACGACCGCAAGATTGGTTCGGCATGGTGCCAGCCAATACATTGTAGCGTGCGGAAACTGTTGGCCACATAGATCGCCTTGTGGCCGATGCTCCGGAAGTCTCGGCAGCCATACTTGGCGAACAATTCGAAAATCCGATTCGCACTGGCTGTGCGAGCCAACCCTGCAACTGCGGTGTCGGCTTTGGCTTCGTCCCATTGTTGCATGGCGTGCACGAATTCCGCTTCTGCCTTTTCTCCTGTCGGAACCTTGGATTCATCAACCGGAGCCATGGTCCAGTTGCCTTCCTGGACGTCACGAGCTTGCGAAGTCTTGAAATTGTCCACGGCCCAAAATAGAGGTAACCAGCGTTCTGATTCGGCGGACGCCAAGCTGGCCAAATGCGCCGAATTGACAACCAGCACGGCGTGAAATTTGAACCCGACAGACGGACGAGGTTGCACGTTTCGAATACCAGCCAAGAACAGCGCTGCCAGCAGTTGTTGATACGAAAGTCCTGATTTGATTCGCTTTGCCAGTTCTTCCATCAACGCGTTGCGATCGGTGTCTTCCAGCAAACGAACCAGTGGTTCGATATCATCGCTAAAGCGGACGACATTGGGATCAAGCTTGGTTTCTGCGGCAGAGACTTGTCCCAGCACGGGCAGCGAATTCGCAAGAGCGGACGCCGCACCGCTGGCAGCGGCAAATTTTAAAAACCGGCGGCGATCAGATTCGTAAAGCATGGTTCATCCTTTTGGCGGCATTGGGTCGGCCAACTGCAGTTGACGGTGGTTCGTGTTATGATGTGGAGCAAACGGTACGAGCGATGTCGTGAAGTGGGATCTTGTCTGTTTCATTCTAATGGATTCGGTTCCCAACAATCTACTCGCAGCAAATTACCATTGATCATGGGTTGGATAGAACGAACCGAAGAAACGTAGATTCGAAACGAGGATTTTCAATGATGCGTCCTATTTTTTTACTGCTTGTCGTTTCGCTTTGCGCGGCGAATGATGTGTTTGGGCAAGAGCGAAGCGATTGGCTTTCGTCACTACAATTTCATGCGTCGTTTGATCAGTCGGCCGACGCCGACGTGGCCAAAGGTGATGCAAAAATCTATACCGCAGAAAATTTGAAACGAGAAAAACTGACGGCGGGATTAGACACCGGAGCCGTTTCGTGGGAGAAGGACACTGGCAAATGGGGCGGTTGTCTCAAGTTCCATGACGTCCAAGAAAAAGTGGTTCTGTATCAAGCGAAACAGAATTTTCCCTATCGAACCGACGGTTTTGATGCCACGATTTCGTTTTGGTTGAAAGTCGATCCGGAAAAGGGTTTGAAGCCGGGTTATGTTGATCCGTTGCAGATTACGGATAAGGCTTGGAACGATGCTTCGCTGTTTGTCGATTTTACGAAAGACGAAACGCCAAGGCATTTTCGCTTGGGCGTCTTTTCCGACTATGCGCACTGGAATTCTAGCGACACGAACTGGGACGACATTGCCGAATCGGACCGTCCGATGGTCACCGTCAAGAAGACTCCGTTTTCCGGCGATCGATGGACCCACGTGGCGATTGTGCTGAGCGGGATTCGGTCGGGGCATTCGCACGCCACGCTGTATTTGAACGGCAAAAACCAAGGAATGCTGGATAGCGACCTGAAGCTGACCTGGCAACTAGAAAACGTGGCAATGATGCTGGGAATCCAATACATCGGACGCATCGATGACTTCGCGATTTTTTCTAAAGCGTTGACGGATGAACAAGTCTCGCAACTGTACGGCTTGCCTAACGGCGTGGCGGGGAAGTGAGACCGCTGCGCTGCTAGACCGCTGCGCTGCTAGACCGCTGCGCTGCTAGACCGCTGCGCTGCTAGACCGCTGCGCTGCTAGACCGCTGCGCTGCTAGACCGCTGCGCTGCTAGAGGTTCGCTGGTAGTCCCGCCTTCAGGCGGAATTGTTTCTCAGGGCCATGTCCGCCTGAAGGCGGAACTACAAACGACTTTAGAAAGACAAAAGCGCGCTATTTGTAACTAGCAACTCGCAGCGCAGCGATCTAGTGACTCGCAGCGATCTACTTACCTACTTCCAAGACCAAGCGAACGGGAGCGCCAAGCGGTGGGATGCGTTCGGTCCACGCTTCGAATAGAAGTCCGGCGTTGGATTGAGAACTTTCCACGTTCACGTCCATGGTGGCGGTCGAAAAATTGGAGACGCAGATCAGTTCGCCGCTTTCGGCCAAGTAATGTTCGCGACCGGTGTCTTCGTCTTTCCAAAAGCCGCTGCCCGCAAAGACCCAATGGTGCGACATCGGCTTTTTCGTCTTGACTTGTCGAATCCATTGTTGAGCCTGAATGTTGTGAGGTTTTCCCTGTTCGTCTTCCCACAGCACGGTGACTTGGATGACGTCGCCGCTGGCCGGTTTGTATTCTGGATCGTACTGAGCTGGTTTGCCTGACTTTGCCCCGACGGCCAACAAGGCGGCGTGCACCGTTTGCGCCAACGCATTCACGGAGACGACCGATTCATGTTCTTTGGTCCCCTTGGGACAAGCAAACATTTCCAGCATGCCTCGGTTCAACGCAATTCGCCCTCCCACGACGACTCGCTTCTTCTTCATATCAATCCAGACTTCGTCTTTCGGATTCAGGCGAACCAGGCCCTTCGGTTCGGGCAACGATTTGGGCGATTCCGTTTCTGTGGCTTCGGTCGTTTCGGTTGCTTGCGCTGCTTGTTCACTGTCCGCTCGAGTTTCCGTGGTTTGGGGCGAAGAAGGTGTTGACTGTGCGTTAACATTGGAGGCCAAAAGGGTGGCTGCCAAACATCCGAAAATGATCGAGCGGATGCGAACCAAAGACGTAACGGGAATCATGGTCAATGCCTTCCAAATTCAAGGAATCGGGGATGGATGACTTTAATGTTGGGCGTTGCGATGCTGGGGTAACGCCATTAAAGTAGTCAAACTAGCTTTGAAGACGTCGAATCGGAGTTCGATTTTTCAATTATAACGCAGTATCGGCAAGAACAGGACGCGCAGCATGGCGACGGGTACCAAACCAACAGCAAAGCCTACTTCCTCTAACGGCAAAGCATCGTTTGATGGAAAACGACTTCTGGACGAAATTACCCAATCGGCTCCTTGGGAACTGTGGGCGGAAAAACTCAGTTCGGGCAAACATACTCAGCCGTTACACAAATTGGTCCCGGCCGACTGCGGTTCACCGCTGTCATGGTCGTTACGCGATTCTAGTTCGGCCGAAGCGATTTATCTTGTCGGCGAACTGGGAAAACTCAGAAGAAAGCGTCGAGCGGACGAACCGGCTGACTGGAACGGCATTGTGGCCAGTTGGTTAGATTCTATTTCGCAATCTCCGCTGAACCTAGACGGGACGCTCGAATGCATTGCTTGGGCCAGTGTTCTGGATCGTTTGGCTCCTCGTCTAACCGGTGAACACTGGGTAGCGCTGTTTGGCTATTTGATGGAAACTGCCGTGCAGGCAGCGCATGGTTCTACGTTGGATGTGCAGCAGGACGACGCTCAGACGTTGCTGCGAGACCAAATGCTGGCGGTGGAATTGCCGCTGATGCTGGGCCACGTTTTGCCGAAGATTGACGCGTGTCAAGACGCCTGGAAAACGGGACGCCGGAATCTTGCTTCTTCGCTGATTGATCTGACGGACGGAGAAGGAATGGTGCACGCCAAATTGTGGAGTTCGTACCAATACTTGTTGGCCAGCTGGACTCGCTGCGCACTGCTGTGCCGTTATGCCAGTTCGGAGATCACCGGTGACGCTCGAACGCAACTGGATTGGGTTGTACGTCAATCATTGCGTTGGCGGCGTCCCGACGGTTCGTTCCTGCTAGAAACGGGCTCGCAGTCCGAGCCATCGCCGAACCAGTTGATGCAGACCTTGGTCAGTGCGTTTGGGGATCGAGCGGACAAGGCGGTGTTGCGTTTGCAGCAGCGAAATGAATCATCATCCTTGGTGGAAAGTTTGGACGAAGCAGGCGAACATTACGAATGGTCCAATCTGGCGTTGCTACGAAGTAATTGGAGCAACGATGCGGACATGCTGGGAATCGATTTTTCGCGACAGCAGATTCGCGTCGAACTAATCGCGGGGCAGCGTCGAATTTTGCACGGTGCCGATCAATTCAGCATCATCGTAGATGGGAAACTCCTTTCGCCTGAATCCAGCTGGTCAGAAAACTGCTGGGTTTCCGATGACGACGTCGATTTTGTGGAATTGGAAATGCAGCTTTCTGAAGGTTGGACTCTGCAGCGACAATGGATTGTCAGTCGTAGTGATCACTATGCCTACTCAGCCGATGCCTTGATTGGTCCGCAGCCCAGCGGTGTGGAATACAGTCGCACGTTGCCGTTGGCCAAAGGAGTTCGTACCAAAGACAATCCGGACACTCGAGAATTAATTCTGCGATCCGGTAAGCGGCTGGGCATGCTGGTTCCGCTGGGGCTGTGTGAATGGCGAGCCGACAATCGGTTGGGTCGGTTTTCAGAAGGTCGGCTTTCACAGCGAACCGACAAAGCAACGGCACTGTACGCTCCGGTATTTATCGATCTCTGCCCCAAGCGAAGTCGCAAAGCCAATACATGGCGACAACTGACCGTGGCGGAAAAGCGACAGATTGTTACGGACGGTCAAGCGGTGGCGTATCGCTGGCAAATCGGAGGTGACCAATGGTTGGTTTATCGTTCGCCTTTCACGCCCGTCACTAATCGAACGTTCATGGGCCAAAATCACAATTCCGAATTCGTCTGGGCGATTTGAAGACGCTGAATTGGACCCGTTAGTGGAGGTCGAATAGACCATCCAAATGCGAAAGATGGGTGAACCACTTTATGAACGCAGCGGACCGAATTCGTGACAATGTCTTACCGTGCGGCGCTGCATGGCAGACTACGCGCAGCGAATCAGGACGCAACGGTGCCGATATTCGCTTGATTGCCGTCACCAAGTATGTGGATGCCAGACCACGGCATTGGTCGCGTAAGCTGGCTGTTTGGATTTGGGCGAAAGTCGACCTCAAGCGTTATGGGCCAAAGCGGACGAATTGGCACCACTGACCGAAATTCGCTGGCATCAAATTGGCCATATGCAGCGAAACAAACTCAACCGGACCGTCCCATATCTGCACTTGTTACACGCCGTGGATAGCCTAGTGCTTGCTACAGCCGTTGATGCGGCCAGCGCGGCAGCCAACCGTATTCTGCCCGTGCTAATGGAAGTCAATATTTCCGTGACCAATCTAAATCGGGGGTTCGCTCCACAGGAAATGATCAAGCGCGCTGGAACAAGCCGCGGGCCTAAAGAATTTACAAGTGCAAGGCCTGATGGGCATGGCCAGTTTGACCGGCGGCAACGAAACCGCTCGGCGCAATTTTATTGCTCTGCGCCAACTCCGTGACCAGCTGGCTGCGGATTGTCCTGATGGCGTTTTGCTGAACGAACTTTCCATGGGCATGAGCGGAGACTACGAAGTGGCCATTGAAGAAGGGGCAACGATGGTTCGCATTGGTTCGGCCCTGTTCGATGGAGTGGACTGTTGATGCGTTTGGAATCGCATCCTCAAGGTATCTTGCTGACGGTGAAGGCGCAACCGGGTTCGCGGCAAGATGCTATCAAAGGCTGGCAGGATGGTGCCTTGAAAGTTGCCGTGACGCAAGTGGCGGAGAAGGGCAAAGCGAATCGAGCGATCATGCAGGTGCTGGCCAAACAATTGAAGCGCAAGAGCCAGATTGAATTGCTCCGAGGCGAAACGTCGTCGAACAAACATTTTCTGATTCGCGATTGTTCGGAGGACGACTTGATACGGCGGATCGAAGCAGTTGTAGATCGTTGCTGCTAGATCGCTGCGCGATCGCTGCGTTGCTAGATCGCTGCTGCTAGATCGCCGCGCTGTTAGATCGCTGCTGCTAGATCGCCGCGCTGCTAGAGAGTAGCCGGGGCTTTGCGATTCAAAGCTGTTTGGCGAAATGGGGCGACTGTGGTAAAAGAGCAGCGGTTGATCGATGTCTGCCAGATTCGACCCGAAACAGGTCGGAGTGGTTCTGGACAGCCAGTGGTCGTCTGTCAGGTCGTTTGAACGGCGATCACCGATTGGCAATCGCGATTGGTGTTGCAATTTGAACGGCGCCAGATTCGTTTCAAACGACAGTTTCGTGCGAACGCGGATTCACAAACATCGGTGGATGGAGATACCCAGCCGTGAAAAAATACGTTTGCTTGCCAGCATGGTCTTAAGTGTCTGCTTGTTGTCGAATTGGGCGTTGGGGCAAGACAGCTATCCGCCCGAACCTGGAACCGGCGCGAATCCCTTTGGTCCGGAAACTCGATCCAGCGATTTCTACCAGCAGAGCACGGAAGATAAATCCGACGACGAAAAATTCTGTCCTGACTACCAGGTCAAGCCGTTGTCTTCGGTTCAGGCTAGTATGAAGTTGGGATCGGGATTGTTGCCGCCGGACTGCAGTCGCCAATTGTTTCAAGACAAACGCATGGGCGAACCGAAGTCGCGACCATTCGCACGGTACACTGGCGGCCAACCAACTTCTTCCACCAGCCGCTGTACTTTGATGACCAGCCGTTGGAACGCTATGGCCAGTCCATTTGTCCGACGCTGCAACCGATTATCTCGGGTGCAGGATTTTTGGGACGCTGCCCATTCTGCCTTACAAAATGGGGCTGAATCCGTACTGTGAATGTGTTTCCACTTTGGGCTACTATCGCCCCGGCAATTGTGCTCCATGCGTCCGGCAAACTTTGCCCTGGGAACACGACGCCGCTTTGATACAAACTGCAGCCGTACTGACCGCTGTCTTCGCAGCTTGTAACTACCAATACACTACTTTGCTTCGAAAACGCCGTTGGCTTGCATAGGCCAACGGCGTTTTCTTTTTCACGCTTGAGACGCCGCGTGATCTTGTTCGTCGCAGCCGTCTTTCAGTCGAACCGCCTTCGATAAAGCAATTTCGCCGGAAGGCTAGACCAACAAACTTGGTACCACGAATCGACTACCTGGCAAACCTTACCGATTGCGTTGTCTTTGCTCATCATTTCAATCGTAGGGCTGATTCTTTTTGTGTTGGTGTTGCGGTGTTTATCGTTCCGATCATTCCGGATGTATCGCGTTTCCTGCATGGCGCGACATCCACGTTATGACTCTAACGAACGAAAAATTGTTATGAACCGCAACATCTCTCACGGAATGCGTTATCTGATGCTTCTGTTGACGTTCGCACAGCTGATTGGCTGTCGTTCGGCTCCGGAAGAGTTCGTGTTTGATAATGCCAAGCCGTACCAGCCGTATGGAATCCAAATCGAATACCCAGACGCAGCGGTCGAACCAGCTGTGGCGATTGCCGCACAGAGAAGCGGAACCGTTCACGCTGCGGTCCAGCGAACCAAACGAATACTGGGACATGACCCTGGAGGAAGCGGTGAGACTGCTTTGCGAAAAGCAAGATCATGCGTGACCTGGGGGTTCGAGTTTTGGATACTCCCACCGCCGCGATGTCCGTTTACGACCCCGCGTTGACTCAAACCGATCCTCGCTTTGGCGAAGAACGAGCACTCAGTGTGTTCGACGCACAATTTGCCACCAGCGTGTTGTTTAACCGCGACGAACGATCGTTCAACAACGTCTTCTTCGGCAGCGGTGCCACGTCAGTAGCTTCGAATTCGGCGAATTACACCACGGAAATCAGCAAACTGACACCCACCGGTACACAGTTCGCCGTGCGAGGCATCGTCGATTACAATCGGAACTACCTGAACAGCAACTTGTTCCCCAGTGCTTACGATGTCATCTATCAAGCGGAAGCGCGTCATCCGTTGCTTCGAGGTTCCGGCATCGAATTCAACCGCATTGCGGGACCGGACCGAATTGCCGGTAACTTCAATGGCATCATGTTGGCTCGCATCAACACGGATGTCGCGCTGGCAGACTTTGAAGTTTCCGTCCGCAGTTTCATCAATCAGGTAGAACAACAATGATGGTTTGCCAGCGCTTCACCTACCGTAATCTGGACGCTCGGCAAGCTGCTCGTACAGCCGCGCAGGTTCTTGGGAACGAGTGAAAAACAGGCACCGGAACGCCGGCGCAAAGCGAAGCCCAGACGAATCGCTCGCTCGTCAACAGTTCTATGACTTCGAGCAGCAAGTCGAAGCAGCGGCGCTCAGCGGCACCAATTCGCAACGCAAGGAAGCCTGCCGGGTGTCTACACGGCCGAACGTCAATTGCGTCTGCTGATTGGTCTGCCCGAAAGCAGTGACGGCCAGTTGATTCGACCTTCAGACGAACCGTCGACCGCCGAAACATTGTTCGATTGGCAAGATTCCTTGTTCGAAGCAGCCAACCGCCGAGTCGAATTGCGTCGCCAGAACTGGACCGTACGTCGACGTGAACTGGAATTGTTGGCCTCCAAGAACTTGACCCAAGTGCAACTGGACTTGGTTGGTCAATACACTTGGCGAGGCTTCGGGGACGACTTGTTCGGCACGGCGGGCAATAACGCCAGTGCCTATCGAGATCTGTTCGGCGGCGACTTGCAAGGTTGGGGCATGGGCCTAGAGTTGAGCACTCCGATTGGCAACCGATTGGCTCACTCAGCGGTTCGTAATGCCGAACTGGCATTGGCCAAGGAAAAGGCCATTTTGGAAGAGCAACACCGTGCCGTGAACAACGATTTGAGCAATGCCTTTGGCGAATTGGATCGAGCCTACATTGCGACTCGAACCGCTTACAATCAAGTGATCGCCGCGCAAAAGCGCTTGGAGCTTACGCAAAAGGTGTACGAGGCCGGAAATCGTACCATCGAATTCGTCTTGGACGCTCAAAGCGCATTGGCCGACGCGGAAGCTCGCTATCACCAGTCGATGGTTGATTACAGTTTGGCCGTTTCGCGAATCCATTATGCTCGAGGTACCTATCTGGACTACATGGGTATCGATCTGAGCGAAGGACCGTGGTGTGCTGCGGCTCATCGATCGGCGGCTAAGGAAGCGAAACGATTTGTTGGCCGTAGTCACGTGGACGAAGTTTACACGCTGCCCTGTCCGGTAACACGAGGTCGATTCGAACAGCATCCGCTGCCTCGCAATCCCGTGATCATGGGCGACGTCATTGAATCGGTAGAAGTTATTAGGTCCACAGTTGGCTCCGGAGCCCATTTCGACCGAACCGATTGAATCGCCGGCACCACTAGCGCCCGGAAGGATTCGACCTGACTTCGCCAGAAGCGTAACTGTTTCGATTCCGCACAACGTGGATGCCTTGGATTTCTCGCTCAAGGCACATGCAGAAGCCTCCAGTGTGGGGGGCTTCCTTTTTGTGATTCCTGGCATTCGTTCATCCTAGAAACGCATGTAGCGACCGAGCGAATTTTGTCGCGGTTTTTCAGGAGAAACCGGTTGCGGAATCGGCTAAACTGGCGATTTCCGCTTGCGGCGAACAAGCAAATCTTTATGAGATATTTGGCAGAGGATCTACCCAGATGGTGCGAAAGAAGTCTACGAGGCGGTCAAGAAATCAAAATAAATTAGCCAAACGAACCGGAATCGACATGCGGCGAAAATTTCAGTCGGAACCGCTGGAAGCTCGTTGTCTGTTGGCAGGTGATTTGGTCGCGCTGGAATGCCGATACGTTTGCCGCAGACGCCGAAAGCTGGGTCGATTCGGTTGGTGGAGTAGCCGCGGGCGTGTTCGGGCAGCCCAGTTTGGCCGCCGGCGAGATTAACGGGCGAAGTGTCGTGTCGTTGGACGCAGCTGATGGTGTCGACGGTTTTCGCATTGCCGTCTCGGACAGCCCCATGTCCAACGCGGCCGACTTATTCGTTGGTGGTTGTATTTCGAACCGACGCCGCGACAACGTTTAACGGAGACGCGAACAGTAACTGGTACGAAGCGACCGGCTTGGTCGACGGCAACGCCTTGGGCTTTTCACAAGATTGGGGTATGACCATCAACGGTGATGGCCGCATCGCATGACTGGTATGGGCGGCGGCTTTCTCCAGTCCCAGCACCACGGTTGTCGGTGCGAATTCGCTGAACGACGGTCAACTTCAGGTGGCCGTGGTGACCAAGCAAGGCGCGGAACTTTCCATTTATGAAAACGGACAACTGACTGCTTCGGCCACACATATCAACTCGGACGCCAGGTATTCTTCGTCCATGACGATTGGCATGGTGAACGGAACCAATACCAGCGGTTTTACCGGGCAAATTGGCCAAGTCTTGATGTACGACGGCGCGTTGGATGCCAATGAAGTACAGTCTCTGCAGAGCGAATGGGCTGCGTATTATAATAATACGCAGCCTGTGCCTATGGGTGACACCTATACCTTGACCGAAGACCAAGGTTTGTTTTTTCGAACGGCCTTGAACGGAGTCTTGGCCAACGATTCGGATGCGGACGGCGATCCGTTAACGGCCGCCTTGGTCACTCCGCCGGAACACGGCACGTTTTCGTTAGACGCCGACGGCGGGTTTATTTATGGAGTGGATCGAGACTTCTTTGGGACTGATTCGTTTACGTATACGGCGAATGATTTTCGCGCGTCGGAACCGGTGACGGTCACGTTCAATGTCACGCCTCAATATGACGCGCCAACCGCCGTGGCCGATCACTACGACTTGATGGCGGGTCAGACTTCGACCATTTCGGTTGAACAAGGCGTCATAGTAAACGATCTGAATCCGGACGCTTCGCCGCTGACCATCGAAGTGACGCAAGCGGTTTCGGCCGGTTCATTGACGATGAATCAAGACGGTTCGTTCCAATATGATCCGCAAGGGTTCAGCGGACCAGCGACATTTGCGTATCGAATCTCAGACGGCCAGACGCCATCTTCGCCGGTGACGGTTTCGCTCCGAGTGAACTCGGCGCCGACCGCTGTCAACGATTCGTATTCCGTGAACGAAGATGCTTCCTTGACGGTGACTGCAGCCACGGGCATTCTGCAAAACGATACGGACGCGGAAGGCGATGCGTTGACGCTGACGGTCATTTCCGAAACGGCGCATGGCGAAGTGGATGTGCAACCGACCGGCGAATTCACCTATACACCGGCTGCCGATTTTTCGGGCGAAGATCAATTCACCTACGTGGTGAACGACGGATTGGCGGATTCGGCAGTAGGCGTTGTGCGAATTCAAGTGGTGGGTGTCAACGACGCGCCGGTTGGGCGTAGTGACGTGGTGATCTTGCCCGGCGGCGGGACGCAGCAAATTGCCGCGTCAGACGGCGTGTTGGCGAATGATTCGGATATCGACGGTCCAGCACTGACGGCTGTCCTGGAAACGGCGCCGCAAACGGGTTCGATCGAACTGGCCGCCGATGGTTCGTTCCGTTACACGCCGGGGCCAACGTTTAATCGACTGGATCAATTTACCTATCGAGTGACCGATGGTACGGCAACTTCGGAACCGATCAGTGTCACTTTGGTTCAAGCTGCGGATCCCGGTAATACCACGCCGAAGGGCGATTCGATTGTGACGTTCAATGAAGTCATGTACAACCCCGTGGGCGACGCGGATTCGCAATTGGAATGGATCGAGTTGCATAATCAAATGGCCATTAACATGGACATTTCGCGCTGGAGTCTGGGCGGCGGCATCGACTTCTTCTTCCCGGAAGGGACCGTGATTCCGGGCGGCGGCTTCTTGGTAGTGGCGGCTAATCCGGAAGAATTCACGGCGGCCACCGGCCAAACCAATGTCATGGGACCGTTTAGCGGTCGGCTGGCCAATGATGGAGAAGAACTGTTGCTGATCAATAATTCGCAGCGGATCATGGATCGCATGGTCTATGCGGACAGTGGCGACTGGCCAGTGGCCGCAGATGGTTCCGGCGCAACGCTGACCAAAAAGTTTCGGCACTTGGCATCGGGCGAAGCCGACAGCTGGACGTTTAGTTCGAACGTGGGTGGTTCGCCTGGCGTGGCCAATCCAGCGGAAGATGACGCTTTGCCGGCGCTGTTATTTAACGAAATCGCGGCAGCCAGTGACGAATCCTTTCGCTTGGAACTGGCCAATCTTTCCAGCGAATCGGTTTCATTAGCAGGCTGGGGCATCACGACCGATGACAGTTTGACCCCCGTCTATGCTTTGGGTGACACTACGTTGTCAGCGGGCGATTTTCTAGTGGTCACCGAAAGTCAGCTCGGATTCCAGCCGGCAGACCAGCAGCGACTGTTCCTGGTGCATGCTGACGGAACGGTGGCGGACGCACGACAAGTGACGGGGCGTTTGCGAGGTCGTGCGGCGGAGCTGGATTACGCGTGGGAGTATCCGGCTACGGAGACCTTTGGTGCGGCAAATCAATTTCAGTTTCAGTCAGATGTGGTCATCAATGAGATCATGTATCAAGCGGCTGGCTTCTATGTACAAGAGATTGACAAGTATTTTGATTCGCCCGAAGAATGGGTCGAACTCTACAACCAGGGCGACGCTGCCGTCGATCTGTCGGCGTGGGCGTTCAGCGAAGGGATTCGCTACGAATTCGCTGCAGGCACGACACTCGGCGCCGGCCAGTACTTGGTCTTAGCGAAAGATCCAGCCTCGCTGATTGGTCGCTACGATCATCTGACAACCGCCAACACGTTTGGACCGTACGATGGACAGTTGGCCGATGGTGGAGAACGCTTGCGTCTGGATGACGCAGTTGGTAATCCGGCGGACGTAGTGACGTATTATGACGGAGGCCGTTGGCATGATACGGCGGACGGCTATGGAAGTAGCTTGGAGCTTAAAGACCCTGCCAGTGACAACACCGTGGCAGAAAGTTGGGCGCCCAGCGACGAAGCATCCAAGACCGCTTGGCAAACGATCACCTATTCTGGCAGCGGCCGAAACAATCTGAACGACCCGCAGCAATACCATGAATTCTTGTTGGGAATGTTGGATGCGGGCGAAGTGCTGATTGACGACGTCACGGTCAAAGTGAATCCCGGCCAGGCCGATGAGGCTCAGCTGATTCAAAACGGTTCGTTCGAAGCGGACACACTTGGTTCGTCACCAGCCACTTGGCGAATTATCGGCACACAGCACGGAACCGTAGTGGCTGATCCGGACAATCCTGAGAATCAAGTCTTGCGTTTGGTGGCCACGGGACCGACCGAACACATGCACAATAACGCGGGAACCACGCTCAAGGATGGCGATACCTATCACCGCATTTCTAATTCCAGCGACTATGAAATTTCATTCAAAGCCAGATGGGTTTCCGGCTCTGCTCAACTGAATTCTCGTTTGTATTTCAATCGCTTGCCCATGACCACTCGGCTGGACCGCCCGGAAAATGGTGGCACGCCCGGTTTGGTCAATTCGACGTTTGTGTCGAATGCGGGGCCCACGTACGACGGCTTGATTCATTCGCCCATTATTCCGGATGTAAACCAAGCGATGACGGTTTCGGTAGACGCGTTCGATCCGCAGGGCGTGCAAAGTATGACCTTGCATTACAGTGTGAACGGCGGCGAATTTGCGTCTGTGCCCATGACGTTGGTTGGCCAGAAGTACGAAGGGATCATTCCGGGACAAGCGGAAGGTGCGGCCGTGCAGTTCTATGTGGAAGGGACCGATACTGCTGGCGGTATTTCTCAGTTTCCAGCGGCAGGGCCTGATTCGCGAGCACTGATCCGAGTGAACGATGGGCAGTCGGATGACAGCCCGCTGCACGAACTTCGTATCGTGATGACGCCGGACGATACCGCGTTTTTGCATGAAACCACCAACGTGATGAGCAACGATCGTCTGGGCGCCACGGTTATCTACAATGACCAGGAAGTCTTTTATGATGTGGGCGTGCGGTTAAAGGGAAGTCAGCGAGGTCGAGACAAGCTCGTTCGAGCCGGCTTTAATCTGCAATTCGATCCGATGCAATTGTTCCGCGATGTGCACACGACCATTGGGATTGATCGCAGTGGTTCGGGCGACGAATATAGCCAAGAGGAGATTATCACTCGGCAAATCGTCAACCACGCGGGCAATTTGCCCCAGATTTATGATGACTTGGTGTATGTCATCGCACCGCAGTCTCGCCACACCGGAACGGCCATGCTGAATATGGCGCGGTACAACGACATCTTCTTGGATTCCTATTTTGAAAATGGCAGTCAGGGCACGGCGTTCGAATACGAATTGATCTACTTCCCCACGTCGACGACCGGTGGAGTGGAAGGATTGAAGCGTCCGAACCCAGACAGTGTTGTTGGCGTCAATTTGACTGATCTTGGCGACGACAAAGAAATGTACCGTTGGCATTGGCTGATCGAGAACAACCGTCAGGCCGACGATTACAGTTTGCTGATGGAAGCATTAGGCGCCATTGGTGGACGGACGTCCGATCCCAATTTTGATGCCGAACTGGAACGACTGTTCGATATTGATCAGTGGTTACGAGCCTTAGCGGTGCAGATCATCATGGGCATTGGTGACAACTATTCGTCCGGCGCTCAGCACAACGGAATCTTTTACGCTTCACCCGAAGGTAAATTGTTGCACTTGCCGTGGGACTTGGATTTTTCATTTACGCAAGGCACGTCCACGCCGTTGATGGGTAATGCGGACTTACGAAAATTGACCAATCAACCGGTGCATGAACACAATTATTATGGACATGTGTATGACATTTTGCAGACCACGCTGAACAGTGAATATATGGATCCCTGGGTGGACCATTTTGATGAACTGGTGCCTCGTCAACGGTTTGCCAGTTTCAAGAACTGGATCAGCGGCCGCGCTAGGAACGTGATTACGCAGATTGAACGAGCGGTACCGGTGGTGCCATTCGAAATCACGACGGCCTCACCGTTGAATGTGGGCGAGCAGCGAACCGCTACCATTCAAGGCACGGGCTGGGTGGATGTTCGTTCGATTCGACTGACTGGCGAATCGTCCAACTTGGATCTCCAGTGGCTGACGGACAATCAGTGGTCACTAACCGTTCCGGTCGACACGGGCACATCGGAAGTTTCGTTAACGGCATATAATTTCCAAGGCCAACCGGTCGACACCAAAGTCATTACCGTGACCAGTACCGGTGCGGCGCCGGTTCGAGATTTCTTGCGAATCAGCGAAGTGCACTACAATCCTGCAGATCCTGCCGGGGCTGAACCAACACTGGATAACAACGAATTTGAATTTATCGAATTGGTGAACATCGGCAGCGAAGCCATCGATTTGACGGGAGCTCAATTTGATGACGGTATCGAATTTACATTTGGTGCCGAAACGTTGTCACCTGGTGAATACATTGTGGTGCCCAAGAATATCGACGCTTTTGTCGCTCGGTATGGTGACCAAATTCGTATCACGTCGACTGTCTTTGGCGGGCAGTTGTCCAACGGCGGAGAAAGTTTGCGGCTGGTCGATGCAAACGGCTCGATGGTGCAAGAGTTTGAATACCGCGACGATTGGTATCCGGCCACCGATGGTGACGGTGCTAGTCTGGAAGTGACCAACGTCCACGCCGCGGAATTGTCGCTCTGGAACACGGCAAATCAATGGTCCGCCAGTGCCGTGCCAGGTGGAACGCCCGGATCGGAAAGTCGATTGCCGGGTGATTCCAATGCAGACGGCGTGTTTGATCTAGCCGATCTGCTGCTGGCCTTCCAAGCAGGCGAATTTGAAGACGCGGTGCCCGGGAATTCTACTTGGGAAGAGGGAGATTGGAACGGAGATGGTGATTTCACCACGCAGGACCTTGTCTTTGTCTTCCAAGCGGGATCGTACACCGGTCAAGCGATTCCGCCGGCTGCAGCCGTACCGGTAACGTCGCAGGATGACGATTCGATCGAACAAGCTGCGACGCGCACTCGTCGCGATCTGACGCTAGTGGCAGCCAGCGAATTGAACGAATGGTCGCGAAATGAAAGCGGCGAACAACGTGTGAAAGTGATCGACCAGTTGTTCCTGAAGACGAACTGTTCCTTCCATAATGCCAACGTTCGCTGGTGCATGTTTTGAAGTTGCGTTTTTTCCCAGGCCTGGAAATGTAAGTGAGGGAAAACGGAGTGTTTCTTCTGGTCCCTCGCTCACGCGGTTTAGAAGTTGCGCTTTTTCATAGCCCGACGCGTTAGCGAGAGAAAAACATTGTTTCTCTGGTCCCTGCCAACGCGTCGGGCTAAGAGATTCCGCCGGAAAACGCAAATGCGCGACTTCAAAAGGTCCATGGGGCGCATGAATAAACGAGATGCCCTGTGATCAAGGCATCTCGTTCTGATTGAAGTGGAATCTTAAAACGATGAAATTCGACTAGCGATTTCGTCGTCTGCGAATGGCCAGCAACGCCAGACTTCCCGCGGCCAACAAACCAAGGCTATTCGGTTCGGGAACAGCTCGTACAGCACCATCGACGTTAAATCCGCGAATGTGCAAGTTGCCGGTGGAACCTGCGCCGTTGTTTCGCGGTGCAAAGCGAACTTCGACCGAAGATGCTCCGGAGATCGATTCGCTAAACACGTACGGATCGTACACGCCGCCGCCCGTTGTTTCGGCGGTTATGATCGAATCGTACAGAACAAAGTCGCCGCCATCGACACTGACATCAAACGCGATCCCGTTAGGTGCTCCACCGCCGTTGCGCCACAGATTAGTCGAAATGGAGTTGATATCCAAAACATTGCCGGCATCGGCGGTCAAGGTGAATGACAAATAACTGTCATTGATACCGTCACTACCGACGTCCCAGTTCTTGGCATTCAATTCGCCTGGAATCTGAGTTCCCACGCCACCGGGTGCAACCGCAGTTGAATAAGTTGTTCCAACGCTGGTGAGATCAGATACCGACAAGCCACTGGCGACGGTCGCTTCGGCCGCTGTCATGATGGGACTAGGAATTTCCACGTTTTCAGCGCCGTCCGGAGTCGCCGGTAGCGTCGAAAAATCCCAAGTTACTAGCGAATCAGCGTTGGCCACGCCAACGGTCAGAGCAACAAACAGCGTCGCCCATCGAAACAAGTTGCTTTTCATTGAATCTCCCTTCAGTGCGAAAAATTGAATCAGCAAAGGTTGTCATCTTTGGCCTTTACCGTATTCTTCACGTCTTGCTGCGTCAATTTGCAGAAGTTGACTCGAACCGTCATTTGTCCAGCTTTTGACTCGCAAGTGGGGTTTTGCAGGGATGTGTTTCACGATTGAAACAGGCTGCTTGAATCGCTGACTCGCAGTCGAACGTGTGGACTCGGTGTCGTTGAGGCTAGTCTGTTGCGAATTCGACGAACTGCGATTGCACGTTTGAGAATCAATCGTTGACTAAAGATTCAAAATCGGCTTCGCTGAGAATGGTGACGCCCAGCTTTTCCGCTTTGGACATCTTGCTGCCGGCTTTTTCGCCCGCGATCAAATAGTCGGTCTTCGCTGAAACACTGGACGATGCTTTGCCGCCGTGCTGAGCAATCAGTTCGTGAATTTCGTCTCGCGTGTACCGGGTTAGCGGCATCTGGTCACCAGCCAAACGTCTTGCCAGCCAGCGAACTGCTGACGGTTTGCTTCTTTTCCGCCTCCATGCGCACGCCCACGTCTTGAAGTTGAGCAATCACGTTTTGGCCATGGGATTCGTGAAGAAACGAATGCACGCTTTGCGCAATGACGTCGCCAATTTCGTTGATCTGACTAATGTCCTCGGTCGACGCGGCCATCAAGTTTTCCATGGACTCAAAATGATCCGCCAAAACACTGGCAACTTTGACGCCGACGTGCCGAATGGACAACGCCGCCAACAGACGCCCCAGTCCTCGATTCTTGCTTGCTTCAATCCCTGCCAGCAAGCCGTCCGTAGAACGTCGGCCCATGCGTTCCAATTGCATGACAGCGTCTGCTTGTAACCGATACAGATCGGCGTAGTCGCGAACCAAGTTGGACGTCACCAACTGGTCCACCAGTTTGTCTCCCAATCCTTCAATGTCCATGGCATTGCGAGAAGCAAAAAAGCGAATTCGCTCTTTCAACTGCGCCGGACAAGTGACATTCGGACAGCGAATGTAGACGCCTCCTTCGTCCTTGACCAACGTGGTATCGCATTCCGGACAACGAACGGGAAATGAGAATGGAGGCAGATCTGTTTTGCGTTCGTGTTTTTCGACGCGAACGATATGCGGAATGATCTTGCCCGCCTTTTCCACCACCACCACATCTCCAACTCGGATATCCTTCCGTTCAATCTCTTCTGCATTATGCAAACTGGCTCGGCTCACCGTAGTACCTGCCAATTCAATCGGCTCCAGTTCGGCCACAGGAGTAATTGCGCCGGTCTTTCCCACTTGGACTCGGATTTCATTCAGCCGAGTGATCGCTTCGTATTTTTCGAACTTGTACGCGATCAGCCAACGAGGGCTCTTGGCCGTACTGCCCAGTTTCTGGCGTTGGTCAAAACGATTGACTTTCAGCACCAGTCCGTCGACTTCAAAATCGAGTGTATGCAGTTGCTCGATGACTTGATCACAGTATTCAATGGCGGAATCCAGGTTGGGCAGGCATTGCACGTGCGGTGTGGCGGGCAAGCCGTACGACCGGAGTTCGTTCAGAAAGTCGATATGGTTGTCAGACTGAATGCCGTCCACTTGCCCTACGCCATGGCAGAACATGCGGAGGCGACGCTGAGCACATTCGCGCGGATCAAGCACTCGGATGCTGCCGGCGGTCACGTTCCGAGTATTAGCGTAGGGCGGTTCGTCTTTTTCTTGGCGAATTTGATTCAAGCGAACCAATTCATCGTTGGTCATGTAGATTTCGCCGCGAACCTCCATCAGCGAAGGATGCTGATTTCCCAGCAGCACCAGCGGAATGTCCGCAATGGTGCGGACGTTGTGCGTGATGTCATCGCCCACTTGTCCGTTGCCTCGAGTCAATCCGCGGATCAGCTGCCCGTTTTCATAAATCAGCGAAACGGCCACTCCGTCGACCTTTAATTCGACGACCCATTCAATCGGTTCGTCGGGCAAGAGTTTGCTGATACGCTGGCCGTATTTTTTGAGTTCATCCACGCTGTACGTGTTGTCAATGGACAGCATCGGGACCAAGTGCGCCACTTGGTCAAGATGAGCTACCGGTTGGTCGCCGATGCGTTGCGATGGCGAATCGGACGTAAGGAGTTCAGGGTGTTTTGCTTCCAGCGATTTCAATTCGTCCATCAGCCGATCGTATTCCAGATCGGTGATGGTTGGCCGCGCCAACACGTAGTAGGCTTGATCGTGTTGACGAATTTGCTGGCGAAGTTCCGCGATGCGCTGTTCGGCGTCCATTCGAATGTCGTTCCTATCAGGCGAAGCTGGCCAAATCGAAGCTGATGATCTGCGGCAAGGTTAATCTTCCACGCCGCATTCGGGCACCACGGTCACGCTCTTGTCATTAGCGGAATTTGGAATCAAACACAAGAACTTCATCGGAGTGGAACCTGTGTTCTTGAATTGATGCACTTCGTCTGGTCGGACCAAAATGACGTCTCCGGCTTTCAGCGGATGAGCGGTATCGCCTTCGTAGACATGACCTTCTCCTTCCAGGACAAAAACTTCATGTTCGTAGGGATGAAAATGTCTGGGAGTGTGACCGCCCGGCGCAACTTCGAACTGCCGCATGGCAAAATTGGGCGCTCCGTCTGCTTTGGAGACGAGCCAGCGAACCGTGCAACCAGCGGCTCCTTCCATATCAACTTGTTTGGATTCAACGTCGTTGGTGTTGGTCACTTTCATGGTATTGCCTCGCTATGAATTAAACAAAATTTTCGGGAATGTGAGTTCTATTTTTGACAATTCGCATTCGCATATTTAGGAACTCGACGATCAGTGAAAAAGCCATGGCAAAGTAAATGTAGTTCTTGTTGACATGGGTTCCGGCTCCTTCGGCTACCAACATCACGCCGATCAAAATCAAGAAGCTCAAGGCCAGCATCTTGAGTGTCGGATGGTTTTCCACAAATTCGCCAATCCTGTTCGCAAACAAAACCATTACGCCCACGGCAATGATGATGGCAGTGATCATGACGCCGGTACTTTCCGACATGCCCACGGCCGTGATAACGGAATCCAACGAGAAGACAATGTCCAACAATGCGATTTGGACCAGCACGCCCGAAAAGCTGGCTGGTGCCTTTTCGCCGTGACCATCGGCATGGCCTTCCATCTGTTTGTGAATTTCATGGACGCTTTTCCAAACCAGGAACAAGCCTCCAGTAAACAGAATGATGTCTCGCCATGATATCTGGTTAAATTCTTCCCAGTGATGTTCATTTTCGAACGAACCAGCATCGACTCCCAACGACGATAAGGGCAAGATCGAATCCAACGTAAAGACGCTGAAGACTAACTTGGTGAGCATGAAGTTCAGTGTCAGTAGCAACAGGATTCGCATGACCAGAGCCAGGCCCAAGCCTATTCGGCGAGCTTTCGGGCGTTGCTCCACTGGCAGGCGACTTGTGACAATGGCAATGAAGACAATATTATCAATGCCCAAAACGATTTCCATCAGCGTCAGCGCCAACAGCGCGATCACATGTTCCCACATAACGTGTCCTTCGTTGCGAATGGCCCGGCGGCCGATGACAAATTTGATGGAGATACGATAACGATACTTTGGGCATTGTCCAAGAGAGTATAGAATCTGGGGTTCGAATTCGCCGTTTGGCGGTCATTCGTTTTCTTTGGCTAGTTCTTTGGAATGAATCGAATTGGTTTGTTCCAAATTTTTTATCGGAGTTCGAATCCGCGAAACACCGTATTTCTCGACGAACCTGTCCAATCGGCTGGCTTGTTGGCCGGGGCTTCTTGCCTAAGCGAGTCGTTTCCATTGGCGTCCGCACAGGCTCCAGCGACCAAAACCCCGAATTCGCTACTGTTTGAACACCAGTACAATCCGAGGTCAGAGCTGCTTTTCACAGGAGGAAGTAGACCTGTGCGCCAGGTTGGCTATGACTTTTCATTGAACCGTGGATTGGAGAAATCAATAAGTTTCAAGAGCAGGGCGGGGATCTAGCAGATCGCACAACGAATTCAGGACGCCGGTTTGACGGAGAGGCCATTGGGTTTGCCAAATGGATTGTGGATGATCCCGGCGAACGCCAAAGCGGGTTTGAACAAATGAAGCGAGACATGGATGTGCTATGCCAGATTGGCGGAATTCGCATCGCGCGCCTCCGGTTGGTGCGACCGATCGAACCGGATATGAATTTGTTCGAAATTGCTGATCGGTACCGTGACCTGTTAGAGCTGGGGAAGCAAATGGAGGTGACTGCAACTGGAGCTGTGGGGCTTTTCTAAAACGCTTAGTCGCTTGGGCGAATTAGCGTTTGTCGCCACAGAAGCCGCCCATCCAGACGCGTGTCTATTAACCGACGTCTACCATATCTACAAAGGCGGGTCGGACTTTGCCGGTTTGCAGATGTTGAATGGCCACAAGATGCATGTTCTTCATATGAATGATTATCCGGACATGGAACGAAGCAAAATCAACGATGCAGATCGAGTTTACTCCGGGAGATGGTGTCGCTCCGATTTCGTCAATTTTGCAGTCGCTGTTGGCCGCCGGTTTCAGTGGAGTCCTTTCCGTCGAATTGTTTAATCGAGAATACTGGAAACAAGACGCACTGACCGTTATTTCCACATCGCTGGCCAAAATGAAAGATGCCGTAGCGGCAGTGGCTTAGCAGCAACGCCAGTCGGTTGGCGTGACGTTGTTCCATGTGTGTCGAAGATTACGAATGCTTTTTCTTCGCTACTCGGTTGCCACGGAAGTACGCCGGCAATTTGGTGTCGAAGGTGCCCAGGTCATACTCGGTCACAGTTCGGCCGACGCTACTTCAGGTTCATGTCGAGCGAGACCTAAAAAACTCGCCGAAGGTATCGCCAGAAAACTTGGATGACACAAGAGCGACTAGCCCTGGCTCTCCGATGGCCAGTGGGCGGTCTGCTCTAAGCCTAACTTGAAACGAAATTTGACGGATCTTTTTCGATTTGAGCCTTTCATTGTAGGCTCAATTGGCTGTCGGGGGCGGATTTGAAATAGTGCGGGTTCTGAACACGCAAATGGTTGGCGGTTAGTTGGCGGTAACGCCCAGCAGATCGAGGACGCATTGTTGGTACGGAAGGTCGTCAGCGTGAGTTTGTCGAATTCTGGAATCGAACTCGGGGATGCGGATACGGTTGCGGCAGAGCGTGCCGAGGTCTTGCAGGATGTCATGGAAGCTCTGAACGGGGAAGTCGTCAGATGCGGCGAGTGGCGTCTTTGCGTTTGGCAGATTCCGAACGCTGGGCCGGGCGCCACGATCGATTTGCGAGCTGCCGCAGCTGACTCTGGTCGTCGTCGGCGAACAACACGGACGGCTCTCTCGCATATGCCATTCGACATAGTACGCCAACATGCAGATGAACACGTGCGACCGGATCCGTTCTTCGTTGCGATGATAGATCGGACGCAGCGACAGATCGACCGTCTTTAGGCAACGAAATGCTCGCTCGACTTTGGCAAGGCTCTTGTGGTTTTCGACAACTTTGTCCGAGTCCATCTCGCTTCTTGTCGACGTCACGCTGACGACATGCTGCCGTCGAGAGCCGCCTCGCGGAATGCGATCTTCGTCGCCAGCATACGCAAACGGTTCTGCAGGATCGTAAGATCGAAGCAGCCGGCTGGTCTTCAGCTGGCCATCGAATCTCGCCAACTCGAAGGCTGATTTCTTTCTCGCCGCGAAGTGGATTTGTTCTACGCTGCGTGGCGATTCGAATCGGTTCGAGCTTCTTCGGTCGCTTCAAGCAACTCTCGTTTCGCTTGCGAGCACGTTGCTCGGCGAGCAAGCCGGATTGCGACAGACAATCAGTCGCTCGTCGGGAAAATGTTCCGATACCTCGGCCAGATCCTGTGTGTCGAACAGAGACATCTGGATCGTGCCATGCGCACACCCCACTCCCTCGGTACGCAAGGCGGAACTAGTCCAAACCATCGACACCTCGCAGGTCTTCGTTGATCCGAGCGACGGGATCATGCCACGCGATCACCAACGAAAACGAGCCGGTTGATGCCGAAACGTTTACGAGCTGTCGCGACGATTTGAGTGAATGTCGGCGGGTCGGATGTGTTGCCCGGGAAGACTTCAATCGCAATCGGACGACCTTCCGAATCACACAGCAAACCGTACACGATCTGAGGGCGATCGCTACGATGATCGCGACTGTAACCATGTTTGATCAGCGGACTCTTCGTCCCGTGTAGATAGCTCGAAGAAACATCGAACAGTACCAACTGCCCGTCCTTCAAGTGTCCGGCGAGCTTGTTTTGATCCAGTTTGACGTGTCGCCAGCCAATCCATCGCGGCATACAACTCATGGACATCGACGCCGCCAATCGCCAACTCTTCAGCCAACGTGTGCTTGGCAGTCTCGGTCGTCAGCCGCCGTCGTGGTACTTAGCTTAGAACGCGGCGAAAGCACGCGTGCCACGACCAATGCCATGATTAAATCCCGCTGGCGGCACGATCGCGAGGCCAGTAAATTCTCCAGCCTTAAGTTAAGCGCTGTTTGCAGCACGGCCGCCACATTCCTGGTGCGGCAGCGAACGAGTGATTTCAAACGACGAGTGCGGTGCGTCGGCTTCCAGTTCACCAGCAGCTGCCGCTTGATGAACTCGATGACATCCGGTGGCAACCGCGTGAGGTTTCAGCGTCTTCGTGCTGGACCTTGCCGGTTCTGCGAAAACTTCGCCGCAGCAGCACCGAAGCAAATCTTCCTTTGACCGTCTTGCGGACCGTTTCGACTCGCAGTTTCCCTTGCTTTGCACTCATGCCAAGTGTTGTACACGAGATGAAATGGGCTACTAGCCCATTTCGCGTAGAATTCGTGGCAACAATCACGCATTTTATATTCGAGCGAAAACGCCTGCTAAAGTAGCCTCAAGTCGCTGTTAATGGCATGATTTTCCGTTCAAGTTAGGTCTAAGTTTCGATGAGCGGCTCCATGTCATGGGCGGCATGAATGATTCGAACAATTAGCAGCTGATCATCAGTGACGCGATACAAAATCTAATAATTGGAAAAACCTCTTACTCGCCACAAGCGAAGGCCCCGTACCACGTCCGCTCGAAAGAACGACGCACAAGCGACGCCAATCAAGGGTGTTTCGACCAAGAATTCGAATGTCATCTGAGCGGCAGCCAGAAAACGAAGTGCCGCCGAAACATTGTCTCGCGCAATGTAATCAGCTATTTCGTCCAGATCTTTGTCAGCTTGCGGCTGAATGGCGAGGCGTCGTGACATTCGCTATTTCTGCCCCTCGATACGGGCACGCTTCTCTTGCCAGTAATCGGCGGTTACGTCCAGGGGCTCGCCGCTCTGAAGGCCGATGATCGCTTCTTCCTCAATGCTATCAGCTGCATTGGTCAATGCCGCGTGGAGCTGCTGACGAGTGAGACTGTCTTCGCGAATCAACGATTCCACGTGCGCCCCCACGTCCTGGGATTCACCAGAAGCCAGCACAGACTGCAATAGCTGCTCACTTTCTTTGCTCAGTTCAATATTCATCCCAAGGGTCCTTCAGCTTGGATCTGTTCCTTACAACTTATCACGGCCGTCACTATTCGCCTAACATTTTCGACGGTTGGGATTGCCGCCTGGGATTTTTGCGGTTTTTTGTTTGTCAAGGATGCTTGGTAGCTGGCACTGACTGGAATTTCTCTGCGGTCTCTGTGCGTCTGTGTTTCCAGATTCTTGCGGGGTGGCAGTGAGAGATTTCGGTGCCTGGCACCAACCGGAAATGGCACCGGAATTTCAGTGGCTGGCACCAACCGGGATTTGTTTGCCATCGGAATTTCAGTGGCTGGCACCAACCGGGATTTGTTTGCCATCGGAATTTCAGTGGCTGGCACCAACTGGAAATCAGAGATTTCGGTGGCTGGCACCAACTGGAAATGAACGGCCAGCCTGCTGGCCGGTTGGGCCTCGAATGCACTTCAGCGGCGGCTCGGCATATTTAAGACTGGGCGTTCTGAGTAATCTGGAATCAACTTGACGATTTTGTTTCAAACCTGATACATTAATCCTTTGTTGGCGACGATGGCGTTCGTCAGCAGAATGTAGGCCCAACCCTGTTTCGGACAACGGAATGTTCTGCTATGCCCAAGACCATTGGATGTATACTCGCGCGTCAAGAAGATTGTCTTTCCAGCACTTCGCACCTATTTCCACGGATTGCTCGGAGTCTGGCCGGCCGACCGTTGATTGAATGGGTGGTGCGGCGAACGTCTGAGTCGCAGCATTTGGCGGAAGTGGTGGTGGTTGTGCCAGACAGTCACTGCGAAGAAGCCGTACACGCTCATATTCCGGCGTCTGCCAAGCTGTTGGTTAGCAGCCAAGCGGATGAAGCTAAACAGTTGCTGGACGCAGCGGAAGCCACTCAGGCAAATGCGGTCGTGCATGTGCAGAATTCGTCGCCATTACTGGATCCTGCTTTGCTGGATCGACTGGTGCTGGCCGGACGCAATGACGCAAACAAAACGGCGTGCATTAGCTTTACGTCACGTCAAGCTGGTTCGCAATTGCATGCAAAGTTGGGGCTGGTGGCAGAATGGTACCAAACGGCAGCGTTGCGTCGTGCCGCCAAAGCGAAGAGTCCGTCCGCCGGGTTACTCGATTTCTTCCTGCAAAATGCCGATGAGTACGCACTTCGATTCCTAACGTTACCGGCCGAATTAGATCGAAATGATTTTCGGCTGGCGGTTCGAGCCCCCGAGGATTGGCATCATGCCGAAGAGATTGTCGAGGCATTGGGGGATGATGGGCTGGATTGGCAGCGAATCGCGTCGTTACTTGATTCACAACCGGTCATGTTGCAACGCATGGCTCAGCTGAACCTTGAATTTGATCGGCGAATGATGCGTTAGAAACACTTGTGTGCCGCAACGACGCGCTCGGCCAGCAAGTGTTGCTGAATATTCTTGATTTTGTGGCTGGCGATTGACATACAGTGGTTGCTGGCTACTGCATTTGGTTGCTATTCTTTCGGTCTAGGAATTCTTTGTTCCTTGGCTGGTTTTCGCAGGTTTCCAGGTGATATGGTGGCCTGCGGTGCGCTGATTTGAATTCGAGGTAGATACCTATGCGTGATGCCATCACGATTGTCATGGGCGGTGGACGAGGTACTCGGTTGTACCCACTGACCAAGTACCGTTCGAAGCCCGCGGTTCCGCTAGCCGGTAAATATCGCCTGATTGATATTCCTATTTCGAATTGCATCAATAGCGGATTGAATCGTGTGTACGTATTGACGCAGTTCATGTCAGTCAGTCTGCATCGGCATATTCGGCAAACGTACCGATTTGACGCGTTTACTGAAGGCTTTGTGGAAATCCTGGCCGCTCAGCAGACCATGGAAGAAGGTGGGACCGATTGGTACCAAGGCACGGCGGACGCGGTGCGCAAGAATCGTCGATATTTTGATCAGCCCGATGTGAACCATGTGGTCATTCTGTCTGGCGACCAACTGTATCGCATGGATTACCGAAAGCTGATCAAGACTCACATCGAATCAAATGCCGACGCCACGATTGCCGCCATCCCGGTCACTCGTGAACAAGCGCGAGGCTTTGGTGTTATGCGGCTGACCGAAGATGGTCGAGTTACCGGTTTTGTGGAAAAACCCAAGACGCAAGAACTGCTGGATTCCGTGGCGATGGCTCCGACTTGGATTGATCAACATGGTATCGACAGCAAAGGTCGCGATTGCTTGGCCAGCATGGGCATTTACGTCTTTAAGAAAGAGGTCTTGGTAGACGTCTTGCAGTCGACTAGCTTTGAAGATTTTGGCAAAGAAGTGTTTCCGTCATTGATTGAACCGAAGCACATTCAAGTTCATTTGTTTGACGGCTATTGGGAAGACATTGGTACAATTCGAGCGTTCTATAATGCGAATCTAGCGTTAGCCAGTCGCACGCCGCCGTTCCATTTGTCTTCGCCGGAAGCTCCTATTTATTCACGTAGCCGCTTCTTGCCGCCATCCCAGTTTGACGGCGCTACCATCACTAACAGTATTATTGCCGATGGATGTAGTATTCGCCCCGGTGCGGTCATTGAGAACAGTGTGATCGGGCTGCGCTGCCTGATTGGCGAAAACGTCACCATTAAGGATTCGATCATCATGGGGTCGGACGAATACGAAACCTGCGCGGAGTTGGATGCCAACGAAAAACTACATCGTCCGGTGATCGGTATCGGTAGTGGTTCTCACATTGTGGGCGCAATCGTCGACAAGAACTGCCGAATTGGGCGCAATGTGCGAATCGTCAATTCCAACGGCGTAGGCCACATGGAAGAACAAGACGGCAAATCTATTCAGGACGGCATCCCTATTATCGGCAAAGATGTGGTGGTGCCAGACGGTTGGCATTTCTGAGAAATTTTGTAACGAATTTTCGTTCGCGTCGACTGCAAAATACAGTAAACCTACGCTGCCGTGACTTGTCTTGAACAAGAATGTGCCGGCAGAATGCGGTGGTCAATTTCACGTAATGCAGTTATTTGGGTGGAGTTGTGCTGGAAAGAAATGCAAAGAAGTCACGCAGTTCGTCGTGGGTGAGGGAATCGAGCAACCTTCGGGCATCAATGATCGACTGTTCGGTTCCACTTCGTCTATTTCTTGTTTGGTCATAACATGATTCTGCCCGTCCGTGGAACGCAAGACCAGCAACTGTTCGGTGTCTTCAATCTTGAATCCGGAAACAACTCGTCCGTCACTCAAATACGCCGAATACGTTTCAAAGCCTTCTCGCACTTCCGCACTGGGGCGAACAATCGACAACAACATCCGAGCGACATGCTGACGATTATAGCTTGTCAAATCGGGGCCGATGTCGCCACCTTTTCCGAACATCACGTGACACTTGGCACACGTTGCTTTTCCATGAAATAGATGTTGGCCTGCCAACGGGTCTCCTTTTCCTTGGCGAACCAATTCTGTTAGCGTTTGAATGCGTTGGTCAATCTGCTGCAGCGAATCCGTTTCGTTCGAATCAGCTATTGGCGGAAATACAGAATCGACTCGGGCCAGAAACTCGGCCGCGCGATGCAACCGCAGCTGCTGCGTGATTTCGGCCGGAATCTTCGTTCGATCAATCGTGCCATCGTCGATGGCGTTTAACAACTCGTCAGCCCAAGACATGCGACTAGCCAGTGTCGCCAATATTGGTTCACGTAAATCAGCATCCAAGCGGCTTAGTCGATCTACCAACTGTTTCCCAATCAGCGGATCGTCAAAGCGTTGCAGCGCAGCAATCACACTGGCCTTCAGCGGTGGTTCAGTCGACGAATCGAGTATTTCTAGAAACGCGCGAACCGTTGCTTGCGGATCACTACGCATGTCCGCCAACGCTTGGACTAACTGACGTCGAATCGTCATGTCGGTCTCGTTGTTCAGCAGCATGGTGCGTCCTTGTTGAATGGCGTCGGCGTCCTGTCGGCGAATGCCCAACAGCACGGCGTATTCAGACTGAGTTGCCGCCAGTTGTTCGGCCAGCGTTTGCGGCAATGGCGGCATGGGGCGACCTTCTAGAGCTTTGGCAAAACTGCGGACCAAGCGGTGGCGATCCTGCTGGGTCGGCGCAAGTCGCAGTAGCCGAGCACATGCATCAAGATCAGATTGCGAACCGAGTGTGGCGTAACGTCGCATCAGATTTTCAAAGAAGGTGTTGTCCGCAGGCCGAATCTGCGTTTGCCAAGTAGTCGGATCCTCCCATAACGCCAAAACGGCGTCGGCATCGTCGGCGTGTTTCTCCAAAGACCACCAAATCATCAACGGAATGTAGGGATCGGCCGCATCTTGTGAATGCTCCATCAGCCGCCGCAAGATCGGCAGTCCGACGGCGGAAGAAAATCGGCCGGCGGAACTGGCCAATTGCAAACGAACTTCCGTGTTTGTTTCTGTGTTTGCCAAACGAGCCACGTCGGCGGCCAATTTGGGCGACAATTGTTTGGTATCGCCCAGCAGTCGCACCGTCCAAAATCGCACTCCGCTGTACGGATGCGTCAGGAGTTCGGCGGCAAAAGCGTCATCCAATCCGGTAGATAAGTGCAGTGCCCACAGGTACTCCAAAGCCAGCGGCCCGTCCGACTGGCGAATTCGATCTTGCAGTGCGGATTTCAGCGAATGGTCTCGCCGATCCGCCAGAATTCGCAGCGTTGTGCGGCGAAACCAACGATTGGGATGCGAAAGATATTGGTCGATCAATTCGCGAGAAGTAGATTTGGAAAGATCGAATTGCGGGCCAGCAATTTCGTGCATGTGCGATGACGCGGCACGAAGGCGATAAATGCGACCAAGATCCGGATTGGTCTGCCCTTCGTGATTGCGATAATGGTTTGCTTGCACGGAATACCAGTCTGCAATGTAGACGCAACCGTCCGGACCTGTCTGAATATCCACTGGCGTAAACCAAGTCGATCGTTCTGATTGGCCCGCTGAAACAATACGTCCTTCATCTTGGGTTTGTCGCGTCGACCCGTCGGCCGAGATCGTGCTGCGCATGACGTAGTGTTCTACCGGGTTCACGCCTAGCAATTTGCCGTGATAGGCTGTCGGCAATTGGTCTGCTTCATAAATGATAAACGTGTGCGTAAACCGTTCGACTCGATTGCTTTTCATCGCTGGATAATAGCCGTAAGTAAACCGGTTCGACAGTTCACCATGTTTGTTGAACGTCTTTTGCGAATAACCGCCTTGCGCGTAATGGAATCCTCGAGTATCACCGCCGTTGTGTCCCGAATAGACTCTTCCCGCTGAATCAATTTCTACTCCGAATGCGTTGCCACCTCCTTCGGCAAAGATTTCATATTCGTGTCGTTCCGGATGATAACGCCAAACGTTTTGTCCAAGCGAATGGACGGGCATTTCATTGGGCAACACGGTATTGTCTTCGCCATGTCGGACAATGTCTCCGCTGACGGTACTGCCTTGCGTGGCATACAACCAACCGTCCGGGCCCCAACGCAAACTGTTGGCAATAGAATGAGAATCTTCAATGCCGAAGCCAGACAGCAGGATTCGCGGAGTGATCGAATCGGGAACATCGTCGTTGTTTTTATCGGCATAAAACAGCAAGTAAGGCGGGTTCATGACAAACACGCCTCCTCGGCCCTTTGCAACGGCCGTGGCAAAATTCAAACCGTCCAAGAAGACTTTGTGCGAATCGAACTGGCCGTCACCGTCTGTATCTTCGTGAATAGTAATGCGATCCTTTCCACGAAACGGCGAATCATCCGCATGCGGCGGAGGCGGTGCGAAAGGCGGATCGTAAATATTTCGCCACACGTTGTCTCGGCTGACCAATCGCAATCCGGCGGGCCAGGGATATTGACGATATTGCACAACCCATAAACGACCTCGTTCATCAAAACTCAAGTGCAGCGGATTCGCGACAATCGGTTCACTTAGCAAACGGTCCAGTGTCAAATCATCCGCGACTTGCAGAGATGGTTCGGACTTGGCCGTTTGCACGGTAATGAGATCTTCTGTTAGACCTGACTGCGGCCATGACGCGAACGAAATGAGAAGAGCAATGATGTTTCGGCCAGATAAATTGGGAGAGCGATACATAGCCAGCGCTTTTGGTAGGATGTTTTCGAAGCGGACGCGATTCGCTTTTTTTGCGAAACACGCAATCCAAGTTCCTTAGTTCTACTACAAGGAGATGCAGATGCAATCCGAGCCCACGGTGCGGCAGTTGTTTGACCTGACGGGCCGCACGGCGCTGGTGACCGGCGCGTCCGGGTGGCTGGGTCGAGCGTTGGCGTGCGCGCTGGCCGAGGCGGAATGCCGAGTGATTGTGGGAAGTCGAGATCTGGAAGTGGCAACCGAAGTAGCGTCCAGCCTGCCGGTCGTAGGGTCCGGTTCACATACAGGTGTCTCGTTAGATCACATGGATGAAGATTCGATGGTATCAGCAGTCGATCAGGTCGTACGTCTCAATCAAGGGCCAATTGACATTCTGGTGAACAATGGACTGGAGCTGTGCGGACAAGATTGGACCAACATTGACTTTGATTCGTTCGTGCGCCATCAAGCGAATAACGCCGGCTACTTTGCGTTGGCTCGGCAAGTTCGCCAGCACGCTGTGACCGCCGGTCGGCCGGCCAGCATCATTATGGTTGGTTCCATGTACGGAATGGTGGCGTCGTATCCGGAAGCGTATCAAGATCTGACAACAGCCAGCAGCGTGGCGTATCATGCGCTGAAAGGTGGTACGCTGCAAATGGTGCGACATTTGGCAGCGTATTGGGCGAAGGATTCTGTCCGAGTCAATGCGTTGTCACCGGGCGCTTTTCCCAACACCAACCAGGTTTCGGCCGAATTAGTAGGCCGTCTAGAGCAACACGTTCCGCTGGGCAGAATCGGTTGTCCGCACGAATTAAAAGGCGCGTTGCTGCTACTGGCATCCGATGCCGGCAGTTACATCACCGGCCAAAACCTGGTGGTAGACGGCGGCTGGACCGCATGGTAACCACTTGGAGATTACATTTTCGTTGCTGCGAATTTTTCGCGTTGGCCGAACCGCGTTGGCCGAATCGAGATGGTCGAATCGAGATGGTCGTCGGTACGAGCTTACGCTGCCGAGCGACCTGGGGCGGGTGCTGGCATACTGGACTTGCGTGTGGCGAGACGTGAGACGGCATATTCGTACAATTGCCTGTCATAGCGAGTCAAACGGTCTAGTTCTTGTTCGACTTCCGGCGTGATATCTTCCCGCTCGACTTCCTCCATTTCGCTATAGATGGAAAATTTGTCTCGGCTTCTGGTCACCGGAATGGTCGCGGGCCGGTGCCAGCCAAGCTGCCCCCAAATCACATTGACTGTGGTTTCATAGTCTTCTAGCACGCCAAAGCACTCCATGCTGTCCAGAAAGGCTGTGGCTTCCGCCAAGACAAGTTCTTCAGCCATGCCGAATTCGCGATTGGGGCCTACCACAAATTGCGGCAGCAGCGTACGAGTCATCACGTTGTCAATGTTAGGCGTGATGCCGGGAAGGGGACAACGCAAGAAGTCGAGCAATCGCATGGATTTGGCCATGCGAGGACCGGCCAGATCCTTGGCTTCAATGACTTCCCACTTGTGTGATTTCCAGTAGTAGAACAGCGACAAAATGCGCGCCTTCGGTTCGCGAAACAGCGTCACGATTTTGGGCGAACCGGGAATGCGAGCTACGTTGGTTCGGTCAAAATGGCCCGAGAAAAATCGATAGCCATTAAGTTCGTCCACCGAATAGGCGTCGAGCCGAGCGAATCGTTCTGGACAAATCAGTTCATCTGCAAAATGGGCTTTCAGCAAGCGATGCAGTGTTGTTCCGCCGGTCTTCGGAATGTGCATGAAGACCAGCGACTCTGATTCACTCAATGCCATTAGCGTATTTCTCCAACCGAATCGACGTCGCTCGTTCCGAGCCTGTCCAGACTTTGGAGACTTACATCAACCGCTTAGTCTCCTTCCTGGGTTGCATCGGCAAGTTGTTCGCCCAGCGCACGCAGAAATTCCAGCGTAAAGATGCCTGTATCATGCCCGTCGCTGAACTCAACCGCATAAGCGTAATTTCCTACCGGCGTCATCTGCTTCAATGAAAGCGGAGCTAGCTCGTTCGGCTGTAAAACTCGTAACGGATCCGATTTTCCGGAACCCGCCATCCGGCGTTCTCGGCAAGACGCACACGGACAGTTTTCTCGTAGCTGTCGAATCGAATACGCATGCGAAATTTGATCCGACCATACAATGGCCAGATTGCCGTTTGGTTCAAGACGTAATTGTTCGGGTCGAAGAAGACTCATCGCTGATCTACAAACCTCCGTCCTTTGGCTTCAAACCTGGGCAGCGAATCGACACGTGCGACGTCCATTCGCAATCCCAATCCTGTCTTTAACGCACTTTGCACGGTTGCACACGTGGCCTCGTCGGCACATTCGACTTCGATTCGCAACGCATCCATCTGTCGGTCTCGAAACGCCACAATTCGAAATTCCGTCACCTCGTCAAACTGGCGGATGATCCGTTCCAATGAACTGGGAAAAACATTCACACCTCGAATGATCACCATATCATCCGCTCGACCTATAACACCACCCTCTAACAACACAAAATGATTGTCTTCCAGGTTGCTCCAAACGGGGCGCACTAAGTCACCCGTGCGATATCGAATCACCGGACAGCCATGTCTGCCCAGTGACGTTAGGATCAATTCGGAAAGTTCGCCTTCTGCGGCTGGTGCGTTGCGATCCACTGAAACAAATTCGGCCACAAATTCTGATTCCACAATCCGCAAACCTCGACGCTGCGGGTCCATATAACCCCACGGGCCAATTTCGGTCGCACCGCTATGGTCGATCACGGTGGCACCCCAAGCTTGTTCAATGCGATCTCGTACTTCCGGGATCGAACCGCCCGGTTCGCCTGCCACAATGATCTTCTGCACCTGCGATGTCTTCAAATCCATTTGATGTTCGGCAGCCACTTCTGCCATTCGCATGGCATACGTGGGTGTGCACAAAACGACCGTTGCTGACGAAGAAAAAATCAGATCCAAACGAGTTTGTGTGTCGAGCCCACCACCGGGAATCACCAACGCGCCGCGCCGCACCAACGCGTCGTTGGCACTCCAAAAGCCAATAAACGGACCAAAAGAAAACGCCATGAACGCTCGATCTTTATCCGTCACTTCGGCCGCGTCCAAGACAAACTGCCAAGTATCAATCCACCACTGCCAATCCTCGGGCGTATCCACAACCACCAACGGCTTGCCATGCGTTCCTGATGTTCGATGGAATCGTACATACCGATCCAGCTCGAACGTGCGATTGGCCGCCCAAGTATCGTCGTTCGTGATGAGGTCGGATTTAAATGTAAACGGAAGCTGCTGAAACTGCTGCCAATCTAATGGCAAACGGACGTTGGCCAAGCGTTCCGCATTCACGCCTTTGCCGGACTGGGCAATCTCCAGCATCTGATTCAAGCGAATCAACTGTCGATCTACCAAGTCGGTTCGATCAAGCGACTCGAACGCTCGTCGATCTGCAAATGTCGTTGGATTCATCGTTTTCCACTTTCCGTTTGGCCGAAGTTGATGTCTGACGACGAATCGTCTGAATTCGCTGGACCCCAGCCACCGCCGCCGGGTGTTTCGATGCGAATGACATCGCCCGGTTCGACGTGTACCGCGTCAATCCCGTTCAATTCCTGTGGTTCGTTATGCTGACGAATCAACACGTTGCGCCCCACGCGACCGCTGGCTCCGCCCTGCAAACCGTAAGGAGCGTCCGCCCTGCGCTGTGTCAGCAGGGAAACATCCAGCGGCGCCAAAAACTCAAACTCGCGCACCACGCCATCGCCGCCGTGATGCAAACCTGCTCCGCCAGAACCGCAGCGAATGGAAAACTCATTCAAACGCACGGGCAAACGTTGTTCCAGCACTTCCACGTCGGTGATCCGAGTGTTGGTCATGTGAGTATGCACCGCGTCCGCTCCTGGTCCATCCGCCGTTGCTCCGGCGCCGCCACAAATCGTTTCGTAATATCCAAAGTGCTGATTTCCGAATAAGAAATTGTTCATGGTTCCCTGGCTGGCGGCCGCCAAACCGAGTGCTCCCAACAAGACATCTACCACTCGCTGCGATGTCTCTACATTGCCGCCGACCACCGCTGCACATTGGAATGGATCTGAGTGAATCGGCGGATTCAACAGGCATTCCGGCAGAATGATCTGGAGCGCGCAAACACGCCTTCATTTAGAGGAATCGGTTCGTTGATAAGACAACGCATGACATACAACACGGCCGCGCGCACGATCGCTCGATTCGCATTCAGATTTCCCGCCACCACTGGATCGGTACCCGTGAAATCGATGGTCGCCTGTTCGCCGTTAATTCGGATACAAACGCGGATGCAGGCCGTTTCATTGGAAGCTAGATGCATCTGATCTTCAAAGTGATAATCGCCGTCGGTTATGGCCGCCAAGGCCGACTTCATCTTCTGTTCGGCCGCCGTTTGGATATGCTGCATGTAGGACAGAATCGTGTCACGTCCGTAAGTTGCGACAATTCGCCGCAAGTCGCGAACTCCCTGGTGATTGGCCGCGACTTGAGCGTGTACGTCTGCCATGTTCGAATCGATATCTCGAGACGGATAGGTGCCCGACACCAAAGTGTCACGAAGTTGCTGCCAACAAGCTTTTCCGGCGTCAAACAACTTGGAACTACGAATCAATACACCTTCTTCCGCTAACGATTTAGAAAACGGCGGCATGCTACCCGGCGTCAATCCGCCAATTTCGGCGTGGTGTGCGCGACTGGCAGTAAAGAACAGCAAATCATCGCTGGCTTCAGCATGCACCGGCGTGACCACGGTGACGTCGGGCAAATGCGATCCACCGTGATAGGGATCGTTGGTAACAAAAACATCGCCGGGCTGGAGGTTCGCGTGCTGCAGCAAAATACTGCGCACCGTTTCTCCCATTGCGCCCAAATGAACTGGAATGTGTGGCGCATTGACCACCAAGTTGCCGTCCGCGGTGAACAACGCACAACTAAAGTCCATCCGTTCCTTGACGTTAACGCTACACGAGGTGCGCTGCAGCGTCACTCCCATTTGTGTGGCAATCGATTCGAAGATTCGGTTGAACAATTCCAATCGGACCGGATCGGATTCGTGCGAAGTTGCTGTGTCAATTGCCCGTGCTGGCGGCGCGTCGTCGGTTCGTTCCAACAGGATTTCTCGTTGCGATAAGACTCGCGCCTGCCAGCCGCAATCGACGACGGTCGTTGAATAATCTTCCAACACCATCGACGGTCCAGAGAAGGTATCACCGGCTTGCAATAAACCGCGACGGTAGACCGGTACGGGCGTTGTTTGCCCGCGAATTATCATTGACGTGGTGTCGGTAGGCTGCGGATGGGTGCCAGCCACGCGTTGTGATCTTTCAAGCACATGAGAAGTTTTTCCGACTGCTTCGACGCGAATCTGCCCTACTTCGACGTTGCGCTCCGGTGTTTCGTAACCGTACAACTGGCAATGTTGCTGATGAAACAGTTCGATACAAGCGCGCGGTTGACTGGGATCGAACGAGACGGTCAGATAGGCGTCCGTATTTTGGTAACGCAAGTCAATGGTGCCAGAGAGATGAATGCGTTCCGGCGAAATTCGCTCTTCCACTGCCAACGTCGCTGCAGTTTGGTCGGCTAACTTTCGGAAAACATCTACGCCAAGTTTTGCTATCGCTTCGCTCCATGGCTGGTAGATTCCTTGAGCCGCAAATCGGCTGACATCGGCCAGCCCCATCCCTACTGCACTCAGGATCCCTGCGTCGGGATGATTCAATATTGCCTTCATGTTCAACTGTTCGGCCACGGCACACGCGTGCTGAGCGGCGGCTCCGCCAAAGCTAACCAAGACATATTCGGCGGGATCGTAACCTTTGGCCACGGAAATCGTTCGCACGGCTGCTGCCATGTTGTGATTGGCAATCTGCAAGAAGCCTTCGGCCAGTTCGACTTCCGAAAGCGGCCGGTTCGTTTGCGCTGCAATCTCTTCAGCCAAGGATTGCAGCCGTTTTTGCACCACGGTCTGGTCCAGCGTAAACGGCAAAGCGTCGGGCGCTAAACGTCCCAAGAACAAGTTGATGTCGGTTACCGTCAGCGGACCGCCTTGCCCGTAGCAAGCAGGTCCTGGATTCGCACCTGCACTTGCCGGACCTACGGTGAGTTTCACTCCGTCAAAACCACAGATCGAACCGCCACCCGCCGCAACCGTTTCGATGGCCATCATCGGCGCCGCGATTCGCACGCCCGCTTTTTCGGTTTCAAATTCGCGTTCGAAGGTGCCGTCATACCGAGCAACATCGGTGCTGGTGCCACCCATATCGAACCCAATGGCGTGCGCGAATCCAGCGGCTTCGGCAATTCGAGCAAACCCTACCACGCCGCCGGCCGGCCCTGACAGGATACTGTCTTTGCCTTGAAACCGATCGGCCTGCACCAAGCCTCCCGCGGAAGTCATTAATCGCAGTTGTTCCGCGTGTGGGCCCAACTGCTGAGTAATGGTTCGCGTGTAGTCATGCAAAACGGGCGAAAGATACGCGTCTACCACGGTGGTGTCACCACGCGAAAGTAGCTTGATTACGGGCGAAACTTCATGCGATAAACTGACATTCGCAAAACCGAATTCCTTAGCCAATCGCCCCAGCGTAATCTCGTCGTCAGCATTGACGTACGAATTCAGCAGCGTCACCGCCAGCGATTCGACGCCTTCTTGCTTCAGCCGTAACAATGCTTGGCGAGCCGTCACTGCGTCCATTGATTGCAGCACACTTCCGTCCGCCGCGGTTCGCTGATCCACTTCCAAGACGAATGAAGCCAAGGTTTCTGCCTTACGAATATTCAGATCAAACAGTTTGGGCCGAGCTTGATTGCCGATGCGCAAAACATCGCCGAATCCTTTGGTGGTCACCCACGCCGTAATGGCACCTTGCCGAGTCAACAAGGCATTGGTGCCTCGCGTGGTTCCCAAACGAACCGACAACGGCGGCAAAGTGGCGTGCAAACCCAATCCCAACATGCGGCGAATACAAACCACAGGCGATTCCAAATGACAGCCCAGTTCATACGCGGCATTTTCTGCGGGAATGTTCGGCAGTGGCGCGTCCAGAGTCAAGCGGCCTTGTCTGGATTGAATCACTCGCGAAGTAGCGACGACCGTGCCGTCGGCGGCCAGGAGAGTAAAATTCCAGCCTTGCCAGAAGTCATCCGGATCATTCGCTCGCAGCGAATCGAAGATCACGGTTGGTTTTGACCCAGCGCCGACGCGGCCTTTGATTCGTCCCGAACTTAGCTCTTTCGCGCGGTGCCAGCCACCTTCAGGATCAACGCCTATGCAGTCGGTAAAGGTACCGCCGACGTCAATCCAAAATTCCCAAGCGGACATGTTCTTTGCCTGAGCTTTCTGAATCTTTGTCTTTGTCTGTGTCTGCTGACAGTGGCCGGATCTTTCATCAGTGGGAGGCGACACCGACTACTTGCCCACCGCCATCAAGTGCGAAAACGTCCGAAAATACAACCGCTTGCCGTCGGCGGCGGGCGTGCTGCGACTGGCTTCGCCCAAAGAATTTTCTGCCAATAATTCAAACTTGTCGGCCGCGCGAATGACCGTAACGTCACCTTCTTCGGACACGCCGTAGATCTTATCGCCCACGATAATCGGCGAACTCCAATACTTCTTGCCAACGCGTTTTTGCCAAATCGAATCACCCGTCTTAGCATCCACACAAGTTACAATTCCCTGTTCAAACCACAAGAAAATCCAATCTTGAAAGGCCACCGGCGTGGGCACATAAGGAGCTTGACGTTTTACTTCGAACGCAATGTCGGGATTAGCCGCAGGACGCAGTGCCGTCACATAGTTGCCTCCGCCACCAGAACCGGTTGTTCCCAAAACCAAGTCTCCGGCAACAATCGGCGAACTGACCGTTCGCATGGAAAAAACTTCCTTCTTCCAGTTTTCTTTGCCGGTCAGCGGATCCAAACTGAAAATGCCGTCCGCCGTGCTACAGCAAATTAATTGATCGGGTTTGCCTGGTTCGGAAAAAATGCAAGGTACGGAATACGAGACAACTTCGCTCATGCGATCCGATTGCCAACGAGTGGAACCGGTCTTCTTGTCTACGGCAATGATGAAGCTGGTTGGGGTACGAGGCCCGTCGCGATCGGGCTTTTTTTGTTGCTTGCAAAGAATTACCAAATCGCCGTAAACAATGGGCGACGTGCCGAACCCGTGTTGACTGTCGAATTCACCAAGCTCGCGTTGCCAAACTTCTTCTCCGTTATGGTCGAATGCCATCAACATCGTTTTATCCGGCGACGCCCAAGCCACGTAAACGTGTTCGGCATCCACCGCCGGTGTTGTCGATGCAAAACTACTGAGCGTGTGAATGTGATAGGTGCTGAAAGAAAATTCTTTCTGCCACAGCACCGAACCATCATCCGCATTGACGCACAAAACGTATTGCTTGGCCGCAGTTTCATCGGCGCTCATTAAGAAGATTCGCTTGCCCCATATCACCGGCGACGAATGGCCTTGACCGGGCAACTTGATTTTCCATAGCAAATCTTGCTCGGTCCACGCAGCCGGTGTGTTTCCCGCAATCACTCCGCTCCCATTCGGACCTCGAAATCGATCCCATTCCTGTGATTCAACGGCGCTGGCCGACAAGACGCCAACCAGAAAGCTGACTTGAAGCACATTTTTACTAAGAACGAACCGACAAAAACCAATCATATGATTACCTATATCTGCAACGCGGTAACTCGAATCACGCGAGTCAACGCCGGAATATACAAGCGAACCGGACGGCGGTGGATTACCGAAAACTCAAGCTTCGGCACGCGATTATAAAGTCGCAGTCTACTTGATGCAAAAGCGTCCCAGCAAGCTCCAGTAGGAACGGCACAAACATGCGAAACGATCCGTCTGAGGACAAGAGCCTAGCGGTCTAGCAGGAATCGAGCGTGAATGAGCGTCATGATTCCGCTGGAGACCAGTTCTTTGGTTCCTTCCAGGCTGGCCACGACTTGACCGTCTGGGTCCAAGACTTCGACCTGCGTTTCGACTGAATTCATGGCCGTCGGCGAATTAGAAATTATCAGGTCGCAACTCTTTTCTTCCAGCTTCCTTAATGCTCGAAAACGATGATCTTCCGTTTCCAAAGCAAAGCCCACGACCCATTGATCTTTGCGTTTGTGCGCACCGAGTGTGGCGATGACGTCTGGCGTTTCAATTAAATGCAAGACCAACGGCCCGCCTGTTTTGCTGATCTTCTGATCGGACACCTTCACTGGCCGATAGTCACATGGTGCCGCCACACCGATGGCACCGTCACATTGGCGGAATTCGCGCTGAGCGGCGTCCAGCATTTCTTCTGTTGATACGACGTCAATCACTTCGGCCGCATTCGGGTAACTGACTTCCACCGGGCCGCTGATCACCACCACTTCATGGCCGATCTGAAGCGCCGCCTCCGCGAGTGCTCGGCCCATTCGGCCGCTTGATGCATTCGTCAGGTAGCGAACGGGATCGAGGTACTGCCGAGTGGGACCGGAAGTGATAAGGATTCTTGCCATCAGGGTCAACACAGTCGTTGAATAATTCGAAAAAGCCGTTTGATTGACTCATCATATCAGAATTCGTCAATCGCCAAATGCCGCTCGTTTGTCACCACCGAAATCCCGTTTAGAATCAGGAGTACCGTTCGGGAACTTTGGGAAGACGCGCAGATAGGCAACTTGGATGTTTAGAAATTTTCTTTGGCAAATAGTAGCGATTTTGTGCTTGGTGATAACTTCGGCCAGTGCTCAATTCACGGGCGACCATCATGACCATCCGCTGGGCGACGATTTTGTGGAATCGGGATCTCGTTTGCGTTTTCAATCGGGCGATCGTTGGCAACGCACCGCCACGAATGGTTCCGGGTTAGGGCAGGGCGACCCGACAACGCTGACCTGGGGTATCGTTCCGGACGGGACACAGATCGTCGCCTTCGTGTCCAACGAGGTGGATGGTCGGAGCGACTTGAATTCGTACTTGGACGAAAAGTTTGGTGACCGTTCGGCGTGGTTGCCACTATTTGAAGGCGTCTTTGATCGCTGGAGCGAATTGTCCGGGCTGTCCTACGTCTATGAAGCTCGTGATGATGGTCGGCCCATCCAAGAAGCCAATTCGCATTCCGGTGTGTTGGGTGTGCGAGCGGACATTCGAATTGCAGGACATGTCGTTGGGGACGGACCCTTGCTGGCGTATAGTCATTTTCCCGATCGAGGCGACATGGTGTTCGATACGGGAGATGGGTTTGATATCGATCCTGGGGCGCTCTTATTTCGAAATTTGGTAGCCCACGAACATGGACACGGCTTGGGTTTGTATCACACCGTTTCCGATGATAGTCGAGCGTTAATGCAGCCGTTTGTATCTCCCGCGTTTGACGGTCCTCAGTTTGATGACATTCTAGGCGTGCAGCGCAACTACGGAGACGCGTTGGAGAAGAAGGGCGGTAATGATTCGTTAGCCAAGGCGCACTTCTTGGGATCGTTGGCAACGCAACAGAAATTATCAATTGGCACTGACGCTTTTTTGACTCGCGTCTTTCCCGAACAGACCGATTTCGTCAGCATCGACGACGACAGTGACATTGACGTCTATGCGTTTGAAGTCACTTCGCCTCAGAATGTTTCGCTCTGGCTGAGACCCATGGGGCCGACCTATTTAGAAGGGCCTCAGTTGGGCACGCAAACCGTGTTGAACACTTCGGCACTGAATGACTTGGCGTTGGAACTGTTGGATTCCAGCGGTTCGGTCATTGAGTTTTCCAGTTCAGGAAAAATTGGCGAAGAAGAACGTATTGAAGAAGTTCTGTTGATGCCAGGTCAACGCTACTTTGCAAGAATCACGGGCGCAGACAACGCGGCCCAGATGTATCGCCTGGATGTGGGTGATTTGAGTGTGGTGGAACCAGGCGATTTTGATGCGAACGGTTTTCTGGACGTTACGGACATTGAAACCTTGTCCAGCGTCGTGCGTAGCGAATCCAACGATTTGCGGTTTGACGTAAATGGAGATCAGCAGGTCAATGCGGATGACCGAGTTGTGTGGGTCAACGAACTGAAAAGAACGTATTTTGGCGATTCCAATTTGGACGGAGAATTCAATTCGTCTGATTTGGTGATTGGATTTTCTGCGGGCGAATTTGAAGACAGCATTCCGTTGAATTCCACTTGGGCCACAGGCGACTGGAATGGCGATTTGGAGTTCGGTACGGGTGATTTAGTGCTGGCGTTTCAAGCGGACGGTTTTGAAAAAGGCCGCCGACCGAATATAGGCGTGCAGTCCGTTCCGGAACCCAAGGTGCCCTTCGCGTTGATGGTGCTGTTGGCAATTTGGCGGATTCGACGGCAAATGGTTCGAACCGAAAGAAAGTCCTAGTTCAACTGCAACGGACGTTCGGCAACTACCACGGGCAGCGACAGCATCTGACCTTCTCGCCAGACTTCCATGATCACTTGCGAACCAATCGGCGTTTGGGCGACCATATGTCCCAGCACTACGGGCGAAGCGATTTCCGCACCGTCCCATGACAGCACGACGTCTCCTACTAGCAAACCGGCTTGTTCGGCCGGAGTGGGACTGCGGCGATTCATGCGCACCTCCAACACTAGCACGCCGGAAACTTTGGGTAACCCAAGGCGTTCGGCAACCGGATCGGTGATCTGAGACATGCGAAGGCCCAAATAGCCGCTGGGTTTGATTCGGCCGTTGATCATGTCATCAAAAGCGGTTCTGGCCAAATTGCCCGGGATGGCAAAACTGATCCCTTTATATGGTTCGCCGATAATGCCCGTATTGATTCCAACCACTTTACCATCCACATTCACCAACGGTCCGCCGCTATTGCCTGGATTTAAAGCGACATCCGTTTGTATGAAATCCTGGATCGCTCGACCACCAAACTGCGTGCGGCTTTTCGAGCTGACAATGCCTGAAGTAATGGTTCTGGTCAGACCAAAGGGGCTGCCGATGGCCCAGACAAGTGCGCCTTCGTTTAGCACGTCGGAATCGGCCCATTCGGCCGCGATCAGATTGCGCTGGCTCACTTGCAAAACGGCCAAGTCATTGGCCGGGTCAACGGCAATGACTTTCGCCGGGATGGGGCGATCATCAGACAGTAGAACATCCACTTCTTCAACGCCTTCGATCACATGATAATTGGTCATGACTTTGCCATCGGCCGACATGATCACGCCCGAGCCCATGCCGTTGACTTCCGGATGATTCGGCAAGCCCATTTGTCGATGCATTTCACCCATGTCCGAAATGCGCGACGTCTTGATGTGCACGACACTCGGAGCAATCCGTTGCATGATCAATTCGTACGAATCCGACAGCGTGCGCAACGAAGTCTGCTCTAATTGCTGACCGGCCAGTTCATATTCTGCGCGCTGACGTCCTCGAGTTTTTGCGTATTGGACCTCTTCTACCACAAAGGGAACCAGGTATCGTAGTGCCAACAAGAATCCGCCAGCCACACACACCGAAATCAAGAATCGCATGCTGGCGGTATAGCTGGGGCCGTAAATGATTCGTTCATCATTCTCTGATTGACTGGCCAGCAAGACGGGCTTCTTCCAAGCGGGAACGGTCGATTCGTCAGCCGCTGGATTTGACTCGCCAGAAATCTCCACTTCCGTCCAATCATGACGTTCTGGATGTGGCTGGCTCGCGCCGGGTTCGCCCTGCGGATCATTTTGTTCGGTCATTGAATCACTTTCAGCCCAAATTGCATGCGAAGGCACCTCTTCGATCCTAACATTTTTCTCGCTCACTTCTCACAGGCAACCGTGAAAAAGCAGGGGCGAATCGTGATTTGCATGCCCTCAAAACATTGTGTGGGTTTGCCGCCTGCGTCAATTTTACGAACGAGGAAGAATGTCCAGATTCCAGTCGTGGGGGTGGTGTTTGAATTTACTTGAAAGCGAATGCGGAAACTGAGATAATCCGGCACAGCCTACCGAACGATCCTACCAAACTAAATCTAACGATCCCGCCAAAATAATCTGCTCTTGGGGAAAGGAACCTCATGACTTGGTCCTCCAATCGACTTATTGTCTTTGCTTTGACGATATTCTGTGGCAGCGTTTCTTTGCACGCTGAAGTCGCCGTCACCACCGATTCGTCATTGGCAACAAATTCTGCGGACGCGATACAAAGCATTGCCATTTCTTGTGGTCAACCAGCTGGACAGGTGGTGCAGATTTCAGGGCGAGACGGCTATCAGCAATTAGTCGTGACCGCTCGTTTCACGGATGGTGCTGAGCAAGACGTCAGCCGCAAGGTGTCGTATGCCACTGTGCCGGATGGAATTGTCAACGTCGATTCGTTTGGATATGTGACGCCGATTCAAGAAGGGGAAGTTCAGGTAGTGGCCAAGTTGCCATCGGGCCAAGAAGATTCCGTTCGCCTACAGGTCACGCACATTGCGCAAGACGTACCGTTGAATTTCACCAACGATGTTGTTCCGCTGTTCACCAAGCATGGCTGCAACGGAGGCGGCTGTCACGGCAAGGCCAGCGGACAAAATGGATTTAAACTTTCGCTACTGGGATTCGAACCAGCCGAAGACTACGAATTCTTGATCAAGGAAGGTCGAGGCCGCCGCTTGTTTCCAGCGGCACCCGATCGAAGTTTGCTGTTGCAAAAAGCCGTCGCGGCGGTACCTCATGGCGGAGGACAACGGATGGAGTTGGATACGGCTCCTTATCGAGTGCTGCATCGCTGGATCAGTCAAGGCATGCCGTTCGGCAGTGACAATGATCCCGTGGCCGTTTCGATAGAAGTCTTTCCTAAAACTCGCACTATGACCGCGGGCGACAGCCAACAGCTGCAAGTGATCGCTTCGTATTCCGATGGTTCGCACCGCGATGTCACTCGGATGACCACGCTCACTTCCAACGACACCGAAATGGCCGAAGTGTCGCCGGAAGGTCTGGTAACCACCAACAATCAGACGGGAACAGTGGCTGTGATGGCGATTTTTCAAGGGCATGTGGATGTGTTCCGAGCCACCTTGCCGCTGGGAGCCAAGATTGAATCGCTGCCGCCTTCCCGAGGTTATATCGACGAATTGGTGTTTGCCAAATTGAAAGATTTGGGCCTGCCGCCATCGGCCATGTGCGATGATAGTGCGTTCTTGCGGCGCGCGACGATTGCGATTGCGGGACGTATTCCTACGCTGGAAGAAAGCCAAGCTTTTTTGGCGGACGCATCGTCAAACAAACGAGAACAATGGATTGAAGCCATGTTGGCCAGTCCTGAATATGCAGATAACTTTGCCACCAAATGGTCGGCCATTTTGCGCAACAAACGAGAAAACGAGAATGACCGTCCGGCAACGTATTCGTTTTATCGCTGGATTCGAGATTCTCTGTATGACAACGTTCCGTACGACGAATTTGTACGAGACATCATCACCGCGTCAGGAGACGTTTCGCTGCATCCACCTGTTGCTTGGTACCGGCACGTTCGTGATCAATCGGCGCTTGTCGAAGATACCGCTCAGCTGTTTTTGGGATTGCGCATCCAGTGCGCCAAATGCCATCACCATCCGTTCGAAAAGTGGAGCCAGAAAGATTATCACAGCTTTTCTGCGTTCTTTTCTCAGGTGAGTCGCAAAGCGGGTGAAACACCCAAGCAAGAAAGTATTGTCCATAAGCAAGGCCAAGCGGCGGCGACCAATCCAAAGACGGGAGAACGTTTGTTGCCCACCGGCCTAGACAGTGACCCAATGGATATCGCGCCCTTCGATGACCCGCGTCACGCGTTGGCCGATTGGATGACCGAACCAGAAAATCCCTTCTTCGCCAAAGCGTTGGTAAATCGGTATTGGAAACACTTTTTTGGACGAGGCCTGGTCGATCCGGAAGATGATATGCGAGTGACCAATCCGGCTTCCAATCCAGCCTTGCTGGAAGCGTTAGCTCAAGATTTTGTCGATCATGATTTTGATCTGAAGCATTTGGTACGAACCATTTGCAATTCCAGCACGTTCCAGTTGTCAGCCGAACCAAACGAATACAACCAACGAGACAAACAGAATTATTCTCGGTTTTATCCCAAGCGTCTGGAAGCGGAAATCTTATTGGACGCCATTGATCAAGTGACCGGCGTGCCAACTAACTTTGACGGAGTGCCTGCGGGCACCAAAGCCATTGAATTGCCGGACAACGGTTTTAACAGCTATTTCCTCACGGTGTTTGGCCGCCCCGATTCCAGCAGCGCATGTGAATGTGAGCGTTCGGGTGAAGCGAGTTTGGCTCAGAGTCTGCATTTGTTGAATTCGAAAGATGTGCTGGGCAAAGTGGCGTCCGATCAAGGACGGGCTGCATCGGCTTCTTCGGACCAAAATTCCGTGGAAGCTCGGATTCGCGAATTATACTTAGTGGCGTTTTCACGATTACCAGATGATCAAGAAATGAAAATCGCGGTGGAGCATATCCGCTCGCGAACGAACCCTCGTGAAGGTTTTGAAGACGTGGTTTGGGCACTGCTGAACACCAAAGAGTTCCTGTTCAACCACTAATCAAGACTCCCACCCATTGCCTATTTTGCAAAGAAACGAAACCTTCTCCTACGCAAGGTGAGGCGTACTCGTTTTCATTCCCTTTACGCAGTTTGCCCAACGCAGACTGACCGAAACAGGCGGCGTTTCCATGTTTTCTGCCTTACGAATTGGACTCCCAAATCTGCTGTGCCTATTGCTGGCAAACGCGATGGTTTTGATCATCGCATCACGCGCGTCATGCCAATTGCCCACTCCGGTTTTGCACCGCACGGTGCCCATTGCGGGACAAGCGGGCGCGGCGTTTCCGTTGTCGGTACAAGGTGTCGACCTGGATGAAGCGGACCAGCTTTGGTTTTCCCATCCGGGCATTCAGGCTGAAGTGGTGACCGTTCCGCCAACGGAATTTGAAGCGGCCATTCGCAAGTCGTTTGGGCAATTTCAGGTGCGCATTGCGGACAATGTGGCTGCCGGTATTTATGAAGTCCGAACCAAAACTCGTTGGGGCCTTTCAACACCACGGCCATTTTTAGTTTCCGCAGAACCGGTGGTTTTCCAAGCGAATTCGCACCGTCCGGATCAGCCCGTGGCCATTGGCATCAATGATTGTGTATTGGGACAGTGTGAAAATAATCAAGTCGATTATTATTCGTTCGCAGCGAAGAAGGGCCAAGCATTGGTTGTCGAATGCCTCGCCACGACGCTCGGTTCGTCCGCCAAGCCGATCATCACCATCACATCACCAACCGGCCGACAGCTGGTTCGTTCTCGATCTGCCAGTGACAACGCTTTGTCCTTTACAGTTCCGGCCGATGGAACTTACTTGATTGAAGTGAACGACTACGTGTTTGCCGGCGGTCCAGGTCATTATTACCGATTGAAAATTCACGATGGACCTTACATTGATACGATTCTGCCGCCAGCAGCTCCACCAGGAAAGATCACCAAGTTCACCGTGTGGGGACGTCATTGGGACAATGCCCAAGCCGATTCGTCGATGTTGTTGGCGGGCGAACCGTTGCAGCAGAAAACGTTTCAGTTGTTTGTGCCGGTCCAGCATTCGTACGAATCGACCTCGCCCGTGGTCGGACCGGCGGCGTTAACATCAACAATGTTGGAAGTGCCGTTCGCTGGCAGTGGAAACAATACCGTCCGAATTTTTCACTCCGAATTGCCTCTGCAAGCCGAATCACCCGACACAAGTCGCACGAATGCGCAAACGGTATCCGTGCCGGTAGAAGTTTATGGACAATTTTATCCTCGTCGCGATTCTGACTGGTTTCAATTTCAAGCGACCAAAGGCATCACGTACAGTTTGGATGTGATATGTCAGCAGTTGGGCGTTCCCGCCGATGTCGCGGTGCTGGTGGAGAAGGTGGATTCGCAAGGCAACGCTCAGCAGGTGGCAACGGCCGATGATCGACAATTTGATCGAGCTCGTTTTAACGGGCCGATGCCGGCGAGTTTGGATTATTCGAACGGGGATGTCAGCCTGCAGTTTACCGCCGATGCGGATGCCCTATATCGAATCGGTGTCCGCGATCTCTACAGCGGAGCTCGGGATGATCCAAGATTAGTCTACCGGCTGCAGCTGCAGGTTCGGCAGCCAGCGTTTGATTTGCTGGCTTGGTCTCAGCGGATTTTGAATAACAACAATCAGGTTGCCGCGTCACCCAGCAGTTTGGTGTTGCGTCGCGGTGGCTCGACCATGCTGCAAATCGACGTTATTCGCCACCATGGATTTCAGCAACCGCTGTGGTTGGAAGTCACTGGATTACCGCCGAGTGTTCGTGCCAACCCGGTTTGGATTGATGGAAAACAGCAGCACGCGATCGTGGTGTTGCAGGCGGCTGGTGACGCTGCGGCATGGGACGGTTCGATTGAGGTCACCGGAACCACTCTGGACGGCAAGCAGACCAAGGTAGCAAACGCGGTCACGCTGACCAGCGACGTTGGTAACGTTCAAGCCGAACGGCCATCGGCCAGGCAGATGAACGACGTAGTGCTGTCAGTGATCGCAGATGAAACGGCGATTATGGATTTTCAGGTTGCCGAGAACGTGTACGAGACAGCTCGTGGCGGGCGGATCGAGATTCCTGTGCAGCGAATTCGTCACGGGGAAGTCAAAGGAGATTTGACCATGGTACCCGCCGCTCCGCCTGCAGACATCAAATTGGAAAACGTGGTCTTTAAGCCCGATGCTGATCAAGCAACGCACGTCGTACTGGTCGAAAACGTCAACGCTCCGCTGGGCGACCATACTTATTGCTTGGCCGGACAAGTAGCCGTTCGCTACGAACGGAATCCACAAGCCATTGCCGCGACCCAACAGCAATATGATGACTTCGTGCAGCAAATGGCCACTTGGGAGCAAGAGAAAAGCATGGCCGAACAGCAGCAGGAAATGCTACGTCAGCAGCGTTCGCAACAAGCCAGCCAAGGCGCGGCAGTGGCCGATCTGGACCAACAGATTGCGGAAGGACAGAAGCAATTGGATGATTTAACGGGGAAACGCGAGCGTGCCGAGATGTTTCGCCAGTCGCTGGAAAATCGCCTGAATGAAGTCAAGAAGCAGAACGAACCCAAAGACGTGCAAGCGGTGTTCGCGACACCCAATATTCATATCCGCGTACACGAATCGCCGGTAACGATCGCACTGACGCCGCCGGAATTGCGAATGACAGCGGGCCAACAAGCGGAACTTGCCGTCGCCATTGAACGAAAGTTTGGTTTTGCAGATGACGTCACCTTGTCACTGGCGAACGATGCCAATTCGTTGGTCAGCGGTTCGCCCGTCACGGTGACGGCAGACCAAGCGAATGGAACGCTTTTGTTGCAAGCCAAGCCTGACGCCCAAGGGAAACAAACCGTCCAAGTTATCGCCAAACAGAAGTTCGGCAGCGTTGAAAGCCAAACGGTGCAATCGATCGACATTGTTTTCGAACCATAAAATAGCCAAGAAGATCTGCATATGAACCATTCGTTTTTTCATTCGAAGTCAATGTTGGCCGTGACTTTTGCCGTCTTGCTGCAGGCTGCCAGCGCACCGTCCGCTAACGCTCAGCTGGAAATTGCCGAACTGAACCATCCGGCCAAGGTTAGTTTTCAAAGCGAAATTTTGCCGGTGCTGCGAAAGAATTGTCTGGCTTGCCACAATGAAACGGATGCGGAGAGCAGTCTAGTGCTGGAAACGCCCGCAAAGATGTTGGAAGGCGGATTCGAAGGCCCCGCGGTGGTACCCGGCAAACCGGACGAAAGCTACCTGTTTCAACTGGCGGCTCACACCAGCGAACCGATCATGCCTCCGGAAGATAACAGCGCCGGCGCGAATAATCTTTCGCCTCGGGAACTGGCGTTATTGAAGCAGTGGATTGCGGAAGGCGCAACGGATGATTCCGGCGAAAGTGCCAACCAAATCGCTTGGCAGCCTTTGCCGCCCGGCGTGAATCCGGTCTTTGCCGTGGCCATGTCGAATGACGGGCGATTTGTGGCTGCGGGTCGAGCGAACCAGATCGCCGTTTATGATGTAAATGCCAAACGCGAACTTCAACGCCTCACTGACCCGGCTTTGCTGGAATCGGGCGTGTATGACAAGCCCGGCGTGGCTCATCTGGATATGGTTCAGGCTTTAGCATTTAGCCCTGACGGAGAATGGATGGCGTCGGGCGGATATCGCACGCTGAAGCTGTGGCGTCGCCAAGCAGACGTGGAACCGGCCGAAGCCAAACCCAACAGTAATGGCGATCCAAGTCTGTTGTTACCAGGTATCGGTGCGGATGATTTGACGGCCAAGATTGCCGAAACGATGGCAGTGTCCGTGCAGGCGAATCAGATGCAGGTTTGGAGCCGAACCGACGGATCTTCTGATTGGAAGTCGGATCGTTCGATCGAATTGGCGTCACCCGCCAAGCAAGTTTTGCCGCTCGGTGATTCCGCTTTCGCCACGCTGGGGCAAAACAATCAGTTTCAAGTCTGGAACGCGCAAGGAACTGTCACTGCGGAATGGTCTGCCAATGGTAGTGTGGTGCGCGCCGCAGCAGCCCTGGAAGGCCAGCGAATAGCCGCCATCTTAGATGGAAACTTGCTGCGCATCTGGAAATCCGCCGACGGATCGATCGTTTCGGAAATCCCGGCTGCGTTGCAAAAGGAACGCTCCGTTTTGGATGCCACGTTGGCGCTGGAAATCGCCGATCGGCAATCCAACAACGCTCAGAAGGATTTGGACGAATCCAACAACCTGAAGAAACAGGAAGAAGAAAATCTCAAGAAGACGCAAGAATCGCTCACCAACGCCACCAATGAATTGACCAAGAAAACCGAAGCCAAAGATGCGGCAGCTCAAGCAGTTCAAGAATCGCAGCAGGCCGTGACTCAGATTGAACAGGAATTGGCCGAAAACGCTGCGGCCGTCCAGTTGGCACAACAACAGCTCGCTTCCAAGGCTGCTGACTTGGACAAACAGTTCGCTGAAATAAGCGCAAGTCCAGCAACAATTGGCGGAAGCTCAAACGGCCATTGACGCAGCTAACAGCAGCCTCCAACAAGTGCAAAACGAAACAGAGAAATCGCCCGACGCGGAACAGGACAAGCAAAAGCTGGCCGCAGCTCAGCAGAACTTTCAGGAAGCAAATCAAAAGTACGAATCGCTGGATGGGCATCGTGAAAATCTGATTCGGCAGTTGGCGGACTTGAATCAACAGCGGATTGACCTTCGTCAGCAGCCCACGTCACTGAACGAAAAAGCAACGCAACTTCGCCAGCAACTGGAACCACTGGTGAAAACGCGTGACGAAAAGCAGGCCGCTGCCGACAAGGCGAATGAAGAATTTCAGAATTCGCAAAAGACCAAGCTGGCAGCCGACGATTCGCTGGAACGAGCGAACCAAGCGATCACGCGTGCGGATGATGCGATCCAGCAAGCCCAGCAACGTCTGGATCAGGCAAAACAACTTCGTACGAAACAAGACGAATTTCTGGCATCGGTCAAGCAGCAGCAAGAATCGTTTTGACCCACCTGGACCGATATTGCTCTTTCGCCCGACGGTCTGCTGGTGGCCACGGTGAACCAAGACGGCGTGACTTCCACGTGGAATGTGGACGCAAGACAAGCACTGGAAAGTCGTCAAGGCCTTTCGCAACCGACCAGCTTGCGTTTCATTGACGCCACCGACCTGCTGGTGACAAACCAGAGTCAGCAACAGAAAATTCACACTTCGGCAAGTTGGGAACTGGTAACGACGATTGGTTCTGCGGACGGAGATTCACCGTTTGCTGATCGAATTTTGGCAATCGATTTTCATCCATCCGAACCGATTTTGGCGGTGGGAGGCGCGCGCCTTCTCGAGCTGGCGAAGTCCATTTGATCAATTACCAAAATGGACAGATTGTTCATTCTTTTGACAATCCGCACAGCGACACGGTGTTTGATGTGGCGTTTTCCCAAGATGGCAGTCGCCTGGCCACCAGCGGCGCAGACCGATTCATGAAAGTGTTTGACGTGGCGACCAAGGAATTTCAACGCGCGTTTGAAGGTCATACACACCACTGTGCTGTCTGTAGCGTGGCAGGCGGATGAAGCGTCTTAGCGACGGCGGGTGCGGATAAAGGTGGTCAAGCTGTGGGATTCCCAGAGTGGCTCTCAGCTGAAGACCATTCAGGGATTTGGTAAGGAGGTGACGGGTGTCCAATACCTTGGTGCCAGCGAAACGTTCTGGGCCGTCAGTGGCGATCAAACGCTATGCCGCTGCGACTTTGGCGGGGCCAGGAACGGAGTGAATCAAGGTAACGATTTTCTGTATTCGGCAGCCACGGACCAATATGGTCGAGCCGCCGTGTTTGCTGGACACGACAGCATTGTGCGAGTGGTAGATAAGGACGGCAAAACGTTCGTGGAATTTCCGCCCGCAGGAAACTGACGGATTATTCGTCGTCTTCTTTGGCAGGAATTTTAACGTTGGCCACTTCTTCGGACGCCACCACCCAGCCTCGACAATCCGGCGGCACCGCAGCCGCAGCGAATGGCGGATTCGGCTGGCCAGCCGTAGTCAATGGTGACTTCCGTGCCGGGCGGAATCGACCTGGTGGCAACCAGCCAGACTTCTTCGCCTGAATCGCCATCGTCGTCTTCCCAGCTGAGCAGTTCTGCGTTGGGTTCGCAGGAATGATTGACAAAACAGAACGGAGCCGCTGGCTCTAAGGATTTACCGTTTTCCAGATCGATGCAGTATTCGGATGAATAGTTCGGATCGTCGATGATATCGCCGTCAATCAGGCCGATAATCTCGCCTTCGTCAATCATGCGAATGGCATACACGGCCGTTCCTAGATGGTTGCGACGGCAGATGATCATCGAATAGGGATTGATGTGGTAGTCGTCATCTTGATCATCGGGCGAATCGAATTCAATTTTCAAATCATCATTCCTAAGCGTGTGGTTTGTGCTGATCGTGGTTTGTGCTGATCGTGGTTTGTGCTGATCGTGGTTTGTGCTGATCGTGGTTTGTGCTGATCGTGGTTTGTGCTGATCGTGGTTTGTGCTGATCGGGGTTTGTGCTGATCGGGGTTTGTGCTGATCGGGGTTTGTCGTCTACGGGGCTTGAAACTCAAACTTCCAGTTGAGTCAATGTGGCTTCCAGTTGGGTCGCTACTTGGCCTTTGCTGAGCACTTTGGTAAAGCCATGCTGCAGAGCATTTTCAATCCGCCCGGTATGCACGTGGGACGCCACGCCTACCAGATGCACTTGGTGTGCCTGGGCCCACTGAGCAAGCTGTGCGACGTCCAACCCGGATAAACTCAAATCCACCACCAGTACTGAATTGGCTGGACATTGGTTGGCGACTGTGTCAGTCCAACGACTAATCACTTGCGGGCTCCATTTGGAACATGGACCGGAAAGTTGCGACTGGAACATCAGGTCATTGGTCAAAATCATCACATTCATGGCACATGCTTTACGCGAATGGGCGAACAGTTCATACCGCCTCGGGGCCTCGAGTGGTTTCGCCGATGCGAATGGTATCTTCGACTGGCAACAGGAAGATCTTGCCATCGCCAATGTTTCCGTTTTCGCCGGTTCGAGCCACTCGGTTGATGGTGTCAATCGTGCGTTCCAGGAAGTCGTCGTTGACGACAATCTCTAACGCGACTTTGCGTAGCAAATTGATCTTGTATTCTTGGCCTCGGAAGGTTGCGACTTGGCCTTTTTGCCGAGCAAACCCTTGGGCGTCGCAAACCGTCATGCGTTCTACGCCCACGGCGTACAATGCTTCCTTTACCGCATCCAGTTTGGTTGGCTGAATGATGGCCAAAATCATTTTCACAGCAATCAGACTCCAGGAGCTTCATTCAGGACGAATGATCCATCGAACGGATGACATCCCAGAGGATAGCACGAGTTGCGTTGGGCGGGAAGTTGACCTTGTCCCAAATCAGGGGGCTGACAAACACACGCACTCGCTTCACATAGTGATCAAATTGTGATTCCGCCAGCGTTTTCACAACAGGTGAAACGTCGGCCAATTGTTGGTATTCGCCAGTCTTGGGTGAACGAATCTGAATATTGCATTCCACTTCCAGTTTAGCCGGAGCAGCGTCGACCAGGATGGCGTGCGGCGGCAAGTTTTCTTGAATCTTGTTTGAAAGTTGTTGCTGGAGGCGTTTGGAGACGTCCACTAATCGAGGATAACTGGAATGTGCAATGGCCGCATAGAGTGACGGTTGTTCCAAACAATTGAATTCGTCAATGCGTTTGTAAAGAAACCGCTTTTCGCCAAATAGTCCGTCCAGCAAGGTTCGGACGGAAGTATCGCCAGCCGCTGTTTGCAATTGACGGACAAATGTGGCTTCGTCCAATGCAAAGAAGCTGGGCCAATCCACTGTGGACGAGAGTTCGTAGACCGATCGTTGCAGCATGGCCGTCGCGGCGCGAACCGTGTGATGCCAATAGACTTCGCTAAACATCACGTAGCGCGCAAAAATCATCATTTCGGCGGCCGTCTTGCCTTTACTGGTCACTGCCACACCGTCTGAATTGGCATTTAAACACAGCGAATCCAGCAGTCTCTGTTGGTCAAAATTGCCGCCATAAGCCACGCCCGCATGCAAACTGTCTCGATACAGATAATCCAGTTTGTCCACATCCACCGGACCAGACAAAAGGCTCTGCAGTAGTCGAATTGCGGGATTATCACTTGTGCCGGCCAGCACTTCCACTACTTGCTCGGGCGAAACTCGCCACCGCGTTCTTAGGATCTCGCAAATTTCCGCATCCTCCAACGTTTTCAGAGCAAAGTCTTCATGCCGAGGAATCTGGGGCAACTGCAGGTCTTCCATGGGGTGGCAAAACGGCCAATGGCCAACATCGTGCAGTAATGCAGCGATGATAAATCGTTCCGCCAATTCGACGGAAACTAGGCGATTGAATTCGGGCCAGCGGCTCAATTGTCGCAAGAACAGTAAGCTCATGCGATAGACGCCCAGCGAATGTTCAAACCGACTGTGGTTCGCACCGGGATAGACGAGTGAAACGAGTCCCAGTTGGGAGATTCGAGCCAACCGGCGAAACGGTCGCGAATCCACAATCGCTTGCACTCGATCCGTCAGAGGCACATTCAGTTGACTCGGAATGCGAATCATGCCTTGGCAGGTATCAAGCCCCGCGACTTCGGGAATCTGATAGATCGAATGGGTCATCGATCACTCCGTTGCCAATTTGCCGCTATGTGTTCTAGAACGGGATGCCCATCAAGAGCCGTAGTAACGCTGTTGCGCCCAAATAGATCCCATAGTGGATTGCTCCGGACACAAAATCCATTTCCATGGATGCCAGTGCGGTCAGTCCACCAATTGAAACCATGGGAACGGCCGCCATGGCATAGTGAATCAGTTCCATTTCGTCACCAAACAGGTTGGTCTTGAGAAAATAGAATCCGGCCCATAGTAACGCGTAGACCAAGCCGCACACGGCCGCTCGCATCCACAACACGGAACCTCGATGCGGTTCCAATTCAGAATTTCGCAAGAATGCGTAACCAGCCACTGCCAAGGGAGGTCCCAACAGTACGGCCCCGATGGCCAGAATCCACATGGGAACGCCGGTTTCCGATCCCTTGTACGTATTGCCGATCAGCCAAGCCACAATCAACGTTAGTAGTACGGCACCCACGATTCCCACGATCAGGACTGGCGTAATCTGGGCTTCTTCTCGTTCAATGGGCTTTAGCGCCGGCCGACCAGAAGAGTCCTTCGGTCCGAAACCTTCGTCTTCATGGATGACAACCGATTCGGATGCATCGGGTACCTGAATCGACTCCTTGCATTTGGGACAAGGGCCTGTCTTTCCGGCAAATTTTTCGCTGACTTGAAAACGAGCGAGACAACTAGGGCAGGTGACTTGAATTGGCATGAGTAGAAAGTCGCAAGCAGATGGTCTGGAATGAGGTCACAAATTTTTTGACATACGAACCGTGCTATTGGAGTCCCGCCATTTTGGTTGACGTTCATTAAATCGAATGAAATAGCAGCTCATTTGCCAGAAAAGCTCGCTGCATCATTCGGCGTCCGTTAGGTCTCGTTCGCTGATCATGGTAAAGCCCTTGGATGCCAGTGTATCCATTCCCATTTCGATATTATCCACCATCAAGGCCACAGCGGGCCGATCATTGGGGCGCATCAGCAACGGATAGGCCTGCACGATATTGACTTCGGCCTGGAGCAGAGCTGTGCAAATCTGCAGTAAAGGCTGTGAAACATCGGGTAGCTCGACGCCGATCAAATCGGTTTCAATCAAGGCCAGTCCGGCGCGTTCCAGGATTTCTCGTCCTTGTTCTGGGTGGCTCAGAAGAAATCGGACAAACGAACATTCGCTGGAATCGTTGATCGACAGCGCGACGATGTGAACCTTGCTTCCTTCGAATCGGCGAACCACATCCAGTAGCTGTCCAACTCGATTTTCCAAGAACACCGTGAATTGTCGAATTGTCGGATAATCCCGCCCTCGAATAGTTCCCAAACCGCCGGTGGTTCCTTCGCCGATGCTCATCCCGTCCTCGGTCTTTGAATAGCGTTATCAATTGGCAACGGTTTTGCCGCAATATATTCGACGCGTTATAGACCATGCCGCGGCAAACGTCAACGAGTGCGTTTGTTGATCGCCAGAAACGTAAGTGAAGGAGAATGATTCATCGCGTTCCTGCCCTAATGCGTCTTGAAGTTGCGGTTTTGCGTTTTCTGGCCGAAAACGAGTCGCCCAAAGCGTCCACGGACTTGCGTTTCGGTCTACGGAAATCGAAACTTCAAAAAGCGTCAGCGAACAAGAATTTTTGTTGTCCCGTGACGTTCGTTCGTCAGCCGAAAATCGGCTCGTGCGAAGGCTATTGCTCGTTTGTGGCATGCTTCTTCACAAACGCGATCACGCCTGCTGGGTCGGGATGCGTAAAGTGGTGTCCGTTTGATTCGGCGGTTCCCTGCTCCACCACAATCACGTCCATGTCATGACCAAAGTGCCGCAGTCGCTGCTGCAAGACGTAGGTATTTTCGGACGGTGGGACGATTTCGTCATTTTCGGACACAATATGCAAGATGGGAATTTTGGCACCAGCGATCGCTCTCGCATGATCAATCGGGTTCTTGTCGTAGACAGCGGCTTGTTGGTCGGAAAGACCATAAACTTGTAAGCACTGTTGCCACGTTTCAGTGTGGCCCTTACCTGTGCCTTTGCCACCGGGCCAACTCGCAATGCTACACACAGGGGTGTCACAGTAAATGCAGGCGACTTTGTCGGTGTTGGCTGCGGCCCAGTTGTAGACGAACAATCCACCTCGGCTCACGCCTTCCAAACACATCGTTTTTGCCAAGCCGCGCTGGGTGGTCAAATAGGAATAGAACTGATCGCCGATTTTGACGGCAGCGGGCGCTCCAAACAAACCGGCCACGTCGACGTACGCGATGTGAAAGCCATCCTTCACCAGCTGAATATCCATTTCGGCATGATAGCCTGGAAAACGAGCTCGCCAGATCCACGGATTCCCATCAAGCGGTTTTTTCGGGACAACCAAATAGGCATTCCGTTCAGCCACTTGGAAATGAAACTGATCAAATCCGTGCCATTCGGTCTGGCGTTGGTACCAGTTGGCAGACGATTGCGCTAAAAGATCGCCGGGGTTCGCGGCGAACAACGCGACCGTACAAACTAGATAAGTGAACACGCGGAATGCGGAAATTCGAATCATATGACATGCCAGCGAATATGTTGTGCGAAAGGACATCGGATTAGAACGCGAATCGACTCAATAGCGTTCCAAAGACTTCGCCAATTATATCAATGGAAATCGCTGGCGTGGCAATGGACGTCGCGGAGGCCAACTGCTCGCTTTCTGCTGCCTTTTCTTGCGAATTGGAGCCGAGATCGCCGGGCCTGTTTGTTCAAGCCGTGGCGGGCTGGTAGAATCGACCATTCCGCTAGATCGGCAATCTGGCCGTGTTTGACTTCCCTCCGTTCGTCATGGTAATTCCCATCATGTCTCGTATCGTTTCTGTTCAACCGACTGTCCGTTCACCAGTTTTCTTGAGCTTTTGGCTGGCCGTGCTGGTTGGTCCGGCAACGTGTGCAGTAGCGGAGCATGTGGTGGCGACAATTCCAAATGGGATTGCGGTTCAAGACGATTGGCTGGTGGTGACGTCCAGGGATCGAGCCTCCGTGTTATTGGTCAATGCGGTGGACCGTACGGTTCATCATGAGTTGCGGATTGGTCATCAGCCTTCGAGTATTGTGCAGGCGGCGGATATTTTTTGGATCACCGACCAACAGAATCAGCAATTGATTGGTGTCGCGCAGCAAGATGGCAAGCTTGAAGAAGTGCTGCGGCGCAAGACAGAGCATTCGCCTGTCAGCGTGGCCGCGTCGCCCAATGGATCCGTGTTAAGCGTCGCCTGTTTGTGGGCTCGACGCCTAGACCTCTTTCAGATCGATCCAGATCAGCCGAATAATTTTAACGAACTGGTTCGGCATACCGCCACCTTGGACTTGCCATTTTCTCCGCACGAACAATGCTACTTGGACGACCGGCATTTGCTAGTTGCCGATGCCTTTGGCGCGAATTTGGCCGTTGTCCGTTTGACAGACAGCAGTGTGTCACACGTGTTTCAGATTCCCGGGCATCATATCCGAGGCATCGCGGTGGTGGATAACGAAGTAGTGCTAGCCCATCAAATGTTGACTTCGTTTATACCGACCAGTCGAGACCACGTGTTTTGGGGCAATGTGCTGACGAATTTGTTTCGCGCCATTCCAGTGCAGGAAGTACTGAATCCTGCCAATGCCAACAAGAAAATCTTTGGCACCATTGTGCCGTTGGGTGGTGAAAAACGAGGCGCTGGTGATCCGGACTGCATCTGCGTCACGCCCAACGGTAGTGTCACGGTGGCGTTGGCGGGCGTGGATGAACTGGCGATTCGACATCATCGGAACGAACCGTTTCAACGAATTGCAGTGGGACGCAATCCGGTGGCCATCGCCGCGAATGAAACTAATTCGGCCATCTATGTCGTGAATCGGTTTGGGAACTCTATTTCGATTGTTGATACCGGTTCCAATCAAGTGACCGGGACCATTTCCTTGCCTGCGCCGGATGTGACCACCACAGAATTGGTCGGTGAATCCCTGTTTCATGACAGTCGCTTGGCGTTGGACGGGTGGTTCAGTTGCAACAGTTGCCATGTCGATGGGCACACCAGTAGTCAATCCAACGACAACTTGGGCGACAATCATTTTGGTGATGAAAAACGCATCATCAGTTTGCTCGGTACCAGCGATACCGCGCCTTGGGCTTGGAACGGGCAGCAGATGAATCTGATTGATCAAGTTCGCAAGTCGTTACTTTTCACCATGCGTTCCAGTGAAGGGAAACAAATAGGTGAAGGTGAAATCATGGCGCTGACTGGCTATTTGCGGACGCTATCTCCGCCACCGGGAATCGCCATCGCCAGACACGATCATGCGAACCAAGCGGCGGCGATTCGAGGCCGCGAAGTATTTTTGGCGAACGATTGCCAGTCGTGTCATCAAGAACCCGCATTGACCAGCCGCGATACGTACAACGTTGGTTTGACCAGCAAGACCGGCGAATCGGCGTTCAATCCGCCTTCGCTACGAGGCGTCAGTCAGCAACAGCGGTGGCTGCATGATGGCCGAGCAACCTCGTTGGAAAGCGTGTTTGCAGATCACCAGCATCCACCACATACTACTCTTTCGGCCACCGAAATTTCAGACTTGCTGGCATATCTGAATCAGCTGTAGCCGGACAATTCTAAGCCAGCGTTCGCGGAACCTAGCAAGCAATTGGCTCAGACAAATTCGTTTACTTTGCTTGGCGGTGCCGTTACACTTGCCGCTGCGGGACTGGAATAAAATTTTCTATCTGCACGTTTGGAGGTGAATCATGCGTAATCTGGCAATGCTGACGATTTGTTTGGCATGTGTTTCGTTCGGACAAGACTTGCGGGCGATTGAAATTGCCGAATCGCTATTCGTTGATTTGGATGCCACTACCTTGTCAGTCGGAGATTTGACGTGGCAAAACGGCGTCGACTCCTACGCTGACTTCGTGGCGGACGGCACCCCAATCGTAACGCTCGATCCGACTCCGGCGGTCTATTTTGACGGTACGTCGGCCTTCTTCAGTGATGTCAGTGCTCCAGAAGGTTTGACCGGGTTCGACCCAACTCGCAGCATCGAGGTTTGGGCGTTCAATCCGTCAATTTCTGGCGAAGAAACGATGGTCGCTTGGGGCAACCGAGGCGGTCCGCAGGGAACGAACTTAGCGTTCAACTACGGAGACAACGGTGCGTTCGGCGCAGTCGGTCACTGGGGCGCGCCCGACATGGGCTGGATTGACAATGACGGCACAGCCGGAGCGGCCCGAAGCAGGCCAATGGCATCACTTGGTTTATACGTATGATTCAGAATTCGCTCGAGTCTATGCTGATGGCGAATTGATGAACGAAGAGGACATGATTCAGCATGGCGGTTTGGACACATGGCCCGACGCCGGTATTTCAATTGGTGCACAGTGGGCCGATGCCGCAACGCTGAACGGCGGTTTACGGGCGTCGATGTTTATTTCTCGAGTCCGAGTGCATGATGGTGTGCTGACAGATTCGCAGATTGAGGCCAACTACCGTGAAGAACTCGCAGCGTTCACCGTGGCACCAGAAATTCCGCCACCGCCGCCCAAGCCCGAACTCGCCGGCCTCTGGCGATTTGACGATGCCAACAATCTGGGCTTCGATTCCGGGCTGGAAGGCAATCATTTGGACGAAAATGGCGGAGTATCGTTCGATGGGGACGGCGTCATCGGCGGAGCGTTGGCATTGGACGGCTTTGACGGCATGCTTACTTCGACCGAAATCAACGAAGACCTGCCCGTCGGCAATGGCCCGTACACCGTGGCCGCCTGGATTCGACCGGAAGAAGTGGAAGCTCGAGGCATCGTCGGTTGGGGTAGCTACGGATCAGGGCGCAGTGTGAACGCGTTGCGGATTTTTGGCGACAACGGATTTCGGCATTACTGGTGGGGCGCCGACTTGGACGCTCAAGACTTTGATGTCGATGCACTGGGCGTTGACCTGGACGATGGTGATTGGCACCACGTGGCTGCAGTCTACGATGGCGAAGAACGTTCTTTGTATTTGAACGGAGAATTCTTGGTCTCCGATTTGCCAGGCGACAACGGTGCCGTGGCTGCGAATTTTGCCGTCGGCCGAACGTGTGACTTTTGCGGCGCCGGCGAATTCTTCAGCGGTTGGCTGGACGATGTGGCCGTCTTCAACATTGCGCTGGACGAAGGCCAATTGCAGGAAATCATGGCCGGTGATTTTTCCGCTTTCTTGACAGGTGGACTCGCCGGTGACTTCAACCAAAACCAACAGCTGGACGTGGCAGACGTTGACTTACTGATTACGGAAATGATTGCCGGGGACAACCCTGCGGCTTTTGATCTGGACAATAATAACCAAGTTGACGACGCGGATCTGACCGTTTGGGTCAAAGATCTGGCCAATACGTATTTTGGTGATGCAAACTTGGATGGCGAATTCAATTCGTCTGATTTGGTTGCCGTGTTCCAAGACGGAAAATTCGAAGCAGACGTCGATCCGGCCGCCACTTGGGCTCAGGGCGATTGGAACGGCGACGGGGTGTTTACCAGCGGCGACTTCGTTAAAGCATTCCAGGATGGCGGCTTTGAACTGGGGCCTCGTAATGTGGCCGCCGTGCCCGAACCGACATTAACACTGCTTGCCACACTGTTGTCTCTGGTCGCTATTCGGCAAAGTGTTCGTCGGTCTTAACCGAGTATGTGGTCTATTGATACTGATTTACCGACGGTTCCAAGATCTCCTGCGAACCGTCGGGCCATTGAATGGTAATTTTTTGGGGCGTTTGCGAGCCCAATCCAAAATGCAGGACCGGCGGGTGCTGTGACAAGAACGAATCGCCCGCAACATAAGTGCCAACCGTTGTCCGTTGATCGGTTTCCAAAACCACTTTCGCGCCCAAAGGCGAAGGCTTGTTCGGACGGTCCAAGTTAATGCCGATCCAATGGTTTGTGGTAGATAGCTGATTCTGATAAACGTGCAGCGATAGTTCAAAGCCTTTGCCGACAAATTCGTATTGCGCCACAATCAAATCGGGGCGTCCGTCCAGGTCCAAGTCCGCTCCCACTACCGCTCGTGAATCATATTCAAACGCCACGCCCAGCAAGAAACCCACGTTTGAGAATCCTTGATCGGCGCGGTTCATCAGCAGCGCATTGTGTTCGTATCCGTTCCAGGATATGGCATTGGCATTTAGATCGGCCATCGATTCGGCAAAGAAGTTTTTCAGAGTTAAGTCTGGCTGCGAGCTACCTGTGTAGATGTCATGCCGCCAATAAGTGGTGCAATAGTCTTCGCATGACTGGCCACTGCGAAATCCATTCGCCACATAGATGTCTCGATCTCCATCCGCGTCAAAGTCAAACGACGTCGTTCCCCAAGACCAGCCGGTGCGAGCGACTTGCGCGGCAAAGCCAGTTTCTTCGAATTGATCGGTGCGCCGCAGGTACATCCGATTGCCGTATCCCATGGCAGAACGCATGCGGTGCACGTCGGGCTTGTCGCTTCGACCCAAGCCTAAGCGGTCCAGGCGTCGAGCCGTCGTGCTGCTCATCCCAATCGCATAAATATCCAGTTGCCCGTCGACATCAAAGTCGGCAAACGTATGGGCCATGCCAAACAAGTGACGCTCCGGAAGTTGCTGGTCAGTCGTGTCGCGAAAGTTTCCGAATCCATCATTTTCATACAGATCCACGCCAGCGTAATCACTGGTGACCACCAGATCCAAGTCTGCATCTGCGTCTATATCTACCAAAGACGAACTGTAGGTGCGACGCTGCCGTTTCTTGGACAGACCGGCTTGTTCCGTCCGATCGTGAAACTTCAAATCGCCTTGATTCACTAACAGATAAGCCGGTTGACCGTCATTGGCGTCGTAGTAGGGCGTTGGCATTTGCCCTTCCACGTAGCTGGGCTTGTATTGGGTCAGCCATAAATCAACGTCGCCGTCGGCGTCGATATCACCGGCGGTGATGGCCAGTGTGTCGGGCACAGAAATGTCGGCAATGACGGTCGCGGATTCCGTGAACTTCCCTTGCACATTGCCCGCATAGGCCAAGGGACGCCCTTGTTTATCCACGGTGACTAGGTCTACCGCCCCATCGGAATTGATGTCGGCCAGCAGACCGGCTTCCGCCAACGGAATGAAGTTGGCCACTAGCCGTTCTTGGCGAAAGTGGCCTTGGCCTTGGTTCCAGTAGATGCGATTCCAACGAGGAATCACGATATCGGGAAAGCCGTTGCGGTCCAGATCGTAAACCAAGATGGGATGCGCACTAGCGAATTCGTCCGCTTCGCGCCGATAGGTCAACACGTGTCGAAACGCGGGTTTGCCGGTTCGCGCCAAAATCTGTACGTCCTTAGCCGTGGCCGAACGAATTGTCGGTTCGTCCGCATCCGCTTGCCATTCCACAGACAAGATGCCTCGAACCTGTAACCGTTGTTCGGGCGAATCGGGCTGGGCATCCGCAGTCAACGGACGAATTATGTGCAAGACAAAGCTGACATCCGATGTCGCACCGGTTGGCGTTTGACGAAACGTAGCATGATGCCATTCCGTTTCCACAAGTTGAAAACCCTTCTGCTTGACCAGAGAAATAAACGCCACCCAATCCTGGGAATCCCATGCAACCGTTTCGGATGTCATGGGCAATTGCAGAATGCCATGATCCATCGGTTCAGGGGGAACGTCTGCGGTCAATGGAACATTTAACTTTTGAATCGCGGCCGTTGCCAAGACCGATAATTTGTCGTCCGCTTTGCGGATTTGGTCCCAGAGCCGGATGAAATATTGTTCGAAACGCTGAGCGTCTACTTCGTCGGCCCAAATGTCTCGATCCAGCTGTTGCCGAAGTTGCGCAATGGGCGTGCCGGACGATTCGTTGCTGTTTTGCTGGCGAATTGGGGTCGTGTTTGTTGCAATTTGGCTTGAATCAACGTTATCATCCGAGGTGTTCGTGGGTTTTGGAGAGCCGAGTTGTGGCGACGAGCTGTCAGCACAGCCTGTCATCACCAGAATGCAGGTGATCAGGATTTGAAGTAACCTGTACGACTGATTTGATGAGATCTTCATTTCAATTTCACGTTGCGGCACTAGAAAATTGTGATCCAGATAAATTGGATGATGTGCGAACTTAGATGAACTTATAGGAGACGATGATGAAGCGTTTGTTGGGAGTGTTGTGTTTTAGCCTTCTTTTGGCCGACTTGGCCCAGGCAGACACAATAGTGTACGGTTTTGATGATGGGACGTTCCAGGGCTGGGAGCAAGTTCTGCCGGACGGTTCGCCATTTCCGGTGGACGATAGCGATATCAGTTGGATTCCCTCTAGTGAAACCATCGATATTGGCGACGGTTTCAGTCTGTTGACGGCGACTTCGGGTGATTATCGAGTCATCCCGGATCCATGGGCCACGCGAGACTGCTTGGGTGGTGCGTTTTGCTATACGCAAATTCTTCGTTCGCCTACGTTTCAGTTGGATGGAAGCGGCGATCTGACAATTGACATGATTGGCGGTGCGGCTCGAGCGGACGTGCCGTTTGACAGTCTTGGCGAAGAAGCTCCGACCGATCCAGATTTCTTCAACGAATTCAAAGACGGCACCGGCTTTCAGGGTTTTGCCGTGCTGGACGTGGAAGCCAACGAATATGTTGCACACGGTTTTTCCAGCGGCGAAAATGACGGCAAGGCGCGAGCTACCGATCCTGCTTATCGAGCCGTTTGGGACACCGTCACCATTCCTCAAGCCGACTTGGCGCCTTTCGCCAATAACGGCAAGGAGTATCGCGTTGACATCTTCGATTCGTTTTCGGGCGGTTGGGGCTGGATTGGCTTTGACACCGTGACCATTCCCGGCACCAACGGAGACGTCCAAAACGATCCGGGCGACTTCGACGGGAACGGGCTTTTGGAAGCCGCTGACATCAATGCACTGTCAACTGCTGTGGCCACAGGTGACATGGCAAGTCAGTTCGATCTCGATGGAAACGGCAGCGTTGAAGATGCAGATCGAACGTTCTGGGTGAACGACCTCAGGAACACGTACTTCGGCGATGCCAACCTGGACGGTGAATTTAACAGTAGCGATTTGGTGACGGTCTTCACTGCCGGTCAATATGAAGACGGAGTCGCTGACAATTCGGGTTGGGCCGAAGGAGATTGGAACGGCGACGGAGAGTTTGACAGTTCTGACTTTGTGGTCGCGTTCGGGGCTGGTGGTTACGAAATCGGCCCGAAGGGAGCCGTTAGTTCAGTACCCGAACCCAACGCTTTGATCATGGTGATGGCTGGCTTGCTAGGCATGGCCGCCACGCGACGACGTCGCTAAGTTGCCGGCAATTTACGTCGTGCACACGTAGTAATATCAAGAAAGAAAGCTCGAACCGCATGGTTCGAGCTTTCTTCGTTTTCACGTTAATTTTGCAGTCGATGCCAACCCGTGTCTCGCGCAAAGCCGGTTTATTCGTCGGGCGAAAGGATGATCATTCGCCGAGCGAACCCGGGAATTTCAATGAACATCCGCATTGAATTGGATTCATTCAATGCTTTGGTAAGATCGTTCGCGTCATGAATTTCCGTATTGTTGACCTTGTAGATCACGCTGCCTCGTTCCAATCCCACCGTGTTTGCCAATTGATTGGACCCCAGTACCAGCATGCCGTTTTCTGTCGATTTCAAATTCAGTTGGTCGGCGATCGATCGATTGATTTGATAGACGCGAATCCCTAGTTCCGCCACTTCGTAGATGTCCCCTTCCGGCAAGCGGATGTTGGGGATCTTGGCACCGGTTTCCTTGTCCGGCAACGCCGCCGTACGGACTCGTAACGTCAACGGGCGACCGTTTCGCAAGATTTTCATTTCTTGTCGCGAACCCAACGGAGCTTGTTCGACAAGACGTTGCAGAGTGGGCGAACTATCGACGCTGCGGTCGGCGACAGACAATACAATGTCACCCGGTTCCAAGCCTGCTTCGTCCGCCGGTGCGCTGTAGCGAACTTCGCTCACTAAGACTCCTTTGGTCAAATCGTCCAACCCCATCGCTCGTGCGTCAGCCGGGCTAAGAGGTCGAATGCCCACTCCCAACCAAGCTCGCACCACTTGGCCTCCTTCGATCAGCTGCTGCGAAACCCATTTGGCCAAGTTGATTGGAATCGCGAATCCAATGCCGTTAAAAGCACCTGTTTTGGAAGCGATGGCGGTATTGATGCCCACCACTTCACCTCGCAGATTAACCAAGGGCCCGCCCGAATTGCCCGGATTGATGGCGGCATCGGTTTGCAAGAATGTGGCTCGGCTGGCGGCGCCAATCGATCGACCTTTGCCACTGATGATGCCAGCACTGACCGAAGATTGGTATTCAAACGGATTACCGACGGCCAGAACCCAGTCACCAACTTGCAATGCATCGGAATCGCCCAGCTGCGCGAACGGCAGCTTGCCGCCCGGCACTTTAATACGGACGACCGCCAGATCGGTATTGGGATCGGTACGAATATCTTCTGCTTCAAAGGTACGACCATCTTGTAGTTCAATGGTCACTTTGTCGGCACCGTTTACGACATGATTATTCGTCAAGACAATGCCGGCAGGATCAATGATCACGCCCGATCCCGTGCCGGAACTGGGAGGCTGATAGAATTCTCGTTCGCCAAAAAAATCCTCTAGGCCTCGGAAAGGAGCCAGTTCGCCCATTGCCGGATCTCGACGAACAACACGTCTCGCTTCGGTTCGCGACTTGATCTTGACCACCGTTGGTAGAATGACGTTTGATGCTTGGCGAAATGCTTCTGACAGCGCGTCGGCGTGGCGTACTACGGCAGGGTCGACAGCGGGTCGAGAAGCACGTGGGCTGCGAGCTTCTTGAGCCACCAGGGGACTGGAGAGGAAGCAAGCTGTCACTGACAATGCTAGTAAGGAATGGAAACGAGTCACTTTGGCCATTTTTGGTACCTCTTTTTTCATTCCGCGAAGAATACTATCGAATCAATATCGTCGAAAATCGCTCGACGATGGAACTCGGCTCCAACAAACGTTCCCAAGATTTAGGTGCGACGGGAAAATTAGAAATGGAGCCGAGTTCGATCGCCGGGGCGTCTTTCTTGCCAGGTAGTCCCTGAAGTGATACGCAATCGGTAGGGATTTGGTTCCGAATGGCGTATTCGGTCGATTAGGCCAAATATTTCGCACGGCATGGTTCGATTTTTTCAAATTCGTCCAAAAACCTGGGCATCCAGTGAAACCAAAACGGTTTGCCATAGTGAATGGAATTTCTGCTTCAGACCGCTAAACTTATGTTTCCGCGACGGTGTGTTTCCGTCGCAAGAATTTAAAGATTTTTGACTCTTGGCTTCCGAGGTGGAAATGCAATTGCGAAAGATAGGTTTGTTGGTATTGGTTCTGAGCTTTGTCTGCGTTGTGGACAGTGTGCCTGCTGCAGACGTTCAAATTCAACAAGAGGGAAACACGTACATAGTGACGGTGGACGGTCAGGCGTTTGCAGAAGTCGATTGTAAAACGTACGCCAAACCGATCGTCTATCCGATTCTAGGCCCGGATCAGATGCCAATGACGCGTAATCGGCCGATGAAGGAAGTACAGGGCGAAGCAGACGATCATCCGCATCATAAGTCGATGTGGTTTGCTCATGGCGATATTAACGGTTTCAGTTTCTGGGACGAAAAAGCCATCATCAAGAACGAATCTTCGACTATTGATTCATCCGCGGACGTTCCAACGGTAGTACTGAAGAATCGCTTGGAATCCAAAGACGGACAACTGGTTGGCACCGAGACAGCTCGGATCAGTTTTCTGGCCGGTGAAGGTGTGCGCATGATCGATTGGGATCATACCTATCACGCCAGCGAAGGCGAATTGAAATTCGGCGATACCAAAGAAGGCATGATGGCCATTCGAACGCATTCCAGTCTTCGATTGAAAAATGGTCGAGGTGTCACCACGGCCAACGGTCAGGCCGTGAATAGTAATGGAGAATCAGGACCGGGGATTTGGGGCAAGCCTGCCAAGTGGGTCGATTATTCGGGCAAGATCGATGACAAGCTGGTAGGCATTGCCATCTTTGATGCTCCTACGAATCACGGGCATCCATCTCATTGGCATGCTCGAGATTACGGGTTGGTGGCGGCCAATCCGTTTGGGCTGCATGATTTTGTGGGCGCTGGTCACGATGGCACGCTGACGCTTCCGGCAGGCGAATCGTTGCACTTTCACTATCGATTTGTATTTCACCAAGGCAATGCCGAAGACGCCAAGATTGCCGAATTGTACGAGGCGTTTGCGGCCGAACCTGCTTCTAAATAGTCGCGTTGTTGTGCCTGTGGATTTGAATTTATCGCCGTTCGAATGTTCTGATTCGAACGGTGTTTTTTTGGGCGCCGATCAACGTCTGCATGTTGTTTGAATTGGCGGAGTTCGATTTTTCTCCTATGATTCAAATAGACGCATCTTGTTGGATGCCGCTGTCGCACAACAGAAAGGATCGTGAAGCATGAACGTGCCCCCTGGACGCCCAACGCAAGGAATGACGATTGGCCAGTATCTGATTCAACGACTGCAAGACTACGGCATTCATGACATGTTCGGCATTCCGGGTGACTACGTCTTGTCACTGTATGCGCAGCTAGAAAAGAGCCCCATCAATGTCGTGGGATGCACTCGAGAAGACTGCGCCGGATTCGCCGCCGACGCGTATGCTCGAGTGAACGGAATGGGCGCGTTGTGTGTGACGTATTGCGTGGGCGGGCTGAGTGTGTGCAATTCGATTGCCGGCGCGTATGCGGAAAAATCACCTGTGGTGCTGATCACTGGTTCGCCCGGTATGAAAGAGCGTCAATCCAATCCGCTTCTGCATCACATGGTACGCGACTTTCGAACTCAAATTGATGTCTTTGAAAAAATCTGCATCGCCACCACCGAACTGTCCGATCCGGTAACGGCGTTTCGAGAAATCGATCGAGTTCTAGACGCGTGTGCTCGATACAAACGACCGGTCTACATTGATATTCCTCGAGACATGGTGGACGTGGCGCCACAGATTGGGCACGCGTATTTCCGACCGGAAGAGCCGATGAAGGCAGAAGTACTGCAGGAAGCGGCAGATGAAGTGGCGGCGTTGGTCAATCGTGCCGAAAGCCCCGTCATTGTGGCAGGGATTGAAATTCACCGGTTTGGTCTGCAGGACCAATTGATTCAATTCGTAGAACGAACCAAGATTCCGGTGGCCGCGACGCTGTTGGGCAAGAGTGTTATTCGAGAAACACATCCGCTGTACATCGGTTTGTATGAAGGCGCGATGGGCTATGAAAGCGTGCAGCGGTTTGTCGAAGAATCCGATCTGATTATTCTGTTAGGCACCTTCATGACCGACATTAATCTGGGAATTTTCACAGCCAACTTGGATCCGGGTAAATGCGTTTACGTGACCAGCGAAGAATTGCGAGTTCGGCATCATCATTACCGCGACGTGGGGTTGGACGAATTCTTTTCGGCGTTGGCGGATCGCGAATTGACACCGAACGACCGCACGATTCCGGAATCGATTCGTCCTGCGTGCGAACCGTATCAGCTGCCGACCGATGCTCCTATTTGTATTTCTCGCATGATGGCGCGTTTGAATGAACAATTGGACGAAGACACGATTGTGGTGGCCGATATAGGCGACTCCTTGTTCGCCGCGACTGAATTGGTGATTCGCGGCCGCACGGAATTTTTGAGCCCCGCGTACTACACGTCGATGGGATTTTCGGTGCCAGCCACCTTGGGCGCTCAGGTCGCTCGGCCACAGGCTCGAGTTGTCGCCATTTGCGGCGATGGTGCATTTCAAATGACGGGCCAAGAAATGTCGACTTTGGTCCGTCATCACTATGACCCCGTGATCATTGTGTTGGACAACGGCGGCTACGGCACTGAAAAGAAATTGCATCCGGGCGATTGGAAGTTCAACGAAATCCATCGCTGGCGGTACAGCGAACTTCCCAAAGTGTATGGCGGAGGAACGGGATATTTGGTGCGAACCGAAGTGGAATTCGATCATGCGTTGCAAACGGCCTGGGATGATCGCAGCGGCCCCAGCATTTTGCAAGTGGTGATCGCTCCGGACGATCACAGTTCGGCCCTACTGCGACTGGGCGAACGACTGGGGGCTCGTGTTTAGTTTTTTGCAGTTGCGCATTTGTGTTTTCTCGGCAGAATCTCATAACCCCGACGCGTCCGCCTGGGACGGCGGAGAGATTCCATTTTCCCTCACTTACGTTTCGGGCTACCAAAAAACGCAACTTTAGAAATTTTAGTTTGCGGCACGACCATTGCCGACACTTATCGCGAAATAGATTCCGCCATTTTAGGAATGGTGGTTCGGTACACCGGTAAGAGGCGGCCGCGATATTTTCGTCGACAGCGATGTCGGCACGTGCTACATTCAACGTCCTGCCCACAACGAATGTGATTCGTTCGTCCCTCCCTTTTCCATTCAGAAAGCATACTGCCATGTCAGATGATTTTTCTCGTCGTCAATTCATGACCAACGCTGCCAAGGTTGCTGCGGCGTTACCCGTAGTCGCTTCGCTTCCAGCATTGGCCGTGGCAGCGCCCAAGTCGCCCAACGAAAAGCTGGACATCGCTTGCATCGGTGTGGCGGGGCAAGGCAACTACAATTTGCGAAATGTGGAGACAGAAAACATTGTGGCGTTATGCGATGTTGATTCCAAACGCATGGCCGAAGCGGCCGAACGGCATCCCCGTGCGAAGACCTATACTGATTACCGTCAGTTATTGGACAAAGAGAAGTTGGATGCCGTGGTAATTGCCACACCGGATCATAGTCACGCCATTCCGGCGGTGTGGGCGCTACAGAAGGGCTTGGATGTCTATTGCGAAAAACCGTTGGCGCACAGTGTGTATGAAGTTCGCAAAATGCGAGAATGGGCTAAGAAGCAAAACGCCGTCACTCAGATGGGAACTCAGATTCACGCTGGTGACAATTACCGTCGCGTGGTCGAACTGGTTCAGTCAGGCGTCGTGGGACCGGTGCGTCGAGTACACGTGTGGATGGCCAATATTGTGCAACCGGGTATGCGAGTGACAGACGGAACGCCGCCCGACCATGTTGACTATGATTTGTGGATCGGCCCGGCGCCGATGCGGCCCTTTCATGCGTCTCATTTTCATTTCAACTGGCGTTATTGGTGGGATTTTGGTGGCGGTACGCTGGGAGATTTTGGGTGTCACTATATGGACTTGCCGTTCTGGGCCTTGGGACTGACATATCCAACGTCCATCGATGCGCAAGGCAAGAAAACGTATGAAGGTGACAACGAGCTACCCGATTCGTTGCGAGTGGACTATCAATTTCCGGCTCGGGACGACCTGCCGCCGGTCCATATGACGTGGTACCACGGAGATGCCAGGCCCAGTTGGATTGGCGAATTCGACAAGAATTCAGGCGTGTTGTTCGAAGGTGAACGAGGCCGCATTTTGGCCGATTACGGCAGCCGCAAGATTCTCATGGGCGATGGTTCGGATGTGATCGCGCCAGAACCTTCCATTGCGAATTCCATTGGTCACCATCAAGAATGGATTTTGGCTTGCAAAGAACGCTCGACCACCACATGCAACTTTGATTATTCCGGCGCACTGGCAGAAAGCGTGTTGCTGGGGAATGTGGCATATCGATCTGGAAATCGTTTCTTGGCTTGGGATGCGGAAAACCTAGTGGCCACCAATTGCCCCGAAGCATCCAACTTCATTCAACGAACTTACCGAGACGGTTGGAACCTGGAGATGTAGCACTGCGCAAGTGCTCTGACATTCTAGCTTTCGTGACTTCTCTTCGCGGATGGAGTATTGCGAACCAGAAGGAGAGTTTTCCGATGATACAGGGAATTTCAATTGAAAACCTATCGCTTGATGAAAAAATTTAGCTCATGGAACGACTTTGGGATGACGTGTGCCGCGAATCTGGCGATGTAAAATTGCCAGAATGGCATCGTGCCGTCTTGGAGGAAAGGGTTCACCGTCTTGCCAGTGGAACTGCCTCTGTTTCAAGTTGGGCCGATGCAAAGGAACGATTGCTGAAATTAGGCAAGTGATTGTAGAAATTTCCAGTGACGCGGAAGAGGATCTCGGCGATGGGTTTTGGTTTTACGAACGGCAATCCCAAGGTCTTGGGCGCTATTTTCTAAGTTACTTTGGATTCGTCAACGGCTTGGCGGTTAGCTTGCCAGCGACGTCGCTACGGCGGCCGTAGATCATGCGAAGTGAGTTCGTCACCGCTTACACTTCTACGGCAGATTGGTTCGAACAGGCTATCCTTCGCCTGGCTGAGCGGTAAAGCGATAGCCGGCGTCACGGATGGTGACAAAATGACGAGGGATCGAGGCGTCGTCTTCAAAGATCTTTCTTAAGCGGCGAATGAATTGATCGGGAGCGCGAGTGTGTAGGTACCCTGGCTGGTTCCAGACGTTTTCCATCAATTCGTGCCGCGGGATCACTCGACCTTCATTCGCCATGAAATACTTGAGCAGCTTCATTTCCATTTGGGTCAGTTGCACGATTTCACCGTCAGACCGCTGGACTTCGTATGATTCGAAATTCACTTGATGCGAACCAATCCGCACCAACGCAACATCGTCTTCGGGAGTATCTGGAACGCTTCGCTGTCGATGTTGGTGCCGATTCAATAACCCTTTGACTCGGCTCAATAGTTCCTCCAAATCAAACGGTTTGGTCAGGTATTGATCTGCGCCCACGTTGAAGCCTCGAGTTCGATCTTCAGACAGCGTTCGCGCACTCAGCATTAGCACAGGAGTATCGGAGCCGGCGGAACGAATGGTCTCGCAGACAGTGTATCCGCTCATGCCGGGCAACATCAGGTCCAGAATAATCAGGTCAACGGGCGGCGCATTTTGTTCTATCAGGCGTAGCGCGGAAGGACCGTCTTCCGCAACGCTGACCTGATAACCTTCGGCTTGCAGATTGAAGCGGATGCCTCGCGCCAAATGTTCTTCGTCTTCCACAACCAGGATATGTGCCATCATCGGAAATTAACCTTCCGTATTGTTCGCCGATTGATTGGACGGTATCAAATTCGGCGGTGTGGCTTGGCTGAGCACCGGCAAGGACAATTCGAACACCGTGCCCGAACCGTGCTGACGATCTCGTATGCGAACCTGGCCTTTCAGTTTTTTGACCAACGTGCGGACGATATACAATCCCAGGCCGGTGCCAGGCTTTTCCCGTTTGAGTTCGCTGCCCAGTCGGACGAAGCGAGCAAAAACTCGGTTGCGATGTTTTTTAGGAATTCCGTTGCCATTGTCGGTGATGCGAATCGCCATGCGTCCTTTATAAAGTGGCTGCATGAGCACTCGGATTTCTGGCGGCGAACCAGCGTACTTGAAGGCGTTATCAATCAAGTTGCTTAGGATTAGTTCCATGTCGACAATGGACGCACGCATTTTACACGGCACGGTCTTTACCGCAACGCATTCCGGCGCGACTCGATAGGCCAAACGCGCCGTTTCCACCGTTTGCTGAACCAATTGATCCAATGCAAATTCTTCGATGGTGTCTTCACGTTTGTCGCGATCCAAACGAGCTGCATCCAGGATATGATTGATCAGTTTGTCTAGACGATTCACGTCTTCCAACATGCATTGGTAGAATTCGTCCTGTTCGGCCGCAGAGACTCGTCGACGAGTCAACGTTTGCAGATACAGCTTGAGCGAAGCAATGGGTGACTTCAGTTCGTGAGTGACGCTATCGATGAAGTTCGACTGTCGCCGCGAAATATTGATTGCTTTGATGGACAGAGTCAAATACATGATGACGCCCACCAAAATCACCAAAAACAGTGCTGCACCAACCGACAGCAGAATCCAATAGAAGATACTGTCATTGTCAATCGCTTGCCGAACCGTGATCATGACCCACAGAAAGGTCAAGACGATCAGCAACACGATCATCACGACGGCAAGGGTAATGGGAATGCTAAGCGACCGCCGATTCATGTCCTGTATTCAATCGTTTCAAAGTCGTAACGAATTCTGGCCAACCCAGCATTGATCGTCCGACAACGTTTGGTGGGAGAAATGGCAATACGTTTTGCCACATTATAGACCGGGATCCCCAGACATTGAAATCGTCATTTGCTGATCAGCAACCACATCCATGCGATCCGGCTAGTGGCGATCCGGCTAGTGGCGGTCCCAGGCGACCAGATTCACCAAGCTCGAGTGGATCTTGCCATTGGAAGCAATCATGCTGCCCGAATTCAGTTCCAGCGGGACGCCGTTTCGATCGGCACACTGACCACCAGCTTCTTGAACTAGGAGCGAACCGGCGGCATAGTCCCAAGAAGAAAGTTGATATTCAAAGAATCCTTCAAACCGGCCACAAGCCACCCACGCCAAGTCGAGTGCCGCGGAGCCGAATCGGCGAATCCCACGAATATTGTCTTCAAACAAGCGATGAATGGCCGACAGCGTCCGAGTCATCATTTCGCCGCGATCGTAATAAAACCCAGTTGAAATGATACTTCGTTTCAATTCGGTAGCAGCGGAAACATGAATGGGCCGGTCATTTAGAAAAGCACCTTCGTTGCGAATCGCGTGAAACAATTCCTTTCGTAACGGATCATACACCACACCCACTTCCGGCACGCCGTCTCGGACAAACGCAATCGAATTGGAAAACTGAGGAATGCCATGTGCGTAGTTGTTGGTGCCATCCAAGGGGTCGACCACCCAGAGCGCGGCTTGGCTGTTGCTGGACGCGCCGCTTTCTTCGCCTAGAAAATCATGATTGGGAAACGCGGACAGAATAATCTGGCGAACCAACTGTTCCGCTTCAATGTCTGCCTGTGTCACCAAGTCTTGGGTCGATTTTTCCGTAATGCCGGCATTGCCAAAATAGTGCGTCAGGATTTCCGCAGAACGCAGCGCCGCCTCCTTGGCCGTTTCCAGAATCGCGGCGTTATTCATCCAAAACCTTTTCCATCATGACTCGATTTCCACTGCCGTTGTATTCAATGCGAGTCATAAAATGCTTCATCAACAACAGTCCTCGCCCAGATGGTTTGTCCAAATTTTCTTCGGCCGTGCAATCCGGGACATTTTCTGGGTCAAAGCCGCAACCTTCGTCTTCCAGTTCGATCCAAAATCGGGTTGGACTGAGCCGGCATTCAATGCGGACCGATTTGCATTCATCATGTTTATTACCATGCTTAATGCAGTTGGTCATGGCCTCTTCCAGTGACAAGTGGACCGCGTAGATATCTTCTTTGGACCACCCGTTTTGGTTGAGTTGATCCAATACCGTTTCTACAAACTGGCGTCCCAATCGCGCATCGCTGGGAAGATGCTCGGAATATCTCCATGTCCAATGGTGATGATTCATTTGACGCTCACTGGATAAGGATGTCGTGGACCGTGCCAAGCGTTCGGAACGCAACGAGTTAGGCAAACGCCCTCAGTGCTTCGTCTTGATCCGTTTTGATGTCAAATTTTTCAGGTTTGGTGAGACCAGTTAGTTCGAAAATGGTGTAAACAGAATCGCAAATATTCGACAGTTTGACTTCTCCGCCATACGCAACTGCTCGCTTACGCAGCGAAATCAGTTTTCCCAACGCGGCACTAGAAAGGAATTCAACATGGCTAAAATTCAGCAAGATCTTGTTCGGGCCGTCTTCGTCCAGCAGTGACAAAAGTTCGTCACCCAGATCGCGAATGATCAGTTCGTCTACGATTCGTCGGTCTTTGAATTCGACCACAATTACCCCGTCAATATTGGTCGCGTGAATTCGCTGTAGCTCAGCCATCACTTTACCCTTCTGCAGCATTCAGGAACTGGAACAAGCAATACAAACCACATAGTCTAGTAATTTTGGTTCGCACGGGGAAGGCTCGAGCTTGAAATGGCAAGCCGAATGCGTGGTCGCATCTGAAATTGTTCGTAGACGCCCGGAAAAAGACTAGAGCAGGGGACTCGGCATGAATCGGCTATTCCGACTTTTTAAAGCAAGGGCAGGTGAGCACCAGGACTGAACCGACAGACATCAGTGACCAACCGAGCCAGCGAGGTGGTGTGATCACTTTCTTGGCAGGAAGCGGAGCGGCTGGTTGTTGTTGGTTCCACCAGTCGTCGGCGTTGAATGTCGAAACGGCCAATGTTTCGGTTGCTTCCGCTTTATCGGGAAGTTTGGAATTAATGAAGGCGGTGGCTTTATCGTTTAAGACGAATGATTCGACCAAGCGGAACTGGATCCCCAAAAGGACGAATAAGATTCCAAAAAGTAGCAGACGATTGCAAGTCATCGAATCGGTCTCCATTTCGCAAACTTCACGGCGACACTCAATTTTTAAAATCGATTCAATCAAGCCACCAATCTTAGCGACAGTGGCCCAAAGTGCTTCAGAATCGGCTTTTTTCTAACTGTCCTATCAGTCATAACGAATGCCGCTTGACCTGACCGCGTCGGGCGGACCGCTTGCGATCGGAAGCGTCACCCAGGATACTCGAATAAATCATGTCGTTACGCATGATTGGAAATCCGAATCGACAATGCCAATTGGAAAGGAAATATCAAAATGGACGCAGGTGCTGCCCTAAAACAAGTTATGGGACTGTCAGACATGGTTTCGTTCTCATATTTGGAGGACCTAACCGATGACCAGTTAATGCTACGGCCGCACACCGGGTGCAACCATTTGAATTGGCAAGTAGGCCATTTGATTTCATCAGAGAACCACATCATGGAAAGTGCCTTTCCGGGTAGTATGCCAAAGCTGCCGGAAGGTTTTTCTGAACGCTATGCTAAGGAAACGGCGTCGTCCAACGATGCGTCGGCGTTCCTCAAGAAGGACGAATTGATTCGTCTGGCAAAAGAGCAACGAATGGCGACCATTGCCAAGTTGGATACGTTGGACGCCTCGGACTTGGACCAGCCATCCCCGGAGGCGATGCGAGCTTATGCTCCTTCCATTGGAGCAGTATTTGCCTTGTTAGGGACGCACTGGATGATGCATTGTGGTCAATGGGTAGTTGTTCGGCGGGAGCTAGGAAAGCCTGCTTTGTTTTAGCAAAGGCGCGGATCGGCGGCCGTCGACACGCGAACGATATTTTTTGCCATGACGTCTCCAGACGCACCAGATCCAGCGTTAGTAGAAACTGCCGAATTCTTTCGCGCCGGGAAATCGATCAAGATTGGTTCGACCCAAGTGGTATCGGTCTTGTCCGGTGCGAACCAGCAGACCGCATTCTGCCGCCGCATGTCATTTACGCCCGGCAGTGGTTCGGCGCTGAATTTAGAACTCGAATCACTGCTCCATTCGCGACTGAAAATTGCGGCCGTGTTGCTCTTGGCTGCTTCGACCTTGTTTTTGGTTCGCAATTTATTCTGGTTCGATCTGTCGGATCGTTCGGTTCAGCAAGTATTTTGGCCGCACCTTGCGTTGTGTCTGTTCTTGACAGCCTCTGTGGTCTTACTGTTTCGCAAAGTCTGCTGGTTGCCGTTGCGATTGCACGAATTGAATATTTTCGGGACGCCGGCGGTTTTCTTTTTTTTTATTCAGTTCTTACATGTCCGCCATTGCGCCTCGCTGGGATACTTAGACAATCCTGCTCCTGGCTGGCTGCTTTTGGTGTTTATTTACGCTATCTACATACCGAATACCTGGCAACGAGCGGCCGTGGTGGTAGGTGCATTTTCGTTGGCGCCGGTGGTTTTGATGGCTTACTTGATTCGGACCGATCCGGTGTGCGCCAGTATTGCGTCGGCGGATGGTTCGGTTCGTTCCGCTTTGGCACTGACCATGCTGATCGCCTTTGTCACGGCCGTCTATGGCGTGTATCGGATTGGCAGTCTTCGCACCGAAGCATATCAAGCCAAACGATTGGGCCAATACCAACTACTACGTAAGCTTGGCAGCGGTGGCATGGGCGACGTCTATTTGGCCGAACATTCCTTGCTGAAACGACCGTGCGCATTGAAAGTCATTCGTCCAGAGAAAGCCGGAAACCAAGACGTGTTGAACCGCTTTGAACGAGAAGTTCAGTTAACGGCACAGCTTTCTCATTGGAATAGTGTTGATATTTATGACTATGGGCGAGCAGAAGATGGGACGTTTTTCTATGTCATGGAATACCTTCCGGGCATGAACTTAAACGATTTGGTCAGCCGCTTTGGGCCTTTGAATGCAGAACGAACCATCTATTTCTTATGCCAAGTCTGCGACGCCTTGGAAGAAGCACATCACATTGGCCTGATCCACCGAGACATCAAACCTGCGAACGTGTTTTCGGCTGTTCGAGGAGGTCGAAGAGATGTGGTGAAATTGCTGGACTTCGGGCTGGCTCGTCCCATTCGCAGCGATGCGGTCGACGACGTCACTCAGGACGGCGTGTTGATCGGTTCGCCGTTGTATATGTCGCCCGAACAGGCTCTCCAAGAAACGGAGCTCGATGCGCGTAGCGACATCTATTCGCTCGGCGCGCTGGGCTTTTTTCTGCTCACCGGCGAACCTCCGTTTCCCTTCAGCAATCCCATAAAGGTCTTGGTAGCCCAAGCCAACAGCCAACCGCCCAACGTCACATCGGTACGGCCCGATGTCCCCGAAGATCTGGCATTGGTCATCCAAAAATGCCTGAATAAAGATAAAGAAAAAAGATTTGAGTCGGTGGCGGCATTGCGTCGAGCGTTGGTCAAGTGCCAACAAGCGGGGCTCTGGAATTCCGAATGTGCATTGCACTGGTGGGAGCGACATTCACCCAATTTGTCATTGGCGACTGAACTAGTGGGACGCGAAGAATTTGAAATCTAGTAAGCGACCGACAAAACAGGCGTCCCCTGGATGACCGAAGATTCCGGCTGTCTTATAATCGAAGCATCGATCAGTTTGTTCGAACGCGTTTTTATCGGCTTATATTACAAGGATCATGGTATTTGATATGACGGTAGTCAAAGCGGATATACTTCGCGCCATTCATCGGATTCATCACCAATTGGCCGACTTGAATTCGCGGCTGCAGCGAGGCCCCAGGCAGCTGCAAGCGAACGATGCCAGTGTCGCCAAACTGAAGGAGGCAGTGGACACTGCCAAGGAGGCGGTCAAACGGAATCGCATTCTTACGGATCAAAAAGAACTGCAGCTCAAGGAACGTGAAGGCAGGATCTTGGATGTGCGAGCCAAACTGAATGGGGCCAGCAGCAATCGAGAATACCAAGCTTTCTTGGAACAGATTGCTGCGGACGAAGAAGCCAATAGTGTGCTTTCTGACGAGATTCTGGAATTATTCGACAAAGCGACCGAATTGTCCGCCAAAGTGGAAGACGCTCAACGCGTTCTCCAAAAAGGCGAAAAAGATCTGGACGCGCTGCGGAAGAAGATTGAAGGTGAGCGAGCTTCCCTGGAACAGGATGTCTTGCGATTACAAGGTGAATTGGCCGAATTAGAAAAACAGTTGCCCGCAGAACTGAAAGTCGACTACCAACGCATCGTGAAAGTGCGCGGAGCAGAAGGACTGGCTCAATTGGATGGTGATACCTGTGGTTCTTGTTTCACAATCATTACGACTCAAATTCAGAGCCAAATCATGATGGAACAACTTGTCTTTTGCAAAAGTTGTGGCTGCATACTCTACAAGGCGGAATCTGAAGCAAACTAGTTTGGGATCTTCTGTGCGTGATTCAAGTTTTCGCCGCCGGAGATTTTTGGACGTGTAGGTTACAAGTCGCACAGTGCGTTGTCTTGGCCGAAGTTTCTCGTTCAAAGCGTGAGTGAGAGGACCGCGGAGTCCCCGTTTTTCCCTCACTTACGTTTCGGGCTATCAAAGAAACATAGCTTCAACACTGACGCTTCGGGCTTCGATGGTTCGCGGGGATCTGCTTATTTGTTGGTCGACGAGACAATCGGCAATGGCGTGGCGAATTCCGATTCCATGGTTCGCGGCAACTGAAAGACGGCTCCGTCCGCATTACAGAAAAACAGCGATGCGTCCGACGGCTGACGGCCATGTCCGTCGGCCCAAAAAGCAATAAAGTCAGGGTGGCCCTGCTGACTGAGACGCACGTACGTATGGTTGTGTCGGCTGTTGTTGGTCAGCTGTTTCTGTTTCTGCCACGTCCGACCCGCATCTTCGCTGCGCCACATGGCAACTTCGCCACCGGGATTGTAGGGCTGTGGTCCAGGTTCCGTCGGCGCAATCAGCCGCCACTGATTGTCCGTCACAAGAGCCAGTTCGCCAAAGTCGTAATTGTTGTCCGAAAAAGTAACTTCGCGAAAAAGCCATTCGCCACCCGTCCAACGAGCCACCGTCCAGACGCGAGGATCATTGGTTGGTCCCGATTCGTAGCCTCCGCTGGTCACGTACAGCAAGATCGGTCGATCTTGCGAATCAAACTGCACGTCCTTCAGATAAACGTTCAGACCTTCTGCTTCGTAATTTCGTACCAATGCCATGTTTTCCACTGAAGTTAACGGCAACTCCAGCGGCACGCCTTGCACATTGGTCCAGGTGTGACCGTCGTCCTTGGTCTGCACATAGTACAGATTCGTTCGCCAATTCAATCCTTTGCCGTCGGGATGATAGTTGAACATGGTACCGGCCACTTTCTTGCCAACGGCGCTGATCTGATAGTGACCTTGGTGAATGGCGGCAATTCGTTGCCAGGGACTCCATTGCATTCCATTATCGCTACGCATGAAGCAGATGGTTCGCGCCGCTGGGTAGCCGTAACGAGTGAAAAACGCGGAAAAACCGTGGTCTTTGCGAAACCAAATCTGCATATAAGAAAAGTTGTCGATCGGAACAAGCTGATCGTCCTTCATGCGAACAGCCGACACCAACTCAAACTGTTGGATGTCATACGGCCGAACGCTGCGATGTATGTACGAAGGTCGCGAAGTACCGTGCGACGTCGAAAAAATCCAAATAAATCCTTCGTCGTCAATGGAAATTACCGGATTGTCATGCGCGTCATCGGTCTGTTTGTCCAACAGAATAGTAGGCCGCGGTACCTGCTTCGTTTCGTGATCAAAGTAGGACACCATGTGCAGCAAGTGCCGCTGGTCATCTGCCGTGGTTCCGCCATAACAAAAGAACGTTTTGTTCACCTCCGGCCGATAGATGGCAAACGGCCGATGTTTAGCACAATAAGTCCCCAAGCCGCCACTGTATTTGTAGACATACTGATCATGGGACGGCTGATTCATGTACCAGATAGATCGATAACCTGTATCCTTCTGGTTCAAGGTAATCGACTGAGGCAGCGGCAGTGAATCCGCAACTTGAGCCAAACCAACGGCGGCGGACATTACCGCCAAGATTGTCCCATAGACGCTCATTCGAAAAAACATGGCACCACGATCTCATACGCAGGTAACGACTGGAAAACGTTACCTATCGTAATCGATATCGTCGTCCACTTCGACTTCGACGAATTCTTCGTCGTAGGGCGGGCGAGGTCGTCGAACGGAGGCGTAATGTTGGGTGTCATATTGGTAGCGAGAATCCCGAGAAGTTCCGTTCGAACGGCCGTTGCCATTCCCATTCCCATTCCCATTCGTGCGATTCGGATTTGCGTGCCCGGTTCGCGGATCGACGTAGTAATCGCTGGTGGACGAAGCGTCCGGTGGCAAGCGGCGCGGCGGCACCAAGAAATCGTCTTCATCTTCGTCCACGCTTCGAACCGGTTCCGGCGGAGCAACTACGGGCGGCGGCGTGACATACGTGGGACTTCGTTCCGGTTCACGCAGCGGCTGGACGTAAACATGCGTCGTCGCTGTTGATGCGGCTGGCGTTTCCGGCTCGAAAACTCGAGGGCGAGCGACCGGTTCCGGTTCCGCTAACTGAGCCAACGGAACGGCAGGTTCTGGAAGCGGAGGTTCGAATACAGGAGGCGGTTCAGGAGTGGGTGACACCGGAGTTAACGGTTCCGAATCACGGTAACGCCGCTTGGGAGACGTTTCGATTCCTCGAGCCACATCGGCGGCTTTGGGAAGTTCTCTTACATCCACGCCGAATTCACGGAACGCCGCTTCAATGTGTTCGTGGCAAGTGAAAACTAGTACTTGGTTTCCAGCGGCGGCAAAATCACGAATCGTCTCGACGGCAGCGAGCGCTCGTTCGCGATCAAAATTCACAAACACATCGTCCAAGATTAACGGCAACCGAGAACCGCGGCGGCTATAACTACTGGCCAGCGCCAAACGCAGACTCAAGAACAGTTGTTCGCGAGTGCCTCGGCTGAGAACTTCAATGGGCAATGATTTTCCGTGTTCATCGTCCACGCACAACGCCGATTCGCCAAACGGAGTCCAGATGCGGTTGTAGCGATTGCGAGTGAGTCGTCGTAGGTAGTCCGACGCTTCGGCCAGCGTTTCGGGCTGTCGATCACTTTCGTAATTTTGTCGAATCAAGTCTAAGACTCGGCTGGTAACCGCCAACGTTCGCCAGCGATCAATGCCTTCTTCCAGACGCTGTTCCACTTCTGCGAGCTCCAAGCGTTTCACCGCCGAATCGCGATTTGCCGACAACGACTTGATGGCCTGCGACACTTCACCTCGCCGTTCGTATAACTGTGTCAATCGGCCTGTCACGTCTTGATGCGTACTTTCCAACTTGGCCAGTCTGCGCTCAAAGCCGCCTTCGTCCAACTGACGCAGCACGTGTTTGGGCGAATAGCTGCCTCCCATGATGCGGGCGATTTCTTCCGCCAATTGATCTCGCCGACGCCCTAGCTGCTGACTTTCCGATTGGCGTTTCCACATCGATCGTAGTTCCACGTCATCCACAGCGTTGCAGCGCTGCAGAAACTGGCGACGACGTTCTTGAAGTTGTTCGCCCACGCGAGCCAGTCGCTCTTGCTCTCGTCCCAATTCACGCCATTTACGAAACAAGCCTTCGCGTTTCTCTGCATCGCTGGCAAATTTACGAACCGCTTTTTCCAGCTGAATGACCTGCGCATCCAGGTCTTCCGAATCGGAATCAAGCTTAGGCCGGCCATTAGCGAATCGATACGCTGTTCGGCCAAGCGGAGTTCCTGTTGTTTTTGATCCAGGTCATGTCGAGCTCGTAAGATGCGTTCTCGCAAATGTCCCATCTTGCCGGTCTGTTCGGTCAGTTTGGCGAACTGCGACGGCGTAAGGGATTCGGGCAAGCCCAGCGAGACGAGCGAATTGCGCCAAAGTTGACGCGCGTCTTGCAACTGACGCGTCGCAAATTCCTTTTGTCGTAATGCGTCTTCCGACCGTTCGAGCGCCTGTCTGCGTTGATTTTCCAGGGGCAGGAATTCTTGCAATTCGTCGATCGCGGCTTCTTTGGCTTCCAACCGAGTGGTCAACGGTTCCGGTTCGTCCGGAATATGTTTGTCCAGTTCCTCGGCATCGCGGTGCAATAGAGACAACTTCTTGTCCAAAGATTCCAATTCATCTTCGCAAGCATCGGCACCTCGCGCGGCACCAAACTGGGATACATTTTTCATAATGATGGCAAACGCGCTAATGGCCATTCCAATGATGCCCATCATCCAACGCTTGTCATCCGATAGCGATAGATAATTGCCCGTTAGGCCAATCAGTGAAACCACGACGCCTGCGGCAAAAATCAGGCCCAAAAACATCAGCACTCGCCAAGGCAACACCATCCGTTCTTGCCATGTAAACAGTTCTTCACGCAGCGATTTCTCGGTCCGCTTGAGCTTGGCTTGTTGATTTTCCAGGTTGAGCTTGGCTTCCAAGTGGTCTGTCTGCGTTTGCAGCGAAAGCAGGATTTTGGTCAGATCTTGATCGCCAAACCGACTGGTGGCAATTTGCATATTTCGCTGATGTTTTTCTGCTTCTTCCTGGTACTGCTTAGCGTTGCGCTCACATTCTTCAATCAGCTCCTTGGCGTCCTTGCATTCTCTGGCTGGACCGCGGAGTGACACCACCATGTCATCCGTGATGACGGGCATGCGATCGTAGCTATACGATGACTTGACGCCCAATCGCTCCATTTCTGCTTGAATCTCGAATTCGGCTTCTTCGGACTGTTTGGCTAGGCGTTCAATGTCATGACGAAGCGTTTTGAATTGGCCTTTGCGTCGAACCAAAAGTTCGATTTCTGCCGCAAAGCGACTGGTGTCACTGGGCGCTGGCAACGCGTCGGCTTGGGACTTTAGTTCGGCGCGTTGCTGCTTGATTTTGGACCATTGATTTCGCTTGTCTTTGATTTCCTGGTTCGTCTGCTTGATGCGTTTCATCCATTCCGAGGAAATCGGCGTCACGGTTCCAAACGCCTGCAGTTGATCGTGAATTTCTTGGCATGAATTCCACTTCGAACGAAGTTGCGCCACAATTTCTCGGATATCGCCTTCTTGCGCGAATTGAACTTTCTGAGCTTCCAACTCGGCAATTTCTTTGTCAATATCTTTATGCTCTTTCATCAAGCTGCCCCAGCGTTGGTTGTCTTGCTGGGTCGCTTGGATTTCTCGGATCAGGCGTTCTTTCTGGCGCAAAAACTGGACAACGCCACAGTCACGATCATCGCTGGCAATCAATTGCAGCCGATCTTGTTCCAGCGATTGCGTCACTTCCATTAGTGATACGCGATCGGTCCCCATGGCCAAGCCGTACAATTGTTGTGACGCAGCCGTGTCACTGAGTGTTCCCAGTTGCTGCATTTCCGTCAGTCCGACGGCAAAGACGTTGTGGAAGATGGCTTCGTCCACGCCGGACAAAATGTTGGCCAGTAGGTGTCTGCCTGCTTTGGTGCCGTTGGTGGCTTGGATCATCAATTCCGCTCGATCATGATCAGCCAGCCGCCCTGGTTCGGGCAAATGACGATGAATCCGGTAGCGGCCCATGGACGATTGTACGGACACTTCGCCGCCAACTTTGCCATCGTAAACGGGTGGAACAAAACGCTTGTGACGTTCGGGGGAAAAGCCATACAAGACCGCGCGGATAAACTGCAGCAAGGTCGATTTACCGGCTTCGTTGGGTCCGTAAATAACGTTCACGCCGTCCGATAAATCTCGGAGTTGCAGGCCATTCCAATGGCCAAAGCTGGTGACTTGCAGATCGGTGATTTTCACAGCAACTACTCCTCGGTCGAAAGCGACGCGAGCATCCATCGATGATTGCAAAGGGCGTGCGATTTGGGGACAAGGCGGCCAGACATGATGCTACTTACGAATCGCTTCCGTTGCTCCATCTTGTGCTCCTCGTAGCAAGTCGTATCCTAAGGCCACCGCTTGTTTCAGGATGCGTTTGCGGTCCGACTTGGACAAAACATTCACGGCGGAAGCGAGTTGAGATTTCATGGTGGACGAAGGTAAGTATTTTGCCAAATCGAGATCACGATCCGGATGGTCTTCCAGTTCTTGTATGGTCCGCAGGAAATCGCCCAGAATGGTGTCTTCGTGGGCCAGTTCCGAATCCGTCGCATTGAATTCCGAATCCAGTTGGATCGATTCGACCGTGGGGCCTGATGCTTGCTTGGCCTGGATGGAGGATAACATGGTTCGCGCCAGATCGGTGTTTCGCAAGTCGTAGCCCAGTTGGCCGTTGGAGATGACGGTCCAGCGCACCAGCGTTTTCTGATCGGTGGTAGTGCGGACGATCTTGGCTAAACGCTCTTGGATGATCTTTTCCAGGTCCGCACGATTTGCATCGGCAGGCAATTCAATGCGTTCATTGTGCCAACGAAGTACGTCGTGGTCTAATTGCCGAGTCCGAACGCGGCCGTGTTCCACGGATACCAACAGACCGCCGTGCAATCCGGTCTCCAAAGGGGAAAGCCCTTGCGGGTTGCCGGAATAGCACGCTGCGGAAACTTCTTCATAAACCACCTTGTGATCATGCCGACCACCCAGCGCCAATAGTCGAAGCGACTGGTCCGAAGTTCATCGGCATGCACCGGCCCATAGCTAACGGCAATCTTCGCCGCGTCCGATGTGACAGTGCGAAAGTCAGACGGGCGAGTCGGTCAGCCATCCAGATGACTCTGGCCAACCAGCGTCAACACGGTTCGACCATTCCGCTTGAATTCGATCTCTTGCGGACTACTAGTGCTAAAGACATGCACGTTTTTGGGCAAACGAATTTCGGCCGGCCACAGTTCGGGGTCATCCACTTTGCCACCTGCCCAGTAGACACGGATCTTATTTTCTTTCAGTCGATTAAATTGCGTGACCAGAAAATCAACCGCTCGAGGCCCCGCCAATTCGACGTCTAAGATGTCGCCCGCCAAAATGACGAAGTCCACCTTTTCCTTGATGGCACTGTCAAATACGCGTTCCGCCGCTAAGTAAGGTGCTTCAACAAACGCCTCGCGCAAATGTGATGGAACTTCGGCGATCCCGCCGACGGGTCGCTCCAGATGAAAATCGCTGGTATGAATAAATCGAATGGCCTGTCCGGACATGGCACCTCCTTGCCCAAATATAGCGTTTGGTTGCGACGCAGCGCGCCGAGCAAATTCTGGTCCTTCAGCTTGCTTACAGCAATGCAGTTAGCGCTGTGTCTAGCTTAATAGTCTAGCACTGACAACCCTTGATCTCCTATGGCGATTCAGATAGCCGAGAGAAACCCGGCAAACCCCATCAAATCAGGGAGTGATTCCATTCGGAAGTGCTCGGATGTCTTAGGTTGGGGTAAGTGTCAATGGAAAAGTGCCGGTTCGGCAATGTGGACCGAACCGGCATCCAGGCAGACTGCTTTCGTTGGACAACTGCTTAGCGGCGACGACGTCCTACGGCCAATAGTCCGAACAGGCCCATCGTTAGCAAAGCGAACGAAGTGGGTTCGGGCACGGCCGAGACGCCTTCGCGAGGACCAATCTCAAAGCCGCCGTCCGTAAAGGCGACCACGAAGTCGGAGCTGTCGAAGAAGCCGTCACCGTTCCAGTCTCCTTCGCCCCAAGTGGCTTCCTGTTGCGTTTCGAATTTGCCCGCCGTAAAAACGGCTACAAAGTCCGCGCTGTTGAATTCACCGTCCAAATTCGAATCACCAAAGTACGTGTTAACAATGTCGCTGACCCACGTACTGCGGTCTGATTCGTCCACATTGCCATCGGCGTTCATGTCGAATCCCGGAGGCGCTACGCCTGCCAAGACGGCACCGCTGAGAATGTCAATATCTTCTGCATCGAATTGACCATTGCCATTCAAGTCGCCCAGCAGTGTGTCTGAACGAAGGCTGATATTGTCAATGATAAAGGTGGCGTCGCCACCGGCCGCTGGAAACGCAGAGATTAAGATGGAGGTCGTACTGCCGGTCGCCGTGAAGGCCGTTTCGTAGTAGTGCCAAGGCTCTTCGCCACCTACCGGTTCGACAAAGCCGTCTCCGTCATTGAAGTCTTCCAGCAATTCGCCGTCGAGATAGATTTCGGCAATCGGGAAATCACCGCAACAGTTGCGAGCGTTATACTCCATGGAAAACGTGTAAGTCTGTCCTGCCTCCAGGCCTGCAACTTCTTGTTCTATGGACGCCGTACCTTGCAGGAAGGCAATCGCGGACGTGTTGTTGCCGTTATTGTTGAACGGCTTGGGGTCTTGCTGTCCACCGCCAACGTAACCTGGCCAGACTGGAAACGCATCGGCATCGGCTTCAAAGTCGCCATTGACCACCAAGTCATCTCCACCAGCGGCCGGAATGACCGAAATGTTGTCCAGCAGGAACGTGAAGTCGTTATCACCATCACCAAAGCTAGAGATAAACTCGATCGTCGTTTCGGTGCTGGTCGCCGTAAACGGAATCTCCGAATGGTACCAGGGGTTGAAGTCGCCCACGGGATAGATCAGTCCATCCGGCAGCAAGTCCGGATCAGGGAAGTCAGAAATGGTATCGCCATCAATCAAGAGTTCTGCCAGTGGCACGCCGTTCAATCCATCCCCGTCAGAATCACAGCAATTTCGCGAATTGTAATCGACGGACAAGATGTATTCAGTGCCCACTGTCAAACCAGCAACCGTTTGAGCCAGCGAACCGGCGTTTTGAATAAACGCCACGGCGGTTTCGTTGTCACCGTTGTCGCGGAAGGGAGCCGGAACGTCATGTGGCGAAGAAATCGGATTGATGCCTCGTCCACTGTTCCCAATCCAACCGGTGATTTCGTTTGGGTTGGCCTGCAAATTGACCGGGTTAATGCCCGAACCGCCAATCCAATTGTCTATTTCGGCCGGATTGTTCCCGGGTTCGCCGTCTTGCCGATACCCCGGCCAGACCGTGAAGTCTTCTGCGTTCGATTCAAAGTCGCCATTCAACACAAATTCGGCGCCGCACAAAATCGATGGCGCCATCAACCAAGTTGCCAACAACGTGGCACTCAACATTCGCCTCATGTTTTCCTTCCTCCAAGAAATCATCAACCAGGGTCTATCAATTAACACTCCCCACGACCGCCGGATTATAATGCTCTTTTTCCTGGAATGCGACTATTTAATCGCTTCCGCACCACAATCCTTCTGCCTCTTGGCAGACGCATCACGAGGCGAAGAACATTGCGGCGAATCACCGTTTTTTTCTGTCTCTGGTTTTGGACGACCGGCCTCGCTCAATCGCCCGCGCTGGACGTCCACCATCTGGATAATCCAGCCTCGGATGGGTGGCACACGGAAGCGTTTACTCGGCAGGTCGAAGCCCAATTAGCTGAAATCAGCGCGTTCTTGATCCATTCGAACGCTCCCGACACTCGCCCGCCAGACATCGCCGTGTCGCAACCAAGTATTCGCTCGTTTGACCGCAGCCAAATGGCGTCGGTCTTTGATAACGCGGGTCTCGCGGTTCGTCGTCCTGCTTCGCCCGCAAAACAACCAGATGCAGCATCGTTCATCGAATTCTTACGCCAGTTACGCGACGATTCGTTTACTCAAGCTAAATTCAAAGTCGTTTCCGTCGAAATAAAAGGCGACACCGCGACCACTCGAATCCTAGCGACGCTGATCCGCCATTCGTCCGCAGATCACGTCGAACAGAACATGACTTGGCAAGTCGGTTGGCAAATTGGTTCGAACGACGCCCTACCCATGATCCAATCAATCCACGAATTGACACTTGAAATCAGTTCCAGAAATTCAAGCAACACGCTGTTTCTGGATCGGACGCCTGTGCTGTTCCAAGACGCCGTGTCGACGACTTCCCAGCTGGTAAATGGTCAACCGTATTGGCTGCGACGCATTGAACAGCATCATGGCATGTACAATCCCGCGCAGAACGGCATTGCCGTGGCGGATGTGAACGGCGATCAACGTGATGACGTGTATGTGCTGCAACCGGGTGGTTTGCCCAACCGATTGTTCTTACAGCAAGCGGACGGAACGCTGAAAGACGTTTCGGCCGAATCGGGTTTGGACGTCTTGGATAATTCGCACGCCGCGCTGTTTGTCGATTTAGACAACGACGCCGATCAAGACGTCATCGTGACCACTCGAGATGCCGTTTTGGTGTTCCACAATACGAAACAAGCCACGTTTGAATTGGTTCAAGCGATCCCGGAAATTGCCGATGCCTATTCGTTGGCCGCTGCCGACTTTAACAAGGATCGTTTTCTGGACGTCTATGTCACCGCATATTTTGATACGTCTGCAGATCGAGGTGCATTGCCGGTTCCCGTTCCGTACTTTGATGCCAAAAACGGAGGCCGTAATGTTTTGTTGCAGAATACCGGACGAGGCCAGTTTGCGGACGCCACCAAGGCAGTTGGCCTAGACGAAAACAACCATCGCTTTAGTTATTCGGCTATCTGGTTGGACTTTGACCAGGACGGCGATGCTGATCTGTACGTGGCCAATGATTTTGGCCCGGATTCTCTGTTTCGACACGACCGTTCGAATCAAACCAGTCACTTTACGGAAGTCAGCAATGTCCTGGGGCTTCCGCCAGGTGCGTTTGGCATGTCGGCGTCGGCCGGGGATTATGATCAAGACGGCTGGGAAGATATCTACGTGGCCAACATGTTTTCTTCGGCCGGCAATCGCATTGCCACTCAACCTGCGTTTCGGCCCGAAGCGACTTCGCAACAAAAAGCGGCGTTTCAAAAACTGGCCGCCGGAAATTCACTTCTCATGAGCTACCAAGGGCAACGTTTTCACGAAGTCGCCGCCGACGCAAACGTGGCCATGGGTCGCTGGGGTTAGGGCGCTACAACTTTGCTGATATCAACAACGATGGCTGGTTGGATCTGCTGGCCACCAACGGTTACATCACGGGCGAAGTGGCCGACGATTTGTGAAGTCTGTTTTGGCGGCAGGTCGTGTCGCATTCACCCTTGGCCGAATCGGAATTCCAGCAGAAAACGCAGTCCGTGTTAACTTACCGAGACCAATTGCGGAAGCTGGACGACATGATCAATCGCGGTGGATCGCTCAGCGGTCACGAACGCAACTGCGCGTTCCTGAACGTGGGGCCGCAATCCAACGGCGCAGCCACGCATCACGGTCACTTCGCCAATATCAGCGCGATTAGTGGTTTCGATTTTGCCGACGACGGTCGCTGCGTGGCGTTAACGGATTGGGATGCCGACGGTGATTTGGACGCGTGGCTGATGAACCGCACCGGGCCTCGCGTTCGATACTTGGAGAACCAATCGAATACTTCAAAGCACGCAATTCTGATTCGCTTGATGGGTAGGTACAGCAATCGAGATGCGGTGGGTGCGCGAGTGATCTTGCAGGCATCGCCAAATTCGTCTCGTTCCGGTTTGCCCAGCACACACACGTCACGCAAATTGGTTCGGACGGTTCGCGCCGGCGAAGGATTTTTGTCTCAGTCTACTAAGACGTTACATTTCGGCACACATGAAGCCGAAGGTGTATTTTCGGGGACCATCTTGTGGCCTTCGGGGCGAACGCAACAGTTGGAAGGACTTCGTACGGGACATTTATACGAAATCGTCGAATCTGATTCTCCCGCCGCAGGAATCGCAAAAGCGATCGAACTGCACCACAAGGCGACGCGAACGGTCGAACGCAAACCGACGCGCGATCGAACGTCGGACAGCATTACGTCCGACAAAGCCGCCATTCTATTGACCAGTCGACTACCTGTTCCCGAATTGCCCTACACGTCGGCCGCCGGAGAAACCGTGTCCGTAAACCATCCAGCGCACGCCGGTCCGACTCTAATCAATCTGTGGGCAACGTGGTGCATCCCCTGCCGCACGGAGCTTGTCGATCTTCACCGCCACGCTGACCGCCTTGCTCAGCACAAGTTGAAAATCATCGCGTTGGCGACTGACGATTTGACAACCGACGATGCGGACAGCGTGCAAGCGGCGATGCGTGCCATCCAGCAACCGTTAGCCGATCGGCTGGAATTCGGCACTGCTTCGGCGGCCACGCTCCACCGCCTGCAATTCTTGGATGATACTCTCTTTTCGCAAATACGCCCGCTGGCCGTTCCGACCAGTTTTCTGCTGAATGAAGACGGTACGTTGGCGGCCATTTATCGAGGCCCGATTGATATCGCAACGCTGCAGCAACATTTGGATCGACGCACGCTGACCGGCAAGGAACTGTACGACGCGGCGCTGCCGTTTTCCGGCTGGTGGTATCGGCCGCATTCGTCCTCACCGCCGCTGACATTGGCCATTGAAATGTTTCAGCGTCGTGAATGGTTGGACACGGCAAACTATCTGAAGCGTAATTCGAACCAGTTCGCTTCGCAGCCAAATTATGTTTCGTTGTGTGCGAAGTTAGCGAGTTCGCTTGGTCAAGCCAAACACGATGCGGAAGCGATTGCCATGTACCGGCTGGCGTTGGTTCAAGATGCCGACAACATTGCCGTACTGAACAATTTGGCGTGGAAGCTGGCGGGAGCGAATGACAAGCTCTTGGCAGCAGAAGCCGTGGAATTGGCTCGACGAGCAGCCAAGCTGACCAACCATCGATCGGTCACCGTGCTGGATACGTTGGCGACGGCCCAGTTGGCCCACGGTGATCGGTTGGCCGCGTTGTTAACCCTGCAGACGGCGTTGCGGATTGCCAATTCGGCAGAAAAAGCTGCGGTTACGGAGCGAATTCGCCAGCTGCAGGCAGATCCAGACTGATCGTTCCAAGATGTAACAGCCGCGTTTCGCAACACCGCCAAGTCGAGTCGTTCCGCCGTATTCGACGTTCCGAGGCAGATATTTGCTCCGAGGGCAAGCCGGGCAAGCCCTGACATACACCCAAGTTGGAAAACCCTACGAAAACTTGATTGACTGCCACCTGCAGTTTGGATACAACTGCCTTTAGTGTTGCTTGACTTCATTGTGACTGGCACAAACAACAAGGAATTTCGTAATGTTTCAAAACATCAAAACATCAAAACATCAAAACGCTGGAGCTTGAGTCACTAGAATCGCGTAATGTGATGTCCGTATCTCCATCAGTTGTTGATTACGTGCCGGACTATCAAGAAGCTAGTTTTGATCTCAAAAGTCAGTCGCCTGCGTTTGTTCAGGCTCTCTCAGACCGGCTGCCCAGCACGCCAAGAACAGACAGACCTTCGAACCGCGGTTTACCTATCGACCTACCCGACACAAGTATTCCGCTTCCAGGCTTCTACTTTGACGTGACCGGCGACAACGTCATACCGCTTGACGACGATAACGCGATTCCGCTGTAACCAATTGCGAAAGGTGAAACCATGAACAACTACGTACACCAAACCACGCGATATGGGGCTATCGTTCTTTTGATTCTGTTGCTACCGACTACCGTATTAGGCGAATTGATTCGCTTGGAAGCGAGGGGCCAGATCGATTACGTCGAAGTGGATCCTCTGACCGGTTTGCCGCATCCGATGGGGCACGCAGATATTGTCGCTGGCACGGAATTCCTGTTTGCAGTGACGTATGATACGGAGGCCGAAAACGAGAGCCCATTGCGGCAAGATCTTGATGGTGCGTACCGATTTGGTGCTGCAAATGAACTGTCAAAACGCGCGGAAGTGATTGTGGGAAACCACGAGTTTCTCGACGCGAAGTATGATAGCCGCGCCGTTGCGATAGGTAACACTACGGCCGACGCTTTTCGCGTCGGCATCGCGGTTGTTGATCCGACGCCTCCGTTTCCTGACCACCCGTTTCCCAACTTGACGGCAGGCATTCAATTGATCGACTCGAAAGGAACTGTTTTTAGTGATGCAACCATTCCGACTCAACTCAACCTCGATGACTTTGACGGTGCGACGTTTACTCTGCGAGGTTCGGTGAATGTGGCGGTCGGAATGCAGCAATCGCTTGACTACCGTGTAACTGGTCGAATTACGTCGTTGACGGTGCAGCCATTGAATGTCCCAGAACCGGCGACCAATGTGCTTCTGCTTTCGTCATTGATTTCCGTGTTCATGTTACGGCGTCCGAAACGACCGTAGCATCAGTAACAGAGTTGAGCGAAACCGGTGCCGCTGTATTGAGTAGTAAGCGGCGCCGCCCGAGCGCTCTTCGCTGCAGGAAAACAGATCGTCGACAGCGAAGGCCACGAGCATCCCGTTCGGGCCGTCCAGCGAATGTGCATTTCGATGTTGACCCGCCAGTGTCAATTGACATAACCGCTAAGACCGCCTATTCTTACGTCCTTGGCAAGTTTTTCGGCCAAACAACCGACTGATTGCTTACAAAGACCTGTGTTTCGTTTCATGACTTCCGGCAGTTTGATCATGTTTGAATTCTTCATTCCGATTATTTGCGTGGTAGTCATTATTGCTCGATCCAAGAGGTCTTGAGGGCACCAAAGTTCCACCAACAGCAAAGCCCTGAGACCTCGCCGGTCACGGGGCTTTTTTTGTTGGTCATCCCTTTCGCAATCGTCGGAAGTGACATGCTGAAGGGCATCACACCAGAATTCGCCGATCAGGGCACTACGATAAGGTAACCACATGCGTCAGATCCAGATTTATGACACAACGCTTCGCGACGGTTCGCAGGGAGAAGGCGTCAGTTTTTCGCTACAAGACAAATTGCTGATCGCTCGCCGCCTAGACGAACTCGGATTTGACTACGTAGAAGGGGGCTATCCCTTATCGAACGAAAAAGACGTGGAATTCTTCGCCGGGCTGCGCACCAAACCGCTCGAACATGCCAAAGCGTGTGCCTTCGGGATGACTCGGCGCCGAGGCAAGACGGCGGCGGAAGATGCGGGCATGCAGGCCTTGTTGGAAGCGGGTTCGCCCGGAGTTACCATTGTTGGCAAAACGTCGGAATTTCATGTCACGGATGTGCTGCAGGTTTCGCTTGAAGAAAACCTCGCCATGATCGGCGACACCGTCCAGTTTTTCAAAGACGCCGGTCGAGAAGTCATTTACGATGCGGAACACTTTTTTGACGGCTGGAAGCTCAACCCCGAATACGCCGCTAAAACGGTCCAAGCTGCTGCGGAAGCCGGAGCCAGCATCATTGTGCTGTGCGATACCAATGGCGGCAGCATGCCGGAAGAGGTGGCCGAACTGACCAAGGCGGTTGGCAAGATTGTCTCGGTGCCCATCGGCATTCATTGCCACAACGATTGTGAACTGGCAGTGGCCAATTCGCTGGCTGCGATCGACGCCGGCGCCATCCAAGTGCAGGGAACCATCAACGGTTTGGGCGAACGCTGCGGCAACGCGGACCTGATTTCGGTCATCGCCAACCTGGCCGTCAAGAAGAAGGGCTATCAAGTTCTTTCGCCCGAAGCGATCGAACGACTCACCGAATTGTCTCGTTATGTCTACGAAACTGCCAACATGCATTTCCGCAATGGTCAAGCGTTTGTCGGCCCCAGTGCCTTCGCGCACAAAGGAGGCATGCACGTGCACGCCATCAATCGAGCTACCTCCAGCTATGAACATATCACTCCGGAGACTGTCGGCAACCAACGTCGGATTTTGGTCAGCGAATTGTCTGGTCGCTCGAATATCATCAGCAAAATGACCAAGTCAGACCTGCAAGAAGATCGCCAGCTGATGGACAAGATTTTGTCACAAGTGGTCAGCATGGAAAATCAAGGCTACCAGTTTGAAGCGGCCGAAGCATCGTTTGATCTGCTGGTGAAAAAGGCTGCCGGCACCTTTCAGCCACATTTCCAACGACTCAAATATCATGTCGAAGTCGGCTGTCGCGAAGATGGCGAGTTGGTCACGGAAGCCACCGTCAAACTGGAAGTCAACGGCCAAATTCGGCATGAAGTGGGCGAAGGAGACGGTCCGGTCAACGCGTTGGACGCTGCCATGCGGAAAGCTTTGTCCGATGTCTACCCGAATTTGGATTCCATGAACTTGGTGGATTACAAAGTGCGAGTGGTCAATTCGGAAGCGGGTACGGCCGCAAGGATCCGAGTCATCATTGAAAGTTCGGACAAACACGATGTCTGGGGCACGGTCGGCGTGAGCGAAAACATTATCGAAGCCAGTTGGATGGCGCTGGTCGATGCCATCGAATTCAAACTGTACAAAGATTCCACTGCCAACGAGTTGTCATCGTAGTCGCGCATGGACAAACATGCGTTGAAGCAAGAACTCCAAACCAACTAAGCAACACGGATTGTAAATATGACCGTTACGTTTTCGGCCGATTCCTTACCAACTCGTTTTGAATACAAAGACGCGCAAAAAAAGTGGATTGCGCATTGGGACGCCAAAGGCTACTTTCACAGTGAACCCGACCCCGCAAAAACACCTTTTACCATTGTGATTCCACCGCCCAACGTGACGGGCGCGTTGCATTTGGGCCATGCACTAAACAATTCGCTGCAAGATATTCTGATTCGTTTCAAACGAATGCAGGGATTCAATGCGTTGTGGATGCCTGGCACCGATCACGCCGGTATCGCCACCCAGGCCGTAGTCGAACGTCGCTTGTTCGAAGAAGAAGGAAAAACACGTCATGACCTGGGGCGAGAAAAGCTGGTGGAACGCATTTGGGCGTGGAAAGACGCTTATGAAAAACGCATCCTTTCGCAGCTAAAAGAAATGGGCTGCAGCTGCGATTGGCAACGCACTCGGTTTACGCTGGATGACACCTGCGCTACCGCCGTGCGCCAGACGTTCTACGATTTGTTTGCCAAGAAGCTGATCTATCGAGGCAAACGGTTGGTGAATTGGGACACCTTTCTGCAAACGGCCGTGAGTGATGATGAAGTCTTTCACGAAACCGTTCCCGGCCATTTTTGGCACATGAACTATCCCGTGATCGATCCGCAGCCAGGCGAACCCACGCACGTCACCATCGCGACAACTCGTCCTGAAACCATGCTGGGCGATACCGCCGTAGCGGTCCATCCCGATCCGGAACGAGCGTTTCAGAAGTTGATTGCAAGTTTGAACGAACGCATCGCCACCGCTTCAGCCAAAGAGAAGCCGGAACTTCAAGCCGAATTGGAATCGATTACGGCCGCGCGTGACAGTAAATTGTCACAACTGATTACGCTCCGCGACATGGCTCTCGCGGGACGGAAGTTGCTGTTGCCGCTACTGGATCGCCCCATTCCGCTGGTTGCCGACGAATGGGCCAAGCCAGAAATGGGCAGCGGTTGCGTCAAAATCACTCCGGCGCACGACCCTAATGACTATGAAGTTGGCCAGCGTTGCCACCTGCCCATGATCAATATCCTGAACCCTAACGGCACGATGAATTCGAACGCCGGGCCATACGAAGGGCTCAAGATCAAACAAGCTCGAGAAAAAGTGGTTGCCGACATGGAAGCGGCCGGACTGCTGGGCGACGTGGAAGATCGAGAAATCGAATTGGCTCATTCGGATCGCAGCAAAACGCCCATTGAACCGTATCTGGCGGACCAATGGTTCGTCGCCATGGACCAACTGGCTCAGTCGGCTATGGACGCGGTTTCGGATGGACGAGTGAAAATCTATCCTGATCGATACACCAAAGGCTATCTGGATTGGCTGGGCGAAAAACGTGACTGGCCCGTCAGCCGACAGCTGTGGTGGGGACATCGCATTCCCGTGTGGACTCGCGTTTTTACCAGCGACGATCGTTCTCTGGATGATGTTTTGCGTCAAGTTGGCCAACTTCCGGGCGTCAAAACCGATCGCACTCCTGGGCCGGCAGAAGGCGAAGAAACGCTTCTGGCGTGTGTTGCACCGGGACATGAAGATTCTGAAGAACAACTTGGCAGCACGTTTGGCATGTCGCAAGAAGACGACGTGTTAGATACTTGGTTTAGTTCCGCGTTGTGGCCGCATTCCACCTTGGGCTGGCCGCAGCAAACGCCTGAGTTGAAATACTACTATCCCACCAGCACGCTGATCACCAGCCGAGACATCATTACACTGTGGGTGGCTCGTATGGTCTTGGCCGGCCTGAACAACATGGGCGAGATTCCGTTCAAGGAAGTCTTCATTCATCCCAAAATTTTGGACGGTTACGGAGAAGGAATGTCCAAGTCCAAGGGGAACGGAGTCGATCCGCTGGACGTGATTGAAAAATTTGGTGCGGACGCGTTGCGATTTGGCATCGCCTATTTGACCACCGACACGCAGGACGTGCGCATGCCGGTGCAATTCGAATGCCCGCATTGCGAATCGCTGATGGAGCAAACCAAGAAGAACCGCCAGCTGCCTCGGATTGAATGCAAGAAATGCGGCAAGCCGTTTTCGACCCAATGGGCCGCCAAAGACGAAGACACCGCGCTGCCTCGTGGTGCCGTGGTGAGCGAACGATTCGAACTCGCTCGAAACTTCTGTAACAAACTCTGGAATGTTGCTCGTTTAACTCTGATTAATTTGGACGGCTACGAAGCCGCTCCGCTGACGGAAGATGATTTGGCGTTTGAAGATCGTTGGTTCCTGAGCCGGCTGGCGACGGTGGCGGACGAAGTGACCGACGCGCTGGACCACTATCGTTATGCCGAAGCCGCTCGGTCCCTGTACGATTTCGCTTGGGACGAATTCTGCAGTTTCTATGCGGAAATGGCGAAGCCGCGTTTTGAAGATCCCGCCAAGCGACCGATTGTGCAACGAGTCATGGCGCATGGGCTGGACACTCTTTTGCGGTTGCTGCATCCCATGATTCCGTTTTTGACAGAAGAAATTTGGAGTTTGCTGGGACAAGTGGCACCGGTTCGCGGATTGGAGTCACCCAGCACCGCGTTAGAAAACGTGACCATCGCTGCGTGGCCCGTAGGCAATGCCGCTCATAAAAATGCCGAACTGGAGAATCGCTTTGCCAAGTTTCAAGCGGTCTTAGGCGCGATTCGCGAGATTCGTAGTCGCCAGTCGATTCCGCCCAAAGAGTCGGTCGAATTTTCGGTTCGCTGCGACGACGAATTAGTTCGGCTCTTAGAACCGATGAAGGCTTACTTTGTCTCCATGGCCAAAGCGAATGTTATCGCTTGGGGCCCCGCCGTTACGCCGCCGGAAACCAACGCGGCGATCAATCTGCCGGACGCCAACGCCGATGTGTATGTGGACTTGAAAGACTTCATCGACGTCGAGGCGGAAATCGAGCGGAACCAAAAACAAGCTCAACGACTGCAGGGGCAAATTGCTGGCAAAGAAAAACAGCTGAGCAACGAAAGCTTTGTCAGCCGTGCTCCGGCTGATGTGGTTCAAAAAGAACGCGAAGCATTAGAAACGCTCCGATCTCAGTTGGCGTCCGTGGAGGCCGCCTTGCAGAAACTGGAAGCAGGCCGGTAGTTTCTGATTGATCTAAGGTTTTACTGTACCGGACGAGCCGATGAACATTTCGTCGGCTCGTTTTGGTTGTTGGGCTCGCAATTTGTTGTCCGGGACCGATGATTTGTCGGAGACGATTATCGTTGCGGTTGTTCTGCGAGTCGCATGATGGTTGCGAACGGGACGTCAGCCAGGGCGCCAAACAGCGGATGGCTGGTGAGTTTGCGGCGAGTGGTTGCGGGCGAAGTAACGCCGACTAAGAAGCGAGCCAATTCGCGCGCCGTTCCCAGTTGGGCACGGTTTTCGGCCTGGACGGTACGAATCTGCTTCCACTTGGCGTCGTCGATGGTCGGTTCGTTAGCTTCGGGCAGTGTTTGTGCTTGGCCGGTCTGGCAAAACGAACAAACGCCACAAAGCTGTTCCATTTGTTCACCAAAATGATTGCTCAGCATCTGGGCCTGACAACCAGCGCTGGTGATCAGCGATTCCACTTGGTCCATTCGAGCGATTTCATCCTTTTCACGCTTCAGTATCCGCTGCCACATGGATTCGACCAACTGGTCTAGGGAATCGGGGCGTCGCAAGATTTGAAGTGGCACTTTCACTCCGGAAGCCTCCAATTCAATCCAGCCCTGGTCGGCCAGATATCCCAAGGCACTGGCCACTCGCGTTCGGTCGGAGTTGACTTTCTGGGCTGTTTCTTCCAAGTCGATTGTCAGCCACGTGCGTCCTTTCTTGGCGGATGACAACACGGCCGTCAGAAACTGATGTCGTTCACCAGAAAAATGCTGCAAGATTTCTCGGCTTGATCGCTTGGCTTTGAATCGATTGGAGGTATAGACAGGAGTGTGGGATTGGATGAATCCATCCAGTTCCAAGTAGACCAACAATGTGCGTAACACCAGTGTTCGGATGTCCAATTCGGCTGACAGTTGATAGTAGCTGACCTCCAGTCTGTCGTTCGTTTGAAATAACAATTCGAACAGTTTGGCCAGCGATTGCTTGGTTGGTGTGTCGCCGTAAGCGAAATTCTCTAGTACTCGTCGATCGCCAGGCAAATAAAACAATTCGCAGACCGAATCCGCTCCGTCTCGACCAGCTCGCCCAATCTCTTGCGAATAGCTTTCCAGGCTCTTCGGTGGATTGTAATGATAGACGTAGCGAATATCGCTTTTGTCAATTCCCATCCCAAACGCGATGGTCGCCACCACAATTCGATTCGGCGATACCATAAACCACTGCTGCACGGATTCGCGATCTTCATCCTTCATGCCCGCGTGATACGCCTTGGCATCGTGTCCAGCGTTGCGTAGCTGATTCGCCACCTCTTCGGCCGTCTTTTGCAGTGTCACATAGACAATGGCTGCGCCCGGTGGACGTTGCTGGAACCGATCCAGTAACAACTGACTCCGTTGATCAGCATCGGCAACAGGCGTTGTCTGCAGTGCCAGATTGGGGCGAAAAAACGGAGTGCGAACCACGTTGTCTTCTTTAATGTTCAAACGTTGGCATATCTCTGCAGCTACTTGCGGCGATGCTGTTGCCGTTAACGCTAAAACTCGTGAAACGTTAAATTGACGAATTTGATCGCTGAGCTTCAAATAGTCCGGGCGAAAATTGTGGCCCCATTGGCTAATGCAATGCGCTTCGTCAATAGCGAGCAAACTGATATCTAAACCTGCCAGCAATCGCCGAAATCGATCGTTATTGAAGCGCTCCGGAGCGACATACAGCATTTTCATTTGTCCCGAACGCACTTGATCACAAACCGTTCGATACTGATCCGCTGACAGTGTGGAATCCAATCTGGCCGCAGGAATGTCTCGCCGAACCAGCGAATCAATCTGATCTTTCATCAGCGCCAGCAGGGGCGAAACCACCAATGTCAGGCCGGGCAGCATCAACGCCGCAGCCTGGTAGCACAACGACTTGCCACCGCCCGTTGGAAAAATGGCGACGGCGCTATGTCCTGCCAACAATCGCGTGATGACGTCCGCTTGGCCCTCGCGCAACGAAGAAAACCCAAACTGCTGCTGAATCACGTCCTGCCAATGTTCTGCGGTTAGTGCCTGCGAGTCGTTCATTGCGTTGTCCTTGTGCACAGAAGTCATGCTGATGCAACAAAAGTGTACAGGCGAACACGTTTGTGTCAAGTGGGTTAGACCAATTGAACTTTTTGCGCAAGACTATGGTCTGTCCGTTTTGTTCTGGTAAATTGTCATGGCGAACACAGCGTCGATTGTGGATTGGTTTCGTTTTACGGCAGGAGCATGAAAATGCAAAAAATCGTGGTTTCGATTTCTCTGTTCTGGGTAAGTGTCAGCTGGGTCACTGCGCAACATGCTTCGCCGCAGACGAACGTGGTTGACATTGGTTCGCAGCGACAGCTTTTCGTCAGCCGGAACCTGATCGACCAGTTGGACGGTGCGACGTTGAAGCTGCATCCGCCGCAAGCAAAAGAAATCGTCTTGCAATTCGACCAGCCGTGGGAGGGAATTTACAGTGGTTATGAAACGGTCTTGCAGGACGGTGATACGTACCGGTTGTATTACCGTGGACTTCCTGTCGCCAGGCATTCGCTGGAAACGGAGACGACTTGTGTGGCCGAAAGCAAGGACGGCATTCATTGGACCAAGCCCGAACTGCAAATCTACAACGTGCAAGGCCACGCGACGAATAACGTGGTTTTGGCGCACAATCGAGGTTGTCACAATTTAGCTCCGTTTATTGATACGAATCCGGCCTGTCCGCCATCGCAACGCTACAAGGCGCTCGGCGGCACCGGTCGCCCGGGGCTGCTGGCGTTTGCTTCGGCGGATGGGATGCATTGGTCCCAGTTACAGGACCAGCCGGTGATTACCGAAGGTGCCTTTGATTCGCAGAACAACGCATTCTGGTCGTCCAGCGAACAGTGCTACGTCTGCTATTTTCGCGTTTTCCGAGAAGGCAAACGCTGGATCGCTCGCACTACATCACAGGATTTCATTCACTGGGAAACTCCACAAGACCTGAGCGTTGGTCAACAACCTCGTCAGCATCTGTATACAAACCAGTTAACACCCTTATCCACGAGCTCCTCATATTTATCTGGGCTTTCCCACCAGGTATTTCCCTGGACGCCAAGTCATTACGGCGGACGAGGCGAACCAGATTGGCACGCCTGACGAATGGGGTTACGCCAAGGATTGCACTGACATTCAGCTGATTTCCACAACCGGGGGCACTCAACTGGATAGAACCTTCATGGAAGCCTACCTGCGACCGGGATTGGATCTGCAGAACTGGACGTCTCGAGCGAGTTATGCGGCGCGAGGAATCGTGCAGACGAGTGACACGGAATTGTCATTGTATGTCAAGCACCATGCGGGTTATCGATCGATACATGTGCGTCGCTACACGCTACGGCCAGATGGCTTTACGTCCGTGAATGGACCCTTTGCAGGAGCGAGTTTGCGAACCGTTCCCATTCAGTTTCAGGGGCGAACGCTGAGCGTAAATTATTCCACTTCGGCCGCCGGAAGCATCGCCATCGAATTGCAGTCTGCGGACGGCCAGCCGATTCCAGGGTTTTCGCGGCAAGACTGCGACATGCTGATTGGAGATCGCATTCAAGACGTGGTGCATTGGCAAGGCAAGTCGGACGTATCGGAATTGGCAAATCGGCCAGTTCGACTGTGTGTCTATCTGAGCGACGCCGATTTGTTTTCGTTTCAATTTGTGGAATAACGTTCGGACTGTACGAAAGGTTCGTTCTACCTTCTGAAATGCAACTGGTTGTTGCCATTTTGCGACAGAGACTGAATGTGAGTTGAACTTCAGCAACATTCCACGTGCCGTGTTTCGCTGCAATCGGCACTAGTGGAAGATGGTGGAAGTTGAATTTGACGTAAGCGTAGAGCTTGCCGCACCATTTGTGTCTGGCGCAGCTACCTTTTCTTCATTGGGTACTTGCTTCTGTATCAAACCTCGAGGGCAACGATGGTAACTACGCTCGTCATAATCGGTGGACTGCTTGTCGCCGCAGTCATTGGCTTATCTGTGGCCACGGTCTACAACCGCTTGGTGAAACTGAACAATTTGTGTGACAATTCGTTCGCACAGATTGAAGTGCAATTGAAACGTCGCTACGACTTGATTCCCAATTTGGTTGAATGTGTGCGAGGTTACATGCAGCACGAACAAGAAACCTTAGAGAATGTCATTAAGGCTAGGAATCAAGCGTCTGCTGGCTTGGCTGAATTGGCCAAGAACACGTCTGACGGCGCTGCGCTCAAGAGCTTTGCTGGTGCGGAAGGTCTGCTCTCAAACGCGTTGGGTCGACTGTCTGTGGTCATGGAAGCGTACCCAGAATTGAAGGCCAATGAAAACGTTGCTGTGCTGACGGAGGAACTGACTTCGACCGAAAATCGCATCGGGTTTGCTCGCCAATCATTCAACGACTGGTGCACCGAATTCAACGTTTATCGGCAGAGCTTTCCAACGATCTTGTTTGCTGCTTCGATTGGGTATGGCGATGATCGCGATTTGCTGGAATTCGAAGACAGTGCAGCCATTCAGCACGCTCCCGCAGTAAGTCTTGCGACGTAAGGTCTCCGGGAGATGGGTTCTTCGTTTCGCTGAAGAACCGCTGATTCTTCGGTCTGCCAGCGAACCATCGCAGCGTTCAAAATTGCCTTCGACGATTTGTCTGAATTGGGAAGGCCTTGTAGGAGAGTTCGATGCGAAAATACCAGGAACACCAACAGGAAGCGCGAGACAACACTTTTGCACTCGTGTTTTGGTTCCTCTTAGGCGTCGCCACCACTGCGGGGCTCACAGCGCTGGTCGTGACCTATCTGGCGGCCGCTTATCTTGAATTCAATGGAGAATCACCGACCGACCACAAGTCCGCCCTGGCGTGGAGTTATGTTGCGGTGTTTGCCTGTTGCAGTGCGGTGATTTCGATTGTCAGTTACTTGAAAATCGGCGCATTGGCGGGTGGTGGCCATGTGGTGGCAGAAAGTTTGGGCGGCGAATTGTTGGAACCGAGTGCCGACAATCTGCATCATCGCAAGGCGTTGAATATTGTCGAAGAAATGGCCATTGCATCAGGGATTCCGACGCCTCCGGTTTATTTGTTGCCGCACGATTCCGGGATCAATGCGTTTGCCGCCGGTTATTCGCCACAGGATGCCGTCATCGGGTTGACGAAAGGATGTGTCGAACGCTTGAACCGAGACCAGTTGCAGGGCGTGATTGCGCACGAATTTTCGCACATCTTCAACGGAGACATGCGACTGAACATTCGCATGGTCGGCGTGTTGCACGGAATTCTGTTTCTGGTCACTACGGCCGAAATGATCATTTCGCATGGTCAACAGTTAATGGAAGACGAACGTCCTCGGCATGGCAAAGGTGACCCGTTTTTCAATGGACTGGTGCTGATTGTGATTGGCTCTATGCTATGGCCCGTCGGCATGATTGGCTATTTGGTAAGTTATTTGATCAAGGCGGCAACTTGTCGGCAACGAGAATTTTTAGCGGATGCTTCGGCAGTCCAGTTCACTCGGAATCCTCGTGGGATCGCCAGTGCATTAAAAACCATTTTGGGCCACGACAAGGGAAGCCGAGTGACTTCGCCACAAGCCAAAGAAGTCAGCCACTTCTTCTTTGCATGTTCCGGCGGTTCGATTGAACGCATGCTGCTGCTACATCCGCCGATTCGTGAACGCATTTTACGGCTCGAACCAGACTGGGACGGCGTGGCGGAATATGCGGACGAGGCTTCGCTGGGCGAATATGACGGTCACTTTGCGTCGTCCATGAACCTTGTATCGCAAACTGCCATGGGACTGGTCGGCAGTTCGTCGGAACCTGCCAGTTTGTCCGACGCGGCGACGGAAACCACAGCCAGGGACAGCAATGTCAGTCAACGGATTGTGACCGAATTCCATAGTGGACAGGAGCACATGGCTCAGGTGAAAGATTCCATTCCGGAATTGTTCATCGACTTGGTCAGCACGGCAGATGGATCTGAGGTCTTCCTGTATGCTGTCTGGTTTCATTTTCAACGTGGTCAAGACGAATTGCTTGCCAGTGCGGCGTTTTCAGGAGCGGAAAAGCTGGTGCCCGCATTGAAAACGTTAAGCGATCCACAAATCATTTGGTTAATGGACATGGCATTGAGTCTCGCCTGCCAGACACAAGGAACGGAACGGAGTCGCTTGCGAAAGAACATTCAATTGTTCCAGCAACACACCGCAGATACGTCGCTGGCCGGTTGGTCGTGGTGCGAAGTCATGAAAGCCATGCTGTGCGAATCGGCGGAGGTTCGAACCTTGCACGGTTCGCTTCAGCATGTTGCGGAATCGTGCAACAAACTGGTTTCGATGCTTTGCCAAATTGACGGAGAAGCGCCCGCAATGGCCGAATACGCGTTTCATCGTGCAATCGTCCCGTTAAAGCTGGATGAACCTGAATTCTATATCTGCAATGGCTTTGATGCAGGTGACATCAATTCGTTCTTAGATGACATTCGCACGGTAGCGGCCCGAGCTCGCCGAGAAATCCTGGTCGCGTGTGGAAACTGTGCCAGCGCCGACCGTGATATTTCGATTGAAGAATCGCTCGTGATTCGAGGTATCTGTGCGAGACTAGGGTATCAGATCCCGCTGCTCTTGCCGGGACAACCAATCAAACCAGGCATGTAGGTCAGGCAAGAAACCGTGTCTGCCTACCTATCGCTTTCGAATACGATTTGAGTTATTGGTCTAATTTCCCGAGTTTGCTCTATTGCTGTGCTTGGAATAATCGTGATACTTACGGTTTAGTCGAGTTTTTCGGTTCGAATGGACAAACGACCGCTCGATGTACAATGACAGCTCGTCACGGAGGCTTTGGAAATGACTACTCAGTTGATGGCAATAATTATCAGCCTTACCGTGGTGCTTTTGATCACGGCCGGTGTCCTTGGTGGTGCCAATAACACCTCGGCGAAGTAACTCCTTTCTTGATAAGTGGTTACAGCGTTCCTTCGGGTTCGGTACTTGTTCGTGAGTCGACACCGGTATGCTATTCTTTCGATAAGTATTACCGGGAGGACGAATGAATTTCAAAATATTTCACCGTGCTTTTTTCTTTGTTGTTGCTGTAGCCTGTTGGGTCGGCTGCAGCGAAAGGAGCGAACGTTCGTCATCAGAAGCGGTATCTAAATCCGAGTTTGCTCGGACGGCTCAAGATGAAAACGGTGACGATGGCGAAAACCTGTCTCCATCGGTAAACCAAGACGGCGAATCAGCGGCGGACCTTGAACAGATTTTAGGGGATTTGGCAACAGACGATCGGCGTACTGATGATTCCCGCACGGCTGCGTCTTCTGAAGCTAAGCCGGTCAGCAAAGAGACGTTACTGGAGAAACGCCGTGAATTGGATTCAACGGTTTGGAGTCAGGAACAGCTGGCTCAAGAATATGAACGGGCGCTTGTTCGGCTCTGGGATTCATTGCTGAATGTACAGCGAACCAGTGGAGACGCGTTTTCCGTTTTTCGTCATCTTCCATTTGATTCAATTCGAATTGGTTCGTTCCAACTAGCAGAAACGTTGGACAACCAGATCGAACGATTTTCTCAATTGAATCCGACATCGTTGGATGCAGCTGGCTGGGACGAATTGGTTGATTGGGTTGAAACCGCAGGCTATTCGATTGTACAAACCGAATGGCATCATGCGACGTTTCAGCCACAGCGTGATTCGCAAAGTGCCAACTCAACCGTGAACATGGCAATCTACTTACAGCACCAGACTCGAAACGAACGATGGGTACTGCAAGGACAGATTGATATCCGATGGCAGTCAGAACGTGACGCGGATGGGATTCCGCTGCCTCAATCGGTCGATGCCGGTCGCTTGGAATTATTGCGGCATCAGGGGCCGGTCCCCTTTAAAGAAATCTTGACCGTAGATCGGACCGATCCGAAGAACCCTTCCGGCGTGCAACCCGTTCTGGTTTACGATTTGGACAAGGACGGACTGTCTGAAATCCTTTTGGGTGGCTGTAATCTTCTTTACCGAAATCTGGGCGACGGCAAATTTGAACCAGAGCCGCTTTTTTTGCACCCCTACAGCACTTTTGAAACCGGGTTGATCGCAGACATGAATGGCGATTCGTATCCCGACTATGTGACGGCGGGAATGCGAGGCGATTTGTTGGTTTATTTAGGAAGCGCGGAAGGCAAATTCGTCGACGAGCCGTTGGGGAAAGCGCGAGGCGGTGGCCCGCTCCGACAACCGCAGGCCATCACGGCCGGCGATATTGACTTGGATGGCGACTTGGATATTTGGATCGCACAGTACAGAATCTCTTACTTGCAAGGCGAAATGCCTCAGCCCTATTACGACGCTAACGATGGCTATCCGGCATTTTTGCTACTTAACGATGGCAACGGCAAGCTGACGCCCGCCACCGAAGAAGCCGGTTTGGCCGCCAAGCGTAACCGACGAACCTATGGCAGTAGTTTCCTAGACTGGGACGAAGACGGCGACTTGGACCTGATTGTCATCAGTGATTTTTCGGGCGTCGATGTGTACGAAAATGACGGTACCGGCAAGTTCACGGACGTCACTAACAAACTGGACCAACGCCATATCTTTGGCATGTCCGCATCCTTTGCTGACTTTAATCTGGATGGCAAGTTGGACTTTTTTGTTACCGGCATGGCCTCCACGACTGCTCGACGCTTGGAGTTCATGAAACTGGGACGAGAAGACCGGCCGGAAGTGCATGCAATGCGTTCGATCATGGGTTACGGAAACCGCATGTACTTGGCGCAGGGAGACGTTTTCCACCAGCCAGCCTTTAAGGATTCGGTTGCCCGAACGGGCTGGTCTTGGGGTTCGACCGCTTTTGATTTTGATAACGATGGTGACAAAGACTTGTTTGTTGCCAACGGGCATTCCAGTGGTGAATCAACGAAGGATCACTGCAGCCATTTTTGGTGTCACGATATTTATGAAGATGGTTCCGCGCCGAAGTTTGCAGTTAGTCAAGTCTTTCAAGACGTTCTGGAAGGCTATCTAGATCGTAGCGAATCATGGGACGGCTATCAGAAGAATTCGCTGCTGATGAACGAAGCTGGCCAGAAGTTTCGCAGCATTGGTTTCTTGATGGGCGTGGGGCAAGAGTATGATGGTCGAGCCGTTGTAGGCGATGACTTGGACGCGGATGGTCGAGTCGACTTGGTGGTGGTGGAAGACCGGTGGCAAGACGGCCAATTGCTGCACGTCTATGAAAACCAGTGGACCACGCCCGGACATTGGATTGGCGTTCGCTTGCAGGAAGAAGGGCGAGGTCGGTCACCGCACGGAGCAAGAATCGTCGCTCAAGCAGGGGAACGTCGCTGGGTAGCGAGTGTCGTGTCGGGCGATTCGATTCATGCGCAACATCCCGCGACCGTTCATTTTGGTCTGGGCGAACAGAACGCTATCGATTCGCTGGAAGTGATTTGGCCCGGTGGACATGCCCAGCGAATCGCAAACCCCGCCGTGGATCAATATCATCAAGTGCTACACGACGGTTCGGTCAATTGACCAAGCCGTTACTTTCGTAGCAGAGAAACCGCGATGATCGTCGTGCGACATACTACATTACGACGACATGCGGTTTGCATGGGCCGAACAAGATGCAACAACACGACTCGCTGCGACGTGGCTTGCAGTCGCGTTGGTTCAGGCATCGATTCTGGCAGCATCGGCGGAGGGAAATCGATCGGCGTGTCTGTACCCACAGACGCCAGGCAAACGTCTTGGCACGCTGCATTGCAATTGCCCAGCGATTCCGCATTCAATGCCGCATTATTTTCTGCAAACTGTTGGATATTCGAGACTTCCGCAACCGCACCAGCGTCAATTTCAGTTGCGGTAAACCAGCGGCCGACGCATGCCAGTAACAATGACGCCGAGACAGCCATTGATAGAACTTTTTTCCAGTCCGACGTCTTGGGATCTCGTCCATTGGGAACGGGTGTAACCGGCGCGATCATCGGCGCTGTCTGGTTCAATTCGCCTTCGGAAACGGAGCGAACCGCTCGATCAATATGGGTTGCCGACCGCATAGCTACATTTCGCTTGATGTCATCCAATGAATGGACGATTTCGCTCATCGATTGCGGCCGATCTTCCGTTCGCTTGGCGAGCATGCTTTCAAGTAGTTGACGTATTTCGCATGGCACATCCGGCCGCAGGCTCTCAATGTCAGGTACGCGTGCCTCGCGGTGCAGTATGACCGATTGCATCGGACTGGTCGCCGGAAAAACACGTTGTCCAGTTAACAGAAAATAGAGAGTACATCCCAAGCTATAAATATCACTACGTTCGTCGGCCGTAGCGGCGAGACTCAGTTCAGGCGCCAAATAGTCCAATGTTCCAAAGACGCAGTCACGTCGAGTAGATTCGTGAATTGCGTGTGACAATCCCATGTCGATCAACTTGACATTGCCGCCTAGGTCAACCATCAAGTTGGACGGCTTTACATCTCGATGCACCAAGCCTTGGCCATGCATGTAGTCGAGTCCTGTGGCTGCCTGGCAGATTATTCTGATAGCGTCGTCGATAGCCAGCTGTCCGGCAGTTGCGACTAGTTTTCGCGCGTCGTTGCCATCTATTAACTCCATGGCCAAGTAAGTAAAGCCTTGCGAGCTTCCGCATGCCGATGTGGAAACGATGTGGCGATGTGTCAAGCTCTGCGCGATCTGGGATTCGTAGTTGAGTTGAACCAATTCAGTCGCACCAAGCCGCTGGTGATCCACGACTTTGAGCGCCACGATTTCGCCGGTTCGCACTTGGGTCGCTCGAAAAACACGAGCCGTCCCGCCGGTCCCAATCATTTCTTGAAGTCGGTAGGCACCTAGAATTCTGGGGACGCCTGATGGCGACGTATCCGTAACCGCCGCTGGTTGGCTCGGTAAAAGCACGCGAGTAGTATCCGAACAGATGGACGAATCGTCCGGATCGAGCGTCTTGAATGCATCGTCAAATTGGCCGTCCATACCGTGATCTCAATCGCTCGTGCGAATGCTCCTTGGAAAATTTCTCAGGTTTTGTGGCTTAAGCCGTTGATACGCAGTGGAGGACCGACAAGTTCTGCCAGAACTGGAACTTCGTTCAGGTTTACCCAGTATTGACGCATTGGGTGTCGGAAAGTTCATTTTTTCTTGGGAAACGCAAGATTGCTCGTGCAAAACGGGCATATCGGTCGCAAAAGGGCAGGGCTGTTTCCCTACTTTTGACGTAGCTTTAGCGCTGGGAGATTTGCGACGTACAATACCGTGGGATAAAAAATCACGGTTTGCGGAAAAGCTTTGTATGCATGCGTTTCGATTGAGTGTCTTTTGCGTTTTAGCTTCCATTCTTGTCACGACATCGGGCTGGGCGCAGTCACTGAGACCGGCGGACGTTATGGAATGCTTGCGACACGCAAGTACATCCCAAGATCCGTGGCTGGGGCAGAACATCGGACATTCCGACCAAGACATGGTCGTTGGCCATCTTCGTTGGTTCGAACCGCTTCTGAAATCAAAAAGATATCGACTCCCCGTATTGGGCATGGATCTGGGGTTCGAACGATTGCGGCTAGATGACGACGAATTTGCGCTGGCCGTCAATCACGCTCGGCGCGGCGGAGTGGTGACGATTAGCATGCATCCGCAAAACCCATGGCGAGGTACTGATTCCCATGACGTCGAAAACGTAAATCCGGCGGAACTATTTCAGCATGGCACGGCTGCGAATATTCGTTGGAGTGGAATGGTGGATCAGCTGGTGCGAACTCTAAAGCGGTTGAAAGCGGAAGATGTAGCGGTGCTGTTTCGACCATTCCACGAAATGAATGGCGGATGGTTTTGGTGGGGTGGTTCTCAGAATCATCCACGTTTTTCTTCCGAAGAATTTGTACGTCTTTGGCGAGAACTACACCAAGAACTGGCGGTTCGCAATAATTTGGACAATCTGATTTGGGTCTACTCGCCATCAGTTCAGTACGAAGCGCATCGCGAATTCCCCGTCATGCACTACTATCCGGGCGATGACGTTGTAGATGTCGTGGGGCTGGATTTCTACGGAAACGACACGAGTCTGGTCGATCAAAATCGATCCTATTCCGCATTGCAACAAACCAAGAAGCCATTTGCATTTTGCGAATTTGGACCCAGCCACAATGATCACTCGTACAACCTTGCCAACATTCTGACCGAAACAAAGGCCCAGTTCCCGAACACGGCGTATATCCTTTTTTGGCACAGCTGGGATGAACGGAAGATGGCTGTTGTGGAGTTGGGTAGTCCTGATTGATTTATTGCGGACGAATCAATGCCAGCCTTAGAAAGAACGTCGCGTAATCTCGGGCAATGATAACATCAAATCCGTCGACGTTCTTGTCTCGATTAACATCGTACCGGCTGTCAGACTGAGCAAATACGAAGAACGTTGCGTTATCACGAATTCCAATCACATCAAATCCATCTACATCGGTTGCGTCGACGATTGTTCCGGTTTCCCCAATCGCATTGCCCCAATAATGCGTATCCAATTGTGACAGACCGGTTACGTTGTTTTGCAATACGTTGACCTGTAGCCATTGTTGCTGGATCGCGTTGTCTGCCCAGACGAGCGTGATTCGAGTGGAACCGTTTACGCCCGCACCAGGTCGAGCCAGTAAATCAATGGGAGCCGGCGCGGACGTCCAGCTTGCTGGTGTCGAACTATTGCCCACTCGGAATTCAAAGAATTGATCCCATGTTTCGATCGAAGGCAGCGTTGCCAGGTCGCGGATATCTACCATCACACCATTGATACCTCGAGAATAGCTGGTGTAATTCTGGAATGTTGCCGGCCCCTGACCGGGAAGCAACGCTGTTTTGCCAAGCTCCGGCAAGCTCGCGTCCGATGGCCCTGGAGCAATCGCCAGGTCGTCGGCTTCATTTGCTTGGCCGTCATTTCCGTCGAACGCAGAATTGTTGTAAAAGATATGGCGCCCAACTACGTGACCATCTGCAACGTCATGGACATTCACTTGGACCAATGCCGAATCGGTGACTGTTTCGTTCACCACGACTTCCACAACAAGATCAAACGACGTGATCTGTTCCGCATCTAGGTGATTTGAATTAGCGACAATGATTTGATGTAATTCGTTCAGCGCGAAAGTGCCTTCCAAATTGCCTGCGGACAATACTACGTTGAACGGTTCGCCGCCATCTACATCCACAATCTCCAGCTGCCCCACAATCGTGCCATTGGGCGAGTTTTCGTCGATACTAAACGTCACGTCTTGAATCATGGGTGGATCATCTACTTCCGTGATTTCAAGAGTGACCGTAGCAATGTTGCTTTCTCTATATCCCAATGTGTCACTTACTTGGTAGGTAAAACTGTCTGTTCCAAAATATTCTGCGGCCGGAGTAAACAGCAATGTTCCGTCGAGGTTGGCGGAAAGCGTACCGTGCGAAGGTGGTGACACGATCTGAAGGGAAGCTGGATCGAGTTCTCCCTGAGGTGTCGAATCAGCCTGATCTGGATTGGGTGCCAATAAATCCAATTCAACCGGCGTGTCCTCCCACGTGGTGATTGCATCATCAATTGCCAGCGGTGCTTGACCGTCGTTGCGCTGGATTACTGCGGTCGCTCGATCACGAACCAGCTGTGCATTATGCAGCGGTACCAATTCGATAGAAAACTCCTCCGCACTTTCGGCCAACAGGTCATCAATCAGCGGCACCATGAACAATGATTCGCTTTCTGGCGGAGTTTCACCGGGAATTTCTGGCTCGAATGCTGCAAACGAAAGTGAAGCTGGCAACATGCGTCGGTAGTCTTCGCCTTCGACTGCCGTTCCAGGCAAGACCTTAAACAAACGGACGAAACCTGGGTAAGATCCCCGCTACGAGTCACTCGGAAGGTAGCTTGTCCATCGCTTTCGTTTACCTGAACATCGTCAATCGTGATCGATGAAGTGGCAGCACGAATGGCTCGAGTAGCCTGAAGCTGTAGGTCTTCGACATATACGGCATCCAGAGATGTTTCACCGTCCTGGCGATTTCAAGTCAACTGCTCGCACCCAGACGGTACCACTTACCGATTCTTCAAACGCAAATTCATGGTATTCCGGTGATTTCGATAGCTGAATATTCGTGGAAGCCAAAGCGATTCGTCCGTGGAGTATTCGAATGTAAACCTTCGGGCGTCGCTATCATGGAAACCTGACACGTAGAATCTTTCCGCCATTCGCGATCCAAGTTCGAACCGCCAGCGATGATCAAGTTCGCTCTGCAAGCCTTCTGTGCTTAGGGATTCTCGAATGACTTCCACTGGACGCCCGTAAGCTCCTAGGTTGTCTGAGCTTGAAAAGAAAGGCTATCCACACCATGGAAATCTTTGTTGGGTGTATAACTGTAGACTCCGGTACTTACGATTCGCAAAATTCCCGAACTGGGCCAGGCAACGTGGATCACGGACGACGGCAACAGTGTTCCATCTAAATCCATGCTATCCGCCAACAGACTAAACGTCACCACCGAGTCTTCATCCACGGTTACCACTCGATCGCCCAGCAGCGGAGGAATATTTGCTTCCACTACTTGAATGGTGACCGTCGCCAAATTGCTAATCTGTGAATCGTCGTCACTGACAGTGTAAGTGAAACTGTCTTCGCCATAGAAATCCAGGTTCGGCGAATAGCGAAATTCGCCTGCCCCAAATATTCGACTGTACCGTGTGGGAGGATCGACGACGCTAATGGACGCGAAATCTAACGTTCCATCCGAATCAAAATCATTGCCTCCGGTTCGCGCTTCCACCACCGAAAAGACTCTGGGAGTGCCTTCGCGAGTTGCCACGGTATCGTCAACGGCAACCGGCGATTGAAGCTGGTCGGTCACGTGAATCTGAACGGTGGCAATATTACTGTTCGCACCCAGCTCATCCGTTAATTGATAAGTAAACGCATCTTCACCAACAAAGTCTAGATTCGGAACATATCTGAAAACGCCAGCCGCGATTTCAGTAAGCACGCCATGATCTGGTGCATCGATAACCGCAGTGGCATCACCTAGATTTCCGTCTACATCATGATCCTGTGTGCCGTCTTGAACGTTTGCTTGACGAACATCGATTGTTACATCCGAGTTGACAGATACATATGCAAAATCGTCGGCTGCTTCGGGCGATGTGTTGACGATGATGGTGACCTCAGCAACCTGACTAGTCCCTCCTTGCGAATCTTCGGCGACGTATTCGAACGAATCGATTCCCACATAATTAATGTGGGGAACGTAATAAAATTGGCCGTTGCCCGAATATGTCAAATCAGCCAAAACGAGTGCTCGTCACCATCGAAGCACTCGTCGGAACCGTTCCCGTATCGACATCCGTATCTGGGCCGTTTCCGTTGTCCGCAAACACATCAATCACAGTCGGAAGATTCGGAGAAACGTGAGCCACATCATCAAACGCGACAGGAGAATCATTGATTGAAGTTACTTCAATGGTCACGGTAGCCGTATTGCTAAATAGCTCCGCGTCTTGGGCGTCTCGAAGCCGATACGTAAAGCTGTCATTGCCATGATAGTCGGCGTCCGGTTGATATAGAAACTGGCTACCGTCAAACGTCAGACTACCGTGATCCGGCATTGTTTCAATCTGCACTTGACTTGGTGACACAGTGCCATCTACGTCGAAGTCATTTCCGGTCAAACCGAAGATAATGACGTTGTCTTCGCCCACAACCAGATGGTTATTCCCCGCCACGGGCGCATCATTGACGGCTTGAATCTGTATCTGGACAGTCGCTTCATTGCTGACAGCTCCGTCCGCATCAAAGACGACATAACGAAATTCGTCCGTGCCGAAATGATCCTGATTCGGCGAATAAATGATGGTCCCATCAGGCTGTATCGTGACGCCTCCATGTTGCGGCATGTTCACCACTTGCACAGAAGTAACATCGATCGTCCCCTTCGGATCCATGTCATTGCTAAGCACCGAGACAACGACATCTGTATCTTCCAGCGTCTCTGCTGCATCATCATTGGCGATGGGCGCGACATTGATATCGGCCACTTCGATTTGAATCGTCGCGAAGGAACTAACGCCGCCGTCCGAATCAACAATTCGATAAGTCGCCGTGTCGAAACCAGCAAATCCAGTGTTCGGAACGTATTCGAAAGTCCCTTGCCCTAGGTCGGTCAATGTGCCGTTCGCAAACACGTGACCTTGCGAGTCTTGCTGAAATTCAATCTGCAGTTGATTTAGTTGATCTTCCGCATCCTGGTCGGCACCACGACCATTATCCGCCAGCGGGCTAAACTGAACTGAAAAATCAATTGCGGTCAACAAATCGTCGTTCTTGGCGACTGGCAAGTCATTTACGCTGTGCACGGTAAGCGAGACGGTAGCAACGTTACTGGCGCCCCATCGTTATCTCGAATCTGATAGGTAAACGAATCCGTGCCAAAGAAATTGGCATCGGGCACTAAACAACTTCACCATTTACGATTTCAGTAATCTGCCCTGACGTTGGTGGACTAAGAATTTCAATCGAATTCAAATTTAATGTACCATCAGGGTCTAGATCCGCCCCTGCACCCGCCACCAAACTAAACTGCACGGTGGTGTCTTCGTCCAATGTCACGGTGTCGTCATTCGCAATCGGAGCCGAATTCACAAATATCGAAACGACAACGGGATCGCTTTCGCTGAATCCGCATCGACCGCTCGATATTGAAACGAATCGAGACCATGGAATCCCGAATTGGGCGTGTAGCGAAATTCGCCAGCGCCCAGATTCTCCAGCGTTCCATTGGCCGGGCCGGATGTCGGTTCAACAAAGGCGTTCGCCAGAGCGTTATCAATGTCTGTATCCGCAAGTCCTTGATGTGCCTGGAAGACATTGAAAGTTACGGCCGTCGATTCCGGTGTAAAAATCGAGTCGGCGTAGGCCGCGGGCGGATCATTTATTGAATTCACGGTAATGCTGACCGTCGCGATACTGCTGAGCGCATTACTATTGTCCCTGATCCGATAGGTAAAACTGTCGGCACCATAGAAGTTTGCGTGCGGCGTGTATGTGACAATCCCATTCGCATCGACGCTTGCACTGCCATGTGTCGGTGCGGCTTGAATGGTTAATGTGTTCGCAACCACATTGCCATCGGCATCAGTATCGTTGGCTGCGAGGCTAGTGATGATGATCGTATCATCTTCATCCACACTCACCACATCATTGTTGGCTATGGGTGCCGCATTGACATCGCGAACGAAGAGCTGAACGGTGGCTACATTGCTGGCTGCATCGTCCGTATCCAGAATTCGGTAGGTGAACGAATCGTTCCCAAAAAACCGGTATGCGGTGTGTATGTAAAGGAACCGTCCGCCGTATTTTTGACTACCGCTACATGCAGCGGACCGGTGACTACGACGGGCGACGTACGATCTAGGTTACCATCTGGATCCGAGTCCACGCCAAGCGTGTCCGAATTGGCCACATGAAACGTTACCTGACTGTTCTTATTGACGGTGATCAAATCGTTCACCGCAACGGGAGGACGATTCACGATCGTATTGATGGTGACTGTGGCCGAGTTGCTAATGGCGCCATTGTTGTCGCTAATCGTGTAAGTAAACGTGTCCGCTCCAATGTGATTACCATTGGGCGCGTAGGTCACAGTGCCGTCCAGGTGATTTTCCACCTGACCATGTGACGGCAAAGTGTTGATTACCAAACTGCTGGGTATGATAGTACCATCGATATCACTATCCGCTCCGAAACCATTGTTGGCCAATAAATCCAAGGTTATGGGAAGGAAATCGTGACGAGTCACCGTATCGTTCTTGGCGTTTGGCGCGTCATTGATAGGATTCACTTCGATGCGAATGGTGGCTGCTTCGCTTCCTCGCGTCTGCCAATAGCTGCCGAATTCCACTTGTCCCAGAACCGTTGATTCCGAGTCGGTCATGACAGGCAGAACATCGTTCGCAAATTGTTCCGTGACGGGCCACCAGCCAGGGTTGTCAGCCCATTCATATCGGCCTGTCCAAATGACCGCGGAATCAGCTTGATCATGAACTGTGTTTAGAATCGTTTCCCAAAAACCAGGACTAATCTCTGCTGATTGCCAATAACGATCCGGAAGACTACTGGGTGTGTAGTACGGCAAGATATAAGGAACGACGGGCTTGCCATATTGGCGAGCTTCCTCGATATTTGCGGTTGCGTACGTCACCCAACGGTCTCGCTCAAACAAGCGTAACGAACCATCTCTTTCGTAGTCGGGGTAAAACGTGTAAAGCGAAGGCACAATAATGTCAACGTGTTTCGCAATCTCGGCAACTCGCTCCGAATTATGTGCCTGCCACAAAGCGTACTCGGGTGAGTCCATTCCGTGAAAAACAGGAGCTCGATATTCGCGAGTAGGAACTGTGCGATAAAGTCCGACGGTAACATCCGGACGCTGCTGTTTAATGGTATCCAAGATGGTGGTTAGTTTTCGCACGGATTCGCGAAGTTCTTCGTCGGAATCTGACACCGCTGTCGGCCAGTGTTCGATATCAACAACCACTGGCTGCCGAGCGTCTAAGTGCGGAATTTTCGAAAGCAAACGTTCAATGTCCGGTTCTGGCCCCGCCCCCACCGGCCAAAAAAACCACTGAGTAAAAAGGCGTAATGGAGCCAGGCCATATTCGCCGGCGAAATCCGGAGCATTGTATGGCGCCATGTTGTCGAACAGAAAGAAACGATCCTGTATCTGTTCAAGCGGAAACCGATCAAACGAACTTGTTGGCAAAGAAATTCCTCCGGAATTCGAAACCGGATCATTCGGTGTCAACAACGTCAGATGGTCAATTGGCGCGAAACCGTCGTCCATAAACAGGTCAGGCCCAAGAACATCGTCTATGACCAGCCGATCTACGTCATCATACGGAAATGTAACACCGCCAACTAAAGGAGCCCCGTCTAGTACTCGACGATCTTCCAGCTGGTCGAACGAACAAGTTCGGCGGCGAAGAATCTTTCCCCTGACCATGTAATTGCCTCGGTTGTGTGCGGTCGCAACACGCCAGAATGGCCAGTTGCTATGCCGATAAGATACCGAGGAAATCGATTAGGTCAAGTTTAGCAGTTGCGGACGAAGAATTTCTTGGCACTCCAGCGTGTCACGACGGTTCCGATAGAAATGAGACCTAACAGCAAGAAGGCGCTAGGTTCGGGAACCGCACTAACGCTGCCAGAGTTTACGGAGCTTGCAAAGTCAATTGGAATTGCCGTACTGCCCGTTGTAACTGCCGACGTCTCAAAGACGCCATCCAATCGAAAGTCAAAACTACCAGGCGAATTGATGCCGACGGTAGAAAAAACCACGGTGGCCAATAAGCCACTCGCAGGTGTTGCGACGGCCAGGTCGGCGTTTCGTTGTGCTAGCAGACCGCCATTTGCCAATGATGTCGAAGCCGCTGGGGTCAGACTAGCGGACGAAAAAGTCCTGTGGAAAAATCGATAGCTGTAATGAAAGGCATGTCGACTCCGGCTTCGTGGGTTCCAACAGTGCCAAAGTCACCACCGCCACCATCTCCAACTTGGAGCCGAAGATTAATGGCATCGATCTGATCACTACTATCCGTGGTAACGTTGAGTGTCACCGTCTGGTTGCTGGTATTGGGAAGCAATGGAAAGCCAACGGCTGAAATCGTCAGGTCTGCGTGAGAAACAGAGCTGAGTAGTTACAAGAAGAACAATGCCTACATAAAACCGCGTCATGGGAGTAACTCGCAAAGAATCAATGAAAGCGTGGACATTCTGTTTAAGGATAACTATATCAAAACAATTTGACAATGAAGAACAGATCAAAATCAGTTTGGATTATTCAGAATTTGAAGAGATGTAAAAAACGTTGCATTGTCCCGAGCAATAATCGTATCAAACGCATCGACATTGGCATCTCGATTGAAATCATAGCGGTTTAAGGTCGTTGCTGAGACGAAAAACGTCGCATTGTCTCGAGCGCCAATTACGTCAAACCCGTCCACAAGCGTGTCACCCGTTATCGTCCCCGTTTCCCCAATCGCGTTGCCCCAGTAATGAACGTCCGGCGTTGCTAAGCCAGTTGAACTATTTGCTAAGACTTCGATACGTAGCCATTGCTTCTGTATGGCGTTATCAGCCCAAATAATTGTGATTCGGTCCGAACCATTGGTACCTTCGCCAAAACGAGTCGTTACGGCAATGGGATTGGGTGCATCGGTCCATGTTGCCAAGTTGTTGCTATTTCCTACTTGAAAGTTGAAAAAGTTGTCCACGGTTGCCAGCGTCGCCTCGACCGAAAGGTCGGCGATGTCGACCATGATACCGTTGATTCCTCGAGAATAGCTGGTGTAATTCTGGAAAGTCGCTTGCCCCGTTCCCGGAAGGTATGCCGTCTTGCCCAGTTCCGGCGAAGTCGCTTCCGTTGGATTCGGAGCAACCGCATTGTCGTCCGCGACATTGGCAGTCGAATTATTGCCGTCAAAGGCTGAATTGTTATAGAAAATTCGTCGATCAGCAATCGACGCGTCTTGCAAGTCATTCACATTCACCGTGACGGTAGCAGTGTCAACCAAGTAGTTGTCTGCGGTCACTTGAACGACAATCGATAGCGTATCGGCCAATTCATGGTCAATCAGATTTGGGGCCGCGACGGTGACTTCTCCGGTTGCCGAGTTCACCGCAAACGCGCCGGGATGATTTGCGTCATCTTGGACCAATTTGAATGTCGGCGAACTGCTCAACATCGCCCCGGTAACCGATCCCACGCTGGCTCCCATTATCGGGTTTTCATCCAGTGCAAAAACCGCGTCGGCCAGATTCGGAACAACGCCCGATTGGACGCCCAGTAATCCGTCATGCCAACGACTGGCCATTTCTGCGTCACCCGCATCATTCATGTGAACGCCATCGTAGGTCAGGCCATTGGGGTTCGAACCAGTTCGAATCGAAGCATTAAAACCCGTATTGTGATCGACAACATACACGGACGAATTTGCCGTCGACCAACTTGGTGCCGTCACCGCTAAACGCGAATTGAATTCGTCTAAATACGCCGCCGCGTCCGCCTGCCATGTGGTTGATGTGGCCAACGGAATGATCTGAGCGACGTAGATGGAAACATTCGGATTGTCCGTCTGCAGGGCACCAATGACACCGGCCAAATTATCTACGGAATCCTGCGGAACATTGATCGGTATTCCCGAAACGTCTCTTGCCACATCAATTGCGTCGTTAGTTCCCAGATGGATCAACACATTGTTCGCATCAATCGATGTCAGCCACGTTGGTAGTGGACCGGCAATTTCATCAATTCGAGATCCTGGATGCCCTTCGTGACTGGCTTGATCTAGCGTTGATGTATCGCTTTGGTAATAAACATGATTCTGGTACGATGGCCAAAGCGGATAGGAATTCATTTCGCTGTCCACAAGGTCGCTTGCCAGATCATGTAACGTCCCCGCAAACTCCATCTGCACGCCGCTATCGATCAAATCCTTCCATAATTCATAGCGATAGCTGTACCACTGGGTCCCAGGGAAATTGTTAACAGACTTGGTGATTGAATCACCCAACGGCAAGACGCTGCCTAGATCGTAAGTCGGATCCGCCAAACTCACATAAACCGACACCGTCGCGCTGCCTCCGTTACCATCGGAAATGGTGTAAGTAAACACGTCCGAACCAGTGTACTCTGGGTTGTTGGGAGTGTAGGTAACGAATTTGGCGTCCGAGGTAATCGCAACGGTACCATGCACGCCATCCGTCTTGGCCGAAATTGTCAAATCGTCTCCGTCCGGATCACTGTCGTTTCCCAACACGTCCAGCAATGAAGTTGTCGTATTCAAGATTGGAATCGGATTGCCGCCACTGCCGTCATCCACCGCGACTGGTCCGCCCACCGCCTTGACGTTAACAATCTGGGGAACGGCACTTGTCGAATACGCAATCTTGGCGGAAATCGTTTCTGTCATACGAGCTTGAAACGAAGCCACGCCAAAATCCGCGCGCAGAAATCGGCGGTCTTCCAGCCCTTCAATCTGAGAAATGCGATGCTGACGCTTGTAAAAACAGCGATTGCGCTGCGATGAAAACATTACCCCTGCCCCTTTCGCCGGTAGCAAATCAAAGTCCAACTACGAGTTTGATTGATTTGGCGGTTTATGCAAGCGAGCGAGACCAATTACTTTGAACCAGCAGGAGTGTTTCTAATGAAACGAACGACTAGAACAGTCATAAGGAACATGACGCCTGGCCCCCAGAATGGCTCAGGCACGTTTTGAGGTGTGGCTGCGGCAACATACCCGCCATCCACAAACGCCTCGACAAAATCGGCACTGGTAAAATCTCCGTCGCCATTCCAGTCGCCAGTATTCCAAGTTGAATTACCCAGAATAGCATCTTCGTATTGGCCAGCTTGAAATACTTGGACAAAGTCGCCGCTGTTAAACACACCGTCCAAGTTGGCGTCGCCAATGTTTGTCTGCTTTAACTCTTTTATCCAATGTGTTCGGTCTTCCATAGTGACGGTTCCATCGCCGGTGACGTCGTACAGGTAGACGTTCCGCTGCTGTTGGACTATCTGCGAAATTGCATTGATGTCAGAAACTCCCAGTTCTCCATCGGCGTCAAAATCACCTAATTCGAACCAAGGATCTGAAATGGCGACATGCCGAATGAATCCAAAGTCGTTTTCCGTGATCAGAATGTCTCCATTGGGTGCCAACGTGACCGCTCGAGGTTCGCTGATTTTCCTTCCCGGCACGGATAATGGTTGGCCATCGCCATAATGCGTTTCATGTTCCGTGTCACCATCTACCAGCAAATGAATGGTGTCCTGTTCGTCTACAAACCAAACTTGGCCGCCCTTGTGCGTCGCTAAGAAATATCCGCCTTCCGGATGAAAATAGATGCCTCGCACTTCGTCCAAACCGACGGACGTCGCTGGCATGCCGGACCTTCCTCCGGAATCAGATTCATTCCCTGCCACTAATGTTTTCTGGCCATTGGCATCCACCTTGTAAACACCGTGGCCTAATCGATCTGTCACCACCAAAGAACCGTCGTGTGGATTAACGTCCAAATTGCCTAATTCCGCAAAACCATCAGCCAAGATTTCGACGCCTTCGTCGGGTGTCCACATTTTCAATTCCGTTCCGGACGAATAATAAGCCAACGTTTCGTCCTTGTTGACCCACAAGCCTCGTCCCGCCACCATCCCGTCGAAGTCTTCGAATAACGTGGTGAAAATTCCGTCGACGGAAAGTTTGCCAATGCGATTGTTACCTAGATCGTAAATGTAGGTGGTGCCGTCTGGTCGAGTGAAAATGCCGTTAGGCGAATTAAGCTGTATCTCGGTGGCTAGACCGGCGTCACCGTTGAATCCCGCTTCGCTGGTTCCTGCCACGGTGTGCATGGTCCCGTCGCCGGAAACCAAGCGGATAGCGTGGGCATCCTTGTCCGCGATGTAAATGTTGCCCGTCAAATCCGACATGGCGATATGGGGCCGAGACAATTCGGCGTCCAGCGCACTGCCACCTTCCATAGACGATTCCCAACCGTTGTACGCCGCACCTCGAAACTGTCCCGCGCCCGCGACGGTCGTCAGATTACCGTATGACGCTATTAGGTCGTCAAATGAAATTGCCGAACAATTTGTGCCGGTCGCCAGCCAAATCGCGGCTGTGTAAAAACAGAAGACGTAATTTCGCATACATCAATCCAGTCATGGCGAACATTCGAATCGGAATCAACCCTAGATTCTACTCGCCTGCCACAAAATTGTTAAGGATTTGTGATGACGGTCTATACGACGTTACGTTTCAGTTCGTCCAGCGAATAAAACGTATCACGCCAAGAAATGCCACCTCGCCACAGTGTCAGTAACATTGTTCGCCACTGAATGTAAACAAAGATGGACACCGTCACGGGAAACAATAACCCCGACCACCAGCCCGATTTCATTTGCCAACTGGTCCAAGTCACAAATGTCACCATCAACAAACCCACCAACCCGTTGATCAATTGGACATCTCCGGCTGTCACCAGTACCGCCACAAAAGGCCAAACATTCAATGTCAGCGCCATTAGGGACGAAACCACTGTCACGCTAATGCGGTAATCGACACCCGAAAACGCGTTTTTCTCGAGTCCGCGAATCACTTCGCGCAGCGAACGATACCAACGCACGCCAATCGCATCTGCACCTACCGCCACATCTTGTCGAAATCCTGCCATCTTGATCACTCGACCCAATTTCACGTCATCGTCCGGTCGCATCCGTAGCTTTTCCAAACCGCCGATACGACGAAGTACATTGGTGCGAATCAAATTAAACGCACCAATCCCGATATACGCGTTACTGGCTGGATCCCGCGCCGCCCAAGGTCGAAAGTACTGCAAAAAGAAAATCGCAAACGTCACCGCAAACGACCTCAACAACACATTTGGCATGATGACTTCCGGAACCACCGCCAAATGGTCCAATTGATGCATGCGCACCATTGAAATCGCTCGTCGCAAGGTCTGTGGCTGATAAACAATGTCGGCGTCGGTAAACAGGATCAATTCGGATTCAACCTGTTCCGCCGCAACATGCAGAGCGTGATTCTTGCCCAACCAACCGGCGGGCAAGGTGTCGATTCGAACGACCTTGAGCCGTGAATTTTCCTCGGCCAACCGGCATAGGATTTCCGGAGTTCGATCAGTCGATCGATCATCAACGACGACCAATTCAAACGCAGGATAGTCCTGTTGCAGCAACGAACGGACGGCTTCTTCGATATCCAGCTGTTCGTTTCTCGCCGGCATGATGATGGAAAGCGAAAAGGCTTCTTCGTCTGTACACGGACGTAGCGAAGCAAGTTTTGCAATCTGGCTCAGCCCCCACAGCACTCGGGTCATTGCCACACAACACGCAATCAGCGTCAGCCACGCCAAACTGATTGCCAGCGTCTGCATTGATGCTTGAACCTATTCCTCTTGATAACCGGGCAGCTGAGACTTTGGAATGAATCCTAATGAAGTCTCCATCCATTTTCCGCAGCTACAGCCGCCGCCTCCTTCTGGAGATAGCAGCATGCCGCCAGCTGGAATAGTGCTGAGCCAACAGTCAGGGCGAAGACGGTTCCACATTGTATACTTGCCCGATTCGCTGTCCCAGACGGCTGAATTCTGACCAGAACCACCTCGGAAAAATAACGCTTTATCGGTCACCGCATACGTTCCACAACCTGCCACAGGAATCACCAAGTCTTGCTTCTTGCCGGTTCGCAAATCAAAGACGGCAGGTCGAACAAAAAGTTTATCACCCACGATGGCGGGACGAGAAAGATGGGAACCATGATCGGCTGCGCCTTTGCCCCATTGAATCTGTTGATGCCAAAGTTGTTCGCCACTTCGTTCATCCAAAGCGTAGATATGATAGTGCTTGTCCTTGGACGCTACCAGGACGATGGTACCATTGCCGTGCGACGCATAAAACGCAACTTCTCCATCTTCCGTATCAATCTCTTTCTTCCATTTCACTTCGCCGGTATTTGGATCCAAGACTGTGATGACTTGTCCCTTCCAGAATTCGGCGCCGTCTAAGCGACGATTCGTTCCCTTCTGAAAGTCGGGATTTTCGTTTTCTACAAAGAACAACGAATCGTCCGACATGATGATGGACGCGTTGATGATGACGCCACTTTGATATTCCCAAATGGCTTCACCTGAAATGGGATCCACACCAAAAATGTTATCGCTACAGACTTTGGCCGCCACCGGACCGCTGGTCCCGTCGTACCAAGCTTCTTTGCCCCAGAAGTCTTTCCACAGATTTCCTTCAACCACCGAACTGCCAATCAGAATACGATTGTGCAAACCGATGTAGCCCCATTCGAAGGGATTGTCTGCATCTGCCGGCAGAACGTCCAACATGGCTTGAACCGTTCCCGTTTTCGCATCGATTCTCCAGCACTTGTCACGAACTGCCGCGAATAAGAATTCATCGCTGGCGCACCAATTGCCACAATCCCTAGGCATATTGAAGCGACGGAATTCTGGCACATCCAAGGCCCACAAAATTTGGCCGTTGTATTGATCTAAGGTGATGATCCGATCCAGTCCTTGCAAGAAAATCTTGCCGCCTGTGGCCAGCGGGGGTGTCTTGCGACCGTTACGGTCGGACTGGTAACGAGCACCTGGGCGACCGACCCATTGCACCACCAATTCATCCGACGCCGACGCGCCAGACAAGGCTTCGCCGCCGTAATGACTGTTGTCCGTTTGTCCGTAAATGTGTCCCCAATCACCGGCTCCGGCGATTGCCGGCTGACGAAACGCGGCCCAGCATCCGTCCGAATTCTTGGTCACTGTAAACGGTTTGTTGTCACTGGTCAGCCATTCGTCACCTTGCGATGTCCGTCCCAAAATGGCCAAGCCTTGAGGAGCCAACAAACGAGCGGCTTCGGTAAGCGAAACGGTTGTTTCGTCTCCGGACATGATCGATTCCGAAACTACCAGATTGGCAATCCGCCCCGTCGCTGGAATTTCTTGCAACGAAGAGACTCGATGAATTGTCACTCGAGTGCCATACAGTCCGGCCAACTGCAAATCGTGTCGCACTCGAGCTACTCGATCTGCGTCAGGGTCAAACGCGACGAACCGAAACTTCGACCGTTTGGCCAATTCGTAAATCAACGTTCCGTCACCACAGCCCAAAACCACGCAGAGGCCTCGATCTACATTCGCTTGTGACAAAATGTGGTCAGCCGCTTTGGCGTAAGACGTATTTTGTTCCCAGAAAACCTGATCCTCGGCAGCGAACGGCGACGGAGAATAATTGAAAAACGTATCGAGTTCAAATCGCTGAGTGGTTCCTGAACCGGCAACCACGCTGTCCAACGCTTCATCTTGCTGGCCGTGTCCGACAAGCAACTCGTACTCATACACTCGGTGACGTCCCAAATCACGCAGAACTACTTCGTGTTCCGTGACGGGCTGATTGTCACGAATCTCCTGAACTGGCTTTCCGTCCAGATACACATTCAAGTGACTATTCGCTGGAACGTTGGTTCTCCATCGAATGGTGACTTCGTCACTGGCTGTAAATTCGGACCATGGACCCGCCGCCACTTGCAGGAATTCGGGCGAATCGGGCAACGGCGATGCGGCTGGAAAGCCATTCGCCTTGGCTTCGAAACCCGCCGCCACTTCATCGTCAGAAATCGCTCGATGATAAACGCGAATTTCATTCAACATGCCGGTCATCGGATAGTTTTCATTGTCGTCTCGATAACCTGCAATTTGGTATACGTGCTGGTCGGCGTACTGAATATCTCCGGATTGATCCGACGAATCGGCGGCCAATTTGCCGTCCACATACAGCCGCATCTGCTGGCCATCGTACGTGCCCACCACGTGATGCCATGCTCGAGTTGTAAACGGTTGCTTGGCTTTCAGGTAGGTCAGACCGCCAGCGGAATTCGCGGCTTTTACCGCCAGTAAAAATCGATCGTCGGAATAGCCCAACAACCAGCCTCGTTCAAAATCCCCGTTGTCTTGCAGGCAGCCAATAATGCCGCCCCACGTTAAAGGTTCATCAATTCGCACCCAAGCTTCGGCAGTGAATTCCCGTCGGGGAAGAAGTTTGGATTTAACATCTCGAGTGACTTCGTAGCCGCCGATACTGTTATCGCATTTGGCTGATTGGAACGAACCGGTTCGAAAAAGCTGAATCCGACCGTTAACTGAAATGGTCGAATCGCCCGCCAAATCTTCTACCGCCAAACCTTGCACGTGTGGACGTTGAAATACCCAGCGATTTACCAACTGGTCGGATTCGAACGGCGGAACCGGTACAAGGCCTTCCAAATTTTCGATCGAATTCGGTTCTGCCACAGCGTCGTCACTGGAGTCGTCAGCAACTATTTGGTCGCCTACACGAAAAGCGTGGATGGCACCGGTGTCCGTGCTCACAAACAACGTGCCGTTGGCAATCGCCAGTCCGTACGCCTTACCGTCCACCGCAATTCGGCCTTGTCGTTTTCCGTCGTTGGCACTGTACGCGACCACTTGATCCTGGCCGCCGGTAAAAATAGTGTTCCCTGCCAGCGCCATGGTAAAAGGACATTCGCAGTCGGTAGACCACGTTGGTTGCCGAGTCGCATAGTTGGCAGCCGAAATAGAATGATCCGTCTGAATCAATGACGTATCACCAGCCACAATCATGGCATTGCCGCTTTGAAAAGACGCCACGGTTTCTCGCGTCTGCAGATTACTGGCCGTGAGCCAGCCCGTCTTGTTGCCGGGACCGTGAAAGACCGAATCCTTTGTCAGTACAACAAACGATCCCCCGCCACCGCTCAAGCTGCCCAAACTCTTTCCGTCGCTGACCTGAAACATTTGCGGTGGAACTCGGCCTTGAGGCGCAATCAACAGTTTGCCCGGCGCAATTGCCAGCGGACCTTCCATGGTGGCGTCATCCATTTCATTGACATACAGACCATCGCCTTCGTGCGAACCAGTCAACGCATCCACCGCGCACAAGTAAGACTTTTCCCAAGGCAGTAGCGACGCGCCGAAGTACGCGATCCCATTGTCTACCAAAACGCCCGTTCGAATCGGCCATTGCGAAATCAATCGACCGTTGTTCAGGACCTTTCGCTTGGTAGGACGAGGCTGAAACTTCCAGACCAATTGACCGTGGTTCGCATCAACGCAATAGGCGAAGCCGTCGTCCGAACCAAAGTAGACTTTACCATCGGCATACGCTGGAGCAATGCGAACTGGACCTTCGGCGTAAAAGACCCAAATCTCTTTTCCGGTTGCAGCATCTAAACAACGCACGCATTCCTCTACAGACGACGCAAACCAGACTCGATCTCCCACACTGACCACATGGAACACGGGGTCGTAATTGCGCATCGACTTCAAGCCTTTGATCCCGGCGTACGCATCCCATTTTGCTGGGCCCGACCAAGCAGATTCGGGTGGACCGGACGACTTCCAGGTCCAAGCTAAACTCAGCTTCTGCGCTTCCAGGTTTTCCAGTGACTTCGCGTTTCGCTGGTTGTTTTGCTGAAAGACGGGCCAGTCGTCCCCGCAGCAAGACAAACCGTTCGGTAAAACCACGACCAACATGGCCATCGCACAAGAGATGGCAAACTGCCGACGAATTTGGGCACCCATGATCTGCTCCAGGAAGGCGGCCTTATTTGATTCGAAAGTGGCGAACCGTGACTTACGATTGTCACCACTGCGTCGACACAGTTTGCTCTGCTGTCGTCGCGAGAGTCTTTTCAAAAACTATGGTTTAACACCGTTGCTGGGCAATAGCAACCAGTTACCTGTAGATTGCCATGTCGCCAGGCATCTTGGTTCGTGTCTTGAAGCGGTTGTTGTGCGCCGCATGAATTTTCCATGAACTTGCCACGAAAAAACGGCATACGGATGTCTTGATCCGTATGCCGTTGTGAAGTTTTCCTGGAAAACGCCCTGTGTATGGCGACTAGTTCTTTCGGCCAGCTCGATTGTTCGCTCGTTGCTGCATCGCGCGGCTTTGATTTCGAACCTGCGCTGCGCTGCTGGCTCCTTTCCGCTGAAGCGCGTTAAAACTGCTGGCTCGAGGTCGAGCGGTCGCGCGAGAACTCGGTGGCGTCGACCGTATTTGCGGTTGCGGTCGCTGAAGTTGTCGCGGCGCTGTCGAGACGCGATTCGCATTCACGCTACCGTTCCGAATTTGGCTGGGCGAAACCGCGTTTCTGGCTTGGTTCAGATTTCTGGTCGCCCGAGGCGTTTGGGTTGCTTGCGGCGTTTGAACGCGAACCGCATTAGGTCGCACGGTACTACGCGGTCGAACGGAATTCGGTCGATTCGTTCGATTCGGTGGTAGCACACCCGGCGTCGAATTCAACGATTTGGTAGCTCGGGGTTGAATGGTTGTGCCGCGCCGAGATGGCTGAATGTTGCGTGGAACGTTATTGGGACGCACCACGTTGTTTCGGCCGGCATTGTTCGAGGGTGCAGCTACATTAGGCCGCAGCACTTGGCGATTTCCCGAAGTTTGATTCGGAACCGCTCGAGGATTAACAACGCCGGCGTTTTGGTTTTGATTTCGCGAACGCTCTAAGACCATCTGACGAATTCGATCTCGCGTATCACGGATGCTTGCGTCGGAATTTGCACCGTTTCGGCTCAATCGGTCTAAGCGAGTTGTCTCTTTTGGGTTCGTATCCAAGGGAGTCAGAACGCTTGGAGCGCCTCGATCACCGCCGCGGACAACGTCACCTCGATTACCGCCGCGGACAACGTCGCCTCGATTACCACCGCGAACAACGTCGCCTCGATTACCACCGCGAACAACGTCGCCTCGATTGCCACCGCGAACAACGTCACCTCGATTGCCGCCGCGAACAACGTCACCTCGATTGCCGCCGCGAACAACGTCGCCTCGATTGCCGCCGCGAACAACGTCACCTCGATTTACCAGATTCGGCTGTGCGTTGCCGGCGTGACGTATTCCTGTTGCCTGCGAGTGACCTCGGTTTCCGCCGCCCTGTCGTCCGACATTTCGATTCAGATCTTTATTGCGACCGGCCAAGACTTGTCCCTGATGATCAAACCGAATTGCCCTATAACCAGCGTGGTTTGGCACCTTGCGAAGTGATTCGGCGTAGGCCAGCGTATTGCGCCGACCTCCGTCGCGGTGATGATGACAGTAATCATGAAAAGTTCTGGACGGCCGTTGGTCTCGATGCGACGAATAAAAGTTATAGCGGTCTCGCAGGTAGTTGTATGGATTGTCGTAGCGACTGCGATTTGACCAGCTAAAGTAAACGAATAGCGGATCGTAGTAGCGTCTGGAGAGCGTCGTGTACGAATACCAAGGCACAATTCCGTAGTTCGTATAGGCTGGTCCATAGTAGTCGCCAAAATAGTAGTGACTATAGCCGGGGCGAACCCACAGTTGATCTAACACATTGCCAAACGACACGACGACCGTCGGCCGATAGACAAAACCAGGACGAAATACTTGATGATGGAACATCGCCGGCGCGAACAACACGCCTCGATTGTTCCAATGGTAATCCCAGTACCCTTTCACAAAGACGCAGCCCTGCGGTCGATACACGTAGTGATCCGGAATCCACATCCAGTTTTCGTGACAAGGGGACCAAAAACCGGGACGCCAGGCGTACGAACTATTCTGATACAACCATGTTCCCGGGACCCAAAAATGGTCGTCGGACGGAGACGCCGTGGACGGACCGTTTTCCAGTGATGCAGGAGGTACTGGTAGAATGGCGGCACGTTGCGCTACCGCAACTCCGTCATTGCCTATGTCTTGGGTCGCAATGTTGTCCGTCAATTCCCAATAGCCAGAAACCCAACGGTAGACGTCGCCGTCTTGAGTCCAAGTGCCTGGAACCCAGGTACGCCCCTGGGGAGGCTTGCGCCACAATCCGCTGATCCAAATGTATTCATTGCGTTCGTCATCCCATGCCCAATAGCCAGGAATCCAGATGGCTCCTTCGCTGTCTTCGCCTAAATCGGGAGGCACTTCGGTCACCGCTGCAGGCGGCGCCATGGGCGTTCCCAACTTAGCGGCTTCCACGTCGGAAAGCGGTTCGGCAAATGCTTCGTGCACGGGCCCCTGCAGCAGGGTTTCCACGCCTTCTTCCGTATCGATTGGTTCGCCAGCTTCGCTCGGTTCGTCTGCAGAGCTTTCCACACCCAAGATTAATTCGTCGGTTTGTTCCAGAATGGAAACAGGTTCATCGGGTTGAGCCCACGCAAGACTCGCCAGAACCCCCCAACACACCGTGAAGGTCCATTGTTTGAGATTGCCGTTTGTCATTTTTCTCACCAATCTTTGATTGAGGTCCCCAAACTCGGAAGGCACAACGCCCGCAACGCCTAGCTGTAGTGCAAGCATTGCGCCGACAGCCGCCAAGCAAGCGACCGATGTACCTAAGTCCATGCTATGACAACATTTGGATGCCGTCCATGAAAAATCGTAGCGAACCAAGCACCGCGTCGGCTATCCCAAACGGATGTCACTTTGATAACACTTGCGATCCAATTGATCCTGAAAAGGTGCCAATCGTACGATCGAATCGACTGTATGGCTGCCACTATCGAACTTGCCGTCCTTCGGGCATTTCGGGAAATGGGCTACCATACAGTTTGAGCCAATCCAATAAACAAGAACTTTTTTTCGTTCCATTCCGTTGCATGACTTCTACTGAAGACTCTTTGTCCCGCTATGCTCGTCAAACCTGTTACGCGCGATTGGCGCGACGGGTCAGCAACGCATTCTGCAAAGCAGGATTTTGGTTTGCGGCTGCGGTGCATTGGGATCGGTGCTGGCCAACACGTTGGCTCGATCCGGTGTAGGCCATTTACGAATTGTGGACAGAGACTTCTTGGAACTGAACAATCTTCAGCGGCAAGTTCTGTACGACGAACAAGACGTCGCGTCGGGTTTGCCCAAGGCGATTGCGGCAGCGAACCGATTGCGCAAGATCAATTCGCAGATTGAAATTGAGCCCATCGTGGCGGATGTCGATCACCGGAATATTCGTGAACTTGTGCAAGACGTGGACGTTATCGTCGATGGCACGGACAACTTTGATATTCGCTTTCTGTTGAATGACATTTCGTTGGAAACACACATTCCGTGGGTCTACGGAGGCTGCATTGGCGCCGAAGGCCAAACCATGACCATCGTTCCCAGCAAGACAGCCTGCTTGCGTTGTCTGATGGCTGACGCACCGCCGCCGGGGACCACGCCAACTTGCGACACCGCTGGCATCTTGGGACCGATCATCAACGTGATTGCGTCCATGCAAGCAGCCGAGGCACTAAAGTTGGTGTGTGGCAAAGAAGAAGCGATTTGCCGCGACTTGCGCGTGATTGATTTATGGGACAATCGTTTGAAGCAAATCAATTTGCAACCACTGTTGGAATCCAAGTCGTGCCCGGCGTGTTTTCAGGGCGAACGACTTTGGCTGCAAGGTGAACGAGGCAGTCAGACGGCGGTCTTGTGTGGGCGCAATGCGGTTCAGTTGAGTTTTCCCGAACGCAGCGAAATATCTTTAACTGCTCTGGCGGAAAAACTGGCTCGCCTAGGAAACGTGACCGTCAATCCTTTCTTGCTGAAAGCCACCATCGACGAATTCCAATTGTCCGTCTTCCCTGACGGACGAGCGATCATTGGTGGCACAGAGGAAATTAGCGTAGCCAAGTCGGTTTACGCGCGATATATCGGAAACTGAACTTCGTGGTTACGAAATCGATTCCGATAGGCGTTGCAGCGATTCAATAATTCGAGCTGCTCTCGAAAGTCCGCCCACCGTTTCAATAAACTCGACGGCCGCGTCTAGGTCCGAAGAAGCATTCGACGACGTCGCGGTGCCTCGGACCGCATTTCGGACGCGACCACTCGCTGACATTCCCTTTTTCTTTTCGTTCGAACGCAGGTTATAAACCAACGACGGCTTCGCCCCCACGGCGTCCGCTACTTCTTTTGCCGACGCGCTGGGATGCGCCGCTTGGTAATCTCGCACCAACTGACTCATATTTACTTTTGCTTTCGAACGCTTAGCCATCTCGATCAGTTCCTTTTGTAGCAGTTGATCTATTCTTTGTAGAACACATAAACATGCCATTCTGTTTAGTTTGCGGCCAATCATCAAGCGCATCAAACGGTTTGTTGTAACTGGTCGAAAGTAGTAGATTTCACTCAGTCCACGTGTTTTGAATTGAGATTGATTTTTATAGATCCGACACGTGGGTCATTTTCTCATCTAACGCCACAGGTCGTCGTCCGCAAACGGGTGAGCTGGGCCCGACAGATTGGGCTTGGGCAACACCTTCGGGACTTGTTCTGCCAATTTCAAATCTTCTTTGGTGGTGATTTTCAAATTGAGGCTACTACCGGTCACCATGGAAACCGGATGTCCGCTGGCTTCTACGGCTTGGGCTTCGTCCGTGAAGACGTGATTTGCTCGTTTGGCATACGCTGACAACAAGATGTCTTTACGGAAAACTTGAGGCGTCTAGAGCGATCCACAAATGCCTCGATCGACCGTCTGATCAATGGTCTTGCCACTGGCCGATTTCTTGACAGTTCCCACGACAGGCGTCGCGGGAATGGCGGCTCCAGACTTGGTGGCTTCGTCAAACACACGATCAATCCATTCGTCGGCAAAGCAGGGACGCGCGGCATCATGAACCGCCACGTATTCCATTTCGTCCGCGAACCACGTTTAACGCGTTTTGGACCGATTCGCACCGTTCGCTACCTCCATCGACGACATCAATTCCCAGAATCGCAATGTTCGCTCGAATTTCATCTGAAACATTTCTCGATCATCAGGTGAAATCACCACAATCACTTGTTTCACGTCATCTCGTTTCAAAAACTTTTCTGCCGAATGGAGCCACACTGCCTTACCCGCCAACGGAATAAAGGGCTTCTTGTAGTTTTGGTCGTGAAAGCGACTACTTTGTCCTGCGGCCGCAATGATTACAGAAAACGTTGCCATCGTTTTTTCCTATCTATTTGAGTTGTGAAACCTCTGCCAGACTGCCAAGTGTTTTTCCGTCTGCAACCAAGCAATAGTCGTGCGTGAAACGTGGATGCGTGGCTAACGGATCCGCAGCCCGACCGGCAGCGATTCGCCAAAGACTTGGCCTTGTTGTTCTTGGTTCAATTCAATGACATCCGATACCAATTTGGCGTAATTCGGTGAAAACGCCGCCAACCAATCAACCAAACTCGAACGGACGGAATCGCTGATGTCTCGGTGTCGATCACTCGTCCTGCGTCCCAACTGCATCGCCGCCAATGCCGATACAGTATCGACTTCGTGCTCCATCAGCTGACGAATCCACGGTTCGGCCACTGCCGCATCCACGACGGTATTCAATGGTCCGTACACGGGCGCGCGAGCTCCTAGCCGGCCTACAGCCCAAATCATAGCCGGTCGAACGGCTTCACATTTCCGCTTCCACGCCAGTTCCAAAATCATTTCACCCAGGTCGCGTTTAGTGCTTCTGGGCAGCCATTCCAGCGAACCGAGCAACCGCCACATTTCGGCCGATTCCGACAAGTTGAAGTTGACTTCGCCCTTGACGTGTCCACCCACCATGCGACGATGCAGCGAACGCACGGACGACAGCAACGGTTCTGCCAAGGCCTTTTGTTGCCCCGCTGTCAATCCGCCGGCAATCCTGCGCCACAAGATCCACGTTTCGCTGCGACACACCGGCGAATTAAATGCCAGCTTGCCGTTCACCAATCGCCACGTTTCGGCAACTCGCCAATCATCCACTGCCATTCCATAGCCAGGTCGCAACGAATAACCCGCCAAGTTCAACCATCGGGCTTCATGTGCCTGGCTCTTCTTGCGACCTTCTTGATAATCCAACAGCGATTCCCAAATGCGTCGCAGCACCGACATCGGCCACGCCTGTCGTTCTGCTTGCAAGACGTCCGCCAACGACGACACCAATTCTCGAGGCTTCCGTTTACCGGCACCGCCAAAGGTCTCTTCGATTAACCACTGACATTCTTCCCACGTCTGATCGTCTAACGTTCCTTGGCCTTCGCCCGTCGATTCGATGGCAGCGCGATCGGTTTCCAGTGCAGATCGCACGTCAAATTGGAGTCGCCACTGACGATCTTCATCAACTTGTGCACACCACATTTCAATGGTGCCGATTTCACTTAAGCGAGCGTGAAGTTGGACAGGAACGGTACCGATATCGCTACGACGGCGACTTCTCAGTGCCGTGCGAATGGGCGGCAGCATTCGCATTTGCTCCAGATCAATCGGCACCACTTGTCCCGGTTCATCGGCCAAACGCACACTGGAAACGAACAAGGGAAATTCGACCGGTTCGGAAATGCGCAAATCAAACTGGTGTTGCGTCAGATCAACCGTTTCACCCGGTTGCGTTCGCCCCGGAACCAAGCAGACGGCGTGATCCAGTTGATTTGCTTCGTTCGCCACGCCGACGTAGTAGCTGCGAGCCAATCCGGCGGCGATGCGCACGCCTTCACCTCGACGCACCATGCCGTAATACGCCGCTCCTTTGGCTACCGCCAAATCCAAGCGATCGTTCTGCAATACCACTGGCGACCACGTTGGATTCTGGTCTGTCTTAAACCAATTTCGAATCGCCTGCACAAGGCGAAATTGAATCAGCGGCGAACAGAATAGTCCTCCGTTGAACAAGATCAGATCGGGCCGAGCGGGATCGGGATGGTCACTTGTAGTCGAATCTGCAGCGGACGAATCGACAAATCGATGTGCCGTCAAGAATGCGGCAATGTATTTAGTCACCGCCGGATCGGAAGCATAGGGCAGCCCGAATTCTTGAAATCCGGACTTCTTGGTATGCGGTTTGTCTTCCAGTGTCACTTGCGGAAAGAAACCTTCGACCAAGACTTGTTCTGCTTCATCCCGAGTGACTTCGATCTGCAAGCCTCCGCCAATCAGCTTGGCGCCCGAGCCAGGTAGATGAACCGTGGTTCGCTCCGGAGGATTGTCGCCCAGCAAGGTCTCTTTGACGTGCCGACAACTTCGCACCAGCACATCCCATTGACGCGGTTGCAAGGGTTGGCCCAACTTTTGATCCAAGTAATGAGCCAGTGCCAAATCCAAGTTGTCACCGCCCAAGATCAAATGATCACCCACCGCCACTCGATGAAATTGCACGGCGCCGTGGTCCGCTTCTGCTTGACTTTGTCGCACTCGAATCAAGGTAAAGTCCGAAGTTCCTCCGCCTACATCGCACACTAAAATTTTCTGTCCCGGCGTCACCTGGGTCTGCCAATCTTGCGAATGAGCGTCTACCCAGGCATAAAACGCGGCCTGTGGTTCTTCGATCAAAACGATCCGGGGCAGCTGAGCTTCTTTGGCGGCCTGCACGGTCAGCTCGCGAGCTACTTCGTCAAAAGAAGCGGGCAACGTCAGAACGATATCCTGATCGGATAGCGGATATTCCGGAAATTGCTTGTCCCAAGCTTGTCGAATGTGGCTCAAATATCGAGCACTCACTTCGACGGGCGAAAGCTTGACCACGTCTTCCAGTGCTTGCCACGGCAGCAATTCCGCGGTTCGATCTACGCCCGCATGACACAGCCATGATTTGGCTGACGCGACTACTCGGCCCGGTGTTGTCGTCCCTTGTTCTCGAGCGAACACGCCGACGGCATGATCCGTCGCAGTCTTGCACGCTTCACGGCAAATTCAGCGAATCGCTGGACATTTCTGCTTCGGTGGGCTGGTAATTGGAACGAGGCAACGTTTCCAATGCTTCCACTTGTCCGGCCGCCACCAACTGTGGAATCTTGAGCGTCCGGATGGTTCGTTCCGGATTGTCTGTATCGATATAACAAACGGCAGAATTAGTGGTTCCCAAATCGATGCCAACCACATAGCGGCTGGGAACAACATCCATCAGCGGATCATGATCTTGCATTTCCGTTGCTCCTTCCGCAGACTATTCGGTTGATTCTCGGACGCTGAATTCCAACTTCCAGCGACCGTCGCTATTCGTGCTCACGCACCACAATTCCAAAACGCCCAATTCGGTAACTTTGGACTGAAACCGCACCGGCACAAAGGGATCTTCCAGATCGGCGCCAGCCGGGAGTTCGGCTTCCATGGAATCGGTTTCGGACAATTCATCATCTGTCCATTGCGACAGCATCTGTCCTGGCTGGTCTTCCTTGCGAACCGACGAACTAAAGAAGCGAAACGTCGCGGGTTCTCCCAATACCACTCCGATTTCCTGCGAAGGAATGTCCGTCTGCGTTCCTTCTTCCATGCCAAAGGGGACGACGCACAATGCTTTCAGTGGTCGCGGAGCACCGGGAATCGCCAGTCCTGCGGTTTCCACACCAATGTAATAGGATCTCGCGGTTCCGCCGCGGATGCGAATCGCACCACGGTGTTTGGACCAACCGTAGAACGCGGCACCACAAGCGACCGCTTGATCCAAGCTGGCGTTACGTTCTGTTAAGTCGGATCGCAAATCGACCAGCGGCGTCGGAAACCAATTGGTAAACGCCGCAAGCATTCTGTTGCGCAACGCCTCGGAACGAAACACGCCACCGTTGAAAAGCACGAGCGTGGGCGCTTGATCCGGCTGGTCCGCCGGCTGATGATCATGCACAAACGCCGCCACATGCTTGGTCACGGCGGTATCGGTTTCGTACGGCAAGCCCATTTGCTGAAAACCACTTTGGCGTTGGCGCAGCGGACGATCGGTTGCTTCGCACAGCGGAAAAAAGCCGTCGGTTAGCAATGCTGCCACTTCGGTTCGTTCCACTTCAATTGACTTGGTCCCACCAATCACCGAACGGCCTCGACCCAAGATCGAAATTTTGTGCGAATCTTTTCCATCTTCGGCTAGCAGTGATTCCTTGGCCGTACGGCACGAATGCCACAACGACACCGAATCCCACGGATTCAGCTGGACACCTTGTTCGCCAAACTTGGCCGCCACAAAATGCGCTAACGCCAAGTCCATATTGTCACCGCCCACCAATAGGTGTCGCCCGACAGCGATGCGCTGCAGTGACAAGTCTCCGTCATGGTCGGCTACGCCAATCATGGACAAGTCGGTGGTTCCGCCGCCGACATCGCAAACCAACACGCGGTCACCCACGTTGACGTGTCTTCGCCAGTTGTCACCTTCATCGGCCAGCCACGCATAAACGGCCGCTTGCGGTTCTTCTAGCAAAACTAAGTTGGCCGGCAAGCCTGCTTCCAAAGCGGCTTCTCGAGTTAATTCTCTGGCACTTGCATCAAATGAAGCCGGTACGGTCAGCACCACCATCTGCTGATCCAAGGGCGATTCCGAAAAGGCATCGTTCCAAGCCGCCACCAAATGTTGCAGGTAGCGCCGAGTAGCTTCCACGGGCGAAATTTTGGCGACTTCGTCCGGAGCTTGCCACGGCAAAATTTTGGCTCGCCGATCGACACTCGCGTGCGCCAACCAGCTCTTGGCTGCCGCAATGGTTCGTTCCGGATGTTCTGCCGCTTGTTGACGAGCGAATTCGCCAATGACAAAACCAGGTTCCGAGTTCCATGGTAAGGCGGACGCAAATGCAGCCGCTTCATGTTCCCGAGTCAAATACCAGACCGAAGGGAGCGAAGGACGCGTTTCGACCGCATCGGCGGCGACCAACTGAGGAATATCTAGCAAGCTGGCTTCGGGAGTTTCCGCATCTAAACGACAATAGGATACGACCGAATTGGTGGTCCCCAAATCAATCCCGACGACAAATTCAGCACTCATGTTTTCTTCTCTGCCAGGCGGCGAACCAGCCGATTTGCCAACAACACAAAAACTCGGTTCGCCATGATCAACCGTCCGTCGCTATTGGTGTGCATCAATCTATGTTATCTCGATTTCAATTGGCGCGACCATCAAAGCCGCATCCGCCGAACCTTGCCATTGCGGCATGTCACACTTGGTTGCTTTCCAGCCAGGATGAACCAATTGGCCGTGATAGGGCGGTTCGCCAGAAACGTTGCCAGAAACTTTGTATTCGGCCGCATCAAAACTGGCAGGCGTTTCCAAGTTACTTCCTTCGTTGGCTTCGGTTGCCGGCTGCAAGGCAAACAATCGGTCCAGCACCTTGTGGCAATCTCGCAAGACGTCTCGAGCGGCGGCACCAATTTGTTCGTCCGAATAGTCTGACAGCGGTTCTTGGATCAAGTCCACCAACCGAGCTTCTCGTTGCAACGCGGCCAGCAGCGTCAAGGCTTCACTGCGAAGAGGTTTCTTTGCTGCTGGTGAAGGTGCCGATGGTTTGACTTTCTCGGGCACCGGTTGCGGCGGCTTTGCTTCTTCGGTGGGACCTTCCAGCAAGAGGGCCACTTGCTGAGCTGGTGCGGATCCAAACAACGTGCCAAAGAAAATCCGAAACGCCAAAAATATTCGATTCATCGCAGGTTGACTCGTTCCTGTTAGTCCCGTTGTTGTTCGACCGTTTTGCTGAAAGAGCGCCACCGACGAGTGTGACAACCAGACGACGACTGCAGTGTTGGTAGTAGCGCCTCTATGCAGAGAATCGACGGAACCAATTCCGCCTAAAGGCAGTACTACAAGCTAATTTGCTGACTATCGGTTGCCGATCCCGTTACGCTCCTTCGGCAAGTAAATCGTAACCGAACAGCCTATCCAAAAAAGGGGGCGTTCCGGCGAATAACGCGTTTGGACTGGGCGCAATTTCTGTTTTGGGTACGCTGGAGAACCGACCTGTTTCAAAGTACCAACGTTTCGGTTTGTCACTTTGCCAACTTTGTGCTGATTTCGCCTTAAAGATAATTCGACCTGCTAGCGACCTTGCCAATAAATCATGTTCGGCCAAACCATAGAAATCTTTGTCCAAGTTCTGCTGCCCATCCTGCTGATGGTCTTGGCCGGCGTCCTGTTGCAATGGCGAAAACCGCTGCAACTGTCAACATTGGTGACGTTGAACATGTATCTGTTTGTACCGGTTTATTTATTCGATCGGATAACGCTGAGCACGCTGTCGTGGTGGGAGGTGGGCCAAATTGGGTTGGTCGTCATGGTGCCGATTGGTGCTATGGCCATCGCAATGTATTTGGCGCTGCGAACCATGAAAGCCAATGGGCGAATCATGGCCGCCATGATTTGCGGCGGACTGTTTTTCAACGCGGGCAATTTTGGCATCCCCGTTTCTGAAATGGCGTTTGGCTCGGAAGGTGGCAGCGTCCAAGGGCTCATCATGATGTTCATGAACATCAGTGTCTTCTTTATTGGCTACGGTATTGTTGCCTTGGGCCAAGGGCACGGCCTGAAATCAGTACTGGGCTTTTTCCGTCTGCCGTTCTTGTATGTGGTGGTAGCGGCACTGATGCTGCAGGAGCCACCGTAAGTGATTTCCCGACGTGGCTGGAGGCCGCGTTGCGTTTGATGTCGGCTGGCTTAGTGCCGATTGCGCTTGGTGACTCTCGGCGCACAACTAACCGCTCAAGCCAAATGGCCTCGTTGGAAGATCATCGGTCCCGTCATGCTGCTGAAGCTGTTAGTCATGCCCGCCATCACCGCCGGCGCAGTGTTCCTGTTGGGACTGTGGCCATGGCCTGGCGCATTGATCATTGTCAGTTCCGCAGGGCCGACTGCCGTCAATACGTTGCTGTTATCGTTAGAGCTGGATGGTGATGCCGAAACCGCTGCGGATTGCGTCTTTTGGACCACTGTCGGTTCGGCTGTAACGGTATCGATTGTGCTGGCCGTTGTGCAGTTCGCTGGACAAGGTCAATTACCGTAGCTTGCGCTGCTATGGTGAATGTCGTTTTCGCCATGCGTCGACAATGAACGTGTCCAGCAGCAATTGACTGACGTGGTACGTGACCATGGGTAGAATCGCCAGCCCGCCGAAGTAATTCAGTGCAATGTGCAGTCCAATCATCAGCGTTTTTTGGCTGCCGGCAACGCCCACGGCAATTTGATTTTCCGGCTTCATGCGAAATGACTTTGCCAGCACAATGCCTAACGCCAGAGCGATTACATGAACCAATGTCACCAGCAGCGTCATCCCGGCAAAGTCGAATGTTGATACCTGGACGGCGGAGTTCGCATTGCCCAAAGTGCGTCCACATTCAATGGCGCCAACCAAGACCATGTACAAGATTCCCACTTGGCAGGTCGTGCTGAGATGTTTTTTTCGCACCGTTGCGATTTCGCGAACGACCGCTGCACTTCGAAACAATTGCCCTAGCACCATAGGCAGCACCACAAGCAGGCCGAGCTTGCGAATCATCGGCCACAATTCCATGTCCACCGATTGTCCTAGCAGCGAAGCCAGCCACAGCGGAGTCAGCACAAAGCAAGTCAGATTGGTCAAAATGGTGACCATGATCGCCACGCTGTCATTGCCACCGGCGCGGCGAACCCAGACCGCGGCCGACGCCATAGTGCAAGGGGCCACACACGCCACAATGATCCCTTCAGCCAATCCGTTTGTGGCGAATTGCGCTGCTACCCAGCCCAACAACGGCACGAGGCCCATGTTGATTGTTGAAGCCAACAAGGCGGCGCCGGGTCGGCTGAGTGTTTGCCAGATCGATTTGGTTTCCAACGGCAGCGCCATCAAGAACAAGACGCCCGCCACAACACAACTGCGCAGCCAGGCTACTTCGGCCAGTGGCGACAACGGTTTCCAGCCGATGAAGCCAATCAACAATACGGTGGCCAAACCGACCAAAAACCACTGCTTTTTTAAGAACGACGTCATCGACGAACGTGTTGCTCCTTGGCGAATCATTCGCCTATTTCCATTGCCATTGTTCGTCAAAAAAATCGGCCGCTACCACGTCGCCTGCCTGTTCTGCGGTTGGAGCGAGCGACACGTTCAGCACCGCCCAATCGGGTAGCTTGGGATTTTGCAGTGAATTGGTCCGGTCATGGGCTTCACGAAACGTCAGACCACTGTTCAGCACAATATAGCGTTGCGGCTGATCGGGGTTCGGGTAGATCAGCACGGGCACGTGGCTGGCCGCATCAAACTGGCGTGAACCAACTTGTAACGCTTCATCGTGCCAATGAATTGGCAAATCGCCTTGCCAACGGCGAATCAGCTGGTTCGAATCGGCATCGCCCCACAAGATCAAATGGTATTTTGCGATGTCCTCCGCCGTGACTTCCGTGTCTTTTTTCACGCGCACGTTAGCTCGCATTAACGCTTTCCAGCGTTCCATCTGATGCTGCTGTTCAAATTCTACCCAGCGCTGCACCACCGGCGCTTTTGACTTTCCCGTTCCCACAACAAACAGAAACGGATCTAGAAACGCATCGTCGATCGGGCCTTGCAAACCAGGCCGTTTTTGTAAATCACCATCTGGTTGATGTGGTTGCAAGCTCCAGTCGGCATCTGTTCTGGAAAACCGAACAGGACGGATCGCGTTGTCGATGGGAATTGTCTGGCCGTCCAATTCGACTGCGGAAATTGGCTGATTTAAATGAAGGGCCAACGAACGTACGTTTTTGGTTCGCACTTTCACCAACTTTTGTTCGGAATCATAGTCGGCGTCCAAGCGGCTGTCTTGCCAATGCTGGTCCAAGCCTGTCGCCTCTAGCCAATACTGCCGAGCATACCGCAGAGTTGTCGTTTGCAGCGAAACGGATCGAGGCTCCAACGTGGCGCCGGCCTGCACGGCTTTTTCCATGCGAACCAAAATATCGGCCAGCGAATCGGGATGGTACTTGTGTCCCATACCAGGCCCAATCACATGCGGCAACGAACGGCCTTCTTGCTGGTACGCCGCCTCCATTACTCGAGCTGCCTGAATCTGTTTATCATTTTCTCCGCTGTATGCTACGACAGGAATGTTGAACAAATTGCGAACATAACCAGGGACGTCATAACAGCTCCACAACGTTTGTTCATATGCGGCAGGGAATTGGTCGCGAGTCAACCGATTGTATTGCGCCGTTTCCGCGAAACCGGCTCCCGGGCTGACTGACACCCATTTGTCAGCGTAGTGTGCTCCGACGTGCCACGCACCGGCACCGCCCATGGAAAAACCCATCAGGACAATTCGCTGCGGATCAATGGGATAGTGCTGCTGAACGTCTCGCACCACATCCAAAACGTCGATTTCGCCTGCTGACTTGAAACCGACACAATGTCGTCCAAACGGATGCACGACAATCGCGTTCGGCACATCAATTTGGCCTCGCTTGTGCAATCGTTCGTAAATGAAATGCAAGTCCGTCGACTTGTCTCCTCGACCATGCAACCACACGTACAATGGCACGGGGCGATTCAAATCTAGCGACTCTGGAATTTCCAATCCGTACGGCTGCACCGAACCATCGATATCCGAACGGTAACCTCGCACCACCAATCCTTTGTCTTTGGTCCAAGGCGAATTTCCCGCCATCAATTGACGAAGACGGCTTTCCGCCAGCGCCAGTAATTCTTCGGCTTTGTCGACATCCTTGGGGTGATAGAATTCGTGGAAATCAATGGCCCATTCCACGGCTTTGAATAATACGTCCATATCGGGCAGCAGCACGTGGTCAGCGATTTGTTGGCGTTGTGAAGCGATTTCGCCCAGCTTGGTTCGCAACAATGCTGCTTGTTCAGCGGTAATGGCGTCGCCAACCGGAGGAAGTTTGCGTTCAATCAAAGGCGGCGACCAAACTGCATCATGCTGCGCCCAACCGGTGACGGCCGGCAACGCCGCGATGCCCACGATAGTCAACGCGAACCACAGGTTTGCCAATCGAATCTGATTCGTCCAGAAGCTGTATCGCCACGCTTGTCGGTGATTGCTCATATTCTTCGCCTGCTTACGGATCTAACGTCTTTCAATGGCACTCAGCGCCAACCACGTCCATCCTATCAAGAACAGGATGCCGCCAATCACCACGACCGCCCCGATCACTCGAATCCCCGTCAGTGCCAAAGCATAAAGAGGCAGGCTAAAGAAGACGATACCCAGCAAGAAGCAAATGGCCGCAGTATTGCGCTTTCTGCGAAAATCAACCGTCTGCAGCACGCCAACAACCAACAAAGCCAAGGCGTGATACATGTGATACCGGACTCCGGTTTCCAGCCAAGCGTGACGTTCTTGCAACGCTTCTGTTTCCAGCGGCTCGCTGTTGATCAAAGCTAACAGGTCTTCCAGCCAATGAGCACCAAAGGCACCGCAGGCGACGGCTAGCCCACCTAAAACGGCAGCCACAAAAATCCATTTACTTGTTGGATATTTCATCTAATGTCACAGTCCTGGCGAATTGATTCACTGGAAAATTAAAGGTTCATGGCTTTGGGCGAAGCGAATGATACTACTCGCGGTTGAAAATCAGCAAACGCCAATACCAGATCAGCCGAAGTGAATCGTCCGTCGCAATTGAAATCGCCTGCAGACCAACTGGCCGGAGCATCCACTTCGTACAGACCAGCTGTGAAAATTAGCACCAAGTCCGACGTTTCGAAACGTCCGTCTAGATTCGCGTCACCGTAGGTCGTTCCTATTTCGGTGTGAATCAATTGATCTACGTCTGACTGGTCCACCACCATATCTCGATTCAAATCCAAACGCAAATCGTTCGTCTGCAATGCCAGGCACATGATCCGCAAATCGGCGTCATCTAGCTGGTCGTCGCGATTCAAGTCCCCACCATTCGCCAGCACGAATGTTCGGAAGTCAAAATTCACCGGAGCACTCCAACGGCGATTTGCAAAACTGCGAGCGACCACGTGCATGTCCGCATTGATGGAAATCATATCTCCGGGCTTGAACGCGATAGCCGAAGCAGCCGGTTCACCACCTGCCGCTCGCGGATCCGAACCATCCAGAGTGTAGTAGCCATCCAATTCCGAAACAAACATCACTTGCGTCCCAGGTTCCACGTTGCGCTGCGACGTCGATAGCGCCGGTTGCTGCGTCAGCGAATCATCAATTGCTTCGGCGCGGCGCAGAATCCAGCTGGTCATCGTTCGCACTCGACCGCTCCAATTGGTCAATCCGTCTCGACGCACCGCCTGTTCGTCAATCTGCGCCACCAAACCGTCCAGAATCGCTTGCATGTTTTCATCGGCCAGCGGTCCTTGTCTTAGTTCGAACCAGCGATCGGTATAGCGCTGTACAAAATCAGGGTCTCGTATCATCCGACCGTACCACAAGCGATCCGTGCGCCGCATCAATTCCGCGGTGGCACTTCCTTCAAAGCTGCCTAGATCGACGTCCCAGATCGGCCCCATGGTCAGCTTGCCGTCGTGGTTTGGATCCGGATTATAGATCCACAACGAAATCAACAACCCGTCTCCGTTCTTGGACAGATTGTTCATGATCAAGTAATCGATGAAGCTGTCCACATCAATGTACTTGGCGTAACCTTCCACCGGATCGTTCCAAGTCACGTCGGGATTGCGCCCGTAAAGGACCGCTTCCATTTCTGCAAACCACGCGTCGATTGCGTCTACCTGGGTTTGATTGATCTCTTGACCGTTGGGGTCGTCGTAGTTGATGTAGGCGTTGTATTGCCGAGGAATATCGTCGCCTTGTCCCGAACCCGCCGACAGATCATGCGGCGTTTGCAGGACGCCGTTAGGCCCGGCGGTATGGAAATTTCGAGGTGGTTGGCCGTCTTCGGAAATGCTATCCATGCGATTGATTTCCAGCAGCCAACCGCCGGAAGTGCCGTCGGTAGCAAACGAATCAAATTCGATCCGATCTTCGGTTCGTTCCACTTTCTCCACAATCACATACAAGCCAGCGTAGTCGGCCATCGTGATGTCATCGCCGTCCGTGTTCAGAAACAATTCCACGTAGCGAAATTCCGGAGCCCAACGTCCCATGGCTTGGCTGAGCGAAAACATGAACGTATTGTCCATTAACGCTTGGTCATAAGCGAAATTGGGCGAATACAGAATCCAATCCGCGGCAGGTGCCAAACCGAGTGGCGCGAACGAAGTGTCGACATCGCGTGATTCGCTCCAGCCTTCCACCGAATAACCCGGTTCACTAAACGACGAAGAAAACGCTCCGCGAACTCGCATCCCCGTTCGCACGGAAAGGCTGGGCGCTTGCGTCAAACTCGTTGCTCCGTCGTGCGGTTCGAAAATCGTGAAACTATTGGCTTGCCTTGCCACTTGCCGAATGCCTGCATTGGTCTGATTCCAGCCGGCATTGGGAACCGCACCTTGACCATGATTGTCTATGACCAAAATCGGCAAGCCCGACGCAAAGTCCGTCATGTCCGTACCGATTCGCAAATATTGGGCTGTGGCGATGGGGCCGGGCAGCGAATTCGGCGCGAACACGCGAGCTCGCAGTTGAGCGGTCGCCATGATCTGCAGCGGTTCGGTGTACCGTGGCGAATCGACATTCGGTTCGCTTCCATCCAGCGAATAACGGATTTCGCTGCCCGCTGGCAATTCGTTTTCATTCGCGGGCATGATCTGAACCGTCAGCGAAGTTGCAAACGATTGGCTGGGCTGGTCAATCAACACCGCGGCCGTCGTCACATTCGGCTGGCCAGCTGTATTTTCCGACGCAGGTGTGGGTGCATCCAAGAACAGGCCTCGATCTGCTTCCACTCGCACATATTCACCGTGCAGCCGCACATCCAAGAAAAAAACAGTGTCATCCGCCGATACATTCAAGCCCTGCAGTGCCAAGATGTTGTCACCGGGACGCAACTGCGAAATCGCCGAGCTGATGTCGAATTGCTGGAACTCAGCCAATTGGTCCGACGATCGAGATGACGCTGCGGTCGAATTCCACGCCAACGCGTCGGCCGATGCGACAGCTGCGTTATCGAACAAGACAGGTTGCCCGTTCAAAAACGCCACAACGCCATCGTCGGCTTGTGCTTCCAAGGTAAGACTTCGAAGACCATTCAGCGATTCTACCGTGAACGGAATGCGCAGAAGTGCCGATGCGGTTTGTCCTGACATTGCCATTCCAACGTCTGACTGAATCTGACCATTCAGCGGACCGGCCGGAATCGAGTCCACATTGCCGCTGATGACATGTTGGATTTCGGCAGTGGATAATGCTCGTGCAAACAGGCTGACATTGTCCAATCTCCCGTGCAAAAAATCCGCAACTTCATTGTTGCTCAAACCGGTGTTGGCTCCTAGCAACAACGGCCGATTGACGCTGGGCGTATAGGTGTATTCGGCCTGAACGACTGGCCGACCGTCCAAATACAACGCCATGCTTTGTGCCGTATGATCCAGCGTTACCGCCAGATGGTGCCAAGCATTTGTCTGCAGCGTTGGGCCAGCGAATTCGTGCCATTGCTGTCCGTCGCCCGTACGAAGCGTGATTCGGTCGGTTTCGTCGAGTGATAATTCGAAACCCACTGGTCGACTGGCGATGCGCTGCGAAACGAGCGTTTGCCGACGACCACTTTCCAGTGGCTGAAACCAGAGGCCCAACGTGAAATTTTCCGACGAAGATACTCGATTCTCTGGAACCTCTAAATATCCGTTCCCCGAAAACTCCGCGGCCGGACCTTTGTCCACTTGGAAGGAATCGGCGCCGCTGTCAACGTTGTCAATCACGGCAGCCGCAATCTGATTTGTGGAATCGACGGCAATGAAACTGAAGTCCGTAAAGCCGTCAAAATTCCAATGCAATCGATTCTCCGTCGAGGGCGGCGAACGGTCGAAGCCAATCGGCATCGTGGCAGCGGTTTGCCAGCCGAGCGGTTCGAATTCCACATTGCGCCAGTCTGGCAGATTCGTTTGCGAATCTGGAATCAGGTATTCAGCTTCAGAAGCCGATCCGACAAATGTTGCCGCCTCAGCTTGTTGCGCAAAGCCGTACGAGACGTCATCGAATTGGGCGGGAAAGCCGGGCGAGATGGCTTGCTGAACTTGCCCGTCCGGAGCAATCAGCGCCAGGTATTCGCCGTCACCGGAAAGGCGAAAATTGGTATGCCAATGTCCGTCTTCGTCCATGACATTGTTTTGCTGTTGGCCCGACGCAAACACAATCAGATATTCCTGTGGGGCCAGTTCTTGCTGAGGAAACGTCCACTTGGTCGGTTCGTCGGGATTGTCTGTCAAATGCCAGCCGGCCAGATCAACTGGTTCGCCACCGGCATTGAAAAGTTCAATCCAATCAGAGAATTCGCCGAAACCATCTCGCAACGTGGTTTCGTTCCTGGCCATAAGCTCGGTGATGTAGACGTCTGCCGCCAGCAAGCAGCGCGCCTCTAACGCTTCCAAATGCAGCGACGTTTCTGGTCCAAGTTCGTGACGACTGCAGGATCTGTTTTTGTTCATAATGAAGTCACGATCTGGTTGGAAAAGCAATTGCGCCAGATGGGTTGTTTAACTAGGCGAGTACTGCTCAAGCGAAGGTCACACGTGCAACTAGTATACACGTTTGTCGCAACGCAGAGTCATTGTCGCTATCGTGTTCGGATTCGTTTCGAATCAAAAACACTTACATCGAAGCCAAAATGCTTCCGATAATGATCAGCCAGGGCACAGCACCCGCCGCGACAGCCGTATAGATAATACCGGGCGGTGGTCGCTGAATTCTCATGCGAATAGCAACCGGGGTTAGCACCAAGGTAATCAGACCCGCCATAGCGGCCACGCCCAGCATGGTTGCCGAGAATGCTTCCATCATGGGCGAACCGCCGCCAAGCAGCATCACTAGCCGCACCATGACTCCCGTGAATTCGGCGGCAATGGTTGCCAGCAGGCACAGCATCCATGCCACGGTGATGCCTTCTGCGGCGCGACTTTCCTCGGGCGGTTGATAATCGGGCTTTTTACGTTTGCGATTTCGGTCTGGAGAACGCTTCTTCTTCATGACATTGGCAGAAAAACTATGGTATCGGTTAAAACGCAAGCCGCCCGGTCCGGTCTCCGCGACAAGACAACTTTATTGTGGACCAAGCGAACGTTTCCGAGTAGCGGTGGGCAATGTCGTTTCGGCCGGAAATTGCGCCTGTCGCCGGATTTTGAACTAATCTTCCAAAAGAGCTTCCTTCATGCCAGTCTACTTGGAACCGGAATAATCGTCATGACCACCGCAACCATTTCTCAAAGGCAGTTGCGAAACGTTTCCGCAACGGCTTCGGCGGTAAATGCAACCTTCACGTTGCGGGTTCAAAAACGAGGTGTCGGTATCGAACTGCGATATCAATGGGACGAATCCGTCGAGCAGGAGATGCGCGACGAAATCATGGACTTGGTTGAATCGATACCGCTGGAAATGTTCGCTGCAACTTCTCAAACACCGCCCATCGACGAATTGGACGGCCGGCGAGTTCGACTGCGATTGGAGATGGACCGTTGCGAGTCCACGGAAACCAATTGGCTATGGCGAGCTTTTGTTGTTTTCAAATCGGGCGAACGAACGCGAATAGACAATGGTGCCGATGACTTTCAGTCAATGGTAGACGCATCTCAAGCGGGCAGTCGACAAGAGATTGACGTGCTTCGGCGGCAATGGACCGAATGTCGCGAACAAGGCACGCACGCGTCGTCAGAGATGCGGACGCAGTTGCTGCGGCAAGCCACGGCCGCCATCAAAGAAGCTCGAGAAACCAGCGATATGGAACGCACTATCGAGTTATTAGAGATCATGGAACAGCTGATGAACGAAGAAAGGTCGCAGTCTTAAACTGCGACCTTTCAAATTCCAAGCGTTTCAGGATCAAGCGACGACGACGGCTAGACTAGAAACCGCCGCCGGCACCACCCAGGCCGCCACCAAAACCGCCGCCGCCCAAACCAGCAGCCGCTCCTGGAGCTCCACCTTGTCCAGTGGCACCGGTGAAGAAGTTGAATTGGCTAACTTCACCAATACCGCTGAAAATTGGCAAGCCACTAAAGCGAACATAACGACGGTCTGCAGAAATCACGGCCGTCGCTATCAAGTTGGCACCTTCAGGCAACTGTACAATCTGTGGCTGGTAGCCCACGGCTCCGTTGCGGAAAAACGGAAACTGGCCTCGTCCTGCACGAGCTCGAGCAATCGCTAAATCGGCCAGGGCATCATTGTCCATGCTAGAACTTAACTGTTGTCCCAGAATGGAACGATTGATGGCCGCTTGCGTTGTCGTCACGGTCGCAATTTGGAAATCGGTGAGTGATTCCTGGCGACGCGCGTTTTCCAATACAAAGTTCACGACTGCGCCATCGTCGGCCAATTCGATTTGCTTTTCTTCGGAATCGCCGCCGGTTGCTCGGTAATTGCGATGAATCTTCACCGTCACCTTACCGGCCACGACTTCGCCCCAAACACGTCGCACCAGCACTCGGTACTGTCCGGCGAATCCTTCTGGGCAAACGTAAACTTCTTTGTGTAGATGTTGTCCATCATCTTTGCCAGCGAAATCGTCACCCAAATACACGCCGCCGCCAGGCGTACGAGGATTCCGGAGCGAACAGACCGTCCCGGTGGGTTCTTCCACTAGCAAATCAATGTCAGCGTCACCGGTCCACGAAACTTCCACCATGACGTCTCGGACTAACGATGCCAACAGCTGGTCTTGGAACGAATTCGCTCGATCCGGATCCGAAGCTCGCAGCTCAGACAACGCCACCTTGGCCAAGTTCACCGCGCGATCTCGATTCTCTCGTTGATCGGCAGGCCATTCATGACGCAGGATATTGGCACATGCCCAGCAGATACCTTCCGCATCATTCAGTCGCTTGGCCACGTCCAACGCTTGCAAATAAGGTTCCGGACGCAATGGAAACGCGTCGGCTACTTCGCGAAACATCTTCAGAGCTCGTTGTTCAAAGCCGTTCTTGGCCAAGTACAACGCGGCGTACATGATGTCTTCCGGATTTTCGCTTAGATCAACCGCCGACATGATCGCTCGTTCAATGTCCGACTTGTCGGCACCCGCCAATCGCAAGGCAATGCCCAGCGATTCGTGAGTCCAGGGGCGAACGTAGCCTTGACGAAGACCGGCCATCAACATGTCGGCCGCGTCGTGATACTGATTGCGATTCATCATTTCGCGAATCGTCGAACGGACCACCTTGTCGTCGATTTTGTCTTCCGCCTGACCGAAGTAGGCTTCCCAAGTTGCGGCGACCGTTGCGTCTTTCGCAGGAGCAGGTGAAGGCGAGGCCTTGGCATCCGTAGCTGGGCTGAGCGTCAAGACATCTTGGACGTCAAACATGCCGCCGCCCATGCCCATACCGCCCATTCCGCCGCCCATGCCTCCCATGCCTCCCATCATTCCGCCGCCCATGCCTCCCATGCCGCCCATGCCTCCCATCATGCCGCCACCCATGCCTCCCATCATGCCGCCGCCCATCATGCCACCACCCATGGATTGGATGGGCAAGACGAGATCGGCAACGGGATAGACTTTGGTGACGGCACCTTTTTGGGCTTCCTCGACGGAGGTGAAGGTCAACACTTCGTTTTCAACGACATACGTCAGGTCCAGGTCTCGCAGCATCAGCTTTAATGCAGAACGCAGGCTGATCCCGCTTAGTTCCTTTGTCACGGCCGTGTCGGTGGTAACTCCAAGTGTTTCCAACGCTTTGGTGTCCAGCGTAATTTCGATTTCGTGCAAACGTTCTAGATAGCTGACGACTTCGCCCAGGGTGTAATCGACAAACGGGAAGTTGGTCGGTTTATCTAGTTCGTCCATGATTTTTTGTTCGGCTTCACCTGTTTGAGCGAAGTCGACTTGGGCGTACTTTTGTCGACGTCTGGACAGGTCTTCCCAGACCTTGGCATCGGGATAAACCAACGCTGGATCGTCGGGGAATGGGACGTGTGACAATTCAACCTGATACAGCGTGTCTAACACTCGTCGCTGACGAAGATCTCGCAACGCCATCATGTTTTCGTGCGAATTGATCATTCGTGCTTTCAACGGCGTGATCTGCCCGGTTAGCGAGTGCGGATCTTTCTCTCGAATCAATTCGCCAATATCGATGGCCTCTTCGTAGCGATCTTCAGCCAAGCGAGCATTGAACTGGTCCATCAACGCTTTCTTCAGTTCGTCGTCTCGAGCGGCCAGGTCCAGCATGCGTTCCTTTTCACGTTGCATGGCTTGATTCTGGCGAGTCACTAGATCTCGCTTTTCTTTTTCCACCTTCTGAGCACTCGCTCGACGCAAAGTGGTTTCCAGTTGATCTAGAAGTTCCGAACGCGTGGTTGCGTCCAGATCGGGCACCTGATTTACCGATTCCACCAACGACTTTAGTTGAATGATGGCGTCGGCAGGTGCAGATCGCATGGAGTTGTTCGCTTGCGAAATCCCCTGCGTCACTTCCGAGCGAATAATCTGCTCCATCACTCGACGCTGAGCCAACTCTTCTTGCAGCAATCCGGTGGATTCGTCTGTCAAAAATTCGTCTACCAACGTGCCACTGTTTTGGATGGGACCCACGTTCTGAACGGGGTCGCTAGGTACGACAATTCCTTCGACCACACTACCGTCTTCAATCGGTCCGGCTTCCGGAAGCAGCTGCAGCGAGTCTTCGCCATCGACTTCAAAGTCGGTATCAAATTGGACGACTTCCTTCAGTTCCAGCGTTTCTACCTGAGGTTCTTCTTTGCTGGGAGCAATGGTCTTTTGCAACGCTTCCGCCGCAGTGTTGGTTGGATCTTGTTTCAGCAGCTTCGTCCGCTAAGATCTTGGCACCTTGGACATTGCCACTGGCGAAGGCCTGTTGCCCGATTTTGGCTAAATGGTCAGCTTGTTGCAGCATCATACGTCGAATCGACGCCAGCGAATCCGTGCCCATTAAAGGGAGGCTCTTGCCTTGATCTGCTTTGGCTAGATCAATTAGTTTTGGCAAGAAGGCAAAGTCATCATTCGGAGTGACAGCGTCAACATTCCAATGAAGCTGAATCGCTTGTCCGTTGATTTCGCCAGACAGATCCAAGCTGGCGGGCAAGGATGTAGCCATTCCCACGACACCCGTATCGCGATCCATGCGCAGCGGAGGCATATTGGCTGGATACGCAGCAAGATCGCTCGGCAATTCGGACGTTACCCAAACAACGGGAGACGTCAACGCTTGTGCCACAGCCTGACCGGCTTGCTGTCCGGTCACATCAGCGGCGTCGATAAATACGTGTCCGCCCGTCAGATTTGCCAGCGATACCATCAACCCGAGATCTCGATCTGGTCCAATGGCGTAGGCGAAAAAGCTGATTCGTTGTGCAGCCAACTGGTTGGAAATGGCGTCAAACTGTTCGCTGGAAAACAAATCCGCTCGGCTCACACCATCACCAATGTAAACCACTTGACGAGCCACCTGTGCGTCTCGGCTAAAGACTTCGGACGCGACTTGCATGCCTCGTACTAAATCGGTCGAACCCAAAGGAGTGCGAGCCGACAGTTTCTTTAGGGCACCAACTGCGTTCTTGGCCGAAACAAATCCGTCTGTGAGTTTAACCACATCCAGATCAATGGCGGTCACGCAAATTCGATCTTCCGAACCAAGAGAACGCATGATCGATTTCAACGCGTCCGTGCCATCGGTTCGATACGCACCTACTTGGCTGGCCGATGTGTCCATCAACACCAAGACGTCTCGAGCCATCGCGGGTGAAAGTGCGCCATGCGGTTGCAATGACAACGCAAAGAATTGGGTTCCGTTCGCATCTTGGTAAGTATTTACTTTTGCGGTTGTGGGCGAAGCATCGTTCGCCTGAACCGATGCTGCACACAACGTTGCAGCTACCAACCAAGAAATTACGAAGCGACAGCGTGAAGTCATAACACGAACTCCGTCGACTAAAAATGTGAGGGCAGCGGAGGAATCTCTGTTCCGGAAAGAGACGACCCGCAAGGCCACTGGAAAAGCTAATTTGTTTCGCACTTGATACGAGTAGCCTTTATTGTATTTACCACGCTACGAAAACGCTACTATGAAATGCCATGATTGACACTTCAGGCTGGTTTTTCCGGCATTTTCAGTTCCGCAAAAAAAAAACGGGATTCCGACCTGCACTGTAAAATTTGCAAAACCAATCTGCCGCGAAACCAGTAAATCACACGCTAGCTGACGTCATTCCGGCGAAAGGCGTGCTGGCGTGTTTACATATCCAAGCGCCGCTTAATGTTTCGCCACGTCGAACATGCCGGTTCGAATGGTTGACTGTCAAGGTCTTCAACCACCCCATTGGCGAACGTCAGGACAGACACATATTTGTTCTGCGGTTGGCAGTTCGGAAACTTTCGGCCGAATCAGCCAGCTTGTGCCACAACCGATTATTGATCACGACTCCAGAAACCCGATAAACTGGGCGTTGCCAGGATTCCTGAGCATTCATCTTTCACCCAACCGCCCTTTGCCGGAGAAAATTCTTGATGTCAGAACCAGTTAAACCACATCTCAATCGTCGGTCGTTTTCCAAAACTGTCTTGGGTGCTGCGGCCGGAATCGGAGCGTTCGGCATGATGAAGTCTGCGTTCGCTCAGAACGATAAACCGCTGTTCGAAATCTCGCTGGCCCAATGGTCGCTGCACAAAGCACTGTTCGCCAAAAAGATGGACAACCTGGACTTCGCTAAATTCGCCAAGAACGAATGTGGCATCCACGCCGTCGAATATGTCAATCAGTTCTTCAAAGACAAAGCCAACGACGCAAAATATATTGCCGAAATGAAATCGCGAGCCGAAGGGGAGGGCGTCAAAAGCGTCCTGATCATGTGCGATGGCGAAGGCCAGCTAGGTGACGCGAATCTGCAGAAGCGACAACAAGCTGTCGAAAATCACTACAAGTGGGTGGAAGCCGCCAAAGAACTCGGCTGCCATGCCATCCGAGTGAACGCGGCAAGCAGTGGCAGCTATGAAGATCAAATCCATCGAGCGGCGGATGGGCTGCGAGCACTTTCCGAGTTTGGCGGCAAGCACGATATCAGCGTGATTGTAGAAAACCATGGCGGCCTGTCCAGCAACGGCGCGTGGCTGGCAGCGGTCATGAAAAAGGTAGATCATCCAAATTGTGGCACGCTGCCTGACTTTGGCAACTTTCGTATTAGCGGTGACGAAATGTACAACCGCTACAAAGGCGTGATCGAATTGATGCCGTTCGCCAAAGCGGTCAGCGCCAAATCTCATGACTTTGATGAAAACGGTAACGAAATTCACACCGATTACCTGCGTATGATGAAAATTGTGTTGGACGCGGGCTATCACGGTTACGTTGGCGTTGAATACGAAGGCGGCAAAGTGGACGAACTGGAAGGCATTATCCTGACCAGAAAGCTGCTGGAAAAAGTTCGCGAACAGCTGAGCTAACGGAACGATATCGGATCGGTCTGACAAGAACCATCGTGATTCGTATTCGATAGAGCGAATCGAGATCAAAGACGCACGAGTGTCATATTCGCTCGTGCGTTTTTTGCATTCTGGATACGTCTTGGTTGGTGACGTTCCAGGTCGGCGAGATCATTTCACTCGAGGAGTCCGCGCAACGCGAATCGGCTTCGGCAATTTATGCAACCAGGCAATCATGTCTGAAACGACGTCTTCTGATTGCGATTGCACTTGGCCTACTTCCTGGAAATCGGTTCGTTCCAGGGACGTTTGAATCCGAGATAATTGTTCGGCCATTTGCTGCAAGATGGCTGCGTGTTCTGCATCGTCCATTTCCGTGCGAACCAAGAACGTATTTTCGTCGGTTCGTTCACGATGCAAAAACACCATGCGTCCTTCTTCGGCTTTCAACAAACGCCCTGCCAAATATCCTCGGCGAAATTCTCCGTCCGAAGTGAACTGATAGACTTCGTTCTGCCCCAAAAAGAAACTCGGCGCCCCATTGCGACGAAATCCCCACACCAACGGCTCGTCCAGCCACGGCACCGCTACTTCCATGCGATCGACCAAGCCTATTGCTTCTCGCAACAAGTCTTCTCGTTCCAATTCTTCTCGCGCCATGGTTCCACTTTCACTGCACGCCAGATGAGCCTGTTCGTAGTTTCCTTCGCATCGAACGGCGACCAGCGCCAACGCATTTGGACGCCATTCGTTTGGGAATTCGCAACAAGACGCATCGGCTAATCTGATTCATCCGGTTCGAATCCGAAGTCGAATTCGCCTTCATCGTACGAAACTGGTGGTTCGCCGAACATGCCTTCTGCATCGTCCAATTCGCCGATTGCTTCTTCCGTTTCGATCTTGATTTTGGGAGGTAGCGGTGCAACGTCGACGGTTTCCTGCTCCGGCAGCCGAATTTCGACAAAGGGCCAATTTTCTGGTCCGTCGTAGTTTTGCAACGAGCGTCGCTGCCATTGAATCCTACAGCACGCAACGCCAAGGTCTTTGAACTCTGTAACGTCGAATTGTTGCGGGATAGCGACGTGGGGTGCGTCGAGGTACTGATGGAGTATTCGCATATGGATGGCGGCGGCCATCAAATTTCCCGTGTGCCTTCTTGGATCAGGTAGATGACTCGGCGGTGAAACGCTAATTGGGGACGTCCTAAGCCATGCCTGAAGCTCCGAGGCACATGGAGGCGTGTTCCCACGTATTCTTAAATGATATGAGTCAAAACACGTCATCTGTCTGACTAGCCGTTCAAGTCGCCGTTGTTCGAACAGGAAGATGCCATCTGTTCCGATTGACATGAGAATAGTATGTGCAACGCGTGGCATTGCCGGATCTTTGATTCGCTTTTGATTGGCAAAATGCTGGTCGAAAACAAACTGGCCATAATTCACTTGTTGCGTTGCGCGTTTCTTGAGAAATTCGATCGCGGTCTCTAGTTGAAATGAATTGGCCTGCATGGCCCAAATCTGCAGTTCCGAAAGTGTGTTCGTTTCGACCTGCCCCGCTTGCCACAATCGCGACGCAGTGGCGCGATCTCGCATGGCATCAACTAGTTCGAACAGATGCACGTAGATATTCCACGCTTCATCGATTCGTTGTTCCGATTCCCGGCAATGCAGAATCCAATAGGAATTGTCCGAGGTACTTACCACTGGTGTCTTCGTACGAAGCGTGCACCGGCGGTTCGAATTGTAATCGGTCTGTATTCGACGTCACTTCTAACAGCAATGGTTCCAACGTTGTCAGTTTATTCGGAGGCAGAGTCTCAACTCGCACATAAGGCGGTTCTGCATTGTCGGGCAGCCAAGCGTCCGTGAACGCGGTGACGTTGCCTCGGGCTTCCTGGTCCATTCGTTCCGTCCAACGAGCGTTCTGTTCGCTGTAACCGTCTGGCAGAACCGCCGGATCTTTCACATCTGCAGGGCGAACCAAATCCACTGCCGGAATTTCGTACACTCGATAGGCCGACGCGCCCACATACGAAGTGACCGCCGCCAGCAACGGCAATGCAATGGAGGGCCAGGCATAACGTAGCGACCTTTTTTCGACTAACCACTTTGGAATGAACAGCCAGGTGGCCAGTACAAACGCAATCACAAACGGCACTAGCGTGATGAGAAAAGGGACGTTAAGCATGGCCGTGACAGATCCCCAAATCACCAACGGCACGGAAACCGCCACGCACATGAACAGATTTAAGACTGGGCTGGACAAGTGCAAGCTAAAGAACTGACCGATAGCAAAACACAGAATAATGGGACACACCAACGTCAAAACGATCACTGGCATGAAACTGCGGGGTATGTAGCTAAGATCTACTAAATGGTTAACCGTGACAACCACCGGCGGCAACAAGGCTAACACCACAAATACTGCCGTCGCGATCCACATGCGGTTCCACCACAGGCATCGAGGTGGCACGCCGTGATCTCGAAGAAAACGATAACCGTCCTTCCTCTGATCCACCGCAAAGACTTGCGACCCAATGCCAATGGCCATGGCGCCGAGCAAGAATAGTGAAGCCGCCAGTTGCTCTACGCTGTTTATCTCGCCACGAGTAACCGTACCTGCAAGCAGGGCAAACGGCAACGCCGCCAAAGTAACCCATTTGTAATAATGAATTTGCTGCCAAATGAGGTTCATTGATCGCTGCGGTTGGCGGTGAGTCCGTTCAATGCGGCGAGGCAAAAACGTAAACGGTTCATCGCTTTGGAACAGCTGATGTGCTACCAGGCGAGGATGAAAGCAAAGCATGACAATTGGAATCGCCGCAGCAATGCACGTCCAAATCTGGTTGTAGCTTTGCAGGCTGACCGCCAGAGCAATAACAGTAGCGATCAGCGTGACCGTTGCCAGAGCGATACTGGCGTAGGCGTTTTTGATTCGAAGCGAAAACGTAACACCCCAGACAATCGCTGCGGCAATTGAAAACAGGACAATGCCGCCCGTCGGCTGTGGAAACGGTTTCGGGATAACAACTGTTGCAGTATAAACCTTCGCCATCAGCCAAGTGCCGATTACTGTGAAGGCAACCAGAATCAGCACCCAGCTGATAAGCGAAAGAACTTTGCCAAAGTACAATACCGCAGGTCGTAGCGGCAAACTCTGTAAGAATCCCAGCGTCTTGCGATCGGTTTCTCGATTGAATATCGATCCACCAGCAGCAATGCAAAACACCAAACCGAAGACCAGGCCCGTTACCAGAAGTTGATCATCGCTTCCGATCAAAACTTTTCGCATTGCCAAATGGCAATACAGCCACTGGAACAGTAGGATGCCAAGTACCATGGCGACGCCCGCCGGCGCCAATTCCATTATCTCTTTCCATAGCATGTGCCGAAACGCTTTGGTATTCATGAGTTGATCTCCTTAGCGTCTGAAACTGCGTTTGTATTTGCGCTGGATGCCGGCGAACCCGTCGAACGCATGTAGGCGACGTAAATTTCCTCTAAGCTGGGGCGAAGCACCTCGAGGCCTTGTACCAAGGGGTTATCTGCAATGGACGAAAGGTCTAAATCGTCATCGTGGCGCACGACGCATCGAATTTGCCGACCTTGTTTTTCTTGATGGATGATGTCGGGCAATGCCAGCCGAGGCAATTCGCCGGACGTGGTGATAATTACTTGCGAAGTGGTCCTTTTCAGTCGGTCCATCGATTCGACCACCAGCAGCTTGCCCTTGGAGATGATGGCAATCGTATCGGCCACGCGTTCCACTTCCGGAATCTGATGACTAGACAGAAACACGGTTCGCCCTTCGGCCGCAATATCGACCATGCTCTCCAGGAAATCTCGCCGCACCAACGTATCCAAGCCGGACGTTGGTTCGTCCAAAATCAACAGCGAAGGCTGATGCGCCAACGCCAGTGACAAAGCCACTTTCGCTCGCATTCCTTTTGACAGCGATTTGATCTTCTTTTTTGGATCCAGGCCATACTGCCCAACCAAACGATCGAATTCGTCCTTAAAACCATTCGGATAAAAGCCGGATGCGAACCAGCCAATGCGTTCCACCGTCATCCAATCGTAAAGACTGGGCTGGTCCGAAACGTAACCCACTTGTTGACGAATAGCCAAATGCTCGCGATGACTGTCCATGCCCAGAATGCGTGACTTTCCGGAATCGGCGTCCAGCATGCCCATCATGATTTTGATAGACGTGGTTTTGCCGGCACCGTTTTCGCCCAGCAACGCAAAGACTTGGCCAGGTGTGACTTCCAGTGAAACGTTGTCTAGTGCGAACGTATCGCGAAAACGCTTGCAGACGTTTTGAAACTGAATTGGCGAATCAATCTTCATGTGACGCCTCCCATTTGATAGCGGAAATTGCGGTTTCAATCAGTTCACGCACTTCGGACTGGGTCAAACCACTGCCGGCGGCTTCGTTCAGAACTTCTTTCAAACGATTGCGCACGATTTGCTGACGAGCGTTCGTGCATTTGCTGTGTGCTCCCGCCGTCACCTGCAGTCCGGTTCCTCGGACCGATGACAAGATCTTGTCATCTTGGAGTTGCCGATACGCACGAGCGACCGTGTTGGGATTGACGGCTAATTGACGAGCCAGTTCTCGCACCGACGGTACCAATTCGCCGGGCAAGACCGCTTTGTCTGCCACGGCGAATTTGATCTGTCGCACAATCTGGTCGTAAATTGCCACTCCGTTGTCAGGATCGATTTTGAAAAACATGTTTACCTGCCTACTGTGCTGGTGAAGTAGTACACTGAACATAGCAAAATCGGCGAACGGTTGTCAATCACTTTTTTGCAGGCCGCACCCAGCGAGCTTGATTTTGAAATTACGGCTTTTGCTAGGCCGACACAAAAGCGTGTGCGCCTTCTTTCCTAGCCCGAAACGTCAGTGAGGGAATGCAGTACATTTCCGAGGTCTCTTGCCCTACGCGTTTTGAAGCTGCGCTTTTTCCTAGCCCGACACGTAAGCCACGTAAGCGTGCGCACCATTTTTCCTAGCCCGACACGTAAGTGAGGAAAAATTGAGTGCTGCGGAAGTCCCTCGCTGACGCTTCGGGCTAGTAAATACTGCCGAAAAACGCAACTTCCAAACTCACGCTTCGGGCTCGGGGATTCGGCCAGAAATTGCGAATCCCGCAACTTTCAAACGTGCTGGCGTTTTCTGCGAGCCCGAAGTTGCAGCTGGTAAACGGCGGATCGTTCGAAAAAATCGGTTTAAGCGGAACGACTCGAATCAGACGCTGTTCTCGAGTTCAACCGAAACGTAGACTTCAAGATCTAAAGGTCCTCATTCCAACGTAACGAACCATCCGTTCGATTCACTGCAGTAGAAGAAAGGAGAACTACACATGTCGCTTGTTCGGCAGATCACCATCGCCTTGGTTACCAGTTGTCTGTTTGCAAATATCGCCGACGCGGAAGAACGCATTTGGCACATCAAAGCCTTTCATCCAGACGGACACGTAATTGACGTCAAAGCACTTTGGACAAGGAAGGAAACGTCTATGACGTAAAAGCAATCGAAGCCAACGGTAATCGGCACGTCATGGACGTCAAAGTGATTTCAGGCAATCAGCGGTTGCCAGTCAAGATTCTGGTCAGTGATGAACGATTCGCACCGGTCAAGGCCATTGGCGAAGACGGCACGGTTTACGACGTCAAAGCACTTGCAGACGGAAAACGGCTGGACGTGAAAGGAGTGGAACGCAACGGCAGTATTGTCCACATCAAAGCCTTGGGGCCAAATGGACAGTACGGCGTCAAAGCGATATCTCCACAAGAAGACAAGTTCATGACATCAAGGGCTGAAAGATGCTAGACAATGAAATTGAAGCCACCATCAACGGTGTGCAAGTGGCGGCGCACGTCAAGGCACTGCCTCAAGTTGGCGATTAGTTGACAGCAAGAAAACAATCGACCGACGGCTCTCAAGCCGAGCGTTTGTTCGGTGCGAGCCATCGGTCGCGTTCACAGAGTGTTGGGCTCTGCGAATTTGCTCGGTGCTTCTTACAGCGCGGCGTTTGGATTCGTATCAACATCGTCACTGACGATCTCAAGTCCGCCACGCAATTCGCGCCAGTCCTATGCAAGCGAGTCTTCGTTCGGTTCGCGGACTCGTTGAGCTTAGACGCCGGTGCCAATAGCCGCTCTTCGAACTCGTCGAAGTCCTGATTGGCACTGCTATCACTGCTGGGCATCTACTGGCAATTTGGCTGTGTTTGTCTTTTTTTGGATTTTTTCTTTAGATTGCCATTGGCGGTTTCGCGGCCAGCGGGTATTAGTTCCTCAGCCAAAGCGCAAAGAGTATTTTTCGGAGAAATCTGAGCTTTGCCGCATTTCGTCGTGAGTGCGGGCTTTCGACGCTACCCTCCCTCCTGGGTTGAAGCATGATGCTTGCTGGAATACGGTTACTGGGTCGACCGCTCTGGTGAGTGCTTCGCGGTGAAGCTAATACTGGGTGCCGGAGCGGTCTGAAAAGACGCTCCGGCACCTCAGGGAACACGAAAAAGGGTGTCGGTCTCAAGACGGACACCCTTTTTCTTTGGGCTCAGTCCAGACGCTCGACAACCGATGTTGAAAAGTTGTCATCTATTGAGGAGTTCAGAACGTGGAAAAGCCGGTCGCCATTGTCACAGGATCTTCTCGAGGCATCGGGCGAAGCATTGCAGAACATCTCGCGGCCGCCGGGTACCGTACGGTGGTGAATTCGGTTTCTAGCTTGGACGGCGCGCAACAGGTTTGCAGCGCCATTCAAGTCGCGGGTGGCGAAGCGATACCGGTCCAAGCCAACGTCGGTTCGAACCAAGGTCGCGACGCTTTGATCAACGCCGCAATCCAATCCTGGAATCGAATTGACGTCTTAGTCAACAATGCCGGGATCACGTCCGTTGGTCGAAAGGATTTGCTGGAGGCGACCGAAGCCAGCTGGGACGCGGTGTTTGACACCAATCTGAAAGGAGCGTTCTTTCTTTCGCAGCTGGCGGCCAACCAGATGATGCGTCAGGCGCGGATTACGGATCGACATCACTACATTGTCAACATTTCATCCATTTCTGCTTACGCGGCGTCCAGTAATCGAGCAGACTATTGCATTGCCAAAGCGGGCATGGAAATGATGACTCGTCTCTTCGCCGAACGCTTGGCCGATGACCACATTCGCGTGTTTGAAGTTTGTCCGGGCGTGATTGCCAGTGACATGACAGCGCCGGTCAAGCAGAAATATGACCAGCTGATCGCCGATGGTTTGACGCCCATTCGTCGTTGGGGCGAACCGACGGACATCGCGCGAACCGTCGAAACGATTGTGTCGGGTTCGCTCCCCTTTTGCACCGGCCAGCGAATCAACGTCGACGGCGGCTTCCATATCCGCCGTCTGTAATCTTGTCGTTACGACACCAACGCTTTGAAGCGAGGCATTATTTCAATTGGCCCAAGGCTTGTTTGGCCACGGCCACGCATTCCCGGATTTCCGCAATGGGGTCCTGAGGGTTTTCTTCGTACTCCAAGGAAAGAGCTCCATTCGCCGGGAAATCTACGGCCACAAGCGCGTCAAAAACTGCCTTCACATCCAAGTGACCTTTGCCCAAGATGACGCCTTTGGTTCGATCCTTCATCTCTTCAAAATCTTTCAGGTGAATTCCATACAGGCGTCCTTTCAGCAGGCGAATGACTTCGGTAGGACGTTGGCCCGATCGAATGAAGTGACCCAAGTCCGCACAAGCTCCGATGCGTTCATCGTGTCCTTCGATGGCGTGAAGGACATCAATCGCCTTGTTGTAACGATGGTTCGGTCCATGATTGTGAATGGCCACTCGGATATCAAACTCCTTGACTAATTCGTCCAGGTTGTCGAACGAATCCGGATCAGGATCGGCCGTGATGGTGGGAATGCCCAGTGTTTTGGCAAACTCAAACGTCTTGCGATTGGCGGCGGCATCCGCACCAAGATGATTCACGCCATGCGCCGAAATGGTCATGCCTAAATCCGCAACTTTCTTTCGCATGGCGGCAATTTGTTCGGCCGAAGAATCTAAAGCCAGCATGCCGCTATAAAATTCAACCTGCGCGAACCCAAGATCTTTGGCATGTTGCAACGCTTCATCCACCGAATATCCTCGCAGCGAATAAAGCTGAATCCCCAGTTTCAATGCGTGGCCTGAACCGGCTGCCCAACAAACCGCTCGATTACCAGGCAAGCAGTTGGCGGCCGCCATGCCGGCGGTGGTCGCCGTGACGGTGGACAAGAACGTACGGCGAGTGATCCATGATTGTGGAATGTGTGTCATAAACGCGAGACCTCGGAGAGACAAAAAAGGCAGTAACTGGGAACCAGACGGCTTCTTGCTGAATTGCGACTTGTCGAAATCAACCGACACGTTTCAGCCAGCCGTGGTTGTAATTCGGTTCTCATCACGAATCAAGCAGACCGCGTATCACCGCCGTTTTCCAAAATACTTCCAGCTAAATTGTGGTAGGAAGCAAGCGATCGAGGTGGCCGGGACAGCAAGTTTTTGCAGCGAAATAGCTGCCAGTGACGATGTTGACCTTTTGGTAGCTAAATTGCTGCTGGCCCTTGGAGCCGAACCGTCGAGCGTGCGAATCTGCACGGTAGAATTGCAGGACTGGCCCTTGTTCGCACGTTTTTGATCGTTTTCGCGGCGAAATCGGCGTCTGGCGCGCTAATTGCAAGTTACATTTCAATTCGAATTCGACGCTTCGACCCAAAGGGAACGTCTATGTGTGAAGATCTTCAAAAGCTGTATCAGTTCGCTCAGACAACAGGCATGGTTTCGCCGGTGGATGTGGTGCGAGTAGCCTGTAATTCGTGCGGCCATTTGGACGTGTGTTCAGCCGTGACCGAAGACGAATATGACGGACGCCAATTGGTGCAACTGGACGTGATCGGTCCCACTGATATGGAAGCGGCTACGTAGAACGTTCGCCGCTCTTGAGCTGCCGGACTGGCGAGTCCTAACGTCTATTCAATGTCCAAGGTCAAGGTCGATGCAGCCTTTTCGTCGGGCTTCAAGTCTTGCGCCGCGTATTCGGGCAACGGTTGATCCTGGCCAATGCGAATCGCATGCGGCACATCGGCGTAGACCGGTGGATCAAATTCGTTACTGGCAGTGCGAATGGTGTACAGGACATCATTCGTATCTTGCCGGATGACTTGGACTACCGGGTGAATTCCTTCTGGAAAACGGAGTGTTGGCAGATAGCCTACCGGCGTTCGACCATCATTGTCTTCCATGCGAACCGTCATCGGCCAACCTGGGAACTGAGCCGCATCGCCATCGTCGACGGATGCAAAACGAGGCCAACATTCAAAGGTGATGGTCCGGTTGGTTTTGTGGAAACGAGCGATCCCGAACCCGTCTGCTCGCTGCCTTTCATCTTGGCGATTCTGCGGATTGGCGTAGGCCAACATGCGAATGTGGTTGCCGAGTCCATCCAAATAGTCACCGGTCCAGGGCAGGGGAGAGGCGTTCACGGCATTCGCTCCCGGCTGTTCGTTCTCTGGGTGCCACCACCGACCGTAGATCGTGTTAACAATTGCCGGACTGGTAAAGCCGAACGGTCCGTCGCCAGCGGATTCGATGCCATGTTTGACCACCACTGCCAAATGTTGGTCACCGCACAAATGTGGCGCCCAAGCCTTGCGAATTTGCGTTAGCGCAAGATTACGCCCGGTTTGTGGCCACGCATTCGAATCCAAATCGGCCAATAAACGGTTGTCCGGCGTGCCATGCAGGTGGACTGCTCCGCAAAAAGCTGTTTGTGACAGAACGCACTTCATCTGTGTGTCCGTCCAGTCGGTTGTCCACTGTTCCAGGAACGCCAACTGGCGATCGCCCAGCAACTTGAGACCTGGTAGATCAATCGATTTGCGATCGTAGCTGGGATCGTTGATGTGATCGGGACGAGGCCCCATTTTTGGAATCTTGCCTTCAGGGCCGCTCTTGAATTTGCGATCTTCCAGAATCGCAAAATCGATTCCGCCCAGATGAAGGTTCGTGTAATAAACCGAGATGTCTCGTTCAATAGGCGTGGCGTCGTACGGATCGGGCAAGTGCCACGTTTGGCAACGCTGGACCATGTTGACGTATTCAATCGGATAAAAATAGCCGCCGTCTGGTCCGGCTCCCGTCGACGCCAGTTTGCCGTTTTCGCCCCAAATATTTGCCTGGCCTACGTCATGATCGTCGGGAATGGTGATCACCGGCCGGTCTCGCAAGACATCTCGGAACTGAACACCAAACTCCAACCAACCAAAAGTATGTTGCGTGTGGTGATAAGATTGGTCGCCGGCAAAGAACAGCAAATCGGGATCCAGCTTCTTCAAGTTTTCCAGCATCATAGGTCGAGGGCCGGGCGTACGAGAAGAATGGCAGGAGAGCGAACCGACGACAATTGTTTCCTTGTCGATGGGGTCCTGGCGAATCAGGCCTTCGAATAGGGCCGATTCGCCGTGCCGGAGTCGATACTTGACATCTTGCGAACGGTCCCACGGCTCGATCCGAAAGTGAGCGCTCCACCCAGGATATTGAACGTCGGCGATCGCGGCAGGCTGCCACTGGCCGTCTTGTTGAAATTCAAGACGGACCTGTTTCGCTTCATCCGGCATCAGCGGATACAGCTGGGCGGTGAGTTTCAGGACGGACCGATCGTGCGTATAAACGGCAAACGCAATGACTTGGTCTCGTTCCACTTTCAGTTTGGCGTCAGGGCGTTCCCACCATTGACCCGTGGCTTGGTTGTCGAGGTTCGGGAATTTTTCGCCGAACAATTCTCGAGAACTTAATTGCGCATACGTCTGCGGTAGCCAGTGCGAACCAAGAAGCGACAGTATCACGACAAGCAGAAAGTTAGGGCGAATCATGCGAAATTACCTACTGGGCGCGGGAACGAACGGGGAACAACGAGCTTCGATTTCTACGCGCTGCTCCGCAGTTAGGGCATGTTAAATGGTACGAAGTGTCTCCAGCAAAAACTTCCAATACTTTTGCACGGATGATATTTGTACTTTTTCGTCTGGCGAATGGGCACCGCGAATATTCGGTCCGAACGATACCATGTCCAGACCGGGATAATTCGTGCCGAGAATACCACATTCTAGTCCCGCATGGCACGCTAGAACCTGAATCGGTTCGCCAAACATCGTTTCATACAAATCCGACATCCGTTGGACAATCTTGGATTCTGGTGCTGGTTTCCAGCCAGGATACGCGCCGCTGGAGTCTACTCGCGCGCCGGTCAACTCCAAGCACGCCGAGATCGCTCGGGCCAAGTCATCTCGTTCTGAATCGACGGAACTACGAGCCAAACAAGCGATCTTGAATCGTCCGTCCGCCACGATCACTCGAGCCAAATTGTTGGAAGTCTGCACCAGATCGTCGATGTCGGGCGATAGGCGGTGAATGCCGTTCGGGCATGCGTAAATGGCACCTAGCAAAAGCGACTGCAGCTTCAGCGGAACGACGGTGCTGGCCGAATCCGTGGCGGTAGCGGCGATTCGCAATTGTGGATCCGTGGTGGCATATTCTTGCTGAATCGTTTCCGTTGCCGACTCGATCCAGGTCAAAAACGCGTGTTCGTTTTTGTGCGGAATGGCGATCGTGGTGTTTGATTCGCGAGGAATCGCGTTGCGAAGTCCACCGCCGTCGATCGAATGAATGCGGACCGAAAACTTCTTGGATGCCATCCACAGCAACCGGTTCATCAGCTTGTTCGAATTCGCTCGACCCAAATGAATATCCACTCCCGAATGTCCGCCAGTCAGTCCGGTGACGGCAATCTGATACGTCACATGGTCATTCGGCCACGGTTCCGCGTCGTACGTATCTGACGCCGTGACATCAACGCCGCCGGCGCAACCAATGGTCAACACGTCGTCATCTTCGGTGTCCAAGTTCAGCAAAATCTTGCCGTTCAACAGACCACCTTGTAGGCCTTGCGCGCCGGTCATGCCGGTCTCTTCGTCCACCGTAAACAACGCCTCGATCGGTGGATGTTGAATTTCTGTGGAAGCGAGAATCGTCATGATACTGGCCACGCCGATGCCGTTGTCCGCGCCCAACGTGGTGCCGTTCGCCTGGACCCAATCACCGGCGACGCTCATTTGAATGCCTTGCGATTCAAAGTCGAACAGCGTGTCGGCATTTTTCTGGTGCACCATATCTAAATGCGATTGCAGGATCACGGTTGTCCGATCTTCCTTGCCACTGGAAGCTGGCTTGCGAATCAGCACGTTGCCGGTGTCATCGACCGAAGTTTCCAGGCCCAGCGAGTTGCCGAATTGCTGCATGAATTCGATCACTCGCTGTTCTTTCTTGGACGGGCGAGGCACTCGGTTTAGATCGGCAAAGTGATTCCACAAGGCTTGTGGTTCCAGCTTTCGGACTTCTTGACTCATCTGGCATTCCTTCGATTCAGTTCGAAAATCATTCGCGACAACGCAACCGCTGGTTATAGCTGATTTGCTGGTTCGCGTCGCGATGGCGAAGTGCCATGATCGCTCGAAACGTCGCACGTCCCTGGCATGATCGCAAGCGTTGAAAACGGTCGCTACGATGGAAGTATTTTCGTTAGCGAATGGCCCAATCCGGAATCACGCCATCGCCCGTCTTTTCGCCCTCCAGAATCCAAGCCAGATTGAATTTAGCCATGGTCCCGCCGCCCTGCGGTCCGCCTTCAAAAAGCAGATAGATCCAGCCTTCGCTGGGTGTGTTGGGCCGACCGGCGTCGAGTGACGAATAAGCAAAGTTGCCGGCAAAGATTTGTCGCTGGATAGGCCAAGTCTGGCCGCCATCAAAGCTGGCCCAGACATGACCGTTCTGGCGGCCCTCTGGACTGATAATATTACTGTAGATCAAGATGTCTTTGTCCTGAACGGGAAGTCGCACTAGTCCACCCATCAGGCCATAGGACCGATGTTGATCGCCGTCCGGCAAGACTTGGCAAAATTTTAAATCGGTCCAGGTCTGACCGCCATTGTTGCTGATGGCGCTCCAGCGACGCAGCGGGTTTTCTCCTTCCGGAGCCCAATGACGTCGAGAGTTATAGTAGAGACGTCCGTCAGACAATTCGGCAATGGCCGCTTCACCTGTCCCGAACGCCGGAAACGGTTCGCTGGCTTGCCACGTCTGACCGCCGTCGTCGCTGAACATAGCGTTGGTGTAGTGTTCGGACCATTTACTGCGATCGTTCTTACCGGCGTACCAACGAGTGGCTCGAATCAACCGGCCTGCATATTTGCCGTGACGAAGCGTGATGCCATGATCGTTCATGTGCATTGATGGCACGTGTCCCAAGCTGTTAGGGCGAATTTCCGTAGTTTGTTGTGACCATGTCTGGCCGTGGTCTGTGCTACGGTACAGCGTGACTTCAGCCGGCGGATGGTGAGATTCGACAAATGCCAATATGTCTCCGGATGATTCGTCCACAATCACACCACCACCCATGAATCCCGACCCAACGGAAATCGGTTCGCTCCACGTCACTCCGCCGTCTGTACTTCGTCGAACTTGGACGCCATTCCAGAACGCCAATACCGTCCCGTCCTTGGCCACAGCTACATTCGGAAAGCGATCAGTCGAATAGAGCGGTTTCAGGATTAATTCCGGTGTCGCCAGATGAGTTGGGTGTGCACTCTCCAGCGAATTCTGAGCGAACACGTTTACCGAAATGGACAAGGAAACGACAAGCCACGTTACGATGCTAATTATGTGTTGGATGGTCAGCTGCATGTTGCCATTGAAATCTAGAAAGGTGAACGGATGGTAAACTCCCTGTAGCGTACCACAAAACAAGATCCGTATGTTGGAACGGAAGTCTCTGTCGGCTACGATGTCGACTGGTGTTTGTTGATTTATTCTGATTTGAGAGCGAGGGCAGGGGAGTGCGTCTTCTTGGATTTGTTGCGAGCGTTGTCGTTGGGTTGCTTCTGGCCGAGCGAGTTTGGGGTGAGACTCAATACGATACGATTCTGGATATCGCGTATCGAATGGACGACAAGCTTGCTGGCAGTGACAGATATGTGTCCGAACGATGTCGATTAGATCTCTATCGTCCGACGAATCGGCCGTCGTTTACGACAGTGGTGTGGTTTCATGGCGGAGGATTGACGTCGGGAAATCGATCGGTTCCCAGCGAATTGAAAGGGCAGGGGATTGGCGTGGTGGCGGTGAATTACCGCTTGAGCCCCAAAGTGAAATCGCCCGTGTATGTTGAAGACGCGGCGGCGGCCGTAGCGTGGACGTTTCAGAATATTGAAAAATATGGAGGTGACGCCAAGCGGATTGTGGTCAGTGGTCATTCGGCTGGTGGGTATTTGACCAGCATGATTGGCTTGGACAAGAAATATTTGGCGGCCCACGATGTGGACGCCGACGCTATTGCCGCATTGGTTCCGTTCAGCGGCCATACGATCACTCATTTCACAGTTCGTGCCGAAACAGGCATTGACGGCAAGCAGCCGATTATCGATTCCATGGCGCCGCTGTTTCATGTGCGCCCCGATGCGCCTCAGTTGCATCTGATCACGGGTGATCGAGAATTAGAGATGCTGGGACGATACGAAGAAAACGCGTACTTGTGGCGCATGATGAAGGTAGCCGGCCATCAGGACACTCGCCTGTACGAACTTGATGGCTTCGATCACGGTGGTATGGCCCAGCCCGCGATGGGGATCTTGCTGAAAGTGATACGATCGCTGGAAACCGACCAATAGGTTCGATTCGAATAACACGTACGCCTTGTTCGGCGCGCGAATTCGGGCGGCGTGTCGCGCCACACAGCACAGACATGTTTGATACGCCGCACGTGTTTATTTCGATAGCACTTGTCTTTCCGCCCCAGCAATTCTGTTCTGATAATTGAGCCTGAATGGTTCGCAATTTGCGATTCATGACGTCACGGCAAATTGTTAACCGCTTGGACTCTTGTTGGGAGGAAAATGTGAAGACGCATGTTGTGATTTTTGAGGCTCGAGGTGGCACGGACAAAGGCGAATATGGTTATCGACCCGATTCCAAGCCGATCATAGATTCGTTGACGCAAAAAGGCTGGACGTCCGAAATTATTTTTTACCGCGATGAAGATCGTGGCGAAATCTATCGCTATACGTGTGCCAAGGCTGGTGCGTACATTAGTCGCGTCAATCCGGGAAATCTGCCCAGCGAAGTTGGTTATTTTCAAATGCTGCGCGAGCTGGTGAAGCACGGCGTTATCGGGCTGCCGCATCCCGATGCGATGATTAACTACGGGGCCAAGAACGCGGTGGAAAAACTGAAGGGCACCGAAATTGTTCCGGAAGACGTCAAGTGTTATTACGACTTTGAAACCTTCAAAGCAGAATTCCCCGCCAGCCTGGCCAACGGGGTGCGAGTGGCCAAGCAGAATCGAGGTTCTACGGGCGAAGGAATTTGGCGAGTCGAGGTGTTGGATGCGAACCCCAATGGACCTGTTTCGCTGGATCAGATGGTCAAGTGTACCGAAGCGAAGGACAACCATGTCGAGACGATGCCGCTGGGCGAATTCATCGACTTCTGCGTCAAGTATCTGGATGGCGAAGGCGGCATGATCTTGGATATGCCGTTTCTGGAACGCATCAAAGAAGGTGAAATTCGCGTTTTCATGCTTCGCAATTCGGTCGTGAATATCGTTCACAAGAAACCGGCTGATGCGCCAGACGCGTTTTCGGCAACACTTTTTTCGGGTGCCAAATACACCTATGAAACACCCGACAAGTGGCCGGAATTGGTCAGCATTGTCAACAAGAGCGTGCCTGTCATCCAGCGTCGGCTGGGCAACTACGACCTACCGTTGATTTGGACAATTGACTTTATCTTGGACACCGATCCAGAAACGTTGATAAATACGTCTTGGGCGAAATCAATGCATCTTGCGTTGGATTCAGTACGCATTTGGAATTGAGTGAAGACATTGCGAACGAAATTGTGCGACTGATGGAAGCCGAAGCCGTGGTCAATCCCAACTGGATGGCATTTGCCAACTGACTGAATGCTTTTCGTTTTCCACTGTTCGCGACATCAACTGCATCGACCGCCGTCAACGACTGCGGTCGATTTTTTTATGCTTTCGATCGTCACACTTGCACCTGATGCGAATGCCGCACCGCAAGACAACGTTTGTCGTTGGAACGCAATTGATGTTCGGCTCGCAGTCGACGAGATTGATCATTCGAGATTGGTCATTCGACACATGTCATTGGATCGCGACACGAGTTAGTGCTTCTGGAATTCTTCAATTGGGCGAATGAATGCTAGAAAAAGCGACCGGGTAGAATAAAGGCAATGCGGAGTAGCATGGGCCCATGCTACGGGAAATCAAGAGCAGGAGGGAATCCAGCATCGGCCTGGATACGTCTTGCAGGTGCGATTTGGAGCAGAAGTTCGGCAAACTCTTCAAGCGAGCGGCCGGCAGCGCATCAAGTCTCGCGGACGAAGCAGCTCGCCGTTGCATTGGTTACATGCACGCACCCGGCGCGAACATGATGCTGGCCGAAGACGCCTGACCAACAGCGGCTCTGGCTTACACTTTCGATTGACTAGCAACGGCAAATTGGTTTCTGCTGCGCCGATACTGGCCTCTCGTTGACACCAGGCTGTCATTGACCGCTTTCGAACCGGGCATTTCACGGTCGGCACTATGTTTGCGCCCTGGCTGACCTTCAGTACCAGCAAGTGCTCCCGATAAAGCTTCCCTGCCGAATCAGATCCATCGATCGACCGGCAATTCAAGTGCGCTGTCTTCTTGTTCAGCCAAAACATCCAGGCTAATATGCGGGTGGCCCCGCTGGGTCCCACAAGCCGCATGAAACAAAAAAAGTCATAGCAATAGTCCTTCTTAACGAGCGTGAGTCACATTTACCTTTTGCGACGAATGAAAAGAATGCGAATATTAGTCCAGGAATCACTATAACGCAGGCGATCGCAATGAAGACCCGACGTTTCTCGCTACGTGTATCCTCGCTGATGCGGTTGTTAGTTCGTCGATCAGCCTGTCCACTCCTGGGTCAGCACCTTTACTCCTATTTTCTCTACTGTTTACGCTTGTTGCATCGCCAACCTGAGTGCCGTCAGGAATATTTGGATCGAAAAGTGCCTGATCTATACCGTGTTAACAAGAATCGTATCTGATCTCGATCCTTTGGATTGACGGCTGCTCGCCGTTCCTGGCCGCACCATGCTGCACGGTGCCATCGACTGGAAACCAAAACGTGTTCTCTGATGAACCATCTTGAACACTAGCGAATTCTGCAACTTTCATGTGGTACCGCCATCCCTCGGTTCCGCCAGTTTCCGGTCGACTATGAACATATCCGAGCCGAACCGCATTGCCTCGTTCGCCATCAGCGCACAACGCGTAGGTCGTAGCGAGCCCTTACTAGCAGTCGGGAGGGTCGCTCTCTAAGGTTTGAAATTAGAACTTCGGTTTTCGTCGAAGAACTTTCCGTGACTTCGACTTCCGGTTCGACAATCATGTCCGCTAAAGAGCCACTGAGAGTTGGAATGTAGCCTCCGGTCAGCAACTCTGGAGTAATGACCTGCGGAGTCGTGTAATCGTGAATCTGAACGGTTGTCCATTGATCGGGCTCAGGTGTATGCTCAACAGTGTAGGCGAAGACTGCCTCACTGTCTGCACACGTTATCCAGCTTCCCGCAGGTTGCCATCCACGGCTTCGATTCGCGATAATGCCACTTGTCCAATTCACGAGCAAACCGGCATTTATGCTTAGAACCATTTATTTTCCTGGGCATATTCTGCATCAAGTGTCGCAATCGCCGAGAAATTCTCAATAATCGCGGACACTGCGGAATCAGTAGTTAAGTCCCCACGAACCGGTAGCGAGCCCGCCAAGACTACAGCAATGCCACACAACGAAACGCATCTCAAAATCCGTCCATCCATATTCGACCTCATTTCGCGATTAGATTTCATTTGTTTTATCTTGCACCGGCCCTGTCGCCTATCGACTCAAAAACACGAGCATCAATGTCGTAGGCAACAGAGTGGACACTGCCATCGCAAAATGCAACTCTGAAATGTTGCCGGATGTGCACTGCCGAAACTGCCTACAGACTGCGTCTCGCCATCGCGCCGTGGAGCCCACTTTCGGTGCGTCGACCGGATGACATCGTTATCGAACCCAGCAAACATGCTTTCGTTGTCCGACCAATCTTTACCACTCCTGTATTGTTTCGCCGCCACATGCTTTTCGCCGACAAGAATTGTCTTGGACGTACCGTCCTTGATCTGCGCCAGACGGACCTCGCTTCGAAGGAAACACACGCCAGATTTGAGTCCAGATTCTAGATCGGCCACCGCCCGGCGAGTCAGCGATAAGTTCTTGCCGGTCTCAGCCAGCAAACGCTAATGGCCAATATCGTTCTCCGGAATCCTTCTCGTACGCATGATTACCACAATTTGCAGCGTAGTCAATGCGATGCGCCGCGACCTGCACCCAAGCCGAACCGTACGGTTCGCGGCAGCTTCTACAGTCAACCGTGAATGCCTCAGGTGATCGTCGCGTAGGACAATTCAATCCAACAACAGGTGTCTTCAGTCGACGCGTTTGCAGATCGAGCCGCGACTGCCCGGACATGCCAGCTCCAAGACGAAACAGGTCAACTCTTCCATGTAGGGGAGGATGCTGAATACCCATCCACCGGACTGCGACTTGCCAAAGCCCAACTCTGGCTCGCCAATATTTCGATATCCCCATCCGCCGGACGGCAGAAATTGTTGGTTACTCTCGTGAAGCAGTGCAGCAACACCAATTTGCCGCACGTTGTTTATGCAGGATATACGGCGTGCCGCTTCACGAGAAGATTGCAACGCGTTTAGCAGCAAGCCACCCAAGATGGCTAGAACAACAATTGACGACCAAGAGCTCAATGAGGAGCGCAATGCTCGCTTCCCGCGCCGCGGCCATCGAAAGACGAATGCTCCTTAAGCGCGGCAGTGAATTCGCAAGTCTTTTGGACGACGACAGACTTGCAGCATTTCTAGCCAACTCACGCCAGCAACACCTGCCACACCGTCTAGCTTCGGCGAGATCGATCAGCTACAAACAGCGAACCCGCAGCTCACACATTCCATGGTGTCCATTTGAAAACTCTGTCCCCTTGGTTGAAGGTTAAGTCCGCACAGGACGCGCGGCAATTGCTTGCAACGACACCCAAGTCCGGCGACCCGCAGCAACAAGCGCCGAGCATAAATAGTGGAAACCCTGCATGCCCTTGCAGGTAGACAATCGTCCAGACAGGAAGCCGGCCATTGCTACGACAACGGCCGATAACTGTGACGCTGCATTACAAAGGATCCGCTCAAGCGATCCAGATTGGCCCAGTCTTCCGAATGGCAAACACAGCCGCCAAGTAATTAACCGTCCCAAGAAGAAAGAAGAGAACGGCGGTTGCAACCGCCACACTACAGTAAGCGTGCCCGCCCTGTAACCGGACAACGGCAAGGCCAAAGCGAACGTGCAAAAGCTAGATACGTGACACTTGGGCGAAACGAGAACAAAACTGCAAGGCTCGATCCCATCACGCCATGGATAAAGTGTGGGGCGGTGTCGCGTCCGTCCGGTTTGAGAATTGAACTCGTTGTTCAGTCCGCGTGTTCTTCACTGACTAATTCACTGAACCCCATGCCAGAAAGGGCAATCAGGCGATATCTTGTCGTAGGCCTCGGTAAAGATCCCGAGCCCACAATGTGCATCACGCACATTTCCGCCGTAAAGAAGACGCAGAATCCCGCTTAAAACTGGATTGCCTATGTATCTATATTCTTCAAGGCATGGCACCTGACTCGATGCCACCCATGAATCGGTTCCCCCACAACCATGTCATAGTCGCCTGCTCCCATGGCAGTGATAAACAGTTCTAGATCATCGAAGGCGTAACTATCATCGGCGTCACCCATTATGATAGCTCTACCACATGATTTCTCGACTCCGTATTGAATCGCGGCTCCATATCCACGTTGGACAATGGACGACTCGAGCCGCCGGCGTCCTTCGCAATCTGTATAGAAGCGTCAGTAGATCCGTTGTCGGACGACGATTTCCCCGTCTACGCCAAGGTCTTGCAGCGACTTCAGGCCTTTCGATGCAGGCCCCAACTGTCCTCTCCTCGTTCGTTACATCACTACGACTTCGACGCCTTGCTCCGCGCGATCACTATCATGGATCTTGTCAATCCTTGTCGCTCGTATCGCAACACTCTCATCATAGTCCTTTGCTGATTACAGAACAGGTGGCTCGCCCGAACGTCGGCTCCGATGTCACAGGCGAGGTACTACATTCGTAAGCATGCGAACACTCGTAAGAACGTGAATCGCTTGTGATCCAGGTTTTAGCAGACGTTTCTGTGTGTCAAAAACATTTTCCCAAAAGGGCATGTTTTTTCTGAAAAGCCAAGAAAGGGGTTCGTCGCGTTTCTCATCGTCAGCTGTCGGATCAAGATCAAAGGAACATGCATTTAAGGCATCTAAGATTGAAAGCGGATCGGGATTTGGTCTCGCGGGCCGTCAAAGGCATCGCCTGCGCGCTGAATACTGTCGACTTCGATGATCTCGTACGTCGTGGTTACAGAAACGCAATACGCGGCGTTTAATTTGCGAGATCGACGGAACGCACTCGTTTCAAAGTACCCGTTTCGCTCAAATTGCTATTCCAATGGCGCGTCGTCGTCGATACCAAAATAGCGGTGAATGTAGGCCTTGCGATCGCCTTCGTGCTTGGTGTATTGGACAAGGCTCAATAGTTTCTGTTGGTCTCGACGAAGTTTCGCTTTCCTGAGTTCGCCGTCCGCCAGGGCAGGGGGCAGGGGAGCCAGAACTTGAAACGGCTGTGACGAATCCTTGTCAATCACGCCGTGACGATCCAGCATTGCCAGCACGGTCTCCAGACGATGATCGAATTTGTTCTTGGCCAGCAGCTTTTCCTGCATCCATTCCATTCCAAATGCAGCAACGCGTTCTGCTTCATGCACCAATAGATCGTAGACGCGTTGGTAGAATTCATGATCGGGATTGCTCCACGCCATGAATTCCATTTGCGTTGCCAAATCGGCTTCGTTGTAAAGCAAGGTGCAACGCGACGGCAAACCGTCTCGGCCCGCTCGACCAATTTCCTGATAATACGATTCCATTGAACCAGGGATATCGGCATGCGTCACATAGCGAATGTCTTCTTTGTCAATTCCCATGCCAAACGCATTGGTCGCCAATACAGTTCGGTCCGCATGATTCATGAACTGTTCTTGAACGCGACGTCGCTCTTTTCGCTCCAGATCGCCGTGGTACACCAAGTGAGGAATGCGTTCGTCGCGAAGCAGGTCACTGAACCGCACCAGTGTCTTGATCAAAGTGAAGTAGACAATGCCGCTGCCGGGCCATTCGCGCCGAATGCGAAGAATCTGTTCCAGCTTTTCGGCGTCATCCCAGACTGGAATCACATCCAGCGAAAGATTCGGTCGTTCGATCCCCGCGTGAAATCGTCGGACTTGGTCGTCTTGTAGTCCCAACTGCGTAATGATGTCGTCTTGAACTTCCGGCGTGGCGGTAGCGGTCAGGGCGATGGTTGTGGGATTGCCTAATAGCTGGCGGAATTCGCGTAAACGAGTGTAATCGGGGCGAAAGTCGTGGCCCCATTCGCTAACGCAATGAGCTTCATCGACTGCCAGCAACGGTACGGTTCGCTTGGCTAAAACTTCCAAAAAATCTGGTTTGCGAAATCGTTCAGGCGTCACATACAGCAACGTATGTTCGCCGGCTGCGATCGACTGATACCGAGCTTCTCGGTCCGACTTTGTCAATGACGAATTGATGAACGTGGCATCCACGCCTTTGGCCTGCAACGCATCCACTTGATCCTTCATCAACGCAATCAGTGGCGACAAGACCAGCGACAGCGGCTTGGACGCCTGACTGGCAAATTGCTGTGCCAGGCATAATGCCGGAATCTGGTAACACAATGATTTTCCCATGCCAGTGGGCATGATCACCAACGCGTGATTCTGTTCCAAGACATGCTGAATGATCGTCGCTTGGTTGGCGCGAAACTGATCGAAGCCAAAATACCGCTTCAGAATTTCATGGGGCGAAATCGACATGAAACCTTGATTCGTCCTACGCGCGTCTTCGACCTTCTTTGCGTCGATCCGATTCCTTTAGCAAGACTTTTCGCAGGCGAATGGAATTGGGCGTGACTTCTACCAGTTCGTCGTCTTCGATGTATTCGAGTGCCGCCTCCAGTGACAGGACACGAGGTGGCTTGAGCAAAATGTTGTCATCGCTACCGGCCGCGCGAATGTTGGTCAGCTTCTTCTCTTTGCACGGATTGACCACCATGTCTCCAGATCGAGCGTTTTCGCCGACAATCATGCCTTCGTATACTTCTGCGCCGGGTCCGACAAATAACTCGGCGCGATCTTGCAAGCCGTCCAAACCGTATGCGACGGCTTTGCCACCGACTGCGGAAACCAACACGCCGTTGGCGCGACGAGGAATCTCGCCGTCCAATTCACGATAACCTGCAAAGCGGTGATTGATGATGGCGGTGCCTTGGGTGGCGTTTAGCAGGCGAGTTCTCAAGCCAATCAGGCCTCGGGCTGGGATGGAAAACCGCAGCTGCGTGTATTCGCCACGCGGGTTCATTTCAATCAAATCGCCTCGCCGTTCGCCGGCCAATTCCATCACCGGCCCTACTTTTTCTGACGGAACTTCGACCACCAACGTTTCGAACGGCTCTTGTTTGGCACCGTCGATTTCTTTGACAATCACTCGAGGTTTACTGACAGAAAGTTCGTAACCTTCGCGTCGCATGGTTTCAATCAGCACGGACAAATGCAACACGCCTCGGCCTCGAACGGCATACGCATCACGTCCTTCAATCGGATCGACTCGTAGAGCGACATTCTTTTCCAGTTCTTTCATCAAGCGGTCACGTACTTGCCGAGTGGTCACGTACTTGCCGTCTCGACCAGCGAAGGGAGAACTGTTGATAGTGAACACCATTTCCAATGTTGGTTCGTCGACTCGTAGCCGAGGCAGCGCGCGTTGATGTTCGATGTGGGTGATGGTGTCGCCGATTTCAACGTTTTCCAGACCGACCAGTGCGACGACGTCGCCCGCTTCGGCCGCATCCACTTCGACTCGGCCTAAGTTTTCGAACACAAAGACTTGGGAAATCTTGGTTTGTTTGACCTTGCCGTGGTCTTGCAGCAGCGCGACGGTTTGGCCTTTGCGAATCGAACCGGCTTTGATTTTGCCGACGGCAATTCGGCCAACATATTCCGACCAGTCGATGGTGGTCACCAGCATCTGAAACGGTTCGTCCGCTTCGATTTGCGGCCCCGGAATGTGTTGGACCACCATTTCCAGCAAGGGCTGCATCGATTCGGTACGGACTTTGGGATCGGAAGTGGCGTAGCCTTCTTTGGCGGATGCAAACAGATGTGGGAAATCAACTACGTCATCGTCGGCGCCCAGGTCGATCAGCAAGTCTAATGTTTCGTCAATGACTTCGTGCGAACGCGCGTCGGGCCGGTCAATCTTGTTGACCAAAATGATCGGCTTCAGGCCGCATTCCATAGCTTTGGATAAGACGAATCGAGTTTGCGGCATGGGGCCTTCGGCCGCGTCAATCAAGACCACCGCGCCGTCTGCCATGCGAAGGACGCGTTCCACTTCGCCTCCAAAGTCGGCGTGGCCAGGCGTATCGATGACGTTGATTTTGATGCCTTGGTAAGGAATCGCGATATTTTTGGCTAAAATGGTGATACCGCGTTCTTTTTCCAAATCATTGGAATCTAGGATGCGTTCACCTTGCAGTTCCGAATCACGAAACTGACCACTTTGGCGTAACAGGCAGTCGACCAGAGACGTTTTTCCGTGGTCAACGTGGGCAATAATGACAATATTTCTGAGATCGTCGCGTCGCATGTGTGGGGCTCGAAAAGATTTGCTCTAGCCATCTTGGCTAGGGAAGAGTGAAACCAAACCGGCCAGTGTAGCAAGCGGTTTGGTTTCGCGATATCGCAAATCGCAGGCCCGACGAAAAGCGTTGGCATGTTAGGCAGCGCGAACGCCTATTCTGAATCGTTCGATTCGTTCGAGTCGTCCAAGGATTCGTCTTCCGAATCGTCCGTGTCCTGCGGTTCGATAAATTTGTCGCCCAGTTTCTGTTTGAGCGTTTCGCCAATGTAGTCCGTCAAACCGGGGCCACGCAGTTGACCAGCCGTCGCTAGGATTTGGCCGCTGTCACCGTCTACCAGTAATACAAACGGGATGCCGCTGACGTCATGCATTCGGCCTAACGAAGTGTCCCAGCCTTTGCCTTCAAATATCTGTGGCCACGTGAGTTCTTGGTCTTCCAGGAACTTCGTCACTTTTTCGCCCTGGCCTTCTTGGTCAAAGCTAATGCCCAGGATGTCAAAACCTTGGTCATGCCATTTGCCGTAGGCTTCTTTCATGTGCGGGATTTCGCCGATACACGGTCCACACCAGGTAGCCCAGAAATCCAGCATGACAATCCGTCCGGCGTAGTCTTGCGGGAATTGAACTTGGTTTCCTTCCATTGTTTCTGCTGTGAATTCCAAGGCCGGCTTGCCAATGGTCAGATCGGGTGGCATTGGCAGTTGAGGCAATTCTTCGTCTGCCGTTTCCATGATCAGTTTGTGGTCTTCGATCTTCAGCAGGTACGTGGTGCCGGTGAAATTAAAAGGTTTGCCGATAACCGCCATTTCGTAGTTGCGGCTAATGCGACCGTTGTCGTCACGATCAATAGGTAAGCTCTGTGCGTCTTCCAGCGAAGACGCCACCGTGGTGAATTCCTGATCGTCCAGTTTGAGCGAAAATTCGTATCCGCAGTCCAGATAGTAAAGCAGCGTATCCTTCAGTGCCGCTCGACGAGCATCATGGGGATCGAATCGATACAGACCGATATGGCCGGACTGTTCGGGGTTCAGCGCCAAGTCTGCTTCGCCCGAATAGACTCCGCGTGCACCTTCCTGTTTCCATTCAATTTGCGGATCATTCGTTAGGTCGCCGTCGGAGTTGGCGTCCACCCAGAGTGTGGCGTCGCCGTCTTCCGGTTCGTCCAAAACAACCGCAAACTTCTGATCGTTAACTTGGATCCATCCGAATTTGGGAGCGGCTAGATTTTCCGGCAGCTTCTTGGCGATGTCTTCCGTTTCATTCAGTTCCGCTCGAATAGGTCGATATCCACCCAAACGCTGTGTCATCCCTTTGGGAACGAATTTGGTGGCCACTTCTTCTGCTGAAATCGGGGAAACCGAGCACAAGCCGATCAACAGGAGGCTCGGCAAACAGGAACGAATCGAGCTACGCATGGATCATCTCTTTCATTGGCAGGGAGACGGACAAAGCTACAAATCTAGTTGAATAGAAACTGGTCCGTCAACCGAACAAGAGGGGTAACAAAAAAAGGCGTGTTCGGCATGAACACGCCTTCTTGATTTTCAGTGGATACGTTTCTACGTGGTATCCTTAGCGGAAACGACGTCGGAACAAGCCCAGCAGCGGCAAGCAAAGCAATGCCATAACGCCAGTTGCTGGTTCGGGCACTGCGCTAACGCCGCCCTTGGGGCCCAATTCGAAACCACCGTCGGTGAAGGCGGCAACAAAGTCAGCACTGCTGAAGATGCCGTCCAGGTTCCAGTCACCTTCGCTCCACGTAGCCGGTTGATTCGTTTCGAACTTGCCTGCGGTAAAGACTTGAACAAAGTCACCGCTGCTGAATTCGCCGTCACCGTTCGAATCACCATACCAAGTGCCGATGATATCCTGCACCATGACTCGCAAATCTTCCGCGTCGGCGTTGCCGTCACTATTGACGTCGTAAGCCGCGTTGCCCAGAACCATGACGTCCAAGTCGGCTACTTCGACAGCGCCGTTGCCGTCAAAGTCACCTACCAAGCCAGCGCCAAACGAGATAAATCCGGTTCCGGCGTTGAATGTCCAACCTGCGGTCGCAATGGTGGGCGTACCGACAATTCGATCCACATCAATGATCTGGAACGAATCGCCCTGCGAAGGATCACCGGTGACGTTCAAGTGGAACGTTTGTCCATCCACGTTCAGCACGGTGGTGTAAGTGTCCGGATTGGGATTTTCCAGAGTAAACGCATCGGCGGTTCCGTCCGTGGCATTGATTTCAAATTCCCAGCCCAATTCCGATGCGGGAATCGACGCTACCAAGTCGGCGCTAATCAGCGGCGAAATCGCCGAACGCAGATGCGTATCGGGAATGTAAAGGAATTCCGCGTCGATGGCGTCCAACGGATCTTCAGGAATTTCTGGGAAGCCAACGCCTCCGCCTACACCGTCTTCGGTGCTGTAATCCCAGTAGATCACTCCACTGTCACCACCGCCACCTTCGGCCATGTTGAATTCAATGGCCAACCATTCGCCACCGGCTGCCACGTCAAAGTCAGCTTCGCCCAGGCCTTGTCCACCGTTGTTACCAGTGCGGAATACGTTGGTCCAAGCGTTGTCGTTGATCAAGATTTCTTCCGGGCTATCACCAGCAACACCGCTTTTGTCCGAATCGATGGCCAGGTAGGTGAAATCGTCAACACCGTCGGTAAAGCGATAAGTACCCGATTCCGGGATCAAGATTTCGCCCGTAGCGCGAACCGAATAGTTGTCATTGTTGGAGTCGTTCAACGTCGGTTGAACTTCGTCCGGGTATTGGACCAAATCGGCGAATGGAGCGTCACTGCCAGACCACCAAGTGGTGCCGTGGCCAGCCTGGAAGGCAGGAACAATCGGCTGATTGGCAGCAAAAGCCGCATCTAGGTTATCTTTGTTGCCTGGATTGCCAACGGCATACCATTCTTGTGCCAAGCCAGGAGTGACTTCACCTGGAGGGCCAAGTACTGGGTTTTGCAAGTCTGCTCCGCCCACCAGTTGCGCGCCAATGTTGTCGCGTCCCGCAACGGGACTTGGTTTGGGTAAGCAAGCGCCAACCGCACAAATTTCTACCGCGTTCAATGGACCTCGGAGAAGTGCTTCGGTTGTAGCCTGCGCATAAATTGTCAGTTCATTCCCGGTCAGTCCTTCAAAAAGCAGGTAATTACCTTCTTCTCCAGCGATGTACGTGCCGTCAAAAGGAGTTGTTGCCACATTGTTCTGAACGAATTCAGTACCATCTCCATCAACAACGGTATAAGTGCCGCCTCGGCCCAATACGCCGCCTTGCACATACAGGAAAACGTCAAATCCACCGGCCAAATCATCGGGGATCCCATCAAGAATCACTTCCGTAATGGACGTGGCCGTCGTATCCAGGTAGCCCAGCATCAGTGCTCGATCGTTTCCGGTGGCATTATTGGTGTCTTCGTTTCCTCGTCCATCACTCGACCACGTATTATTCGCAATCCATTCCACGGACAATCCGGTTCCGGTCGCCGTACCGTTTACATCCATGATGATGTCGTCGCCAATGCCGGTGGCCAATTCCAAATTGTTCCAATTTCGGGAGCCCGCTACGCCTGCAGGTCCATCGACAACCGCTTCAAAAGCACCATTGGGTTCTTCGGAAGCAAAATTCAAGCCAATACTGGCGCCGTTTTCGGCCGCCCAAAGTGTCGCTGGGCAAAGCACTGCCAGCAGAACAAGGAAACTTGTTCGTTTCATCTAGAAGATCCTCCTCGCAAAGAAATTCGCCTCGGGCACCCGCGCAGAACGGTCCCCGCTAAAAATACGTATTGTTGAGAATAATTGTCCTGACTTTTTCGGTCAATCGATTCGTGCCGGTTAGTGCTGATTTGTCAATATAATGAAACACAATTGTTGTATGGGTATGGTGATGTCACCGGAAAAGAATTGGTGTGTTCTGCTGGAAGTCCAAAGTCAAGCGGTCTGCCGCAGGGGCGGCACGAGTTAGGATTATTCGAAGTCTCTTGTGTTTCGCGGTCAGGTCGTGCTAGATGAAGATCAGCTCCATTCCTCAGATTTACCGGAATCTCAATCGCATTACCGAGATTCTTTCGGTGCTTAGCAAATACGGGTTGGCGGACGGTATTAGTCGGCTGAACTTGGATTTTGCCAAGGGGTTGCTGAAAAACCGCGATGGCGAAGCGCTGGCCCGGCACACTCGTGAAACTCGGATTCGCCTCGCGCTGATTGAACTGGGACCTACCTTCGTCAAGCTCGGCCAGATCCTAAGCACTCGTCCGGATCTAGTGGGCAATGCCTTGGCCAACGAGTTGCGAACCTTGCAAGACCAAACACCAGCCGATGCGGCCAGCGTGGTTCGCCAAATGATTCAGGATGAACTCGGTCAGCCGGTCGAGGATCTATTCCGCGAATTTGATGACCAACCTTTGGCTTCGGCGTCGATTGGGCAAGTTCATTGTGCGGTCATGCATTCGGGCGAAGAAGTGGTGCTGAAAGTCCAGCATGCCAACATCCAGAAGACGGTGCATCGAGACTTGGATGTCATGTCGGGATTGGCGCAGCTGTTTGAAATGGTTCCCGAATTCGCTCCGTATCGACCAGTCCAAACGCTGGCTGACTTTCAGCGCACGCTGCGTCGTGAATTGGATTTTGGCCGAGAAGAACGCAACCTTCAGCAATTTGCTGCTCGTTTTCAAAACAGTCCGTACGTCCGTATTCCACAGCCCTTTTCCGAACTCTGTACGCCTCGGATTGTCACCATGGAATATCTCAAGGGTGTCAAAGTTTCGGACGTGGCGGCGCTTCAGGAAATGGGTGCCGATCCAGAACTGATTGCTCGTCGCGGAGCGGAAGCGTATCTGGATATGATTTTTGGCGATGGTTTCTTTCATGCCGATCCTCATCCCGGCAATATCGTCGTCTTCCCTGGCAACAAGATTGGCCTGTTGGATTTTGGCATGGTGGGCCGAATTGACGAACAGCTGCGAGAAGACATTGAAGACTTGCTAGTGGCGGTGGTCAACGGAGATTCGGCGCTGTTGTGCAGCATGGTCTTGCGAATCGGAGACGTTCCGCCCGAATTGGACGAACGACTGTTGCGAACCGAAGTGACCGAATTCGTAGAGCACTATGGTTCGCAACCGCTAGATCGCTTCAGTATGGGAGACGCATTGGCCGAAATGACCGACATTATCTATCGTCACCGCATTGCACTGCCGGGACAAATTGGCATGCTGTTAAAAGTCCTGGTGACGTTGGAAGGAACGGCCAGAACACTGTGTCCTGCGTTTAGTTTGATGGAGATTATTCAGCCGTATCAGAAGAAGGCGATTCTGCGACGACTATCACCGGTGCGGCGGTTGAAAAAAATGCGCGTCTTCTACAGTGAAGTCGAGCACTTGCTGGGCATTCTGCCTCGGCGTACGCTGGAACTGCTCAACCAAATCCAGGCCGGCAAATTTGATGTGCATCTGGATCACCGAGGCTTAGGTCCGTCGGTAAATCGCTTGGTGCTGGGCATGCTTTCTAGTGCCTTGTTTTTGGGGTCCGCTATGATGCTGTGCATGGAAGTGCCGCCGCTGTTGTTCCCGACCGAATCGATCTTTGGTTTGAAGGATATGTCGATTCTGGGATTGGGCGGTTGCTTGCTGAGCCTGCTGCTGGGGATTCGCTTGCTATGGGCGATTGGCAAGTCGGGGCACTTGGACGAAAAAGGGGATTGAGTTCTTTTGAAAGCGAGCTGCCATCGGCTTTATAGGGACTGGAGAAAAAGCCTATTGGTCTGGGTTCTCTAATAGTGACTTTAGCCTTTGGTTTAACGGTTCAGGAAACTTTAAGATCCAACTTTCGTCCACAATTCCAACTTCGATCATATCTAGTAGGTGAACGCGATCCTTCAGGCGAAAGGAATTGAGTTTCATACGCACGAGACGCTCTAACGGTAACGTGCGAACGCCATCGCCGTATTCGGTAGGCTCCACGTCCGGGTTCGGTTCAAAGTCATCTTTTCTGACGGTTTGATTGGCCAGAAGAATTTGGACTGCGTTTCTGACCGAACCGTTTTCTTCTTCTAAAAACATATCGAGCCCGGCCGCGTGTCGATAGTGAAAGCCGTGCTTCTGCATGGCCCGTTTGACCTCTTCCAAGTCCTCGGTTCGAATCAAGACATCAACGTCATTTGTGGCTCGAACCGCGCCTGGGTCCACTTGTGCAATCCAAATTCGAACTGCATTTCCGCCAACGATAGCGTAGTCAAGCTTCGTTTCGTCCAAGACGGCAATGGTTTTCTTCAGTCGTCGTTCGACGCGGTCCATCGACTCTCCGATTTTTTTCCAGAGTTGGTCCCCAACGACAGTAAGCGATCGTGACATAATTCCATGACCTCACATAGATGGAAACACCAGTATACGACTGATCAACCATTAGGGCAATTTTAGGGCAATTTGTTCGATGATTACGCCCAGACGCTCGGACTGTTGCCTGCTAACTTGATGGCTATGTACTATTTCAAGCTTCAAGCCGACTTCGCTCTGCAAGGGGCAGCGGTCCTGCCAGTTCGGTTGTCTCGCTATTCCGCCTTCAATGAGAGCTGCCGCTAAGCGGCTATGCGGTCGTCGTCCGATGAAGCTGTTTCTTCGCGACCGGCGGTCCATTCTACGAGCAATGCTTCGATGCGTTCGTTCAGCGAATCCAATTCGTTTAGCACCTGAGTTTGACGCTGGTCCAGATCGAACAGGAGATTGTTGCCGGCGGTTTGAGCGGTTTTGTTCGGCATAGGTGGAATTCGTCGACCAAAGAATAGGGGCCATCACACGATTCGGTTCCCTAAAGAAATCGACGTTTGGACGGTCGATTCGCGGTCCGATTCGCCACGAATACTGGTGTTGCCTGATAAACTGTGACGGTTGTTCCGGCGGAAAAGAGCAAGATTTAAGTTGGTTTTGAGGAACGGCGTCAGAATCCGAGCAAAAAACGCCGATTCTGACGGAATTCGCTAGTGCTTGCGGTGCTATGGTTTCGCGGGACAAGGGTAGACAGGACGTTTCGGCGGATATACACTTACGAGCTTTCTAGCAATTTCACTTTTTCAGTTATTTCGAATTTAATAAGGAGCCACCGTGGTAAAACTCGTTTTGCGAGATCGCGAAAGCGTTCAAGAGGCGGTACGACGCTTTAGAAAGCTGGTAGAAAGAAGCGGAATCAAGAAGGAAATGCGTCGTCGCGAGCATTACGAAAAGCCAAGTGAAATCAAGCGTCGTGCTCGATTGCGAGCCGAACGACGGGCTCGTCGAAGTAACCTAATGGGCTAACGTCCAGCTCTGTCTTAAGCCCATTCTGGGTGTGAACTCAATCATCGCTGGCAACTCCCCCGTGTAAAAGTGCACGGGGTATTCCGGTTGGTTGCTGTTGCTCGCTTGGATCGAAGCGAGTGTGTGAGGAGTCGACTACTGCCTATTTGTTGGCCATACGATACGCCGGAACCGCGTATTGGTAGCCGTACAATCCATATGCGGGGGCATGACCGGGATTAATGGCAGGCCAGCGATAGGGGTCGCGAGGTAGTGCCGCCCAGTGAGGTGCTGCGGTTGACATGAACGGTGTGGGATTGGCTGGTGGACGCAGTTTCGAGTAGCCAAACCAGGCTTGGGATTCTAGTCGCTGCCGACGAGCTTCACTGCGCAGCTGGGCTCGGCGAACGATCGCGGCTTTCGCGTCAAAGGTCGGTTCCGATTCGTAGGAACGGCTGGTCGTGGCGGTTTCTTCGCTTAATGGCGAATCGAGCGCGTCTAATGATGATTGAGCAGAAACGATAGAACTGGCCAGGGTAATTCCCAAGGCGACGATGACAATCTTTCGCATATTCACTTCCCCTTCGAACGAATAGCAAGGGCCGAAATTCGGCTGCTTGGCAAGTTTCCCTTGTCGCGGAACGTAATCCACGGTCCTGAAAGGGAGAATCGGCCGAACGGGCGTGATGGGCTCAGCGGGACTTGGCATTCCCACGCTGGTTTTGCTGGCAAGGCGCCGCTTAACTAACGTTACGCGAACATTCTCCGTAACCGGTGGAAGCGATGGTACTGGTTGTGTTTAACAGATGCCGATAATCAGACGTTCGCCCCATCACCGCCACGTATACAACGTTCTGAGACTGCCAGACTCCGGTTGCAGAACCACCAGACGCTCGACGAGGTTGCGTGGGCGGCGAGGACGCAAGCTTTGGAACGGCTTGCTGTGCTTCCAAGGCGAAAACGTAGTTGTCGTTCCCGGAAAACAGAAACGCATGAGCGGTACAGCCAAAATCGGCTGCATGGAACTGTTGGTAATACTGAGGTGCGGAGGATGTGACTCGCTTAATGGGAACCGTAACATCCTGTTCCGCTTGAGCGAACGGAATCCAAGCGTTCTTGTCAACGCTTTGTCGCTGTAATCTTCCCCAATGGGCCAATTGATTTTCTGTGACCGAGTTCCAGTCGGTTCTTCGCGAAACCAAGTACCACGAATAGCCCGTCAATAGCGACGCCGCAATGCCACCGGCCGCTAACAGCTGACGTCGGTTAAACCGCTTGGGCTTGTCTGCCGGAGTGACAAGCGTTGGCTGGCTTTGAGAGAGCGAATTGCGAAGTTTGGCTTGTAGGTTTGATGGTAATTCGACGTTGGCCAGCGAACTTTCAATGGCGGCGTCCCAAGTTTGAATTCGATCGAAGGGGCCTTGGTAATCGGTGGCGTCCTGGCCTGGCGTTGCAGCGAAATTGTCCAAACCCAGGATCTGGTGAAGATCCTGTTCGTTTCGAGCAACTTCGATGGCGATTCTGATTTTTCGGTCCATGATTTTATTCAGCGATTTACGTCAACAGCTTTCAGTTTCAAGTTATTCCGGTACGTTGGCTGCAGTCAGCTTTTGCCGCAACTGCGATTTGGCTCGAGCCAACCGGCTCATGACGGTTCCTACCGGCAAGTCCAGTTGCGCGGCAATTTCTTTGTAGGATGCTTGTTCAAAGTAGTACATTAGCAATACGATTCGAAACGCAGGCGCCAGTTCCGCAATGCATTGGTGGATTTGTTCTTGGTCAATTTCGGCCGACGCAACCGGATCAGGAATGTCGTCTTCCATCTGCAGGTCGGAATCACTTTCCAGTGAAACGCGGCGTTTTTTCAGTTCCTGCAGAAAACAATTCCGTACGATGGCCAGCAACCAACTCCGAGCTCGAGAAGTATCTCGCAATTGATGTAGCTTTTGCTGTGCCAGCAAGAATGTTTGCTGCGTCAGGTCTTCCGCGTCAACGGCATTTCCGGACAAGCGAAAACCGTACGCATACACAGCTCGCGAATACTGCGAAACCAATGCTTCCAGCTCGAATGCCGTGTTCGGCGAAGGGGCCGAATGATCCTGGGGGCGAAATGCCATTGGGCGGTGTCCTCAGTAGAGGAAGATGTCTTGGGCAACAAATTTATTCCGTCAAATTGACGCAATTGCAGGAAATTCTATCAGGTTTTTTCCTGCCGGTAGTGGGGAGATGGGTGAACCAACCAAAGGCCGGCGGGGGAAATGTTCTGATTCTTTGGTGAAACCAGCCTTTAGCCTCGTTTTGGCCTCGGAACGCGTTGGTTTTTTCCCTTGCGTTTTCCTCGCGAACCCTTGCTGGCCGAATTCGCTTCGATTTCGCTGATTGGTTGGCCAATCGCATCTTGCATCTGGTCAATGCGATCCCGAATCGAAGCCGCTCGTTCGAATTCCAACGCGTCGGCAGCCGCCAACATCTCCGCTTCCAGTTCGGCGATATATTCTTCGGTGATGTAACGCGTTTCATCGTTTCTGCCAACCGCCGCATTTGCTTCTCGATGCGCGGCTGCCAAGGATTCAATGCCTTTGCCGAATGGCCTTGTGGACGGTGGCGGGCGTAATTCCGTGTTTCTTGTTGTACGCTTCTTGATGTGCGACGGCGTTCTGCTTCTTCGATGGCGCGCTGCATTGATTCGGTAATTTTGTCGGCGTACAGGATCACTCGAGCGTTCACGTTTCGAGCCGCTCGGCCAATGGTCTGCACCAACGATGTTTCGCTGCGAAGGAAACCTTCTTTGTCCGCGTCTAACACGGCTACCAGTGAAACTTCTGGCAAGTCCAAGCCTTCGCGCAGCAAGTTCACGCCTACCAAAACGTCAAACGCGCCTTCACGCAGGTCTCGCAATAATTCCACTCGTTCAAACGCGTCCAGCTCGCTGTGCAACCATTTGCAGCGAACGCCGTTATCCGAGATGTAAGTGGAAAGATCTTCGGCCAGTCGCTTGGTCAACGCCGTCACCAGCACTCGATCTCCTGTCGCCACGCATTTCTTGACTTCTTCCAACAAATGCGGCACTTGTCCCTTGGCCGGGACAACGTCGATCACCGGATCTAACAAGCCGGTGGGACGAATCAATTGTTCTACTACTTCACCGCGAGTTTTTTCCAATTCATAGTCGCTGGGCGTGGCCGAAACGAAGATGACCTGATTGAGTTTTGATTCCCATTCTTCAAATTTCAAAGGGCGATTGTCCAGCGCGCACGGCAAGCGAAAACCGTGTTCCACCAGCGTGATTTTTCGGCTGCGATCACCCGCGTACATTGCACGAATTTGCGGAACCGTGACGTGCGATTCATCAATTAGCAGCAAGTAATCCTTGGGAAAAAAACTGAATAACGTGTCGGGTGTCGAGCCGGGCTGGCGACCGGAAAGCGGTCGGCTGTAGTTTTCCACTCCGGGGCAATAGCCCACTTCTTGAAGCATTTCGATGTCAAAACGAGTGCGTGCGTTCAGGCGTTGTGCTTCGAGCAGTTTTCCTTGTCCACGAAATTTTTCCAGCTGTTCATCCAATTCGCTTTTGATTTCTTCCACGGCCGATGCAATTCGATCTTCCGGCATGACAAAGTGTTTGGCGGGATAGATGTACAAGCTTGATTCGTGCCGAATCGCTTCGCCAGAAGTTGGATTGATCAGCGAAATTTGGTCTATTTCGTCTCCCCAAAGTTCAATGCGATAGGCGAATTCTTCGTACGACGGCCAGATTTCGATGCAATCGCCTCGTACTCGAAATTTGCCTCGTTCAAATCCCACGTCGTTGCGATCGTATTGGATGTCGACCAGCTGTCGCAGGATTTCGTCTCGTTCAACCGTTTCACCTTTGGCGATACCGACGGTCATTTTTTGATAGTCTTCCGGTGACCCCAGCCCGTAAATGCAAGACACACTGGCCACAATAATGACGTCGCGACGACTTACTAGCGAACTGGTGGACGCCAAGCGAAGTCGATCAATTTCCGAATTGACTGAAGCATCTTTTTCAATGTAGATGTCTCGCTGCGGAATATACGCTTCCGGCTGATAATAGTCGTAGTAGCTGACAAAGTAGTTCACGGCGTTGTGCGGAAAGAATTCTTTAAATTCAGAATACAGCTGCGCGGCCAGCGTTTTGTTGTGAGAAATGACCAGTGTCGGTTTTTGAACCGCCTGGATGACATTGGCCATGGTGAACGTTTTGCCCGAGCCGGTGACGCCCTTGAGTGCTTGAAACGGCTTGCCGTCTGTTAGGCCTTTGGACAACGCAGCAATGGCATGAGGTTGATCGCCCGCGGGTTGAAAGGCCGATTCCAGAACAAACTTCACGGCGATATTCCTTGATGCGAAGGCGAATCCAGCAAAAGCGAACTAGGATGGATCGGTTGGTAGAAGCGGAGCCAAATGCGGAATGATCTTTTCCAGTTTACGTTGACCAATGCCTCGAATGTTCAGCAGTTCGGAATGGTCGTGAAACTTACCATGGCTGTTCCGGTATTCGACGATCCGCTTGGCGTAGACTTCGCTTATTCCGGGAAGCAACGTCAATTCCGGCCAATTCGCCGAATTTAGGTCGATGGCAATGGATAATGGTGCGGAAGGCGCTTGTTCGTCTATGTCGATCAAACGCCCGTGTTGTTGCCAAGCGAGCCACGCATTTGCTAAGACCGCTGTCACCAAAACGAAACAGATGACCAGTAGGAAGCGAAGTTCGTTTCTGGCCAAGAAGCTGTCAGGTACGTTTGGCGGAGCAGTTTCGTCAGTGCTCATGCGTATGTGCTGGGAAGTTTATTTTGTGGCAGCGCCGTTGGCACCACTGATCAATTGGATGAATTCTGCATTGGTTTTGAAACGACCCAATTGACGAGTCAGCTGTTCCATGGCGTCCACGTGATGCATGGATGTCAACGTGCGACGAAGCATGGTGACAGCATGCAGGGTATCGGCATCATGCAGCAATTCTTCACGGCGTGTGCCTGATTGAGAAATATCAATCGCCGGCCAAACTCGCCGATCTGACAGCTTCCGATCCAGGACCAGTTCCATGTTGCCCGTCCCTTTGAACTCTTGGAAGATCAATTCGTCCATGCGACTGCCGGTGTCAATCAGAGCCGTACCGACAATGGTTAAGGAACCGCCTTCTTCAAAGACTCGAGCAGTGGCGAACAACTTTTTGGGGATGTCCATCGCTTTGATGTCGACACCACCTGACATGGTTCGTCCCGTGTTGCCAACCCATTTGTTGAAGGCTCGAGCCAATCGAGTGATCGAATCCATCAACAAAAAGACGTCTTGCCCCATTTCGGCCAAGCGACGACAGCGTTCAATGACCAACTGCGATAGGCGAACATGGCTTTCAACGTCTTGGTCCAGGCTGCTGGCAATGACTTCTCCGTTGACGTTGCGACGCATGTCGGTCACTTCTTCCGGACGTTCGTCAATCAGCAGGACAATGAGCTTTACTTCGGGATAATTCTTGGAAACGCCATGAGCAATGTGCTGCATTAGCTATTGTTTTTCCCGTTCGCGGCGGAGCCACAATCAACGGCGTTGCCCCTTGCCCAGCGGCGTCAATAGGTCCATGACTGCGTGCCAAGCGGTTCGGGACCGGTTTCCAATCGCAGCCAGCTTTCAGGGTTGATCGGCGTTAATTCATCAAATGACTTGACGTTGGCGTAGTCTTCCGGCGACATACCATCAATGTCGGTGATTTCGCGGAGACGAGGCCCTTGTTGTTTTCTTGCTGGCTGTACCATCCCAGTAATGACCAAGCCTTCACGAAGGCCGTACTTTTCGATCATGGTTCCCGGCACAAATGGATCCGATCGCACTCGATCATAGTTGTTCTTGGAACTTCGCAAGAATCCATAGCCGTTCGGGTGGAGCTCCAGCATTCCAGTGCCCGATTGAAGCTCGCCCGGTTCCGCGTTGTCCATCGTTTCGTCAACCGGAGCGGGTCGTACGGAAGTGTCACTACTGGGACGTCTCCGTCTGCGTCCTCCACGAGATGGACCGTTATTGTTATTGTTGCCTGATCGTGACGATCGTCTACGTTTCTTCCCCATAATCCTCACCCGGAAGATAGCTGAAATTGCCGTGGGCACGACGCCGACACGGCGCAAAACCTAACTCCAAAATTGAATCAAGCTGTTCGGTCTGATTTGCAGATCCATCCGCTAAGGGAATGACTGCTGCAGTGGTGCTTCCAAAATCGTTGATCCAGATGGCGAATTTTCCTTCGCCTCACAAAACTAGTGGCCGCTCATGAAACGCCTTCAGAAATAACGAACCAGTCGATCTTCTTCAGCAAAGGCCTTTCCATTCGGCCGAGTCAGCTAGCTTGTGACTAATCAAATTTTCCGTACAAAGCAAAAAACAGGCGTGAATGCATGCTTGCCGCCGAGCGAAATTTCAAACAACGACACCAGCAGAAAGCCCTCAGTCTTAGTTTGTCGCCTACATTCAGATTCGCGAAGGTACCACTTTGTGGACCCAGAGAGCGGGCAGAGCGCCAACGCAAATGGCAGGTCTTTGACAACTACCGGCATATTACTCATTCCCGATCCTCTGTCAAGCTATCATTCGCTGATTCTGGATTTCCGTGCCTCCAAAATGGATGCCCAATGCCACGAATAGCGGATTTGCCGAAGGAATCGAACCGAGTTGACTTCGTAAAATGAACCGGAATTTTTCCGTAGGAATCTAACGATTGTGCCGATAATAAGAAAACGAATGGAGATTGATCCAGCCAAATGAAGGGTATGTCCAATGCAGTTTTCTTCCGCTCGACTAATTCTCGTTCTGCTTTTCGCTGTGACGTCCACGGCAAAGGCAGCAGATGACATCAAGTGGCTCTACGATTTTCAACAAGCCCAGGACATTGCAGCCCAGGAAGACCGCCCCTTGTTGGTTCATTTCTACTCGCAGGACTGCATTCCGTGCCGCAACGTGGAAAACCGAGTATTCTCCCAGTCCAACGTCAGTCGCATGATCAATGACTTCTTTGTGGCTGTCAAAATCGATGCCGAGGCCGAACCGCAGATTGCAAAAAAATTCAAGGTCGAACAATGGCCAACGGACGTGCTGCTTTCTCCTGAAGGCCGCGAATATCATCGCATGCAAACGCCACCCAGTCCCAGCCAGTACGTGGCGCAATTGACGGCCGTTGTTTATAAAGCCGGCTTTCAACCGCGAACCAAATCCAGTATCTCCGATCAATTGGCGGATCGAGCTGGTGTGGCCCGAACCAGCGACGATGCGTCCACCTATGTCACCAACCAATTTGCCAACGCAGCGTCGAATACGCCCGATCCCGGCAACTCGACCGATCAGCGATCTCGCGAAGTGATCAATACCTATGTGAGCCAAAACGATCCAAGCGAACAAACCGCCGTTCAAAAGCCACCAAGAACCGAGCCAGAACAGCGTTACGCGATTGATTCTCAATACCTGAACACGAATGTACAGGAGTCGGTCGGACCGATCGGAGGTCGTTCGGTTGGAAACGCCGAAGAAGAAGTTGCCAGTCGCGGCGATCGACAACGACCACCGCTTGGTCTAGAAGGTCATTGTCCGGTCACCTTGGTTCGCGACGAACAATGGCGCAAAGGAGATGCCAAATTTGGTGCTGTGCATCGAGGAAAACTGTATCTGTTTGTCGGCGATGCACAACGAGAAGACTTCATGCGAAATCCTGATCGTTACAGCCCCATGCTGGCAGGGCTTGATCCTGTTGAACTGATCGAAACTGGGAACGTGGTGGAAGGACGTTGTGCCTTCGGCGTCACGTTCAAGGGGAACTTCTACCTGTTCACCAGCGAACAGAACCTAGAACGATTTTGGGAATCGCCAGATCAATTTGTCATGCCGATTCGGCAAGCCATGCAGTCCACAGATCGATCGCGGACACTGCGTTAGTCAAGTCTCCGACTAACGGCAGTTTTTGAGCCGCTAGTCAAAAAACGTTTAGATTCGCGCACTAGATCTAACTGCGTACGGTTTCAAGAATCGGAACCACATTGCGGACATTGACACAATTCTCGAATTCGGTCCCATGTATACAAACCCGTGTCATGTCCGTCGGACCAGACGATTTTAAGCGCGTAGTTACCTACCAAATTCATGCTGGTCACATGAATGTCCGTCGGGATGTCTTCGACAACCAAAAGCGGTTCGCCTGTGATTTCGTGCACGCATTTTGCACATTCGCACTTTTCACGCAAATACCGAAACGGATAAGACCACGTCGGATGGTCGGACCAAGAGATGCTCAACAGGCCTTGTGCCGTGTTCGCCTGAATGTCAGTCGGTACGTTCGTCATTTCATGCTTCCCATCTTAAAGACCGAGCCACGGCAGCGTCCCATTTTTTGCATTGCGTTTCGCGGCGCTCTTCGTCCCATTTCGGCGTAAATTCACGGTCCAACGCCCAGTTGGTGGTGACGTCGTCCGTGCTGTTCCAGTAGCCTACGGCCAAGCCAGCCAAGTACGCGGCGCCCAAGGCGGTGGTCTCCGTCACTTGCGGGCGTCGAACCGGACAGTCCAATACGTCGGCCTGGAATTGTAAGAAATCGTTGTTGACTGAAGCACCTCCATCTACTTGCAGTGCCTCCAGCGTCACGCCCGCGTCTTTCTGCATGGCCGAAAGGACATCGCGAGTCTGAAAGGCCATCGACTCCAATGCCGCTCGAGCCACATGTCCGGCCGAGGTACCTCGAGTAATCCCGAATATCGCACCTCGTGCATCCGGATCCCAGTGAGGCGCGCCCAGCCCGACAAAAGCAGGCACAAAGTAAACGCCGCCGTTGTCTTCCACCGAGGAGGCCAGCTGTTCAATGTCGGCGGACGATTGGATCAGTCCCAATCCGTCTCGGAGCCATTGGACAACAGCCCCGGCAATGAAAACCGAACCTTCCAAACAATAATTCGTCACGCCGTTCTTTCGCCAAGCAATCGAAGTCAGCAAGCGATTTTGGGATTCGACCGCTTTTTCGCCCGTATTCATCAGCATGAAACAGCCCGTTCCATACGTGTTCTTGGCCATTCCCGGTTGGAAACACGCTTGTCCGAACAGCGCCGCTTGCTGATCACCAGCACAGCCGGCAATGGGAATCGATTTGCCAAAATGGTCGGAACTGCATTCGCCAATCACGCCGCTGGAATCAACAACGGTCGGCAGCATCGCGCGAGGAATCTTCAGCGCTTGCAGTAGTTCGTCGTCCCAATCTTGACGATGAATATCGAACAGCATTGTTCGACAGGCGTTGGTCACATCGGTGGCATGGACCTTTCCGCCGGTGAGTCGCCAGATCAGAAACGAATCGACCGTGCCGAACAGTATGTCACCTCGCTCGGCAGCCGCTTGCAGATCCGGATGTTTGTCCAGCAAGTAACGAATCTTCGTTCCGGAAAAATAGGCGTCCAAAATCAGGCCGGTTTTGGCGCGAATCGGTTCGTCCAGTCCTTCGTCACGCAGCTTTTCACACATGGGCGCCGTGATACGACTCTGCCAAACAATCGCGTTGTCGACAGGTTTGCCAGTGTGGCGATCCCACAGAATCGTCGTCTCACGTTGATTCGTGATGCCGATGGCGGCAATGTCGTCTGGCGATGTTTTTGATCGTTCCAGAACTTGTTTCGCCACGGCTATTTGACTTTGCCAGATTTCTTCGGCGTCGTGTTCGACATGTCCAGGCGAAGGCAAGATTTGCCGAAACTCTTGCTGGCTGGTCGCCACGACATGCCCACTTCGATTGAATAAAATCGCTCGACTAGACGTGGTACCTTGATCGAGTGCTAAGACTAACTTATCCGTCATCTTTTCGCCTCCCATATCGAAACCATTCCGCGGCCAACAACATCACCAACGAGATGCGTATCGTACAACGGTTTGTCTGCGGGCGAAAGTTGCTCGCAAAGACCACCAAGTCAGTCGTATCGGCCGTTGAGCAGCTAAAAACCGGTCCATTCGCAACCGGCAGCCCAGAAACCGATCACCGGCAATCCTCTAAAATCGCGAATCGGATCAACCGCCAAACTGCGCGGTCCGGAGCCTTTTAAGACGAGTATCCAGAGCCGCAAAACAGTTTCGGAGCACAGAGCAAAAGATTTTTCTGTCACGCCGACCGAAGTTTTTACGGCTAAGGTGGAGTGAGGAATTCTACGAACATGAATAACGACACCCACGAATTGCTGGAACGCATTGCCGCAGGCCAGTCGACGGCGATCAACACGCTGTTGCAGCGGTTTCGCGCGCGGATACGCAACATTGTGGAAGTTCGCATCGATGATCGAGTGCGAGGCCGTTTTGATCCATCGGATGTGGTTCAAGACGCGATGGTGGAAGCGGCCAAACGCTTACCGGATTACGCTCGCGAACGTCCTATCCCGTTCTATCCGTGGTTAAGGCGAATTGCCATTGACCGTCTGCTTGACCTACACCGCTGCCACCTGGACGCAGCCCGTCGGTCCGTGCGACGCGAAATTTCGACTGACCTAGAGCTGTCAAATGTTTCTCGGCAGTCGCTGGTGAACAGCTTGATCGCGCCAGACGGCGATTCTCCATCCGTGGTGCAACGACGTCGCGAGTTTGCACAGTGGCTGATGGAGCGATTGTCGCATGATGATCGAGAAGTGTTGGTACTGCGTTATCTGGAGCAGGCCACCAATCATGAAGCCGCCGTGATTCTGGGGATTAGCGACAATGCTTGCGCCCAGCGTCACGTGCGAGCGTTACGTCGTGTTCGCAACTTTTTGAATGAAGGCGAAGTGTACCATGACTGATCCATCTTGTTCGTCTACCGAGTCCGAATGTGAATTGGCGCTGGTCCTTGATCACTTAAATGAACGCATCCAAGCGGGCGACCTTACGGATCTGGATGCCGAAATTGCCAAATATCCTGCCTTCGCGCAGGAATTGCGGACGTTGCTACCCGCCATGCAGTTGATGTGTGATTGGGCAGTCAGCGTCGCCGCGTCAGGAACTTCCGCTCCGACACCGACGTTGGTGCCCGACACATCGCTATCGTCCACACCGCTGGGTGACTTCCGCATTATTCGCGAAATAGGCCGCGGCGGTATGGGTGTGGTTTACGAAGCACAGCAACTATCGTTAGGGCGTCGCGTCGCGCTCAAAATTCTTCCAATGGCTGCCTTCTTCGACGAACGCCAGCTACGTCGCTTCAAGAACGAAGCTCAAGCCGCTGCTTCGCTACAACATCCAAATATCGTTCGAGTGCACGGAGTCGGATGCGAACGTTCGGTGCATTACTACGCTATGGATTTGATCGATGGCGCGGACCTGTCTACCGTGGTTCACGACATTCATCATGCGAAGCAAGCCTTTGCCAGCCACGATGCCGAAACGGCACCTGCCGCTCGTCTTTCTACCGAACGCAGCAGTTCACGCCACGACTTTTACCGTTCGGTTGCGCGGCTCGGAATCCAAACGGCCGAAGCATTGCAGTACGCCCACGACGAAGGCATCATTCATCGCGATATCAAGCCCGCCAATTTGTTACTCGACCGACGCCACCAAGTCCACATTGCCGACTTTGGACTCGCGCGCGCCACCGCTAACGACAACCTCACCTTGACCGGTGATTTGGTCGGCACACTTCGTTATATGAGCCCCGAACAAATCGAAGGCGATCGCCCGGTTGACGCACGAACCGACGTTTATTCGTTGGGCCTGACGCTGTACGAATTAGTCACCGGAAAACCCGCTTTCGAAGCCAAATCCAAGACCACCTTGCTGCGTGACATCGCGACGAAATCGCCCACGGCGTTGCGAAAGCTCGATCCGCACGTTCCGCAAGATATGGTGACCATCATTGACAAAGCCATAGCCAAAGATGCCGATGATCGGTACGCAAATGCACGAGAACTGGCCAACGACCTGCAGGCGTTTTTGGAATCCCGAGCGATTCGTGCGCGACGTTCGACGCAACTGGATCGTATCCGCCGCTTCAGTCGTCGCAACCCAGCCCTGTCGTTGGTACTGGCAACCGCCTTCGCGTTGTTCGCCCTGTTGGCAGTTGTTTCCACAACCGTGGCGGTCAACCTGTCGCATGAAGCAAAGCGGCAAAAACTGGGACTTTATGCCCGCGATATGATCGCCGCGGGAGAACTCGCCCAAGATCGCAAGATCGTGGAACTACAAGAAAAATTACTAACGTGGGCTCCCGATCCGGGAGCGGAGGATCTGCGCGGGCCCGAATGGTATCACCTTTGGACTTTTTGCAGTAGCGACGCGCTAATTCACGCCTATGATCACGAGCTGCCCGTGAATTGCGTTGAATTTGTTGGCAACAATCAGATTGTGACAGGTATTTTTTCGAAACGAGCGAAATTGTTGTCGTGTCGCTCAGGCGATGCAAACAGCGAACCGGTTCCGTTCGAAATGCCCTCTGGGGAACTTTACGGGTTCACTCACGACGCTGACGCAGATCAACTCTATATGGGAGACAACGGCGGCAACGTTTGTGTTTGGAACTTGAATCTGCCGAATACGCCGTCCATAACTGGCACTTGGAAAGTGTTCGCGGACGGCGGCAACACGCAGGACGTGCGACACACCGCGGTGAATTCGGATCGATCATACATCGCTGCCAGCGGAGGCTGTTGGGATCAGGGGTTTGTACGAGTGTGGAAGCGTGACCAGCCAAATCCCTGTCTGGAACTCACTCCTGATACTCACGCCTGTATTGCCTTCGCAGGCAATGAATTGCTGGTGTCAAATCTGCGATCCGGGGAACTCGAACGGTTCGACACGTCCACGTGGACGGCCGAACCGAATATTCCGCTAGGCTCATTTGGTACCGGAATCATCAAGACGGACGAACAGGGCGAATTACTGGTTGTCACCACCTACGATCGGCAGGCCGATGTGGACGCGTGGCAAATCGAACTGTGGCATACGGCCAACTGGACTCGGTTCTGGCACTTCGGGCTATCTGCAGCACCTCACGGAGTTTACTTGTCAGCCGATGGCAAGACACTGGCCTGGGGCGACGAAGACGGAGCGGCCTGGATTGCCAACGTTGACGCCGCGCATGATTCGGTCCAGATCCGTCTGCACCAGAAGCTTCATCCGTTGCGGATTCGAGGAATCTCGGTTTCACCCGACGGAACGAAATTGGCCACTGCCAGTGACGATAGCTTTGCCAATGTCTGGGATCTGCGCCGCTTGCTGCAGGACACGAGTTCCCGAATGGAATTCCCAGACCGCGAATATCTTGCCTGGGACGCTTGTTTTATAGGAGATTCTACGCAGCGAGTGGCCCTGATGCTGCGAAACCGTGGCGTCTTTGTTTGGGACACAGGTACGGGGCAAGTTGAGGAAAAAATTCCGTCGACTTCCGCTGCGGAAAACTTTTCGTCGTTGGCACATGCGCCCCATTCGCCGATCGTCGTGGCGGCGTTTGGATGTTGGCCTGAACCAGAAGATAAAGATGCCCAAAACCGCTTGGTCGTTTGGAACACGACGACGGATGATACTCGAGAAGTCCTGGTGCCCGCCTTCGCTCGGTCAGTGACGTCGACAGCCATTTCGCCCGATGGTCGCTGGTTCGCCGCCTGCACACACTATCGAGGATTACTGCTGCTGGATCTGAAAAGCGACGAACGTCGCTTTTTGGATATTCCAGTGAAGTGCGTCTGCTTTTCGGCCGACGGTACGACTCTGGCAGTGGGTGGTAATGAAGGCGTCACTCGGATCTTTCATTGTCCGGATTTTCAACCGATTGACGAAATTCGTCTGGACGAACGATTGGTCGATTCCATCGATATCAGTCGCGATGGCCGGTTTGTCGTTGGAGTTGGCTTTGATCGTCAGCTGGTGGTGTACGATCGAGAAGAGAATCAAGTGCGAACGTTTACGCAACGCTTGTCCGGCTTTCCGACTCGCGTCCGTTTTTCGCCAGATGGCCAGCGCATTCTGACGGCTGGCCTGGACGGAATGGTCCGTTTGTGGCTCACGGAAACCGGCGACGAAGTCATGCAATGGAAGATTTCGTCTAAAGCTTGGCCTGGCGGTGATTTTCGCCAACCGGAGAAGCGATTGTGATCAACATTAATTCGGCGACGGTATTCAAGCACCTCGCGTCGATGAAATCAGACAAATGAGCAAATCCCAATTGCGCAGCACCGACGCTTGTCAAGCGGTGTCCAGAGTTGAATGGTAATTCGCTTCTTGCGCAACGTATCCCGCTGCGGTCCTTCGCTTGTCGAACTCGTGCGCTACGTCCCTTTCGCTTATTTCGAGTTTACTTCTCTTTACCAAAGACGAGGAGCTTAAACTTAATGCCGTTGCCGAACGTTTAGCCTCTGGAAGCGATGTAGTAGAAATCCACCCGGACGATCAAGTTCATAGGATGGCTCGGGCACGGTGACGGTTGTCGTTCGTGAGGTCCTTGCTCGTAGCCACCTTCCTGAAAGGACAACACAAGGTCCGTTGTGGTAAAACTCGCCATCCGCCATTCCAATCGCCGTCAGCCCAACCGGAATTATTAAGGATCGTGTCTTCGTACTCACCGACTTCGAAAATGGCAACGAGATCGCTACTGTTGAATTCGCCGTCGAGATTGGCGTCACCAAAGTAGGTGCCGAGGACTGTCTCAATCAAGAATTGGTGGTCCGCCATGTCGACGACGGTGTCCGTGTTAAGATCGAAATACGAATCGGCGCTGTTGCTCCGCAACGACTGCGTAAACAAGTCTATATCGGATGCGTCGCGAACTTCATCTCCATCAAGATCACCGAGCAGTGAGAGGACGAACAATTCTTGGTCATTCGCCGTGAAGACTATGCCGCCACGTACCTTTGTGAAATGGTACCGCATTGTCGAGTCAAAGTGAAGATGTGTAACTTGTTCGACGGAGTTGCCGTCAAGCGAGAAGATGTCCATGTCAAATAACCCGTTTTCAGCATTTACCCGCGCCGGGAACAGCGTCTTACCACCCAATTCCGCAAATGCGCGTAGTGCATATTCTGGATCGGGTCCGTCACGGTCGTTGTCCTCTAATCCAGCAAACGATGATTGGGCCCCCGGCAGCATCAAACTCCTGGAGCTGTTCCCCGTCGGTCCAAAGAGTTCGAAACCATCGACACTAATAACACACCTCCGTTTAACTCACGATAAGCTGACAGAGCAAAAAATGAATCCCCCGAGAATACATCGACGCATACAATTTCCCTCACGCCGTTCTCGTCGCGCTAGGAACAACGCCGGTCCGGACGGTGTTGTCCCTTCAAGCTAACGCGTCTTCGGTAAGAGAAAAACGACTGGGGACGAGCATCTCCGTTCGGGTACAGATCGGCAATAACCTTGTTGAAACACCGTCATTCGCGTACAACTCCCAGCCACTTTCGCCGTTGGCTGAAAAACACTTGGTCTTGAAACACAACATATTCTTGCGAGTCTGGCAGGATGTTCGCTATAAATACCGGGTCTTCCGGGTCTTGTCGCCACAATTCGGCAAGATTGTTGCCGACGTTGCCCAGAATAATAGAGAGACTGGCCTACCGCGAGGCCATTGAATGGGGCGTAGCCGTCCTCTCGCAGAATAGTAAACGTATCACCATAGATTGCCGACAACTGATCATAGCCTTCAAAACTGTATACGGACATAAAAGAGCGTCATCGTTGGCAGCAACAAACAGTACAACAGTTGCCACCAAGTTCTGTGACGATCGTGGGTTGAGCGTCTCCCGTAGGAATCTTCTTGAGGATCACTCGCAAGGCGTTATTCGCCATATTCTCTACTTCAATGATACAATTCGTCCTTGTAAACCTGAAGATGATTCCCTGGATTGGAAAGTCCGACACTCCAAAACGAGGCAGGATGTGCGTTGTCCACCGCATTGAACTCGGTCGCGGCTGCGCGATAAAGATCTCCTTCCACTGTCTAATGTATAAATGAACAAGTTTGTCATCAAAAACGATTGAATCAAGCGGGATACACATCGTCAAGGACCGAAGTCACGGTACGACCATCTGTCTTGAACAAGCTCGTCGTGTCGCCATTGTCGCGTACGGCCAAAGAAATAGAGTTCGCCGTTGATGCTCAAAAAATCGATTCGTAAGTCGATCGTACGTGAAAGGGTGAGCTGTCGTCTGTGAGAGGTCGTACGACGTACTGTGCTTGAACCGGGGCAACTAACTGAAGGAAGGCCAACTCGCACATGGCGACTGAGATCACGATTTGACGAACGCCAATCGACAGAATTAACTGCGCAGTCTGGCAGAATGAAATGTACAATCGTCGGCAAACAGTTTTCAGATTCATCATCGATTAAGGTCCCTTGGCAATTTATTTCGCGGCGGTAAGAGATTAAAACGACCTCGCCACTTGGTAAACGCAGGCACAAAGCGACGATTCGCGGAATGACACGTTCGCACCGACCGTGCTGTCTCTATATAGCCGCAGAAGCTTGGCCATTCATGACAAGCTGCGAAAAAAAATCACGCCTCGCGGTCAATTCAGGCGTCTGCTGCGGTTTCTTCGCCGATCAAACTCGCGAACTGCATCCCTTTCCGGGTTAGCCCCTTTCGCGGTTCCTTCATTCTTTGAACCGCGAAGGGCACCAAGACTGCAACTTAGTGCTTCAGCGGCGATCGCCGTTACGGCAAAAGCGACCGCGGTTACTCGCGGCGGCGAGTCTTCCAAAGCGAGACGGACCAGGACTGGAAATTCCACGATGGCGGGCATGGCGAATACCTCCGTGTACGATCGAGAAAATATGCCCAAGCCTCCTGCGCTTGGGGAAATTATCGCGATTTAACCCAAATCCTCCGGACTCTCCAAGCTCTATTTCCGTTTTACAAGAGTCCAGACCTAACGCAAACGCACCAGCGGTTGTCGGCTCGGGAACGATGGTGAAGCGGATGATGTTGCCACCGTATTGGCCGCCGATGGTATCGGTCGTGGTCGCGGCAACGGGTGAATCAGGACCTAACGTGCCTGTCCAATACGCGCTGGTCGTCGCCGTCGTTGTCTCGATCCAGGCCAGGTCCAATAGCAGTGGGCCTTCGGCGTTGATAACCGTCAGGTCTGCCAAGAGATTGCCGTCCGCAGGATCGTAAACGTATGGCTGTTCGAAATCGAATCCATAGTCAAACACGTGCGTCCCGTTCGGCAAAACTTCGCTGGTCGACGTCAAAGTGACGCGGCCATCAACGACAGCAACTTCTCGAACTCCCACATTGTTGGCGAACACCGGGTCCAGATGATTCGGTTCCACCTTGGTTGTGGACAGCTTCATCGTAAATCGTTCGCTGGGATAGGTGATCGGTCCCGTAACCGACGTGTCGGTCCGCCAATCAATGCGTGTGATGACGTGTGGCCCTGGTCCAAGCTGAGCAAAATCGCTGGCACCATAGACCTGCTGAAGTCGATACGAGGGAAAACCCTCTAGATTCGCTAGGCTCGGCGCCTCGGTCGTCGCATATTCGCTGGGCGACACGACGTACGATTGAGCGTTCACGGACATTGTGGTTAATCCCACTACGACTCCCATGGCTAACAGCATCGCCCGCCGCGACGGAAAACGTCTGAACAACATGTTGCTACCTCATGTAAATGCAAAAGGAAAGTTTTATGCGGCTACGTCATGCCGCGTTCTATGTATAAAGCCGCACAATTCCATCACCGCATGACAGGCCGAGGCAAAAAATATTAAAAACCGAAGGACAGCCTGCGTCCGTCAGATTCAACACAACGGCGACAACAGCGAATTAGATCCTGAGGCGATCGAGCAACCGCAGGTAATACCTAGTTCTCGTCGAACCAGAATACGATCCGTTTCGCGTGCTTAAGTGTTTCTCGGTTGCTTTCTCTTTGAACCACGAAAGAGAAGAAAGAGTCGTCGAAGTTCGCGTACCAGACCAGATCCTGCGCAGGTGGTGAACCCAAACGTTCGGTCGGCCTGATTAAGTACGTTATCGTCGTTAAGGTCGAACCTACTCACGTTTGCCGCGTTGCGAATCGAATCAACAAGAAGTCGAAACCAGACGCCGCAAACTTGTCTCTTACCACGTTACCGTAATCAAAAAAACTTCGAACCACACTTGTAGTTCGAAGTTCTTGTCGCTTTTTGAGATTTCAAATCGGAACTTACTTTGATCGGCGTCGAAGTAAAGTCAGTCCCAACGAAGCGGAAATCACTAGGCTTAGACCAACCGGTTCCGGTACGGCAGCAACGTTGACGCCGCCTGGCTTTTGGCCTGCCTCAAATCCGCCGGCGGTAAACGCTGCGACAAAGTCGCCCGTCCCAAAATCACCGTTGCCATCCCAATCTCCTGTTGCCCATGTCGAATTTCCGGGTATTGTGTCTTCAAATTCACCCGCCGTGAAGACTTCCACAAAGTCAGTGGTCGAAAACAGTCCGTCTAGATTCGAGTCTCCAAACCATGTGTTCTTGATGTCTTCAATCCAGATGCGACGATCTTCTGTGTCGACGGTACCGTTACCATCCAGGTCGTATTCGCTGGGATTCGTACCAGACAACGCGGCTGCGGTAAGCAAATCGATGTCCGCGACATCCAATGCCCCGCTGTCGTCAAAATCACCTCGAATTCCAGCAGCAGCGCCGCCCAGTCCGGCCAATTCGATCTGAGCCAGTAGAAAATCGGAGCTGTCCAGCGTGGTATTCAGGCCGTGAATTGCCAAAACATTGTTACCGTTCGCATTTAGCAGATTAGGAAACGCGGAAAGCGAAATGGGAAACGCTTCCCCTGGATCGCCATTCGCATTGGTCGATTCGTGACTTGCGCCTAAAGCATCAAACGGCACAGCAACTCCAATTTCACCCGGCGCACCTGCGCGCACAACTTCCACGCCATTGATATAGGCGACGAACGAATCATCGTAGTCGACACTCAACACTAGCTCTTTCAATTCCGAAGTATCGGCAACGCTAAATGATTGCCGCAAATAGAGAGACGAAACTGTATCGACCATTTCGTCAACGGGTGTGTTGATCAGCGGTAGATTGTTTGTCGTCGTGTCCGTGTCATAGCCAAACCCGTCTTGTCCTTTGTCCCAGCTTCCATCGTCAAAGCCTGATTGAGTCAATCGAGGTTTCCACCAGATGGTTCGTCGAAGCCGATGTAATAGCTCCATTCCGAAGTGGATTCCACCAGCGGTCGGTAAATGTACCCATCTAATATTCTGGCGCTAAACCCCAAGTCATTGGACGTGGGACGGTCCTGATAAACGGCCGCAGCCAATACGTGTGTTCCAGGTGCCAATACTTGTCCAATCAGGATCGGTTGCGTCGTGTAATCGCGTTCGTCACCGGTTCTCAAGGCAAGATCGGAAAATCCGACGGGGTCTTCCGCAGCGATCGGGGTTCGGTCTGAGGTTTGACAACAGTTTCCACGAAGGATCGGAATTCCATCCAAAAAGAATTCAACGCCATCATCGGCCAAATACTCGATGGCTAAATCGGTAAACGAACTGGTTGTTGTAAATTCGTGGCGATAATAGGTCGTTAGTCGATCACCACTGGCAGGCAATAACATGAGCGTCCCTGGTTCACGAACAAACGCGCTGTTGTCTGGCGTGAAGGCACTGATTCGATTGTCGGTCGAACCTTCGTCCACTCGCGCAAACGGACCAGGCGATGGACCACTCCATTGATTGGGCGCCGACAGATTGAAATTCGGTTTGAACCAATTCGCGTCAAAGTTAACATCAACGACGCCAGGAATTTCCGCCGCCGTTTGCGGGTTCAAATAATGCCAACTCGATCCAAACGGCACTACATCGGCCGCTGACACAACCTTGGCTGCGAAAAAGCACGCAACACAACACAATATAGTTCTCATAGCACACCACCTTCTAAACGTGACCCCATGCTTGACGCGAAGCACACACCGCTTCCTCATTCACCATTTGTTAACCCAATCAAGAATGTTGGAGTGAATTAAACCATGAAAAACATTCGGGTCAATCAACTTCTTCCGGATCAAGATTGCGCAGATCATCCATGGATTTTCAGCAATCCAGTGACTTCCGATTACTAGCGAACCGTGAACAACCAGGACGATAATCAAGAAAAAAACACAACCAAAACACATATTGGTCCGCCGTACGTTCAAGGCAGTGAGTACGGCCGTTTGATTACAGCGTTTTGCCGGTGCTTTGCCGCGAGCCCAAGCGGCTTTTCCATCGATAAACAGAAATGGTGCACACAGACGCTCACCCAAATACCATCCCTTTCGCAGTTCCGTCTTGCTAGGATCTGTCCATCGATTAGCAAGCTCGTGAACGAAGGGACGGTATCCATGGACAACCTATTTCCTAAGCCGCCCAGCGGCATTCAGCTCGAATTCGTCTGGCCGAATCCCGCCGCGCAGGTCCAAGCGGACGTGGTGAAATTCTGGTTGGCCGAAGGCGCTTTGACGGAAGCGTCGCAGGCGGAAAAGCGAGCGGCGGAATTGCTGGTCGTCGCACGAACTCAAACGAGCGAGATCGCTGCTGTCAGCACCGCGCGACGCGTGCTGGTGCCGGTCTTGAATCGCAATTGCTTTTACTATCGGACGTACGTGGGCAAGTCCTTTCGCGCCACCGGCTTGGGCCGCAATCAGCTGGTCTGGTCCGTGCTCACTTCGTCCTATCCACATCTCAATCACCGCTTCCAAGCAGGACACGATGCCGAATTCGCTGGGCTCTATCTGGAAGTCGAAAGTGAATCGATCAAGCGGAATCGGAACGAACTAGTCTGGTCCGACATGGGCATGAACGTCGTCTACATCGGCACCACACCGCAAGGCCATCACGCGCGAGTGTGGTACTTTACTGGTAGTTGTGTCGATCCAAAACGCCGAATTCAGCGAGATTGAACCGGAGTACGGATATCAGGGTTCACAGCGCGGCCGCAACATAGTGGCCGGTCTGGAAAGCCAGCACTAAGTCACTCGAATCGAATAGGCCGTCGCCGTTCCAATCCCCCTCAGCCCAACCGGCTGTCACTACGTCGGCTTGCTCATAGAGCCCCGCTTGAAACGCGAGCACCAAATCAGCCGAACTGAACGTACCATCCAAGTTCGCGTCCCCCGCAGACGTCTTAAGTAGCGTGATTAGCAAGAAATCCGCATCACGGCGATCGACGTCGCCGTCACGATTGAGGTCAAACAACGAATCCTGTTCACCTGCAGCAATCGCCGCGAAAACGAGGGCAATGTCCATGTTATCGATAACGCTGTTGTCGTCGATGTCGCCCGTCAGTTGGCTACGAAGCGTGACAATGAGTGGGCCTGCGTGGTCAATAATAACGATATCTGCGTCGCTGTCTCCGTCGACATCGGTCGTCATCGCCGCTAGTGGGAAACCCATTTCTTGGAATAAGGTTGTCTCGATGCGAGTACCGCAGGATCTACCTCGCGCTTGCCCAATTCAAAAATCGAATAGTTCGATCCGAGACCACCAAAGGCGCTCAGTACATAGGTAGGGTTCTCGTCAGCTTCAACGGATTCATCCGACAAGGGAAATAGTAGGCGACCACATAACAACTTGCCGTCGGGAAGTCTACACGACAGGAGGCTTTCGGCTGCTCTCGTCAAGCCGCGAATGACCTCTAGCTTTCGCCCCGACTCCGTGTTCGCAGCCGCAACCAGGTCTTCGATGCCGTCGTTATCGATGTCAGCGACGATGTAGCTTTCGACTTGTTCTTCGAGCAACGTACGGTCGAAAACTGTTGGTCCCCTGATTCTCTCGCAGCACCAAACGAAACGTCGGACTGGTTTCGCGATAGATGATATCGATCTGTCCGTCATGCCGAAAATCGAAAGCGAGTACCTGGTCGACCGATTCCACATTCGGCAGGCGTGGCAACGCTCTGTTCACGAACTCCCCGTTAGCGACGTTCTCGACCCATGTGAGATTGCCACGTAAGTCCGAAACAAAGATGTCCAGGTCACCGTCCTGGTCAAAGTCAACGAGTTGCGTCTTTGAAGCGGAATCCAGAGTTCCAGACTCCAGAAGGTCAAGAACGACCTGACGTTCGAACAATCCATGACCATCATTCAAGTGGAGGTGTAGAGAGTCGTTGAGATCAATTGAAATCACATCGATGTCGCCATCCAGGTCGACATCTCCGGTAACGAACGGAATAGAAAAAGAGCCATCTTCAGGACGAACATCACCCTGCGATCCCACCCAACTATGAAACTCGAAAGAGCCGGCGCCATCGTTGGCAAACATCGCCAAACGATCAACCCAAAACTCCGTCGTTGACATTGCGGTCAGGAGGTCGACATCACCATCTCCGTCGAAGTCCGCCATCGCCAGCCCTCCGGCCTGGACTCGGCTTCCATCAAACGAAAGCTCCGATTCAATGCGCGCAAACGAAGCGGATGTCATGGCCCGTCGGCACTCCATCGCTTCAATAACGAAAAGAACTCGCCAACGTCCTGTCCGTATTGACATGTTGTCGCTCCTAATTGAAATGCGAACATTTTTGGAATACCAACCCAAGCAATATGACTTAGGTCGACCTATTCGTAACCGCGTGTCGAGCCCATCGAAGGCTCGGCATGGCCATCAGCAATAGCAAAAGACCGTGCGGTTCGGGTACGGGAATCGAGAGGTGCTCGTCCGAATATTCGAACCACCGAAAGGTCGATTCGGCAAAGCCACCATCAGCACCCGAATTGTCGGCCAGCCAAATACCTGCGGAAGCGTCGGCGAGCGTGGGGCGTGTTGCCGTGAGAAGAGGAACTGTCGAGTTCGGAGCACTACCCGGTAGCCAAGCCCAAGCCTGTAGTTCGTCACCAAACGTATCAAGTTGAAGGATAACGTCTTGCACCTCTGGATCAAAACCGTCGATTCGGCCCAGCACTGTCCCGTTAGTCCCAATCTGCAGCGTTCCGCCAGGAAATAGCGCAACCCAGGTGTCGGAGGGGCGACCACTCGTAAATTCTGTCGTCGATTGCGATCCCAGTCCCGTCGCATCACCCGATGTTCGTCGCACTTGAGCACGCATCGACCAACCCGTTGAGTTCATCGTTGACGTTTGCAGAATCGCGCCGCCTTGAGCCGACACGCGCAAGCCGGTTTCGTCAATCGAGATCTGGCGTGGTACGACTCCTCGCCAACCGATGGGTGTGCCGTCAACGAGACTGCCGTCAGAAAAGTCGTCGCGGATAACTTCCCCACCAACCAGTCGGCTGGGAAGCCAAAGGCATCCCAGCAATACAATAAGCCAAGAAACACGAATCGCCTCTTTGCCACGCACGCGATTGTTGCTCGCCATCGTAGGTTACCTCATTGTTCATGTAGTCGATATGTCGTTGTAGTTCCAAACAGTCATCGTGAAGTCGCTTCAAATCATCTCGTTCGCTTCAATGCATTAGCGTCTCCGTCCCGTCGATGTCTCGATGCTTGCTTGTCGCACTTTGGATAAGTTGTGTCGCGGCATTGAGTGACATGGCACGTCGAATCACGACAGCATGGTCGCGCGACGAGTCCTCGACGGACGCCAGCAGTTCACCATCGGGAGAGAAACGCACCTGCCAGACCCAATTGGAATGCTCGCGGAAACGAGTGATCTCGCGGCCGGTTTCTAGATCCCAAAGAATCACCAGGCCGTCCTTGCCGGTGGACACGAGCCGCCGATCATCGGGCGAGAAATCGATCGAAACGACAGAGTCCGTATGCCCACTAAGTGACAACGAGCGGCGTTGATTCGCAATGGTATAAACTGAAATGGAATGGCGATCTTCCACTTCGTCGGCAGCAGCATAGCACTGGCCCGTCGACGAAAGTGCGAAGCCCCAAACTCCTGGTACCGCGGGAAACGCCCGATCCACCAAGGGCGTTAGCGACGGATATTCCCAAACGTGGATTCCTGGATCCTGATTGTTAACAACGCAGCCAATTACTCGACCGTCTTGCGAGACATCAACGGCGAATACGTGTCCCTCGCCGCCACCGATCGTTAACTTCCGCGTGACCTGTGTTCGTTTTGCATCCCAGAAAATCAGGTTGCCATCAGCGCCGACGACCACGACGTTGCTACCCGGCAGGAAGCGAAGACAACGTCCCCAGCGCACTTGCGGTATCTCGAATCGGTGTAGTTCGTCGCCTTGGTCATTATGAAGCAGTAGCAGACATTCGTCGCGCGCTGGGTAGGGAGTTGCGACGCTCGCGATCGTCTTGCCATCGGGCGAGTAGGCGGAAGACCAGATGTATGGGTATGCTTGTTTGCTGATCGATGCGAGCTTGCCGGATGCGGTGTCGATGATACGCAATTTGCCATCGCTTCCGCCACTAGCAACTTGGCGACTATCCGGACTAAACGCGATGTCGAAACCATGGGGAACCTCGCGTACGTGTTCGTCGCTCGGAAGAGATTGCATCGAGTAAACTCTCACACAATTGTCCTCGCAAGCAAGGTACATATTGCCTGCCGAGACCGCGATGTCGTTGATCCGGTGCGGTGCTCCAAAGAACTTGTGAAGGAGTTTCTGGTCATTGATATCCCAGATACAAACGGTTCCTTGCTCGCTGCCAGTCAGCAGACGTCCCACGCTGTCGAATCGCACTACGTCGACCAGCGAATCGTGAGCCAGCGTTCCAATTCTGCGACCGCTCGCCGCGTCGATCAATTCGACATGTGCGATCATGAGCGGAGTGCGATTCGCTTTGACCGCAACCGCTAGGACGCTGCTATCCGGAGAGAATTCAATGCTGCTAATCGTTCCAAATATACCGTCCCCACGTTGTCGTGTCGTTAGTGCTTGACGATCGAGAACTCGCAAACTGTCGCCACTTGCACCAACGGCTAATAGCTCTCCATTGGGTGAAATGCTCACGGACGAATTGTGCGGCAGTCTCTCCGTGAGGGCTGGTAGCTCGTCAAGCGAGATCACGTTCTCCGCGGAAGCTCTCAATTGATAACACCGAAGTTGCGAGGTCGCTTCTGCCGTCGACGACGGATCAGCAATCGATTCGACGCTGCAGAACAGTTCGTCGTTCGGCGTGATCGCCATCGCGCGAACGTATCCGCCCGATAGATCACGCGATAGGACGACGCTTCCATGCCGGGCATCCCACACCTTGATCGTGCCATCATACGATGAACTAATCAGAATTCGTTCATCAGCCGAGAAACACAAAGCGTAGATGTGAGCACGATGGCCGGTCGACCATGTCGAGCTCCATATTTGCTTCGACGTAGCAGTATCAAAGCAGTTGATCGTGCCATCCCATTGTCCAACAACTAGCAGGCCTCCGTCAGATGAAACCTTACAGGCGTAAGCACTTCGCAAGAAGGATATCTGCTGGCCGTTGAGACAGGGCTGACAAGCTGTGGCCAAGTATTGCCACTAGAAGTTGCGATGGTCAACGTCAGTTAGCTTTTGGGGAATCCAACGACTAAGCAGATATGCCGCGCTTTCAATTTCCCCATCACGCACATGTTGGTGTGCGCGCGCCATTTCGGCGTCATAGGCCTCGTGCCGTTGACGCGTAGAAATTGCCGCTTGCTCGTCGGCTAGTTGCTTTTGCTTCCAAGCGAGGTACGGACCGCCGATTGCTGCGGCGAGCGTAATCACCAGAACCAACGCGCCCAATACGGCAGTCGACGGATGACGCTTGCACCAGCGGCTCAGTAATTCGATTGAGCCAGGTCGGCGAGCCAGGACGGGTCGGCCTTCGAGAAAGCGAATCAGATCTTGCTCTAACGCTTTCGCACTTGCGTACCTACCAGCGGGGTTTGGCGAAATGGCCGTTTCGATTACGGTCTCTAAATCGCGCGGCACGTCTTTGACCACGTTTCGTAGCTTGGGTACATCGCCATGAATAATACTGGTGATCACATTGGCGCGGACCGGCGATGCAAACGTAGTCTGGCCGGTCATGAGCTCTCTCAAGGTGACGCCTAGCGAGTAGATGTCGGTTCGCTGGTCAACGACATGCGACTCCTGTAGCTGTTCCGGACACATGTATCGAAGCGTACCAACGATGTCTCCCGTCATCGTAAGGCTCTTGTCTGATTGAACGCGAGCCAAGCCGAAATCAGCGATGAGTAGTCGCCCATCACGGTCGAGTAGTAGATTCGATGGTTTGATGTCGCGATGAATAATCCCGGCTTCGTGGGCAACCTGAAGCGCCCCAGCCGCTTGAACGCCGAGTTGGGCAACACGACGAAAGAACGCTTGTCGATCAAACGATCGTGCCGTTGACAATGCCGCGAACGGCGCCGTCTCGGACAACGAAGTGCGATCGATTTCGGATCGACTGGTGGCACGGATGACTTCTGCCAGACTGCATCCCTCGACCAATTCCATCGCGTAGAAATGTAGGCCGTGCTCGTAGCCGACCGACAAGACACTTACAATGTGTGGATGCTTGAGCATCGCTGCTGCTCGCGCCTCGTTGCGAAAGCGATCGAGCTGTCGACCATCCAGGAGTGCCGCAAAAGGTAGTATCTTGACCGCGACCGAGCGATTCAGTGAGACTTGAATGGCGCGGTAAACGACGCCCATGCCGCCACGGCCGATCTCTTCGAGTACTTCATAATCACCAAGTCGAAACGGCAGGCCAGCGATTGGCTTGGGGCGATCGACCCCGGGCGTATGATGGGGCCGCGTACCGGTGGGTTGCACGTGCGGGGCCACCACGACGATCGCATCTAATCGGCAATAAATAATCGCATGCTATCTTGCCGAAGTGAAGGCTAGCACCGAAGAATTTGCTCCATGGAAGTTTTGCCCATTTTTCATGGAGGCTGGTGATGGCATCGTTGGATTTTGTGGAATGTTTTTCGGATGTGGAAGATCTGCGCGTCAATCGAACGAAATGGCACTCTCTGATTGATATTCTATTTATCTCTGTTGCCGGCACGCTTGCTGGTTGCGATGGACCGTCGGATATCGAGAGTTTTGCCAAGACACAGTTGGCCTGGTTTCGGCGGTTCGTTGAGCTCCGGCATGGTGTTCCTTCGCACGACACAATCGGACGTGTCATCGCCATGATCAAGCCCGACCAGTTTCAGAAGGCGTTCCTGGATTGGATCTCGGCGCTTGTCGATGATGAGTCGGATGATAGTCCGTTCATTTCGATAGATGGTAAAACGTTACGTGGATCCGGCGGATCGAAGGTTCGCGAAAACCCGCTGCATGTCGTGAGTGCGTGGGCAAACGAACAGGGCTTGACGCTGGGCCAAGTTGCAGTCGATTGTAAGTCGAACGAAATCACTGCGATTCCCAAACTCTTAGAAATGCTGGAACTGAAGGGAGCCATTGTGAGTCTTGATGCCATGGGTTGCCAGAAGGAAATTGCCCAACAGATTGTGAAAGATGGAGGTGACTATGTGTTGGCGTTGAAGGACAACCATCCCAAGCTGAGTGCAGCGGTGAAACAGTTTTTTCTGGAGCGAAATGAGCGAGAAGACTTCGTGGATTACGGTTGCCGCCAACATCAGACCAACGAAAAAGCTCGTGGCAAAGTCGAAACGCGGTATTACATGATAGCTCCTGTCCCGACGGAACTTCGCTCGCTGACACGCGACTGGAAGGATCTTCGCAGTCTCGGGCAAGCCATCACGGTCACGACCGCTCGCGACGGAACGGAGACCAGCGAAGTTCGCTACTATCTCTGCAGTATTCCACCGAAGGTAAAACAATTTGCCAAATCGGTTCGAACCCATTGGGCAATTGAGAGCATGCATTGGGTGTTGGACGTTGTTTTTAAGGAAGATCAGAGCCGACTGCGAAACGGCGAAAGTACACAGAACTTTGGCTTCCTCAGAAAATTTGTCATCAGTCTGCTCAAACGAGACACTTCGAAAGGAAGTCTCGTCGGAAAAAGAAAAAAGGCCGCCTGGAGCACCGATTTTCTTGAAAAACTCCTATTTGGACAGTGATTTAGATGCGATCGTCGTGGCGGGGCCACTGCCTGAATGAAGTCGAAGGCAGCGAGACATTGCGACAAATCCACTTGCAGTTCTACCGAATACCTCATCACAAACTCATGGCGATCAACCGTTATGCCGCGATCGATCAAATCGCACCATTCAGCCAGTGCGGACTCCAATTCAGCGTCGCGTTTTGACACTGGCGCGTCACTCATGACAGTGCTTTCAAGACTCGTCTCAACTCGCTGATGCCACGTGCCCAGATCTTCTGCACAGCGTTGCGACTTTTCCCTAGTCGATCGGCGATTTCCGCTAGCGAACACCCTTCGAGGTCCCGCATCGTAATCACCTCGCGCTGCTCTGATTCAAGTCTGTCAAGTGCTTCGGCCAGTAACACGACACGTTCTCGTCGAGCTGCCTGTTGACTTGGTGATGATTGATGGTCAACAAGTTGAGCGAAATCTGCTGACGATTGTTCGACGTCGACTTGCCACTGGTGCTCAAGCCGTAAATCTCGCCTTTGCTGTTCAAAGTGCCGGCGCACGTTCGCGACTGAGTTCGCCAGGATCGCGCGCAACCACACGGCAAACTCTGCTTCGGTTGTCCCTCGAAATGTCACCATGTCTCGCGCTGCCAGAAAGCTGGCCTCCTGCACAAGATCCGACTCATCGAGCTTGCTTTGTAGACGTTTCCCAAGACACACCTTGGCGAGTAGGCGGAGATAGGGCCGATAATGCCCTATCAACGCCGCGACCGCCTGCGGGTCACCGAGACGCGCGGCACGAATAGCAGCTTCGGGATCAAAGGGCTGGAGGCTCATTCCTATATTCTAAGGGAACTGTTTGCGGCTCACGACGCCCCAGAAAATGCAAATCGCTCAACGTTTCTCGCAAAATCGAGCGTCGGCTACTCTCTCAAGGCAATCGGCATGGCATTTGTGGGGTGCAAGTCGCGGCTTGCGCACTGAGGAGAACTGATTACGAAGTCAATATTGTCTCTTGCCCTGCGACGTCTGGATGTATGCTAGGGTGAGAACAATGACCCACGTTCCACACATCCCGCTTTCAAGTTCCGCAAATCTGCGAGCCGGTTTTCAAACGCCGTAGTGGGCCGGGGAAACGCTGAACAGCGTAAGAATTAGATCGTGGATGGGCGTGACGCCGGGGAGTTCGAGCACATGGCGGATCGGAGCCCGAGTGTCTTTAAGCACTTAAAACATGCGGTCGGCGAGACCAACCTAAGCGGTGTCAGATTCCTTTCGGCCGTTCTTGGTACAGACTTCGGCGGCGACACCCCTTTCGGTGCGGTTTTTGTCATTCGCGCGTCGCTCGCCGCTTACACGCTAACCTAGGCTTCTTCGCGTACGACATCGAAGTGCGCAGCGGCCGGAGGTTCGGGTACGCGCGATTCATTGAGTTTCAGTTGACTGGGGGTGGCTAAGTCAGCGGCAACGCCCGGAAGAAACCGCGGCTAACGCCGAAACGACCAACTACGCGACAAACGGTGACGGGATGCGGCAAGTCGCGAGGTCGTACAGACGGGGCTCGCGGTGTGTGCGCAGCGTGTGTGTCACATGTTGTGTGTGTCACCTGTTATGGGGCATGACTATGCATGGCGCAGCGCCGAGACTCGGACACATTTTCGCCGCATCCAGGCTCCGATCGCTGCGATCGTGAGCAGGGACAGCGAAGTCGGCTCCGGGACCGTGAGCGGCGACGTCGAGGCCTCGAAGAAATCAAACTCGGAGATCACAAGCGGTCCACCGCTCGCGCCTTCATTCCAAATCGCCGGCAATCCGCGCGTGACGGCCGTCGTGAATTCCAGGAGCGGTTCGATCGGTTCGGGTTCTCCTACGTTCCAGGCCCATCCATACAGGACGTTGTCGAACGCGTCAAAACGCATCATCACGGACGCGGGATCCAAATCGGTCTGAACGACAGTTTGTGCCACACCCGGCGTCCCCAGGTAGACTCGGCCGTCGTCGAACATTCCCAGGTAAACGTGGCTACTGTTATTCGCCTGGATACCAATACCAAAAATGTAACTATCGCCAATTGAGCCCTGAGCTCGCATCGACCAACCGACTTCTGCTGGAACCCTGGCTGCAGCGATCGTCGCGCCGCTTCCCGAGGCGCGAATCTGCAATTTGCCATCCACCGCCGTGGCGCCACCCCAGCTCACGGGATCCCCATCCCGCAAGTTGTTGTCTTCAAAATCATCCAGAAATGTTGTCGCGCCGGCGGGCTTACCAGCACACAATGCCGCAATCAGCGCCAATCCAATGGCCAATAGGGATGTTCGCTTCATGTCACGTACTCGCTTCGCACAACAGAAGATTCGGAAAACATTCATGGGGACAACGTTGCCCCCAACTAGAACCCATGGAATAGTTCCCGAAGAATGGAGCCAAAGGGGACGGGATTTCTTGAGTTCAGGCGTCAAGACAGGAAACTAACTCTCCCAGGCGACGCCGCGGCGGTCATACCACGAACGCTGCTAAACGACTTAGCGTCCCGAAGACGAGATCGGTCGCCGCGGTGAGTTGAGATGTGTTGAGTTGCGATGTATTTGGCTGCGGTGCGACAACCTGAGATGTGCCGACTTCGGCGCCGACCGAGTAATTGCCAGCCTGAAACGCCGTGACGAGATCCGACGAATTGAATTCGCCGTCGCCGTTCCAATCGCCTTCATCAAAACTCGAGTCGCTCGCAATGTCGTTTTCGTATTTTCCAGCCTGGAAAACGGCGACCAGATCCGCCGTGTCGAACACGCCGTCGTTGTTGGCATCGCCGATCGGGCGGTTCTCGAACAAGTCGATACGGCTAGACCTCGCGTCCGCAGCAACCAGGTCTTGGTCGCCATCGCCATCGAAATCGACCGCAAACGCCGAACTCCAGGTACCACCGATAGGCGATACGATGCGTGCAGGGGCATACTCGCCGTTGTCTGTCTGCTCGTACCAAACGACTTGTCCATAGACCGATTCTGGAGGTGACGCGACTAAATCCAGGTCACCGTCACCGTCCATGTCAGCGATCGCCCGAAGTACCACCGCGCCCGGCACCAGAAGTGTGCGAGCGAACCTGCCCGTACCTAAGTTTTCCATGAGCACAATGTTTCGCGCAGTATTGTCCGACCGTGGTGCGCCATTGACGAGATCCAGATCACCGTCGAGGTCGAGATCAATTGCCACTAGGTTAAGGTAGGTGGCGGGATACAATCTCGCGAGATCAGCAAAACCATTTCCGCTGACATGCTCATACCACATTACGCTGCTGCTGCTGGGAAGTACGATATCTATATCGCCATCGTTATCGACGTCGAATGCGAGAACTTGCCCAAACTGTCTCGAAAGGTCTGACACGAGTGCCTGTGGCTTGGAGAATGTAGTTGCACCGTCAAGATTCTCTAGCCAAAGGATCTGGTTGTCCGTCAAGATCACCAGATCAAGATCTTGGTCAGCGTCGAGATCAACGAAGTTTGCGTCCCGGACGACTGTTGCAACTTCAAATATCGATGACTGGGTAAAGGGTGTGGCCGCTGGCCCGTTCACATAAAGTGCTATCTGCCCATCCTGAATGACAACGACCGGAAAATCGCCTTCCGCGTCCGGGTCTGCAACATCGTAGTTGTCGTAGTTGCTGTAGACTCGCGTGTGCGTAATTGGCTGAAAGGACGTCAAGTCGCCACCACGGTTCTCGTGCCAGCCGACGCCTAGTGCGTATTTGGAACCTGAATACGTCTCTGAAAACACGTCCAGATCTCCATCTCCGTCCAGATCGGCAACGACTATTGAAATCGGATTAGCCGTGGTTGTTGCGATGCTACGAGGTTCCCCGAACGTGCCACGCCCGTCCGTGTTTTCACGCCATGAAATCTCGTTGCGAGCGGGGTTAGCAGTGAGAACGTCGAGGTCTCCGTCGCCATCCAAATCCGCAACCTCAACGACGCGATGATTGTTGAATGTATCAACGAAATCGACGAATCCCTGACGACGCTGATATTCAAAAGATCCCAGATGTTCGTACCACGCAACATCGGTGACGAGATCCAAATCCAGGTCGCCATCGACATCAACAGTAAGAAGTGAGCTGTGATATGTCACATCATCGTCAACCAACACAGATTCGATCGAAAACCGCCCCATGCCGTCGTTCAACGCTAGAATCGCCTCTCCGGACGACTCTAGATACACCACGTCCATGTCATGATCACCTTCGAGATCCGCCAGGTGTAGCGGTTTACTGCCGTTGGCGGAGTTCACATTGATCGGCGCGCTGTCATTCAATTCAAAGTGTCCGAGCCCATCGGTGTTTGCGTACCAAGCGATGGAGTCGAGGCGGCCGTCGGACAAAGCAACAACAACGTCCACGTCTCCGTCTCCGTCCATGTCCGCCGCTTCGGCGTTGGCGCGGAAGCCAGCATCTGACTCCAGAATCCGATGAGGGCCGCTGAACGCGCCTTTCCCATCCAGATTCGCGTGCCAGAAGACTCGACTGCGGTTGTAGGATACGGAGGCCGAAAGCACATCGAGATCGCCGTCACCATCCAAATCAACTGCGTGAATTGACGAAGCACGCAGGGTACTAGCCGAAATCACCCTCCGTCCTCCAAACGTGCCTTGACCATCCAAGTTCTCATACCAGGCCAGCGTATTGTCGTCGCTTGAAGCCGAAAGCACATCCAAATCCCCATCGCCGTCCAAGTCGGCTGCTTCGACTGAGGATGCCCCGAGAGCCGAATCGGTAATGACGCGCTGAGGACCAAAAATGCCTTTGCCGTCGGCATTCGGGTACCAAGCGATTTTGTTATCGTTACGGGACGCCGACAGGACGTCCAAATCTCCATCGCCGTCCAGATCGGCCGCGAACACGTCCGCCGCGCCTTTGGCTTCGGAGGCAATCAGCTCCCGCGCAGCAAAGCCGATCGCAGCGAGGACCAGACGCGGTTCGAGTTGATGGAGTGCAAAGCCACGGCGGTGGCGATTCGTTTTCCGTGTCATGATCGTCAAGGTTCCTTGTCGTGTGGCACATGTGCCCGGGCCGCGGCATTTACCGGCCGACCACTGCGTTTGCAGACTGAGGGTCCGCCCCGTCAACAGACGACACAGTCTGCCACAAGCTGTTAGCCGTAATGAATCTCATTTGGTGACAGCGAAATTCCTCAAGAGTCACATTTGTCGCAATCATGCCGTGACGCTGGCGCCCAAATAGAGGGGCGCTTACCGCTTGGCGGGGGCTCGCGAACTACATCCCTTTCGCACGTTCCGATTTGTTCTCGTATGTCGCGGCTACCTTGTCTTGAAGCGCGAATGAGACAATCCGGTCTCGCATGATTTCATAGTGCCGTTTTGGTACGATCTTTTTCCGGTTACACGCGTTCTCAAACGATTGGATTGGATTGCTCAGATGGTCAATCAACCTCCCACGCCTCCCGACGGCATCCAACTCGAATTTGTCTGGCCGAAGCCAATTGCGCAAGTCCAAGCGGACGTGGTGCAATTCTGGCTGGCCGAAGGCGCTTTGCCGGGGACAGCGCGTGCGGAAAAGCGAGCGGCGGAACTACTGGTCGTGGCGCGAACCGAAGCGGGAGAGATCGCGGCCGTCAGTACCGCGAGACGCGTGCTGGTGCCGGTCTTGAATCGTAAGTGCTTTTACTACCGAACGTACGTGGGCAAGTCCTTTCGCGCCGTGGGGCTGGGCCGCAACCGGCTGGTCTGGTCCGTGCTGACGGCGTCCTACGAGCAGCTCAATCGACGCTACCAAGCCGGACACGACGGCGAGTTTGCGGGTCTCTATCTGGAAGTCGAAAGCGAGTCGATCAAGCGGAATCGCAACGAACTGGTCTGGTCCGACATGGGCATGAATGTGGTCTACATCGGCACCACACCACAGGGCCATCACGCGCGAGTCTGGTACTTCACCGGCAGTTGCGTCGACCCTCAACGTCGGATTCAGCGCGATTGAGTTGCGTCCGTCGACGCCTGATGCTGGCCATCATCGCAACACCGATGATCAAGAGTGACGCGCTGGTTGGCTCGGGAATCGGAATATGCTCCGTCGAGAACGTCACGTTGCGAATGATCAGTCCCGAAGCTCCTGAATCGCTGCGGACCCAAACGCCCGGATAGCCCGTCGGCACCCCGTAGGCGTTCTCGCTGACCGGAGCAACTCCGCTTGCGGGCACGTCATCTGGTGACCACACCCATAGCTTGGTTGCTCCTTCGAAGACGTCCAGTTGTATGACCACGTCCTCAACCGTTGGATCGATCAGCTCCTGCGACGTGGTTTTGTCTCCAGAGGGAGTTCCAACACCGAAAAATCCTGGACTGACCCAACCCCACACGCAAATGCCGCAGCCGAGCACATCGGAGGTAAAGGGGCCGAAGTGACCGTGATCCTGCACAGTCGCGCCTGGCTCGCATCGACCAGCCCGCATTCTTGTCTAGCCCCATCGCGAGCACAGCGGCGGGATTCGAGCTATTTGGCGTGCTGATTAGCAGCCCGTCCACGGTTAACTCGTGGTCCAATAAATATTCCAATCCTAATTCCGAATCGTTTACTTCTCCGTCCGTAAAATCTTCGAACTAAGTAGCTGCCTGTAATCGCGACGTCTGCCACGACAACACCCAGAACACTAGGCAGACCACGATCCGCAAGCAGTTGCGGTAACGGGCAGTATCGCCAGTCCAAAGAACCCAACGACCTTCTGTTGTATCAATCACCTCATGGTCCTCGAAGTCAATGAAAACTGTCTGCATGTATACATCGTTGCCAATCGTCTTCGGTTGCTTTAGTGCGATCGAAAGCATGCGTTATCCTCTGAATTCGCGTCCCACTGGCCCTGCGAATTCTCGTGACGAACAACGCTCCGCAGCAGGCTAGCGCGAGACTGGATGGTTCCGAACGGTCGTCGCCCCGAACGAACGGACACGCAAGGGCTCGCTGCTGCCGAATGGCGTGAGTATCGGGTACACTGTCTCTCCCGTTGGGAATCGGTCGAGCGGGTCAGTCCATTGGACCGTCGCTGCCTGGTCAGGGCCTTCTAATGTCTCCCAAGCCGAAAAGGTGATCTCGCTGCCAATGACTTCAACATGAAACGACACGTCAGCTGCCGCCTTCCACAGGACCGGTTGGCAAGTAGACTCCGCGGATCGCAGTGGTGGCTACGTCATTTACTGTATATCCAATCCCACTTCGCCCGTGGCGAATCCGCCTACCCAGTAGGTGCCCAAATGGCTATTTCGAAATCCGACACCAACAAAACTCTGACTATTCAATGGATACTGAAAGACCATATCGAGCACGACGTCGGAATGCAGAAACAGGTCGGTTTCGTCTTGCAACACGGAAACCGCTTGGCTCGTTTGCGTGGGCGTAATCACCAGATCGCCATTTTCGACAGTAATCGTACCGCGGTCGTTATCTTGTCGCCATTTGACCGGCAGTCCGTCGGTAATGTTGTTGTCTTCAAAGTCGTCGAAGAAGCTGCGCACGAGCATGGTTGCCGACGCTCATCGAAATCAAAAGTAAAGTTATCATCAGTGCTAATGTCATTCGAATCATAAAGTACCTTTCATCAAATAGTTCGAAGCGTTTATTGATCAATTCGCTGTGGCCAGTGTCAACGACAAACAATGCGCCGGGCCACGTGTTTCAGCGTCGGCACGTCGCCATGAAGAATGCCGGACAAGCCCGTTCGCCAAGCCACTCGGTTCCGGAACCGCCGCGACGGCACCACGAGGCCTGTGTTCGTAACCGCCGTCGGTGGTGGGCGGCGACGAAATCGCCCGAACTGAATCGCCCGTCTCCGTTCCAATCTCCTTCGCTCCAGTCCGCCGGGATGTTTTGTTCGTATTTACCTGCAACAAAGGCATCGACGAAATCTTCGCTTGCGAATTGTCCGTCTAGATTTGCATCGCCAATCCAGGTGTTTCGTAAATCATGGACCCAGACGCCAATATCGGCTTGGTTTACAGCGCCGTCCGCATTCAGATCAAAGTCAAGGTCCGCTGAAGCGGCAGCGGTTGCCGCGGTCAAGAGATTGATGTCCGTGATGTCAAGCAGCCCGTCGTTGTTGAAATCTCCAAGAATTGTCGGTGCGACGACAATGGGTATGTGTTGATCGGAGAATTCGAACCAACGAAAAACCGCAGTACTCGTACCGCCGTCGTTGCCGTCAAAGTCGCGAGTCCAGATGGCCGGCGCGCCTCGAACCGTCGCAAGCGAACCCTCGACCATCGCTTCTTCGGTTGTGGGTTCTTCGCCAGGACGCCAAGCCCAAGCCCTGAGTTGGCTGTCGAATGTGTCCAGCTGAATAATGACGCTATGCTGTTCCGGATTCAAGTCGGTTTGCAAAATATCATAGGCATCTTCTCCAATTCCCACTTGCAACTCTCCGTCGTCATTAATGAGTTGCCCAGGCATAGTTCCCCGTTACGCCCACACCCGTAATGGATCCAAGAGTTCGAGTAAATTCCGTTCGCATCGACCAACCATCCGAGTTTGAGAGGTTCACCGACGAAATGGCTGCTTCCCCGCTGCGACCTTCAATGCGAAGGCCGTCGGCTTGTAACTCCATGCTCCCGCCGCTCCAACTAACCGGTTGCCTGTCGGTTACACTGCCATCGTCAAAGTTGTCACGAATGATTTCCTGACCGGAAACCGAGCTCGCGAACATGCCTAACAAGCGTTGCCACCAGAAAACGTGGCGTTGTAAGATGTTTCATCGATTGAAAATCTCCATTTCGGTATCACCACCAACACAAGTAATTTTTTCTCATTCTCCATCCGCCTGCTTGACCACACGGAGCGGTTCGCATTGCAGGCCGTCAGTGACTAGGCCCTGAGCGGTGCGGACGGTTGAGGGCGAAGCGACGTGCCACAGATACGGTTGTTTTCCTACTGCCAGTAGCGAATTACCATTTGGCGAAAATTCGGCCGACCACACTTCTGCGTCGGCGTGTGTGGCAAGCGTGATTAACGCATCGCCTCGTTCTGAATCCCAGATCGTCACGGTGCCATCTTTCGACGTCGTGAAAACTCGTTTCCCGTCTGGTGAAAAACCGAGTCGAAGGATCCAGTCGGGTGCGTTCCATTCGGAGATCAGCTCGCCCGTGGCCACATCCCAGAAGCGAAGCATGAAGTCACCTCCACCGGTTGCGATTTGCGTGCCGTCAGGCGAAAACTGACCGGTTAACATCCCCGAAGTTTGCTCCGTCTTTGATCTTGCGAACCAACTTCCCATCGGTGGCTGAATATAATTGCAGACGCCACTTCTCCCAATTACCCCCAGCAGTTGGCCGTCTGGCGAATAGTCGAGTTGCTTGATGTATTCCACTACTGGAATCTCGAACACTTGCTTGCCAGCCGCGACATCCCAGATCTGTACGCCAGTCTCAAAACCGACAGCGCATTGATGCGGCGTAGTCGGAGAAAACGCTACGCCGTGACAGAAATGACCGGCCAAGGGTTTGCGCCAGACGACGTGTCCGTAGTTGCTCTTGCCCCTGCGAGCCGCCGACCACGACCAATTCGTCCGCTTGCTTTCTCCAACTGAACCACCGGCCGTTGACGGCAGCGACGTACGCATTGTCAGGCGAAACGTCTAATTCTATGGGACAGCCAATAACGCCGAGATCGACGCGACACAACGTTTCAAGTGTCGAAACATCCCAGTGTCGCAAACCGCCGTCGAAGTCAACCGACCAAGCGGTTTGGCTATCGGGACTGAAGCAAGCGGAATAGGCCTTCGATGTATGCCCGTCATAACGAGTTTTCCGCTTGATTGACTTCATCCACTTGCGCGACACCCAGAGTTTTGTCGTATTGTCAATACTGGCCGTACAAAGTTGTTGGCTATCGGGAGAAAACGTGACGCAACTTACGGCCGATGCGTGACCCGCAATCGTGCCACTCGTGTCAGGTCGTGAGGATTCCATAGTGATACTTCTTTGTCGTACGACCCTGCCGCCAAATATTTACCGTTGGTGGAGTACGCTAACGAAGAAATCATGTCTTCGTGATAAAGGACTGTCGCCAAGGGCCGTCCTGAAAATACGTCCCACAAGATCAGTTCACCAACGACACCGTCACTAAGTTCACGCAAACCGGCACTAGCAAGTGTGCTCGCATTGTGGCTTAGCGCAAAGGCGAGTGCCGTTACTTCGCCTTGGTGTCCTTTCAGTTTACTCCCGATCATCCAGTCGTTCGTTCTGACCAAACGCACTATCCCATCGTCACTGGCAACCGACAACCACTGGCCGTCCGGTGAAAACTCAATGTCATGAACTTGGAGCCCAACATCGTTAATGCGAATCAGATGTTCACCCGACGCGGCATCCCAAACACGAATGAACGACGGCGTTGTCGGTGCGTCGAAGGCGAATTCCCGATAAGCGGCAGCAAGCCATTTGCCGCTTGACGAAATAGCCAAGGCTGTAGGATAGGTTGACGGCCGCTCTTCGCCTCCCGGTACGGAAAGTGCAATGGATTCGCCTGACGACAATTCCCAGCGGCGCACGCATCCCGCCTGATGCGCCAGGAACAAACTGTGGCCGTCAACCGCAAACTTCGCGTCAAAGAACTTGCCGTGCTCCAATAACTCGATTCGCTTCAGTTCCTCACCTGTTTTTGCATCCCAAACAACTGCACGAGGCAGCCATTCGGTTGTCACGAAGGTCGAACCGTCCGGCGAGAAGTTGGTAGAAAGACTTTCCACGCGATTCTTCACGACAACCTGCGGTACGTTCGCATCGCATTCGTTCAGCAATAATCCCCATTCGAAATTACGAGACTCGTCATCGACGTGTCGCATCAACACGCGACGTGCTTCGTCTGCATTGCCTTGGCGATTAAGTTCCTGCACTCGCTTGATGTCGGACACGTACAGCGCCCATTGCTTCTGGCTTGCCAGCTTGGCAAACTGCTGTTTACCTCGGAACCCGACCACGACCAACGCCGAAAGCAGTAACATGACGGCTGCCATTAACATCGAGACTCGCCGATTCCGCTGGCACCAACGCCAGGATCGCATCACCGGACCGGCGTTGCGGGCGCGAACAGGCCGGCGGTCAAGAAAACACTGTAGGTCGTCCGCCATTTCCCGCGCCGAAGAATACCGTTCGTGCGGATCTTTGGCCGTTGCCTTCAACAAGATCATCGCTAAATCTCGAGGCGCACCCGGATCTACAGCGCGCAGCGAACGCGGCGGAGCTTCCAGCACTTGGCGAATCAGCGCCGGTTTGTCTTGCGCGTCGAATAAGGCCCGAGCCGTCGCAATTTCGAACAAGGTGACGCCTAGCGAATAGATGTCTGTTCGTTCGTCGACTCGCCGACTGTCGTTGAGCTGTTCGGGACTCATATAGCGAAGTGTGCCCACGACGTCGCCCGATAGGGTCAATTCGTCGTTGGCCGCCACGCGAGCAAGACCAAAGTCAGTGACGTAGACGCGCCCTTCGCGATTGAGCAGCAGATTGCCCGGCTTGATGTCGCGGTGGATCACGCCTTCCTGATGAGCGTATTCCAACGCGTCGGCAATCTCGACTCCCAGTTGGGCGACGCGACGATAGAGTTCCGCCGAGCGACTCGATCCGCTTGATGTTGACAACGCAGCACCGATCGGTGCTCACACTGGCTTGCGATACAGGCTCGACCGATTCCCGTCGGCGTTGTTCCAAAACTTCGGCCAAGCTGTGACCGTCGATCAGCTCCATCGCGTAGTAGTGAACCGACCGATCGGTGCCTACTGAATAGACGCTGACGATGCGAGGATGCTTGAGTGTCGCGGCGGCCAGGGACTCGGTGCGAAAGCGTTTCAGCTGGCGATCGTCCAACAACGAAGCGTAGGGCAGCACCTTGATGCGACGCGCCGGGCCAACGATATCTGTTCCGCTTCGTAGACAATCCCCATCCCGCCGCGGCCCATTTCGCGAATCAGGCGGAAGTCGCCGAGCAGCCCTAAGCTACCAGCCGACGTCGATTCGCCCGATAGGTCATCCATCGCGGGCAAATCGCTCCGCAATGCATGAACGGCCTGGAGCGACTTAAACGCCATTCGCAACCGCTGTGCCAAATGCGGATAACGCTCTGCGTATTCATCGATATCCACCGACTCGCCGGCGAGCATTCGGTCGGCTAGTTCGTCCATGGCATCGGCGAAACATCGTTCGGTCACATTCGAATCGCTAAAGGGCAGGGGATTATTCATTCGTCTAGCTCCCGAATTCCGGCATCCACAACCGCCAGACGCAGACGTTCGAGCGCCCGGGCAAAACGTTTCTTCGCAGCATCGGCCGTGATGTCGAGTACTCGGGCGACATCAACATTCTTCAATCCGTCGAACACTCGCAGCAGTAGGACTTGGCGGTCCAGTTCCGGCAGTTCCGCCAGACAACGTCGCACAATCCGGCCATGTTCCTTAGCCTGCAACTCGTCGGGCGGGGTCGGCACATCACCACGAAGCACGCGAAACAGATCCAGCGACGAATGATCCGGTAAGGGCACTTCGCGATCGACAGCTCGCTTGGCCGCTCGCAAGTGATTGCGTTCCAAGTCAAGTAATCTTTCGTGAGCGTTGCGTAGCAACCACAACCGAAACGGCATGGGCCGGCGTTCCAGGAATCCGGCGAACATTCGCCGAGCCGACAAGTGCGTTTTTTGCAGGACATCGGAAGTGTCGAACCGAGCCTGCGGACTCGCAATCGTCGCTGCACACTTTGCTTGACATCCGGCAGATGCCGTTCAAACAGCTCGTCCACAGCGGTCGTGTCACCGGCTTGAGCCGCGGCCGCAGCCGCGAGCGTTTGGTGTGATTCGTCGGCTTTCATACAGAGAATTCCTTGAAGTTAAAGCCGAATTTTTTTGGCAAACAGGGACCAAGATTTTTCGGCTGCACTTTCGCGTGCCGCATCGCAGTCGGCTGACGGTCACGAAGCCATCAGATTCCGCGAACAACGAAGCGAGCTGCATGTTTGCGTCGCAATGCCTCCGTTGGCTTATGCGATATACCCGTTCGTCCGTCGTGAGTCCGGAAAGACCACATCCGTGGCCGCGGCGATTTGGGACGAAAGTTGTGCGGAAAGTTGTTGCGAATTCAATTCGGCTGCGGCCGAATACGTTCCGGCTTGAAACGCCGCTACCAAGTCGGACGAATCAAATTCGCCATCGCCGTTCCAGTCCCCTTCGTCAAAACTCGAATCACCCGCGATGTTGTTTTCGTATTCACCGGCCTGAAACACAGCGACTAAATCCGCCGAGTCGAACACTCCGTCGTTGTTGGCATCGCCGAGCGGGCGGTTTTCGAACAAGTAGATGCGGCTGTCTCCGTCTGAGTAGAAGACGTCCAGGTCACCGTCACCATCAGCGTCTGCGGCCGTGATCGCTGGTAAGTAACCAGGCGGGCTTGTAGGCAGCGGGCGCAATCGCTCGTGCGGCAGAAAAATTGGCAGGAGTCACTTGTTCGTACCAAACAACCGTGCCGGACTCGCCATTGGCAGCGACTAGATCAAGATCTCCATCGCCATCCAGATCCGCAAAGGAATAGACGTAGAAATCCGTTGGCCCTACCAAAATAACTGGATCAGCAAACTGGGAAAAATCGTCTTGCCCCAAGTTCTCACTCCAGACCAAACGCCTTTTTGTCAAATCGAACCATTCAACGTCGATCAAATCCAAATCACCATCATTGTCAAATCAATCGCTTGTGAGAAGCGGTCGAAACGGACTTCCAAACTTTGGCTTGATACATGTAACAACTCACCCCGTCGTTCTCGTACCAAGAGACTCTTCCTTCCGGCAACAAAGGGCCAGAGATGTGAGTTACCAACAGATCCATATCGCCGTCGTTATCTACGTCGGCTGGAGAGAAGTCACGTATCTCGTCAGCCACAATCGTACGCGGATCGGCAAAATCGAACGCTCCATCCAGGTTTTCAAGCCACTGGATTTTGTCGTCTTGACTTATCAGTAAATCAACGTCTTGATCACCGTCCAGATCGATGGCCTTGATCGAACGATAATCGTCATTGCCCATTAAGGCGATGGAAACCGTGCCCCGCCTGTGACGCTCGGAACAATTTCGATTAACTGCGGATCTAACCAGGAGGCTCCCAGTCGAGAAATGTAGATCAAATCCGGGGAGCCGTCACTATTCAGGTCTGCAAGCGTATAGGAGTTCCGATTCAAACCTAACGCCGGGTAGGATGTGTTTGTTAGGGATTCCGCAGAGCCGAATGATTCAGCAGTCTTCTCGATCCAGACTATCTTGCTGTTGCTGTACTTAGAGCTGGAGGCGTGTAGTAACAGATCGATGTCGCCATCATCGTCCAAATCTGCCGCGACCATGCCACCTGCGTCAGCCGCAGTGCGTGCGATTCGCCTCGGCGCACTGAAGTTCCCCTGTCCATCGAGATTCTCTCGCCACGAGATGTCATCGCCAAATTGACTTGCTCTGAGTACATCCGGATCGCCGTCGCCATCTAAGTCGGCAACTTCAACCACACTTTTCCGCCCCCATGATTTGAAGTCGTGGAAAACGTAATCGTCCGGCGTATTTTCATACCAGCCATTGTCACCAACAACGTCGATGTCGCCGTCGTTGTCAACATCGGCGGTGGCAATTGAATCTGAACTTACAAGATCAGTTATTTCGCCGTCAGTAACTGCGAAAAGAGCAGTTGCGTCAAAGTTTCCCGCCCCATCGTTCCAGTTCAATACAATTGGATAGCTTGCGCCAACAATATCGAAATCACCGTCACCGTCCAGATCTGCGGTGGCGAATGTCAGCCTTTGTGAGCCGCCTGATAGTGATCTCCGTTCTCTAAAAACTCCCTCTGCGGAGATGTTCTCATACCAGATAACACCATCGGACACGGATGTCTTGACTACATCCAGATCGTGATCACCGTCCAGGTCTTCAGCAACGACAAAGAAATTCCTTAGTCCGGAATCGATGACACTTGAGTCGCCAAACGCACCCTGGCCATCGGTGTTCCTGAACCACGCAACGCCCGTCTCGTAAGAGGCGACGAGCACGTCCAAGTCGCCGTCGCCATCCAGATCTGCGGCTGTGGCTGACCTAGCCTCCCGAGAATTCGCGCTAATGACGCGTTTCGATCCAAAGGTTCCCTGTCCATCAAGGTTTTCGAACCAGGCCACGGTATCGTCGTCCCGCGACGCAGCAAGCACATCCAGATCCCCGTCCCCGTCGAAATCAGCCGCTTCAACGAAAACTGCGCCGAGTGCCGAATTGGTGATTACTCGCTGTGGACCAAAATTGCCCTTGCCATCGGTATTGGGGTACCAGGCGATTTTATTGTCGCCGGCAGAGGCCGACAGCACGTCCAGATCCCCATCGCCGTCCAGATCCGCCGCAAAGACGTCGGCCGCGCCGTTGGCCTCGGACGCGATCAGCTCTTGCGCCGCAAAGCCGATGGCGGACAGCACAAGTCTGGATTCAAGCTGGCAGAACGAAGTGCGATAGTAATAGTATTGGCGTCGTATATTTGGCGTCATGGTGATCATGGTTCCTTGTCGTTTCTCGGATAGGCGAGGCAAGCCAAGTCGCACGGCGAAAACTTCTTACCTCGGTGCAATCGCCATTGGCATGGCGCGCACTGTCAGCTTTGTAAGCCGTAAGAAGTTGCGTTTGGTGACCGCTTGCCTTGCGATTTGTTCGACTTTTCCCTTGCCGCACCGTTTTTTTCGAGCCATACCGTTGCAAGGTCGCAGTGCGTGGCTGGACTGGCGTGGCGATTGCGGTTTATTTTGCGTCAGACCAAGGTGTTCGTTCTTGATCCCAAAACGCTTTGCCAGGAAGCAGCCTTCCATCGGGGATTTCAGGGCGACGAAGTTCTTGGTCCTTTACTTCCGACAAGTAGACTCGGCAGGTTAGTGAGTTCAATGGACTCCAGTCGATATTTGCTGGATTGGCAATGCACACATCCGTGAGCTGCGACATTTCTTGAATGCCATCGAGATTAAGAAGTTTGCGGCCGTTGAAGCTGAGCCGTTTTAGCGACTTCATCTTGGCAAAGGGCTGGAGATTTGCTGGAGCTTCGCCGTCAAAGTACAGAACTTCCAAATGCTCCAAACCGGTCAAACCGTTTACAGGTTGCGAGCCGCAGTCTTCGAGTTCAAGAAAACCTAAGTTTCGCAATCCTTCCCATCCCGTAATGGGTTGGAGCCTGGGGCAGCGGCCAATCTGGATTCGAACTAAATCCGATTGTCCGCCAATGCCATCGATACGAAGTAAGTCTTGACAGTCGGCTGCGTAAAAATGTTGCAGGCTTTTGGCCGACGTGAGATCCAAAGACTGGATTCCCGTGCAGTTTTTCAGTTCGAAGTGTTCTAACAGGTATAGCGACGCAGCACCAAGATCGACTCGGCAATTGTGCATTGCCAAAACTTTAAGTTTGGGCATGCGACGCAAATCTTCGTCGCGAATCGTAATATGTTCTCCTGCAAAGAACAGATACGTCAGTTCATGGGGATCTACGTTGTGTTCCTCGATCAACGCCGACAGCAATTGGTACTCGATGGAGTACACCGATCCAGAAAGGACTTCAACCCGTTGTCGTTCCGGATCCAAGAGCGCGAATCTTTAGATCTGGCTGTGTGCCGTTGGATGGTACTGACGTCTGGTTTCGCTGCATGACCACCAAAGCAATCAGAAAGCCCACGCAGGCCGCCAGTAGTGCCGTCAGAATCCAAGGCAGATACTGCGGTGGCCGGACAATGATTACCGGTTGGCCGTTCGTTTTTAAATCTTCCTGAGCGATCGCGCGAAGTTCATGTACCAGCGCTACGAACAACTGCTGGTCGTTTAGCTGCGGATTCGCATCATCCGGGTTTTGCTGTCCGGTATACAGCGAAACAAGTTGTTTAAGTTCTTGTGATTCGCTCATGTCAGATGATGTCCAGCACTTTCGTCTCGCACACCCGCTTCACCGCGGATGACATAGACACAACGCAAATAAGGTACAAGCCACTTGTAGATAATGGCATCAATGCTTTCCAGCGAGTGGACTTCGCTTTGAAGTCCCTTCTCGCGTAGTTCGCTGCAAATGCGTTCTGCTTCTTCCTTAATCGCAGCGTAGTCACGCGACCTTTGAATAACCGAGTTTGACCAAACGGTGGATGCTAAAACCATCCGCACGCATTCCAACTGTTCACGCGACATGGTTTCCTTCAGGTCAGCATCGCAATTACGGCAGAATTCGCATGCGGCAATGAAGGCTCGGTCGTATCGATTTCGACTAGTAGGCCAATCCGTGTGATGTTCGACCAAAGAAACGAGTAGGTCCAATTTGTCGGCGCGAATATTTGCGTCTTTTCGCCAATTGCTGATGGCACTCTTGCTGACGCCTAACCTGGCCGCCAAGTCAATGTCACTACTGCATTCATTGGTGAGCGAAGCGTCCAAAAAGTCTTTCTTGTCCGTCAAATAATGACCCGCATGTGCTTGATGAAATGCTTGCAAGATGCCCTGTCGAAGCTCATTGTCAATGCCCAGCACCAGGGCTGCCATTTGAGGTGATTGCTTTAGCATGATGGACTTCCGCCCAATAAGAACGGCGCATTGACAGTTGATTGAAAGCCAAGTTTCAAAGTGGCAATTCCGAGTGAGCGAACCAAGCGCAATGATGTGATGCCGTAGAGCTTCCTTGAAATCACCATGATTATGCCGAACCTTCGTTGCCCGTAGTTCAGCAATGCTGAACCGTTCTCAACATGCCTTCGTTAAAACGTCGATTCGTCCGATGTTTTTCGAAAGACGACACAAGTGGCGACTACCGGAAGGCCGCTCGCGTGACGGAGGCATAATAACGAATGCCGAAACGGCAAGCTACTATCCCATTCAAAGGCTGGTTCAATACCGACTCGCATCCGTTTGTTCTGCTCAACTTGATTTGGACCTCGCCGGGACGGAGTTAAGTGATCCTGAGAAAATTCTTGAAAATGTGTCATGTGTCGAGCGCCGTCTACGGCTAATACACCGTGTCGATGGACTTTCTTCGTACGGCGCGACGGTAAGCTCTGAGTTGACAAATAACGAGTCGACAAAGGCCATGTTTCTGTTTCTTCTGTTTAGAAAGATTTTACTCATGATGTATCCAACAAGCGTTTTCAGGATCGTGATAGGGGTGTTGGTCGCTGTGCTCGCCGCCCAAACAGCCTATTCGCAAAGTTTTTTTGACGACTTTGAAGACAATAATCTGTTCGATGGGTCGCCGGTCACGTGGCAGAGCCATCGGAATATGGGCACGATCACCGCAGAAAACGGTGACATGATTCTGACGCCGGTTTCGACCGCCTGTTGCGTTTCGGCCATCCAAAGTGCTTCGAACCTGTTTCCTCACACCGACGTTGCAATTGACGCAACGTTCCAGTTTCCAACCAGTACGGCACCATTTGTCGCTGTTGGTTTTCGAGATCTATTGGACGGAGGAACGGGCGCTTTGTACTGGGCTGGCGGATTTGCCACGGGCGAACTGGCGGTTGGCTATTCCATTGGTGGAAGCATCAACACCATGAAACGAGGCGTCTATTTGCCAACCGGTGCTGTGCGAGACAACGCGGACGTTTCCTATCACGTCGAAGTGATCGGCAACGAAATTACTTTTTCAGCCTGGGAAACGTTGGCTGGCCCAGAACAAGCGGCGACCATTCAATGGACCGATCCATCGAATCGAGCTCCGTCGGGCGACTTAGTCTATCCGTTCATTAACCCAAACGGTAGTCGCGAACCGGTGCACGTGCGGTCGTTTGGCGTATCCGCCGTTCCCGAGCCCTCCGGAACGGTGCTCGCCAGCTTGGCCATCTTGTGTTTCGCTGCCGCGCGACGACGCATTTGATCTTGGCACAAACGGTGTTTTTCGAATCACTCGAAAAGGATATTGAAACAATGAAATGCCAATTTGTTTTCTTGGTGCTTTGGTTGGCGATGGTTGCGAATCGAAAGGCACGCAAGATGAAACCGCTAGATTTTGGCTTGTCAATGAGGGCGGAGCTCTTAATTGTGAATGCGAGAACATTCGTCCCTATCGCGATTTGGTGCTGCAACGCGTTTGTGGCATGGTCTATAAGCAATACAATCTGGACGATATCATTGACGACGTTCGCATTGTCAATTCTTCCACAACAAGTGAATGCCACGCTGCCACCACTAGGCTTGGGCCAATTGGATGTCGGGCATGAGAGAATCGAGATCGTCGACGCGAGTCGGAATAGTCGTCCGTTGCCCATTGATATCTGGTACCCTGCCGAACAGTCCCCAAATGCCGGTGACCTGACCGCATATGACTTTGCAAGGAATTGACTTTTCTTGGCCGTCCAGTGTCGCTCGTCACTCCGCAGCCATCGCGCCCGGCGGCCAGTATCCGATGGTTGTGTTCTCGCCCGGAAGCTGGATTCAGGGAAATGCCTATTCGGATTTTGGCGAGACGATGGCGAGCTACGGATTTATTGTCGTCGCGATTTCGCACACAGGAGATCTCCCGCAGAATTGGACGCCGGATCCAGAGACTCAAAGTGCGCGCGATCGGCCTCGCGACGTTCAATTTACCATCGATCAAATGCTCTTGAAGAATCAGACAGTAGGCGATCCATTTTACGGCCGGATTGACGAACAAGCGATCGGTGCTGCAGGGCATTCGTTTGGCGGATATTCAATCATGGCAGCACAGGCGGGATACGGGCGTTACGAATTGGCTGCCGATCCGAGAATTTCGCGGTTATGCCTATTTCACCAGGAACGAATACCGACATTGCTGGGGCGGGTGGCGCAAGCGTCCCGGTGCTGTTGATCGACGGGAGTCTCGACTACCGGCAGGCTACAAGTCTGTTCAATGGCCGAACGATGACCGAAATCCGAAATCTCGTTTCCATCGATAACGCGACTCATCAGTCTTATTATGATATTGTGATCGTCGCAAATATGCTCTTGACCACAATGCAGCCGGCATCGTATTGGCCTGGTATGAAGTTACGACATATCAGCCGTGTGCAGAGTCATCCATCTCCAACCGTGAAGCGATCGAGCTAACCAATTTTTATGCCGTGTCTTTCTTTAAGACGTATTTGGAAGAGCGACAAGCGCGTACTCAGAATTTCTGACTGCGGACTACGCGGCGGCGAATGCACTACCAGTGTCCGCCATGGCAGCCTTGCTTGGTGATTTCAATGGTGACCTGAAAAGAACAACCGCTGATATCGATTTATTGGGGAAGCAACTCGTTCTGGAGTATTCGATCGCGAGTTTAACCTGAATCAAGGCCGAGTCTTAGACTCAGCTGACCGCAAGGTATGGGTTCACGATTTGGTAAAGACCTATTTTGGTGACGCCAACTTGGACCGGGAATTCAACAGCAGCGACTTGGTCACAGTGTTTGAATCTGGGCTGTACGAAACGGGCACTCTGGCTTCTTGGTCCAGCGGCGACTGGAACGGCGATGGTGAATTCAACTCGGCCGACTTCGTGGTGGCCTTTGAAGATGGTGGCTATGAGCAGGGGCCGCGCAACGTTGTAACGGTTCCGGAACCCCATGCGAATTGGCTTGTTGTCGTGGGGCTATTCGCAATTTTGCTTCAACTCCGCAATTGCCAACAAAGAAGTTGCTTTCTTGCTCGGTCCTGTCACCCGCCGATCACGTTTCGCGACTAGTAGTTCATAGAACAACGAATACTCAGGCCGTAAACGTGCATGTCTTCGGTGTCATTTCACGAGGAAACGGCGCTGGCCAATTCATTGCCCTTGGAACAACCTAATAAGGAATTAAAAACAATGAAATTGCAATTAGTTGTCTTAGTGTTTTTGCTGGTAGTGATTTCGAACCGGCTGACGGTTGCCCAGAATCCGCCTTATTTTTGGGACGAATTCTGACCGCACGGAGCTTTCCGGAGATGTGACTTGGAACACATTCCGTAGCGGCGAAGCGACGCTGGATGGCGAGTCCGTTTCGTTTGTTCCCACAGCGGATGACTTCCCAGGGTTCTTTCCGGGTCTCCCAGAAATTTCTGATTTCACCGTGCACTCGAGTCCACTTCCATGATCCATCACCTAGTTTCCAAATCAATCCCTGGATTGGAATCTACCTCCGCAATGTCGCGGAATTCGTTAGCTATTGGGCTGGACCCTCTGCCGACGGGTTTCTGTACATCGGCGAGTCCATTGGTCCGAGTGACACTCAGATTCGAAGCTCGCGGCGATTGTTCACACGCGACCAAATCCTGCAAGACGACATCGACATCGAGATTCGGGCAATTGGTGACACGATCACGGCGTCCGCGTGGATCGCAGGTACCGCTCGACCGGAATCGCCAACATTGTCGATGCGAGACGATTCGCTCGACAGCGGAACGCTCGGCTTTATCTTGAACCCTTCCGGTTACTTGACCGGATTTGATGTGCGTTTTTTTGCCGTACTACCCGCGATCACCGGCGACTTCAATGGAAACGGCCAGCTTGACGTTAACGACGTCGATCTGTTGGCAGCTGAAGTTCGAACAGGCAGTACGAACCGAGTTTATGATTTGAACGAAGACGCGGCGATTGACACGGTTGACTTCCAAACTTGGGTCAAAGATACCGCTCATCTGTACTTCGGCGATGCGAACCTGGACGGCGAATTCAACAGCAGCGACTTGGTCCAAGTATTTCAGTTTGGGGTCTACGAAGCGGACGGCCCAATCCCTGCCAACTGGTCCAGCGGCGATTGGAACGGCGACGGACATTTCGATTCAACCGACTTCGTGGTGGCGTTTGAAGACGGCGGCTACGAACAAGGTCCTCGTGCTGTGGTTGCGGTGCCGGAACCGACGACAAGCGTATTCGGCATGGTGATTGGCGCTGTGATGTTGCTAAGGGGACGTCGGCGATTAATTGACAGCCGTTCGTAAACACAAACTCTAACTCGCTGCGAGTGTTGTTCTCGCATGCTTTTTGGGGCGTTCATAGCGGCCGCCGCGAGTACGAATCTACTACCGTCGAACCAAAATTAAAAACGAGGAATCTACAGATGATCAAACGAAGAATTCGGAGCACTCGTCGCTTTGAGTCGCTAGAACCACGCTGGGTGCGGGACGGTTCGGCTGAACTGGTTCAAGACCTGAATCTATCGGCGCCCATAAGCTAGATGTCGGAACGGCCTGAATACGCGACCGTCTGGCTGAACGACGAACTTTATTTTGCCGCCGATGACGGCACAGGCGACGTTGAGCTGTGGAAGTCAGATGGAACTCCCAACGGCACGCAGCGAGTCGCCGACATCCGCGCCGGATCGCTCAGTTCTTTTCCTGAGCATCTGGTAGCTGCGTCAGATCGCATCTACTTCACGGCCTTTGAAGACGAAACAGGGCGTGAGCTATGGGTGACTGACGGCACCGAAACCGGTACACGCCGCGTGTCGAACTTCCCCGGCAACGTGGCGGAGGACTACAGGAACTATCAAGCCGTAGCGATTGATGATCGGCTCTACTTTACCTGGAGCACGCCCGACTACGGCAATGAAATATGGGTAACCGACGGCACTGAAGCGGGCACCACACTACTGACCGATTCGATTCCGGGCCCCGAAGGGACATGGGGCCTGCGAATCACGAAACTCGGTGACCAGTTGCTATTCACAGCGAACAACCGTCTGTGGGTGTCGGACGGAACCGCAGCGGGAACACACGAACTGGTTGACGAATCCTTCGGCCTCTCGTTTCCTAGGATCTACGCGACGACGAGCGATCACGCATTCTTCTTCAGCCGCCAGGAGCTCGTACCTGGCTCCATCTCGCAATCGTTTTGGTCAACCGACGGCACGGCGGCCGGAACCATCGAACTGATCAGCGACTTCCAGTACGCTCCAGTCGCCGTAGCCGGAAAGGAAGTCATCTTTTTTAGCCATTGTCAGCGCCAAGAACTTATCGGATCGCTGGCCACTTCGGAGATCATTCGCAGCGATGGAACCATCGCAGGAACGGAACGGATTGAGTTCACCGGTTGTGTCATTGGCGAACCCGTAGCAGTTGAAGATCGAGTGTACATGGTCGTGGATCAGCGGAAGACCGCCTCAATCGGCGGCTATGAAACGATCGAAAGCGGCCAAGTCTGGACCATCACGGCGGGGCAATCCGAGGTGATGAGAGTGCCCGACATTCCCCAAGTTTGGCAAACCTATCGTGCTGAGATCGCCGCCACTGATTCGTCAGTTTATGTCTCGACGGTCGACGGCATTCACCAGCTCAGTCGCAACGCCACCAACAACGTTGCATTTCCCGGAGTCGAAGACGAAATAGAACTCAGCGGCGTTACCGAGTCGGCCTCTGGCAAGACTCTAATGTGGACCGCATTGCCGGATCGCCACGTTCTGTGGGCAATCGATCGTGCCACTCAAACCGCAACGCCCATTACCGATCAACTTCTGCGTCCGACGCGCAACGGCCCGCCTGGGCAAATTCTGGGTGTCGGGGACGGTGTTATCGCCCAATATTTTAATGATGATTATCAGATTCCCCTATCCTTCGCTATTCGGTCCGACGACGAAAGCCCTGCCGAGTTGCTGACAGAACTTCCTCCGCTTCGAATGCCGGTGTTATTCAGCCGAGTCGAAAAGCCAACCTTAATCGGCGACAAGCTGTTTGTTGCTGCCGGTGTCGACAACGATTTCAATCTCTGGGTTACCGATGGCACGAACGAAGGCACGGCGGAAATTCTCACGGCAACCGGCGACCACTTCGATGACATATCCGATCTGATTCAATTAGGTGATTCACTCTTCTTCGTCGCTGACAGCGAAGAGAGCAACTCTCTCTGGCGCATGGATGCGACGAGTCGCATCGCGATGAGAGTTTCGGATGATTACTTGGAACTTGTGCGTAAATTCGATCGGTCCGGCTTGGTGCGTCTTGGTAATGAGATTCTTTTCGTCGCATACGGCATGAATGGCAGTATGGAACTCTGGCGAACCGATGGCAAGAAAACGGAATCGATCCTGACGCTTCCAGGCCTTCCGCGAATACTCGCAGCCGAAAATAAGGCGTACTTGCTATTTGACGATCAAGCGTGGGTGACTGACGGGACGCGTTTGGGGACGCAACCGATCAGCCTGAGTCCTGCGGCCGACCGGAACTCGGCCGTCGTCTTCAATAACGAGCTTCTGTTCGTTGATGAAGTTGGCAGTCAAGTCGTGATTACGAACGGGATGGAAACTGAGCGGATACTCGCGGAAGGGTTCGAATTCATACGGCAACATACGTTTTCGGGCGGAACTATCTACCACGGAACTTGGTTTACAACCACTGCAGCTCACGCGTACTTTGGAGTGAGAAACGGCGACATGGATGAACTTTGGGTGACGGACGGCACCGCCGAAAACACCCGCGCACTGCGGAGCTTTCACAGTGTTGCACAACTGTCGGCGGCGGACAACATACTTTACTTCGCGGGCGACGATGAGTTCGGCAGCGAACTCTGGCGATCGGATGGCACACCGGCTGGCACGTTCCGACTGACAGACATTAACCCTGGCAACTCCTACTCTGCCCACGGCACCGGAAGTTCACGGCCAACCAATATCACGCCAATTGGCGACTTTCTCTACTTCGCCGCGGATGACGTGTTCCACGGCGCAGAACTCTACCGCCTGGCACTCGAACCAACCTCCGCGCCGATTCCCGGTGATTCCAACCACGATGGCGTGTTCAATTCGTCCGACCTGGTCCAAGTCTTCCAACGCGGCCAATACGAAGACGGCGTGCCGAACAATTCCACCTTCGAAGACGGCGATTGGAACGACGACGGCGAATTCGATTCGTCCGACTTGGTGTTCGCCTTCCAGCAGGGTGGATATGTAGCCACCGCAATTCCGCTGACCAGCGTCGCGGTGGCGGTCGATTCGGTTTTCGGAATCGATGATGTCTGGTCTAGGCACTCCAAACGGAGTTCCGAGAGTGCGCTGACAGAAAGTGAGACGCACCACGTCGGTGCTGCGCAAAGCACAACAACGAAAAGGTAAACTGCGTGATCGCGTCAAATCACAGCTTTCGAGTTTTGGGTATCTGCCTTTGTTGGCTAACTCTCTCTGCTTCCCAATCGCCATTGCGAGCTGAGGAGTCTTGCATCTTGCGTTGGGATAATGGTCAACCGATTCCTGACACAGAGGATGCTCTTCTTCTTCCCGTCGAAGGGCTTGATATCCTGTCTGTCTACGGAGACTTCCGGCCTTGGTCTATCGTTTGCCGACCTCTCCCGGAAATGGCTCTCGGTGGTAGACTTTTCAGACGCGAATCTTCAAAATGCCGAACTGTCGTTCTCCCGGCTATTTGGCGTAAATCTGTCGAGGGCCAATCTGACTGACACAAGCATTCGTGGAATGGAGATCTGGTTTTTGCCGAGCGATATTAATCCGCCACTAACGATGGCGCAACTTTACTCAACATTTAGCGATTGCTATTGCGGTTTTCTTCGTGTCCCTGTAATTAGACTCGCCAGAATTCGGCCATGATGATTCCAATTCAGGATGAGTACAAAAAGGCCTCGGCATTAGTAAAACGAATTGGCACAGAAGGAAGGTGCAATCTATGAGTTTTCGACACGTATCTGTTGGTGGTTTGATGTTGGTCAGTCTGACGCTCGGTTGCGCGTTGGCCCAAGTGGAAACGATCAAGGGAAGTGGCGCCGAATCTCAGGAAGTCAAAGATGTCCGAGTCAAAATGGAGACGACTCGGGGTGACATTGAGATGATTTTGTTTGCTACCAAGACACCGATGACCGTTGCCAATTTTTGTAACTTGGCTAAGCGAGGCTACTACGACGATATTATCTTTCACCGAGTCATTCCCAAATTCATGGCTCAGGTGGGTGACCCGCAAACCAAGAAGCCCGGCACGGAATCTCGATGGGGATCGGGCGGGCCTGGGTATAAGTTTGGCGATGAGTTCCGCCAGGACTTAAAGCACGACAAACCGGGCGTGCTGTCGATGGCCAACGCTGGCCCGGGAACAAATGGCAGTCAGATCTTTATCACGCACGTTCCCACACCACATTTAGATGGGCGGCATACCGTGTTTGGACACGTGACCAAAGGTCAAGAAACGGTCAATCAACTTCAAGTGGGTGACAAGATTGTCAAGCTGACGGTCATTGACAACTGTGACGCGTTATTCGAATCGCAGAAGAAAAACCTGGAAAAGTGGAACAAGGTGTTGGACCAGCAGCAATAGCGATGACGTGCGAAATTGTCGGTGGGAACCCGTTGCAAAGTCGCTTCAGTTTCGATCCCAGATTGTCAAACGCCGTGCAACGCACGTGAACCGGATTTGCTACGAATCCAATTCGAGCGAACGAATGAGCTGGCGAATTCTGGACCTTGCGTATTCAGAATCGGGATAGATTTTCAGCGCCAAGCGAAAAGCTTCCAGGGCGCTGGATTGATCATCCATTTCCAGGTAACAATGGGCTAATCCGGTGGCGGCCGGAAAGTGGTAGGGATTCAGTTCCAGTGTCGCTTGGCAATCGGCAATGGCTTCGTAGTAATCGTGCATGCCGTATGCGGCAATCGCGCGTTGGTTCCAGGCTTCGGCGTATCCGGGATCGGCGTTGATGACTTGAGTTGCCAGGTCGGCCGCGAGGTCAAATTGGCCGCAAGAATTCAACCGAGCAACTCGTTGCAGCTTCAGCATTTGGTTTGTTTCTCCGGCGCGAAACCATACGGCCCGAATCCCATCTTCTGCCAAAAGCCGCACAATCCGATCGGAATCTTGAAGTGCATGTCCGATCGAGTGCATTGACTCACGACCCCCTAAATAGGAAATCGCGAGAATCGCTGCTCGTCTAGAAAGACGGTCGCCGCCGGTTGCCAGACGATGCAAAGTAGCGCTGGTGTAAATCTGCGAAACCGCTCGCACAAAACCTGCGGAATCTTCGCGGTTCAAAAAACGGCGGTACAATTGATGGATGGTTGGTCTTTTCCGTTTGGGTTCGCCCACTTTTTAACCTCAATGGAGTCAGCCATAGGGATCTTTACGCCCTACGCATGCGAACTTTGATGCTGGTCATAAACAGGTTATGACTCGAGCCTCAAGGCCTGCTGCCAGACGTATAGATTCTTCAGTTCAAACAACTCAGTCTAATTGCATGCGGAATTCCGAACAACGACCGTGCGCAATCGAGTCTCACAATTCGTTGGCAAGCTACAGAAGGTTTAGCGACAATGCTGACTTTGACACGACCAAATGATAATGCTTCGGAACGAACCAAGGCATCTCAGGCTGTCAGTCACATTGTGGTGGGTATCTGGTTGGCGTGGTGGGCGGCCGAGATTGTGGCACAACAAGGCCCCATTGTCAGTGTTACTTGGTCGAATACGCCGATCCGAACAGGATTACAGCGTCTGACTGATGTTCATGCAGTTCCGGTTTTTTTGGATCGCCGAATTGATCCTGAGACGCCCATGACGCTGCAAATTGTTAATCAAACGTTGCAACGGTTGTTAACCAAAGTGGCTTCGTCAGCGGATGGGGAGGTGGCGCTGTTAGGACGATCGATCTATTTGCGGCCAAAGGATCAAGCGACCTCATTGGCCACCACCTACCAGTTGCGTTTGCGTCAGATCAAAACATTTTCAGCAGAAGATATCGGTCGCTGGTTGGAACTGAAGCCGATGACGTGGGAGCGGCTGAGTCGGCCTCGAGACATTGTCGCTCGCTGGTCGCAAGACGCGGGGTTGCAAGCCACCGGACTGGAGCAAATTCCTCATGATGTCTGGGCTGAATATCATGCGGGCGACGTGACGTTTTGCGAGCGGCTGACAATCGTATTGGCAGGCTTTGATCTTTCGTTCGAACCACGACCCGACGGATTTCGAATCGTGCCGATGGAGCAGGACGCCGTGATTGAACAAAGCTACGCGGCTTCGATTCGCCAGCATCCAAAGTGGTTGGAAGTGAAGCAGCAATTGGCTAAGGCCAATGTGAAAGTTGGGAGTCGAGAGTTACTTGTGACGGCGGACTGGGAAACACACTTGCAGGTGCGATCGCTGCTGGAAGATAAGGATGCGCCGATTCGGCAGGGCGACGACGATATTGATTTTAGTCGCAAACGGTTTACCTTGACCGTGAAAGACCAACCGTTCGAACCGGTTCTACAAGCGTTGGCAAAACAGTTGAGCGTCGAGCTAACCATAGACGCTGGGATTTCACAGGAGATTCGGCAGCGGAGAATTACGCTATCCGTTCAAAACGCAACGCTACAGGAACTGCTGGACGCAGCAATTCAAGACGTGCCAGTCGCGTATCGCTGGCACGAAAAACGTCTGACCATCGAATCGAAGTGAAGGTTTGATTGATAAACGCGATAGAAAACTAAGCCAAAGTTCTTTCCAACGCGGCTTTGATCTGACTTTCAATCTTGCCTTTGAACATCATAGCGGCAAAGGGGAGATTACCCGACATGCAAATTTTGTCTTCTTGCACATCCAGCTTGCCGTCTATTTTGATGCCAAACGTGGTCAACACGTAGTTAAGCGTGTGGCCTTCCCAGTTTCCGGATATTTCGGAAATCTGGTCTTTGTATTTCTCTTGGACTTTTTCCAAAAATGATTCCAGGCGCTGCTTGGCGCCATCTTGGCCCAGTCCATGAGGAACTTCCGTTGAAAATCCTGGCATATTGTTTCTCCACGTGATTCGAAGTGAGGCCGTTCAACGACGGTTTCAACTAAGGAAACCGTAGCTTATGAAATCTAGAACGGCGGCACCACGCCTATCGGTGCGAATCAGCTAGGGCGAATGTGAAAATGGCCTAGGCCGCTGGAGGTTGTTCGTCATAGATATGCCGATCATCCGGATGCCAGAGCGGTAGGCCGCGTCGAATTCGGTCGGCCAGGATTTTTAGTTTTTCATCGCTGCCGGGAACGGCGCGAGTGGCGTCAAAATCTTTGTTTTTTTGAAATTCGGGTTCGTAGTCCCATTCACCATCTTGGATTGCATCGAGGACGGACTTTGCCACAACTAAGCTCCTATCAAGCTGCAAACAAATCAGGTCGCCAAAACACGAGGTGGTCTTCCGTGATGCATTGCGACAAGTTCGATTCCGTTCGCAAAACTCTTTCCCAATGTAGAGTTTGCCGAAGGGTTGTCAACGTTTTTATTGATACTGATTTTGTTCTACGCAGAAGTTTTGCAGACTAGCTGGACTAACGCTTGAACACGTCTCTTGCATATGTTACTTGCACGTGCTGATTCGCACGCTGCGCCGCGAACCGCAATGATGTCCGCTTGACAATTCATTGCTGTTGGTATTGTGCATGCATCCAGCGATCCGGCCACGGCCAATTGCATCTGATGCGAATGAATTCGATTGGCTAGTGAATTCAATTGATTCGAAGAAAGATGATGAAAAATGTTTCCGGTTCGCTTGTCGAATGTGTCAATCAACACGGTCTGACAGCGATCGTGATTCGCGGCGAATTCAATAATCGTGTTAGGCGACGGCGCAGCGGCCGCTTCGTGATCGGCATAGATGACCGCTACCGGTTCGGAACTGCCAGCAAGTTGAATCCAGACGCCGGCCAATTGAGATTGCCAGTCGGGAATGTGGCTACAGCCGGCCAGGCCTACCTTGGCAAAACGCAGTGTACCGGCGGGAATGGTTGGCTTGTCTGCCAATTCGCCCAACGCAACACTCAGCGGCAATGAATGCTGCACTAAGACGGCGGCGATGTCAGCGAGTTGTGCTGGTGGTACGGCGCCCAGCGCACCGTGGTTCGGCTCTTTGGCGTCAATGATGTGGGCACCACCTTCAACGGCGGTGCGAGCTTCATGGGCATTGCGAACGCTAACGAGTAATTGAGTCACGCGGAGGATTCCTGCGCTGCTTGGCGAAGTTCCTTCTTGATTGCCACAATCGTCTTGTTTAGGCGGCCTGCAACTTCTGCCGTAATCGGTTCCGACCACGTGCCGTTAACGGTAATGTAGCCATCGCACCAATGGCCCAATTGGTGGTCGATTTCGCGTTTGTGAAATTCGGTAGCGGATTCCGCGATGCGAACAATCAGCGTAGATGCTTCCGTTGGTCCACCGTCCAGGCCAACAATTTGTCCAGGGCCTTGGCCCAAGAAAACACATTCCACTACGTCCATGGGGACAGCGATCGGAGCACTTTTGGACAGGGCAACCCAGAGGTTGCCGCTCTAGTAGCTTAGCCTGGCAATGTAGATTTTCCTGACTTGGCAAACCACTTGGAATAGAAAGAATACAGACAATACCGCCAAAATCACATTAATGGGACTTGTCTGAAGAAACACAGTCAGCAGAATCAAGGTCGCCGCTAGCCCCATGATCCATGGCGCTGCCAGCAGCCAGCCCGCTCGTTGATTTGTGCGCAAAAGTGGTCTTCGCATGATTGAACCAATTCCGGAGGCTGCAGCGTTTTAGGATTAAATTGATTAGGATAACGTTCACGCGGTATGGAAACCGGCGCGACCGGACGGAAACCCGAGAATCAGTGAAAAACACCGGAAGCTTGAGCGCCAACGACTTATTTTTTGGCATGGATTGGGTTCTTGTGACCGTTTTCCGTCGTTTTTTATCACTATGGCTCCAACGAACCAAGATTTAATATGTCGCATAATCACGATTCCGAACCGAAATCAAATACGCCGGTGATCTCGGCCATTGTTGTTTTGGCCCTAGTTTACTTTGGTCTGCTGTTTACCGGAAGAATACCGGGACCGTCCACCGAAGTGGCGTCGGCTGATTCGCACGGCGAACATGCTGAACACCACGGAGACGATCATGGCGACGCTGATACGCATGAAGTTTCGCTCGATTCCACCGGTCACGCAGCGCACGGCAACGATGCCGCTCATGGTGGCGGGCATGACATTCCACATCCGCTGGCGGTGACTCCGTTTGTCCTTTTGCTGGGCGCAATTGCCGTGTTTCCGCTATTGCGAGCAACGGAACACTGGTGGGAAAGCAATTTGCATCGCTTCTACGTGGCCGCCGGTTTGGCGGTGGTGACGTTGTTGTATTATTTTGCGACCGAAGGGCAGAGCGGCGTTACGCACACGTTGGATCATGCAATTTTGGGCGAATATGTCCCGTTTATTGTCTTGCTGTTCAGTCTGTACACGATTTCCGGTGGTATTCGAATTCAGGGAGACTTGGCTGCTCATCCGTCTACCAACTGCGTATTCTTGCTGGTGGGCGGCGTGTTGGCCAGCTTTGTTGGCACAACGGGCGCGGCCATGCTGTTGATTCGTCCGCTGATTGAAACGAACAACGAACGTAAGTATGTCCAGCACACGGTTGTGTTCTTTATTTTTGTGGATTGCAACTGCGGTGGATGTCTGCTGCCGATCGGCGACCCGCCTTTGTTCCTGGGCTATTTGCAAGGAGTCAGTTTCTTGTGGACCATGTGGAACTTGTGGCTTCCTTGGGTTCTGACCAATGCCGCCTTAATTGGTATTTATTATTGCTGGGATCGTTTTATTGCGTATCCTCGTGAAACCGTCAAAGACATCCAGCGAGACGAAACGGAAACTCGTCCTCTGCAGATCACTGGCTTGGTTCCCAATCTATTCTTACTGTTGGGCGTCATCTTGTGCGTGGCCTTGTTGGACCCAAATAAGTCTTTCTTCGGAATGGGAAATCCTCCAAAGTATTTGCGAGAAGTCCTGCAATTGTTGTTGGTGGCTGCTTCGCTGGCGTTTGGTTCGAACTTGGTTCGTCATGCGAATCGGTTCAATTACCACGCCATTATCGAAGTTGCCGCGCTGTTCATTGGGATTTTTATCTGCATGCAACCGGCGCTGGCCATTCTGAACGAAAAGGGGCCTGAACTCGGAATCAATTCGCCTAATAAAGCGTTTTGGGCAACCGGCTTCTTGTCGTCGTTCTTGGACAACGCTCCGACTTATTTGGTCTTCTACAAGACGGCCGAGGCCAGTTTTGCTGGCGAGTCGTTTGCGGCGGCGGTTGCGAATGCCGGAGCCGAACAGAACATGCTGATCGGAATCAGCTTGGGGGCTGTGTTTATGGGGGCCATGACGTATATTGGCAACGGCCCGAACTTTATGGTACGAGCGATTTCGGAAGAAATGGGCGTGAAGATGCCCAGCTTCTTTGGTTACATGTTCTACAGTGCGGGTGTGTTGCTGCCCGTGTTTGCATTGGTTGCCTACCTATTTCTTTGGTCGACAGGTTAAAAGCATTGATCCCGGTCGTTCGATGAAGAAAGAATTTCACCAAATCGACTGGGACCAAGATCTGACGGATGATTGCCGCCAGTTGGTGAAACTGGCGGTACGAGAAGACTTGGGTCGGGAATACGACTGGACCACCATGGCCTTGGTCCCGTCCGCGGCACAGGGTCAAGCGCGGTTGGTCAGCCGTCAGGCGGGCGTCGTTGCTGGATTAGCAGCCATCCCCATTGTCTTGGATGAAATGGAAGTTCGGCTGGAATTCCAATCAGCATTGTCGGACGGCGATGCGCTACATCCCGGTTCGGTCTTGGGAACGCTTTCGGGTCACGCGCGAGACCTGCTTGTGACCGAACGGTTGATTCTGAATTTGGTTGGAAAACTTTCGGGCATCGCTACGCTGGGTCGGCAATTTGTAGATGCGATTCGAACCAGCCAGGCGAAGATCTACGACACGCGCAAAACCACGCCCGGATATCGTCGCCTGGAGAAATACGCCGCTGGTTGCGGAGGTGTCACGAATCATCGAACAGGCCTGTTCGAAGCTATCATGATCAAAGACAACCATTTGGCATTTGCTGGTCAGGCTGCCCACGACCGTTCGTTCTCTGCACGTGACGCCGTGGAGCAGGCCAAGGCGTTTGTGGCCGAATCATTGCCCAAGGAACGCGCGGCGGCGATGATCATTGAAGTAGAGGTCGACACGTTGCCACAATTGCGGCAAGTCTTGCCGGCTTTGCCCGATATCGTGTTGCTGGACAATATGGCTCCGGACATGTTGAGCCAAGCTGTCCAGATTCGAAATGAAGTGGCTCCGCAGGTTCAGTTAGAAGCGTCGGGCGGAGTCAATCTATCTACCGTGCTTGCCATTGCTCAGTCGGGCGTCGAACGGATCAGTGTCGGAGCGATCACGCATTCGGCCGTGAATCTAGACGTTGGGCTGGATTGGGCTGTCTAATTCATGCCAATCAGAGCCGAGTTAGCGGTACTTTGCTAGTATCAACTTGGAATCTTCCGTGAAGTTCGGCCGGCAACGCTTAGGGACTCGAACTGGAACGGCAATTTTGCGTACAATCTGGCTTGGCAAGAAATTTCCCGTTCTGAAACTCTGGTTCCGCCATGGCACATCCACCTCGCGAGATTTCCTTATCCGACTTTCAGCGTCTCATTAAGGAGATGTATTACGAAAAAGATGTCGCTCGCGGCATCGATGGCACGTTCATGTGGCTGATGGAAGAAGTGGGCGAATTGGCGGCAGCGTTGCGAGAAGATTCGCAGGAAAATCGTCGTGAAGAATTCGCAGATGTCTTGGCGTGGCTGGCTACCATCGCCAACGTAGCAGGCGTGGACCTTTCGGAAGCGATTGCTGAAAAATATGGTTCGGGATGTCCAGGATGTGGCCAATTCGTTTGTTCCTGCCCAGATGAAGGCAAACCGTAGTTGCTTGGCGTTGGTGTTGCAGTCCATGGTGTTTTTCAATTTACGGGCGTTGCTTTCGATTGTCGTGGTGGCTGGGTTCGTGTGTGCCGTGCCCTCGACGAGGGCCGATCAAACAAATCGCATCGGCGATGTCCAGATTGGTTTTGGCGGTACATACAAGGTTGGCCATTGGACTCCGCTGTGGCTACAAGTGGCAGCGGGCGAAGCGATTGATGGCACGTTACAGGTGACCGTGCCGGATGGTAGCGGCCATGACTGTACCTTCGTGTCGGACGTCTTCATCCCGGCGAACGAACCGACGCGACTGGAAGCGTTGGTCAAACTCGGCCGAATCGACTGTCGGCCTCGCATTCAGCTCATCGCCAGCGACGGTCGTCAATGGTCGCGAACGTGTGCCGCTTCAGAAATTCCGTCGGCCTTGCCGTCCACCAGTCGCCTGATCTTGTCGCTGGGAATGCAAATGGATTTGCAAAAGGCAGCTGACGCGATGCGGCGAACCGGTGAAAGCCGGCCGGTGTCGGTTGTGTCTGTCTCGCGTGCCGAGCAATTGCCTGGGCATGTCCTGGCTTACGAAGCGGTTGACTTAGTGGTGCTGACGACTCGAAATAATTCGCTGGCATTTTCGGCTGGCCAAACGTGGCAAAACGCATTGATGGACTACGTTCGCACGGGAGGTCGATGCCTGTGGTCCTGTGGACAAAAAGCGGAAACGGCGGCCGATTTTGGGCTCGATTCGATTCAACTTGCTAGGTTTGAAGGGACTAGTCGTCAGCGAGAAGCGGTGGGGTTGGAAGGATTTGTCGGCGCCAAAAGTTCGCTGGTGCAGGCGGCCAGTCAGCCACTTACCGTCGCCAAATTGGCCGCAGTGAATGGTCGTGTGGTAGTGCGAGAAGGCTATGGGGCGAACCAGATTCCGATTGTCGTACAAGGCGCGGCCGGTTTAGGGACGGTGGTATTCACGGCGTTTGATTTGGACGATGACGTTATTGCGAATTGGTCTGATCGAACGGAATTGGTTGCCAAGTTGATGTCATTAGCGTTTGCCAGCGAAAATGGTTCGGTAGGCGACGTGTCGGTTTCGCAAAGCCAGTTGGCGCGAGTCGGCTATGCAGACATGGTCGGGCAATTGCGATCCGCCATGGATCAATTTACCGGAGTCATGTTGGTTCCGTTTTCGTTGATTGCATTGTTGATTGTCATCTTCCTGTTGCTGATTGGTCCGTTTGATTTTTGGTTGCATCGACGGTGGACCAAACGCCCGGAATGGACGTGGTTGACGTTTCCGGCAATGATCTTGCTGTGCAGCGCGGCGGCAGTTTGGTTTGCTGCATATGCGAAGGGCAGGGGAGTGCGCGTGAATCAATTACAAGTGCTGGACGTGGATCTAAGTCAGCGCATGGCACGCGGAACCATTTGGACCAGCTACTTCGGCGACAAAGGCCAGGCTCGCCAAGTCGAAGTGACGCCGCGGTGGTCCAGGTTGGTGCCGGACAAGACCAGCGTAGCGACTTCGTGGCAAGGTCTTCCAGGAGATGGTTTTGGAGGAATGGCCAATTCGATTCAGGCGAACACGGCCGGTGATCCCAATACGTACCGGATGCAAGCAAATCCGTTGCGAATTCAGCCGGAATCGCTGTTTTCGCCTACGTGGTCCAGTCGAAGTTTGGTAACGCGTTGGTCGCAAGATCAATTAGATTGGCCCCAAGATGATGCGCGGTTTCAGCTAACCGTCATCAGTGATCGTCAGCTTTCGGGAGTGGTGACCAACCCGCTGTCGTTCCGATTGGCGGATTGCTTACTGTTACACGACCGCTGGGCTTATCCGTTAGGACGTTTACAGCCCGGCGAAGTCAAGTCGTTGGACGGTACCACTCCGCGCGACTTCCAGTTCTTGTTGACGGATCGTCGTACCGAAAACGGCAGCTTTGTGACCGAGCCGTGGGATCGGCAAGATGTGGATGTCCCCAAGATTGCTCGTCTGATGATGTTTTTCCGAGCAGGCAAAGGAGAATCCTACACGGGACTGACGCATAATTATCAAACGCAATTAGACGGCAGCGACTGGTTGATGGTGAATCGAGCAGTCTTGGTGGGACGAGCGGAAGCGGAGGATCTTTGCCAGTTGGAATTGGACGGCCAACCGGTGGCTCGTGACGAGTGCCAGACGTGGAGTTTCGTGCGATTGTGCATCCCTTTAGACGAAGGCAATGGCCGGTGATTGAAACCAAAGACCTAACCAAACGCTATGGCAATTTGTACGCCATCCATTCGATCGATCTGCATTTAGAAAAAGGTGATCTATTCGGCTTCATTGGTCCCAACGGCGCCGGGAAGACCACGACCATGCGCATCATTTCCACACTGCTGACGCCCAGCTGGGGCGAAGCCTATGTTGATGGCTATTCGATCTATACGCACCCCAAAGAAATTCGTCGAATGGTCGGTTACATGCCCGACTTCTTTGGTGTCTATGACGATATGAAGGTCATTGAATACCTGGAATTTTTTGCGTCTGCGTATCGAATCAACGGAGAAAAACGACGTCAGACGTGTGAAGAAATGCTAGAAATCGTTGACTTGGCATTCAAACGTGACGCATTTGCCAACACGCTTTCACGCGGCCAAACGCAGCGACTGGGGCTAGCTCGAGTAATGCTGCACGACCCGCAAGTTCTGCTCTTAGACGAACCACTCAGCGGTCTGGATCCGCGTGCCCGAATCGACATGCGTAATTTGCTCAAACGCCTGGGCGAAATGGGAAAAACGGTCATCGTTTCTAGTCACATTTTGCCTGAACTGGCGGACGTATGTAATAAAATTGGAATTATCGAAAAGGGAATTCTGCAGGTCAACGCGTCTGTAGCAGAAGTCATGAAGCAAGTGCGACAATACTCTGTCATACTTGTGCAGGTCCAAGGCGACAGGGATCAGGCTGCCAAATTGCTAGAGCAAAGTGAATTGGTGCAGTCGGTCGAAGTGAAATCGCCAAGAATAGCGGTAACGCTGAACGCAGGCGTAGAAGATTATAGTGGTCTGGCTGCCCAACTGGTGCAGGCGGGCTATGGCATACAAGAGTTTCGAGAAGACGAATTGAATCTGGAAATGGCATTCATGGCCTTGACCAAGGGGTTGAAGCAGTGAGGATGCCCAGCGTATTCGAGGAGTTGTACCGATGGTGCGAACGAACTTCTTTCCAGCGGTTGTCATGCTGATGGCCCTGTTTGCGCATGGCGGCAATGCGAGTGGCCAGCGAGCTGCTTCGTTTGAAGAGCTGCGAAATCGACTGGTGGACGAAGAAATTCTAACTGCCGGGATCAAGGACCAACGCGTGGTCGAATCGATTCGCAAGACGCCGCGCCACGACTTCGTACCTAGACGCCTGCGAAACTTCGCTTATTACGATATGGCGCTGCCGATTGGGGATCAGCAGACCATTTCATCTCCGTTTATTGTCGCGTACATGACGGAATGTCTGGAGCCGCAGCCGGAAGACAAAGTCTTGGAGATTGGGACGGGGAGCGGCTACCAGGCCGCCGTGTTGAGTCCGTTGGTGAAGGAGGTTTACACCATCGAGATTGTACCGTCGTTGGGGCAGCGAGCTCGAGGTGTGTTGCGGCAGCTTGGTTACGCCAACGTGTCAACCAAGATAGGTGATGGTTTTTTAGGTTGGGCCGAACATGCTCCGTTCGACAAAATCATTGTGACCTGTTCGCCGGAAAGCGTTCCCAAGCCCTTGGTAGAGCAGTTAAAGGAAGGCGGCCGCTTGGTGATTCCGGTCGGCGAACGCTATCAGCAGACCATGTACTTATTCAAGAAAGTGGATGGCAAGTTAGTATCGGAAGCGTTGCGCCCGACATTGTTTGTACCGATGACAGGCGAAGCCGAACAAGCTCGCAGCAAACTGCCCAACCCCAAGAACCCGGAATTGGAAAACGGTTCCTTCGAAACTCCCGTGGACGATTCAGGATTCATATCGGGCTGGTATTACCAACGACAAGCGGAACGAATCGAAGCGGACGACGCGCCTCATGGTAAGGCGTATGTTCGTTTTTCGAACCAGACGTCGGGACTGGGTAGCCGTTTGCTGCAGGGCTTGGCGATTGATGGTCGACACGTGCGTGAGATTGAGCTCTCAACCTGGGTCAAATTGGAAGGTGTCGTTGTCGGAGAAACGCCGACCGAGCTGCCGAATCTGATGATTACGTTTTATGATGACCAACGACGAGAAGTAGGACAGAATTGGTTGGGGCCATGGCGAGGCACTTCTGAATGGCGAAAAGAGTCACAATCGTTTGCCGTGCCGGGCGCTGCCCGAGAAGCGATTGTGCGAATCGGACTGTTCGGCGCGACGGGAGAAGCCTACTTTGATCAGGTGCAATTGAATAGCTCGCGATAAGACTTTTGGACACGCGGTGGCTCCCGAATATCTGTAGGCTCCACCTAACTTTCGCCCCCTTTGCCTCCCTAGTCGATCGTGCTAAATTCCCAGCGTAATCGGACGCGGGAAAACCTCAGGCCATTGCAGTTTGCCATTCGCTTGAACTTGTCGGCATTGCGTGAAGGCGATCCAGGGGAAGTGCCTTGTGTGGGCAATCCTTGCGTTTCTTTTTCGATAGATCCGGTTCTAGGGAACAGATTAGCATGAGTACACCCTTTAAATTCAAACCGAACGACGACGGGTTTGAAGTCTCGGTTCGTGGCAAAGTAATTGGCGATATTCTGCCGGCGAAGGAATCATCCGGACGTCATTGTTTCTATCTCAAATGCGACGGCCGAAAGACGCCTCGTACCTATCGCGGTAAGTTGAAAGCAGCAGAAGCTCTGTACGTGATATTTAAACTTAAATCTGAAGCCAAAAAGAAGAAATGGTCCACCGAACGGTTGATCATCGAAGCTTGGGATGAACGACCGCGAGCTTCTCAGAACGGCTAGAAAAGAACTTAAAAATGCTTGACGCTCTTGGACTTGAGAGCGTTTTTTCTGCTATCCGCAGAATTGATCCAATCGGCACATTGCGCAATTGTTTGCTAGACAAGCTATTTTGTCTGACCGTGAAATCTTTTGTAGAACCCTTGAATTGTGACCTACGGTTTGTATGCTGTCGGAACGTTGTGTTCTACATCTCAGAATTTATTGGGCTTACCTCATTTGAAGGGGGAGTGAAACAAAATGTCGATTCGGATTTCACGTGTTGCGTTGCTCGTGTCTCTTGTAGCATTGTGCAGCGGTGATCAAGTGCATGCTGGCTGGGGTTCTTGGGGAGGAAGTTCCGGCGGGTACTCCAGTACCGGAGGATCAAGCGGCGGTGCTGCGACGGTGGCTGGATTTGGAAGCTCGGGTGGTTTGTCGGGCGGATCGTCAGGTGGCGGTATCGGTCGACATGGCTTGGGTCTACTTCATCATCGAAGCGGTGGTTGGGGATCATCTGGTGGTGGACGAAGCTGGGGTTCTTCGGGCGGATCGTCGGGTGGCGGTGGTCTGTTGCAACGAATTGCCAGCAAGATTCGTTCGCACCGTGCATCTCGTTCGTTCGGTAGTTCTGGCGGTTGGGGCGGATCCAGCGGCGAAGCTCGGGCGGAAGCTCGGGCGGAAGCTCGGGTGGCGCGGCTTTGACTGTATATCATGGCGGCGGAAGCTCAGGCGGTTCGTCGGGTGGTTCCAGCGGCGGTTGGGGATCGTCTTACGTTTCGGGCGGATCTTCGGGCGGCTACGCCAGCGGTGGAAGTTCGGGCTCAGTTAGCTACGATTCGGGCATTAGCTACGATTCGGGTTACACTGAAGGCGAAATCATCAGCGAAACTCCCATTTACGAAACACCTGGCGAGACCATCTACGAAGCGCCCATGGATGGCGGGTCGATTGTGGAACCAGGTAGCTTGTTGGAAAGTGCCGGCACAAGCAAGGGCTACTTGAATGTGGCGGTTCCGGCAGATGCCACGTTGTTTGTCAACGGTGTGAAGACCCAGAAGACTGGTTCGCTTCGCAAGTTTGTGTCGGGCGACTTGAAGCCTGGCTATAAGTACAACTATCAGCTGACGGCGAAAGTCGTTCGCGATGGCAAGGAAGTCACGGAAACCAAAAGCGTTTCTGTCAAAGCCGGTGCTACTTCGGACTTGGCGTTTGACTTGAATGCGGAACCCGTTTTGACCAAGCTTGTCTTGGAAGTTCCGGATGACGCAGAAGTTCGCTTGTCGGGTGTCAAGACCAAGTCATCGGGCGCGGTTCGCAAGTTTTCCACTCGCAAACTATCGCGCGGTGAAGTCTGGGGTGACTACGTGGTCGAAGTTTCGGTTAAACGAGACGGACGTGTCATTCGCAAGCAAGAAGAGATTTCGTTGAAGGGCGGAGACGACGTGAAGTTGGCTTTCGAATTTGACGAAGCCAACCTGAAGCTCGCTTCCCGCTAATTTCGGCGAAGTTTGCATAATCGAAAAAGCCCTGGCAACGTTCCAAACTTGCCAGGGCTTTCTTTATGGAATGTGAATAAGGATGTTCGCGATCGACTTTTGTGAACGTCGATATCTTTTGAAATGAAACGGAATTCAAAGACGAATCAACCGGCAGGATGGAGTATCACGCGAAGGCGTTTGGCAAGTGCTTTGCTAGCACTGCACGTGGTGGCGATCTTCAGTGCGCCGTGGAGTTTTCCGCCGCCGGCCAGTGCGCTATCGAATGTGGTGGCCGGTGTATTTCGACCGTATCTGATCGCATCGTTTTTGGATCACGGATATCGCTTCTTTGCGCCCAATCCGGGGCCAAGTCACTTGATTCGCTATGAAATCGATATGCCCGACGGGGCGGTCGTGCAGGGGCGTTTTCCGGATCGAAACCAACATTGGCCTCGGCTACTTTACCATCGCCACTTCATGCTGTCGGAAACGGTGTACGGAATTCACAACGAGATTTTGGACGAGGTTCCCGAAGGACTGCCGCCAGATCGCGCCGAACAGTTTCAACGGATGCAAACGTTTTATCGCCAGCGAGCGGAATTGGCGCAACGCGGGATAGCTCGTGCTTTGTTAAATGAAACCGGTGGTCAGCGAATTCGTCTCTACTTGCAGATCCACGAAATCCCATTTCCTGAAGAAGTGCAGGGCGGTTTGCCGCTGAACGCGCCAGGCTTGTATCAAGACATTCGCATGCTAGGTGAATACGAAGGAGACGACGGATGAACCTAGTTGTTGGCTATTGCAAAGATCTTTATGTCTGGTTTCGCGACGGCTGGGATCGATTCTGGTTCACACCGGATGGTCCGGAAACGGTCTGCCTGTTACGAATTCTGACCGGCTGGAGTCTGTTCTATTGCCACTTGGTTTGGACGTATGGGGCTTCCGAATTCTTGGGTGCCAACGGACGAGTCTCCGTCGAATTCGCTCGTCACGCGCATCGGCCACCGCCGATTGAAGGCGTGACCGACTTGTCTGCGTTCGCGTGGAGCCATCTGTTTTGGCTGGAAAACGATAACTGGATTCTATTGACCAACGTGGTTGTGCTGTGTGTGTTAGCTTGCTTCACGGTCGGCCTGTTTACTCGCGTGACGGCCGTGTTGTCGTTCTTGATCACCGTCAGTTTTGCTCATCGAACGGTCGGGGCGCTGTACGGGCTGGATCAGATCCATGCGTTCTTGGCGATGTACTTGATGTTGGCTCCCTGTGGCGAACGTTATTCCGTTGATGCTTGGCGAAAACGCCGTCAGCAAGGTGATGCGACATTGCCGGCCATTTCGACCAACATCGCGCTGCGTTTGATCCAAATTCACATGTGCATTGTGTATCTGTTCGCAGGCTTGGGAAAGCTGTTTGGCGATACTTGGTGGCGAGGTGACGCGTTGTGGGGCGGGTTTGCAAACTATGAATATCAGACGCTCGACATGACGTGGACAGCGTCACATCCTTTGTTTATCAACTTCTTGACGCAAGTGACCGTGGCGTGGGAGATTGCCTACATTGCGTTAATTTGGAATCGAAAACTGCGACCGCTTATGTTATTGTTTGCTGTACTGTTGCATCTGGGAATTGCGGTTTGCATGGGCATGGTCACATTCGGATTCATCATGGTGGTGGCGAACTTTGCTTTCATTCCGTCCGAATTCATTCGATCCTTGTCGAAAAATGGAAGCCGGATGCCGGAAGGGCAGGGGAGTGGGGCCTAAACGAACCGAGCCTACGACAAACAACTACTGTTTGACGCTCTCGTATGATGGTAGTGCCTATCACGGTTGGCAGTATCAGCCCGACAAGATTTCCATCCAGCAGACGTTGGAAGAAGCGATTGCGGAAATCGTTCAGGAAAAAGTCCACGTGACCGCCAGCGGAAGAACCGACGCCGGCGTACACGCAATGGGCCAAGTAGCGAACGTTCGGTTGGCTACTCGCTTGGACGAACGCACGCTGTGCAAGGCCATCAACGCCAAGTTGCCGCTGGACATTCGAATTCAATCGGTTCGAATCGCAGTCATGGACTTCAATGCCATTCGACACGCGCAGCGCAAACGATATCGATACGTGTTGCAGGACGGTGACCACGGTAATGTGTTTGCCAGAAACTATTGTTGGTATCTGCCCAAACGTTTGGATCTTTCCGCCATGCAACAGGCGGCTGCTTTGATCCAAGGCGAACACGACTTTGCTTGTTTTCAAACGGCCGGTTCGCCGCGGAAATCAACGGTGCGAACCGTGTACGCAGCCGACGTTCGCCGAGTATCACTTGAACTATGGAATCCCATCTATATCGAAGTTGAAGCCAACGGGTTTCTATACAACATGATGCGCAACATCGTTGGCACATTGGTGAAGGTAGGGCAGGGGAGGGAGCCGGTCAGTTGGGTCCGCGATGTGATTGCCGATCGAGACCGACGTCGCGCCGGATGTGCGGCGCCTGCCAGAGGACTTTATCTGTGTTGCGTAGAATACCCCACCAGTGTGTTTCTGAGCCCAGCCGCATCACCCTATGACGATTCTGACGGTTGCGATAGACTTGAAGGTCAGACGAACGAAAACGGTCTTTAGGGAGAGTTTGTGTTTCGTTAGTGGTGGGGGAGACGCGTCCAATTTGCTCCAATTCGAATATCAGGAAGAAGCGTGGCAATCGACAAGAATTACATTGGTTCGTACCGTTTGCTGAAACTGGTCCGAGCCGGCGCGAAGTGCCAGATTTGGGAAGCTTTGCACGAAGTGGACAATCAGCGGTGTGCGCTCAAGGCGTTGGCCGAAGATCATCGTTCAAATCGTGAAGAAATAGCGCTGCTAAAGCACGAATACGCCGTTGGAAAAGACTTGGAACACACCAATGTGATCCGGATTTTCGATTTTAACGTCGTCAAAGGTATTCCTCATTTGGCAATGGAATACTTTGATTCGCAGAATTTGAAGCAGTGGCTGCGAGATCTCAAGGATGCGGAAAAAGATCCGGATGTGACGGTCTTGAAGACGGTCATTCAGCAAGCGGCGGCCGGTTTGGCCTATTTACATGACGAGGGTTGGATTCATCGCGATATCAAGCCGGATAACTTCTTGGTTAATGATCAGTATCATGTCAAATTGATTGACTTTGCCATCGCTAGAAAAATCAAGTCTGGTTTGGCAAAATTGTTTTCTGGTAAAGCGAAAGTGCAGGGGACTCGTAGCTACATGTCTCCTGAGCAGATCCGCGGCAAGAATTTGGACGAACGCAGTGACGTCTACAGTTTTGGCTGCGTCTTGTTTGAAATGCACTGCGGGCGACCTCCGTATACCGGCGGCAGTCCCGACGAATTGCTGACCAAGCATTTGCGAGCTTCCGTGCCGTCGATGGCGGCGAATTGTTCGTTTGTCGGAGCGGAATTGACGGACTTGGTTTCCCGGATGATGGCCAAGAATCCCGATCAGCGTCCCGATTCGATGGATCAGTTCTTGGCAGAATTCAATCGTATCCGCAATCCGTGGACCACCAATTGATGTTGTTGCATTTGATGATTGAAGGAAACTAGGATGGACACAATGGCGAGTCCGGGCTTTGAATTTGAGCAGCCCATTTATGATTTGCAGGCAAAATTGGCCAAGCTGGATCCGTCCAAGAATCGAGCGGACGAAGAAGAATCGATTCGGCTACGCCACGAAATCGCCGAAACAACTCGGAAAATCTACCAACAGCTCACACCGTGGCAAACCGTCCGAGTCGCTCGGCATAAAGACCGTCCGCAAACTTCGGATTACGTTTCGCTGATGTTCGACGAGTTTGTCGAACTGCACGGGGATCGACTCTTTGGTGACGATCCAGCCATCTTGTCCGGATTTGCCAAATTAGATCGCTTTAAGGTCTTGGTGGTTGGGCATCGCAAAGGTCGCACCACCAAGGAACGAACTGCCTGCTACTTTGGTTGCGCACATCCGGAAGGTTATCGCAAAGCGATGGCCAAGATGAAAATGGCAGCCAAGTTCAAATTGCCCATCATTTGCTTTATCGATACGCCTGGTGCGTATCCGGGACTGGGCGCGGAAGAACGAGGTCAAGCGCAGGCGATTGCCGAAAACATGTTCGAAATGTCTCGGCTCGGTACGCCCATCATCTGCGTGGTCATCGGCGAAGGTGGCAGCGGCGGCGCGCTGGGAATTGGCGTTGGCGATCGAGTCGCCATGTTGCAGTACGCGTACTATTCCGTGATCAGTCCGGAAGGTTGTGCGGGCATTCTTTGGAAGAGTCACGAATACGCCGAAAAGGCCGCGGAAGCTTTACGGTTCACGTCATCGCATTTGCGCGAATTCGGCATTGTCGATGACGTGATTGACGAACCGCTGGGCGGCGCGCATCGAGATCATCATCAGATGGCCAATCGCTTAAAAGTTTTCTTGCTGCGTTCGCTCCGCGAATTGGAATCCGTGCCCGAACCAGAACTGATTCAGCAACGCTACGAAAAATTTCGACGCATGGGCGTCTTCTTGGAGAACGCGGCAAGTTAAGACGGAATCCGCTCGCTCACGCTTTTTGAAGTTACGAATGGCTTCCGGCAGAACTTCTTAGCCCGACGCGTTAGCGAGGGTCCGAACGAGAAACATCTCCGCGAAATCGCGACGCGAATGGAATATCGGAACTGTCTTGGGCCCGACCGCGAAATCGCGACGGGAATTGAACATCGATATTGCTGCCACTGGCAACGGACGAAGCATGTCGAATAAAAGAATAACCGGCCGAAATTGGCCGGTTTGGGACCCTCTATTCAACGTCCGATAATGTTTTTTATGTTCGGTTTTGGGTGCGTTTTTCCCAGGAAACCCAGGGTTTTCCATTTTCCGCTGTCAGTCAGCGACGTTCCGGATTGGTCCCTGTATAGAACGGATCGTCGCCGGCGGCTCGGTACTCCACGCCCCAGTCAAATGCGTCTGGTTGCGTGTTTGAATTCGCTGGCGGTTCGGTTGATTCGGGACGAGAAGTTGTCCAGGGATAGTCTTGGTTCGGATCGAGTTCGGGGAACAGATCCGTGTTGGGCAATGATGGCCCGGCGCCTTCCAGTCCTTGATCCAGTCGCTCCAGATACGGCCCCAACACTTTGCTCAATTCGGTCGGCATGATTGCGTCGGCTTGGTCCAAAAACTTGGCGATGTAATAACCCGACTTCGATTCGACAATTTGTCGTTGCTGCCCTTCCCCTAACAATGTGACAGCAAAAAACGTAATCACCAAACAAAGAACCGCGCCTTTCACCAGGCCCAGCAAAGCGCCCAATTGCCGGTCAAAGTCCTTGAGTTTCGCCTGGTCAATCGCTCCTCGGATCAATTGAAACACAATCCAAATGGCAAACGATGTCCCCACATACAGCACCAACATGGCCAAGAACGTATTCCACGGCGCTTCGGCATCAATCTTCTGCGCCACGACGTCGCGAAAATTAACCGCCACAAAGTAACTGACAAAAATGGCGGACAGTGATGCAATCTGCCATACCAGACCCTTGCGGTATCCTAAGAATGCTGCCGCTAACAGCACAACTAGCATGATGATGTCGTAGACCTGCATTGCGTTTCTGCCTTGTTCGGTAATGTCTGTGTCAAACGGCCTAAGAGCGGCGAAGTATAGCAATTCAGTGAATTTGGCCAAACATCATTGTGTTCGTTTCTAACGAATAAATGTTGTGAAAGTCAAAAATAGAAGTTTTCTGTTCTTGAGAGTTTTGCTGATTTGACGATGATTCCTGCAGCGCCCATTGACCGGCAGGAAAACGAACTTTCGAAAAACTGCACTTGGAGCAAATGGTGTGCATGCAGTAGCATTGAAGGCGTATCAATGACAGCGGAGCTGTCAGTCGGGTTCCACGAAGACATGCTTATACGTCTCGCCGCGAGTTTTGAGATGGTTGCATAACGGGTTTTTGCACAAACATCAAACTCGACGGCGTACGGTGATAAGTTCAACCCGAAACAAACACGAACCGGTTTGCGGTTCCAGGGACACGGAGGTTACGTCAATGAAAGTTGGATTTGGAACATCGTTCTGTCGCACATTTCTGTTGGTTTGCATATTCTCAGCAGCGCCGGCAACTCTTCACGCAGGTGTGATTACGGATTACGAGGTCGGACCGTATCAGACCATTCGGCCTGTATCGGCTTGCTGGTGACAGATGCCGGGCTGGTTAAATTAGGTTCGCAATCCTACGACGGTACTGGCTGACCAATTCCAGCCCCTGTTCGCAATGCATCGCGAACGACACGGACAGTATGCTGTCGGTGCCGTTTGCAGATGATGATCCCGCGACCGTGCAATTTGATCTCGGTGGCCAATTCAACATCCACGAAATCTGCTGTGGCAATTCAATGATGCTCAGAACTTGGACGTTGGCGTATCCGACGTCGAATTTGTATTCCGCGACGAAGATGGCAATGTCGTCGGCGGACTCACGGGCGGAGTCAGTATGGGCAACGGGGATTTGATCAAAACCTTATTATTTTTGTCCATTCGGCGAATGCGTCCGCTTCATTGATGTGATTTTGAGCACAATTTCGGCGACTTAGACCTGGTTGGCTTTTCCGGGAAATCGTGTTTGCTGGCCGAGAAAAAGTGGCCGAAGTTCCCGAACCTTGGCTGTGCCGCGACAAGCATGTTGGGCAAGCGTTTTTCCTGCGACGTCGCTGCAGAAGCTATGCGTAGCGAATTTGGGCTGAATGTCGTCTACGCCAATTTTGGAACTCGAAGCCGTTTAACAGGGGTTGCTGGTGGCCGTGACTTCAAGACGCATATTTCGACCAGCACCATGATTGGCATGGGCTACGGTGCGTTGGGCCTTTGGCAATTTCAATTGTCTTGGCCTGTCTGCATGGTGGCGGGCGGGCTGTGCAGTGGCTGCATCTTGCCCGATGCCGATAGTGTGATTCGGGACAAACGGTCCGAGAAATCACGGGTTTGCCGCCGCCGTCTCGCCGCTGTTGCTGCTAGATCATTTGAGGAGCTGGGCGTTTTACATCAGTCGATGCTACTGGCAGGTGGATGTCTGTACATTATTATCTGGTTTGGCTTGGGCGAATTACTGCGACGCATCACGGTGCATCGAGGTATGTGGCATAGCTTGCCGGCCGCCATCATTGCGGGCTTGGCCACGTCGCTGGTTTGTTCCTGTGAAGACAACCGAGTCCGTTTCCTACAAAGTCAGCGCGGTGATGTTAGGCTACGTGACGCATCTGGTGCTGGATGAAATGTATTCCGTCCAGGTCGGACGTGGACGAGTGCGCGTGAAAAAGTCGCTGGGGACGGGCGCTTTCGAAGATTTTTGGTCCTAGTGCTAGCCAACACTGTGACGTACGGTTTGCTGTTCGCCGGTTTGTTTCTGACGTCGCGAGACTCGATGCTGTTTCCCGGCAACGGTAACCGGCTGACCATTCACCAAATTGTGCGAAATCTGGTGTTTCCGAATTCGAGTGATTCGCCGACAGAAAACCCATCCGAAGGCAACCAAGACTTGCGTTCCACCGGGATCTTCGCAGCCAGCCGCAGCTGAAAAAGAAACCGATTCGAACCAAGACGAATTCTGGACTCGTGACCTAAACGAACTAAGTCCCTTCCATTCCGATCCTTCGACGAACGGCAAAACACCAGTTCGCCGAATACCACCGACCGGTTTCAGTGGTAACCACTCCCTGCTCTGCCGATCGCCTGGCCCTTGCACGTCGATGATTTTGGACCTTCCCGTTGCGCTTTTGGACCGTCGGCTAGAGCATCTTTACGCGACTGCTGTTGTCTGAAGAATTCCGGGCTTGGAGGTCGCGGTCCGAATTCAAGCCAACTTCGTGAACCCCAACAGCCCGATGTCGGTTGGACGTTTGCAAGCACTAGGGGATCGGATTGCCACGGAATTGGAACCTGGCATCATTGCCAGGTGGCAAGACATTGAAAAACAACACATCGACGTCGATCAAACTGTTGCGATGTGGAAAGATAATATTTGGGTTGGTCGCCGCTGGGCTAGCATTTTCGCTGCAAATCAAAACAGCTTGGTGCTATCCAGCAGCAAGGTTACGGGGCCGTCGTTGACTAAAGCCACTTCCATGTGTGCTCGGAATTGTCCGGTTTGGACATTGGATGGGCCCAGCGTGCGTAGGTGCTGGACCAGTTTTTCGTATTGTTGTTTGGCGAATTCGGGATCGGCGTGACGGGTGAAGCTTCGGCCTTCTTCCTTGCGAATATCGCCATACAACGTGAATTGGCTGACCACCAAAATTCCGCCGTCCACGTCTTGCACGGATCGGTTCATCTTGCCGTCTTCGTCTTCAAAGATACGAAGCCCCCAAATCTTTTCGGCCAGGTATTGCACGTCGGTTGCGGAATCGTCCGGTGCCACCCCGACCAGCACCAGCAAGCCCGTTCCGATCTCGCCAACCACTTGGCCATCGACCGTGACGCTGGCGCGGCTGACTCGTTGAACGCAGATTCGCATGATACGTTTCTTGAAGATAGGAACGCGTGTTGTGCTACGCTGGATTTTCGTCGACCGAAAGGCCTCGTGCGATTCGCGCTTGACGAACTTCGTCCACAATCTTGTCGACCAATTCACTGTTCGCCGAGATATTTGTGACCTGAATCATGAACGAAATAGCAATGAACGAAACACCCAACATGGCCGCCCAAAAATGGCGAGGAACCCAGGTGGCGGTGGTGGGTGACAGCGTGCCAGGGTCCGAAGATGCGCCTAATGCGGCAATCACCAAAATGGTCAGCATGCCCAGCAAAGCCCAAGGGAACGTGAGCCGTTTCAATCGGTTGGTTTGCAATATGTAGCCGGTATCCAAGTGGTAGGCACCAACCACTTCTTTGCACCAGCGATTGGTGCCAATGAAATAAGTGATGGCAATACTGTTTACCAACAGTGACACCAAGCCGGCCAGCAGACCTACCATCATGTGCAGTTTGGCCTTTTTCCTTAATGGCTGTAGTTGGTCTTTCAACGCAGCGGATTTGTCTAGCCATGCGGCGGCTTCGGGCGAATCCATCTGTCGCTTACGCTGCAAGCTGCGAAGTTCCTTGGTTACGGAAACGAATTCCTGATACTGTTCATTGTATTCGCCCACGTTCAGTCCCAAGAAGATCGCCGCCGCCAACAGGCCGACAGCTACCACGGTGAGCGAGATAAAAATTCTGGACAAGTTAATACTCGAGTCTGTTAAGCAAAAGCAGATTTTTGTGATGGCCATCGCCAAACCATGTTATAAAACAAGCGATTTTGGGCGAAAAGTGGTGTGCTGGTTGTGCTTGCACGGGTTTTGTGCCCGCTAATTTTGATTTGCGTGCCAGAATGGATTAAACTCGCCGAAAGAGGCAACAAGTTTGGGAACAGCGGAGAGGCTATGTTGGTCAAACTTGCTTAAATTTTTGGAGGCTACGATGAAGCGAAGCTTGGTTTTTTCTTGCGTATTGTTCATGGCATTGGGAAATGCCGTGCGGGCGGATTTGGTGGGTTACTGGCCCTTAGACGGCGACGCGAATGATGCGTCGGGAAACGGGAATCACGGAGAAATTGTCGGTGACACGGCGTTTGCGGATGATACGGCCGGTGGCTTAGGAGGCCAGGCGATTCTATTGAACAAGACTTTTGTCGAAGAGTTTGGCGGTGTTTCTCAAGACGAAATTATTGCCGAAGGAAACGCGGGTTACGTCGATCTTGGCAATCCCGACATCTTGAATTTTTCTGATAATGACTGGACAGTAGCAGCATGGATGCGAGTCCCGGAGTTCCTTACTCAGCGAGGTAACATCTTTAGCAACGGTGGCGACAATGGCGGCGGTGTCCGCTATGTGCTTGGCTACTTGGAAAACGGTGGACAAGCGATTGTTTTGACCACGGATGATGATACCGACAAGCGTCAGGCACAAGCTCCACTGGGTGATTTCCTGATTGATGATGGCGAATGGCATCACGTGGTTGGCCAGCGAGAAGGTACGGAGCTGCGAGTTTACATTGACGGAGAATTCGCGGCCGAAAATCTGGACGTACCGGACGGCTACGACCTATCGGGGACTTCGCAGCTGCCAGCCTATATTGGCGTTGGTGCCGATGCGGCGTCGGGCGACCTGGAAAAATTCTTCCAAGGTTGGATTGACGAAGTTGCCGTTTGGAATGAAGCCTTGACGGAAGACGACATCCTGACCGTCATGTCGGGCGATCTTTCCAAATGGTTGACCAACACCGGTGTCTTGGGCGACTTTGACGGCAACGGTGTTTTGGACGTAGCCGACATCAACGCGTTGACCGTGGAATCGGCCGCCGGTACCAACAATGCGTCATTTGACATAACCAACGACAGCTTGGTGAATACGGCCGACGTTACCAATTGGATCAAGGATCTGAAGAACAGCTGGATTGGTGACGCCAACGTGGACGGCGAATTCAACAGTGGTGACTTTGTTCAAGTCTTTACCGCTGGTAAATTCGAACAAGACGTGGTCGCTAACTGGCAGGACGGTGACTGGAATGGCGACGGCCGATTCAATTCGGGTGACTTTGTTGCCGCGTTCACCGACGGTGGTTTCGAACTAGGTCCTCGAGGTGCTGTGAGTGCTGTGCCTGAACCTTCCACCATGTCGCTGGTGCTGATCGGCTTGCTAGGCTTGGCGCGAATTCGCCGAAAATAAGTTTGCCTCGTCATTAACCAAGATGGAATTCGAGTAGGCGAATCGGCTGTTAGGGCTGATTCGCCTTTTTTCATAAATGGTTTCCATTCGAAGCGTATGCCGCCATAGTTCGAGTGGCAAAGCCGCCGTCATTTGGTCACCTGATTTTGTGACCAGCAGCCGTGTGGCTTCATGCCCGGAAACCGATTCGTCAGCGGAGACCTAACGGCTTTGCTCGGGGCTACGGGGAATAAATAGCAAACGCATCGTCCATCGAGTCCACCGTTCAAGTAGATAGCGAAAAACTCATTGAAGCTTATCTCTTTATCAACCTGGATAGATCAAATTCATCGCCAGAGAGCTCATGATCAAAAGATTTCTAATGGTCGTGACCACCAACCCAGATCGGATGCCCGTGTATGGACAATCCGGAAGCGTCTCCATGTTTGTGCCATATTGGCAAACAAAAAACGATGACGAATGTCACGATAGCCAGAAACAGAAAAAACGATCTTAGGCTGAATTGGTTTCGGCGACGTTCCAGCCTTAGGAACTCGACGGTCATGCTCAGTTCACCGCATTGGGGGCAGAGAGCCTGTTCGTAGCCCGTTCCGTCAGGTTCGGATTCGAAACGAACGCAACAATCCTCGCAATAAAATACAAGTACCATAGAAACTCACTGGTATTGTGTGCCGAATCGCCTGGGTAACGCTTGGGACAAGCAGCCGAACTGAATGATCGGATCGTAATTTTCTCGGAGTCATCTTGGCTTGCGAGCCATAGCAATACAAGAGCATTTTTCGTGGGCACCGCTAAGATACTCGCGAGGGGCTGTATATTCGCTGTAAATTGGGCGAAGACGCTGGTCGTCCAACGCATGAGAGAAGCAGCCTTCTAGTTGCGAGAAATCGGTTCGACAACAACACGAAGAGCACGAAACCCACAAAGGAAATCTTATCCACGAAGCCGAGAAAAAAAATTCGCAGCCGGACCAAACTTGTCACGCACCTGGACGATGATTGCTTTTGTCAGGCAAAACAGGAGCGAAATCATGCGTGGAACGACAAAGCAAGTGGCCAATTTGGTTGGCAAGATGAAAGCGGATTTGAGCAAAGCGATGCGAGATCCGGATCGGTATGTCGTGGAATTGGACTATTGCGACAAAAAGGGTAATCGAACTCGACGCACCATCAGTCCGATTCGTTTTGTCAATTCGGACCGCGTCTTGGGGTTGTGCCTGTGCCGCCAAGAGCCTCGTCAATTCTATCTTTCGCGCTGCGACAACGTTGGTCTCAGAAACGCCAACGATGTGCTGATGCCCGTCCCGTTGGGCTAGTCGCGAAGGCTTGCCAAACTCCCCTGCCCTCGCCTGCTGGAACGTCATTCGGTAGACTTGCTGCCGTTGTTGGTTTTATCGAGCAGAGGATTCGCACGCAGTACCAATTGCGTTCTGAATCGTAGGTTCACTCTGGCGAAGCAGAAGGTAGGCATGATTCATAACCAGGATTGCATCTTGTATTTGGTTCGACACGGCGCGACGGAAAACAATCTGGCCGACCCGCCGGTGTTGCAAGGCCGAGGAATCGATGGGCCGCTGGCGTCGGTCGGTATCGAACAAGCCGAATCCGCTGAGCGAGCGTTAGCCGGATTTGCGATTGATCGAATTTACAGCAGTCCGCTGCGTCGAGCTCGTCAAACGGCCGAACTGATTGCTCGGCCGCACGGCTTGGACGTAACCACGGTGGACGAAATTACCGAAGTCGACGTTGGACAGTGGGAAGGTGGTAGCTGGAAGCATATTCAAGCCAACGAGCCGGACGCTTATCGCCAGTTTGTGGAATTTCCCGACACCGTGGGTTACAAGCAAGGTGAAAGTCTGAATCAAGTTCGCGACCGCACGGTGCCGGCGTTGATGAGTCTGCTGGAAACAAATCTGTCGCGGCGGATTGTCGTGGTCGCTCATAACGTAGTGAACCGAGTCTTTGTGGCGCATGCGTTGGGCCTGCCCATGCGAGAAGCTCGTACGCTGGCACAAGACAACTGCGGTCAACATCTTTCGCTTTCGAAATGAAAAACTGGAACTGCGAACTATGAACGCCACGTTTCATTTGGCGTGAATGGGAGGTTCGTTGTGTTTTCACACCGACGGAAGCTGCTCATTCGCGTCTGTTCGGCAGTATTTCCTAGCCCGAAGCGTGAGCGAGGGACTACGGAAACATGACAATTTTGCCTCACTTGCGTTTCGGGCTAGGAAAAAACGCAAATTCAAAAAGCGTCAGCGAGGGATCTCAGAAGCGTTCAATTTTCCCTCACTTACGTTTCGGGCTAGGAAAAAGCGTAACTTCAAAACTCACGTTTCGGGCCGAAGGAAAAATGGGGAATGGCGGTTCGAGGCGCGGGGTACCGAGCCGCACCCTACCACATCAGCGTCGCATTGGTTCGTCGGCGGTTTGGGCTTGCAGCGTGGTTGCCGAGCGAATGAGGCGGCCGAGCATTTGTTCGGTGCGGTCTTCCGGTTTGACTTGGCCGGGATTGAATGCAAAACGAAGGGGATCGATGTCTTCGCCGAATTGGACTTGGTAAAAGTCCATGGCCAACATCGCTCGGTTCTGTGGCTGAGCGGTTTCGGCAGCGTCGGACGATCGATCGTTTGCTCGACGATATTCAATCCGATACGGGAATAAATCATCCTTGCCCAGCAACACGAACACTCGATCCGGAAACTGAGGCGGCAATTCGTCGGCCACTACCCTGCCCTGCGGTGAAACCACTTTCGGTAAATTCGGCAACAACGCCTTCAATGATTCGGCGTTCCATTGTCCTGCCAGAGCCCACATGGGAACCTGTTCAAACGTGACCGACTGGGGTTCGCTGAAATGAAAATGCTGAGCCAGCGCGTCTAGGATTCTGGGAATCCCGCCCGAAGCTATCATGTCCAATGTGGGAAATGCGGGTGCTGTATCACGACGCTGTTTCAGTACGTCTCGCACTCGATTTAGGTCGACTTTTCCCAGCCGAGCGGTTTCGCCTAGATTTTCCAGCGTGTACAAGAAACGCCCGTTGCAGACGTGTTGGTAGCTGGTCACGTAGTCTTCCGTGCGAATAAACAAATCCAGGCGAACCTTCAGTCCGTCCGGGTGCCGCAACTGCAGGTAATTGCCCGATCCCACTAGCTGTTGATCGTAAACAGACGTGGTGTGACGAACCTTCGCGGAAACCGACTTCACGTCGGCCAGTTGCTTGGACGCCATTTCCAACATGCGCTGGCTTTCCGGAGCGAACGCCGATTCCGAGTGCTGAGCTTCTGCGGGCGCAGGCGTTTCGGTCGAAGACTGTGAAATCCCGGTTTTCACGATGGCAAATGCTATCACACTTACCAGAGTCAGGCTGGACAACCTGTGCTTCATGTTCTGATTCTGACGGTTTTGCCAAAGATTCAGAGGAAATCCGGCCGACCAAATACACCTAGAGCGACTGCTCAATTGGCAGCGGGTATTACGTATGTATTGCATGCTGTCAGGCGAAGGTCGTCAGGGCCTTATGACGGAGGCTGGGATTCTAGGGAATGCCCGTTTAGCCGTCTACGTGAATTTTTGGTCGCGGTTGGTGAACAACAAACTGGCCACTTTCGCGAAAGCATTTTGATAGGCGTTATCTACGAGTTGAACACGTCTGGCCTCGTATGACGCTCGTTTCAGGGGGGATATTATGAGAATCCGAGTTTTGGTCTGGACGTTTGCGTACTTGTCAGTGGTGACAGGTATGGGCTGCCAATTGACGGGCGGTCACAACCTGCCCCCAGCTACTCAGCTGGCCCAACCTGGGCCTGGCGTGGGTGGTCCCGGTCCGGGCGTGTTGACTCCGCCTATGCCGCCGATGGGCGGTGGTGGCGGTGCGTATGTGGACGGTGGTTACGCTGCCGTTCAGCCGTCCGGTGGCGGTGGTGTGATGACCGCAAGCTATGTAGAAGGTGGCGACGCTGGCTGCTTGGGTCCAGGCAGCGCCGCAATGGCACCGCAAAACGTGCAAGTTCTGTTCGCTCGACCAGAAGCGATGCAAATTCAATGGGACGTTGGCGGCGTGGGACAATATGATTCGTCTCCGCTGATGGCTCCCGGACGTCAAAACTTCCAACAGGGCGGCATCTATCGATTGAAGATTTCGAACTTGGAAGGTCGACCTGGCGTCGAACTGTACCCAACTATTGAAGTGGGCCCGCCTTCGCAACGAACCTTGGCTTACTTGGCTCACAATGCGATTCCGGTACAGTTTACCGAAGAAGATTTTGACCAAGTGCTGGCCGGCAACTTTGTCACCAAGGTGATCTATTTGCCGAATCCCGATTACCAAGCCTTGGCGGTTGCGGGCGTGGAGACACTGGTTAGTACTCGTCTGGACGCTGGCCAAGACCCGATTGTCGAAGCAGACAAGAAGGGAACTATCCTGGCCATTTTGCGACTGGGTAACAAGGACATGGAAATGCCTGGCGTCGATTACGGCGGCGATGTCATGCCTGCCAGCTTTTCGACACCCATCGGTGGCGGCGACTGCACTGCGTGCCAAGGTGGTAACATGCCAGCCGGCACCATGGATATGCCTCCGGGCGGAATGCCTGCCGGTTTGGTTTCGGGCGTCAACGTGCCTCAATACGGTATGACGATGTCCGGCACGCCGATTGGTCTGCCAGGTCCACCTCACATTCCGTTAGGAGTACCGGCGGGCTTGCAGAAGCATGTGATCAAGAACTGGACCAAGCAGCACATTCCGGACCCCGTTGCCAAGATGAAGATCAACGTCAAGCAGCGACCGGGATTGAGCTATCCGAAGCCAGCCAATCGAGCTTGGATTACGGAAGAAACGGTCCATCCGAACGTCCACTTCGGCTATCAGAACTTCGGTCAAGCTCCAACGGGTCAGGTTCATCAGAACTGCGGTCCCAACGGTTGCTACTAAAACGTTGCTGATTCGCAGCGGCGAACCAAAATCGTGTGTCTGGTTCGTCGCTTGATTCGAGAAGTAAACACGGTTCGCCTTCATCGGCGAATCGTGCGTACGCCAGCAAACTTCTTCTTGACCGCCGTTCGAATCATATAGAACAGCCGTTTTCCGTTCAGCGAGCGGCGCGAAAGAAGGCGTTTTCTAGCTTCGTCGTCCCAATTGACCGAGCTTTCAACTCGTTGCCCGAGAGGCCTGTGTAATGCGATCCCATTGCCTTGGAAACCGGCTGGTCCGAAGAATCCATTTCGCGCTGTTCGTAGCACTGCTGGGCAGCGTGGTCATGTCGTCCAGTGTCTGTGGTCAGCTGCATAAAGCACATCGGTTTTACCACGGATTTCTGCCACCGGGCACCATTGGCCAGACCAAAGTGCAATTCGAACCAGGTTTGGCCGGCTATGTGCAACCGGTGCAATTAGTGGGCCCCGAGCAGTCCGTGGTCAGCGTTGCCGATGGAACATCATTTCAGTCGTTCGCTCAGCAATCTACCGTCGGCCTACAAATTGGTTATGTCTATCGCTTGAAATTGGAACATGTGCCGACGTTGGCCGGCGCCGAAGTCTATCCAACCATTGAACTGATTGATCGACTCTATCCGCCAGAAGGAAACGAATGGCGTTTTCCCGTCGTGGTGCAGATCACCAAGGAAGATGTGGAGCTCGCAATGTCCGGACGCTTGGTCACTCGAGTCATCTACTTGGAAGATCCAAAAAACGCCAATCCAGATTTCCTGGAAGGCGAACAATACACGTTGTCCGTCACGTCCGATGAAGACCCGTTGCACGTGGCATACGAATATGGTCGACCCATGGCGATCTTGCGACTCGGCTCGATTGCGCCAGGTCCGCTGGGCGTTGACGATCATTTTGTTTTTGGCAGTCCGCCTGTGCAGTTTTATCAGGGCGAGTCTGCAGCGTTGGCGCCCAGTTATGAGGTGCCGATCGAGGTTCCTCGCGAACCGGTCATCATACCGCTGGAAAGCCCGGCCGAAATCAACAAGCAAGAGACGTTGCCCGACGTAGAAGATATTCCGGAACCCGATGCGAATCCGTTCTTGGATGACGCGTCTTAATGTCACCGCACGTTGACCGGTCTTGACGAACAAATTCATTCGGAAGTGAAAATCATGAAGTACGGTTTTCGATATCAGTTTAGTCGTCGACTGCTGGGGTGCACACTGGTGGTGGCTAGTGTTTGTGGCGGTTGTCAGACCTTTGCGCCGCCCGCCACCAAGTTCGTTTTGGACGCGGTAACGGAAGCGGCAGGACCAGGTTTGAATTCCGCCAACGGGATGATGTCCGAAGCGATTCCGGTTCGCAATGACGCCCAGGTGCGGCCGGTAGCGGTGACGCACCGCATAACCGACCAGGCGAGCCCGCTGGACATCGGCACCGGTGCGACTTCATCGCCTGTGACCGTGCAAATTGATTCGCAGCAACTGAAAGCGGAACAACAAAGACAGTTGCAGCAGGTGCAAGACGAACCCGCTCCGCTGGTACATGCCAAACCGCAGACTGAATTCGCTCCGGTGACAACCACCCGCGGAGAACGCCTGGAATTGCCCGTTAACGCTGCCAGCGAAAACACCGAATTGGCGCCTGTGGTATTGCAGCCCAAGCCGGCTTTACCAACGGAAACGGAATTGGAAAACAATGCGATCGCGGATGCCGGAAACGAGTTGGCGGAAATACTCAGCGGCACCATGGAACTGGAAACGGACGATTCGTTCTCAGAAGCTCAAGAGAATCGCGACCGTGAATCCGTTGCCAGCGATTACATTGACGTCAGCTGTTTAGACGACACCTTCGCTCCGATGTACAAGCCTTTTTCGGTCGACGTCACGCCATTGCCGATGATTCACGTTGCGGCGGCGGACAACTTGCTTCGCAACGATTCCGCGGTGCGACCGGCATCGATTGAACCACCATTGGTACTCCCCTGCCCTGCCGACGAAGCGTGTGCGACGCAATTCGCCGCGTGTCCGCCATTGTCCAAGCCAGGCGCTGGGCCTCGAGACGAATACTTGTGTGACGGCGGCGATGCGAATGGCAAAGTGATTGTGCGGTCGGATCGAACGCTCAGAAATTTAGACTTGGAAGATACCGTAGGCCATTATGATACGGCGGATGGACGTACGATTGTGACGCCTAGCAACAGTGTCTGTATCTATTCGCCTCGATTCGCCGCGATTCGGCATGTGTCGGGAGCACGCGAAGACGATTTGATTGTCGGACATCAGGCTCAGATTCAACTGGCTGCCGCCAACGCAGATCTGCAACAACAAAATTCGTTGGACGTTTTTCAGCCGGTGGCCACGCAACGAGACGTCGCGTTGTTGTCACTGGATAGTCTGCGCGACCGAAATTTGGGCGTAGAAGACGCTGGTGTCCAGCACATTCATCTGCTGCGAAGTGGCTTTGCGTATCATGAAGACGTCCAGGTGATTCGCTTTGGGATTTATAAGAGTTCGGAAAAAGCGATGTTGGCCGAACGCATTGAAGCGGCCGACGTGTGGACGGATCACCAATCGGCGCAAGTCATTGTCGATTCGATTGTCGCGGTCGCCGAAAAGAGTCTTCACAATCCTGGTTTGTTGTATCACGTGAAGCCGGGCGAACCGAAGTTGCGAGTGATCAAAGTGGCGTCCACGGGTGCTGCGGCTCCGGGCGAAGAAGTCGCATTCACATTGCGTTTTGACAACGTCGGCGACCAGCCGATTGATCAGGTCACCGTGATCGACAACCTGACAACTCGACTGGAGTACGTGGAAGATTCAGCCGAATGTGATTTGGACGCCGAATTCAAGACCGACGAAAACAATGGTGATTCGCTGACTGTCAGCTGGACCATCAAAGAACCGATCAAACCGGGCGAAGGCGGCATTATTCGCTTCCGTTGTCGAGTGCGTTAGGAAAAAAGAAACACGCGAACGAAGCCGGCTAACACGTATTCGTTCGCTACCGCATCCTACCCGCAGCGTACTGTGCTGACCCACCTGTATTCGCAAGGATACAGGAAGCACAGTACGCTTTTTTCTTTGCGCCTTGACCGCCGTGAAAGTCCGCTACCTTCTTTTGGTTGCATTCTGGTCTCTGAATGGATTAAGATGGTCATGTCCTTCGTGAAGCGGGTTTGTTTTTCTCGCTGGGGTGGATTTGCAGGTTTGGCCAAGGAGACGAATGGGATGTTGTTTTCAATGACAAAAATGACGTGGGTTGGTGTGAATTTGATTGGAACCGGTTGGGTTTGTTTCTTCTTGTTGGTAACGGCTGTGTCCGCGCAGGATCAAGACGCTCAAGAAAACGCGGAAGTGCAGGACGGGCTTAAGAATGCGCTGGCGGCGGCGAACGTTCTGAAGGTTACTGCGGACGACGGCCAAGAAATCGAACGCATGCAGGACGAAGTCTTTTTGTACATCGATCCGATTCGGAAAAGCTTGGAAGGTTCCGTTTGGGTGTGGGGCCAGCAAGGTCGTCCGGCGGCATTGGTCACGCTTTCTCGGAACAGTGACGTCATTTGGTTTGCGGAAGTCGTTTCGTTTGCGTCGAAGCCGCTGCACGTCCGCGGCGCGAAACTGACAGGTGAATTAACATTGAAGAAACTGGAAGGTCAGGACGCCCCAGCGGAGACGGCGAAGGAACGAAAAGCACAACTGCGATCCATCGCCCAGAAGTTTTCGGGCGTGCAGATGTGGGACAATGATGGACGAACCGCCATGCAAGAATACCCGCTGCGTTGCAAGGAGAAGCCCGTCTTGGTTTACGAAGACGCTGACAACAAAGTTTTGTCGGGCGCAATCTTCTTGTTTCTCTACGGCAGTAATCCCGAACTGGCGCTGATGCTGGAAGCGACGGAAGAGGGCTGGCAGTACGGCTTTGGTCGCATGGGCTGGGCCGCCGTGACGGTCGAATTCGACGGCAAACAAGTCTTTGAACAGCCGAAGCTGGAACGGGGCCGAGGAGATGATCGGTATTCCATGGTCTTCTTGCCGCTGCGGTGAACCCGCTTATCGATCTGTTCTCGCCGTTTCGCTCGCCCTGCCCTGCCCTGCTCTGCCCTGCGATTTATTTGCACCAACCGCACTGCCCTGCCCTGCGGTTGATTTGCAGTGGTCGGCAAATTCGGCGTTGCGATGCGGGGCAATTGGGAATTGACCGTATGGAAAAACATGTTGTGGTTGTCGGCGGATCAACCAGCCCCAGCGAATGGGCTGTGGCTGGCAGTAATTCACTGCTGGGTTCGAGCGATCGGACAAACAGATTGCGGTACCACACGCTGTCGCCGTGATCGGTGATCATAATGCGGCCCGTGGGTGATTCGCCAAAACCCTGTGCGTCGGCAAACTTGCTGGCGGCCACGCGTTCACGCCATTCGTTGCTACCGACATCGGCGTGCATGACCAGCAACCCGTTAAGCCAGTGTTCGATTCGATTGCCGGACACAATAATTCGGCCTCGATTCCATTGCCCTGGCGAATTGAGCCGATCATGATCCTGCGGTTCGTACAGATCATACAGCGAAGCTGTCACTTGTTTGGGGCCCAGGCCGCCATACCCTTGGTCGTCAATGACTTGGTATTCCAGGCCCAGTGTCCGACCATCAAAATCGTTGACTCGATATTTGATGCCGTTATTTCCTTTGGCGGAAATCTTCCATTCGAACAACAGCTCAAAGTCGCCAAACGTCTGCGAAGTGAAAATGTTGCCGCCTCGTTCCACGCTGGTGTCCAAGTGCAAGACACCGTTCGGTTCGATCTTCCACGCATCGCTGGTCACCGGCGAACCATCTGGCTTGGTCCAGCCGTCAAGGCTCACACCGTCAAACAGCGGAATCCAGTTTTGCGCTTGCAGTTGGCCAGCGGTCAACGACAAGATCAAGATAATGACGAAACAGCGAGCGGTACGAATCATATTGGCCGAGCCTTTTTGGACAAGTTTGAACGTTACTGGAACGCTAGTTTACTTGATCTATCCAGCCAAGCGGCGCTGAACGTCAGAATTTTGAGCCACTGGGAAGTATCAGCGATGATTTGCGCCAAAATGGCTTGTCGCAGCGGGATTCCCGAATCGTTGTTCAGCTGCCAGAATGTTTGTTGTTGGAATTTGATACTTCCAAGCCGAGTCTGAAAAAAATGGTGCGAAGGATAATTCGTCGTGAATTCTAATTGGATAGCCGACCGAACAAGAGCGTTTGATAGTAGCGGAATTCGTAAGGTATTTGACTTGGCGGCCAAGCTGAAGGATCCGGTGAATCTTTCGATCGGTCAGCCCGATTTTGATGTGCCGCAACGAGTTCGACAGTCTTGCATTGACGCGATCGAAACTGGCAAAAACGGTTATGCCCTGACGCAGGGCATGCCGGTACTACGTGACAAACTACAGCAGCAAGTGGATGCTCAATTTGGGCACGCGGATCGAAAAGTCTTTGTCTGTTCGGGGACCAGCGGTGGCCTGGTGTTGACCATGATGACCATGGTGAACCCTGGCGATGAAGTGATCATTTTCGATCCCTATTTTGTGATGTATGAATCGCTGGTGAAGCTGGTTGGCGGCGTCCCCGTCATCATCGATACGTATCCCGATTTTCAGATCGATTTGGACGCAGTTAAGCAACGGATAACGGATAAGACCAAACTGATTCTGTTTAACAGTCCTGCGAATCCAACCGGTGTGGTGGCGAGTCGCGAAAAAACACAGGCCATCGCTGAGCTGGCTGCCGAACGCAATATCGCTCTGATTTCAGACGAAATCTACAGCAAGTTTTGCTATGACGAAGCGTTGACTTCGCCGGCCGAATTCAATTCGGACACTATTGTGATCGACGGTTTTTCCAAGTCGTATGGGATGACGGGTTGGCGAGTGGGTTACGTGCATGGTCCGGCCGAAGTGATTGATACCATGGTCAAGCTGCAGCAGTACACGTTTGTCTGTGCGCCGCAGCCGGCACAATGGGCATGTGCTACCGCGTTAGACGAAGACATCAGCGGCTACGTGGATCAATATCGCGAAAAACGTAATCGTATGATTGACGGCTTGAAGGATCACTTTGAAGTGACGGTGCCGGGCGGCGCGTTTTACGTCTTTCCGAAGGCTCCGATTGGCAGCGGCGCGGAATTCGTACAGAAAGCGATTGAACGTAGCTTGTTGATTATCCCCGGCAATATTTTCAGCAAACGCGATTCGCACTTTCGCATTTCGTATGCGGCCGATGATAAGGTGATTGATCGCGGAATCGAGATCCTGCAAAGACTGGCAGAAGACTTACGGTAACGAAACGCTTTGGTTGTTGTTCGTAGTACCGGCTTTAGCCGGCAGCCGCAACGCGACCCCAGTCGCACTGTCCTTTCCGCTGCGCAACGGACTGTACCGTAAAAGTACTGGAAGGCACGAATCTAGTAGAGCGGCTTCCGGCTAAAGCCGGTACTACGAACTAGGTTGCGAACCAAGTGGTTAGAAAAGCGTGGCGATCAGAAACGCCAAGCACAGCAGAACGATGATGGCTGTGACAAAGACGCGTCGAGTCGTCATGGGCGCAGGAAATTCATTCGGGAATTCGCGTTGTAGGAATTCCTGATATTCTTCGTCTTCTTCTTCGCGTGAAACGGGTTCGTCCCAATCGTCATCGTTCCAGCCTGATTCATCCGTGGCGCCGCAGTGTCGGCAGAACGACGCATTCGCGGCAATGTCTTCGCCGCAATGTGGGCAGGGAACGGTGTCTGACATGCGCAGGTCCTAAGACAAAAAAGCCGGCTTTCGCGAGGGGCGAAAACCGGCTTTGCGGCTTAAAGCGAAGTTGAAAGTTTCCCAGCCATCGAAGCACTCTTCGTTAAACTAAGCACTCTTCGTCTTGGGAGGTTCAATCGTCTTGAACAAAATCTCGGCCATTCAATTTACTCTTCCGTAATCACGAATCGGCTGCCATGTTCTTGTTCGGGAAGATCATACATGATGTCCAGCATGACTTCTTCGACAATGGACCGAAGTCCTCGAGCACCCGTGTCTTTGCGAGCTGCTTTCTTGGCGATCGCTCGTAACGCTCCTTCCGAGAATTCCACCTGCAATGCTCCATTTGGAACAAGCTTGAATTGGCGAACCAAGGCATTTGGGTTCGGCCAATACTTTGACCAAGCTCTTCTTCGTCCAGCGGAGTGAGTGAACAAGTGATAGGCAAACGGCCAACCAATTCCGGAATCAAACCAAAGCCCAGAATGTCATCACTGTTGACTTGCGATAGCAACTCCGCCAGCGATTTATTCTTCGTTCTGATGCACTTGATTGAAGCCGATGTTGCGTTTGCCAAGTCAGCGTTTACGCCGCACGATAAGCACGCCGCCAAAGGTGGTATCGCCGCAGATGAACAGAATGTTGCTGGTGTCAATCTGGATGTATTGCTGTTCTGGATGCTTGCGACCACCTTGAGGCGGTACGTTGGCCACGGGTCCCTTCCAGCATCTTGAGCAACGCTTGTTGACGCCTTCGCCCGAAACGTCTCGAGTAATAGAAACGTTGTTGGACGTCTTGCCAATCTTGTCAATTTCGTCGATGTGTTGTGGACGCCTCGTTGAGCGGCTTCGACATCGAAATCGGCAGCGTGCAGTAGCTTTAGTAACAGGTTTTCCACGTTCGCCTACGTAGCCTGCTTTCCGGTTAGCGTGGTGGCGTCACCAATGGCAAAGGGGACGCTTGTATGCGAGCCAACGTACGCGCGAAGAGTAACGTTTTGCCCGAACCGGTGGGACCGGCCAGCAAGATGTTGGACTTTTCAATCTCGACGTCCGAACCTTCCCATCCTAGCGAAAGACGCTTGTAATGATTGTGAACGGCAACGGCTAAACCGCTTTGCGGCGTTCTGGCCGATGACATATTCATCCAACTTGGCGACCATTTCTCGCGGCGTTGGAATTTCAGAAAACAACTGCTTCGTCGAACCTCGGCGACGTTGTTCTTGATCCAAGATCGATTGACACAGATCGATGCATTCACCGCAGATGTAAACATCTCCGGGACCTTCGACCAATGGCCCGACGTCTCGATAGCTCTTACGACAAAATGAGCAAAAGGCGTTTTTCTTGGTGGTGCCTCCGCCTCGTCTGGTTGATGCACCATCCTTACCTGCAGGCATGCTTACTCCTTTTCGGCTTGGTTGTACTCACGAACACCAAGCGGCTGTTCGCTATGATCGGCCTAAAAAACGTTCCCTGGTGTCGCTCGAACGGCCAACCTTGCGAACCTACGTACGCAACGGCCTCAAGGGGCATCCTTGTCCTCATTTCACCCGAGCTATCTACGAAAACATGGCCTGTAAAGTTCGCTGAACGCATCCTTGATCCAAACAAACTTCATCCGCGGCCTAACGCAACGATCTATCGATCTAATGTGATAGCAGACACGCTAAAGCGCATTCGTCACTGTTTTATCTCAGCTTGCATTCGCTCGCCCAAGATAGTCTTAATACTTCGGAAATCGGCCTCGCTGAGCTCACCTTGGTCCTGCATTTCACGGAATTTTGCCAGCATGTCGGCAGACGTTTCCGCTTGTTCGACACCATCGCGCAATCTTCGCAGGACGTAATACGCACTGACCGACATGATCGCCAAAACCGCCAGCCAAACGAACAATTGCACCGTTGGTTTCTGAGAAGAATTCCGTCATCACGTCCTTCCGTACCATTCGAAGTAACTTCCTGACTTTGCCTATTCTACCTGCCTGGCAGCATGTCCAGATTCGCTGGCGAAAGGAAACTCGACTCCCTTCCCGGTCAATGCTATCATTCGTGCCGTAGAGGTCGGTATTTCTGTGGCGAAACGCCGGCATTTTCCGTCTTTCCGCCGTACCGAACCGACGTTGGTGGGCTTGAAATTCGTCGAACACAGTAACCTGGTCCAACAGGAGCAAACGTCGGTGATCCCCTTTACCTGTCCTCACTGTGGTCTGGAAACTGATGTGCTTGACCAATTTGCCGGGCAAACGGGTCCGTGTGCCGGTTGTGGGCGCGAAGTTACCGTTCCCGTGCTGGTGGGAACCAAGGTCGTTTCAGCCAGCCCACGCAAGTCGGTTGGTCGAACGCCGCTGTTGCGAATTTCCCTGTTTGTGTTTGCCGGCCTATGCTGCCTGGTGGTTTTCTTTGGCGTGCTGGTGGTCTTGCTAACGCCCGCCATCCAAACGGTTCGTGAAAATTCGCGACGCAATCGTTGCAGTGAAAATCTGACTGCCATTTACCAGGCCATGGAGGCCTACCAGCAAGACAACGGTTCGTATCCTCCGGCCTATACCGTTGATGAAAAAGGGCAGCCGCTGCACAGTTGGCGAGTTCTCCTGCTGCCGTACTTGGGGCCGCAAGCAGAAGCGTTGTATCGCCAATTGCATATGGACGAACCCTGGAACAGCCCTTGGAATGCTCAATTCGCAAACCAAATGCCCACCGAATTTACCTGTCCCAGTGACCCCGTCGGAAAATTCGACGAAACCAGTTACGTCGTGGTGACAGGCAAATCAACCATGTTTCCCGATTCGCAAAGTGTGAAGGTAGGCGACTGCCAAGACAGTTTGACAAACACGATGTTAGTCGTGGAAATCCACCAATCGGGAATCAACTGGATGACGCCAAAAGACGTTCCATTTGAACTGCTAGCCAATGGCATCAATTCCGGAACGACTGGTAGCTGTTGCAGCAAGCATGCAGAAGATGGGATGAACGCGCTGTTCGCCGATGGTTCTGTCCATTTTCTTTCGGATTCATTACTTACTCCAGAAGAATTAAAAGGCCTAGCGACCAGAAACGGTGGCGAACAAGTTGCCATTCCCGAATTTTGAGCAGCGCGATTTGCACCACTCGCTCCGTTCCATCTCGCTTTTCTATCAAGCGTCTTACGCTTAGGACCGATACAACCGTTAAGGCTTTTCAGCACGCGGCTGGTCAGCCAAAGTACGGAATGTTTCAGACGGTGCGAGCGATACGATGACTGGAAACAAGCATATTTTCGGGATCTTGGTAGTGGCGGCCTGCACGCAAGTGACTGCGTTGTGGGCTCAGCCTGCGGCGAATGATTCGATTTCGCGCTCCGAGCCCCAATTGCCCACGCCCATTGTTACGCGGCAGCATCTGTTTTCCATACCGTTCTTCTTGAACAGTCGAACCGAAGCACCCAGCGAAGTGACGCTATTTGTGTCGGGCAATCAAGGAGCCAGTTGGAGTGTCTATCAGCGGCGACCCGTGACGGCCAATCGTTTTGATTTTCAGGCTGGCGTGGACGGCGAGTATTGGTTTGTTGTGGCATCCGACCGAAATCCCGTCGAACCCACCGCGGATACTCGCCCAGAAAAAATCGTTGTTGTGGACCGCCAGTTGCCGGAAGTGCAATTGACAGTTGATTCGCTTCGAAGCGAACGCCTGCAAGCTCGTTGGCAATCATCTGATGACTATTTGGAGCCCGCTTCGTTTCGGTTGCACTATCGCTACGCCAATTCCGAACAATGGATTCCCGTTGATGTGGTTTTGCCTCCCAAGGGCTCTGGCCAGCGATCCTTTGCCGGCGAAACGAGCTGGACGGTTGCTTCGCCAGGTCAAGCGATCGTGGTTCGCGCAGACATCTTGGACGAAGCCGGCAACGAAGGCGCTCACGAACAAACCTTCGCTTGGCAAAATGAACTACCAGAACGCTCGGCAACCTTAGAAACGGAAATCCCAGACGTTCAGACCGAAGGCACTCCGTTGCCCAGCAGTCAAGAACGACAAGCGGCTCGCGCGGATGTCAATGTCTTGCCCTCGGCGAATGCAGAACAGTCCAACGCTGACGACGCAGCATTATACGAACCTGCGGGCTATGTTCCCGTTGCGGCAAATGCAGAGACGTCGCAATCGGAGGCCGATCCGCCTCGAACAACATCGTTTACGTCAGAAGACACGCCTGTAGCTACGTCAGAGACTCGTTCGGCCAGTGATGCTGGCTGGCAAGCCTCGCTTGACGCCCAGTCCAATAGTCTGGGCCAAACGTACGATTCGCTGGAAGCGAATCGATCTCATAGCCAAGCACTACTGGACGACTATTCGCACTCGCCAGCAACGACGGACTATGCCAGCTTGATTTCACAAGCCAGTCGAAACGACAATCCGGCCGACGTCCAGTTGCCAAACAATGAATCAAACACTGCGGCAAGCGACGCAGCAAGTGCCGCTGATGCAACAAACGATTCGACGTTCGATTCGAATCAATGGAACAGCGCAACGGACAACCTGTTGACACCGCGAGACCAATTTTCGAACCAGCCGGTGCAAAACGCTAGTCCGGAACAACAGCTGCAGCAAGCGATGCAAGCCGGAGTTGCCCTGGAAGACATTCACATGACCAATTCGCGTCGATTCAATTTAGAATACGATGTGCAAGATGTCGGACGCTCGGGGTTAGCTCGAGTAGAGTTGTGGGTGACTCGTGACTACGGTCGAACGTGGTCGGCTTTGGGAACCGACTCGGATCGGCAGAGTCCGTTTGAAGTGAATCTGGAACAAGAAGGCATTTACGGCTTTCGACTCTTGGTCCACAACGGCAGTGGTCTTTCTAACCGCTCGCCACAGCCCGGCGACGATGCCGATTTATATGTCGGACTCGACGAAACAGATCCCGTCGTGGAATTGACCGGAGCCGAAGTACAACGAGAAACCACGGCGGCATTGCTGATTAACTGGCAAGCACACGATACGAATCTTGTGGACACGCCGATCCAGCTGAAGTTTGCCGAAACGGCCAACGGACCGTGGCAACCGTTGACTCGAGCACTCCCGAACACGGGACGCGCTGACTTGCCCATCGACAGTCAGCTGCCGGGCAAATTCTTGCTAAAGATTGAAGCTTTGGATCGCGCCGGCAACGTCGGTGAAGCGGTCTACCCGCACGCGATTGTCACTCGAGATCTTGGTCCCAAAGGCACCATTCGGGCCTTCCAGCCTGTGGGCGAATAAAGCGTCCCGCGTCGGGACAAGTCCACGTTGCCGCGTTGCAGAGCGAATTTTCGTCAAAACCGTTCTCGTTCGTGCGAAACAGAATTTGATCTGGAGTTCGTTAACCAGCGGAGATGTGCGTGGCGAGCTACCCTTTTCGAGTCTTTTCTTCTCGAATCAAGGGTTTTATCGCATGCAACTGGAAGTCGTTTCGACAAGGCGAATTTTGCTCAGCTTAGGGATCAATGGAACCTCTTGAGATGACCAGCCGTTGCACAGCTGGGAATGGATGTTTCATTGGTGGGAATCGTTCCAAGATCTCGGTTCCTTGACGCTGATGGTAGTTCGCGACCAAGATCGAGTGGTCGGAATTGCGCCGTGGTATGTTCGCCGAACGGCTGCCGGCGGAAAACAGCTTCGCTTTTTGGGTTCCGGCAAAACATCCACCGACTATCTGCGAATCCTGTCGACGCCAGACTGTGCCACACAAGTACTGCGTCTGGTTCGCCAAGCCGTCACCGACGGAATTGCTGGTTTGCCCAAAATAGATTGTTTGGAATTGGAAGGAATTAGCGCCAACGACCAACTCGCCTCGACACTGATCGCCGATTTGCAGCAAGCGAATTTTGACGTCTTTGTGCGCCGCTTGGAATCGACTTGGGTTGTGGATTTGCCCAGCAATTGGGATGCCTTTGTGCAATCCGTACGGAAACAATATCGTCGCAAGATCCGATCGGCCGTGCGACGCATGGAATCGAGCGACTTTACGTTCCGATCGACCGCCGCGGGCGAAGATTTTGACGTGGCCATCGAACACTTGATCCGCTTGCATCAGCAACGTTGGGAGGCCAAAGGCGAACCTGGCTGTTTCGCGGATCGTCGCTTCGAACAATTCTTGCGAACGGCCGGCCAGGCATTAGCCAATCGCAATGCGTGTGAAATTGTCTGGTGCGAATTTCAGGGTACACCAATGGTGTCGCATATCTACCTGACAACCGACAAGTTGGTGCAACTATTTCAAACCGGTTTAGATGACGAATACCGTGAATTCGAACCGGGCTTTTTGTTGTTCGCCCATCGTTTGCGTCACGCGATTGAAACCGGACGCACACACTTCGACTTTCTGCGAGGCGACGAACACTACAAATCGTTTTGGGGAGCACAGCCGCACTCGCTACTCAAAGTGCGATGCATTCCACCTTCGCCTGTCGCTAGGATGCGATACAAAGCACTCCAGGTAGCTCGCGCTGTCAAGCAACAGCCGGACGTGTGGGTCCCCTTCGGCACCAGCCTGCCAGAAATTCCCGTGACTCCGGCCAGCTGAGCATCGTTCGCGAAATCACTGCCCGGTATCATGCGAGCGTCAAGATGGTGATATCCCGGTTTTTTACCTGTGGATATCGCCTCGCAGCTCACTTAATTCTCGAACGACGTTAAGTGTCGCTCGACGTGGTTGACCGGACTGTCGTTCGTCAGTACGCTCGGAGCAAACTGGAAATACTTTGCTCGCGAGCCACCGATATGTCCGCCTCTCAGCACGCCTTTGAAATTCTGGCCAGTCCCGATTCGTTGCGAAATCAAGCGTTTATCGTTTGGTTTGGAGACGAAATGTTTCTTCGCAGCAAAATCCTTTCGGCACTCAAGCGAACTTTAGTCGATGATGCCGACGACGCCACCGTGTTTGAAGGCAAGACGTGTGATTGGCGAGACGTCCATGACGAATTGACGATGGTGTCCTTGTTCGGTTCGGGCGAACGGACCGTGATTGTGCGTGAAGCTGACGATTTTGTCAGCCAACATCGAAGTCAACTGGAAGAACTCGCCAAAAATTCCGACCACAGCGGCGTACTGGCGTTGGAATTGAAGACGTTTCCCGCCAACACCAATCTTTACAAACAAGCCGTCAAATCGGGATTGGTCATCGACTGCCGCCTGCCCTTGCTGCCTCGTTCTAAAGACAAAGTGGACGAAAAGGCGGTGCGCAAATGGTTTCAGACCTATGCCCAGCAAACGCACAACGTCCAACTGCAAGGGCAAGCGTTGGACGCGATGTTCGAATTGGTCGGGTTGGAATTGGGCTTGCTAGATCAAGAGACTGCCAAGTTGGCGCTGTTTGTTTCCGACAAAGAACCGGCTTCCGTTCAGCTAATTGAAAAAGTGGTTGGCGGTTGGCGACAGAAGACCACCTGGGAAATGCTGGAAGCGGCCACTTCGGGCGATGCGGCAGAAGCACTCGTGCAGTTAGAACACTTGCTGCAATCGGGCGAACATCCGGTAGGGCTGTTCGGCCCCTTGTCTTGGTATTTGCGTCGCTTCGCCGCGGCAACTCGGATCATTCAAACTCAAGAACAGGAAACGGGCAAATACAATTTGGATGTGGCTTTGCGAGAAGCTGGCTTTCCACATTGGGATGCCGCCAAGTTTTCACTCGCCAAGAAACAGTTAGGTCAATTACGACGAGAACGAGCCGGTCAGATCAACCGCTGGCTGCTGGAAGCGGACTTGGCGCTGAAAGGCACTCATTCCGCACCGGAGAAAGCGCGATTTGTTTTGGAAGAGCTGATCCTGAAAATGAGCCGCGAAGCGAGTCCGTTGGCACGTGGTTGACGCGGCATTGAACGCATGCTTCCATTTGTCGGAACCATTCTGAGCTCAGCAGGAGCTTCGTTCTCCCGCTGATTTTTGCGTTTCGGGAGATCGAGGCTCCTGCCGAGCCTTTCTTGCCGGCCGCACGCCGCTGCTACGCAAAGAACTCGGCGTAAATCCTGTTGGTTTCAAACACGCCGCTGGCAATTTGGTTCGACTAGGATTCATGCCCAATGCTGCATTGTTGCGGGCGTTTTGGTGAGCCTTGTTGTGCGATTCAATTGGTGAAAGTACGCGTCAATACTGGCCGCAATGTCGTTGCCTGCCGGTAGAGCCGTTAAGGCGTAGGTTCCCACTTGCATTGCGTATACTAGATCACTCGAATCGAATTCGCCGTCTTGGTTCCAATCGCCCTGATCAAACGTCGCGTTATTGGGGATGTTGTCTTCGTACGTTCCGGCTTGGAACACCAGCACCAGATCCGACGAATTAAACAAACCGTCTCGATTCGAATCACCGACAATCCGGAATTCGCTCCATTGAATGGTCCTACCGCGAATGGCAAGCAAATCGATCGAACCATTGAGGTCAATATCGGCTAAGTCAAAGTCCCAGTATGAGCCTTGGTCGGTAATCGCCACCAGCTCAAAATTCATGTTTCCGTTATTCTTGAACCATTTGAGCCCGCTCGATCCGCCAACAAGTATGTCAAGATCCGAATCGTTGTCCATGTCGATCACCTCAAAATCACTGATGTTACCTCCGCTATCGAAATTGTTAATCGAATAAGTTCCATCTGCTCGTTTGTGGTGGATATTGATAAAACGTCGATTAAATATATCCTCTCGTAATACGGTCAGAACGTCCGTCCGCCCATCGCCGTCCAGGTCCGCCACGCGTCCATATTCCGCAGGATCCAAGTCAACATTCTTCAATAGAAATTCTTCGCCGTCATTAAAATTATGCACCAATCCGGAACCGGTTTCCGAGAAGTAGAAAATGTCTAAGTCTCCGTCTCCATCTTCGTCGTACAAGACTGGCATAACTTGATCGTCTGGCCCAAAGGGCGCCTGGGCAACACGAGTTTCGTCAAATTGCCCATTGCCCAGATTCTTGAGGTACAGGACGTCTCGGTCAACTCCAACCACCAAGTCGTCCAGTCCATCAGAGTTCAGGTCACCGGCAATGACGTGAGGCGGGTTGGAGCGGCTGGAAAACAGGTCGTCGCGAATGGTTTGTCCGGAGCCGAAGGTACCTTGACCGTCCGTGTTTTCATGCCACACGAGATCGCCGGCGTTGTAGGCCCTGGACGAAGCAAAGGCGACGACGTCCAAGTCGCCGTCGCCTTCTACATCCAGAGCGACGACGTCTCTAAGGCCGATCAATCCATTACTGATCTCGATACGCTCTCCAAAGTTGCCGCGTCCGTCCAGGTTTTCAAACCACGACACGATGACGTCAAAGTAATCCTCGCGTTGTGCCGCGCTGAGAATGTCGACATCTCCATCACCGTCCAGATCAACAAGCAGTTGCTCAAAACTGCCCGCTTCATCTAAGTCGAAAACGTCTGTCGTTACTAACGTCATGCCGTCCATGGCGAGGCGTGATTCTAGCGTTTCAAACGTTGGTCGCTGCCGGAAACGGACCTTGGAAGGATTCAACATTGTCTATTCCCCATGGATATCGAAGTTGTCCAGTGTCGCCACTCTACGACGACGGAAAATATTGGTATTTGTACCTACCGAGAGCACCGTTTTCTTCTGCCTAGTGTCAGTGCATTTTAGTTGGAGTTGCTTGCCGGGTCGAGCGAACGGGGAGTCATTTATTGCCGATAGAGACAGTCAATGCGATGAGTGACTTCGGCGTTCGAGTGTTCCAGCGTGAGATACGGAAAACAGGAAACCAAGTTGTTCTCATTGTTTTGCGACGGTCCGGCAATTTCGTCCGCCAAGATCGGGCAGAGAATAAAACGCAGAGACGCCGAGAATCGCAGAGCAGGAAATTCTTTGGCGTCATGACCTCTGCGCTACGCGGCGCCTCTGCGTTTATTTTAGTGAGTGCTATACCACAAATCGCCGGCGACGCACTAGCCAAACGATCAGAAATCCAAACGAGATTGCCGCGCCAGATTTATTTGGTTCGGGCACGCTGTGAACCGCTTCGCGAGGCCCTAGTTCATAGCCGCCGTCCTGGAAGGCCAGAACCAAATCGGCGCTATCGAATTCGCCATTGCCCGACCAATCGCCCGTTGCCCAAGTAGAGTTTCCCTCGATGGCATCTTCGTATTCACCCGCGACGAACACATTGACCAAGTCCGCACTGTTGAATTTGCCGTCCAGATTGGAATCGCCGAAGTAGGTGTTCAGGATGTTTTGAACCAAGATGGTTCGATCCGCTTCAGTGATTTCGGCATCGTCGTTCAGGTCAAAGCCTACGTTTTGATAGTTGGTCGCGATGGCATTCGTAAGACGATCAATGTCGGCCGCGTTGACGATTTCATCGGACGTAAAGTCGCCTTCAAGGTCCAAGATGGGAATGACGCCAAACCAGTCGATTCCCATGTGAGCGCGGGCATGTTCGGGGTCTGGTGTGTCGGACTGCGCTCCGAAGGCATAGATGTCCAATGTGATTTCGGTCACATCGTGCATCGTTAAATCATAGCGTGTAGGACCCAAAACCAATTCGCTTTCATCTGACTGAAAACGCAGCGTCGCCTCGGATAGCTTTGTGTCAAACGTCCATTCGATTGCAGATCCGGAAATAACCTCAAACGGATGATTGTCTTCATACAGCGACACGCCGGGACCCTCGTCAACACTACGGCGAACCCTCGTCTCGCCGTCTTCAGGACGAGACAATTGGCCGACAAGATTATTGGCGTTACCAAAAATAATGTACACATGTTGATGCCGGCGGAGGATATCTCAGTAAACGGTGCGAATATATCGGCGTCGTCAAATTCGACTCGTGCTGCAAAGCTTCCTTGCCCAAAGAACCGGTTGTCCATGTACAGCGATTCTCCTGTCTCTTGAATATCGCCCGTGGCATTGACATGGTAGCTTCCTTGACCGTCAAAGAACTTTTCCGCATTACCCTGGAACTGCCATCCACAGTCATCAAAGCCGTATTCGTCTTCCGGGGTGAAGCGGCAATCGCCGTTACCGTCAAAGGTTTCTACAAAACCGTCAACTTGAGCCATGCCATGCGGCGTTATTAAAGCAGTGAATGTCAGTGCGAATAGGATGAAACGGAGCATCTGGAAAAACATCCTTTCAGTTGAATCAAAAGAACGATCGGCAAATCGACTTTGCCGATCGTTGGAACCAATCGTGTCATCATTTAAGGTTGATTAAAAGTATTGCCACCGTTATTGGTGTAGTACCAAACGGGAAGCCCCTGTTGGACATTCCAAAAGTTGCAGCTTATCGCGTCCAGTCCATCGACCTTCCATTCACCAAAGATGGGATTCGGTACGAATGACACAATCGGAGCGTAGTTATGATTCGCGTAATTGCCGGCATTCAGTGACGGCGTTCCACCGTGTGTCGGTTTGTTCGTCCCTGCGTCGAATTGTTTAGCGTAAACGTAGTGGTCGAAGTCTTCGATATCACAATTCACGAGCGAATTATTATATGCGGTACGTGCCGCGCGAATAAAATAGGAAGTTTCGTTCGGGTCACCGGTGAACATGCAGGCGTAAAAGAAATTGTTGAAAACCTTTTTCTTGGAACCGTCGGATAGATCCGGCTGCCAGTCGATGCCCGAATTAGGATCATTCAATTCGTTTTGAAAGTCGATCAAAGCGGCTCGGCGAGCTTTGTGAGCGGTTATCGTACTATTCGCCAAGTCATCAATGTCGTCTTGCAAATTGATGTTTTCGTCGGTTCCATCATTGAAATCGATGGCAATGGCGCACGCAATGAAGTCGCAATCGAAAAACGTGTTGTTGTCGGCGGCTGATTCGACCTCATCCGCTCTTTTTCCATCGACTGGCGGCGGTTTCGGTAAGTTTTCCATAGTTTGTAAATTGCCCATAATTGAAATTGCCACGTCAGAATTGAAAAAACTGAGTCCGTCAAAGCTATTATGATGAGCGCCGTCAACAAACTTCACGCATCCCAGTGAGGCTTTATTCCCATCGGTCGAGACAACCGACGAAACACTTTTGATGACGTTGTTCCGCACATTGCGACCTCGCAGCAAGACAACGTCGCGCAAATCTTCCGCGTCGCAGTCTTCAATGGTGTTGCTAAACGAATCTTCGTCGTTCCGGTTCAGACCACGAATGACAAAACCGTGTCCATTGTGAGCCAGCGAGTTAACTCGTTTCGCAAAACAGTTGGTGATCTTACAGTGGTCGCACCACGACAAGAGAAAGTAGTAATCCAGTGCCGAATTAATTCCGGTGGAATTATCGTCCGCAAACGCCTTGCAATTGTCAAATACGCAATTGGCGGCGCATCGTCGCATTCTAAAACCCGCGTAGGTCGCATTGAAAACAACGCAGTCCCTTACGACACACGATTGGGTTTGGTTGTTACCTGCGATATTAAATCCGTGTCCGTCGTTTGAGTTGAGAGAACCCACGTCGAAAACAAATACATCTTCGACCAGGAGGTTATCGCACCTTAACGTCGAAATCCCAATTCGAAAGTTGGTGATGTAGAGGTTGCGAACAGTGACGTTTTCGAAAGGCGTTTCGATGTCGATTCCAATTCCGATACCGCGTGGCCCGGCCTTCTTGATAACCGGTAAAGGATAGATGGTATTTGGAATATTGGCCGCAATAGAGAACTGAACTGCTTCAGCATAATCGTCCGGAATGAATGCGGCTGGGTCGGCGCCGAGAACGGAAGGAACGCCTTCAATTGTGATACTGTCGCACCTGACGACGAAGCCATCATAGGGCAAGCTTGTCGCCTGGATCTTGATAGTGTCACCAGGTTGTGCCTGGAGAGTCCCGTCTGGTTTTTCAATCGCACGTTGAATCGTCTTAAATGGTCCTCCGGTGTAGGTACCGATCGAAAAAACTGTGTCATGTGTCCCGGAATATTAGTCATCTCCAATCTGATTGTTCACGTACCACGTTCTTGCTGCAAAAACGTTGCACGACAGGACCAGGGTTAGAACCAATGCCCGAATGCCCGAAGGGCGCCAACTGAATTTTGCTAAGAAGTTTCTCATGTCATTTAACCTCAAGTGGAAAGTTCAAGAATGTGAATCACGGTGCCTGTAGGTCATCCATCCTGGTCTTCCTAAATTGACATGCCCCCACGGCGAGCATGAACTTACCACGGAAATGAGGTCAGTCAATCCAGCAATTTCGGAAAAAGCCAATAAGGTGGCATGTCGCTATTTTTACTGTCTATGTTGACACTCGTCGCAGCGGTCGCTCGTACTATTGTGATCAGACGCGGCGGATGGAGCAAATGATTCGGAAGAATGGATCGCGTGACTCGTACAAACGCACGACGCGCGTAGGTTACAACGTTGGACTGCCGTCACTGACGTTTCGGGCTATCAAGACATAGAAAACGCCAAACGTTATTTGGCCGGTTCAATTGGAAGGCCTGCATACAAGTCAGCTGACCTTAATGCGGCCGCCGACGATGACGTGCTTGGTTCGACCGAGAAGTTTCCAGCCGTGCAGCGGTGAATTCGAGCTGCGCGAAACGAATTGCTTGGTGTCGACGGTCCACTGTTCGGATGGATCAAAGATGGTTAGGTCCGCCAGCGAACCGGGCCGCAAGGTGCCTCGATCTGGTAGCCCCAAGATTTTGGCTGGGTTGGAACTGAGTAGCTCGATCGCGCGAGCCCACGACACATGTCCCGGTCGCACGAGGTGGCTGCCCACAATGCCCAGCACCGTTTCCAGGCCCACCATGCCGTACGGAGCGGTATCCAGCACGTCCATTTTCTTTTCAGCCGCGCGAGGAGCGTGGTTGCTGATGATCGCGTCGATGGTTCCGTCCGCGACGCCAGCGATACAGGAATCGATATGTTCTTGCGAACGCAGCGGCGGATTGATTTTCCAATTGGTGTCGAACGATCGTAAGGTCGAATCGTCCACCGTCAAGTTGATCGCCGCAATACTGGCCGAAACCGGTACATTTCGCTGTTTGGAACGCCGAATCAAATCAACCGTGTCTTTGCAGGAAATGCCCAATAAGTGAACGGGACAATGAGTGGCTTCGGCCAAGCGGACGTCGCGTCCAGCCATGACGTCTTCCGCTTCGGCGGGCATGCCGGAGAGTCCCAAAATGGTTGAGGTGACGCCTTCGTGCATGACGCCGTCCCGATTCAATTCGGGCACTTCCGGGCGATTCAAAATTGGTCGCCGAAACATCTGGCAGTATTCCAATGCTCGACGCATTAAGTCTGCATTGAAGATGGGCGACGTGGCGTCGGTAAACCCGATGGCTCCCGCTGCCGAAAGTGAACCCAATTCGGCCAGTTCTTTGCCTTCGCGCCCTTTACTGACACACGCCAACACTTCCACTCGGCATAAATCGACCAGCCGACTTTGATTCAAAATAAATTCCACGCCCGCCTGTGTGTCGATCGGCGGGTCGGTATTGGGGACACAAGCGATGGTGGTAAAGCCGCCTCGAATAGCAGCCTTGGCACCAGTGGCGATGGTTTCATCATCTTCAAAACCGGGTTCGCGAAGTTGCGTGCACAGATCAATCAGGCCGGGACTGACAATCAGGCCAGTCGCATCCAGCACGGTATCGTCGGCTTAGGGCGAAGCGTCCAATTCGACAATGCGGTCACCTTGAATGGCGATGTTGGTGATGCGGTCGGTCTTGGTAACCGGATCAATGACGTGTCCGCCCGTCACAACAAAACGACTCATGATGACACTCCTGACGCTCGTTTCTTAGCTTCGCTCAACAGCCACATGACGGCCATACGCACGGCCAAGCCATTGGTAACTTGATGCAGAATCACGCTATGCGGACCATCGGCCACATCGGTGGTCACTTCGACACCTCGATTAATTGGACCTGGCGCCATGATCAAAATGTCGTTTTTCGCTCGAGCCATCCGTTCCTTATTCATGGCGTACAGCAGCGCGTATTCTCGAACCGAAGGGAACGGACGAGTGTACTGGCGTTCGAACTGAATGCGAAGCAAATTCAACACGTCACACCTGGGAATGATCGAATCCAAATTGTGCGCCACTTCTACACCCAACGATTCCCAGTCTCGCGAAACTAGCGTCGCCGGTCCGCAGACAATGACGTGCGCGCCCAGTTTCTTCAGGCCCCAAATATTGGAACGAGCGGTTCGGCTGTGTGTGATATCTCCAACTAGGGCGACAGTCTTGCCGGCAATTTCTCCGCGATGCTGCCGAATGGTCAGGATATCCAGCAGACCTTGCGTGGGATGTTCATGAGCGCCATCGCCGCCGTTGATGACACTGCAATTTAACCGAGTGGAAAGGATGTGCGGCGTGCCGGGCGTTTTGTGTCGTACCACCACGGCGTCTACGTTCATGGCTTCAATGGTCTTGGCGGTGTCAATAAACGATTCGCCTTTGGACAGACTGCTGCTGGACGCGGTGAATTCGATGACGTCGGCACCCAGTCGTTTGGCGGCTAGGGAAAAGCTGGTGCGAGTTCGAGTGGAGTTTTCGAAGAACAGGTTGGCCGAAGTGAATGATTGGAGCAGCGATAGTCGGTTCCGACAGTTGTTGGTCAGTGTTCGCATCAATTCGGCCGTGTCTAGCAAAATGCGAATTTCACTTTCGGACAAACTTTCTAGATCCAATAGGTGTTGCCGAGTCCACTCGGATGGGAATTCGATACAAGCTTGTTCTTGGGACACTTCGTTTGCACCTTTCGTACCAGAATTCGACGGTACGCCCTGCACTACCCTGGAGAATCAGTCCAAATTTCGCCAGATTCTAACAGTCGTGCCACAGTTTACAAGTCGGCGGTGTCAGGAGTGGCGATTCTAAGAATCGTTGATTTGGGGAAGCCAACTTTCAGACTGGTGACTATGATGCAGGTATGAGAACGCATGAGACGCAGCCTTGTATCGGTTTGTATCAATCTACGCTGACATTGGCCGACCTGTTGGTGGAGCACGGTTATGCGTTTACCGATTTGGCTTGGGAATCGGATCGTCAGCCGAAGTGGATTTGGTGATTTGCGATCGAGTTAACCTGCAGGCCGTTCAGCAATGGGCAAGGATTTGCGTTCTTCGCTGCCGGTTTTGGTACTGGGTGGCGAATCAGAAGATGAAAGACATGTTGGCTTGGCCGCCAATGTTTCCGATGCAGAATTGTTGCGAACCGTGCGACTGATGTTGCGAATCGGCCGATTGGAACGGCAATTGTTGTTGCATCAGGGCGAAGTTCGCTCCATGCGTAACTTGGCTCTGACCGATCCGCTGACTGGTTTGTGGAATCGCCGAGCATGGGATGATGAACTTCAGGTTCGTTTGCAGCAGCCAAATTCTTTGTGCGTGGCGCTGATGGACTTAGACTTCTTCAAAGCGGTCAATGATGGTCGAGGCCACTTGGCGGGAGATCAAGTCCTGCGCGAAGCGGCGCAATCAATGCGACAATCACTTCGCAGCGGCGACTTCTTGGCTCGTCTAGGCGGCGATGAATTTGGCCTGATTGTCAGTAATCTAAATGCGGACGACGCGCAAGGAATGGTCGATCGACTGCGACAAAAAGCGACTGAACTGCTGGCAGCCAGCGAATGGGCCGAAATCACACTCAGCGCGGGTTTCGTATTTTATGCCGAATCGGCAACCTGCCTGGCCGATACGCTGTATCACGAAGCGTCGCTATCGTTACTGGAAGCCAAGCGGCGTTCGCGAAACTGCACCGTGGGCACGATCGGTTCTGCGTAAGCAAGGCGGTTTTGCTAGCAGGGTGTCTTCGTTTTGCTATCGCTCATGCTTGTCCGCGATGCGTACGTCGGGAAGTTGTGAATTCGCGTTTTTTTTTGCGGAGTTTCCTAGCCCGAAGCGTGGTTGCGCATTCGCGTTTTACGGCGGGATTTCCTAGCCCGAAGCGTCAGCGAGGGACTTCGGAATCGCTCTGTTTCCCCTCACTTACGTTTCGGGCTAGGAAGAATGCGCCTCACTTACGTTTCGGGCGAGGATCGAATTGGGCGAGGAACGAATTGGGCCATGAATGAAATGCATTCTGAAAAATGCGATTCGGACCGCAAAACTTTGCCTCAAGCGATTTATCGCGATAACCGATACCTCTATCATCGCCGGGAAAGTTCATCCTTGCACCGGCAATAGTATTGGGGGGAGTTGCGGCAGACGGTTTTCGTACGCCGCAACTTTTTTTATTTTGCTATCGGATTGGCGAAAGGAACTCCCATGCTATCGATCCACGCAGCGCGTTGTTTGTTTCTGTTTCTTGCGGCGCTCGGAATGTCTGGCTGTGCCGTGATGGGAACACCTCAAGCGGAACTACCCGAAGTCCATCCTCAGGGCGTTTGCCAAGTGGAAATCAAGGCAGCCGGGCGCAGGCCAAGTCGGAGATGGTGACGCTGACGCCGGAAACTCGAGTACAAGACATTGTGGAACAAACGGGCGCGGACAAGAAATTTCGCCGCATGGAAATTGCCATCGAGCGTCCAACGGGACGCATGCCGGGCGAGAAAATTCGTTTGGTGGCCAATTACGATCGCAAAGACACCGTAACCCGGAACACGGACTACGCCATCCTTCCCGGTGACACTGTCTATATCTGCCGAAAACAATTCCGACCATGCTGGACGATGTGCTGGACAAGGTTGTCCCGCCCATCTTTAACGAATAGATTCGCCCCAGCCGGAACGATTATCGGGCGTTATGCACTAATCCGCCACTCGCCAACGCACGTTCAGCAACCAGATCATGACAACGAACATGAAGATGTTCAGCGCTAGTGTGAAGCCCACGTAGCTGCCAAACAAGTTCCAGCTATTGGGAAAAAAATAGTTGAAGCCCGAATTATATTCGGACACTCGATTGGCGTCTTCGGGCGAAAAGGGCACGCTAAAGCTGGCCGCAAACGGGCTGGCGATTCCCAACCAATGAATTGACTTCGCCAACCGCGTTTCCGAATGTTCGGACGCAGTCTCCGCCGAAACGATCGCTCGTTGATCACCCGTCATAAACGTTTTGACGAATATCGTGGTGGCCAGCGGCACACAAAACAGCAGAATGATCAACGAATAGGATGTCATTAAGCTGGTCGACGTCTTTTGGAAAATGACCGAAAAGAACAACGCCAAAATAGCCGTGGTGATGCACGTCAAAATGATGACGGTCAGGTACGCACCCACGCCGACAATGTTTCGCCAGTAGTCCGGAACTAGCACACACGCCAAGAACAATGGCCAGACCAAGAACATGGTCAAGACGCTGGAAATGCGTAGGCCGGCAATCAACTTGCCCCACAGGATTTGCCAAGGCGTGATGGTGGTGGTCAGCAAAAGGTCCAGTGTCTGTCGTTCTCGTTCGCTGGTCATACTGCCGGCAGAAAAAACTGGGCCAACCAACATATTGAAGATGACTACATAGCCAATGTACCACGCCGCCCATTGCGGACGCATGAACAGGCATACGGCCATAATCGGGATCGCCAACAACATGCTGATCTGGATCACCAGACGCAGCATTAATGTTCCTTGACTGAAAATTTCACTGTGGATTTCTTTGTCGTAAACCGGGTTGGCATTGTCCTCCATCAAATCGTCTCGTTTGGGAGGCGCAAACAAGCGGTCCGGAAATTGGTCTCGTTGAATCACCAGTCCCACCACTTCTTGCGCTTCTTGCTCCAGGTCCACAACTTCCTTGCCTTCGCTGCCGACATCGGGCGGATGCAGCAAACGCGCGGACGTGTTCAGGAACAATGTGACGCAAATGGCGGCACAGATGGCGGGCAGCACGGTCAGGACCAGCATCAAGCGACTTTCGGCTTGTCCTTCAAAGCTTTTCCAAATCAAAATGGCTACCAGGGCTAACGGCAGAATCAACAAGTACGATGCCACCAAGGAAGCGGCAGTACGTTGAAAGTAGCTACTGCACGCCAAACTGATCATGCCAAACGTGATGATCGAAAGTAGTAACCCCAAATACGCGGCAAGCACTTCGTAAAATGAAACGCCACCCAGCGGCAAACACAACATGACAATGGGCAGCGACGCAAAGACCAGCAATCCTAAATGAGCCAGCGAAGAAAACAGTTTGCCCAAACAAATGGCGGCCGGCTTGAGGGGGCTGGCGAGCAGCATTTCGTACGTTTTGCGTTCTTTCTCGCCCGTGATGGCTGCGGCGGCAAAGCTGGGCGCCATCAGCGATGTCAAAATGTATTGGCCCAGGAAAAACATGTTGACCAAGCCTTTGGCGGTTTCGGAATTCGCTTCCAAACGAGTCTGGCTGGGCCAAGCAAAATAGACCACTGCCGCCAAAAGGACCTGATAGAAAAACAGCAACACAAACGCTCGCTTCATTCGCAGATTCACCACCAATTCACGCTGCAATACTGGATTTTCCACCAAATACATGCGTCGTTTCCTTTTGGGTGAATGGGATGTTGGGAATCTGAAGTGCTGCTGCGGAATCGTCTGGTTCGAACCGAACGCTCCGATCGGGTGACCGTGTTCGGTTCAACGTAATCGCGTCCAATGCGAATAAAACGCATCGATCATTCTATCATTTGATCATTCGTTGCACGTCAATACGTTCGAGGTCGAATGCGCCCTTGCACTCGAGAAGGCAAGCCTTGGATTCGCAGGAAACCTTCTGCATCGGTTTGATCGTACGCTGCTTCACCACCTTCCATAGTGGCAATTCCTTCATCGTACAAACTGTTGGGACTTTGTCGTCCGTCAACCATGATATTCCCTTTGTACAAGTTCAGGCGAACCGTACCGGTAACATACTTGGCGGCTTCTTTGATAAATGCGAACAGCGCATCCAACTTGCGATGGTACCAAAAACCGTAGTAAACCATTTCGGCCACTTCCGGCGCCAAGCGGTCTCGAAGGTGAACCAAATCACGGTCCATGGTCAGTTGTTCCAGCACCAGCAACGCGTCATACAAAATGGTCATGCCCGGCGATTCATAGACACCTCGGCTTTTCATGCCCACAAAGCGATTCTCCACCATGTCAATTCGGCCGATACCGTTACGACCCCCAATCGTGTTTAGTGTCTTGACAATCTCTAGTGCGGAACATTTCTGGCCGTTGACGCCAACGGGAACGCCTGCTTCGAATTCAATTTCTACCGTTTCAAGCTTGTCGGGTGCCGCCTGAGGAGAAACGGTCATGCCGAATTCGACCAGTTCTACGCCATTGACGTTCAGGTCTTCTAGTTTGCCGGCTTCGTAGCTGATGTGCAGGCAATTTTCGTCCGAACTGTACGGCTTGGCCACCGACGCTTTGACCGGGATGTTTCGCTGTTCACAGTATTGGATCATTTCCGTTCGGCCCGGAAAGGCGGTTCGAAATTCCGGAATTCGCCAAGGGGCAATCACCTTGACGCCGGGATCCAATGCTTCGGCCGCCAGTTGAAACCGACATTGATCATTCCCTTTGCCGGTAGCTCCATGAGCGTAGGCGTCGGCACCAACTTGTTTGGCAATTTGCAAGCACTTTTTGGAGATCAAGGGACGAGCGATCGACGTACCCAGCAGATAGATCGATTCGTATTTGGCTTGCCATTGCAGCACGGGAAACGCAAAGTCGCTGCATAGTTCTTCTTGGGCGTCCACAATCTGCGCACTAGCGGCACCAATGTTCTTGGCCTTATCCAAGATCTCTTGTCGATCTTCACAAGGCTGGCCCAGATCGATATACACGGCGTGTACGTCATAACCTTGGTCCATCAGCCAACCGAGAATAACGGATGTGTCTAGGCCTCCAGAATATGCAAGAACGCAACTTGGCATCAAGATTTCCTTCATTGATAAAAACGTTCAACGGAATGGATTGGGAATCACAAAAATCTCAGATCCCATCCCGCCTGATATTTCTAGTTTGAATCCACTATTCTGGATAGTTGACGTCGATGCGACAAGCGGATGCCAACACTTCCGTCCGTGAAAATCTTGTTGGCGCTTTGCGATTTTTGAAACCCAGTCAAGGAAATGAACCGTGGATGCTCAGCAAATGCGTGAACTGGCTGCTCGTTGGCTGAACGGTGAAATCGATGACCAGCAGTATTTTCGTGAATACGCGGCCTCGGCCACCCAATACGCCCTCGATGCCACGCTGGATTTGGATCGCCAGCGCCGTTGCGGCTTTCCGGAAGTTGTTTTTGCCGAAGGAAAATCGTCTGCTCAATTAGTTTCCATCATGGGGAAATTGGTCGAATCCAGCGGTTCGGCCTTTGCAACTCGAGTTTCCGCGAACCAAGCCACCGAGCTGTCATTGGCGTTCAAGTCTGTTCGCTACAACGAAATCGCGGAACCGCCGTCATTGACGAATCGCACGTTTCGCTCCCGATGCTTGGCTACGTCGTAGTCATCACCGCCGGCACTTCCGATTTGCCCGTGGCAGAAGAGGCCATGGAGACGCTGGCCTGGATGAACGTCCATTCACACCTTATCCAAGACGTCGGCGTGGCAGGTCCGCATCGATTAGTGATGCGCGCGTCCGAATTGCAGGAAGCGGATGCCGTGATTGTGGTGGCTGGCATGGAAGGAGCACTTCCCAGCGTGGTTGGCGGCTACGTTGACTGTCCTGTTATTGGTGTTCCTACCAGCACCGGTTACGGCGCGAACTTGAACGGAATGGCCGCGCTACTTTCTATGCTCAATAGTTGCGCGTCCAATGTGGCGGTGGTCAATATCGATTCAGGATTCAAAGGCGCGTATCTTGCCGGCATGATGGCTCGACGCAGTCAAACTGGTACGTCTACGTCGGAAGGCTGCGAAGGAGGTACCGATGAGCGATGACATCCCCCCTGCCCTGCCTCGTTTGCCGGTTCGATCGGCCAACAGTCACAAAGGTGACTTCGGCCGAATCTTACTTGTCGGCGGATCGTTGGGCATGGCCGGTTCGATATCTCTGGCCGGCATGGCGGCGCTGCGAAGTGGCGCGGGGTTGGTTCGCATTGCGTCGGCTAAGTCAGCGCGCCCATCGTTGCGACTTTTGATCCGTGCTATATGACCGTCGGGTTGCCGGAAGACGCGCATGGTCAAATTCAATCGCCTGCGGATGCGTTGGTGGATCACGCCAATTGGTCCAGCGTGATGGGGATTGGGCCAGGCTTGGGGCAATCGGCCGAGTTGACTTCGCTGGTTCGAGATTTGGTAGCTGACTATCAGCAGCCGCTGGTGGTGGATGCGGATGGATTGAATGCGTTGGCGGAATGCCCCGAGATTTCGTTCGGTTCGAACCAAGTGATACTGACGCCGCATCCGGGCGAATTTCGTCGATTGCTGGAGTCGGGCCATGGCGAATCAGAATTACAAACCATCGGAGCAGTATCGGAAACCGACCAAGAAGCGGCGGCCATGTCGTTCGCTCGACGACACAACGTGGTGTTGGTCCTGAAGGGGAACCGAACCATCATTACCGATGGCCGTACTTTGTATCGCAACGCCACGGGCAATCCCGGCATGGCCACGGGCGGCAGTGGCGATGTGCTGACCGGCGTTGTTTCGGCCATGTTGGCTCACGGACTGGAAGCACTCCAGGCAGCTCGCTTGGCGGTTCACATTCATGGATTAGCGGGCGATTTGGCTGCGGATTCGCTCGGACAAATTTCGATGACGGCCCGAGACATTGTCGATTTTCTGCCTCAAGCCTTTGGGCGAATGATTCGCTAACGGGTATAAAACCAGTGAAACTTGTACGTCATTTAAGCGAACTTCCCGAAGACTTTTCGGCCGGCGCTGTCACCATTGGCAATTTTGACGGGGTGCATATCGGCCATGCGGTGCTGATTCGCCGTTTGGTCGAATTGGCCGCTGCCAAACGTGGACCAGCAACTGTGTTCACCTTCGACCCGCATCCCGTACGATTACTGCGTCCTGAATTCGCTCCGCCCGCTTTGGCGTGGACCGAACGCAAAGCAGAATTGCTGGGCGAATTAGGTGTCGACGTGGTCTTGGTTTACCCCACCAATCCGCAACTTCTGGAGCTGGACGCCGAACATTTCCTGCGACGCATTGTGTTTGATGGGCTTCGGCGCAGGCGGTTGTAGAAGGCCCCAACTTCTATTTTGGCAAGGATCGGCAAGGTGATGTGCGGCGGTTGGAATCGCTTTGCCGACACGCGAACGTTGATTGTCAGATTGTGAAGCCGGAACAGACTGACGGTCAACTGGTTTCCAGTAGTCGGATTCGTAGCGTTTTGGCAGATGGCCAAATCCAGAATGCCAATGCCATGCTGGTTCGACCGTATCGAATTCGAGGCATCATTGCGGCCGGTGCGGGACGCGGAGCGTCGATTGGTTTCGCTACGGCGAATCTAGAACGAATTGACACGTTGCTACCTAAACCCGGAGTCTACGCAGGAACGGCTTTCTTGGGCGAATCGTCGCACATGGCCGCCGTCAACATTGGACCGAATCCAACATTTCAGGAACAGGAATTCAAAGTCGAAGTGCACCTACTGGATTTTGACCGGAATATTTACGGTCAATCGTTACAATTGGAGTTCCATTCCGGGCTTCGATCGGTTGTGCCTTTTGCGTCAGTGGAACAGTTGGTACAGCAAATCCAACATGATGTCGCGGAAACTCGTCGGCGACTGACAACTTGATGTCGTTTCGGAACGTCACGATTTGCAAAATCGACACTCGCCGCAGTACGACGTGATCGAGCGAACGAGCGGTCCACCTGCGTTCGAATAGTGACGTATTCTTATGGAATATCGGCGACAACGGAATAGCGTGGTTTCTGCCGAATTGCCGAGTCCTGTTTTCGCTGGCCAAGCGATGTTGTGCAACCTGCCAGAAATTTGCACTTTTGAAAAGGTGTTTTGTGTTACGACTATCTCGACGTCGCGCGGATAAACGCCGTGGCACGGCAGTAATTGAAACGGCCGTTGCGCTGCCGGCAATTGCTTTGTTGGTGTTCGGTTCCATCGAAGCGGCTAATTCGATTTTTGTCAAACAGGCTTTAACCAGCGCCGCGTTTGAGGCTGCTGCGGCCGCTTCCAAGTCAGGTGCAACCGATGCTGCTGTTCGAGCCCACTGTGAACAAGTTCTGGACGCTCGAGGAATTACCGAGCGAACGATTGCTATTACTCCGATAGTTGAACCGAATATGGATGGCGGCACCGTTTTTACCGTAACCGTGACGGCACCGGCTAGTTCGCTTTCGATTGGAACCAGCTGGATGTTTCGTGGCCAGTGGCTGGAAGTGAAATCGTATTCGGTACGGATCAACTAGAGGCTCAACGGGCGGAAGGCAAATGACTTCATCCGCCTTTTCTGGAACTCCAATCTGAACGAGGCATCCTGATGACAATAATCCCAGCGAACCGTCGTGATCGCCAAGGTGTCGCGATTGTCCCGTTGACCGCCATTTTTGCGTGCTTGGCGGTGCTGGCGGCGATTTCGGTCGACTTGGCGTACATGCAATTGGTGAAGACGGAACTGCAAGTCGCGTCGGACGCAGGCGCCAAAGCAGCGTTGGAAACGTTGTATCGAACCAATAACCAAGCGCAAGCTCGCAAGGCGGGCCGAGATATGATGGAGCGGTTCAAGGTGGGCGGGAAAATGTATGACGCCGACCTTGCTGATGTGGTGCTGGGACGCTCTGTTCCCAACCAGTCCGGAGCCTACGTATTTACGGCCGGAGCAACACCATTTAATGCAGTGCGAGTGACCGGGGATATCACGCAAGGCAGTACGGCAGGGCCGGCGAAACTGTTTTTTGGTGGTGTTACGGGACGCGGAGAATTCGGAACGACACTGAGTTCCACGGCAACGTTTCAAATGTACGAAGTCTGCTTGTGCTTGGATCGGTCGGGATCAATGTTGTTCGATATGACCGGCGTCGATTTTGCATACCCGCCAAACAACCCGCTGCTGTCATCGTTCACCGCTTGGGGAGAAATCTGGCGCAACCATCTTTCGGCTCCCAATCCCGTCGGTTCACGCTGGGCGGCACTGAATAGCGCGGTCGAAGTCTTTTTGGACGAAGCGGGCGGAGCGTCTTCGCCTCCTAGAACGTCGCTGGTTACTTGGGCGTCAGATTATACAATGCCCGTGCTCCCTCACACGGAATACGAAGCGTCCTCTGTCGACTATGTGCTGCCAGCCAATGGTTACCACGATTGGGATTCCAACGCCTACGCGATTCAATCGAAAATGGATTATCTTAGTTCGCACCCCATGATGGGTGGCACTAATATTGCGGCCGGGATCATGGACGCTGTCGCTCAGTTGACGGGCGCCAATGCGCATCCGCTGGCAAACAAGTCGATCATCTTGCTAACGGACGGATTGTGGACGGACGGGCCCGATCCGATGGGCGCTGCGCAGGTTGCAGCCGATGCCGGCATCGTGATCAACACGATTTCTTTGCTCAGCACCGCAGATCCTGAACTAATGTCCGAAATAGCGGAATTGACCGGCGGAGTGACTTTCAAGGCGACAAGCCAGGAAGAATTGGAACAGGTCTTTCGCGAATTAGCTCGAGCGTTACCTGTGGTTTTATCGGAGTAGCGAAGCATGAGACAAAAGCAACGTGGCGTTGTTACGGTTGAATTTGCGTTAGTCTTGCCATTGGTGTTGATTATTTTTGTCAGTGCCATCGAAGTGACTCACCTGAATTTTGTCCGTCAAGTTGCCAGTCAAACGGCCTACGATACGGCCCGGCGGTTGATCGTTCCCGGTGCGGACGTCGCGGCTGCCGAACAAGCAGGGCAAGATCACATGGCCAATATTGCACTATCTCAAAGTGTTACCGTGAACGCGGTGATTCAAAACGGCGAAGTCGACGTGACGGTCCGAGTTCCAGTGCGAGCCAACTCTTGGGGACTCGGTCGTCTGGCGCCAGAATCGGCGGCGATTGTTCAAGCTTGTTCGCTCAGCCGCGAAGTTGCCGGTCTGTGACGCGAGTTTGCTAGTTCGTGGCGCTGCGAGTAGTTTGGGCAATCCGTATCAAGACGCAGCCAGCAGCGATGTACTAGTCGCTCCAAACGAATTCTAAGTCGACGTCAGACGACAATCGAGGACAATGGATCGCCGCGGTACAAACTTCCACGTTGTACTTCGAATCAGACCCCAATAGATTGCGATCGACAGACTGGTTTTCCAAGTAGACAATCCAATATTCGGGAATTCCATGTTGTTCGTAAAGATTCTTCTTCAGTTCAATTGATTTCTGCCCATGTCGGCCTGCCCGACGTGAGCGGCAGGCTTGTAGTTTGCCACAAGCCCAGTCAACCTAACCGCAAGACGAAACTATTACACCCGGTAAAAAGGCAATTGCGGCTGTCGCCAACAACTCACCACAACTCAAACTCTGCGACCTCGGCGCCTCTGCGTTTCTAGCTGGTAATCGGCCATGGATTTGAGATGGCACCGTCCAACGAAGCTGCCGCGAACGGGCTGAAGATCATTGTGTATGGCACCAACCAGTCGTTGAAACGAACGTGATACCATTGCCCGTCAACCATATAAACCGAAAACAGGGTCAGATCCCAGGTAATTTCTAGGACTTACTGGCAAGGGTTTCCGACGCAAGTGCGGAATTGTCTATGACAACATGTGGTCACACGCAAGTTTCCAAGTTTCTTAACCGCTTCTGACTACCAAATCGTGCAGGCGGAGTAGCATGGGCCCATGGCCCGTGTGAACCTCGTAGCATGGGCCCGTTGCGCCCGTTGCCTATACGAACCTACAAGACGAAAAACACACGGGCCATGGGCCCATGCTACGGGAAACCAAGAGGAGTCCAGCATCGGCCTGGATACGTCTTGCTGGTGCGAGTTGGTGCAGAAGCTCTTCAAGCGAGCACCCGGCAAAGCATCGAGTCTCGCGGACGAAGCAGCTCGCCGTTGCATTGGTTACATGCACGCACCTGGCGCAAACATGATGCTGGCCGAAGACGGTTGACCCAAAGCGACCTCTTGCTACGCTTTCGACTGACTGGCGACCGCTAGTTCGTTTCTGCTGCGCCCATGCTGGCCTCTCGTTATTACCAGGCTGTCATTGGCTGCTCTAAAACCGACCATTTCAGGGTCGGTCCTATGCTTGCGCCCTGGTGCGTTTTCTGTACCCGCTATTGCTCCCGGCAACGTTCCTTCTGAAGAAGTCCTTTCGGGCGATCGGCAAAGCAACCCCGTTTGTCTTCTTGTTCAGCTAAAACATCCTGGCTAAAATCCGGGTGTCCCCGTTGGGTCCCCCTAAACATCCTGGCTAAAATCCGGGTGTCCCCGTTGGGTCCCCCTGGACGTGAGGACCTGGCCAACGGACTTCCACACAACCAAATCAGAGAAACGGACGTGGGAAGAATTCGAGAAGCGGGTGGTGATGTTATTCCCACACGCAGGTTTACACCGGATTCCACGCACGTAACTATCACGGGACTTGAGCCAGACGAAATTGATGCAGTTCTAGACCCACCTATTCCGAATCCCTGCAAGAACAACTAGGAGACGTCCATTTGACCGACAAGAACGCGATTCTTGGTACGCTGATTGATTCTGCGATCGCTCAAGTTCCAGACGAAGTCGTACGAACCAAGCTCTTGGCATGTCTATGTCCGCAAACCAGCCAGATACGAACGATTGCTGATGACTCAAATATGGTTCGCAAGGCAAAGCTCTGGGTCTTCGCGGCCGTCGATGATTCAACTTACATTGCGTACTCGGATGAGGGTTACTCGGATTTGAGGTGGGGGCTCGTTAACATAGCCAGTGAGAATTTCGGTGAGTCAGGAGCATGGTACGCAACACTTTCCGAACTGATTTTGGACTCCGGTTTCTTTGATGTGCAGGTGTAAAGTCTCCATGCTTGATGATGATGCCGTGGTTGTGAGAGGCGGAACAAATGCAAGAGCCAGTGTTTTCTTTAGCCGATGGACGGACTCTTCATTAACTGGCATTTCTGTTCGTTGTGCAAACCAAGTCAACCTTGAAAAGAAATCACGAGGAGAAATCACGAAGGAGAAATCACGAGGGACATCCAATCTTCTTGACCTGTCTGGGCGATATTAGTAAGATGCTGCCAGAAATCAAGAAAAAGGAACCGGCTATGCCTCGCCAAGCTCGTGGTGAATACGTTAATCCGGATGAAGTTCAGATCCTGCATGTCGTGAACCGTTGCGTTCGTCGAGCTTTCCTGTGCGGGAATGATCCGCTCACGGGGCAATCGTTCGAGCATCGGCGCGAGTGGATTCGAGACCGGCTTGAATTCCTGGCCAGTATCTTCGGATCGCCATCCGCTGGGCCTCGATAAATGGCCACCAAGCTGCCACTAGCCGACACCAAGAAACTGGACGGCAACGGTAACGGTTTCTTCAAGAAGAAATAGTGGTCGTGGACTTGTTGGACAAATTCAATTTGATTCTTCGCCAGCCAGCCGAACGACCAACGTTGCGGCAGATCAAGTTTTGCGATTGCTGAACGAATCGACTGCATGTCTGGCAGGCCGCTTTCCGACGCTTCATCTACACAACGCGATTATTCGAATTTGTTTTGCGGCCAATTGCGTTTCCTGATTTGCCAATGCCGTTAATTCGGCCAAACAAGGCTGGCACCAAGTGGCCCATAGCACAACCAACGTCGGCTCCTGTGTTCGAAACGAAATCGTCTGCGGCGCTGTCTGTAAGCTTAAGTGGTCGAGTTGTGGCATGGGCAGCTGAGTCAGCATGGGGACTCGAGCAACATCGGTGGCGGCGAGTGTTGTCAGTGGTGTGGCGGCGAACGAATCAAGGCTTGCTGAAGGTACGGCGGATTCGATCGACAAATTGGCGTTGCCTTGCGTCACGACATAGCGTTGGTTGAGCGCCACGTTCGAAAAGACTTGTTCTGAATGCTGTGAATTCGGCCAGACAATACGCACTTGATCTATTTGGCTTTCGGTGCCCAAGCCGACATGAATCGATTTGCTGGACTGAGATAAAAAGCCTTCGCCGGCTCGCAGCGTCTTCACGATCCGTTTGCCATTGTGCAGTGAAACTTCTAGTCGAGCGCCAATGGCGTCGCGGTTGGTAGTAACACCGTCGCCGATAAGTTTGAATTGCAGGAACGCGTTTTGGCGATGAGCATTGTTGCGTAGAAAGCGAATTCGGGGTGCCGAACGGTTGCTGGTCCAGACGTCCACATCTCCGTCTCGATCCCAGTCCGTGGTGGCGATGCAGCGGCCGTCATCGGGGAAGTCAAATCCCGATAGCGACGAAGCTGTGGCGAACCACTTTCCATCCGTGTTCAAGAAACAGCAATTCCGTTCGCGGCCACTGAACGAACGACCGTGCATGATCATTTCGAACAATTGATCTCGGTTACGCTGCCAAGAACCTGTTGGATCGGACGATTGGCTATCGGCGGTTTGCGACACGACCTGTCGCCAAAAGAAACTTCACAAATCGCCGGTATCTTCGGCCGTGATGTAACCGTTGGCCACCAAAATATCGTCTCGGCTGTCATTGTTCAGATCCACAAAATTGGAGCTCCATGACCAACGTCCCAGTGTGACATTGGCGTCTTCGCTCATGTCGGTAAAGCGACCATTGCCTTGGTTTTTCAGCAGCGAACTACCTTTGGCGAACCGTTGTAACCGCCTGCGCACTTCCGGAGAAGAATGGGGCTTGAAATCTGCTTGATACGTGACACGTCCGCCAGCCGAAGAAAACATATTGCCCACATACAGATCCATCCAGCCGTCTTGGTCCACATCGCTCCACGCCGCCGACATCCCTGACGCACTGTCTTCCGCTCGAGCTTCCGCGGCGATGTCTAGAAACCGTCCTTGGTCATTGCGGTACAGATTGTTGCGACCAAAATCGTTGGCCACGTACAAATCCACGTCGCCATCGTTGTCAAAGTCTTCCCAGCAAGCGGCAAAACTGTAGCGATCGTTGTTGTGGGATAGCCCCGTTTCCTTGGTGACATTGGTGAAGTTCCAGTTGCCGTCGCAGGATGTCGTTGCGAAAGAGACTGTTTTCGCCCGCGTTGCCTGCATCGTGATAGACTCGATTGGCCGCGCCGCCTTGAATGTTGAATTCGCCCGCCGTCGCGAAGTAATCGTTCGGATAGTCAACACAAACGTAGATGTCTATATCGCCGTCCGCATCGTAGTCGGCCGCCGCTAGTGACATGACGTCGTCATGCGTAGGCAAGAATTGGCGCACCTGAAAACGTTGGTCGGCATTTTCCGCCAAAATCACTCCGCCCAAGACACCAACCACCAGATCTTGATCTCCGTCGTTATCCAAATCCAACAGCAGCACGCTGCGGCAGGCATCCAGCCAATCAACGCGCCAGGCGGCAGATTCGTCCACCACGGTTCCGTCCGGTTGTTGAATCAACAGGCGGTTGGGAAGTTGTGCTTCTTGGCAGATAAATAGATCGTCCCGGCCATCGCCATTCACGTCGCCGACGGCCAGTCCCGGATTGCCCAGTGGCGAAAAATAACGCTGATCATGATTTCGCATTAACCAATGATGCATGCCGTAGCCAAATTGTTGACGCAATGATACGTCGGCAGGATTTACAACCTGTGACGTCACATCGGTGAGCATTGGTTCCGGCGAAGCAAAGACCGATTCTTCGGCGGAAATGCAACGCAAAGAAACGATTTCTGGTGCGAGCGAATCGTTTGGTTCGTGTTGAATCAAGCTCCACGTCGCTTGCCAAGTAGCATGATATTCGCTCCGCTGTTTGGCCTGCTGCGAAACGAAGGAAACCAATTGCGTTGTTTCAACTTGGTTGTTGGGCAGCAATTGAACTCGGACAACCTTGGCATGGAAGTCTGCGTGCTGCGATCGCCGCCACGGTGCCGCGAGTTGTTGCAGGGTAAGACGCAAGGAATGGTTGCCGGTCGAGAAACCGGAAGGCGTTGCCGATCTGTGCGTGGTTACGTTGTCCGAGGCAAAGGCGACGCGCAGGCCCGATCGCAAGTCTGTTCCGGCAAAATTACGTCCGCTGGGGCATTGGTCGAGGTTCAAGGCGTCATTGGTGGATTGGCAATAGTCCGTCAACGCCGTTCCAAGCGAATGCCAGTAAGCGGAAATTGCCGAGGCCACTACTTCTGAATCCCAGCCGTCTTGTCCAGGATTGTCAATTTGTTGCCAGTTGTCGGATGACAAAGGGATTGATCCGAGCGAATTGTGGGGCGTTGGCAAATCGTCTGGCTTAGTCGCAATATCTGATTTGTCTGTCGATTTTGCTCGACTTTGATCGTTATTCGCATGGTGACAGCCCCATGTCAGTAGCATCACTAAAAATGCCAGATGCCCTCTGGGGTTTTGTGTGATTTGGTTCATGCGAATGTCGTTGGTAAGTATGGTCAAACGTCAAGAGGAATCGTTTGGAAAAGGGCTGGAAGGAAATGCCGAAGAAATTCTACCAATTTGGCATTTCCAGTGTTAGGATTTTTCCTTTCGGAAGTCATTTGTGCGGGGTGTGAAAGAGTAGGATGTCCAAATTGCAGAGAGGAGGTTTGAAGACTGAGAGGTTTAGATTGGGTGCATCGGAAAAGACAACTCGTGTTTGTTTGACGAACTGGAGAGGCAACAGGCGTTGATTTACAAATACTAGAGAAATCTGTTTGGTCTTTGGAGGATGGAATGCAAAGAACTTGTGTTTTTATTTTTGGTGTTCTGATAGCGTTGGCGGTTGGTACATCGATTCACGCACAACCGTTAGTGACAGGCGACCTATCGGTCTACTACAGCTTTGACGAATTGACCGAAGATGGTTTGTGGCTGGATGGTTCGGGCAATGAACTGCACGGTCTAACTGTATTGGGCGAATTCGACGATGACCTAGACGATGGTCTGGACGACATTTCGTTTGATTCTGGCGACAAAGTCCGAGGTGCCGGTTCGGCGTGGTTTAATACGGAACCTGACTTTAAAGATGATTACATTGCCGTTTGTGATCCTCTGTACAATCCAGATCACAATGAAGGTTGTGGCGAGCCATTGGAAGATCGTCCGGACTATGTGCCATCGACTGCGTTTTCGTTTGCGGCTTGGGTCAAAGTGGAAGAAACCGGCACGGATCAGGCGATTTGGCAAAGCCGAGCCGGTGGTGGTGGTTTTTTGCATACGCAAGTGCAAGGCAATGGGAATGTGCGCATGCAATTGCGAGGTGATTTGAATAGCGACAACATTGCCGGCTTCAACGAACCAGTGAACGATGGAAATCCAGTCGAATTTGGCGAATGGATGCATATCGCCGGTACTTATGATAAGGGGCCAGTGGCTGAAGACTTTGGTGTGTTTGCTTTGTACTACAACGGTGAACTCGTCATTGAAGCCGAAGCCAACGGTGACGTCGCTGGTACTGAATTCGAAAGGTTAGGCGACTGGGCGCAGGGCGGATTTGTCGGATTGGTTCCGGATTTGGCTAGACAATTTGTGGGTCGCATGGACGAATTCTATTTGTTTACTCGTGCCATCACCGCCGAAGAAGTGCAAACGTTGTACGGGTTGGAAGATCCTTTCACACCGGGCGACTACAATCAGAACGGTGTCTTGGACGCGGCCGACTTGAATCTGCAAGCGGCGGAAATCGGCGGCAATAATGCTGCGTTTGACCTGAACAGCGATGGCAGCGTTGATTTCGACGACCGCTTGGCCTGGGTCAAGGATTTGAAAAACACTTGGGTTGGCGATTCCAACTTGGACGGCGAATTCAACAGTGGTGACTTTGTACAAGTCTTCACCGCTGGTTTGTTTGAGTCTGGTGCTGCGGCAACTTGGAGCAAGGTGACTGGAACGGTGACGGAAAGTTCGATTCGGGTGACTTCGTTTCCGCTTTCACCGATGGCGGCTTTGAAATAGGGCCTCGCACCGGAGTGAGTGCCGTGCCGGAACCGAGTTCGCTTGGTTGGCTGGCCAGTTTCGGCATATTGATGGCGTTGCGTCGTCGTCGATAAGTTGTTTTTCCGCAACTTGGTTTGCTGATTCGATACCTGGAAAGGGACAAAACACGAGCGATCCTGGGTGATCGTTCGTGTTTTTCTATTTGCTGCCGATTTTTCCACGTATGGCATCGCTTTTGCGGTTGCAGATTTCTTCTCACGCATACATGATCTTGGCTGTGCGGATGCAGGTCCGTTCTGGCCGTCTTCATTACTTCCGTTCGAACTAAAGGGGAACCATGTCGGTTGATTGGTCATTATTGAAAAGTGTAGTGGACGCGAATCAGACGTTTGTTTTGACCAGTCACATTCGCCCGGACTGCGATGCCTTGGGTAGCGAACTGGGGCTCGCCTATGTCCTGGAAGCGTTGGGCAAAGACGTGAAAATTGTCAACGGGCAGGAGACGCCTCCGAACCTAGCGTTCATTGATCCGGACAAACGTGTTCAGGCTATTGGTGTTGATATTCAACCGGCTGACCTAGCCGACCGGGAAGTCCACATTGTCTTGGACACCAGCGCCTGAAGCGCAGCTGGGCGATATGGCGGATGTCTTCCGCGAAACCAAGGCGCAGAAAATTGTGATTGATCATCATTTGGGCGAAGATGATCTGGGCGCGAACTTCTTAAAGGACACTTCGGCAGAAGCCACTGGACGCTTGGTAGCCGAAGCAGCCAAGCGCTGGGCGTTTCGCTCACGGCCAAGATGGCGATGCCCATCTACGCGGCGCTCGCCACGGATACCGGTTGGTATCGATTCGGTTCGGTTTCCGGTGACACCTATCGACTGGCAGGCGAATTGGTCGACGCCGGTGCTTCCCCGCCGCAGATCTATGGTGATTTGTACGAACAAGAAACGTTGGGGCGGTGTCGGCTTCGCGGCATCATTTTGTCTCGTCTGCAAACCGAATTCGACGGTCGGTTGGTACATACTTACGTACTGAAGGAAGACTTTGCGACGGCCGGCGCGATTGCTCAGGACACAGAAGACGCCATCAATCTTTCGTTGGCGATCTCCGGGACGCAATTTGCCGTGATTCTGGTCGAACAGCAAACAGGCGGGTTTAAGCTGAGTTTTCGCAGTCGGTGCGAACTCGATTGTAGCGAAGTGGCACGGCATTTTGGCGGCGGAGGTCACAAAGCGGCGGCGGGTGCGTTTGTAAACGAACCTTTTGAAACCGCGCAGGATCGTGTTCTTGACCACGTCCGTTCACTAATGCGATAATCTTTGCTCGTAAAAATTCGGAATAGGCCCGATGCGATTGGCCATTTGCTGACCGAAGCGTCAAAGTTGATTTGACGCCGCAGCTGATCAGTCGCTGGTTCGAAACGAGCACAATCATGCATGAAGAAGACGTGGAAAAATTCAAGGATGATCCGCCTCGACGAGGTTTCATTATTCAATTCTTGACCGGCGCTATCGGCGCTTGTGGTTTTGGCGCCCGTGGTGCCGGGAATCTTGTTTTTCTGAACCCCATTGCCAAAAAAAAAGACTCGGCTGGCGCGAAGGGAAAACGCGACGAAGATGGCTTTGTCTTGTTGGCAGGCGTGACGGTGGAGTCGTTGCCCGAAGATGGCACGCCCGTGGCCTGCAAAGTTTTTGATGACAAGATTGACGCCTGGAACCGGTTTTCTAATGTAGAAATTGGCACCGTTTGGATTCGCCGGTTGGATGAAAACAACATCTTGGCGTTCAGTTCCATCTGTCCGCATTTGGGTTGTGCTGTGGACTATCGGCAAACGGATCGAGACTTCTTTTGTCCGTGTCATACCAGTTCGTTCGATCTGGAAGGCAACAAAACAAATAGTATTCCGCCGCGAGGAATGGACCAACTGCAAGTCAAGACCAAGCCAGATACGGGTGACCAGATCTGGCTAAAGTATGAAACCTTCCACTTGCTAACCATTGCAGAAAAGATTCCTGTCTCATGAAATTGCTATTGGATTGGCTTCAGGATCGAACTGGCTATCAAGACCTCTTGCGCGAAGCACTCTACGAACCGATTCCGGGTGGCGCGCGTTGGCGTTACGTTTGGGGTTCGACTCTGGTCTTTACGTTTGTCATTCAGTTAATCAGCGGTATTTTTCTGTGGATGGCCTACAGCCCAAGTGCGCAGACCGCCTGGGAAAGTGTCTATTTTATCCAGAACGAGATGCCCTACGGCAGTGTTGTGCGAGGCCTCCATCATTATTCGGCTCAGATGATGGTGGTGTTACTGGCCATTCATCTAATCCAAGTCATTATCGATGGTGCGTACAAGCCGCCGCGAAATCAACTTTTGGCTCGGTTTGGTCCTGATGCAAATTGTTTTGGGACTCTCGTTGACCGGGTATCTGTTGCCCTGGGATCAAAAAGGCTACTACGCCACGCAAGTGACTACTAAGATCATGGGTGCCACGCCTCTGATTGGTCCACAAGTCCAGCAGTTGGCACAAGGTGGACCGGAATATGGCCGTCACACGTTGACTCGCTTCTTTGCCATGCACGCTGGCGTTCTGCCGGGGCTGTTGATCGCCTTTTTGGCGCTACACATCTATGTTTTTCGGCGGCATGGAATTACGACGGTCGATCCAGATCGAGCTCCCACGGCTCCGTTTTGGCCGGACCAAGTATTAAAAGATGGTGTCGCGTGCTTGGGAATCTTGGCAGTGGTGATGCTGCTGGCCATTTTAAAGGAGCGGGCTGAGCGCCTGCGAATCCCGCCGAAGCCTATTCGGCAGCTCGACCCGAATGGTATTTCCTGTTCCTGTTTCGATTTCTGCGGTTCGAAGCGGTCGAACATTACGGTTTGGCCTTCGGAGCTTTGTATGTGCCTGGCGCAATCATGGGCGTTCTGATTTTGATGCCCATCATTGCCATGATCAAAGGCGGGCACCGTTTCAACGTACTGTTCATGTGGTTGGTGACCGCCGGCATCATCGGTTTGACCGGCTTGTCCATGTACGAAGATGCCAACGATGTGGATCATCAGGCTGCTTTGGCGGAAGCGGAACGAGATGCGCATCGCATCATCGAATTGGCAAGTTTGCCTGACAAGATTCCAGTGGAAGGCGCTTCGGCCTCTGATGAAGCAAGATCCGTTTACGCAGGGCCCTAAAGTGTTTGCCAAATATTGTGCGTCATGTCATCGGTACGATGGACATGATGGTCGCGGCCGATTGATTGTGGAACGAACCGACGAGGGAAACCGCCAAGTGGTGTTGCCTACAGCGACCGACTTGGGCGATTTTGCCAAACGGAGTTGGTGGAAGCAGCTATTGACGAATTATTCGCAACATCTTGCTCCTTTGGTTCGATCGGACTTTGATTTGGAAAATTCCGAAATGGCCGGTTGGTGCAACGATAATCGCCAAGTGCTGTTGGATTCTGCCAATGCTGCTGATTTGGATGCCATTGTGGAATTCTTGGTAGCACAGGCTGCCAATCCGTTAGTGGAAGTGGACCAAGACAAGGTGGACAAGGGAGAAGCGTTGCTGACGGACTTGACGTTGACCAATGGTGAAATTTCTTCATGCACCGATTGCCATGCGTCGTTGGGTGGCGAATTTGAATTGGATGCGGACAACAGCGGCTATCCAGAACTGAATGGCTATGGAAGCAAGGCATGGTTGACCGCGTTTATACAGAATCCTGGTTCGCCACAGTTTTATGGCGATGCGAATCAGATGCCGGCATTTGCTGGCAAAATGTCCAATCACGAATTAGAGATGTTGGTGCGTTGGATGTGTGGCGACTATCCGCCAACGCATGTCGAGTCTTACGAATCCAAGTTGGACCAATCGGCAGACGCAAGCGATGCGGCTGAAGCAACTGAACATTTGGAATGACAGCGTTCGTAATGAATACTAAGTACGCAATTGAGTGAATCATGGAGGATGAAACTATGGCACAAGTGGGCAGTTACAACAGAACGTCGGCTGGCGCAACGCTCTCGTCCGCATGCAGTAGCAATTTCGCGAGCGGAGATCGAGACCGTGGTGAGACGTATTATCGATCGGGGCGAGTGCGTTCGTTGGAGATCGATGGTCTGGAAGCGGAAGCGGTCGTCTATGGTTCGTCTCGGTATTCGGTCATCATTCGCTTGCATCGCATCCTGGAAGGCGATTTGCTGGTGTACTGCGATTGTCCTCGCTTTGCCGACGGTCTGTATTGCAAGCACTTGTGGGCTACGATTCGCGAACTAGAACCTCGTTTGTCAAAGCTGCAATTGCCTCGGGCAATCGAATTGTGGGATATCGATGATGAAGATCTGTTAGACGACGAATTGGATTCGGAAGTGGACGGCATTTCCGATTCGGAGCGAAGCCTAGATCATTTGCCGCTAAGTAACCATCGTCTTGATCAGCCTGACCCGGAGGTTGCGCAACCGCGTTGGGTAGCGGCGTTAGGCCAAATGACTTCGCTAGCGGACGTTTCCGTGCCACCGGTTCCTCGCTACCGAACTCGTCAGCAAGCACAGCCGATCTATCTGATTGATGGTCGCTTGGTTCACAATTCAGAAATTGGAATTCAATTATTAAGCAATCCCGGTGCGGATGACTTTATCCGGCAAGCGACGGCGTACCACGTTTCGCTATCGTCGGTTGGACGAATTCAAGACGATCAGGAACGATCGTGTCTGCAGCTACTGCTGGCCGATTCGTTGGCTCTTGAAAACAGTCATTACGCGTACAGTTACCCCAGTTCCCGCGCGTCCTTTTCGCCCGATGCCCATCTGCTGCCGTCTTGTTTGGCGACCTTCATTAGGACGCAGCGTCTCTACTTCGCACCGTCTCATGCCAAGCGTTTCGCTGAAACTCGATTGCTCCAGCAGTTTCGAACATTTCAATTGGTGATGCGATTGGAGTTTGACCCGGCAGAAAAAGCTTGGAACCTGACAGGCGAATTGCAATCGCATAACGAAGCGAATGAATTGGAGGTGATTCCAACCAGCGAAGTGGAATTTGTGCACAGCGGCAGCGGAGTGGTGGTGGTCAAGGAAGCCATCGGCGTGACCCAGGACGCTCGTTGGCTGAAGTTGGTTCAGGTATCGCCCCTTTCCATTCCGGAAGAAGAAATTCACTCGTTCTTGGAAGCCTTTTTCAATGTTCCAGTGCGACCTAAACTGCAACTGCCGGAACAGCTGAACGTGAAGCAAACGATTGGCGTTCCGCAAGCTCGCCTGGAGATTCTGCCGAGCGATACCAATTCTCGAGCTTTAGTGGGCGACGTCTTTTTCGAATATGCACCGGGCTGTGAGGTGGCCAAGGTCGCCAGGAAAGAGTCTGTTTATTCGGCCGAAGAAAACACGTTGTATGCTCGAGACTATGCGGCGGAACAAGCTTGGCTGGAATGCGACTTGCCTGACATGGGGCCACAATTAGCGCAAGGTCAACTGTCGTTTCCTGCCCATCAGCTGACCAAAGTCGTCAAGCAATTGCTGGAGCGTAATTGGCAAGTCTATTCGCAAGGGCTAAAAATTCGCCAGCCTGGGACGTTTAATCTGAGCGTTAGTTCGGGAGTTGATTGGTTTGAGCTTGACGCGCAGGTCCAATTCGACGAACTGAATATCGGGCTGCCAGCCTTATTAGACGCGGTTAGACGCAACGACGCCTTCGTGAAACTGGATGATGGTTCGCAAGGAATGCTGCCGCAGGCCTGGCTGGACAAATATGGTCGGATGGCCGGCTTGGCCGAAGAAGAAGACGGTAAGCTCCGTTTCAAACCGTCGCAAGCTTTGATGTTGGATGCGTTGCTAAGCGAACAAGAGAACGCCAAGGTGGATGCCGGCTTTACCAAGATTCGTAAGAAACTACAGTCGTTTGACGGTATCAAGCCGAAGAATGAGCCGAGAGGTTTCCAGGGCGACTTGCGCAATTATCAGAAAGACGGACTCGGCTGGTTGCACTTTCTGAATGATTTCAATCTGGGTGGATGTCTCGCTGATGATATGGGGCTGGGAAAAACCATTCAGATCCTGAGTCTGCTGGAAGCCCGCCGAACTCGACGACTCAAGAAAGACGAACAGCGTTTGCCATCCCTGGTAGTTGTTCCCAAAAGCCTGATCTTTAATTGGATGGACGAAGCTGCTCGTTTCACGCCCAAGCTCAAGGTTGCCAACTACACCGGCACGGAACGTAAAGAGATCAAAGATCAGCTCAATGAATATGATGTGATCATTACCACATACGGGACGCTGCGTCGCGATATCACGGAAGGATTGAGTGAACTGACTTTTGACTATGCGATTCTGGATGAAGCTCAGGCTATCAAGAACGAAAAGTCGCAAGCCGCCAAAGCGTGTCGGTTGATCAATTCAAATCATCGATTGGCGATGACCGGCACGCCTGTAGAAAACCACTTGGGCGACTTATGGTCTCTGTTCGAATTCCTGAATCCCGGCATGTTGGGTTCGTCCACCGCCTTCAACGCCTTAGCTCGAGGCACTTCTTCGGACGATGACGGTCGCAGCGAATCTTTGTCACTGTTGTCCAAGGCGTTGCAGCCGTTCATTCTGCGGCGCACCAAGCAGCAAGTCCTGACCGATCTGCCACAAAAAACGGAACAGACGTTGTACTGTTCGTTCAAAACGACCGAAGCCAAGAAGTATCGGGAGCTTCGCGAATACTACCGCGCACAACTGAACAGTAAAGTCCAGGACAAAGGGCTGAAGCGGTCCAAGATCCATGTCTTGGAAGCGTTGTTGCGTTTGCGTCAAGCGGCCTGTCACTTCGGCTTGCTTGATAAAACCAAGGCCAAACAGTCCAGTGCCAAGGTTGACGTCTTGATGGAACAACTGGATGAAGTCGTGGGCGAAGGTCATAAGGCATTGGTTTTTTCTCAGTTCACTAGCCTGCTGTCGATCGTGAAAAACCAATTGGACAAGAAGAACATTCCGTATGAATATCTAGACGGAAAGACGCGAGATCGTGAAGCTCGAGTAAAACGGTTTCAAGAAGATGCCGATTGTTCTGTATTTTTGATCAGTCTGAAAGCTGGAGGTTCGGGCCTGAATCTGACCGCCGCGGATTACGTCTACATTTTGGACCCGTGGTGGAATCCGGCTGTCGAAGCGCAGGCCATTGATCGAGCTCATCGGATTGGTCAGGACAAACCCGTATTTGCGTATCGCATTATTTGCCGAGACACCGTGGAAGAGAAAATCTTGGACCTGCAGAAATCAAAACGCGACTTGGCGGATGCCATTATTTCCGCCAACGATAGCCTGATCTCCAGTCTGACTATGGACGACCTGCAGTTGCTGCTGAGTTAATGCAGTCACGTGAAAGGAGCACCTTCGGCAACCGCAACCGTCGGTGCTCAATGGGCTCAGATCGCGCGGCGTCTCAGTTCAACGGACGAACTATGCCGCCGTTTCGCTCCACTCCAGTTTGGATAGTTTATTGATCGTTTTATCCGGTTTTTGAGCAGTCTTCGTATGTTGTCTCTTGACTCCACTTTGGCGACAATTGATCAACAGGGGCAAATCAAATGAGCAGTACGTCAGACACAAACATTCGTGAAAAAGTGACAGAAATAATTAGGACGCTTCCCGTCCGACAAAAGATCGAAAACGGAATTAAGGATGTGACTGACGGCAATACTGTCACGGTGTCCGAGGTTAGAAAGCGTTTTGGCCTGCCAGAATGATGCATGTCGAATGGACACGAAGTGCATTCGGGATCTAGCTTCTCTGGCGAAATGGTGCCCGAGCAAAAACACAGAAAATATCCGTGAAGTGATTGAATTAATCTACCTGATTCAGCGCCGCTCAATCCCAGATAACCAAGGAAGGCACGCCGAGCTAGACAAACGGTTTTTCTAAAAAATCACAAAGCACATTCGGTAGGTGTCAAGCATTCGAAATACTTAGGCGAGTGGTAATCTGCAATAGTTTTTACCGTCACCTCGAAGTCGCAGGCTAATGATGAAGCGTATTCGAATTCGCACGCTGATTGTTTCTATTGGGTTGCTGGTCTTTACCAGTTGTCTATTGCTGCGAATCTATCACGCGATTGTGCCACGAGGTGCGTCTCCAATGCCTTTTCTGTTCGCCTCTGTTGCTGGTGGCACGATTGTGTCGCCGAAGGGAAAAAATACGAAGTCTGGTTTAATGACGCGGGTGCCGCACATTCTGGCGCACACTGGACATGGATCGTCTCGAATCATCCTGTGTTCGGGAAACGCGTCGTCGTCGAAGGTTTCTTGGGCCCGGAATGCGCTGTGGAAAAGTGTTCCATTCCTGTGGCGTGGAAGGATGATCTTCCCGTAGTTGTTTTCCTTTCGAATCGCTACGAAAATTGAACGAAGCACCGGTCTGGTGGAGGCTTGCCCTGAATGGACCGACTCTGCTGGCCGTTTTTATCGTCCCTCGCGCTTCGCATATTGTTATGTCAGTGCGTCTCTTCGCTTCGCGATGGAGTCGGCGAACATCACTGGCGTTCGGTTTGGGACCTACAGACTTTTCGGTAGTTACCAATGCAATTCGGAATGAAAACGATATTGGCGGTGATTTTCTTCATTGCCTTGTTGCTCGCATTGCTGCCGCCGCGGTTGCGATCTGGTAACGCACTTCGATCGAGGATTGCATCGACGAGTTCAATGGCTTGAGGTCGGCACTCCCAGATCTGAAATCTTCGATCTTCTTGGTGAACCAATTAAGACGGATGTCGAATGTTGTTTGCCGCAAAAAAGCGGATTCGAGAACGAATTTGCCAGGGCCGCAAAATCACCTGCCGTCATATATTTCCTTTGGAAAAATGGAGTGAACTGGTACTATTGCATCGGGTTCGATGACGACGACAAGATGGTTGTCCTGCTTGAAGGAAGTTCGTGATCAACCGGGACGAGTGGTGCTAGGCATCCAAAAACGCTTTCGCAAAGGATACTGGATGTGGCCAGTTGTGGTTTGATTCGCCGTGCCTGACTCTAGTCCGATCGATTGTGATTTTGGGCGTCTTCCAGAATCCGCATGTGTCGCCCGCTGGGCTGAACAGAGTAGAAGCGAGCGACGACCGGTGGCTGACGCATACCGGCAAAGATGTTTCGCCCGCCGGGCGGAGACAAGGTGGATCGAAAAAGGCAGTCGGTACGATACATTTCGAACTCTGGTCAGATCCGCTCTGCGAACTCGGCGACTCTGCGTTTCAGCAATACTCAGTGCCATTAATGTAGCCAAAAGCCGAGCGCATTCGGGCGAATCGAAATTCGAGTGGCGCTTGTTGACGCGTGCTCGGACCGGAAGAAATCGCAAAATGCAAAATGAGAATAGCAAAAGGCAAATTTGCTTGTGAGGCCAACATTGCATTCGCCATTTCTCAATCGCCGCCCATTCATTGCCTCCCATCCACTGCCGCCCAATTCATCAACATGAAATAACTGGTTGTCCATGAAGCGGCGTGGCAAACGGAGTCGGTAAATGGATCACAGCTCACCGCAATGCGATTCGAAGTCAGGCGATCGCGGTGCGATTCTTAAACTGGTCTTGGTCATAATTGCGGTCTCCGTGTCGACGCTCATTGGTTGCGTGTTACTCGTATCTTTGCCATTGATGCAGTTAGCTCGCGATATTCGCGCAGCCCAGCATCAGATCATAAACGAATTCGACCATATCTCGATTCGTGATGCCGCACGTTCGCTTCTGGCGGACCCAATGGACCGAGATATTGATCTTCGCAAACTGCCGAACTCGATTGCAAAAACGGAACCAAAGTCTGTCTACGTGCAACATGGTGCCTTGTACATCGAATACGGCGGCGGTTTTGCTCACTATGGTTTAATTATTGATCCCAGTGACCGTCCGGTCGCGGCTGACGGGAACGACGCAGGCGGAGAGTTTTACTACCGTGAAAAGAAGATAATCGCCGACGTTTACTTTTGCGATTCAGAATAATTCTTCAGCCCCTACCATTCGATGTGACCCTGATCTGCAGAACCTAGTGGCCAGTTTGCCGCAACTTTGGGCTGCTGCGAAATGGATTTCGCGTTTAACCGCAGGTCACTAATTCTAGCACGGCGGGATCGGTCAGATCGTGAACGACCAGGTCGGGCTGGTGGTCGGCTAATTCTTGGAGCGAATAGTTGCCGGTAGCCACTGCGACGACATGGGCGCCGATGGAGCGAGCGCAACGAATGTCATTCGGCGTATCACCCACAACCCAAATCTGTTCTGGCAAAACTTCTTGCTGTAGCTGGCGAGCGGCCTTTTCTAGGGCCGATTGAGCCACGTCGTTGCGGTCGCAATGCTGATCGCCAAAACCACCAAAGTGAAATAGGTGGTCAATGGCAAAATGCTTCAGCTTGATCCAAGCAGCCGCTTCGGTATTGCCGGTCAACAGGCCAATGGGCCGAGCAAACTGTTGCTGAATCGCTTCTACCAGTTGCACCACACCCGGTAAGACTCCGCCAGGTCGTTGCTGCAATTGGTTTTGCAGTTCCGTAACGTACGCCGCTTGGAATCGATCCCAATTCGCTTCGTTCTGTTCAATCTGGTGAAAGCGAAAAATGTCCCACATGATCGCTCGATCCGTTCGACCTGCAAAATGGGTCTCGCCGTGCGTTTCGTCCACTTGGAACAGCGAAGCCACCGTCTTCACCGCCGCGGTCTCCCCTGCCCCGCCGCTGTGAATCAAGGTACCGTCAATGTCAAACAGCCAAACTTGTGACATAAAGTTGTCTTTCCAGAATTAACGATAGTTGTCTTCTTCTAAAGTGACTTGCACGTCCAATTGTTCTGCGGATCGAGTGTCCAGGCCGCGGATAATGGTCAGCGTCACTTGGTCGCCCGGTTTCTTGGATTCCAAAAAAGAATACCAGTTGTCCAGCGATTCAATACGCTTACCGTCTGCTTGAACAATCAAATCACCATACACAATATAAAACTGCGTATTGAAGCCTCGGCGAGTTGGGCGGGCTTGTGTCGGCCGCAAGCCAGCTTGTTCCGCTGCGGAACCTGGGTAAATGGAGCGAACCAACACGCCCTTGGGTTCTAGCGAACGCACGGTTTGATCCAAGAAGGGGACGATCCCAATGCCTGGTCGAATCAGCCGGCCATATTGGATCAGTTGAGGCACAATGCGTCGAACGGTATCCGAGGGAATCGCAAAGCCAACGCCGGCATACGCGCCCGACGGACTGTAAATAGCGGTGTTGACGCCAATTAAACGGCCGGCGCTGTCCAGCAGCGGTCCGCCAGAATTGCCCGGATTGATGGCCGCGTCGGTTTGAACCACGCCGTCAATTGAGCGTCGAGTTCTGCGATTGGGAGGACCTTCTTCGGTGGAGATCTGTCGATCGAGTGCACTGATGACGCCCGTGGTCAACGTGTAGTCCAGGCCAAACGGATTGCCAATGGCAAACACTTTCTGCCCAACCTGTAAGTCATTTGACGAACCTTGCATGATGGGACGCAGCAAGTCGGACGGTGCGTCGATGCGTAATACGGCCAAATCTTTGCTCGGTTCACGGCCAATGACTTCGGCTTCCCAGACCGATTTATCGGCCAGCGTCACCGTAGCATAATCCGAATCGGCAATAACATGAAAGTTGGTGACAATGTGACCGTCTTGGTCCCAGACAAAGCCCGAACCAGTACCTTGGCTGGTGGCGGTAGGTTCGAAAAATCCCATCTGAACTTTGGTGGTGGTGATAAACGCCACGGACGGAGAATTTTCGCTGAAAATGCGAATGGTCGTTTTTTCGTCATCGGCCCATTCGCCTCGAGGGTCCACCGGGACCGGCATCCCCTGCCCTGCCCTTAACGCTCTCGCCACGCCCATCCAACGAGCCAAGCTGAAGCTCTTAGGAAAGCCACTATCAGGTAGGGCAGCAGCTGTTTCCAGATGGGTTCGGGCCGACGAACGGGATTGTCTGTGTAGTGTTCCATCGAGTTTTTCTGATTGGGGCTAACGACAAACGGACGACGCAATCATCGCTTGCGAACGGAAAAACGTAAGGATAACGCGCAACGCGGCGGACGAAGAAGCCCTCTTGTGCGTTGATTCGGCGAGTCATGTTACGAAGCGTCCGAGGCGTTAGGCAGCAGCTTGCGGAAGCGTGGATTCAAGTTGGCCGTGACGTTAATCTGGAAACCGGTTGTCACAACGCCGTCATCATCTTTCAGTGTTACCGAGATCCAATACTGTCCGCCTCGATGGAACACATAATCGAATTGGGAAACGGCGCCTTGCGTGATCACTTCACCTCGACGTCCTAGCTCCCATTCAAATTCCAACGGGTCTTGATCACCAGCCGGATCGGCACCACTTGCTTGAAACGTCACTGCTTGGCCCACTTGAATGTTCTGCGGCACAACCAGTTCCAGAATGGCAGGCAAAGCGTTGACGATTTCCGTCGAGCCGAGGCGGTGCCGTCCACACCGCCTCGTCCATCTGAAACCTGCACACCAATCGTGTAGACTCCGCTGTCGGCAATTTGCGGTGTATTTTCTGCAAGCGACTGCCAAGTAACGACAGGGTATTCGCCCGCGGCGTCGTCAAATTGGCCGTCATTGTCCAAGTCCCAGGCAAAGCTCAACGTTTCGTCGGACGGGTCGGATGATTTCCGAGCGTCCAGCGCAGGTCGCTCCCTTCCATAATGGTGTATGGGCCGCCAGCGTCGGCCACTGGTGGTTCGTTCTGCTGCAACGGTTTGCGTGATGGACGCGGAAGAACCGTCAGAATCGATGACGGTTAACGTGACTTGGTACGAACCATCGGCAGGAAAGGTGATGACAGGATTCGGATCGGCTGATTCACCCGCCGCCCCAAAATTCCAACGCCAAGCGGCAATGGTATCGGACGAATTGAGCGTATTGGCCGCGCCAAAGAACTGGACTTTCAATCCGTCCGAATCTTCGGGCAGCAGCCACGCGAACGACACGAACGGTGCCACTTCGCGTACTTCCCACGTTGTGGTGGCAATATTGCTTAGGCCGGCCGGATCGGTCACTCGTAACGCAATCACTCGGGCTGCAAAATCTTGTTGGCTGACCGCCAGCGGACGTTCGCCATGGACAATTTCGGGGCCAAAAGTGCCGTCGTAGTTAAGGTCCCAGGCAAACTGGAGCAGTGAATTCGCGTGGTTGGGATCCGTTGTTCCAGAGGCATCCAGCAGAATCGATTGCCCTTCGTCGGAAACATACGGTCCGCCAGCATTGGCAATGGGGCGCGAAATCACGGACCGTTACTTCGTGCAGAACCGAACTGGCGCGAACCATCGTCATCGGTGACGGTCAGCTCCACTTGATAGGTGCCGCCGGTGGCGAATTGGAAAACGGGCGAAGCAGCCGAACTGGCTCCTAGACCGCCAAAGTTCCAGAAGTGTCGTGTGATGCGGTCGGAAGTTGTGCCCGTGTTAGACTTGTCTGTGAATTGCACTCGCAGGCCATTTCGGCAGCACCGTCCACCGTTCGGCGGGTGGAGCAACTTCGGTCACTTGCCAAGTGGTGGTGGCAATATCCGTCAGTCCGCGAGAATCGCGGTTCGCCTCGCGATGGTTCGAGCGGCAAAATTGTCCGCCGCCATGACTTGCGGACTGATGCCAGTCACACCGCTGGGCCTAAATGTACTGCCGTCGTAATTCAAGTCCCATTCAAATAGAAGCATCTCTAGCGGATCGTTGGGATCCGTGGTGGCGGTGGCGTCCAGCAACAGCGGTGCGCCTTCGGCTGAAATGTAGGCCACTCTGCGTGCGCGATGGGTGTCCCATCGGTCACGGAGACGGACTGAGTGGTAGTAAACGCGGAACCGTCGCTGTCGGTGACGGTCAAGCTAACGGAATAGATTCCCGAAGTGGGAAAGCGGTACTGCGGATTGGGATCGTCGCTTTGTCCCAAGTTGGCGAACTGCCAATGCCATTTGACGATCGATTCCGATAGATTGCCGGTATTGGACGCTTGTGCGAATTGAATGGTCAGTCCATCAGAACTGGGCGCCGGCAGCGCCAAGAACGTGGCGTGGGGCGGCGTTTCGTTGACTTGCCACGTGGTAAAATCGACATCGGACATACCGTCGGCATTGGTGACTCGTAGGGCAATCAAGCGAGCGGGAAAGTCGGCTTGAGAAAACAGAGCAGGACTTTCGGTGTAGTGCGACCACGGATCAAACGTGCCGTCGAAATCAAAATCCCATTCGTAGGACAAGACAGCGTTTGGATCAAGCGGATCGAAGGACTCGCTGCCGTCAAACATGATGACTTGACCTTCGTCCGAAACATACGGCCCGCCGATATTCGCCACCGGTGGTGTCTGAGCGATGTCGGATACAATTTCAAACGCAAACGGCGAATTGCTGGCCAGCGTCTGTTCGCCCGAAGCACTTGTCGCAGAAACACACGCAAAGTAGGAACCGGTGGGCAGTGGAATGGTGGTGACGGCATCTTGAGTCACGTTTCCAATGCTTTGTAATGTCTTTTGGCAGAGTTCGTCGGAAGCAATTGTAACGTCATAGTGAACGGCTCTAGCTGCTGCTTCCCATGCAATCGTCGGCGTGGTGTCTTTCGTTTGGGCCGGCGGATCGATGACGGCAAATGGTCCCGGCGAAAGTTGTTGGCCGGTAGGAATGGAAATGCAATAGAGACGCCCAGGTGCCGCGGCCGTAGCGACGTTGGATAAGAGCCAATCGGCGTTGGAGCGAGTGGCATTGCCAATGGAGGCGTCGCTAAGGGCCGTGGTCCAATTGTTGGCGGTGGCTTGAGTGGACCGACCAAACGCGTCCGTTCCCGTCCAGACATCGGTGGAACCGGTGATTGCGCGACCATTCGCATCGAATTGAACGGCATGCTCTAGTTGCCCGTCCCAGAAGTCGTTGCGGTTCCAGGCCAACAGTTGCCCGTTGGTGTTGTAGACCGGCCCGATGATACTGAACCGATCCCGAGCGTTCACTTCGTTGCTAGACAGTATGGCTTTGTAAACCGCTGTGATGCCATCCCAGTCTGCGTGCAGGCCGGCCTTGAACGCTTCGTCTGTACAATGATAATCGGCAGAGGCAAATCCGCCGATCTGATTCGGGCTTGCCGGCACCGCATTGGTTGACGTCACGTCAAATAGGCTTTCCGTGACGAACAACGTGTGTGCCGCGTCTGCAGGGATTGCTCCGCCAGCCAAGCGAATCTGGGCGGCTGGAAACGGTTCGATTACCGGCGCAATGACATTGGTAACCAGCAGACGGCGATCTTCCAATGATTCGACGGACAAGAATTTGCGTGATTCGATCCGAGAATTCCGCTGTCGGCTGCGATCCATAGTTTTCATTGCCCCTTTTCACTAACGGCCGACACCTACTACGCAACGCTTCGAAAAAAACTGTTACGCGCCAACCGACAATTATAAGGGACCCACCGATTCTAACAACAATAGTGTGTTAGCTAATGGATGAGGAAAACTGTGATTTAATTCTTGATTTATTGTTCGCTTTCCAGTTCCTATGAGGCTCTGCAAGAAATTGCGTTGAATGGATCTGACAATATCCGATTCATTTGATTCAAAACTCGATCGTAAGAACGAATTGCGTTATTCCGGTACCACCGTAATGAGTTCTTCCGAAACTGATTCAATATGTTCGGCATTGATGGCGGTAAGTTCTTGTGCGAAGCCTACCAGCAACGCTAGATCACAGAGACGATTGATCTTGCGCGGGAAGCCTCGAGTAATCCCAAAGACTGCTTCGATCGCTTCTGGCTCGAAGATGTCGGACGATCCACCGGCTTGCGCCAAGCGATGCTGAATGTAGCTGGCGGTTTCATCTTCGGTCAGCGGACGCAGCATGCATTTGACGACCATGCGTTCTTCCAAGCCCGGACGCCGATCCAAGATTGGCAGAATTCCCGCTTGACCAACCAGTACCAACGCCAGTTTCGACTGTGAGGTTGTATCAAAATTCAATAGCAGTCGAAGCGTGTCGAAAATACCTTCGTCACTGATCAGATGGGCTTCGTCCACGACCAGTACGGCCTTTTTGCCGGCTTCCGAATTCGCTTGCAATGTGCTTTGAATCCGACGAATACTCTCTTCAATACTGTTTACCTTGCCCTTGGCAGGAATGCCCGCCAATTCGTCTGCAATGTAGTCCAGCAATTGGTCAGCCGGCATCTGCGGAAAGACCAAATTCACGCAAGGTGTCAAGTTGTCGGGCAGTTGAGCCAACAGCGCTTGGACTACTTGTGTCTTGCCCAGTCCTGGAGCGCCGGTGATCAGCGCGCAGCCGCTGCTGTTTTCCACTGCGTACCGAAGTTTCAGGATAGCGCCTTGATGTGATTCGCTGGGGTAGTAGAAGTGTGCGTCGGCATTGCTTTCAAACGGTTTACGGTCCAACTGCCAATATTCTTCGTACATGACGCATTCCTGTTATAACATTAGGAAGAGTGAAACTTACTGTCGGCTACGCAGGGCCGAAGCTACCTATTGGAGCGATTCAAAATTTGCGATCACGCCCAGCATGCGTACCTGCAATCGCTGCAGCGTATCGACCAACACACTTAGTTCATCTTGATGACGGCGACGAGCATCCTGGACGGCCAGAACGCCAAGTTGTTTTGCCGCGATATGACGTTCCCAAATATCTGCGCCGGGACCACAATCGATTAGTACCAGATCAAAATTACGGCTCAGCGAATCACAGATGGTGCAAATGACATCTTTTACGGTTTCGTTGGCGTCCATCGGCTGAGCCAGTGGTGCGACGCAAAAGCCGTCTTCTGCCGACACAACGCACAGTTCCGCGATATCACAATCTTGATCCAAGACTTGTTCCCAGCCTTGTTCAATTTCCAAGCCAAGTTGATTTGCGAGTCGAGGATGTTCAAAGTCCGCGTCTACAACGCACGTGCGAATGCCAACTCGAGCCAACCAAGCTGCCAAACCGATTGTCATTGTCGTACGACCAACGCCTCGCCAAGCACTTCGAATGGAGACGATGTTCTGTCCTACACCCGTGGCGGCGATCAGTCGACCGGACAATTCGTTCAGCGTTTCCTTGGCCGTTTGTTGCACAAGTTCACAGACGGAAGGAATTCGAAACGCTTCGACTTGCCACGCGGGAATCCAACCTTCTACGTACGTTTCCGGTGGCGGTGCCACAACGGTGTCAGAGGCAAACGCGGGCAGTGCGTCGAATTCCGCTTGCTGCGTTGCAAACGCGTCTGCGTCGAGTTCGGTTGGTTGCTTGGTTTCGGTAAGCGTGCGGTCCAGTGGCTCTGCCATCGGCTGGGAAATCGGTGCCTGGGGTTTGGCCAACGGCGCCAGGGCTTCGGCCATCGGCGTCGGTTCTGGTTCGCGAAATTCCGGAGCAGGCATCGTGAAATGAGGGCCAGATTCGGTCTGCGGTGCGGCCGTAGGCGCGATGCGAATGTTGGTTTTCGAAGTGGCCGTTTTTTCGCGGACGGGAAACGCCGCATCCATTGTCGTAATGGACGAATTGAAGATTTCCAATAGCGATGCGGCTGGCAGATCGGCATCTACCGGTTCGGCTGCACTGGAATTTGTTTCGACCGCCATTCTGGTTTCTGGCAAATCAAAACGAAGCTCGTTGGACTCGGCAATTGGCTCCGGCGCTGGTTGGCTATCCGATGGTGAATTGGTGTCCGGGATAGAAAATAACTCGACCGGAAACGAAATGGCGTGCGATACGCTCGGAATCGAAGTCGGCATGTAGGAAACGGCTTGTTGGTCTACCGGCCGAACGGTGCGGACGGGCTTGGGCGAGACCAGCCCGGTACTTGCGTTGCCGGAAGCCGTGGCTGGTTGCGTAGTTACCGCCGCATTGGGTCGGCTGACCATGGGTTGGCTGGTTGCAACGTGAGTTGCCGCATGAACCGGTTGCGTATTGGGTTGCGCCAGCGTTTGGAATTGCGGATTGATTGGCGTCGGCGTTGCGAGTGTCGGTGCAGACGCTTCCGTGGTGGTAACTTCGGGCGTCACGGCAGAACTGGCCATCACTTTGCGTTGCATAAAGTGGGGCTTGCGAATCGCGCGACTGGTGTCACGAGCCGGCGTGCGAATGATGTTCGATTTTTTGGCGGGCGCAGCTGGTGTCATTGCTTGAGCAGCCGCAACTTCGGTGCGTGTTTTGGGACGGTTCCCGGCGAATGCTCGTATGAATAGTCGGTCGGAATTGCTCATGGTAACCTGTCGATTAAAACGAATGATTAGGTGTTAGGAAACGAAGCAACGCAGTGTTAGCGACGAGCACCAAGTTGCCGGACAACTCGGTAGATCGCATCTTCTGGGAAATCGTAGTTTCGGACGTCCGTCTCGGGATACGTGGGACCGAAATTCGTTGGTTGCCTCGCCTCCAAGTCAGACGAAGCGCGACGTTGGCCGGTCGCATATTCGTCAGGCGTAGCGTAGGGATCGAAATCGGTTGTATGGGCGCGTTGTGTGGCCGAGCGATCTTGTGCGAACTGATCCATGGCCGCTTGGTAATCTGGTTCGGCACCGAAATCACTGCCGTCGAAGTGGACGTACGATTCGGGGCTCCGGTTTCTTGGTTTCGCAACGGCGGATGCTCCGTCTTCCGGGCGATACGCCTGGATGTCCCGAGGCGCGGACGTCTGGCGAAATTGGGTGTCTTGGTTTGTGCCTGACGCGTCCGACGGGAATGTGTCATGGAACCAATTCTCCAGCGGCTGGCCATTGCTGGGTGGTTGCAGGCCGAATTCGACGCTCGTGTCCGCAGGCAACGACGGTGCAGCCGCGGATTCTGCAACTTGCGTTGGTTCCGATGTTTCCGGCTGCTGAGCCGTAGCTGACTCGGCTTCTGGTTCCGACTGCTTTTCTAAAACGGCTTGCTCCACTTTTTCCAACTTGTCCATCAAAGGCGATGGACCTTGCTGTTTTGTGGCTGCCATCTGTGGTGATGGCGTGACTGGCGTTGCGTTCGTTTCCACTTTCCGCTGAATGGGCTCGGACGTCACATTGGCCAAGGCGTCTTGGGCCGTTTCTATCGCGGGCTTGCCAGACGGTTTGGCAATTTCGGGTCCCCGGTTGGAAGGGTAGAAAACCCAAACCGCAAAGGCAGCCACAACTGCCCATCCCCAAACGGGAAGTTTCGAGAACTTGATCTGCGGAAAGAAACCTCGGCTGGTGGTTGTCGCTGGTCGGACAGCAGATTCGTCCGATTCGTTTGCAGTGTCGGTACTGAAGGTGTCTCGACTTGGTTCGCGAACGATCGTCGGGCTCGGCCGGTGCTCGCGTTTCGACCCACCGGCTGGTCCTTGCGAACGACTCGAATCATCGACAGTGGATGTGACCGTCGAATCGGCCTGTTCCGCAATCGGTTCCATTGACGTTTGGAGTTCCGATACGTCCGGGATGGGAAAGTAAGCCGTACGCGTTCGCGAACTTGACGTGTGCGAGCGGGAGCCGTGACGCGCGTCCATGATCATGGTCTCTATCCAGTACTGACTGTGCTAGTTAAGCTATCGGGCCGGGGGTTCAGGATGAACTTGCTACCTTTGTATCGGGAAGTGATTAGGGAAACCTTGAGGTTTGAAGCGGATTTTCAACTTTGCTAAGCTTTGCATATTGCCTGGCGTGTGCGTTCTATCTGTTTGTTTGTCCGGTTCAAGCGATTTAGGCGGTCAATTGTGTCCCATTCCAGCAGGCTTGTAATTCAGCGGTGGTGTTTTGGCTATGATGGTGGGAAGTCGTTTTTGCGGGTCGCAGGGGTGAAATTCTTCAATTAGAGTAATCGTCTTTCGGACTCCGGCACGATGGTGCGTCATGGAAGCGAAAATTAACGCACTCGCTAGGCCACGGTTTCCGTGTTATTCAAAAAGTTCTGTTACGCGAGAAAATCATTAGCATGCTTTATTGCGAATCAAGCAAAGTAGACCAACAGTTACGTGACCTCATGTCCGATCGGATTTTGATCTTGGACGGTGCCATGGGAACCATGGTGCAAGCGCTCAAGCTGACCGATCAGGATATGCGAGGCGAACGGTTTGCGGATCATCCGGCTGACTTGTCGAACTTTGTCGATATTCTGTGCCTGACGCAACCTCAATCTGTGACTGAAATCCATCGCAAGTATTTAGAGGCGGGCGCGGATATTGTCACCACCAACACGTTTGGCGCCAGTCCCGTGGGTGTCGAAGAATTCAAGCTCAGCGGCGATATTGTGCGCGAAATTAACATGGCAGCTGTCGCCTGCGCCAGAAAAGCCGTGGACGAATTTAACGAACGCACGCCCGATAAACCTCGCTTTGTGGCCGGCTCTATCGGCCCCACCGCCAAACAAACAGCCATTTCCACCGACGTAGAGGATGCCAGCTTTCGGAATGCAACCTTTGACATGCTGATGGAGTCTTACTATCAGCAAGTGAAAGGACTGGTAGAAGGTGGCGTTGATATCTTGCTACCGGAAACGGTCATCGACACTCTGAATCTGAAGGCGTGCCTCTTCGCTGCGGAACGCTACTTTGAAGAGACGGGCCAACGAGTTCCCATTATGGTTTCTACCACTTTCAATGAAGGCGGAGTCACGTTTGTCTCCAGCCAATCGGTAGAAGCAATGTGGAATTCCATTTCGCACATTCCACTGCTAAGCGTCGGCATGAACTGCATGGCTGGGCCCCAAATTGATGCGACCTTATATTTCGGAACTGTCGCAAATTACGGCTGCTATATCAGCTGTCATCCCAATGCTGGCTTGCCGAACGAAATGGGCGCATACGATTTGACGCCTAAGCAAATGGGCGAACAAATGGCCGAATTCGCTTCCAACGGCTGGCTGAATATTGTCGGTGGCTGTTGCGGAACGGGACCGGATCACATTCGCGCCATTTGTGATGCCGTTCGCAAAATCAAGCCGCATCGCCGCAGCACCGTGGAACCGTACACTCGGCTCAGTGGTACCCTACCCTTAACGCTGCGACCTGACACTAACTTCATCAACGTGGGTGAACGGACCAATGTCACCGGTTCGCGCAAGTTTGCTCGGCTTATCCGTAACGGCGAATTTGAAGAAGCGGTCGAAGTAGCTCGAGAACAAGTGGCCAACGGCGCCAGCGTCATCGACATCAACATGGACGACGCTCTGTTGGACGGCGTGCAGGCCATGACCAAGTACTTGAACTTGATTGCCGGCGAACGCGACATCAGTAGCGTTCCCGTGATGATTGATAGTTCCAAATGGGAGATTATCGAAGCGGGGCTCAAGTGTGTGCAGGGCAAGGCCATCGTGAATTCGATCAGTTTGAAAGATGGCGAAGATGAATTTCGGGAACGAGCGAAATTGGTTCGCCGCTACGGCGCTGCGGTGGTGGTCATGGCGTTTGATGAACATGGCCAAGCCGTGGAAACCGACCACAAAGTAGAAGTCTGCAAACGAGCGTTCGATATTTTGACACAAGACCTGAATTTTCCGCCGCAAGATATCATTTTTGATCCCAATATCTTGACCGTGGCTACCGGGATTTCAGAACACGATAACTACGCCGTCAACTTCATTGAAGCAACTCGGAAGATCAAACAAGTCTGTCCGGGTGCCAAAATTTCTGGTGGCGTGAGCAATATTTCCTTTTCGTTCCGCGGGAATGATGTGGTTCGTGAAGCCATGCATTCCGCGTTCTTATATCACGCGGTGAAAGCCGGTTTGGACATGGGCATTGTCAATGCCGGGCAGTTGGAGGTTTATGAAAACATTCCGCCCGAGATGCTGGAACGAGTAGAAGACGTGTTGCTGAACCGGCGTCCCGACGCGACGGATCGTATGTTGGAATTCGCGGAAACGGTGAAGGACCGAAAGGGAACAAGGCCGTCGAAGATCTTGCTTGGCGAGAAGCGTCTGTTTCGGAACGGCTGAGCTATGCGTTAATCAAGGGAATTGACCGGTTTATCGAAGAGGACACCGAGGAAGCTCGGCAGAAATTCGACCGCTGTTTGCAAGTCATTGAAGGCCCTTTGATGGATGGAATGTCCAAAGTTGGTGACTTGTTTGGCGAAGGCAAAATGTTTCTGCCGCAAGTGGTGAAATCTGCTCGCGTCATGAAGAAGGCGGTCGCTTATTTGTTGCCGTACATGGAGCAAGAACGAATGGAAGCCGGCACGCAAGATCAGGCGGCTCGAGGCAAGATCTTGCTGGCTACCGTCAAAGGCGACGTTCACGACATTGGCAAAAACATTGTCGGCGTGGTGCTGGGCTGCAACAGTTACGAAGTGATTGACCTGGGCGTTATGGTGCCGTGCGAAAAGATTTTGGAAACCGCGGCCAAGGAAGGCGTGGATGTGATTGGCCTGTCCGGCTTGATCACGCCGAGTCTGGATCAGATGGCACACGTGGCCAGCGAAATGGAGCGACAAGGCATGCAGGTTCCGCTATTGATTGGCGGCGCGACGACCAGCGCCAAGCACACGGCCGTCAAAATTGCGCCTGCCTACAGCCAGCCCACCGTGCATGTGTTGGACGCGTCACGGTGTGTCGGCGTGGTCGATCGGTTGATCAATCCCGATAACAAAGATGCATTTGTGAAGGAAAACCGGGCGTTACAACAGCAATTGGTCGATTCGTATCGACAGCGACAAGTCAAATTGGTGCCGTATGCGGAAGCACTGGAACGACGGTTCGCCACCGATTGGAATTCGGTACAAATTGATAAGCCCGCGTTTCTGGGAACCAAGCTGGTATCCAGCCTTCCGCTGGAAGCGTTAGTGCCCTTGATCGATTGGTCGCCCTTCTTTCTGTCTTGGGAAATGAAGGTCAAGTATCCCAAGATCTTGCAAGACGCGACCTACGGTGAAGAAGCTAAAAAACTGTTTGCCGATGCCCAGCGAATTCTGGAACAAGCGATCCACGAAAAACGTCTGCACGCCAATGGTGTGTTCGGATTTTGGCCCGCAGCGTCCGACGCAGATGACGTGATCGTGTTTGAAGACGAAAGCCGGTCTAACGAAGTTGCTCGTTTCCACATGCTGCGTCAGCAATGGGAACGTCAAGGACAAAAGGATTTTCGTTCGCTGGCGGACTACATCGCACCGCTAGATTCCGGGCGACACGATTACATCGGCGCGTTTGCCGTTACCACCGGCATCGGTTGCGACGAATTCGTACATCGTTATGAACAGCAAAACGATGACTATAACGCCATTATGGTCAAAGCCATTGCCGATCGTTTGGCCGAAGCGTTCGCGGAATACCTGCATCGTGAAGCTCGAGTGGCTTGGGGTTATGAAACGGCCGACGCATTTAACAATGATGACCTGATTGGCGAAAAATACCGAGGCATCCGGCCGGCGCACGGCTATCCCGCTTGCCCTGATCATACGGAGAAGGGAACGCTGTTCCGGTTGCTGGATGCCGAGCGACAAGTGGGTGTCAGTCTGACCGAAAGCTACGCCATGTATCCGGCGGCCAGTGTCAGCGGTTTGTATTTTGCGCATCCGGAAGCGAGGTATTTTGCGGTGGACCGGGTTTCTCGAGACCAGGTGGAAAGCTACGCCAAACGAAAAGGAATGCCGCTACGAGAAATGGAACGCTGGTTGTCGCCGAATCTTGGCTATGAACCGTAGCACGTCGCCGAATTTCAATGGTTATGAACGAAACCTACGTCGCACACTAATGTGATGATGTCAGCGAGGAGCACATTCAATGGGTCTTTCCACAGAAACGCTCGATAAACTTCGGCAGTTTGATACGCCGACCATTTGCAACGTGATTGAACTGTTTGACGTGCGGCCCAGAAACGATGGTTTCATGGACCAGCGGATTCAATCCGCATTTCCGGAAATGACACCGATGGTCGGTTTTGCAGCCACGGCGGCGTTTCGTTCCGATCAACCTCCGCGTGCCGGAGACGCCTACGGCAGTTTGGAGCAGCAGTTGCGGTTGTTTGAAACTCTGGATGGGCCTGCCGTGGTGGTCTTTCAAGATTTGGATGATTCGGCCGTGGGAGCAACCTTTGGCGAAGTCATGTGCTCCACATACAAGGCCTTCGGTTCGACCGGCTTGATTACGTCGGGCGGTGGACGAGATTTAGAACAAGTGCGTGCGCTGGGCTATCCCGTTTTCACCGGCAGCACGATTTGTTCGCATGCCTATTGCCATATTTTACACGTCGGGCTGCCGGTGCGAGTGGGCGGGTTGACGGTGAATTCGGGCGAATTGCTGCACGGTGACGCTAATGGTGTGACATCGATTCCACTGGAGATTGCTGCCGAAGTAGCCGATATCGCCGGCGAATTTGTTCAAGCCGAACGCCACATTCTGGATTACGTGCAAAGTGATCGAGCGAAATCGGTGGACGAATTCGCCAAATGCAGTCAAGCGATGTCAGCCGCCATGAACGAATTACGCAAACGCGTTTCCAGAACAAACTGACAAGTCGCCTTCAGGCGGACAGAACTGCGTTGCGGAAAGATGCAAACCAATGAAACTACCTGGAACAAAGCTGTTTGATCTTACCGGCCGGACCGCGATCGTTACCGGTGGTTCTAAAGGGTTGGGACTGGCTATGGCTGCCGGCTTGGCGTCCGCCGGAGCCAACGTGGCGCTGGTCAGTCGTACGGCAGATCAAGTCACTTCGGCAGCTCGGGAAATCGCCGCCGAATATGTCGTCGAAAGCTTGGGCATTACCGCCGATGTCAGCGACTCGACTGCTTGGCCTGATGTCGTTCGACAAGTGATGCAGCGCTGGAATCGAATCGACGTTTTGGTCAACAACGCAGGGATCAATATCCGAGGTCCGATTGACCAACTTTCGTTCGAACAATTTCGGCAAGTGCAACAGATCAACGTCGATGGTGTCTGGCTGGGCTGTCAGGCGGTGGTGCCGCAAATGAAGATTCAAGGTTCGGGGAAAATCATCAATGTCGCCAGTACATTGGGGATAGTAGGGCTGGCGGATCGAACGCCGTATTGCAGCAGCAAAGGAGCGGTGGTCCAGATGACTCGAGCGTTGGCTCTGGAACTGGCTCCCTTTGGAATCAATGTGAACGCCATCTGTCCCGGTCCGTTCTTGACCGAAATGAACATTCCCATTGCCGAAACGCCGCAGGCCAAACGAGACATCATCGGCGCGGTGGCGCTGGAACGGTGGGGCGAACTGCACGAAATCCAAGGGGCAGCCATGTTGCTATCGAGCGACGCCGCCAACTACATGGTCGGCAGCCTAGTGACGGTGGACGGCGGCTGGACGGCCAAATAGTGCCCGTGAACAGCGAATGGAATTCAAGGAATCGGCATGACTGCAATCCATCTGGATAACGTTTCCAAGCGGTTTGGCAAAGCGTTGGCGGTGGAAGAACTGTCGGCCCAAATTCATGCGGGCGAAGTTGTTGGCGTGGTCGGTCCGTCTGGCAGTGGTAAATCGACCTTGTTAAGGTTGGTCGCCGGTCTGGAGCAACCCACTTCGGGCGATATTCAATTTGATGGCCGCAGCGTTCTCAATGTGCGGCCAGCCGATCGACATGTCGGCATGGTGTTTCAGGACTTCGCCCTGTTTCCGCATATGACTTGTGCCGAAAATATCCTCAGTGCGAATCGCGACTCCGCAGCGTCAGCGGACGATTTCCAACGCTTGATTCGCCGGCTGCAATTGCAAGATGTCTTGGAGCGTTATCCGCATCAGCTATCCGGCGGCGAACGGCAACGCACCGCGTTGGCGCGTTGTCTAACACAGCGGCCGCAAGTTTATTTGTTCGACGAACCTGTTTCCAATTTGGACGCGTTGACCAAACGAGATTCGCTGTTGCAAATTGCGGATCTCACTGCCGAACATGCGGTGACCACGTTGTTCGTTTCGCATGTGATGGACGATGTGCGATTCGTGGCGGATCGCATCTTGGTCATGCGCAGTGGTCGGCTGCAACAAATCGGTTCGTACCAAGAATTGTTGCGGCAACCGTCAAATCGCTTTGTGGCTGCGTTTTGCCGGCCCGAAATGAATTTCTTGTTGGGCGAATTGTCAGGCGATTTATTTTCCTTCGGTCGAATGCAGATTTCGCTGCCGAATCGATACGATTTTGCGGGTCCGGCGTGGTTGGGAATCGAAGCGGATGCGATTGTGCTCAAGGCGGGCGATCTAGGAACCGTGGTTCGCGTCCAGCACACGACGGATGCGGATTGGGTGCTGGTTTGCTATGACAATCAGCATTTTGTTGCCAGCCAACCGTCGGGAGTTTTGGCCCGCGATACACGAAGTGTGCAGTTTTCATTCGACCCGCAGCGTTGCCGCTTCTTTGCGCTTGCGGACGATTGTCTGCTTATTCCGGCATAAATGGCGAAAAAAAACACGCGACGGAATGCCGCGTGTTTTGTGATGAACATTCGAAAAATGTTTGCCGCTATTGTTCGTTGGCGTCGCGTACAAACGGTTCCATGACTTTGGTGTTGCGTTCGACGGCCAAGACAATCGTCTGTTGTTTCACGCCGTCTCGGCTGCTGGCCACCACTGGCAAAACTTGTCGCCGATCAGGCATGCTCAGCCGAACGGTAAAGGTTCCATCAGGACGTAAGCGAATGGGTTCGGAACCGAGTGTAACATGGGCATCCGAATGGGTCTTTCCGTAAATGATCATTTCCGCATCCACATGCAATTGGAAATCGTTTTCACGAACGTCCAGATCCGACACGCCAAATCGATTGCCCATGGGAGATCCCATGGGTCGGCGTAAGCGCTCTTCGAACAGTTCTTGGATATCACTTGGCGCAATCGTGCCGTCGGAATCCATCGTCGTGGTGCTCATGGCAAAGATCTTTTCGCAATTCTCGGCAACGTCTTGCCAGTTTTCGTCGATGGCGTCACTGCTACCTGGAGTCGGAGTCGTGACGGAATTGCTACGAGCGATCACATGGAATCGATCGTTGGCAGCCCGATAGCCCAGTTCTACTCGATAGCCATTGGGTGGATTCGCAACGTCGATGTACCAGTTGTTCACGCCACCGTGAATTTCGATGTCTCGCAGATGACTTTCGACGGCCATGTTCGCCACGTCCGTCGCCACTTGGAAGATGCGCAAAATCGGCTTGGCGGTGTGCCAATGTTCGGCCATCGCAGCCCGAGCTCGTCGAATACTTCGGTCGGTCAATTCCCAATGAGCGTGCAGCCAATAGGCGTCTCGCACCAACAGCACCAATCGGTCTCGCCCGGTCTTTGTGGAATTCGGTTGGGCGGGAGACGTCTTGGAGAGATCCTTCAGTTGTTCTCGCTCTTGATGGGCACGCTGCAATTGACGAGACACTCGAGTGTTCTGCGGCTTCTTGGTGGCTTCGGTGGCTTTGACGCGTCGAGCTTTTGCTGCGGGAGCCGCTTTCTTTCGGCTGGTGGCTGCCTTTGCTTTTGAGCCATTCGACGCAGAGGCCTTTTTTTCATCTCGAACAATTGCCTTAATCAAATCCGCCTTTCTCATCGAATGCCACCCTGATATGCCTCGCTTCTTGGCAATCTGAGCCAGATCCTTCGAAGTATGTTCTTTTAATGATGCAGCAGTAATCAACGGACTATACCTCCGGTATTGCAAAAGTCCTGCCAAGGTCGGCGTCCATTGCCTGCCCTTCTGTTCCTGTCTGCTTCGACTAGCAAAACATCTGTGCGTTCGCAAAGCACGAAGCTGGGCAGCTGGCATTTCTGAGTCTAATGGGTGTGGAGCACCACTGGCGATGCTCCGGCGGGTCTATCACAATCGAACAAGCGGCTTCCATGGTGTCAACAAGGGTTAGCAATCGCCTGCAACGAGATCAACGGGTCAAAACAGTCCAAACCTGTCGATTGTGACTCCAGCGATTTTACAAAAACCTACCGAAAAACGCAAAGTGCTCACCACTAGAAAGTGGCGGTCTGTTTGGAGTTGGCACGCGTGCGTGGGTGATGATTCGGCTTTCTAGCCATTTGACGAAAACCGGCGAATCCCCTCTCGAAATGGCCGATCGAAATACTTTGTGAAAAAAAGCACGAATTCGCCCCAGCGTCGGTTGACCCTGCAAATCTCTTCCGATAAATTTTTCGAAAATAATCGCGACGAGCACTTTGGCGTGAAGAACGGCGAACATGAAAGTCGTCCTGCTGCTGGTTTTTTTAGCGAGACGCTGTTGTGGTTGACTCCGATGATGACCGGTCGAAAGTAGCGATTGGTTATCAATGGGCATATCGGATAACGGGTGTTTGCCTGCAGATGGTAATACCTCTGTTGATGGGCTATTACCTGGATCAGCGGTTGGGAATTGTCCCGCTGTTCACGTTGCTGGGCCTTGCATTTGGTATGTGGCTTGGTGGTATGGGCTTGTTGAGAATAGTGAAGCAGTCCGAGCGAAATTCGTCGCGACACGTGGCGAAGAAAGATAAGGTACGCGACGTTGAACGCGAATGATAATCTTTTATCGCGAATTGATTCGTTGGGAACCTTTCGGCAGCTGTTGTTGTGGACGTTGTTGACGTTTGTACTGGCAGGGCTATTTTGCTGCTTTGCGACAGCTAGGTTTGGAATGGTCGGAGTTGCGGCGGCACTGACCGCGGTGTTCTCCGCTTGGCTTACGTCGGTGATTTCCATTGGACTAGGTGTGTTTTGCTCCGGTCCACAGAAGTCGATGATGCAATTTGGTTTGGGGATGGTAGTTCGAGTGGTTGGGTTGTTGCTGGTTTGCCTGTTTGTTCAGGAGCTGGCGCTTCTCAGCTGAGTTACGGATTCTTGATTTATCTCTTGCTCTCCTATTTTGTTGGGTTGGCGTTCGAAACGTTGATTGTTCTCGCCGGTATTCCTCGCGTAAATACGTCGTCTGGAAGGGTAGTTTAGGTCTATGGCAGAAAGACACGATCCACTGGATCCGAACCATCTGATCGACCACGTGAAGGATTCGACCAGCTTCCATGTGCCTAGGTTTCTAGCGCCAGATCATGGCGGGCATCTTGAACTGCCTGTGTTTTACGAAGGCGAACCGCTGGCTTTTGCATCTGATCCGACCGGATTGGGTTTGATTGCACCGCTTGATCTTCGACCTACGCGTTACATGGTGCTGGAAGTTGTAGCTGCCGTGCTGATTGCACTGGTTTTTATTGCTTTTTCGATGCGAATCAAGAACGGTCGACTTCCCAAAGGACGTTTGGCGAATCTTTTGGAGTCGATGCTGTTGTTTATACGAGACCAAGTGGCGCGGCCTGCGATCGGTCATCACGATGCGGATCGTTTTGTGCCTTTCCTATGGACTCTTTTCTTTTTTGTGCTTGCCTGCAATTTGCTGGGCATGGTTCCTTGGCTAGGTTCGCCGACGGGAGCGATCGCGACAACAGGTGCGTTGGCATTTTCCACCTTCTGCGTTGTCGTTGGTTCGGGCATGAAAAAGTTGGGAGTTGTCGGGTTTTGGAAAGCGCAAATACCGCATATGGATCTGCCTGGCCCCATGGCGATCTTTATTAAGCCAATGGTCTTTGCGATCGAAGTTCTGGGCCTGTTTATTAAGCATTTCGTGTTGGCAGTTCGTTTGCTTGCAAATATGGCTGCCGGGCATTTAGTGTTAGCAGTACTCGTTGGTTTTGTAGGTGCGGTGGCCTATGTTGGTTCGGCTGATTCCTACTCGGACGGGTTGTTTTGGTTGGTGAGTATTCCAAGTGTGTTTGGAGCGGCGGCGCTGAGTCTTCTTGAGCTCTTCGTAGCGTTTCTCCAAGCTTACATTTTTACATTTCTTTCCGCATTGTTCATCGGGGCGGCCGTTCATCCTCACTAGACGATGGGACGAATGCTCGAATTTTCACAGGAGACACGTAAGTGGCTAAATGGTTAAAGACTTTTGCAATGGTTCTTTTTGTCTTGGCTGCAGCAAGTCCGTTGCTGGCACAGGAAGAAGGTCCTCGATCGTTGATTACGTTTAGTTCGGCCTTCGGTGCTGGCCTTGTTTTGTCAGCGCTGGATTCGGAATTGGTCGAATTGTTCGTCTGCTGTCGAAAGCATGGCTCGACAGCCAGAAGTGGCCAGCAACATTCAGACGGCCATGATTATTGCGGCAGCTCTGATCGAAGTTGCAAGGACCTTCTTTTGCGTTGGTTGCTTGGTTCGGAAAGATCTAGCAACGGTCGACGGATGCTTTTAAATTTAGGCCGAATGGATTCGATTTCCGGAAAGGTTGACCATGGTTCAAACGCGAATCTTCGTGATTAGTCTAGGCTTGCCGCAATCTTGGCTTGTTCCTTTGCTCGTGCTGCAGAAGATGGCGTAGCCGAAGTTTCTCACGGAAGTTTCGGCAGAACATGTCGATGACCACGGTCACGCTGATCCCCATGGCGGTGATTCGCATGGTGAAGGTGGACTCAATAATCCGCTTGAATTGATCCTGACTTGGCAATTGTCACGGCGATTGTGTTCCTGGTGTTGATGGCCATTCTGTGGAAGTTTGCTTGGGGGCCGATTTCCGAGGCCCTGGATGCTCGTGAAAAGTCCGTCGCTGATAACATTGCGGCGGCGGCTCAGCAAGCAATGAAGAAGCCAAGCGGTTGTTGGCTGAACATCAGACGCAGTTTCTGGCACGGCGACCAAGTCAAGCAAATGCTGGACGAAGTCGCCGAGATGCGGAAACCATTAAAGCCGCAATTGCTGTCGGAAGGACAACAGGCGGCGGAACAGGAAAAGGAGCGAGCATTACGAGCAATCGATGCCGCTCGGGATTCTGCTCTGCAGCCGTTGGCCGGAAAAAGCGTAGACACCGCCGTGTCGTTAGCTGGTCGAATTGTCAATCGGCAGCTTTCGTCAGAGGATCAGGCCAAGCTGATTTCGGAAGCGTTGGAAAAATTTCCCAGCAAGAATTAGACACTTCCGATAGGACCAAGGTAGTTCAATATGGCTGCGAGTGAAACCAAGACGCATTCGTTTGATGTTGACCGCGAAGCTCGGTTCCATCTACGCGGTGGCTTATTGCGAGCTGCCGAGAAGGCGGGGCGAGCAGACGAAGCGGTTGGCGAATATTCAGAATTTGTGGACCGTTCTGAGCCGTCATCCTCAGTTTGAAGAAGCGTTGGCTTCGCCTCGAGTCTCCGTCGAGGACAAGCAAGGCATGTTGGACCGAGTTTGGTGGACGAGTATCCAACGAATTGCTGACCTCTTGAAGGTGGTCGCACAACATGGTCGACTGGATTGTCTTCGGGAAATCGTCGGCTGCTCGAGACGAACTGAATCGAATCCGCAATCGTGCCACAGCTGTGGTAACGACGGCGGAAGCGATGAGTCCCGAATTGGCAGCTCAGGTTGCGGATCGAGCTCGGCAGATGATTGGTACGGATGGGTAGAAATCGAACAACGAGTTGATCCGGCGGTGATTGGCGGACTGGTTGTTCGAGTGGTGATACGGTGTACGACGGCAGTGTCACTAAGTTTTCTAATCTTCGTCGTAGAGCACTTTCAAAAACCATACAACAGTTGCGAGAAGCGGCGGACAAATTCGTTTCTGGTAGCTGAATTTCATTTGAGGTTTGGGATTTTCGATGAAATTTAATGACGAACATTCTGTGATTCAGACCGAGATTGAACAGTATCAAGACCGTGTCGACGTTCGCGAGGTTGGTACCGTTTTGGAAGTGGGCGACGGTATCGCTCGAGTCTACGGGCTTTCCAACGTCATGGCCGGCGAAATGGTCGAATTCCCAGGTGGAACGATCGACTGGCGTTTAACTTGAAGAAAACAGCGTCGGTGTCATTATCTTGGGAGATTATCTCAAGATCAACGAAGGCGACGAAGTTCGTAGTTTGGGCAAACTGCTTTCGGTTCCGGTTGGAGACGCGGTTGGTCGAGTCGTCGATCCGCTGGGTAATCCGTTGGATGGCATGGGCCCAATTAATGCATCGGAAGATCGCTTTGTCGAAACATTGGGCATGCTCGGTGTTGCCGAACGTCAGCCGGTTCACGAGCCGTTGCAGACGGGCCTGAAGGCCATTGATGCGATGACGCCGGATTGGTCGAGGCCAGCGGGAATTGATTATTGGCGACCGCAAGACAGGTAAGACCGCCGTTGCCATTGACGCCATTTTGAATCAGAAGAATTCAGGTGCAGTCGGCTTTTATGGCGGTGGGCCAGAAGGATTCTTCGGTGGCCGGCGTGGTGAAGACACTGCAAGAATTAGCGTTATGGAGTACACGACGGTCATTGTGTCGGGTGCCGCTGCCTCTGCTCCGCTGCAGTACATTGCACCCTACGCCGGAACGGCGATGGCCGAATACTTCATGTACAAGGGTGAACATGCATGGATCGTCTATGACGATCTTTCGAAACAAGCGGCTGCTTATCGCCAGGCTGTCGTTGTTGATGCGTCGACCTCCAGGTCGTAGTTTATCCTGGTGACGTGTTCTATTGCCATAGTCGTTTGCTGGAGCGATCGTCCAAGTTGTCGGCCGAGTTGGGTGGCGGTTCGTTGACGTCATTACCGATCATTGAAACGTTGGAAGGTGAAGTTTTGCCTATATTCCCACAAACGTGATTTCGATCACCGATGGCCAGATCTATCTGCAACCCGACTTGTTCTTTGCCGGTATTCGTCCCGCTATGAACGCCGGTATTTCGGTTTCTGAGTGGGTGGTGCGGCTCAAAATTAAGGCCATGAAGAAAGTTGCCGGCGGTTTGCGACTCGATTTGGCAGCGTTTCGTGAATTGGAAGCGTTTGCTCAGCTGGGTACTGATTTGGCGCCGCCACGCAGTCGCAGTTGGATCGAGGTTACCGCATGGAATTGCCGGAAGCAACCCCAATTCCAGCCGCTGAACGTGATTGATCAAGTGCTGGGTATTTACGCGGCACGTGAAGGATTTTTGATAAAATTCCTGTTTCCGATGTACAACGTTGGGAAAAGGAATTCCTGGAATTCTGTCCATTTGAAGCATCAAGACTTGTGGGACGAACTGGCATCCAAAAAAGGAAATGGACGACGCGACCGAAGCGAAAGTTCGGTCTTGATTGACAGCTTCAACGCCTCGTTCAAGTAGTATTTGACGGTTCGTTTGTATCCTGATTACTCTCCGATATACGGTTAGGTCCAAGGTAATGTCAAAGCTCGAGCTAGATAAGCGACGCAAGTCGATTCGCAATATTCGCAAGATCACGCGAACGATGGAGTTGATTGCAACTACGCGCGGTTTAAGAAGGCCATGGATCGCAAGTGGCGGCCGCAACGGCATACACCGATCGCATTACCAAGGTTGTGACCGATTTGTCCAATGCCGGATTGGAGGTAAGTCACCCGTTGCTAGAGCCCCGCAATGAACCAAAGAGTGGTTTGTTGTTGGTTTTAACCGCCAACCGTGGCCTTTGTGGTGGATACAACGGTAACGTCCAGCGACTGGGGCTAACTCGTTGGAAGAAACAAGAACAGATTCCGTCATGCGAACTGGAATTGTCTGGCAAACGAGGCATTTCGGCTTTAAGTATCGCAAGGTGACAGCGTGACCGTAGTTATCAGCAGCTCGAAGACAAAGTCACTTTTGATGAAGTCAACGAATTGGCGGATCGTTATTTGGAAGCGTTTATTTCTGCAAGCTTAACGCTTGGATGTTGTGCCACTGTTCGAAAGCATTTCGAAACAACGCCCCGTTGTCGAAACGCTTTACCCTTGGGTTCGATTGATGTGGCAAGCGAATCAAATGAAGCGAATCTTCGGATTCGACTTATGAATTCCTGCCGTCGGCGGAAAGCATTCTGGAAGAGGTGGTTCCGGCGAGCTTCAAGGTGAAATTGTTCAAGTGTTTCTTGGATTCGCGGTCAGCGAACAGATTGCTCGATGGAAAATATGAAGTCGGCTACGGAAAGCCGGCGAACTTATCGGCCAGCTTTCGATGACCTACAACCGGGCTCGTCAATCGCAGATTACTGGCGAAATCATGGAAATCATTGGTGGTGTGGAGTTTCTGAATAAGTAGGGTTCCGCAATTTTCGAAAACTATAAGTTGAATTCACTAGTTGGTTGATGGTCGTGGGGCCGTCAGCAAAAACATACCGAAGGAAAGTTGATTCATGGCAACAGGCACACCAAAACGTGGGCAAAGTTACCCAGGTGATTGGGTCGACATTCGACGCACAATTTCCCGAAGATTCCTTGCCGGCTATTTACAACGCGGTGAAGATTTCCAGCAATGAAAAAGGCGTTGCTCTGGATCTGACCGGAGAAGTTCAGCAGCACTTAGGCGGCGGTCGAGCTCGCTGCGTGGCATTGGGTGGAACGGATGGTATGGTTCGCGGTCAGGACTGTGTGGATACCGGGGCTCCGCTTTCCGTGCCGGTGGGTGATGCCACTTTGGGTCGTGGTATTCAACATGCTCGGTAATCCGATTGATGGACGAGGTGAAGTGCATGCCGACGACCGTTGGCCCATTCACCGCCAAGCACCTCGCTTGGAAGACCTGTCAACTTCTACCGAATTGTTCGAAACGGGGATCAAGGCTGTCGATCTTTTGACTCCGTTTGTGCGAGGTGGTAAGGCGGGATTGTTCGGTGGTGCCGGTCTGGGCAAGACGGTGATTCTGACCGAATTGATCGTATCGCGTCGTCACACGGTGGTTATTCTGTTTTCGCGGGTGTCGGTGAACGAACTCGTGAAGGTACCGACTTGTGGTTGGAAATGCAGGAAACGGAAATCGGTCAAACTGGCCGTAAGGTTATCGAACAAACCTGCATGGTGTTCGGCCAGATGAACGAACCGCCGGGCTCTCGTTTGCGAGTTGCTCTGTCGGCCTTGACCATGGCGGAATATTTCCGCGATACCACGGGAAAAGACACGCTGTTGTTTGTGGATAACATTTTCCGGTTCTCGCAGGCAGGTAGTGAAGTATCTGCTTTGCTGGGTCGAATGCCGTCGGCTGTGGGTTACCAGCCGACGTTGGCGACGGAAATGGGTGCCTTGCAGGAACGAATTACTTGACCAACAAGGGCTATTACATCCGTTCAAGCGGTTTACGTTCCATGGACGATCCAACGGACCTGGCACCTGCCACCGCGTTTGGCCAGTTGGACGCGTTCATTTATCTGGAACGTACCGATTTCGGAAAAAGGTATTCTATCCGGCCATCGATCCTTTGGCTTCGTCCAGTCGAATTTTGATCCGCAGTACGTGGGTGAACGTCATTACACGATTGCTCGTCGAGTCCAAACGACGCTGCAGCGTTACCGAGAATTCAAGATGATCATCGCGATTCTGGGATGAACGCTGCTGAGCGAAGAAGACAAGTTGATTGTGCATCGAGTCGTTTGAATTGAACGCTTCTTGTCTCAACCGTTCTTGGTGGCGGAAGTCTTTACTGGCAAGGCGGGTGAAATTACGCCGCTGGAAGACAATGATCCGAAGTTTTGAAGAAATTTGCGACGGCAAGTGGGATCATTTGCCAGAACAGGCCTTCATGTATGTCGGTTCGATCGAACAGGCCGAGGCGCAAGCCAAGAAGATGCAAGAAAAGAACTAGGCGTTATTTCGACCGAACCGTTGGAGACAGTACCAGATGGCTCAGCTTAAATGTGTAGTGGTAACGCCCGAATCAACAGCCTTGGATCAAGAAGCCAAGTTTGTGGCCGTGCCGTTGTATGATGGCGAGCTGGGCATTGGGTCTGGTCATAGTCCAATGATTGGTCAATGGGGATTCGGCGAACTCCGAACGTCACGACCGACGGCAAGACAAATCGCTACTATGTTGACGGTGGTTTTGGTGCAGGTGGCGGATGACACTGTTTCTTGCTCACTCAGCGATGTGTTCTGGCCGAAAAGCTGGATAAAACTCGATTGACAATCGCCCTGTCCGAAGCGATGAAGCGGCCGGTACACGGACGAATTGCTGGAAACCAGAGAAAGTTGGTCCAGCAGGCACGAGCTCAACTGGCAGTGTTGCGACGATCGTAGTTTCCAATGACGAATCGCGTTTTCTGGCAGAAACGCAATTACCGCACCGCAATGCCGATGGTGGAACTGGCAAATGAAATCACGTGTTTCATTTACGTCTGGTCGTGTCTGCTTCAAACGCGGTGGTTGTTACATTTCTGATTGTCGCGTCGTGTTTTGGTCCGGAAGTTTGCGGCAGTCGTCTTATCGCTTTCAGGCGATGCGGGGCACTTTCTATTTCCTTGCAGTATAGCTACCTTCGTCAGGCTTGGGCCGATGGAATTCCGTTATGGAACCTGCAATGAAGGTTTGGGAACTCGGTTGTGGCTGATGGCACCACAGCCGTCTTTACCCTGGCAAATTGATTTTTATGTTGCCACTTTCCGATGTGCAAGCTTCAAATCTATATCTATTGCTGCACATTGTCGCTTGCAGCGGAACCGCTTGTTTGGCGGCTGCTGCGATTCGGATGTCGATCGACAACATCAATGGCGGTCGGACTTGTTTATGCGTTCAGCGGCTTCGTCTTGCACAAACCAGCAACGCCGTTTTCTTGGTCGCCGCAACTTGGTTACCGTTGGTCGCGGCCGATGGGTGGATTCCAAACGATAAATTTCCGTGGTCAAGAACGATGCGACTGGCCGCGTGGTTGTCACTGATGGCTCCAGCGGTGATCCTCAGTTGGCGTTTTTTTCGCTTTTGGTCGTGATCGTCGCGTTTGCTAACTCGGCCATTTTGCTTATCTCGGTTCGGTCTTTTACTGGCGCATGGTCTTGGTGGTATCCCGTTGATTTGTGCTTCCTGTCGGCAGTGCAAGTGATCCCCAGCTGTGTCGCATCCCAGCAGAGGTTCGAACAAGGATACCGGGATATCGATTTGGCTGAAGTGGTTCGAACATCCCGAAGAATTCGAATATCATCGTCTGGCTCAATACCGCTTTGAAGCTGGGCCGTATGCCGGGCCGAATTTCTGTGGCCTAATTTCGGGCCGAATCTCTACCCTGTGAACCAGCGTTGGATTCGGGAGCCGATTCCGGCGGAATGTCACGCTTGGTCGTCGTCGTTGTATATGGGATGCATTGCGTTTGTCTTGGGAACTTGGTGGTTGGATCTTTGACAAGGATCAGATCCCCTTTGCGCCGTCCTAGCTTCGATTGCCCTGTTTTGCCTGTTGGCGTCGCTGGGCTTCTACGGAATCGGTTGGTTAGCAAACTGAAGTGAACCTTGCAAGGCAACAAGACTGGCTGGTGGGAGCCGGTAGCGGGATCTATTGGATCATGTCGTGCTTGGTGCCCGGATGGCAGCAGTTTCGTTACCCCGGAAAAATTGATGGTGGCGGTCACCTTGGTGCTTTGCTTGGCGGCGGGGAAAGCCTCCTGCGAGCGAATCACGTCCGATGCTGCTCTACTCCGATAAGACTTTTTTGAGCGGTTTGGCTGGCGTGTCTGGGATCGGTGCAATTGCCGTATGGGCGAATCAAAGCAGAATCGTCGCTTTGTTGCAGGGCACGGCGGGTGATTCCTTATTCGGTCCGCTTCGATGGCAAGGCAGCGCTGATGGAATGCTAATGGCCATGTTGCATTCGTTGATCATGAGTTTACTTCTGCCATGTGTCGGATACGCTGGAAACTCCGGCACTGCCAGATACTGTTGCTGCTGTTGCTGGTAATCGACGTGGTTGCGGCCAATGTTTCGCTGCCGATATCGGTCGACCTACAAGGTGCTGACTGGCAACACGGTTCTAACCGATTTGTCCAAAGCGATGGTCCGCCGCAGCGGATATTTCGAAATGCGGACCGAGTGGTGTATCCGGCGAATTGGGCGTCGACTACTTCGGATCGTCGTATGGCTGAATGCGTCGAATGGGATTTTCGGACGGTGAAAATCGCGATACCCTTGGCTCGAAAAATGGGCCACGCTGCAGGACGCGTCCTCCATTCCGTCGGCTGATTACGCTTTTACCAACAGTTACGACAACTGGAACCGAAGCGGGCAACTGGAACTGCTGAACTGGCTGAGCGTCGATTGGATTGTCGCCAGCCAGTTCGGCTGCGACCGCCGGAGGTAATGACTTCGTCTGATACGCTGGAAACTCCAGACGCATTTCGTTCTTGACGAACCGGTCGAAGTCAGCAAGGAATCAGACGTCGGCAACCAGCATGGATAGTGTGTACCGAATTGGGCTGTCTTGCCGCCGCTCGAGCGGAAAGCTACACGCAAGAATTGGAACAACGCACGCATGCAATATTTGCACTCCGCAATGGAAGGACCTGGCCATCTTTGGAAACGGATCGCCTCGTCGCAGAACCGGCGGAAGCGAGTCATGCGTTTGATGGAGAATGTCGACTGCAGTCCTATTCGCCGCACAAAATTTCGTTGCGAACTAAATCTTCCGTGCCTTCGATTTGATTCTGGTCGAAGCAGATTGTCCGCATCGTCTGCCAAATTGTTGACGCCAAGTCGAATCAGAGGCAGCAAGTTCCTGTAATGCGAGTTAACCGTATGTTGCGAGGCGTTTTTCGTTTGCGTGAGAATTCGACGTTGTTCGGTTTCGACCGGGACGAGCCGAATGGGCATTGGGCGGTGTGGCGTGGTCTGTTTGGCGTCGATCGCTCGCCGATGTGCGACGATTTTCCAAGTGAATAAACGGAACGGAATGCAATTAGATGCGAAAGTTAATGGCGTCCATTTCCGGTTCTTCAGCCGCGCACTGTAGCTTGGGCTTTTCGAGGATGACCGTGGTGTGGATCGACGCTACGAGTGATCCAGACGCTGGAACCGATGACCGCGTCGTGGCCGATAATTGTCGCCGCCCAATACCGTTGCGTTCGTATAAATGACCACTCGATCCTGAATCGTCGGATGCCGTTTGACACCACCACGAACCAAGTTTCCATCGCCATCGGTCGCAAAGCCTCACGCGCCCAGCGTCACACCTGATACAGCTTTGACGTGCTGCCAATTTCGCACGTTTCGCTAATGACAACGCCTGTCCCGTGATCAATGAAGAAATAATTCGCTAATGGTAGCACCGGGATGAATATCGATCCTGGTTTAAGGATATCATCTTTCGGTCATCATCCTGGGAATGAAGGGCACGTCCAGCTGACGAAGTTCAGTACACTCGGTATATGGTGATCGCTTCCAAACCAGATAGCAGAAGATCACTTCGTCTCGACTAGTGCATGCCGGGTCGCCATCAATGACGCTTGCACATCGGTAGCCAACGTTTCTCGCAAATGAGGAATGCGTTCCAGGAAGCGAATTGCAATTGCTTGTGCTTTGGCTTGTAATCAATATCCGCAATGTCACACGGATCTAATTCTCGACGCACTCGATCGTCATGTTGCTTTTATGAGCAATCTGAGTGGTGAGTTTGTCGTGCAGTCCGTCGATCAGGTCGCCAACATGATACGTGATATTGCCCAGATGCAATTTTTTCTCGTTTCTGATAGCCCGGAAAGATGATTTTGCATTCAATGATGGAAACCACCACGTCGTAGCTTGCAGAGCCGCAATGCCCCAAATGATTGATGGTTCCAATGCAAGGATACGTTTCCCGACAATGCGATTGGTCAGCTCGGGGAGTTGCTCTTTCAGATGAAAGTCGGATGCTGCGGGTTGGTTCTCGTGATCATATCCTGAAGCGTCGTTGCGAATGACGCAATTCTCCTTCAGACGGCGAAACAAACTGCTTCGCCAACAAACAAAGTTTGCCCGGTTTGCCCGCAGTCAACAGATGCAGCCGCCAAACGAGCGAACTAGCGAGAACAGGATAACATTCGAACACATAGAATGACTCTTCCGAATAGAGAGAATAGCCAAAGAACTAACGCTTGGAATGGTACGTAATTTAGCGAATTAATCAAATGGAGTTAATTCGACAATTCGCACTATTACGATTTATTCGGTCTATTTGGCTCGGAAGAGCCAATGGCAAAGGGGCCAAGAAGCCTTGGTTCGCCCGATCCGGCACCTTGTTGGTGTTTTCAAGCCATGTTCAGCTGTCGCTGGCCAGCCTTCGTCTTTCCTCTTCCAGCTTGGCTTTGGAGAGGATTGCTGAATATTGCCGGGGACAACATCATAATGGCTGAATTCCATGGTAAAGCTCCCCTGCCCCCTCCCGTCATAACTGGAAAGACTGCGAGCGTACGTGGTGATTTCCGACAGCGGTGCTTCGGCTTTGACCATTTGCATGCCACCGCCCATGGAGTCACTGCCAAGAACTCGGCCTCGACGACCTGACATATCGCTGTACACGTCACCGACATGATCTTCCGGAACGGAAACTTGTAACGAGACAATCGGTTCCAACAGACTGGGCTTTGCTTGTTGGAAGACATTGCGAAACGCCATAGAAGCGTTGTCTCGAACGCCGCTTCAGAACTATCCACGGGGTGGTGCTTGCCAAAGTGGACGTCCACGCAGACGTTTTGAATTTGGTAGCCGGCGATGACACCTCGTGCCAACCGTTCTTTGAACCCTTTTTCGATGGCCGGCAGGAAGTTTCCGGGGATCGAACCACCGACAATGGAATCAACCCACAAGAAATTATTCTTTTCGTCGTAGTGGTGTTCTTTCAGCGAAGGGAAGCGAGCTTTCGTCAAGAATTCGGAAATCTCTGTTCCTCGTGGCAAGGGATACATATGAATATGAACTTCCCCTGAATTGGCCTCGTCCACCAGACTGCTTCTTGTGCCGATGCTTATCGGCGGGTATCTGAATGGTTTCTCGATAAGGAATCTTGGGTTCTTTGGTTTCCAGTTCCAGTTTGTCTCGCCGAGCCAACCGTTCTTTGATCATGCCCAGATGCAATTCGCTCATGCCTGTCATGACCAGTTCTTTGGTCTGCGGGTCTCGTTCCAAATGAAACGTGGGATCTTCGGTTACTTTGGCCAAAGGCCGGAAAGCTTGGCTTCGTCACCTCGATTTTTGGGCTCACCGCCAAGCCAACCATGCTGGGAAGGGAATTTCTCAGCGCGAATTTCCCCAGACTGCTGCCGGTGTGCAGGTCGTCCATATTTCGGCAATTGCCACAATGTTCCGGGGCCGGCTGAGTCCACCGGCGAAGTCTCGTCTGCCTGAACGTCCAGCAGCGGTCCTAGTTTGATGCCCTTGCGAGCGGTACTGGCTTCTACATGATCGTCTTTTTCATGGTTCCGCTGAAGACGCGAATGTAGTTGAGCCGGACAAAGGGATCAATACGCGTCTTGAAAACTCGGCAATCAGTAGACCGTCGGCATTGAATCCAATCTTCACCGCTTCACTTCCTGGCGTCCTGTCCTGGCGACGACATCGGGAGGTAAGCAGCACATGGTCATGGCATCGACCACCTCGTCCAATCCGATATTGTTCTTGGCCGAACAGCAAAGTATCGGAATCAAACTTCCTTGTGCGATGGCTTTGACCATGAGTTGCGAAAGTTCTTCGGTGGAGGCGTTCCTTCGAAGTATCGTTCCATCACGGCTTCATCAACTTCAATGATCGATTCGATCAATGAGTTCGCGAATCGAATTCGATCAATTAGGGCCAGTTGTGTCCGAATTCTGCACCAGCGTATTTACGACGCCCTTTAGATCATGTCCATGGCCGATCGGTACGGTGAGCGGCACGCATGCGCTTCCCCATAGCTCTTGAATGCTGCCAACTAGGTCTTCAAAGTTGACGTTTTCATCATCCATCTTGTTGATAACAATGATGCGTCTCCAGACCCGCTTTGCCGGCTTCTTGGAAGACTCGGCGGGTATTCACTTCGATTCCGGCATGGGCGTTAATGACAATCGCAGCGGTGTCTACTCCGTACATTGCACTGATGGTTTGGCCGATGAAATCGGATAGCCTGGCGTATCAATGACATTGAAGCGAATGTCACCTTTGTAGAAATTTTTTAAGGATAGTGTCTTCAATGGAATGTTTGATGCTTTTCTTCTGGATCGAAATCACAAAAGCTGGTGCCTTCGTCCACGCTGGGCCGACCTGACTTGGGCCGCCGGAATTGACAAGCAACTGATCAATCAGAGCTGTTTTTCCAGCCGAACCGTGACCGCAGAAGACAACGTTTCGAATCGATTTTTGCGTCGAAGATTTCTGCCATGGCTATTTCTGCATCAGAATCCCGAAGTAATGAATCCCGCCACCTCTGCTCGTCATGTGTTTCTAGTCTAGTTTAAGAGCTCGTGTTCGCGTCTTTTCCAATGGCAACGAGATCAGCCAGTTCTACTTTATCGTCGTAGAGTGCTCGTCCCACAATGCATGCATCCAATCCCGCGTTGGCTAGGCTTGATATCTGTCGACAGGAAACGCCACCCGACGCCACAACAGGGCAGGAAACGGCTCGTTTCATTTCTTGCATGGCCGGAATATTGGGGCCGTTTAGCATGCCATCGCGAGCGATATCCGTGTAGACAATGGCATCAATGGGCAGTTTAGAAACTGTTGAGCCAGCTCGGTGGCTTGAGTTTCACTGGTTTCCAGCCAACCGTCCAGTGGCCACGAATCCATTGGCGTCAATTCCCAGGACCAGTTTGTGCGGATATTTTTCGGCCATCAAGGCGAACCATTCGGGTTCTTTAAGGCCTTGGTCCCCAGCACCAGCCGAGTGGAGCCCGAGATCTAACAAACGTTGGATGGCTTGTTCGTCACGAATTCCACCGCCCAGTTCGCACGGGACGCCGACCGCCGCCAAGATATTGCGAATTGCCTGTTCGTTGATCAGCGAACCGTCTCGAGCACCATCCAGATCCACCAAATGCAGGCATTCGCCACCTTGGTCAATCCAATGTCGAGCCATGGACGCGGGTCATCTCCAAACACGGTTTCACGACCATAATCACCTTGCTGCAGACGTACGCAATTCTTCGCTGCGAAGATCAATGGCTGGCTGCATGTGTCACTCGCCCATCTTGCTAATAGTCTTGCCGTACCGAATGGTTCGCAATTGAATTCCAACAGTCTTGCCGAACCGAAACAAACATGGTTGGCAATTGAAGTCCATCCGGGTTCCAATATCGCACAGTCCACCGCGCCCAACAAGTAAGGTGCCAATTCGCGCATTGCCAGCCGTTTGGTGCGAAAAAGAATCAGAATTGCCGGAGCCGAGCATTCGGCGGAAAGCGTTTGCGCCGATGGTGTCCCCGTGAACACCGCCATGAGTATCGAGTTCATCATGGTGGCGAGCAATCGCATTGTCGCCGGCATCGCAAGTTGTCTGGTGTCATTTGGCCATCGTGCGAATACGAACGACGATCTCTGGGTGCCGCGCTGCCGTTTGTGTTGGGTTTGCGATTGGTTTAACCGGGCATCCCTGACCTGAGACGATAAACATTTCCCAAAGCCGATCAATCTCGCCTCGTTCAATAATGCCCAACTGGCTTCGATCCACCAAAAGCATCGTTCGGAGTATCGAACCATTCGCCAAGCGACGACGAATCTACTACCTCGCTCAACGAGTCGCAAAGGCGTTTGACTTCTACATAGTTTCGTTGAAGCTTGTCCACCTTCTTCTGGCTGATTCAATCGTCGCGACTGCACGAACTGACACGTTGACCAACCGTCCGAACACTTCGCGTGCCATGCCAAGTTTGTACCGCAATCTGCTTCGATTCGCCGCCGATGGTGACAATGCGAACACCGTGAAGTCCTCTGATTTCAGTGGCCTCGACCGCCTTGGTATTTCGCTTTGTCTTGGTCGGCACGTTGACTCTCCTTCTTCCGCAAGGAACTTGGCTCAGGGAAACGGTCGGCCGTAATGTATTAAGGCAAGCAGTAAAGCATGCAAAAATGCATGATTTATTTGGGCCAACTTTGGGGTGTGGCGGTAATTCGCTTTTTGCCATTAGTTCAACTTCAGTAATTCCCGGTTGAAGTAGGTCAGTTAGGTGGCCGTGACAAATTGGCTAATTGATTTGGGCGGTAAATTTGTCGCGGATTCATTCAACAGAACGGAAAGTGCAAGTGTGACATGGATTGAAAGACGAAGTGGCGAAAATGAGAGCGAATGTGATCCCACATCAAACGTCGACTGCTGAACCTTTTGCGAACCGCTTGAAACACTTGGCAAGATAGCTCCTGAATCTGATCGACCGAAAAAGCGAGCATCATCAGCATGGCGAACACAACCGACAGGTTCTCTTCGCCATGACCGAAATTGTGCTCGAATTGATATCCTTGATTCTTGAGCGTGTTAAACGTTTCGTTTTCGATCTTCCAGCGAGCTCGGCCACCTCGCACCAAATGCAAAGCATTGTCTTCGTTGATGCTCAAGTCCGTTACCCAACTGAAACAAGCTACCCGATCACCTTGTTCGTTGTGTTCGACGTACCGCAAAAAATTGACGACCAGCAATTCCCGGCGGCTGAACGAAGTGGCTTTTTTCTCGGCTTTTTGGGCAGCTAGCTGAGCTGGCATTTTTTGATGCTGTCAATGGCAGCGAGGTTGGCGGTGCGATGTTTTGCCCCTATCATTCCTGGACTTGATTTTCTCACATCGCGAAGGGCTTCGCGGCTTTCTCTTATCGAGGTCCGCCATGTCAAACTTATGAACGCGAAAACGAGTTTCCTTCGATCCATTGATGCAGACGATCCATCAAGCTGCGCAGCGAATTTCGGATCATCGCAAGGGCGATTCGACCTATTCCATAGCAGATGCCTTGATGTCGGGTGTTGCGTTGTTCTCTTTGAAAGATCCGTCGCTATTGGCTTTCCAAGATCGTCGCCATGATCAGAACATGAAAAACATCTATCATATCGAAAACGTTCCCAGCGACACGCGGATGCGAGAAATCCTCGATCCGATTGATCCCGACTCGCTGCGACCATTGTTTCGTGATGTTTTTCGCAGCGTGCAGCAGTCCGGTATCCTTCGGCAATTCGCCTTTCACCAAGGAGCTTATTTGCTCTCGCTAGACGGAACCGAATACTATTCGTCGAAAAAAGTTCATTGTCCTTCTTGTCTGCAACGACAACATGCGAATGGTCAAGTTACCTACTACCATCAAATGTTAGGAGCCGTTCTCGTGCATCCGGATCAGCGACAGGTGATTCCGTTGGCTCCAGAACCTATTGTCAAGCAAGATGGCGAATCCAAAAACGATTGCGAACGAAATGCCTCCAAGCGTTTGCTAGAGAAAATTCGCGAGGAACATCCTCATTTGAAGCTAATCGTGGTCGAAGACGGTTTGGCCAGCAATGCGCCGCACATTCGACTGTTGCGAAAGTTGTATATGCATTTTATTTTGGGATGCAAGCCGGATGATCACGCCTATCTCATGAAACAAGTGGACCTGGCGGAAAGCGAACGTCGGATGGAGATCATGCATTGGCATGATCCCCAGCGAAATTTATGGTGCGAAATTCATTTCATGCACAACTTGGCTTTGAATCAAAGTAACTCGAATGTCGTCGTCAATTTTTTGGTACGTTGAACACAACGAACAAGGCGACCAGATCGCTCGCTTTAGTTGGGTCACCGATCTGAAAATCGATGAAGAAAACGCTTTCCATTTCGTGCGTGGTGGCCGAGTCGATGGAAGATCGAAAAACGAAACGTTTAATACGCTCAAGAATCAAGGGATATCAATTGAGCATTGGCTTCGGTCATGGCGAAGAAAACCTGTCGGTTGTGTTCGCCATGCTGATGATGCTCGCTTTTTCGGTCGATCAGATTCAGGAGCTATCTTGCCAAGTGTTCCATGGTTCGCAAAGTTCAGCAGTCGACGATTGATGTGGGACCAAGATTCGCCTCTATTTTCGCCACTTCGTCTTTCAATCCATGTCACACTTGCACAATGGTTCTCAACGAATCCGCAACAACAATACCCGCCCCAAATCAATTTGCCAATTTACCACGGCCATCTAACTGACCTACTTCAACCGGGAATTGCCGATCGCGATCCTACTGGATGACGATTTTACTGGCAGTCGGACAGATGAATACGGAGACTTTTGCAACTTCTCGTCGCACGGGTTCGAACTCGATGGCATCTATTGGCGAACGGTCGAACATTACTCCAGGCTCAGAAGTTCGCTGGCACCGAACACGAAGCGGCGATTCAACGTGCTCGAACTCCCGGTGACGCCAAAGGCCTAGGGCGATCTACGAAGTATACGCTACGTGACGATTGAAGAAGAGCAAAAGACTCGATCAAGTATCGAGCCGTAACACGTAAATTCGAAACACACCCCGACATTCGGCAGCGACTTCGACACGGCCGACGAAGAACTGGTTGAGAATGCCCGAGGGGACTACTACTGGGGTGCGGGTGCTGATGGAACGGGGCAAAACAAACTTGGTAAGATACTAATGGATGTTCGGGACAAACTGCGGGCCTCACAACCGCCGACAGGAACGACGCAAAATAACCACTAAGCATTTGACATCGCGAGACTGGCCACGGCGGTGTCTCCACTTGTTTGGATTTGGCGGCTGGTTGTGAGGTTTCTATTTGGAGCGGAATCGCCGATGCTCAAATGCCTTGTTCAAGAGACCCGTAGTCGGCGAGATTTGATGTTGGGTTTGCTTCGATGTGCCGTTGCAACCGGTAGTGAGATCTGCCGGCTGACGCTTGCGAAGCGCCGAAACGAATTGGATTTCGGCGGAACGAACCGCTTCGAAATGAAACCGGACTGGCTGAATTGTAAACGTCGATTTCTGAACACGATTGCGTGTGTCTACCGAACCGCCGCCTGATCAACATGGATGAAAACCGAGTGACATTTGGCTCGCAACCTGAACAAGTCGAGCTCGCAAGGACAGATCCCGATTTCGCTGACGGGCGTCGAGTTCACGCGGCGATGGTCGCCGCATATTCTAGTGATCTTGGATTGCGAAAATTGCAAACCCCATTTCCACCCAATAGATCTTGCGAACACCGTCGACGAATCGGTTCGTTGCTGCCTACATCCCATCCCTCCGCCGCAATTTCGGCATTGCCACGGGAAGAACGCTGTGAATCGCGATCGCATTCGCAAATCTAACTTGCCCCAAGCCCGCTCGCCGCGGTAGAATCAACACATGTTCGGGCGGCGTGCTGGTCTAAAATCCGCATACCGCCCAGCGAAGCGTCTCAGCTCAACGGACAAACTATCCCGCCGTTCCGCTTCGCGACATTTGGAATAGTTTGTTATTCGTTATTTGCCACCCCAGCGGCACCGCGAACCTGTTTGCCACCCCAGTGTCCCTCCGTGTCTCTCCAAGATTCAAATGCCTGCTGAATATCTGACCGAGAATTGAAATGTCACTCAAGCAACACGCCAAAGACGTACTCGATCTCATTGATCGTGGCGTGTACTTCGCAAACGGACACGAAGTGGCGATCCAACCGTACATTCAATCGTCACTCGACGGCTCCCGTATCTACACTCCTGACCAATTGACTGCGCTCCGAGAGCGACTTCCGTCCGGCACCCAGCCCACGATCGAGGTTGTCAATGGCACCACTCAGACGATTGCCCAGACAATGGCGAAGTCGGGCCCAGTCTTGCTTTTGAATTTCGCGTCTGCACGAAACCCGGGCGGGGGATTTCTGAATGGCGCCAAGGCGCAAGAAGAAGATTTATGCAGATGCTCCGCTTTGTATCCGACGCTCATCCGCCATATGGAATACTACGACGCAAACCGCAATCAGTCTTCGCTACTCTACACGGATTATGCGATATACAGTCCCGCAGTGCCGTTCTTTAAGACTCGCGGGACTGGCGATTTGCTCGAAACCCCGTTTCTATCATCCGTAGTGACTGCGCCCGCCCCAAATTCAAAGCCCTACCTCGCCAATTCGGGCGATGCATCATTGCTCAAACAATGTTTTGAACGCCGATGGAGAAACGTATTAGCAATTGCCAGCGACGTTGGAATCGCAAATGTCCTGCTTGGAGCGTGGGGGTGCGGCGCATTTGGAGGTGATCCTGCAATCGCATCAAACACAGCTAAAAATGCACTCACTGATTTCGGCCCGGCGTTTGACAGGGTGGTGTTTGCAATCCCCGGCAAAGGAAAACAAAGCAGGTTCAATCTGGAGACCTTCGCAAATACTCTCAGCGTCGCTCATTAGCGGCACATAACCACTAAGCATTTGACATCGCGAGACCGGCCGGCGGTGTCTCCACTTGTTTGGATTTGGCGGCTGGTTGTGAGGTTTCTATTTGAGCGGAATCGCCGATGCTCAAATGCTCTGTTCAAGAGACCCGTAGTCGGCGAGATTTGATGTTGGGTTTTGCTTCGATGTGCCGTTGCAACCGGTAGCGAGATCTGCCGGCTGACGCTTGCGGCGCCGAAACGAATTGGATTTCGGCGGAACGTGTGAACCGCTTCGAAATGAAACCGACTGGGCTGAATTCAAAACGTCGATTTCTGAACACGATTGGTGTGTGTTCATCGAACCGCCGCCTGATCAACATGGATGAAAACCGAGTGACATTTCTGGCTCGCAACCTGAACAAGTCGAGCTCGCAAGGACAGATCCCGATTTCGCTGACGGGCGTCGAGTTCACGCGGCGATGGTCGCTGCATATTCTAGTGATCTTGGATTGCGAAAATTGCAAAACCCCATTTCCAC
>JAWKTK010000004.1:0-580646 GCA_041399205.1 Pirellulaceae bacterium | reverse complement strand
GGAACTAAAGGACGAACGCGAATCGACTCCGTTTGCCGGCCCCAAATCTCCAGAAGAAGCGCTGGCGTCTATGGTGGTTCCCGCTGGACTGAAGGTAGAGTTAGTGGCTTGTGAACCACTTCTGGAAGATCCCGTGGCTCTGGACTGGAGCGCCGACGGCAAGCTGTGGGTGGCGGAAATGCGAGACTACCCGAACGGCATGGACGGCCAAGGAAAGCCGGGCGGACGCATTCGTTACTTAGAGGATACGGATGGTGACGGCAAATACGATCGGAGCACGCTGTTCTTGGACAACGTGGGCTTTCCCAGCGGAATCAAGGTGTGGCGAAATGGCGTTCTGGTCACGGCCGCCCCGGATCTGTTCTATGCCGAAGACACCAACGGCGACGGCCAAGCCGACAAACGCGAAGTTTTGTTTCAAGGTTTTCGAGAAGGGAATCAGCAGCATCGCATCAACGGGTTGCATTGGGGCGTGGACGGCTGGATCTATTTGGCCAATGGCGATAGCGGCGGGACGATTCGATCCGTGAAAACTGGCCAAGAGCTGAATCTAAGTGGGCATGACGTGCGCATTCGTCCTGATTCGGGCCAAATGGAATTGGTTTCGGGGCAGACGCAGTATGGTCGAGCGTCAGATAGTTGGGGCAACTGGTTCGGCGGAAATAACAGTTCGCCCGTTTGGCATTACGTTCTGGAAGACCAATATCTGAAACGCAATCCGTTTCTGGCTGTGCCGTCTGTGCATCGAGAAATTTCGAACCAACCCGGCGCGGCACCCATCTTTCCCGCCAGTCCCTTGCAGCCTCGTTTCAATGATTTTGATCGAGCGAACCGGTTTACGTCGGCGTGCAGTCCGATGGTGTATCGAGATGTCTTGTTGCATGCGGCCGAAGAATCCTTTGTCTATGTTTGCGAGCCGGTGCACAACATGGTGCATCGAGAAATCATGACGCAGCAAGGCGTTTCGTTTCGAAGCGAACGGTCCACTACAGAACAGCAATCGGAATTTTTGGCGTCTACGGATAACTGGAGTCGTCCCGTCATGGTTCGCACCGGCCCCGATGGCGCGGTTTGGGTGTGCGACATGTATCGGCTGGTGATTGAACATCCCGAATGGATTCCGGAGTTTTGGCAAAAACAAGTGAATCTGCGCGCGGGTGACGATCTCGGACGTATCTATCGAATCTCCAGCACACTGCGGCCGGCCAGAAAATGGCAGAAGCTAAGCGAATTAACTTCGGCGCAATTGGTTGACCAACTAGCCAGTTCCAGCGGTTGGCACCGCGACACCGCTCAGCAACTTTTGTTATGGCGAATGATCAGTCGGTGGTGGAGCGTTTGACGGAGTTGATTGTGAAAACCGCAACCGAATCAGCATCCGGCCGCGGCAGTGCACGCCTTGTATAGATTCGTTTGGCAAATTGAGTGACAACGTGTTGGCCATGGCGATTCGAGAATTAGACGCCAAGGTAGCGATTCATGGGCTTCGCATTGCCGAATCACAGCTTTCGAAAAACACGGTCGTTCAAAACGCGTTGGTTTATCGTTCGCAGCAACTGTTAGAAAACAACGACGATGTCGCGTCAGCGGATCATCTCGCCGACAGCTTGCTGGGAATGCAAGTTGCGTACAGTGCTGGATATTTGCATCGTGAATTGGCAGCGTCTGTTCTCGTTTCGCTCAGCGGCGTCAGTCGTTCTGATTATCTTCAGACGGCGGTGTTGTCGTCGGTTTCCGCCGACAACATTGGCGCGGTGGTGGATCGAGCGGTGGATGAGTCGCGAGTTGAGCTGCTTGCAAAGCTCTTGCCCATGGCCGTTCGCATGCAGCAACCGGAGGCGGTGGCGCGAGGTGTTGGACGTTTGAATCACCTGCAGGAATCGCTGCCATCGCGTTTGCAGGTGGCTGCCAATGTCCTGCGTGCGATGCAGGATGCTCAGTGGAATGACTCGGACACCGATCCGGTTATGAAAATGCTGGCCCCTTTGTTTGTGCAGGCGAACAACGTGGTAGCGGATGCTGGTGCAGAGGATGCGATTCGAGTTGCGGCGGCGGAATTAATTGCCGAATGGGCTCGGCCTGATTCGCCCGAATTGCAAAAATTAGTGGCCACCGCAATGCCGCTGGAAGTGCAGAAAGTTGGTGTGCGTCGCTTGCTGACGTCGACTCGGTCGGAAACGATCGAGATGATTTGGGACCAGTGGCGTTCACATTCTCCAGTGCTGAAGGATGTTATTTTGGATCAGCTGCTGTCGCGTCGGAGTTCCACAGATCTATTGTTAGATGCGGTGGAAGCCAAGAAACTGGACGGCAATCAAATTGGACCTCGTCATCGACAAAAACTGCAGTTGTATCCCGATGACGATGTTCGTGAACGAGCGAACCGGTTGTTGCAGCGCCAAGGTGATTCTGACCGCAAAACCTTGGTGACTCGATATATTCAGGCGATGCCAGCAGCAGCAAATTTAGACCAAGGCCGCCAATTGTTTCAAAAACATTGCGTCACTTGTCATCAGCTGGGTGGCGAAGGATTTTCCGTGGGCCCCGATCTGACCGCACTGACAGACAAATCTGTTGCGGCATTGACCACTGCCATTTTGGATCCGAACAACGCCGTGGAAGATCGATTCTTGAATTACGTGGCCGTGCTTAATAATGGCAGTCAGGTTTCCGGCATGGTTGTGGCCGAAGCCGGAAATGGAATTACGTTGCGTTCGGCAGACGGCAAGACGACGACTGTATTCCGGAACGAACTGGAAGAACTGATCGCGTCCGGTGCGTCGTACATGCCGGAAGGGTTCGAACAACAACTCCAGCCAGACGAATTGGCCAACGTTATCCACTTTGTGCAACAACAGAAAGGTGCTCGCAAGGAGTTTGTAGGAAATCAGCCACAGGTAGCGCCCGTGCGAGACGACGGTTCGATTCGATTGTTTGCCATTCATGCCGAAATCTATGGCCCGAATTTAGTGTTTGAAACGCAGTATCGAAACCTTGGCTATTGGGCGAACGAAGCGGATCGAGCAGTCTGGCAGTTGGACGTCCCGAAGGCCGGCAAATACCGAGTCTACTTTGATGCTGCGTGCCCGGACGACACTGCGGGAAACCACGTGGCGTTGACAATTGGCGGCAACACACTGGTGGGGCAGATGAAAAGTACGGGCGGATGGGACAGCTATGATTGGGTTTCGATGGGAACTATTGAACTGCCCGGCGGCAAGTGTCAGGGAACCATTCAGTCAGCGGGACCGATTCACGGTTTTTTGATGGATTTGAGAACTGTGATTCTGGAACCAGTTTCTCCATAAGAGTGGACTCGGGTAGGTCGCTGGTGATCAGAAACTTCAGTTTGGCCTACCGGCGATAAGATAGAACGATTACTCTAAAGAGTAGATTTGTTCTTTAGGGCCTCGTTCGAAATATCCACCGTGAATACACATGCAAGCCGTCGCAGCCGAGTACTTCAGATCTCGTATGCGTGTCATCCAGGCATGAACTCCGAACCAGGAGTCGGCTGGAATCGCGCGGTTCAATCTGCAAAGTATTGCGATACTTGGGTAATTTGCGAACTGCAGTATTCCAGCGATATAGAACGGTATCTCTCGCAGCACGGACCGGTCGCAGGCTTACATTTTTTTTATGTGCGAACGCTACGGTTGGAATGGCTGCTGATGCAGGTTCCTGGTTGCTTCTATTTGTCATATCACTTTTGGCATTTGCGAGCTCAACGAATTGCCAAGCGATTGCATCAGCAACATCAATTTGATTTGGTACATCAGGTTGGCTATTGCGGTTATCGCGAACCTGGCTACGGCTGGAAACTGAAGATCCCATTTATTTGGGGCCCCGTCGGCGGAACGCAGAATTTGCCAGTGCGGTTTACGTTTTGTCTGGGCGGATGGAAAGGTATCGGCGAATGGTGCCGCAGCCTAATCAACTCATTACAGATGCGAACCAGTCGCCGAGTGTTCCACGCATTGCGAGTCGCCAAGGTGGTGATTGCGGCGAATTCGACCAATCAAGCCGATCTGAGCCGCATGGCTGGACGACCGGTAGAACAGTTTTTTGAAGCCGGTTGTTCACCGGAAGATGGCGTTCCAGAACGGTCCGATCGCAGCACACTTCGCTTGTTGTGGTCGGGTCAACTGGAAGCATGGAAGGCGTTTCCTTTATTGTTGCGTAGCCTGGCTCGCCAAAAAGGTTCCCTGCCGTTCGAGTTGACGGTGATCGGTCAAGGTTCGCAGCAAGCCAGATGGCAATCCATGTCGAATCAACTCGGTTTAGCCCAACACATTCGGTGGTTGGGGGCATTACAACCGGCCGAAGCGAGACTTCATTTTGCCTCCGCTCATGCCTTGGTTTTTACCAGTTTACGAGACACCACGGGATCCGCTCTGTTTCAGGCTTTGGAAGTGGGCCTGCCCATTGTTTGCCTGGATCATCAAGGAGCGAAAGACATAGTCACTTCGGCTTGTGGAATCAAAGTTCCTGTCGAATCGCCGCAACAGGTTGTTCAAGATTTGGCGTCAGCGTTGCACGACTTGTATCACTTGTCCAACGAAGATTACGATGCCATGACCGGCAACGCGTTGCGTCGAGCTCGCGAACTAAGCTGGGAACGACTGGGAGAACGCATCAACCATATTTACGATCGAGTATTAGGTCGAAGCGAAGCGACTTCGACCGACTTGGCTGACAATGACGAATTCATGTTGGCCGAATCAGACTCTGGTAGCGAATCGTAGACTTGTCATTCGCGCGATTCGGAACGTTACAGTCGATTATTCTTCGATCGCTTCGTCTGGTTCGCGGTTGCCCGGACCAACGGCCAGCGCATATGCCGTGGCGTTGGTGCGGCAATGCGAAATGGAAATAAAAATTTCGCCAATTCCCATTTTTTCACACACGGTCCTGGCACCACCGGCCAAGCGAATCGACGGCTTGCCGCCCGGATGACTGTAGACTTCGACATCTCGCCAACTGATGCCTCGAATCCAACCGGTTCCTAGCGCTTTCAGCACAGCTTCTTTGGCAGCCCAGCGACCGGCGTAGTGCTGCATGGCCATCTTCTTGGAACTGCAGTAGTCAATTTCATGCTGCGTGTAAACTCGTTGCACAAAGAGTTCGCCGTGTCGCTGGACCATGCCTTGGATCCGAGCGATCTCGACAATATCCGTTCCAATTCCAATGACGTTCATAGGGTCGGTACCGATTTGATTCGCCGTGATTCTTGAATTACTTGACGCCACACGCCTGTTGGGCTCGCAGCAAAACTTCGGCTGCCTTCTTCCGAGCTCTCGCGGCGCCGTCACCCAAGATTTCGGCAACTTTTTTGGTGTCCGCCGCCAAGGCTTCTCGTTTTTCACGAGCTTCATTGAAATAGGCTTCCGAAGCATCGGCCACGGCCTTCTTGACTTCGCCGTAACCGAACCCACCTTGGCGATATTTGGCGGCCATGGCTTCACGGTCTGCGTCGCTGGCGAATAGCGAATAGAGTTGATACAAGTGGTCCGAATCGGGATCTTTGGGATCTTCCATCGGTCGCGAATCGGTGGTGATTCGCATGATTTTTTTCCGCTGCGGCTTGAGCGGTTCAAAGATTTCAATGGTATTGTCGTAGCTCTTGGACATCTTTTCGCCATCGGTGCCTGGCACTTTGGCCGCCACCGGCATGACGCGTGGCTTGGGCAGCACAAACGTTTCACCAAAGTGATGATTGAAACTCTGAGCGATGTCTCGACAAACTTCCACGTGCTGCACTTGGTCTTGCCCAACCGGCACCACGTCAGCATCGTAAATCAAGATGTCTGCCGCTTGCAGAACGGGATAAGTAAACAATCCGGCGTTGGCAGAAAGCCCTTTGGCGGTTTTGTCTTTGTAGCTAACGCACCGCTCGAGTAAGCCCATCGGCGTACCGCTCATCAACAGCCAGCATAGTTCCGAAACTTCAGGGACATCGGATTGCATGAACAGCGTTGCCTTATCGGGATTCAATCCCAAGGCCAATAAATCTAACGCCGCGTCCAGCGAATTCTGTTGCAGCACTTGTTTGTCGCGAATCGTGGTCAACGCGTGCAAGTTGGCGATGAAGTAATACGATTCATTTTCGTTTTGCAGTTCAATGTACTGCCGAATGGCGCCAAAATAATTGCCCCAGTGGAATCGCCCGGTTGGCTGTATCCCCGAGAGTACTCGCATTGGTATCACCTTGTCTAAATCAGAATGGAAAGCACCAAACGGCCGATTCGATGTTTTTCGAATACACCGTTGGTCCATGGATTGGTTGTTAGGTTCGCAGCGTGCCCGTGACTTCTTGAACGGAGTGGTAACCGAGCGATTCGATAGCGGCGGGCAGTTGATCCAAAATGCGCACGGACACTGTGGGATCGTAAAAGTTGGCTGTCCCAATTTGGACGGCAGAAGCACCTGCCACCAAGAATTCCATCACATCATCCAGGTTGGCAATGCCACCGATACCCACAATCGGAATTTTTACCGCTTGCGCAATCTGATGCACGCAGCGAAGCGCTACCGGCTTAATGGCAGGACCGCTCAATCCACCCACCACATTGCCCAGCATGGGCTTTTGCTTGCCCAATTGACAGCCATCCCTAGCAGCGTGTTGATCACTGACACCGCGTCCGCGCCCACCTTCTGCTGCTGCTTTAGCAGCCACACGGATATCCGTCACATTGGGCGTCAGTTTTTGGCCAAATCGGATGACGAGACTTCTGGCGAACCTGGCAACCACCTTGTGGCATAACACGGGATCGGTTCCAAAATCAACTCCGCCCGAAACATTGGGACACGAAACGTTCAATTCGATGGCATCGATCGCCGCATCATTCAAGCGTTCCGCCATCCACAGAAAATCTTCTTCGCTCTTCCGGCAATACTGGGAATGATGGGGCACGCTAAATTCGAAGATACGGCACGTGGTGTTCGATAAACATTTCAGGCCGTCATTGTCCAGGCCAATGGAATTGAGCAACCCGGCAGCCGTCTCCACGGTTCGCCAAGGGTGGTTGCACACGAGCGTCTCGAGTCACCGTTTTAAGAATCATGCCGCCCAGTCGCTCCAGAGGAACCACCTGCTGCATTTCTCGAGCATATCCGAACGTACCAGGCAGCAAAACAGGATTGGGCAGCGTCAGGCGACCGAGTCGAACGGTCAAATCCACGTCCGTGGCCGAATTAGAAGTGATGAAATCCGATCGATTCATACAACAGGCTGCATGCGTTTCACTGAAGGACAAATTGGCAATGTACGTAATTCGGTAGTCTAGCTGTCAGTGCGTTTTGACACAATGACGCGAAATGTCCGGCGATTCGCAGCAGTAGATCAAACCGCATCGACGGGATCACTGAGCGGATTTCTGGGCCGCGATGCGTTATAATTTTGCACATTCGTCGTCTGCTTTTCCGTCCATTCCTGTTTGCCTACAAAGCGAAATTGTTGATGATTCGATTTCTCCGTCTACCGCTGATCGTCTTGATTGTATTCGTGGCTGCGAATTCGGTTCGAAGCGAAACCACCGACGCGTGGCCACAGTTCTTGAGTCCGCAGGGCAACGGTCATGGTCGCAAACTTCCTTTGCCACTCGGTACGGAGCGAATCGAAAACATTGGCTGGAAGACGGAAATCGCAGGCAAAAACTGGTCCTCGCCGGCGATTGCCGACAATCGTATTTGGCTGACAACCGCTTCCGAAGACGGCCAGCAACTTTCCGGAATCTCTGTGTCGATTTTGAGACGGGAAAGATCCTGCAATCGATTATTGGCGGCGGACAACCAAGCGCAAGAAATCCATACGCTCAATTCGCACGCATCGCCGTCGCCGGTGATCGACGGTGAACGAGTCTACCTTTCGTTTGGTAGCTACGGCACGTTTTGTCTGGATTCGAAGACGGGCGAAGAAATCTGGCAGCGACGCGACCTGCCTTGTAATCATTGGCGAGGCCCGGATCTTCTCCGCTGCTTTACCAGAATCTGCTGATCATGCACTTTGATGGTTACGACTATCAATACGTCATTGCGTTAGATAAGGGCACTGGCAAAACGGTTTGGCAGCGAGACCGAGATGTCGACTACGGTACGGACGATGGTGACGTCATGAAGGCGTTTTGCACCCCCATTGTGATTGACGTTAATGGCGAACCATTGTTGATTAGTCCTACGTCCAAAGCCGCGTTAGCCCATGAAACCCGATTCGGGCGAAGTCGTGTGGCGAGTTCGTTCATGACAATTATCCGCAACCACTTGCCGTCCTCTATTCGACGGCAAGTCTCTGTTTATCAACACAGGCTTCGGCAAGCAAAACTGCTGGGCGGCAAACCCCATCGGCAAGGGCGACATCACCGACACGAATATCCTTTGGACACAAGCCAAATCCATCGGCTCAAACCATCGACCGTCCTGATCGATGGACGTTTGTCACACGTCGTCCATGATCAGGGCGTACTTCGAGTTGCCTGGACAGTAAAAGCGGCGAACCGATTTGGACTCAGCAGCTAGGCGGAAACTATTCCGCTTCCTTGCTGTACGCTGGCACGTCTACGTGTGCAGCCAAGAAAGGCGTCACCACGGTTTTCAAACCTGGCAACGAATATCACGAAGTGGCCACCAACCAACGGCTGGCGGCTTCATGGCGTCGCCGCCGTCTATCAGATTCACTCGTTCTGCGCTCGCGAACTCATCTGTATCGCATTCGCGAATAACTGATGATCATTGACGCGGTTTCAATCTGAGATACTACCTTGCGGCACAAAGTAGCGGCGTCGCCATGTTAGCACCGTGGGAACTTTGGACAGCAAGACTTGCCGAGCAACGTCATCGGATGCTTCGATAAAATGCCGCTGCAATTCTGATTGAATGCGTTCTTGAATTTCCCAACTCGGTTGCAGGCGTCCGTCTTCCGTTTCCTCCAAAATGTTGGCGTCTCGTAATTTTTTTCGCATTACTGGCGAAAGATAATCGGGCGAATCCGCTTCGTCCAAGTCCAGTAAGCGAAACAAATGCCACAACGTCAAATGGCTCATTCGATCGCTGAGTCGTCATCGCCGAATTCACGAGTTGCTGATTCAGATCGTCAAGATCGCTTGGAAACCTCGCAGGAAAACAGGCGTAGGCACCCGGCAGATGGCGGCCAGTTCGGTTCGCATCCGCAAATAATGGGCGATGGGCTTGGCGTTGCGAATCAGTCGCTGCGCCAGATTGGCCGGTAGAGGAAATTGGTCGATGTGGTCGTCGAAATAGCGTTGTACCGCATGTTCGATTTCCTCCAATTGCAAACGCTTCAGCACTTGATACGCAGCCAGCTCATCTTGCCGAAACAGATTGGTCTGTGGCACGCCGATTCCTTGCCGCACATCAGTTTGGTAATGCTGTAGCTCAAAAACCATCAACCGCAAAGGCGAACCCATTGATAGTAATGATTTGTCTTGATACTTGGCGAACGCCATGTCGGCATAAAAAATGTCGTTCGATTTTTCGGGGCAGATGATATCGTGGTATTGGGCCAACGAAAAGAATTCATACCACTTGCAACGAATCAGATGCCAACTTCGCCTTAGCAAAATCAGATCCCACGCGAATTCGACGTCCTTAGGCACCGCACCAGCAGGCGTCGGTGAGAAACTTGACGGTGATCAGCACCCAAAAACAACCAAGCGTTTTGGCGTCGACTGGCCGCGTCCTCTGACCAGTCCAATACACTATGTATTCCAACATCAACGACGCACCACCCGTCATGCCAATGGGATTGCTACCGGCCAACAAAAAACGAACATGATGCGCTTCGTGTGGTGATGGTGCTATTGGCAAACGCCATGGCCGTTTTGATCACGACCAAGCCCAACAACCAAATGGCGGCAGCCAATTCGGCGCGGTGGACGAAAGAACCAGCGGTTGCCAGCAAAACGTATTCTCGGTGCCGACGACGATCCACCTGCAGAACTCGATGCGAACTTGCCAGTGTTAAAATCTAATTCCATCGGTCCATCGTTTCGCACATTAAATGACGGCAAAATGGTCTTTGCCCCGTCTTGGCACAATATTCTGCGTTATCCCGATAATTTTCGTCAACAACGCACTATTCGGTTAGCCGTTTGGAAACGCGTATGATTCGGTTAGAATAGCGGTCCCGCCAGATTGGCCAATGCGGCCGTTCCCGTTGGCTCTCTCGCCAGACAGCCAGATTCGCAGACCATGATTGCGGCCCCAAACGGCAACGAAAAAACTTTTCCATCCTATGTGATTTTACGAGGAACCAATATGAGACATTCGGTTGGCAAAACTTTATGTGCCCTGATTTTTGGAATGGGCCTGATGGCTGGTTCGCTATCAGCTGCACCGTTAGAGTTACAAAAAGGCGACCACATCTGTTTAGTGGGCAATGCGTTAGGCGAACGCTTGCAACACTTCAACCATTGGGAAACGATGTTGCACGGTGCCTTTCCAGACAAAGAGCTGGTGGTGCGAAATCTCTGTTTCCCCGCCGACGAACCGAACTTGCGGCCTCGATCAGAAAACTTTGGTTCGCCCGATGATCACCTTAAGCACAGTCAAGCGTCCGTCATTTTGTACTTTTTTGGCCTGAACGAATCCTTCGCAGGCGAAGCAGGTTTAGAGCAATTCAAAGCTGACCTTACCAAGACCGTCAACGACACCAAGGCACAAGACTACGGCAAAGGGAAGCCACGAATCGTTCTGGTCTCGCCCATTGCCTTCGAAAATTTGCACAATCCCAATCTGCCCAGTGGCGAAACACAAAACCAAAATTTGGCCATGTACACAGCGGCGATCGAAGAAGTGGCCAGCAAGACCAATGTTGGCTTTGCGAATGTGTTTGATTCGTCCCAGAAATTGTTTGCAGACGAAAAAGACTACACCATCAACGGTATTCATCTCAGCGACGAAGGGGCTCAGCATTTCGCGCCGCTTCTGTTTGAGGCACTATTTGATTCGGCCCCGCATCTGGAAACGAATGCAAAACTAAAGGCCGCCGTCGACGAAAAGAACTTTCAATGGTGGCACCGTTATCGAGCGGTAGATGGATTCTACATCTACGGCGGACGATCGACATTGACGTTTGAGCCAGACAAGTCCATTTCCAACGCCAATGTGATGGAACGCGAACGTCAAATCTTGGACGTAATGGTGTCCAATCGAGACGCTCAGATCTGGGCCATTGCCCAAGGCAAAACTCCGCCTGCGTTGGACGATAGCAATACACCTGCCTTCATTGAAGTGGGCACGAACTACGGTGGCGAACAGGTCGGCAAGGAAGGTTCGCTGGAATATCTTTCGCCCGAAGAAGCAAAGACGCAGTTCGAAATTGCCGATGGATATGCCATCAATTGTTTTGCGTCGGAAGTTGATTTTCCCGAATTGGCCAACCCAGTGCAATTCACCTTCGACAGCAAAGGCCGCTTGTGGGTCGCCACGATGCCATCCTATCCGCAGTATCAACCCAAACGAGAAGTCAACGACAAACTGTTGATTCTGGAAGACACCGACGGAGACGGAAAGGCAGACAAGTGCACAACGTTTGCCGACAAATTACACGTGCCAACGGGATTTGAACTTGGCGATGGCGGAGCGTATGTGGCTCAGCAGCCCGATATCGTGTTCTTGCAAGATACGGACGGCGATGATGTGGCGGATGTGCGAATACGACGTTCGTGCGGCTACGATTCGGCGGATTCGCACCATTCGATTTCCGCCTTCACTTGGGGACCAGGCGGAGCGTTGTATTACCAGGAAGGTACGTTTCATCACACGCAAGTGGAAACGCCGTACGGCGCGGTTCGCTGCAAGAACGCTGGCGTCTATCGCTACGAACCGTTGACCGAAAAGCTGGACGTATTTGTGTCGTACGGGTTTGCGAATCCTTGGGGCCACATCTTTGACAAATGGGGCCAAAATTTTGTAGCCGATGCATCGGGTGGCGCGAACTATTTTGGTACCGCATTTTCCGGCCATGTTGGCTACGACCGCAAGCATCGAGGCATGAAGCAGTTTATCCAAAAGCGGTTCCGACCCACGGCCGGTTGCGAATTTGTCAGCAGCCCGCACTTCCCTGATGAAGTCCAAGGAAACTTTCTGCTGAACAACTGCATCGGAGAACAGGGTGTGTATCAACACACGATGACAGAAGAAGGTTCGGGATTTGTCGGCACAGAAATTGAACCGATTGTTCGTTCCAAAGATCGCAACTTTCGACCAGTCGATTTGCAGTTCGGACCCGACGGAGCACTTTATGTGTGTGACTGGCAAAATGCGTTGGTCGGCCACATGCAGCATTCCATTCGCGATCCGAACCGAGATCACACGCATGGTCGCATTTGGCGAATCACCTACCCCAGTCGACCGCTACAGCAGCCGGTCAAAATTGCCGGCGAATCGATTCCGGCTTTGTTGGAATTGCTGAAGGCGTCTGAAGATCGAGTGCGTTATCGAGTTCGTCGTGAATTACGAGAACGGAATTCGGACGAAGTGGTAGCCGCCGTAAAGAAGTGGACCGCCAGCTTGGACAAAGCGGATCCCGATGTCGAACACCATTTGCTGGAGGCCCTGTGGGTATTGCAACATCACAACCGAGTAGACACAGCATTGCTGAGCCGAGTTCTCACGTCGTCTGAACCAAAAGCACGCGCCGCAGGGACTCGAGTGCTGTGTTACTGGCGAGACCGAGTGGACAATGCGTTGGACTTGTTGGCCAAATTGGCTCAGGACGATCATCCTCGAGTCCGTTTGGAAGCGATTCGCGCCTGCAGCTTCTTCAGCAACCCCGAAGATGCTATTCGCGCCGCAGAAATCGTTCTTTCGGCCGAAGACAAACCGATGGACGATTATTTGACCTACACGTCCAAAGAAACGCTCGACACTTTAGACAAGTTCCTGCAATAAACCTCGTTACCTAAACTACAAGACCGATAGCTGGTAAGCCGTCGGTCTTTTTTTTGTGCAGTCACCAACTTACAGCAGGGCATCAGCGGTATCAGCTGGTGCCGGTATCAGCTGGTGCCATCCAACGCCGATGGTATCAGCTGGTGCCATCCATACAGCGAAGTCACCCACGGCACCAATCCGCCAAGCATTTCTACAGAATGGAAATGCACCCAGCGAAATTTACAATTCAATCCCGACGAAATTAAAAAATTTGCTCCGCGATGTGCGGAAAGGAGATCCACCACCTCCATGATCGCGGCTTTGCAATTCTAAAATACCCTAGAAATCGACAAATACTAAGAACGTCGGCGAAGCCCCTTTCATGTGCAACGCAAGTGCTAAAAGAAGTAACATCCATGCCCCTGACTTGGCTCGGGAACAACTCTGATAGTGAGGCCCTCGCCGTCAATTTCAAAGGCAGCGTCGTCGTCGTCGACCGGAAAACGCAACAGTGATGCCCTGACATTTAGATCGTCCAAAAAGGACAGACGGAATCTGTGTTGAATTAATCAAATTCTGAGAGCTACGCTACACTGAAAGAAGAAAAAACAAGCGTTGTGATTCATCAATGTGAGACGAATATACTCCGTCAGGACGATCAATTGGACCAATACAATTATCAGCCTGATAATCTGACAATTGACTACATCGTCATTGACGATAGCAATACGAGCGTTCTGATGTTCGCCAGGACATCGTTCCGAATGAAAACTCACTGGTCAAGATCGCATCCACGTAAATGACAGATGAACCCGGATTGAACGGCCGAAATTCGTCCGGAAGGAATTGGGCGGGATGTCTCATCTACCACGATCCGATAATACAAGTACCGTTCTCACTACCGTCACGTCCCGCTCATTCCATACCTTGCTACCGCCGGACCACTTACCTCGTAAATAGTCACCCAGGGACGAACTGCAAAGGCACAAAACAAAGATTAAACTCCGCGACATTTGATACCTCCTTTGTATTCTTGCATTTACTAACCACCCTGCACTTTTGGGGAACGTCTTAGGATTTCCTCAAACTGATATTGCAAAAAAAGAGGCTCTTCGGGGGAGATGAGGTGGTTACCCACAGCCAACATTACCACCCCGGAGAGCCAAGGATAACTAAAGGTAAGGTTCGTCGCGGGCTCGCAAACTCGGCATGGCAAAAGTTCTCCAGCTTCTCGTCACGACAAACGGGCCCGTTTGCTGCATCAGGCGCAAAGCGTCGACGTGCCAAGTTTGCGAAGGTTCCGTTGACCGGTAGTATCTAAGCTCGATTGGCAGGTAAATGGCGGGCTTGCTCGACGCCCCGCTTTTGTGGCTTCGTCTGCCGATCTGGTTAGTACCATCCCACAACCATCAGTTACCCCAAAACCATAAAAAAGGTTTGAAACGCAGAGCGCTTCCGAGGTCGCAGAGTTGCTTGACTGTACTCGGCGACTCTGCGTTTCATTTCCACGCTGAAGTCCTGATTCGGTTAGCGGGGCCAGCCGACTGTGATGTTGTTGGGCGTCTTCAGGAAGGATCTGGTTGGTGCCATCCACAATCATCAGTCATGGTGCCATCGAGTCACCCCAAAACCATCGAAAAAAGATTGCAACGCAGAGGCGAGGTCGCAGAGTTACTTGACTCTTCTCTGCGTACTCGGCGCCTCTGCGTTTCTATTTCTACGCTGGAGCCCCCTGATTCGATTAGCGGGAGGTAAGCCGACTGAGCCAGGCGTCTGGCCGGCATCCGCATGTGTCGGCCCGCTGGGCTGAAGCGGCGAAAGAATACGACGACCGGTGGCTGTCACGGGGCGGCACGTGTGAGCCAGTTATGGGCGATTTTGTGGTGCCGCCATAGTAGGCAGGTCGGTCGCATTCTTTTTCCACAAACCCTACGAGACGAAAGCGATAGGGCTTGTTCCAAAAAGAATGCTTGGTCATCAGGTGGTTCGCCGAAAACGCCCATGAGTGGCTTTTTCAAAGCGCTGAGTGACACTGATCGCCTCACGTGTTCGATGCATCATGGGCGCCGCCGACTGGATTATCTTTCGAACAGTTGCACCGCTGCGGCGTTGCTGTGTTTTCATCAGTAGGATTATCTTAACGCTGCGGGTTCCCTCTGTAAAATCATGGAACACCGGCTTCATGCTTCAAAAAACCTCGGGGGTTTTGGGGATTGGCCCCCAAGTGCACTGAATTTCGACTCTATGCCGGGTCAAAATGTGTCTCAGGATCGTTGACAGGTTCCGCGGACGCACTTGACCGCCAATGGCAGGCGATCGTTCACGAGATACACATACGATTTTTCTCGCAGAAAATGAAAAATCCCCAGCCGAAAGATGTAGCCTTCTTCGCCGCTTCGGCCAAATCCAAACCTTGGACTTCTGCTTCTTTGCTCATTCGTAACCCAATCGTCAAGTCCAAGACTTTCAGAATGATGAAGGTCGCTACAATCGAAAAGACCCAAGTCACCACCACAGCAACAATTTGACCAATCAGAATCGAGTTTCCCCTTCGATCAAACCAAGCTTGTTCGTTCCGTCAATGTCCCAACATGCTCAGTGGCAAACACACCCGTGAGTATGCACCGCACCTAACGTTCCGCCCCACACCGTGAGCTTCCAAATGCATCAGGGCATCATCGTAGCCAAACATTCCCTTTATTTTGGCACAAGCGAGATAACGAACAAACGCTCCCGCCGCCCCCACAAGAGACGACATCGGATTAACAAATCCCGCTGCTGGCGTTATGCAAACCAATCCCGCAACCGCACCGGAAGCCGTTCCCCAAAAATACTTGGTTTTGCGGCGAATCACCCCATTCAATCAGCGCCCAAGTCAGTGCGGCAGCGGCAGCGGAAAAATGAGTCACCGCAAACGCACTAGACGCCAATCCGTCCGAAGCCAATTCGCTGCCTGCATTAAAACCGAACCATCCGACCCACAGCATTCCGGCCCCCAGCAGCAATAAGTCAGGTTATGTGGACGCATGTCTTCGATTCCAAATCCCAAACGACGTCCCAGCACGATCGCACTCCAAGGCAGATACACCTGAACTAATATGACAACCGTTCCACCGGCAAAATCAAGCGCGGCCGCCAACCCAGCCGTGACCTTCTTCGCCTGTCTTCACAAGGCCAATATGCCGTCCCAAACCCAATGACACAATGGGCAATAGACCACCGTTCCCCAAATAATACAGAACGCGTCATGGAACTGAATTTCATTCGTTCGGCAAACGCACATATTAGCGCCCGGTGTAATAATAAAAAACATGCCCAAATAGCATGTGAGTCAAGTGGGGATTTCGCCAGACATGGGAGTCACCGGACCGCCTGCTTCGTCGCTCCAGACTCGTTGTACGTTATTCATTAACAGGTATTCGCCGTTGCCGATGTATGGGCCTCCCTCCGAACGCCAACGAATAACCATTACAAGCACCACAATACGGTCATTAGTCCTGACAGAAACAGGCACTGCATCATCACGCCTTTGTTTTCGTCGAACCAAACCGCTGTAGAACAATGCACCAACCCCGGCGTGGTCATAAACAATACCTGTGCCGTGCTGGTCAACATCCATGCATTGTGACCGGCCAACGCAGCGTCAGAGATTTGCTGGTCTGTATCCTGCGCCACCAGCGAGTTCGACAAGCTAACTGCCAGCAATAACGCAAAAGCACCAGGACCAAGCCTCGAAATCGGGACATTTCCGCCTCCAATAAGAATGAACATACCCAAATCCGCCTACCTTGAGGTGCCAAACAAACAAAAAGCAAGCTGGTGCCTAATCGGCTTGACGAAACCGCTTTCCGCGGAAACAAAAAAATACCAAAAAACCGACGATTAACAACTCCCATTCGTCGTACGTCGCCCCCGGCCTAGATCGAGAGCGGCATGGATGACCCGCCCGGCATGGCAAAGATTCGGCGACGGGATCCCGCGGCTAGAATTCGCACACTGACCGATTGGCGGCGCGCAAGTCGGACATTGAAGCGTCGTAAATGTTGCGGCCTATTCGGAAGCTTTCCAACAGCGCTTATAAAAAAGCGGGCACCAAAGGCACCCGCTCGTAGGCTAATGTGAACCTAGCTTCGCTTGCGGCGGATGAAGCCAATCCGAGCAAGCCAAGTGCAATCATGACCATGCTGGATGGTTCGGGTACGCCAACAACTCGCAAGTCACCAGCGAGAGAGCCGCCACCAAGGTGCGAACCACTCAGAGTCAGCTTGGCACCCAGTTCGTCCGCGGTCAGACCAGTCGGCAGAACGGGGCCCCAATCAAATCGCTGTACCCAGCGGGATCAAGCGAACACAACTTCACGCCGTGAAACATCGAACAAGCCGGTAAGCTGAGACGGACGGTTGGCCGTATTGAAAAGCAGCTCTGAGGCAACCAGCTCAAATGTGGTGGCAGCAGCAGTGCCGTCGTTTTCCATCATTAGGTTACCAGTTTCTGGATAGTATGCCAAAGTGAAAACGCCATCACCTTCCTTGCCAGCTGTCGAAATTTCTGCGTTTACCAAACCGCTGAAGCAAGCAACCAAAACCAAACCAAGTGCAAGTGAATTTTACGCATCTCTATTTTCCTCACCTAAGAATCTCAACCACGTGTGATTTAGTAAATTAAATCAAAGAATACAAAATCGTCCCGAGCCAGGAGGTGCACGGTGCACCTCCGATGGCTGCGGATCGAGCAAATGTTTTCTTAGCTTCGCTTACGTCGGATGGAAGCCAATCGAAATCAGGCCCAGCCCGATCATGACCATGCTGGATGGTTCTGGTACGGCAGGCAGATACATCAAATCGATTTCCAGCGAACCACCACCAGGAACGAACCACTCACCTTCAGATCCTGAGCCAGCACGTCTTTGCCAATACCAGCAGCCATAGCTGGTCCAAAATCTAAATCATCGAAACCAGCCGGGTCCAACTTGAACAACTTGGTAGCACTGAAGACGTCAAACAGGCCAGTCAACTGCGGAGGCCGAGTTCAGTGAAGTAACCACCTGGATACTGCTTCCAAAGTGGTTACAGGCTTTACTTCGCCAGCCGCTTCGTAAGGATTCGCAATTGAAAGATTCCCAGTATCGGAATCGTAAACCAACGTTACGATATCGTCGTCCAATTTGCCATCCGTAGAAATCTGGGCATTTGCAATGCAGCTAAAACAAGCCGCCAAAGTCAAGCTGAGTACAAACTGAATCTTACGCATCAAAAATTCCTTCCAACAATGTTGATCAATTATTTGCTCTAAAACCGCAAAGGGTGCATACGCAATCGCGATGCAAAGATTCCCGAACGAACAAACAAATCGCAAGTAAGCTCAAAGCCAATCTGAAATTCCTTCAAACACCAACACTAGTGTTTGTGGGCGATAAGAGTCGCTACGGGAATGTAAAGAGGTTCTTCTTGGGCAGGCCTAAATTGGCGTGCAGCAAATTGAAGAACTCAAATCAGAATTTCATTGGCATCCTGTTAAAGGTTGTTACTCAGCTCAGATGCCATCAATTTATGGGAAGTCGAAAACGTTTGCAAGCACTTTTTTCAAAAGTCCTGAAAATTTTTCAGATCGCACAAAACAAGCGAAATTCGCCCGACTCTGCGGTTCGCTCTGCGGGAACGCCGTTAGAAAAATAAAAACGTTGCGTTTGATCCAGTATGATCGGACGCGTGTCAGACCAAGTTCATGCCAAAGGATTTCCCCAATGCAGAATCATCGCCATCCATGCCCCCCTTGTCCGCTCTACTTTGTTCTTGCCACAGCCACGTTGATCTTTTTTGCACACGGTGCAAATGCGGACGATTGGCCGCAATGGCGAGGCCCACAGCGAGACGGCGTGTGGCGAGAAGACGGAATCGCGACTTCGCTTCCTGAAGGACAGATTCCGATTAAGTGGCGAATGCCTATCGGCCCTGGTTACAGCGGTCCTACCGTTGCAAATGGTCAAGTCCTGGTCACCGATCGTATCAAAGAGCCAGAACAGATCGAACGCATTCATTGCTTTGCCGAATCCGACGGAACCAATTTGTGGACTGTCGAATATGCCTGTCCCTATGTCGATGTCGGCTACGAAGCTGGGCCTCGAGCTTCCGTTACCATCGATAATCAGATCGCGTATTCCTTGGGTACCATGGGACACCTGCATGCGATCGATTCCCAAACCGGAAATATCATTTGGAAGCGGCAATTGCAGGAAGACTATCAAATAAGCATGCCAATCTGGGGCATCGCCGCCGCACCGCTGATCTATCAAGATTTGATCATCGTTCATATCGGTGGCGCCGACGGCGCTTGCATCGTTGCACTGAACAAACAGACGGGCGAGGAAGCTTGGAAAGCGCTAAACGACAAGGCGTCTTATTCGGCACCCATCATCATCCAACAAAACCAACAAGACGTACTGATTTGCTGGACTGGTGACAATGTCGCGGCACTCGACCCAAACAACGGCCAAGTGCATTGGACTTCGCCCATGCCGCCTTCGCGAATGGTCATTGGTATCGCCACTCCCGTCGTAGAAGATAATCGCATCTTTGTGACATCGTTTTACGACGGTTCAAAAATGGTGAAGTTCGAACCCAATTCGTTCACCGCTACCGAACTCTGGCGATCCGTCGGCCCAGACGAAAAGAACACTCGCGCGCTGCACTCCATCATTTCCACTCCCATCATGAAAAACGGCTACATTTATGGCGTGGACAGTTACGGCGAATTGCGTTGTCTGAACGCCCAAACCGGAGAACGCATCTGGGAAGATCAAACAGCGACGCCCAGAAATCGCTGGTCCAACATTCACATGGTCCAGCACGGTGACAACGTTTGGATGTTCAATGAAGCGGGCGAACTGATTATCGCCCAGCTTTCGCCAGACGGTTTTCATGAAAAGAGCCGATCGAAGCTGATCGAACCAACTCTAGAACAACTTCGTCGCCGAGACGGTGTGTGTTGGGCTCATCCGGCCTTCGCAAACCGACACGTCTTTGCGCGAAATGGCAAAGAACTGGTCTGCATCGGTCTAGCGGAACCAACCAACGACGAATAAAACAACAGCACGTTCTTGTTCGCTTGTTCGCCCTTGGTCTCTCGGTTCGTACCCCGCCGGCTTGCCCACCATGTTCTTTCATTCATGGCCATTCCTCTTTTTCTTCCTGATCGTCTACGGCGGCTATCTGGCACTACGCCCCACCAAGTTCTGGGGCGTATGGCTATTGATTGCCTCTTACGTTTTTTACGGCTGGTGGAATCCGTGGTACTTGATCCTGATCTTCTATTCCACGTTATTGGACTACGCGTGTGTCCAGTGCATGTCGAAAAGCAAACGCAAGTCACTGTGGCTAACCATCAGTTTGTTCAACAACCTGGGACTGCTGTTCTTCTACAAGTACCGCGAATTTGCCATTGAGACGGTTCGAACATGTGCTGACCTAGCGGGTTATTCAATCGCCGCGCCAAGCTGGGACACCACGCTGCCCGTCGGAATTTCGTTCTTCACGTTTCAATCGATGAGTTACACGATTGACTATTACCGAGGCCATTTGGAACGCGAACCAAGCTTCCTGCGATTCGCCACATTCGTCGCATTCTTTCCACAGTTGGTAGCAGGACCCATTGAGCGAGCCAGCGAACTTTTGCCTCAGCTGGCCAAGAAGCCCACCATTCGTATCCAGGATATCACGGACGGGCTATCGTTGTTCGTAGTGGGCCTGTTCAAAAAACTGGCCATGTCGAATTACCTGGCTGCCTATGCGGAACCGATTTTCAACGTCCCTGACAACTATTCGTCATTCCACCTACTGCTGGCGGTCTTCGCCTTTGCCTGGCAAATCTACTTTGACTTCAGTGGCTATACGGATATGGCTCGAGGCATCGCGCGCGCCATGGGCTTTCATCTGATGATGAATTTCAACCATCCCTATCTGGCCGATAGCTTTAGCAACTTTTGGTCGCGTTGGCACATCAGCTTGTCCACCTGGTTCCGCGACTACGTGTACATTCCGTTGGGCGGCAATCGACACGGACAATTCAGCACGTATCGCAATCTGTTTCTGACTATGCTGATTTCCGGCGTGTGGCATGGAGCGAACTGGACGTTTGTTATTTGGGGACTGATTCACGGGATTGCGGCCGTTACGATGCGTCCGTTCGAACGAACTGAATTCTATCGAACCAAGATTCCTCGCTTCATCAAAACGCTATTCGTCTTCGTCGTCGTTTGTGTAGCGTGGGTTTATTTCCGAGCTCTCACGGTTTCCGATGCGAACTTGATTCTGTATCGAATTGTCACCACCGGTTTTGCCGACCCGCAATTTCCCTTGCTCGCCATCGGCTTGGTCGGCAGCATTTGGATTTACCAGATCGTGTTCGAATCGACATGGAGTCGAATTCTGGATTATTCGGCTGTCAAAGTCGCGTTATTTGCGGCCATGATCTTGTACCTCTTGTTCGCACCCGGTCAAGCGAACACGCCGTTCATCTACTTTCAGTTTTAGACATTTTCGCTCATGGCCACTGCAATGGACAAAACATACCGCCCCGTTGATACCGGTGCCTCGACTAAATCTGCTCAATGGATCGCGGTCACCATCGTTGTACTAACCGTCACGCAGTTCGCGCTTGAGCAGGCGGCAGAGCGTCTTCCCACATTTACTGCGACTATCGACTGCCGTTTGAAATGAGCAAAGACTATTGGCTGGCGAAGCAGCATCAACTGGCCGCCGTCGAACAAAATCCAATCATCATGCTGGGCGATTCCGTCATTTGGGGAGAATACGTTTCCCCAAATCAAACACTATCTGCCTACCTGAATCAAACACACGGATCCAATTCGTTTACCAATCAAGGCATCAACGGCATGCACCCGTTGGCCATCGAAAGCTTGGCGCAGAATGTCTTGCCGTGGCAAAGCGGCCAGCCGGTGATTTTGCATTTAAATTTACTGTGGACCAGTTCGCCTGAACGAGACCTGAACGTGGACAAACAGTTGTCATTCAATCATGAAACGTTGGTGCCCCAGTTTCGCGAAATCCCCAGCTACAAAGCAACTCTGGAAGACCGAGTGAGCATTGCCGTTCAACGCAGTTGGAACTTTCGCCAGTGGGTCAAGCATCTGCGGATTGGCTATTTTGATTCCAAAGACCTTCATTCATGGTCACTTGCTCATCCTTATCAGAATCCGCTGAACCAGTTCGACCGTGCGTTGCCTTTGCCCAAAACCGAATTGAGGCACGAACCGATTCCCTGGTTTGAATCCGGCATTCAACCACAATCGTTTCCGTGGGTCGAATTGGACGATTCGCTGCAATGGCAGTCGTTTTTGCGAACCGTCGACTTCTTAGCCAAGCAACAATGCCGAGTCATCGTCTTGGCTGGGCCGTTCAACGAACATTTGCTGGAACCAGCGAGTCGATCCGTTTATCAAGATCGTAAGCAATCGGCCATCTCGATCCTGACGAACAAAAGCATCAACGTCTTGGACAGCCCATTACTGCCATCCGAAGAATACGGCGACGCCAGTCATCCGTTGTCCAGCGGCTATGAGCGCTGGGCAAAATGGTTGACCGACAATGCCGATTTCCAAAATTGGTTAACGCAATAGCCGCGTTGGTCGTTGTGCCACCGTTGAACCGGCAGCCGCAGGTTTTGAGGTTGCGCATTCGCGTTTTTTCGGGGTGAATTTCTTAGCCCGACGCGTCACCGAGGGACCAGAGAAACACTCCGTTTTCCCCTCACTTACGTTTCGGGCTAGGACCGCAGGCGACGACGTTATTCGCTTGGCTTCGGATCCATTCGCAACACGGCACCTTCAATCAACCAGCCGTCGTCGATCGTTTCCACGCTCATCACAGATGGCCCGTCGGGAACGGCTGCGGGGCGAGCTACCGGTTGGCCATAGTAAGGCCGCCAAAGAAAACCACACCACGCTTCCGGTAATAACGAAGACACGCTTGACGTAACCGTCGGAGCAGCGGTCGGCGTCAATACGCTCGATTGCAGTCGAACCTCCGCGTCGCCTCCGATGCGAAATGGAGGCTGCAAGCCGTCTCCCGTACTGGCAAACGAACGAATCGCGAGCGGCTTCGTCGGCAACACTTGCTCCAACTGCCGAACGATATTACTCGACGCCAAACGATCGTTCGCATGCTTGGCCGAAATCACGTCGGCCAACATTTCGCCAGGACAATCGGCTACGAACAGATGGCCGTGAGCAACCGTCAGGCACGTGACTGGGATATTCGAAGCATCGTTTCCCGCGAGTTCCCAAAAGACGCAGTCCATAGACTCGAATCGCCGACATTCAGAATCGTTTTTAAAGAGCCGTTCGAGCACCGACTTGACAGCGTCTTCATCCGAGACATTAACCGCCAAGACCGCCGAAGTTTTGTCTGTAGATTCTGAGTTCGCAATCGTAAACGCATGCCACTGTTTACCAATCTTGGGGAAGAAATCGTTCCTCAGGTCAACGCCAGGACCGTTTGGATCGTCTCGAATCGATTCTAAGACGCTTTCAGTGAAATTTGATATTTTCACGAGAGCGTCGAGTAATGAATCCAATTGACCGAGGTCCCAACCAAACGACGCATAGAACGTTGCATTTCTTGGCACCCAATCCGGTACTACGTTCAAATTCATGTTCTCGAATTGCGACATTATTAGAACTCCTGGTGGTCTCGTCGACATCCGCTGCGATTGCTGCAGTTCTACGAGTGTCCGATATGTCAAACTCTCTGGACCATCTAAAGGAAACTGGACACTACCGCAGGTACTTGCCAATTCCTTAAACGGAAACCGAGGATCCACGTTACCATTGACGCGAAACAGAAGGCCAAGCAAGTGCTGGAATGCAAAACTATTGTCACGCGATGACAGCCATTTGGCATCTCGATACCAAACCAGGGTCGGCTCGTCGGCCTTGGTAATCGCCTGGCCAAACATACGCGCCGTGCGTAGTCTCTGGGCTGGCAATATCGAATCGATAGAGAAATGAGTCGGGTGGTACGACCACATCAGGACCGGTCCACGAATTTCACTCGCCATCCCCTGTACTGCTGGTTTGGCCACGGCCAGCATCTCTTGCCAAAGTTCGCCGGCAGCCTGCTCGCTGTATGCATCACTCACAAACGCCAGACATTTCTGACCCGCAAGGTTCTTCTGGCGAGCACTATCCACGACCGCCACGCAAATGCGGCCTTGCGTCTGTTCCACCATTACGTCAAACGTTTGTTCCAACGTGCCGGCTAGTTCGCCGTAAGGTACGCCCAAGTAACGGTGAACTTGTGATTTGATCCAGGCGGAACGAGAAATCATTTCGCCTCGATTCGTTGGCGACGGCATTTTTTCGGGTATGTGGCGAAATTCCACAAACGCTCGAGTGGCGTCCGGCAAAAAATCGGCCAATACCGTCGAATTATCTTGGTTCGGCAAAGAAGATGCGTCGTCTTTTTCTTGTTCGTTTCCCGGCGATCGCTCCCAGTCCGCAAACGAGGTTGACACTGATTCGCTCGAGGGCGCAGTTTGCATCGCTGCGGCCAGCAGTGTCGCGGCCCAACTGATACCGAACGCGGTCACGCAGCCAAATGTCAGCAGGCGACGATTCAGTCGGTAAGATGTATTTCGACCGTGGTTCAATAGCCGAGCAATCCGTTTTTCCAGATCCATTCGTCCGTCAAGCATACCACATGCCAGCGGCAACGCCGTTCGCCGACGATGCACGGCCACGTTCAGCAATGATTGAGCGTAGTCGTTCGCGGAAATGGAATCGAGTGCCACGTTGTCCGTCCATTCCTCCATGGCTGCAGCCAAGCTGTTCTGCAACCAATGCACGAACGGATGAAACCAGTAAAGCGTCTGCAAACATCCAGCGGCCATGTGATGCCAGTGATGTCGGTATCGCAGATGCGCGAATTCGTGTAGCAACGTGGCCATGCGTTCGGAGGCATTGGCCGTTGACATCGATTCGGGCAGCAACACCACGGGCTTGGGCCATCGCAACACTACGGGCGAACCGACTTCGTTCGAATAACACAAAACGGGAAGCTTGGTCATTTTCAGCCGCTGCGCAACCGTTTCTGCCGTCTGATGCCAACCTGCGTCGACGTTTGGACGACAGCGTTGGACCAGTTGCCGACAGCGCAACAACCCCATCGCCAACCGCACTAGCGACAACACTATGCCGATCAGCCATGCCAGCCACAAGTAGCGTCCCACCGGGGCACGTTCGCAATTCTGTAACATCCGCGAAATGGAAAGCTCAATCGCATGGGGCGAACCGGCGTTGTCTACTTTTGCGGATGCGATTCCATCTGTCGACTTAGTGGCCTCTCGCGAATTGGCTTCGCTAAGCGTCGCAAACGAAGGCGCTGCGGACGACAATTGGAAGGCTGCAGAAGACTCCGAGTCGGCCGTTGGTAGTTCGTTCGCCACGAATTCGGTCGGTACGTTTGCAACGGCGTCCAAATCACGATTCGCTTTGTTGGTTTCTGAAACTTGAGACGCAGCGACTTCGGCTTGTGTTCGAACGCTCTGTTGCGCCGGCCACCACCACAGCAGTGGCATCAACAACAAAAGATACGTGATCGTCAAATGTAGAAAGTAGTTTGCCGCAATCTGTCGCTGTAGCCAGCGCTGTGTTAGCCAGAGCGGTCCGATTAGCAAACCAGCAAGCACCGATACGAAAAGCAGGAACGAAAACGTGGTGTTCATGGCACTACCCTTTCTTGTTTCTCTGTTTGTGGTCGTCCAACATGGCTTGAATTCTGGCGACATCGTCGTCCGACAGATCTTGCTTGTCCAACAGTGTCAGCACCAAGCCTGCGGTGGAACCAGAAAACGCCGTATCCACCAGGCCTTGCAGCATGCCGCCCAACACGGTTTCTCGTTTGCTGGTGGGATAATACACAAACGCGTTTCCTTCTTCCTTGTGCCGCAAGTAACCTTTTTCTTCCATGCGAACCAGCGTGGTCTGCACGGTATTCCGAGCGACAGGGCGACGGCTTCGAATGGCATTCCACACTGATGCCACCGTTCCCTTGCCTTGCTCCCACAAGACGTCCATGATCTCCAACTGCGGCTCGGTCAACGCCGGCAATTTTTTCTTAGCACTCATTTTTCATTTGGCTCCTGAATACAACCGGTCACCTGCACTACCTACATGCGTCGGCAGTATACTACCGACAACTATAGGCAAAGTCAAGTCATGAAATGGAACTCGCTCCAGCGAACCAGTTTTCGCGCCATTCGCTGCGAATGGCGTCTCGGACGAGGCGACGACGAAAACCGTAATGGACGAGGCGACAAGTCCGGTGTGTAGGGACTCGTCGCCTCGTCCATTACCAAGCTCAAGCAGGGACTCGTCACCTCGCCCACTACCAAATTCAAGTCGTCTTGGACGGAGTGTCGAAGAAAACCGTAGTGGACGAGGTTACGAGTCCGGTGTGCAGGAACTTGTCACCTCGTCCACTACCAAGCTCAAGCCGGGACTCGTCACCTCGTCCACTACCAAATTCAAGCAGGGACTCGTCACCTCGTCCATTACCAAGTTCAAGTCGTCTTGGACGGAGTGACGAAGAAAACCGTAATGGACGAGGTTACGAGTCCGGTGTGCAGGAACTTGTCACCTCGTCCATTACCAAGCTCAAGCAGGGACTCGTCACCTCGTCCATTACCAAGTTCAAGTCGTCTTGGACGAAGTGACGAAGAAAACCGTAATGGACGAGGTTACGAGTCCGGTGTGCAGGGACTCGTCACCTCGTCCACTACCAAGCTCAAGCAGGGACTCGTCACCTCGTCCATTACCAAGGTCAAGATTTGGTCTTCCCGCGATACTTAGACTGGCGGAATTCGCAATTTCGAAATGCACACCACGCCGGCCATTTTTTTCGGTATGATGGGGAACCCTCGTTCGAACCTACCAACCCACCGAGCCAACCTGATGACCAAGTCTGATCCTTATTCGCTGCACGACGACCATGTTTTAGATCCGCCCACGACAATCTGGGGTAGTCTGAAATATGTTGGCCCCGGTTTTATCTTGTCCGCGTCGATTGTTGGTTCGGGCGAACTGATTGCCACGACGCTGGCCGGAGCCAAAGCGGGTTTTGCCTTGATGTGGTTCATTATCTTCAGCTGCTTTGTCAAAGTGGCCGTGCAACTGGAATTTGGCAAACATGCGATTTGTTCGGGCCAGTCAACCATGGCCTCGTTCAATTCGCTGCCGGGACCTCGTATCGGCAAAGCAAACTGGACCATCTGGACTTGGCTGGTTTTGATGATTGCCAAGATGATGCAGGTGAGCGGAATTCTGGGAACGGTGTTGCTGGCGTTCGCAGAAGTCTTTCCTTCGCTGAAGACATCGCCCGCGTATGCGATTGGACTGTTTGCTCTGGGAGCGTCCGTGTCGTTGCTGGTCTTCCAGGGATACTACTTGTTGATCGAAAAGATTTCGCTGGTCCTGATCGGCGCGTTCACGCTATTCACGTTGGCATCATTGATTGCGTTACAAGGCACGCCGATGGCCATTACCGGTGACGAATTTACGTCGGGCTTGATACCATCTATTCCGACAGACTGGAAAGTGATTCTGGTGGCCATGGGTGCTTTTGGGATTACCGGCGTCGGTGGCGACGAAATCATGGCGTACAACTATTGGCTGATTGAAAAGGGGTACGCCAAATACACTGGTCCCAAGAACGAATCGGCCGATTGGGCGCGACGAGCCAAAGGATGGATCCGCATCATGTATCTGGACGCCACATTGGCCATGGTGGCATACACCGCCATGACCGTCATGTTTTACTTGTTAGGCGCTGCGGTCTTGCATCGCCAGTCACTGATCCCCGAGGGCGAGGACTTGGTCAACATTTTGGGTAACATGTACACCGACACATTGCAACGACCTTGGGCGAAACCGATGTTCATTGCCGGAGCGATTGTGGTGTTATATTCGACATTGTTGGCCGCCCTAGCCGCGTGGTCTCGGCTGTTTTCCGATGCGTTCGGCCGCATTGGATTATTCGATTTTCACGAAGTCGCCGCTCGTCGCAAAGCGATCAGCATCGCCGCTTGGATTATCCCTTTCGCCTGGGCCGTTCTCTTTCTGTTCATTGGCGAACCGGCGATGATGGTAATCATTGGTGGGTTGGCGACCGTGGTTATTCTGTTGATTGTGGTCTTTGCAGCCATCTATTTTCGCTACTTCCAAGCCGACGCGCGACTTCGGCCGTCGTTCCTGTACGACGTGGCATTGTGGCTCAGTTCGATTGCCATTTTCTTGGTCGCAGCCTTTGTGGTTTATGACAAAGTCATCATGAAACTCATTACACTCACTGCAACCACGCCAGAATAGCAGGATCGCCTACTTGAATTTGCAAATGCGTCTGCAAAATCTGCAGTGAAAAAGTCACCGTCCAGGCGCTGCTGGGGCGATCTGGCGAGGACGAGACTCGCAGCATCATCGCCGAAGATTTGAACAACGATAGCGATACCGATGTTGATCGCCACGTCAGGTGGTGCACCAAACGTTAAAGTTTATTGACAGCGGCAAGCGATCAACAGTTCTATTTGGCTTGCAACTGAGCTTTCGATGCTTGCTCGGCGCCGTCCAGCGGTTACGCTCAAACCGCTCGATATGTTGACCATGAACGATTCTATGACTTACTTACTGGAGAGACTCGTGAAACATTCATTCATCGCTGCTGGAATCTCGGCAGCTCTTATTTGGGCAGCACCCGTACTCGCTGGTTCGGCCTCGGTCGATTTCCAACCGACTGGCGGCACAACAGCTCCAGGGACAATGGCGTTTGAAAACACCAATCAAGTCCTGCCTGACGCGGCAGGCGTGCTATTCACCGTGGCAGATCAGCAAGCCGCGGGTGGATCCGACATTGGTTCCGACTTTACTATCACGTTGAACGCGCTCAATTTGCCGGACGGTGCGACTGATTTTCGCTCGGTAACGCGTAATGGAGCCGCGACTGAATCGGTGAATGATTGGATTGGTGCCGATTCGCGAAACGGCGGCCAAGACGTCACACTGCAAGTCACCGTTTCCGGTTTGGCTGCCGGTCAATATTCTTGGCTCTCGACACATCACGACGGCGGCAGCGGAGTGACGAATGGTAATCAGTTGGCACCTGCCGTGTTGACCTTCCAAGCATCTGGTGACCCGATCGTCGTTGCCGACTTTGCTCACAGCGCCGGCAACGGTGGTAACACGGCTTACTCGCAATTCTCGACCGATTTCACCACCGATGGTTCGCCCGTCTCGTTGTCCATTTCTGTCAACGATACAGGCTTGGCGGATTTCGCCTACATCAATGACCTCACGTTGACGCAAGTTCCCGAACCGACCGGTTCGCTGCTCGTTTTCGCAGGGTTGCTCGGCGTGTTCGTCCTTCGTCGCCGAAAATAATTGCCGTAGAACCTCTGGAAAAGCCAAAGCCGCGTTCGAATGCGAATGCGGCTTTTTGCTTTTCTAGGTGAATCGATGGAGATATTCGGCTAGTCAATGCGTACGTCGGATGATTGCATCAACCGATGCGAATAAGGTGCGTCGAAACAGACCAAGAATGCACAGTATCGGAACCATGAGGCTCATATTGGACGGTTCTGGAACTACCGAAAACGTGCCTACCATGTCAACACCTGCGTTGGCTGTGTCGCGAATTTTCAGCACGTATTGGTAGTCACCAGCCAAAGTTGGCAACCCGGGAGGTGCAAAGTCACTGTTCTCCCAGTTTTCCACAACAAAATGGCTGCGTCCGTCTAATCCATCAATCGGAGGCAGGTTCAACCCAAAAGCGTTTTGTTCGAACAATACCCCATTACGAAAAACATCACCAGAAATCGAAATAGGGAGGATGGCATTCGGAATAATTCCAAACGAGTCGCCGTCCTGCGTAACGCCTTGCGGTGCATCAACTCCTGGAACGATCACGTACCCAAGATGGACTGCGCTGGGGGCAGTGAAATCCGCGATTTGAAATAAGTTCTGGTCCGCGATTCCGTTTTGCTCGAGTCCGCGAGTAAACTCGGTTGCAAAATCGACGTGTGGAGCTCGTGGAAAGTGGTCCGGAAACAACGCAGGAAAAACATCCGTTGGCGCCGAGAACAAGTGGGTATCAACAACGTCGAAGATGGGGTCGCCAACTTTTTGCACCGTGATCTCGCTATGAACCTTGTGGACGAATAGCAACACGACAAAAAACGTCATCCCGGCACAGTATCTCGGTACATTGTGTCTAACGGCAAACATGTTCTTGGTTCCTCTAGAATTGGGCATCAAACGCCATTTCGGTTCATCCAACCCTTGCGATGCACTCCCCAGACGGCGTTACGAAAAATCATGAATCATCAAGCGACGGGGATTGAACCTCGCTCTGGCAAACCTGATACAATCATGGTCGCCGTATTTAGTAATTGCGCAACGTGCGGAATTAGTAACACGCAAAAGTTTCAAGCGTAAAGTCTTTATGGATCCTCACAATCCTGAAGCCGACGATCTGGTGAACCGAGCGTTGGCAGGAGAAAGTACTTGCTGGGATTCACTTATCGTTCTGTTTTCCGAACGACTACGAAAGCTAGTGACGTTCCGCCTTGATCGGCGACTCAAGGGCAGACTGGATGAATCCGATGTCTTGCAGGAAATCTACCTAGAGGCATGGAGCCATCTGGCCAGTTATCGGACCAAGTCGGCACATTTGCCTTTCTATGTCTGGCTAAGCGGTGTCGCGCGAAACAAGATTCTGGAATTGCATCGCTTTCACTTGGGGACAAAAATGCGAGATGCGCAACGAGACGTCACTTATTGGACGGCTGGCTTCGCCGATTCGACAAGTGCCCTAATCGTCAACTCGCTAGTGGCCAACGAACCGTCACCCAGCAGCGTGTTCGCATTAGACGAAGTTCGCGAACGTGTCCGAATGGCATTGGAATCAATGGATCCGATTGACAGAGAAGTTTTACTGTTAAGGCACTTCGAACAAATGTCTCCGCGTGAAACTGCCTTAGCGCTTGAAATCCAGGAAAAAGCTGCGGCAATGCGTTACGTTCGTGCTGTTCGCCGACTGAGGCAGATCTTGTCTGAGCTTTCTGGCAACTCATCACTGTTTCGGATTTAAGATTCTACATCTACTGTTGCACTCAAATATCGAACGACGGCATTCCCGTCGCACGGAGCGTGGACATGAACCGACACACGCACCTTTTATAAGTGACGAATGGCAGTCCGGCCTGTGAACAGCCCTAGCGCAGACTACAACGGCTTAGCAAGCTCCAGCGAAAGCAAACCACTTTAAGTTTGATACTACCTGCCAACGCTATTCAAAATGAAATTGCTCCTTACTCATCAAACTTTGTTCATGCAGAAGCTCCGGCAGGTCGGGGAAGCGGGCAGAAAGCTCAGCGAGACCATATTCCGCCGATCCACGAGCCATTTCGGCGTATTCAAATTGTCCGGTTTGGTAATATGTCCTCGCAAGAATTCGATAGGCCGCTGCTTGAATCAGCAGAGACCCTGGATTTTCTGGCGAGTCTTCCACAAGGTGCTGCGCGTTCGCGATTGCAGCGTGAATCAGCGGCAATGCGAGATGCCATTGTCGATGTGCTCCGTAAAGTTCTGCCAGATTCAACTGTGTGGCAGCCAAGTTCTGACGGTATTCACTCATTTCGGGAAAACGCTGTATCAAGGATCGAAGTGTGCTTTCGGCCTGCGTCAAATGCAGGCTCGCTGTGCCAAATTGGTCTTGCGCAGACGCAACAAGTCCTATGTTGTTGTGGGTTGCCGCCAGTTCGAATTCTCGTTCCGGCTGGTTCGGGTACAACGCAACCAATGCTTCATGCACGTTCACCGCATTCTCAAACAGTTTCATTGCCGAATTCGTATCGCCGGAATCCGATTGGGCACGACCAAGTTGCGTATAGACGTTGGCCAACAACGAGTATTCAAACGAGTTTTCGGATAACGACTGGTCGCGAAGCTGACGCTCAAGCGTTTCCATCATCTGTTGAAACGCGATTTTTGCGTCGTCCGTTCGTCCGAGACTTAGCAGCAGCCAAGCGCGATTGTACTGCAAACGACCTGATTCTTGACGATAGTCACGACTGTCGGCAAACGAAGACTCAAGACGCTGCAGCAAGTGAATTGCCTGACAGGTTGCCTTCAGAGCCTCTTCAGGACGCCCAACGCTGGCCAACGTTTTTCCCAGATTCTTATAGCAATCCATTAGGATCAGCTGATAGACGCTGTTATCGGGTTCCGACTCCACCAGTCCTTCGAATATTGCTTGGGCCTCTTCGGAACGTCGCAACGCTGGGCCGGATTCGCCAATTTCACTGCACAGCATCGACAGTTTCATGTAGGCCAGCCCACGTTCGACCTCCATGCTCACGTCGTTTCCACGGCGTTTCGCCAATGCATCGTAAAACGGGATCACCTTTGCCAGGAGTTGTTTGCGCAGCGGCTGCAACGCACCAATAGAATTGAGTTCACTGCTGTTTCGAATTTCCTCCAGTGTCTCTTCCACCGCGTTCTTTGCCAATCGATAGTTTTCACGAGCATCCGCTGCAAACAGTGTTGCCTGTTCTTCATTCCGCAGCGAGGATGCCAGCGCAGCGATCTTTGCGTCTCGTTCCCTACGCACTCGGTGGTTACTTACCAACAATACCGAAACGGCGATCCATAGCGAAACCACCGCAACGCAGGCCAGTAGTGCCATTCCCGGCTTTCTTCGTGCCCAACGCCAAGCATTTTCCCAACCGGAATGCTTTCGGGCCAGGATCGGCTCGTCAACCAGAAATCTTCGCAGGTCTTCGGCCAACGCGTCGGCCGATTGGTAGCGCAACTTCGGGTCATGCGCTACCGCCTTCATGACAACCGTCTCGAGATCTCGCGACACGTTCCCGATTCTCTCCCGCAATGGCCTCAAGGGCGCGTCCATGATTGCACGAACCAGTGCGGGTCGATCACGAATGGTATGGGCCGGTTGCAGCGAAAGAAGTTCATATAGCGTGACACCAACACCAAAGACGTCGCATCTTTCATCCGATACACCACAGAACCGTTCTGGCGCCATGTACCGCAGTGTTCCAACAAGATCGTTGGATCCGGTTAGCTGGTCTGCGCCGATCAACTGTGCCAAACCAAAGTCAGTTACCCACGCATTGGCTCGAGCGTCAACCAGGATATTCGATGGCTTAAGATCGCGATGCAGGATACCATGTCGATGGGCATGAGCCACTGCATTCGCAACTTGAATCCCTATCGAGGCGATCTGACGTTGGCGGCTAGATTCAACCGAATTTCGCAAGCCGCAACGTCCCTGCGATTCGGTACTTGCTGGGTTCTGACAATCATCTTGGCACTGCCAATGCAGCATCAATTCCGCTAACGATTGCCCGGCGATCAGCTGCATCGCAAAATAGCACCATTCGTCCGTTTCGCCAAACGCGAACACCGGGACAATACAAGTGTGGTGCAGACTTGCGGTTGCCGTTGCCTCGCGCCGAAATCGGTCGACTTGTACCGAAGCAAGGCTATTCTTGGGAATTACTTTCAACGCAACTCGACGAGACAATGGTTCGTGGATGGCTTCATATACAACGCCCATTCCTCCGCGACCAATTTCTCGCAGTACAGAGAATTCGCCTAATCGCTGGGGACGAATTGTCCGGTGCGATTCGTCATCGAACACACCAAGCGCGGCAAGCTCAAGGGATTCCAGCATCGGAAAGAGATCCCGAATTTCGTTTGCCAATTCTGGATGTTGTGCCGCAAAGCGTTCCGTTTGATTACGTTCACCGGCACGAATTAGCGTCACAAAGGCGTCAGCTAACCAATAAAGCTGATCGCAGCATTGATCGGATTCCATGAATACCATTCGCCGCTAAAAGTGTCAGCCAAACTGATAGCACGCAGCACAAAGCACTATTGTTAGATATCGAGTTTCCTAAACCGACACGAATTCATTGTTCTCTATTCCGTTCCGTTCGCAAGTAGGATTTGTGACAAAAAAGCGTGTTCAAAATAGGCCCCCGGATTACTTTCCGCTTGACCGCAGTGCGAGACGCGCTGCTGAATCGGCCGGGGCAACGCACTGCTATTTCCGACGCCCCTGTGGTCTGTGAGCTACTCTTAAAAAGGTAAGACCTCCTTTTCACCGAGTGGCCGATGACTAACGCAGAAACGAGTTCATCTGATCATCTGGATCATAACGCTTTTCCAGTTGCCGTTCCGCCAGCGATGGCGGAAACTAGCGAACAGACGTTGTCCAATTCCAACGTCAATGTTGCATCGCCAAGTCCGGATTGTCGCAAGGTGTTGCATTTAATCAACGGCGAACACTATTCGGGGGCCGAACGAGTTCAGGATTTGCTGGCAGCGTGTCTACCGGAATTTGGCTATCAGGTTGGATTCGGATGCTTGAAGCTAGGTTCATTCGGCAAAATGCGAAAATTTCAATCCGCGCCGCTCTATGACGCGTCGATGCGCAGCCGAACCGATCTGCGCTCCATCGGTTCGCTATCGACCATTGTGCGAACCGAAGGCTACGAATTGATCCACGCCCATACACCTCGTTCTGCCATGATTGCCAAACTGGTTTCCGTCAACACCAACATTCCATTGGTGTACCACGTTCATAGTCCCGCCGCCCATGATTCGACGCGAGTTTGGCAGAACCGCTTAAACGCTTGGATTGAAAAGTTAAGCCTGGTCAGCGTCGCGAAGATCATTACAGTTTCTGAAAGTCTACGCACCAGCACCATTGCCGACGGGTATCGCCAGAAACTAGTGCAGGTTATTCCCAATGGCGTGCCCATTTGCAGTGACGTTGCGGACCGGCCCACACCGAGCGGCACTTGGACGCTAGGTACGATCGCGCTGTTTCGACCTCGGAAAGGAACCGAAGTTCTCCTACGCGCCATTTCCAAATTGGTCGCCGATGGCTTGGATGTGCGACTCCGCGCCGTCGGAAGCTTTGAAACCGAAGGATATTCTCAGTCGCTCCTGCAGTTGACTCGAGACTTGAACTTGGAAGACCGAATTGACTGGGTTGGCTTTCAAACAGACGTCAACGCTCAACTGCAAGCGATGGATTTGTTTGTCTTGCCGAGCCTGTTCGGCGAAGGTCTACCGATGGTTGTCTTGGAAGCCATGGCGGCCGGCGTCCCGGTGATTGGCACCAAAGTAGAAGGCGTTCCCGAGGCGAGTCGGCACGAAGTGGACGGGCTGATTGCCGAACCAAACGATCCGAGTTCTCTGGCCGATGCGATTCGCCAAATCGTCACGGGACAAGCGAACTGGCAAACGCTTCGAGAAAACGCGGTCCGGCGGCAGCGAGCATACTTTTCGGATCGGTCCATGGCACAGGGTGTGGCGGCAGTTTACGATCACATCCTTAGCAAGCGAGCCGCGGCGTCAACCGCGGACGGTCTACCGCAAGTACAATTTGCTGCCACTTCTTGAATCGATCCAATCGGAGTCTAGAATGAGGTCTTCTGGACGCAGTCGCACGCACAGTGCGGCGGGCACGATGGCGAATTGGCAATGATTCGCAAAAAGTCGATTCGATGGAGACACCCGATGGAAGCTCAACTTGTTGTAATCGAAGGTGCCAAGAGATCAACGATTTCGCTGGCACTACCTACCACGATTGGTCGTAGTGATCGAGCGAAATTGAAACTACGCTCGGGCGAAGTGAGTCGCACACATTGCGAACTGTATGAATCGCGAGGCAAGCTGATTGCCAAAGATCTGGGTTCGTCCAACGGCACGTTAATCAATGGGATCAAAATTCGCACTCCCACTGAACTCGTTTCCGGCGACAGCATTAAGATCGGCCCTGTGACTTTTCAAGTTCGCATTGACGTAGTATCGCCCACGCCATCCGACAATGCCGCTTCGCCGAAATCGACTCGTCCAAACTTCCGTCGTCCGATTGAAACCGATGTCGATTCCGCTGCCGCTACAGAGTATGACCAATCAGCCGCCGATCCGTTGGAACCGACAATCGACCGATTCGCCGCAACCAGAAACAAAGACAAACCAACCGACAGCGATCCCTTGGAACCAACGACGACGGATCAAACCGCGCCGGCAGCAGAACTACTCGGCGCAGATCTGATCAGCGGTGACCAGCCCGTGTCTTCGGAAGTCGAAGCCATCCAAACAGAAGCCATTGATGCCGACCCGCTGGAGCCGACACCGACAGAAGCGAACGAAACGGATGCCGAGTTACCCATGGTCAAATACACGGAAGATGATGACGGCAGTTTTGTCGACATTCAAGAAGTTGGCGATTTCCTCAAGTCACTCAGCCCAAAGAAACCAGACGTATCCGATCTGGCGATCGACGACCTACCCAAGTCCGAACGACAAAACGTTGATTCGCAGGACAGTCAACTACAAGACTTCTTCAAGAATTTTGAATAGCGTCCGTTCGCCGCCCAACAATCGCGGCAACGGCGTAAGCGCGCTGGCCTACCTGCCAACGCCACGGCTTGGTGATTCGAATGGAATCGACTTTGTTCACAAACGCTTCGTCGGTTTCCAGCATTCGCTTGATGGCAAATGGATTAAGTCCGGTAAAAAAATTTCCACTTCGAAACCAATCGGACGCATGTCCCGCAATCTGGTCGTCGGACATCGCCGCCAATTCTGGCAAAGTGTCTGACGATACAAAATCGGAAATCAAAACAAAGTTTCCACCAAGTGTGGTCCATTCAATTAACTGGCCGACATGCTGCGTCCTTGCGTCTAAGCATTTACTGGCCACTTCTTCCCATGGCAATGATTTGGCCGTCGCCAGTTGGGAAACGGCTTCGATCAACTGACTGAGACATGTCAACGAAACCACAAGCGGCGATTTCGGCAAGTCCGCCGGTTCCAACAGATTGACGCCGCCCAACAACAAAACTCGAGAATCGCCAGCAGCGGCTTGCGCTTCCACTCCCTCCTGCAGTGCGGTCCGGTCAATATCTACCAGAACCAATTCATCAAACGCAGATAAAAGCGTCTTCAGTTCCAGGTCATTGCAGTTGCCAGCCCCCAAGCACAAAATTCGATTCGCTGGTGCAAACCGAGCTAACAGATCCGATATTTTCTGCCGATGGTGCGAATAATTAGCCCATTCGCCCCGAGTTCGCTGGTTGCGATCCCGCTGCTGAATTTCGATGCGTTCGGAAAATTCGGGGAAATGCGAACTCGACATCTATCCTATTCCGTACAATCCACCCAGAGCACCGTCAGGCAACTGAATACGCCCCGCGAAAACGGTTTCTTTGGTTTCAGCCGGGCTACATGGTAGATTTGGTAATCACAGGCGAACGTCGTAAAATTGAAGCGTCTATCGGGTAGGGTACCATGAAACGAATAGCCTTTCTTCTAATCCTTCTGCTTCCCGGATGTTTTGGTTCCACGCCAGAACAGCGAGCCAGCGATTTTTTGGGCCATGGCGAATATGCGCAAGCGATTCTGGTCTGCCAACAGCGTATTTCGGAATTAGCGAATGAACCGACATCAGAAGAGCAAGAAGAACGAGGCCGCCTCTTTCGCCTGATGGGCCAGTGCCAAATTCTGCTAAGCGAAGCCACAGATGCCGAAACGCAGAAAATTGAATTCTTGAAACAGAGTGTCATCAACTTCGAAAATTCACTGGAGTGCATGCCCAACCACTATACACATCTGAACTTAGCTGATGTGTACCGCAAATTGGCAACACTGACGAACGACGAGACATTGCTGGCGACAGCCGAGGAACAGGAACGGCTGAGCCGGAAAGACAATACAGACTATAAAATTGCCTACGTGAATGAGCAGCAAGGCCCGTCGGTCATGGCCAATAGCATTCGCAACAAAGTGGCCATCGACGATCTCCGCCAATCAAATCAGAGTTCTAACTATCGTCAGCGAGAACAGAACCAAGACCATTCGGCAGACCAAGATGATCCTGATTCCTATCGCCACGATTCCTTGGTAGACAATCCGGACGATCGCCTCGACGATTCCGGGGACGAACCGGGAGACGGTCAGCGAAAGACGGTCATGGGGCTCGGCGCTGAAAAAGCTTCGTCACCACACGCGGAACGGTCGTCGAACCATCCGAGACGGCCCGGCGGACAACCTTTGGTAACCGAAATCAAGAATCCGTTGGCCAAGAAGCAAGACAGTCCAGAATCTAAGAACAAATTCCGTTCACCTTTGGAAGCCGATCCGGATCAGGTACCAGAAGAAGAGGAAGCCGAATCTGACGGAACGCCGATTGTCGACACGGTGCCTCGCATTCCATCCTCTCCCTTCGCGCTACCCGACGCCATGTTCACACCCGAACCGTTGCCAGCAGCGCCCAATTGGTTCGACCCAACCGGCAATGCTACATTTTCCACGCCGCATGCACCGACTACCGGTTTGACCGGCGACATGTACCGTTCGCGCCCCAACGATGGCTACGAATTTAACATCGCAAATACGCCGACCATGCGCAACAGTCGACCACAAACCGGATTGGGCATTCAAGCAGCTCCGCCACAAGGCGGTGTCGCAATGCCGTTTGGGCCGAACCCACAACATGCATCGCCATTCAGAACCGCACCAACTGCATTCACTCCGCCCATATCAGGCCGTGACCAAATGATGCAGGACATCCGTTTGCCCGAAAAGATTACAGCACCCTATGCATTTCCAGGGCAACCGATTTCGCCGTGGAATGGCAGTTTGCCTGGCACCAACCGGCGTTCTTCGGTAAACAGCCCCGCGTCAGCGCCGTATGCCGAATTGCCAAAATAACCGAATCCGAGTCATCATCGCCCCGACATCGACCTGGCCTTTTGGAAGCATTCAACAATTCGCTGTTGTAGCAAATCCACCAGCTGATCATCGTCAAGCGACTCGATCGTTTCGACGGAAATAGGCTTGCCGTAACAAACGGCCATTCGCGCGAACCACGGATACTTTTGATCTTTGGGCCACGCATGATACGCGCCGTCCAAGCCAACGGGAACAATGGGAACCTTGCCGCGTCGAGCCAGAGCGCAAAAGCCGCTTTTGATTTGGCCAACATCTCCGTTGGTGGTGCGAGTTCCTTCGGGGAAAATCAGTACCATTTCTTGTTTCTTTAGCCGCTTGAGCGTCTCTTTGATGCCGCCAATCCCAATGCCATCGCGTTGAATCGGAATCGCGTTATACCAGTGCATTAGGCCTCGCAGCACCGGCACCTCAAACAGGGACTCGCGCGCGACGTAGTTCATCGCACGAGGACAATATGAACCGATCAACACAGGATCGAAAAAGCTTTGGTGGTTGGCACACAATAACGCTCCGCCCTGCGTGGGAATCTCTGCTTGCCCCGTACTTCTCATGTGAAACAACAACGCACTGGTAATGCGGACGAACCATTGAGTGAGACGGTACGTCGACGTTCTTAGCCACTTCATCATCAAATTCGACTTCAAAAAAATCCCCGGCATCCATAACTGTAGCACTGCTATCACGACCTAAACTGCGAATTCGCCAGCATCGGCAAAATCCGTCAACTCGACCTCAAGCTCCTGCTTTCAATCTCCGACAAATAATCAAGCCCCGTTGTCGTCTGGTTCAACGTGGTTCGCTCCGGCACAAAAAGGAAATCAATCATGAAAACGGTGGCATCCGTCGGTTTGTTGGTAGTCAGTTCGCTGTTCCTAGGCTGCGCCATGTGTGCGAACCCTCACGACTGCACATACAACGCCTACGGCGGCCTTCGCCCCAGCACGGAAATGAGCCGAGGACGCGTGGGATCGGTGCTGGATCCTGTTCCAGGTGTCGTCACCACATCGGCGTCTGCGTACCCTACTATCGCTCCATATAGCGACAGCACACCAGAGCCTCTCCCATCTGCAATCGAACCGCACTGACCACCGAAGACGATAGTGGGCGAACGGCAAAACGACAATCCAACGTCTCCTTCGGACGAATCAAACAACGACCTTCCCGAATTACCCGAATTGGATCCCAATGCGGACGACACTTTGCCCGACTTGCCCAATCTGGAGGAAATTAGCATCCCCAGCGCTTCGGATTTCGGAAACTAGCGATTGTTGATACCGTTTCCCCGCGGTACGACAACTCGATCGTATCAACACGTTATTCAAGAGACTGCAAAGCCGCCTGAACTTCGCCGAGTATTTGTTCCGGTTCCGCCATTCTGCCGACCCCCACTTGTCGGCAACTTAACCATCCCGACCCCGGTGCAATCAACCGCACGCCGTCTTCAGTCAGCTGCTTCAAGTTCCGCTGCACCGCTGGTTTGTTCCACATCTGCACATTCATGGCTGGCGCCAGTAGCACAGGCCCTTCGAAACAAAGGTACAACGTGGACAACAGGTCATCGGCAATACCGTTGGCAATCTTTCCCACAAAGTCTGCCGTGGCAGGGGCCACACACATTAATGCGGCTCGATCCGCCAGCTCAATATGTGCTCCCAACGGATAGTGTTCCGGGTCGATAATGCGAGTCGCAACGTGACGCTTGGTCAGTGCGGCGAACGTCGCTTCACCAACAAAAGACGTTGCGGCCGCCGTCATGGCAACCGTCACGTGATGTCCCGATTGCACCAACTGGCTGACGAATGCGGCCGTTTTGAACGCCGCAATTCCACCAGTGACGCCAACCAAAACTTCGCGCGCCATCATAGGTCGGTCGGATCCAGCTTGGTCAGGTCCAATTCGGGGCCTTGATCATCGCCGGTGACTCGGACTTCATTAGACGCATCCAAATAGATTTTGTCTTGCAGGATTTCCTGCAGCACAATGGAAAACTTGTTTTCCGTATCAATTTTGACCAACGGTCGGCTTCCGGCGTTGAGTGCCACCAGACGTTTCTGAATCAACGTCGACAACTTAAAACGACCGCCCACCTTGTTGACGATTTCCTCTTCTTTCAGTTCTTCCATCATCGCTAGGGGTCTCCTACTATTTTTGCAAGTTCTAGAATATTGAATTGTGGACTTGTACGTGAATCATTCGACCGATTCGCTCAAAATACGAATCATCTGAGCGACCGCATCATCCAAGTTATTGTTAATAATTTCGTAACGATATTTGTCTCGGAAGTTCCATTCGTGTGCCGCAACTTCCAGTCGACGCCGCAGTGATTCCGGCGTCTCGGTTCCTCGATCTTCCAACCGCTGTCGCAAAGTCTCTAAGCTGTCTGGACGCACAAAAAATGTGATGGCATCCGGGTGTGCTTTGACAACTTCCTGCATCCCTTGCACATCAATTTCCAACACCACCCAGCGTCCCGCGTTCATCCGGTCCGCCACCTCCGATCGCAGCGTTCCATACCAATAGCCTCGGCCAAAAACTTCAAAGCACTCCAAAAAGCTACCGTTGGTACGTCCGGCCTGAAAGGCGTCATCCGTCCAAAAATGATAGTCCTTGCCGTCCACTTCACCGGGGCGGGCTGGCCGAGTTGTCACGGAAACGCTCAATTCCAACGGCAACGTGGACGCTTCCAAGACACGACGCACCAGAGTCGTCTTGCCTGCTCCTGAAGGTCCGGAAATGATGACCACCTTGCCCTTAGGCATGTAACCAACTCTCTAACGTCTGTCTCACAGCGGTCTTGAGGCTGTTGCCATAACTTGTTTATGCACAAGCATCAAATTCGACTGCGTACGGTATAAAATCCAACTAATCAAACTGCAAACTTCTGTCTGGTAAAACAGAACTCTCGGTTTACCAACCGGGATTATTCGATGTTTTGCACCATTTCTCGTAGCCGTTCAATCACGGTTTTGATTTCGACCACATTTCTGGCAATTTCGGCATCGTTCGCCTTTGATCCAATCGTATTGACTTCTCGGAACAGCTCTTGAATCAAGAAGTCCAACTTGCGCCCAGCCGATTCCTTGGAGCTCATGATCTGATCAAATTGTTCTAAGTGGCTTTTTAGGCGAACCACTTCTTCTGAAATATCGGACCGATCTGCATAGATACCAACTTCGCGAACAATGTCGCTGGGCTGCACTTTTAATTCATGTTCCGCCAACAACGAATTAACTCGTTCCAACAACCGTTTTTCATACGCCACAATCACACTTGGAGCTCGCGCTTCAATCTTGGACAATTCAGCGGCAATCGATTGGCAGTTCGCCCGTAAATCGGCCGACATGGCGGCACCTTCGCTGCGGCGCATTTCAGCAAATCGTTCACCCGCTTGCAGGGTAGCCTTCTCAATCAAGGGCCATTCATTGTCAACGTCTCGAGGCGTGTAGCCCGGCTCTTCGACAACACCGGGAATGACCAGCAGGGAATCCAAGCGAGGATCGTGCATGATTCCCAGTTTCTTGGTGACGTCTTTCAGTTGATGATAATATTGAATCAACACACCTTCGTTGAGCCGACCGTTTTCCGATTCAGATTCACGATCAATCATCAACGCCAACTGCAAACTTCCTCGGCGAGCAAACTGGCGAACCACCGAATCCAACTTGGGCTCCAGGCTGGCGTAGCCTTCTGGCAAGCGGCAATTCAATTTCAAGTGTCGATTGTTCACCGAACGAACTTCCACATGTACGGTCACACCGTTTTCCGTACAGGTCGCTTCGCCAAAACCCGTCATGCTGGATAACATTTCTGCTGCGTCCTCTATCGGTTGTCCAAAGACGAATGAGAGACCGGGAAGTTGAAACCGCGGCCGAATTACTCGGCACTATCCGTTGAAGTGGATACGTCGTTTGCTTCGGTATCTGACGTGGTCGAAGTGGCAGCGGAATCGGCGGAATCGACATCATTTGAATCACCGGCGGCGTTCAGCTGAGGTGCGGTGATGTTGGTCATGGGCGCGTTCGAAGTGAACTTATCGTCGCCCCCTGTTTGTAGAAACTTGGTCGCACTGATACACAGCACAATCCACACGATGGAAGCGCCAACCGTGATTTTGGTAAAAACGTCACCGGCCTTGGTGCCGAAGGCGCTTTGACCACCCATGCCGCCAAACGCGCCCGACAGACCACCTCCGCGACCTCGTTGAATCAACACCAACAAGATCAAAAAGATGGCCGCAAACGACAACAGAAAACCAAAAACGTATTGCCCTAAGGCCAAGAAAGGAATCTGCAACATGCTTAAATACTCCAACGCATCCCAGCGTTCTAAGGAAACCGATTTCTAGAGTTTCAATGAATTGTCAGTTGGCCGCCTTCACAATGGCCAAGAAGCTATCCGTTTTCAAGGATGCACCGCCAACCAGTGCTCCATCTATGTTTGGTTGTGAAAGTAATTCACTTGCGTTATCCGGCTTGACGCTGCCGCCATATTGAATTCGCACAGATTCGGCCGTAGCCTGATCAAACGAACTGGTCAGCAAGCCGCGAATACTGGCGTGCACTTCTTCCGCTTGATCTGGCGTGGCAACTTTCCCTGTGCCGATGGCCCATACCGGTTCGTAAGCAATCACACAGTGCTGCATCTGATCCGACGAAAGCCCGGCCAGCGAACCTTCAAATTGTGTGCGAATTACGTCCAAAGTGCGGCCCGCTTCGCGTTCTTCCAACAACTCGCCCACGCAGACAATTGGCGTCAAACCAGCTTCTAGCGCCGCGAACACTTTTTTGTTCACGTCCGCGTCAGATTCGCCAAAGATCGAACGGCGTTCACTATGCCCAAGGATCACATACTGGCAGCCGATATTCGCCACCATCGAGGCACTAAGTTCGCCGGTAAAAGCGCCCTCTTTTTCAAAATAGCAATTCTGCGCGCCCACTCCCACCGGATTCCCGGCCACCGCTTTGACAACCGCCGCCAGATAAACGCTGGGAGGACAAACCGCAACTTCACATGCCTCGGATGCTCCCAACCCATGAGCGATCCCTGAAGCCAAATCAATGGATGTCTGCAGGTCCATATTCATTTTCCAATTCCCTGCAATAAACGGTTTGCGAACCACGGTCGATACTCCCAATCAATTTCAATTCGTACTATTCGACAAAACGCGAATTGCGTCTTGTCCATCAAAACGTTCTGCCGAAGAGTTCGCCAATTTTTTTCAACTGACTCACGACTTCGGCAAATTGCGATGGCAACAACGCCTGTGGCCCGTCCGACATCGCTCTTCCGGACAATCATGGACTTCAATGTGAACCCCGTCTGCTCCGGCCGCCAAGCCTGCATAGGCACACGACGGGATCAAATCCGGGCGTCCCGTAGCGTGACTAGGATCCACAATCACGGGTAAATGGGACAACGCCTTGAGCGCTGGCACCGCCGCCACGTCAAACACATTGCGAGTCGCGCGGTCAAATCCCTTGATGCCTCGTTCGCACAAAATCACGTTAGGATTTCCTTGCGAAAGCACATATTCCGCACTCATCAGCAAGTCTTCCAACGTCGCACTCATGCCCCGCTTAAGTAGCACCGGCTTCTGGGATTGCCCAACTTCCGTCAGCAAAACAAAGTTCTGCATATTTCTGGCGCCGATCTGAATCAGATCGGCATATTCGTTCACGTCTGGGACGCTTCTGGGATCAGTAACTTCAGTCACAACAGGCATTTCGTACCGATCGCCCGTTTCGCGCAAAATTTTCAGGCCATCGATCCCCAAACCTTGAAACGAATAGGGACTGGTCCTGGGCTTGAACGCTCCACCACGAAGGATATTGACACCGGCCGCTTTTACCGCTTTCGCAATCGAATCCATCCGCTGCGCCGATTCCACCGCACAAGGTCCGGCAATCATGGCCAAATGGCCACCTCCCACACGAACTCGACCCACCGAAACGATGCTAGGCTGAGGATGTGCTTCCAGACTGGCCAATTTATACGCAGGCAATACCGGAATCACATCGGCCACGCCCACAATCGACTTCAACTTCTGAACTGCAACCGTAGATTCATCACCAATCAGACCGACAATCGTACGAAACGTACCTCGGCTAACATGCGTCGCAAATCCCAGCGACTGTACCACGTCCACCACGTGATCGATCTGGCTGTCGGAAACCCCCGACTTGAGGATAATGATCACTCGGAAATCCCAGCACTACTTACCAAACGGCACAAGCAAAATCGAATCCAGAAGTCTAACAGACAAAACATCCCCCCGTCGATAGACGATTCACGCGTCACAGCCAGAAAAAATGCGCACAAAACCAGATTCCCCAACACCAGCTCCGGCGAACACTAATCTCCCCTCGCCACACCGGCATCCCGGTACCACGCGAGAGCCAATAAGATTCCTGCGGTTTTCTCTTGAACCCGACCTTCCAGCTGGGCGTCTCGAATCTCCTGCAAGATCATTCGATAGTGAGGCCCGGCGGGAATTCCAGCGGCCAGCAGGTCGTCACCGGTGACCAGCGGTTCTGGGTCGAGCTGTTCCACGGGCAATCGCAGCTTTTCTTCGCACCATTGAATCTGCGCGGTCAATTCCGGCATCGAACCTGACAATGCGGTGCACATCGCCAGTAGATGATTGATTTCCGGACGAATCAGAATTCGCTGCACAACGGGCCACGGTGCTTGCCGAGCGGTTCGAATGGTAGGCCATGTCGACATTAGCCATTCCATTTCGTCTCGTTCCGCATTCGCTAGTTTCCAACGAGACGCTAAGTGCTGCGAAATCACTTTGGCATCCCGCGCCGGTTCTGGCGAAGATAGATTGCCCAGCCACAAAACAAAGAGACAGGCCATGGCAGTAGGAAACGACTCGGCGTCCAGGCGGCTGCATGCTTCCAATGCCTGATTCCAGGCCGTCTGCCCTGCCGAATTTTGCAGGTCTGCGATTTTCCGCCCAAACACGGGTGCCAGAAGATTGGTTTCCAGTAGCAGTTGCAGCGCTAAGGATCGATTCCGGTGAACCATCATCCGCCGCATTTCCGCTGCTACACGCTCGGCACTCACTTGATTTAGATTTTCCGCATCGCGTTGAATGGCCAATGCAGTGGCTTCGTCCAATCGAAATTGGAACGTCGCGGCAAACCGGACCGCTCGCAGCATTCGCAACTTATCTTCGTGAAACCGAGCTGCCGGATCACCAATGGCGCGAATCACGCCATCGCGCAGATCATCTTGTCCGCCGACAAAATCGATAACTCGCTGCTGCAGCGGATCAAAAAACAAACCGTTGATCGTGAAATCGCGTCGTTGAGCATCTTCCTGAGCGCCACAAAATGAAACCGCGTCGGGATGCCGACCGTCTGAATACTGTCCGTCGGATCGGAAAGTGGCAACTTCGATGGGATTGACCGGCTTGGGCCCCAAGACCGTAATCACGCCAAAGGAAGCGCCAATGGGCAATGTTCGCCGATACCCGAACAACGATCGCACCTGTTCCGGCGTCGCATTGGTCGCCACGTCGTAGTCCTTAGGCTGCCGACCTAGCAACTGGTCTCGCACACACCCGCCAGCCCAATAAGCCGTAAACCCAGCCTCGATTAGCTGCTTTACCACCTGAACGGCAAATCCGCGGTTAGTTAATCGCATTCAAGACTCCACAACTTGCCGGTCACATTTGATTTACGTGTGAAACTCTAATGGCACTCGAATTCGCCCTAAGTGACTACGCTAATGGCGTTTAGGGTGATTTCAGCCACAATCTTATGACAAAACTATTGACGCTGGGGTTCATAACGGATTAAATCACTACCGAAGGAATAGGTATGCCTATTTCGAAACGTCGCGATAAATCAGATTAGCCAATTCTTATTTTTCCTTATTCTTTGGCAAGTTTGATTGTCGTGGGTCGAACAGAGAGGCGACATCTGTCTCATTTTTTATCATTTCTATTGTGGGAGGTTCTACATGCCTAGATCCAATCAAAGACGAGGTTTCACCCTTGTCGAACTGCTGGTGGTAATTGCGATTATCGCCATCTTGGTTCTGCTTCTGCTGCCGGCTATCAATGCCGCACGCGAAGCAGCTCGCCGAAACACTTGCATCAAGAATGCTCGTGAATTGGCACACGCGATTTTGAACCACGAAAGTGCGTTCCTACGGTTTCCGCTGGCCAACTTGGCCCCGCCACGAGCGCCTGGTCGAGGCAGCTTGGGTCAAGTCGAACCAGGAGAAGGGGCTGCAGGAGCTCTGTACGTAGACGGCCAGCGAGTGCGTACGAATTACGACGGTTACAGCTGGGTTGTTCAAATCTTGCCGTACATTGAAGAACAAGGGGTCTACGACCAATTGAAAGGCGTTAGCCAGAATTTCAATCGAGTCGCTTTTGATCCCGCAATGGGGCCGGGCGGAACTGGCGACGTAGAACAACATTTCAGCACCACTCCGCTGGACATCATGCGATGCCCGAGCTTTGGTGGTGAAGAAATTGCTGCGTTTGATTACGGCCTTGGTGGCGATGCCGAAGTAGCTGGCAGCAACTACATTGCCATGGCCGGTACGCTTTGGGGCGGTTCCCGAACTGGAGCTCGCGATTATGAAGCCACTTACGGTGGTATCATGATCGGCAAGTTCAATAACGACTCGAAGGGACTTCGCATGAGCGACGTTACCGACGGTGGTTCTAAGACCGTGCTGGTTGCAGAATCCAAGCACGAAGTATACTCGTCTTGGTACTCTGGCCAATCGGCTTGGGCCTTGGCCTTCCCGCCGGAAGTTGGCCAGAGCATTACACCAGAAACCAAGTCTGATGGCAGCCTGGGTGTACCCGACGGTATTCGCACGGCGCTGAATTACGGGCGCAACTACCTGCTGGATCCGTCGAATACGCAAATTACGGACATTCCGTACGCTTCTTCGGGCGTATTAAAGGGAGGCGAATTCGATTTTGACTATGGTCCAAGCTCCGACCACAGCGGCGGCGTGGTAATCCATTCGTTTGCCGACGCACACACGAAGGCGATTCCGGATTCGGTTGATCCTACGGTTTACTTCCGCTTAGTTACGCGAGGCGGTAACGAAATCGTTGACCATTCGCAACTGTAAGCGATTCGCTTCATTCGAATGAAAATGCAAAACGGTTGCTCGTCTCAGCACGAGCAACCGTTTTTTTTGTTTCACGCAACCAAACGCGTTGCCAATTCGTGATACATTCTTGCATTTCATTACGCTCTCATTCTTCCTTACCCTTAGTGATTTAAACGCCATGCAAAATATTGAAATCAATGTCCAAGCAGTGAAGGCTATGCTGGATGCAAACAGCGACTTCTTGCTGCTGGACTGTCGAACTCCGGCGGAACACGCCACGGCTAACATTCCGAATTCGACGCTGATTCCGATGAACGACATTCCTGCTCGCATTCACGAATTGAACCGCATCGCGAATCCTTGATTGTAGTTCATTGCCATCACGGCGGACGCAGTTTGCGAGTGACCGAATGGTTGCTGGCTCAGGGTTTTCCAAATGTACAAAACATGACGGGTGGAATTGACGCTTGGTCAGAACAAATTGACCCGACGGTTCCCAAGTATTGAAACGAGACTCAACGTCCCTGTACTCTCTGCACTCTTCAAAACAAGGAATACTTAGATGCGTTTGCCCACGATGCTGGTGTGCTGTTTTCTCATGTCCTGTGTTCCGGCTACCTTCGGCCAACCGCAACAGAAGCAGCAAGCGCCGACCAATGAGAAAGTTAACGATGCCGTGCAGGCGTGTGTTGACAACCACACGATTTCAGGTGCGGTGACACTAGTCGCTCGACAAGGCAAAATCGTTCACCTGGCGCTGTCGGTGACGCAGATCTAGCAAACCAACGCGTCATGAAGAACAATTCGATGTTTGCCATTGCATCGATGACCAAACCGATCGTGGCCACAGGCCTGATGATGTTAGTTGACGAAGGAAAAGTTAGCCTGGACGATCCGGTTAGTAAGTACATTCCCGAATTGCGCATGCCAAACTGAAGAATGGCGATCCTGTCGAACGGCCCATCACGCTACAGGACGTAATCACACACACTTCCGGACTCGGCGGTTCGCAGACTTTTAGCATTTCGCTGCAAGAAGAAGCCAGGGCCTTGGCCAATCGACCGCTCGATTTTCAGCCCGGTACCAAATGGCAATACAGCCCAGGCTTGAACGTGGTGGGCGCGGTGATCGAAATTGTTTCCGGACAGTCGCTGGACGAATACTTAGCCGAGCGAATCTTCACACCACTGAAGATGAACAACACCACATTCAAGCCCAGCGAAAAGCAAGCCAAGCGCTTGGCCGTGATCTACCAACCTGGCGAGGAAGACCATTCGCTGAAGCCGGACGAAAACTTCATCACGAATCCGCGTCAACCTGCACCCAATCCGTCGGGCGGACTGTACTCTACGGCGCGAGACTTGTTTCGCTTCTACCAAATGATCTTGAACCAAGGCACGTTTCGAGGTCAGCGCATTGTTTCCGCAGAAGCAGTGCGACAAATGTTGAGCCTGCAGACGGGCGAACTTACCACCGGTTTTACTCCAGGAAACGGTTGGGGCCTGGGATGGTGTCTTGTCCAGCAACCGCAAGGCGTGACGGAAATGCTGTCGGCTGGCACGTTTGGCCACGGCGGCGCTTTCGGAACGCAAGGCTGGGTCGATCCCCAAACCAAGACAATCTACGTGCTGTTGATTCAGCGCACCAAATTGCCCAACAGTGACGCGTCAGACGTTCGCAAAGCGTTCCAGACCGAAGCAGCTAGAATGATCAACTAGCTGGACAAAGCGCCACATTGGCGCTTTCTGCCAGCGTTCGTCCGTTCGTCCGTCCGCCTTTAGGCGGAATCGGTTTTGCAGGAGCTTTCCGCCTAAAGGCGGGACTACGAACCAATCATGACGCTGTCCAGTTAGGGCCTGTTTAGGTGCCGACGTTTTTAGAAAATCCAGTCCGTTTTCCGAGATTGGCACATTTTGCATCCAGCGTAATCGACACGTATTCACGATTCCCACAATCCAGCATTCGAAGAAAAAATCGTCTAGAGAACGAGTTATTCCATTCGCGCGTCCAACGTCACCAGATCGTTAAAACGGTCTACGGGTCGTTGTGCTACCCAAGCAATACCGCGGAACAGTAACGTTCGAAAGGCAGGATCATCGAACGTCCACATATAATGACCGGGAATGGACACAAAGACGCGTCCCCGCCCTCGTTCGATTGTCCAAAACTGCGGTTGCGGAGCGCCGTCCTCCAGCGAAGTGCCGATCAGATTCAGGCGATTCGGATCCCCGGTCAATTGCCAATAACTTTCGTCAATCCAGCGAATTCGCTGAAAGTTCCTCGCGATCGGGTGTTCACGTCCTGGCGAAAAATCAATGTCCAGTTCGCCATGCCGTACTCGAATTCCGCCACCTAACGAAGCAAGCCCAATTCGTTTGGCCATCTCTTCCTGTTGGCCTCGTCCATCAACCGCCCAGTGAATGTACACCAAACCTCCGCCGCGAGCCAAAAACGCGTCCACCGCGGTGGCTCGTTCATCATCCCATTTACCGCGTTGGTAAAATACTATCACGTCCGCTTGATCAATCTGCTGTTTGGTCGGAAATTCCATCGCAATATCAACCTGCGTTGGATTCTTGGCCTGAGGAAGCATGCGCTGCCAGACGGTTTGCCAGTTCGGATAATCATGTTCGCCTTTGCCGTGATCCTTCGCTCCGGCGACCAACAGCACGCTTAACGCTTTGTCTTGGACGGTTTGCGAACCAGCCAACAGCTTATCTACTTCAGACGAACTTCTTGCCGGTGGCGGATCTTTATCAGGATAAACAGGCATTCGGAGCGAAGCGTCCTGTGCGTCAACCAAGTTGGCACTAAAAAATAGCGTGACGACAACAGTCCAAATTGAATTATCCACTGTAGGCATTCCCTATTTACTATCACACAAACCGAACTGGCGCGTCCGTCTCCTACAGGCGGATGAAGCGTACGCAGGAACGAACGCGGGACCGAACAGTTCGACGCCGCGTGTCCACTACCCAAAACTCATCAACCGCTGTGAGCCGAAGACAGACAAACCAAGCGAATCCAGCAACACGCTACGGGTTTGTTTCCGCCTCCGCTTTGGCTGGCGAAAAGACAGCCTTTGATTTCTGCATGATTTTTTGCACGGTCTTCTGACCAACGACGCTGATATTCATGGTCATGTTTTGATCAATTTCAGAATGATCCAAATGCCCGGCTTCGTTATCAAAAAACAACTGTCCTTTTGTGTTTTGTTCGACCACTTCAATTTTGGCGCCCAGTTGATTTTCCCCTTCGCCAAAATCCATAGAAACCACAACATCTACTTGATGCAGCTTTTTTCCGCCAACTTCCACGGGCCCAGCATACGTGTATTCATTGGCAACCTTCAACCGCCCCACGGGCGTGGTCATTTCACTTTCACTGGTCCATTATTGCCCAATCTGGACGTAGTCGCTGGGAAACTGCAGCGACGCATTTCGCGACAACTGCTCCAACATTTCCTTGGTGGGTGCACCGGGACCCTTTACACCTTTCAGCGCGTCTTCCGGAATGTCGACACTGACCACTTCGCCGCTTGTTTTCATCACTTGTTTGAACGGCACCTTGAGCATGGGCGTAAAGGCGCTTGCCAACTGAGCGGCAATTCCGGTCGGTTCGTCTCCGCTATCACTGTCATAGGTGATATCTCCGAACTGCGGAGCATTCATGGACATTTTGACTCGCTGCAGCGTCGATTCCACGACGGTATCTCCATCGTCGTTGACTTCTTTGACATCAAACCCCATCCATGTTTGTGACTTGGTGGTGGTGTTCACTTTTTGGCCGCCAATGGACATCTCCATGGAAATATCTTGTTCCATGGCAATGGTCAATTTCTTACCAGGGTCTAACTTCCATTTCAGATTGTATCCCTTGGACTCGGCCTCTTGAGCCGCCACGTTACTGCCGACAGAGCAAACGCAACCAACCAAAACGCTATGGATCGAGCTAATCTCAACACGGCATGACCTCCCGTAAAGTAATGAAATGGCGCAATTCGCGCATGATGCTTGACGCCATTCTAGAATCTTTGCGAATCGTCCGCTATGTCGATCACACAACGGCCTTGCAGTTAGAGTTGGCTGACGCTGGTTTCCGTTCGAAGTTGTTCGATCATTTGTTTGGTGGCTGCTTCTACAGCGTTTTGCCATTTGCTGCCAGCAAAATGAGCGTATTCACTCCTTTGATAAGCAAAGATAATTCCTCGCGAATTATTCACCACAGCTCCCAGTCCTTTTGCATCAAATGCGGCGGCTACGGAATCAGCAGTGCCACCTTGAGCCCCAAAGCCAGGCACCAACAACCAAGACTGTGGCATGCGCTGTCTCAATTCGGCCAGCTGCTGCGGGTACGTTGCTCCCACAACCGCTCCGACCGAACCATATCCGCATTCTCCGATTCGAACCGCGCTAGCCGCATTTACCAAGTCGGCCATGCGCTGATAGATGGTCAACGAATCGGAAACTAGGTCCTGCAACAGTTTGCCGCCAGGATTGGACGTTTTCACAAGCACAAAAACACCCGCGTCGCGTTGATCGGCCACTTCGATAAATGGTGTCAGACTATCATCGCCCAAATAGGGGCTGACAGTTAAAGCGTCGGCCGGAATTCCGCTGGCCTGCTCGCCCAAGTAGGCATCCGCATAAGCCGCTCCGGTGGAGCCGATGTCATTTCGCTTGCCGTCTAGGACAACCAGTAGCCCTTGTCTTCGAGCATACGCGGTTACCTCGGCCAATGCCGCAAAACCGCTAGGCCCTAGCTGTTCAAAGAATGCCATCTGCGGCTTGACGATTCCAACCAAGTCTTTCACCGCATCAATGACTTCGCACGAAAAAATCTGAAACGCCTGTGCTTTTTCCGCCGGCGAATCACCATCGCGGCGAAGCGAATCGGGAAGATTTTCCCAGCGAGGATCCAGGCCCACCATTACCGGATTTCCTACTCGCTGCACCGCCTGGGCCAGTCGATCCGCAAATACCATCTTCAACTCCGCTAGTCTGTCTTCGCAAAAAGGATTGCCAAAAAGTCGGCGTCCACCAGTCGCACGATTCTACACGGTTCGCTTCATTCGAAAACCGGCCAGCAGCGGCCAGACACAACGATCGTTCCATACTTGATTAGTAGATTCGTAGACAATCGCCACCGGACGCATGCTGGGTCAAATACGCCACAAACTCTTCGTATTCATCGGAATCCAGGAAACTGCGCCGCGGTACAACGATGGCCATAGCATAACCGACGTACAAGAGCAGCAGTTTTCGACTTTCTATAATCTGCACAATGCCCGCCCAATAGTGCAAGAATTCTCCGCTCTGTCCGTAAACCAACACACCTCGTTCACTCAAGTTCATCCTTCGCGGCCCCACGACGCCCAAGTATTGGCCAGACGAACACATTTGCCGCACACGCTTCTTCAACCTAAAAGGCACAAGAAAGGGATAGATCACCAATAGACCAAGGGCCATTCCACACAGAATCCCGGCTGCCAGCAGGGACCTACCCGCAGAGAATAAAACTGCGGCCGCAAAAAAGAACAGCGGTGGCCCCAGGTAGGAACGCCAAAACAAGCTACGTGACGACGGCAGTTTGAACGTGTTGAAATAGAAATAGTCGTAGTAATCTTGCTCGGTCAATGCGAAGTCCAGCATCAGGGTACCCGAATCGCGTTGAATCCCTTGCCGAGACAACACCGATGCGTCCAATGCCTCGGGCGAAGCGTACGGATTCTGGTCAGCGGATTCGTCCGAAACGTTCGACATCCCATTTCCTTCGTTAAGCGAAAATGTGGCGACCCAACGTCTTAAAGTTCTTAAAGTACAGCTCGGTCCAGCACATCCAACCACGATGTCGCAAAGACTTCGTCCATCGCCGCTTTCATGCTTGGCACGCTGCATTGGAGTTTCATCGGAAGCGATAGTGACGGCGATCGCCTCCAAGTCCTTTTGCCGCGGCGCTACGTTGAAGTTGTTGACATTCGCATCCACAAACCTGCGAATCGGCGCAATGGTGTCCACCGATTCGAAGGCCTGGTCCAACGCTGCGGGAACCACTGACGCATCCACATAGCTGCTGGTTCGCACCACAACACCACTCCCCTGCCCCGCCGCACCGGATGCGGTTGTTGCCACCGAACCGCTCTGCGCCAACAAACTGCGATAGACCACGTCCGCCGAGTTTACTCCGCCCACCGAATCAGAATTGGCGATGGCCCTGGTCGCACTGGCAGTCAGCAGTGCCTGAATTTGCGGAGAGGTCAGCGCCGGATTCGCGGACAACATCAACGCGACGGTTCCGGCCAAATGCGGTGATGCCATACTAGTACCGCTATACCGAGCGTATCGGCCATTCGACACGGTGCTGTAAATTCCTACGCCGGGCATGTCAACTTGCAACGCGCCACTGTTACCAACTTTGTTGCTGAAGTTTGCTCGTCGATGATTCGAATCGTACGCGCCGACCGAAATTGCATTCGACAAATCACCGCTGTAGGCCGCCGGATAGGATGGAACCGACGCCGATTCGTTCCCCGACGCAATCACCACAAACACGTCATGCTGTTGTGCGTAAGCCAACGCCGTAAATGGTTCGACTGGGCGCCGCACCACCCAAACTCAAATTAATCACATCCGCACCGTTGTCTACGGCATAGCGAATTCCCTGTGACACGGCGTAGTCACTGCCCGAACCGTTATTACCCAACACCTTGACCGGCATGATCTGTGCGTCATGCGCCACGCCCGTACTGCCCGAACCGTTCCGTAGCGAAGCAATCGTTCCCGCCACATGTGTACCATGTCCGTTGGCGTCCTGCACATTGGCATTGCGGTTGGCAAAATTCCAACCGTATACGTCATCCACGTAGCCGTTGCGGTCATTGTCGATACCATCGCCAGCGATTTCATCTGCATTGGTCCAGATATTGGACGCGAGATCAACATGCGTCCAATCGACACCCGTATCCACGACCGCCACCACGATCCCTTCGCCCGTATAACCTTGACTCCAAACTTCCGGCGCGTTGATGGCGTTCAAATTCCAATCGTTCGCACCGCCAAAATAAGTCACGTCCGGAAATGGAGCGACAGGAGATGGTGACGAGTCTTGTTCGTTCGTAGGCTGCGGCTGGGAACCGTCGGCGAAGTTTCTACTTCATCAGTAGGCTGCGGCGTAGCAGGAGCCGGCGGCAGTGGTGCTTCATCAACGGGAGTCGGATTGCTGGGTGTCGGCGGCGAAATCGGCGAATTCGGCGGTGCTGTTTCGGCAGGCGGATTGCCTACTGGCGGTGTGTCGTTCGCTGGTGGCGTCGGCACAAGCGGCGTCGGCACAAGCGGCGTCGTTGGTGGCGCAACAGCGTCAATCTGCCATCCCAGCTGATACGATGTCGCTTTACCATCATACGAACGCACTACCAGAAAGTACTCGCCCGCTGACAATTGTGTGTCAATTCGTTCCGAACGATTTCCCGACCGTTTGGATGCCTGCAAGATCAGTCCGTCCGAATCCGCCAAGTAAATATCGGCGTCGGCCGAAAGTTGGTTCAGCGTGACGGTTGTGTTCGAAGTCTTGTCTAACGTGAACCGAAAATAGTCCGACCGATCGTTCGCGTCCAAGTATTCGGTCAACTGCAAGCCGTCGGCAACGGCACCCAAATCTCGAGCTTCCGCACGACGACTACCGGCAGCTGTCCGCTGGCGTTGTTTGCTTTGGCGTCGCGCCGGCCGTCAATCGATAATAAACCGGAAAGAACGAATTTGAACTCACCACGGCATAGTACGTACCAGCCGTCAATTCACCGTCCAACGTCAGCCGCGAACCGCTGCCTTTGGTACCAACCAAGTTTCCTTCGTCGTTGTAAACTTGCAGCGAAAGGACCGGCCACGTGCCGTCGATTTCCAACGCAACTTCGGCCGCGGCGCTGTCAATTTCAAATTGAAAGACGTCTCGCCGATCACCAAAACCCAATGAATCGGAAAGCCGCTGCTGGCCATGCAACGATCCCATTTGATTGGCCACTTCGAACGAATCGTCCGACGCGGAAAACGCAGCCGCCGCCACATCGCTGCCACTTCGAACCGCTGGTGCCCACGCGTGCCACATCCCACCCGTTAAAACTCGGCGATCCTCCAACCGCTCCACCTGCAGACGATTCCGTAAACTATTTCCGTGCGACACGTGACTCATGTATGGGACTCCCAGAACGGCTATTGCGCGAATTCGAATCGGCCTTTGGCTAACATGACAGGCGACTCGATTTTCAGCAAGAGAATCGAGGCTGCGAGTCAAGTCAGAAACGATCGTTTCCAGAATCCAAGGCCGAAATAGGGACCAAAAGGTAACGGCACCATTTGACGCAATTATCCAGAAGCAGATTGCGGCGAATGCTCGGTAGACGAATCAGACGCTGCGGCAGTCGACGCATGCGCGTGTTGGTCAATCTCCTGCAGCTCCTTGTTCAACATGTTCAACAGAGCTTGCAAGAAAGAAACCACCATCGGCCCGACAAGAATTCCAATGGGTCCCAGCGCTTGCACACCACCCAAGACGCTCAGCAACGCCAACAGCGGATGCAGATTCGACTGGCCGTGCAAAACCACCGGCTTGATCAAGTTGTCCACCATAGAAACCACTCCGGCGCCATAGATCATCAACAGCACTCCGGCCAGTGTTCGCTCTTCCACCACAATCAGCCAAATCCCCACCGGCGCCCATACGGCGGCGGCTCCGACAACCGGCACCATGGCAATGATCACGGTCATGGCGGTCAACAAGAACAACGCGTCAACTCCGGCAAAGAAGTAACCAATTCCCGCCAGCAAGCCTTGCGCGACAGCGGACAACAGTGTCGCCAACACGACCGCTCGGCTGACCGAATCAAATTCGCTGAGCAACTGCTGTTCGTATCGATCATCCAGCGGCGACAACCGCATGGCCGCGCGGATCATCCCCGGACCATCTTTCAGAAAGTAGAACATGCCCAGAATCATGATAGCCAAACCGGCGATCACGCTAGTCACAATTCCGGCGGCCTGTCCGGTCAGCGACGGTAAATAGCGCCCCATGTATTCTTCGGCGCTCTTTAACCAATTCTCTAACTGCGATTGATCCGGATGAAAGAAGTCGGTCACTAACATGCGAACCGCACCGCCGTGTAATTCTTCGCGAAAATCTTGATAGTGCCCCTTCAACGTGGCAAACGCCTCGGGCACCGGCACTTCAAAAGTCTCCGTGTCATCGGCGTCTTCCGCGCCGACATCACTGACAGCACCTTCTGCGGCAAGATTGCGATTATTCGCGTCGGCGGATGCGGCAGCGTTAGTTTCTTCGGTGTTGGACGTATCATTGGCAGCTTCGTCCGCGTCGTCTTCACCAAGTTCGTTAGGCAAACGTTGCGCACCGTCGTTATTCAGTTCGTCGGCGGCGCGTTGCACAATCGAGATGACTCGGGATAACGAATCGCATTCGGCGGCCTGGTCGGCTTCTTCGCCCAGTACGATCGAGCCTTGGCGAACCATCCGTTTTCGAGCTTTCGAATTGATAGAATCATCTTCGCCAATCGTTTCAAATTCGGTTCGCTCGGCAGCAGCCGGCAACGAGGCCAATTCAAGTTTGTCCGCAGAAAAGCTCTCCAACAGCTGCCTGGCATCCTCCAATTCTGACACAAAACGTTTATCTCGTTCTGCAGGCCAAGTGTCAGGCAGTTCAGCCATGATTTGGTCTAAGCGAACCAAGTCGGCTTCAAAGGGCCGTTTGAACCCCAGTTGTCCACCAAGCTTATTTAGTTGGTAGACCACCTGCGACGAATCAAACTTGGTCACCTGCTTGTAACCTTCTCGAGCGGCCAGGCCGAATACAATCGCCAGAGGCAACAGTACGATTCCCAAGATGGCACCAGTGGTAAATGCCGCCGCAAGGAGGTCGTTTCCTTTGACCTTGTGCAACATCCAGCGGTGAATGGGCCGAAAAACCACCGCCAACAACGCGGCCAGAAACAGAGGCAAGATAAAACTGGCCATCACTCGGTAAAACAAAACCAAGATCACCGCAATAATGACCAGCAGCACAAACAGCGAAACCATTCGAGACATCGTTTGGCCGGGCATCTTCAGTCCCGATAGCGAAAGCGCGTGCCGCATGGTCTTGTCGGCGCCGGCTTTGGAGGTCGAATCGGCCGACTTTGGTTCTGAATTGGTATTCTTCCGTTTGCGAGCCATCTACAATTCCTTGCCAGCTGGAAGCGATTTTGATTTGCCTTGACGTGGATCAGCGTCAAGTTCGGCCTTTCGGTCGGCGCAAAGCTGCTCCATGCGTTGACCATGAATGTAATCCTCTGGCGTGATTCTCAAAAGTTCGGTTTGGACAAAAACGAACGGAAAATCAGGAAACTCGTCCCAAGTCGTCAAGAATGGCCAGGACGCCGATTGCCGATATTGCATTCTGGTCCGTAGGCGTGCAAGATTGAACCTCAAGGAAATCCGTTCGATTACGAACCAACGCAGTCTCGCAATTCGCCAGCAATACCACCACTCAACACAAACACAGAAGCTACCTCATTTCGTGTCCACTGCTGTCAAACAATCAAAAACGCTTCGTCATGGCGTGCGAATGTTGATTCGCGTCATCGTGCTGGTGGCGGTGATCTACTTTATTATCCAAGCGGTGTTGCGAGGTCGAAAGGATCTGGCCGAACAAGAGTTCTCCCTTCGCGAAGTCAACTTCCGCTGGCTCGGCGCATCCGCGCTGCTCTACGCCGCAGCCATGATCCCGATGGGCATCTATTGGTTTCGCATGCTGCATGCCCTGCGACAAGCGCCCCGACTAATGCCCACTTTCCGAGCGTACTGTGTTGGCCACTTGGGAAAGTATGTACCTGGCAAGGCGATGGTCGTCGTATTGCGAACTGGATTGTTAGCAGGCCCGCAAGTGAACAAGACGATTGTCGGCGCCAGCGTGTTTGCCGAGACGCTGACCATGATGGCGGTGGGCGCGTTCATTGCCGCCGCCATGATTGCTTGGAAGTTTTCGGATCAGACGTGGTTGTTACTAATGTCCATCGGCCTGATGCTGGCGGCCGGCTTTCCCACGATTCCGCCCGTCTTTACCGCTGTGGTCAAACGCTTGCGACTCAAGTCGGATGCGGTGGACGTGGAATCTTGCCTGGACGGTTTTACTTGGCGTTTGATGTTATTCGGCTGGCTGGCAAACGGCATCGCCTGGTGTTTTATCGCCTTAAGTCTGTGGGCCGTGATCCAAGCGATGCCGGATCGAGTGTTCGATACGGCGCAAACGCCGCACGTTCGACATCTTTGGAATTCACTTCCCAGCATGCTGGCTTCAACCAGTTTAGCCATGGTCGCTGGATTTCTGTCTGGATTGCCAGGCGGTGTGGGTGTACGAGAAGTTGTGTTTACTCAGCTGCTTCAAAAACCTTACGGCGAAATAACCGCCTTAATCGCCCCGGTTTTACTCCGCTTGGTCTGGCTGGCGGTCGAATTTGCCTTGGCCGCCGTCCTGATGATCGGCTGGCGTTCAAAACGGCAAACGAATTGTGCAGAAAGCCAAGAAATCAGTTAGACTAAGGGCTCCTTCCTTTACGAGACACCTTTTTTCAGAAAGGCCCGCCTCTATGCTTTCGATTGTCATTCCCGTTTACAACGAAGAAGAAAGCTTGGTTCAGCTGCACAAAGAACTGTCTGAAGTTGCAGCGGCACACGACTACCAACTGGACATCATTTTTGTCGATGACGGATCGTCCGATTCGTCTTGGGACGTGATCGAAAAACTGTGCGAAGCCGACAAACGCGTTCGCGGAATTCGCTTTCGTCGCAACTTCGGAAAAGCAGCCGCATTGAGCGCCGGCTTTGAAGCGGTTCGAGGCGAAGTGGTCATGACGCTGGACGCCGACTTGCAAGATGACCCGCACGAGATTCCTCGGTTCCTGGAAGCCATGAACCAGCATGACGTGGTCAGCGGCTACAAAGAAAAACGTCACGACCCGTGGCACAAAGTACTGCCATCACGAGTCTTCAATTGGCTGGTCAGTCGCATGACGGGCGTGAAACTTCATGACCATAATTGCGGTTTCAAATGCTATCGACGCGAGGTCTTTCACGAACTTCGACTCTACGGCGAACTCCATCGCTTTGTGCCGGTCCTGGCGGCAGCTCGAGGTTGGCGAATCGGCGAAATTGTGGTGAATCATCGTCGCCGCGAATTCGGCCAATCCAAATACGGCTTGCTGCGTATCCCCAAAGGCTTTTTAGATTTGCTCACCGTCAAATTCCTGACCGGATTTGGCCAGCGTCCGCAACATATGCTCGGTTCAGTGGGCCTGACCGGATTTTCCATTGGCATCTTAGGCATCACGGCCATGACGGCGTGGTGGGTACTTTCTCGGATGTTTTTCACTGAAGCGTATCATCTGCATCTGACGGAACGAGCCATCTTTTACTATTTCCTGGCGTTTGCCATTCTGGGAGCGCAGTTCATGTCGGTCGGCTTCATTGCTGAACTGATGACATCGCTGCAAGGCAAGGATTCTGATACGTATTCTGTTTCGGAACGAACCGGTGGCGAAGCTGCTTGGCGAGTCACCGATTCTAGAAAGCGAATGCGAGACGTATCGCAGATCGCCAAGAGCCACCAACACAAGGCCGTGCCAAGTTCCCACCTCAGTTCACAACCGAAAGGCGAATCGACGAAGGCCAACAAGCTCCATGATTGAACAACAAGAAGATGAAAACCAGTTACAAGGAAAATTGGTTTGCTGGCTAATCGTCGCCCTGGCCTTGGTCAATCTGGTGGCGCATATTGCGGCCGTACGTTCCGGCAACGGACGGCTGCCGTTCTTTTGCGCGAATGATCGCAGTCGCTGGTGCACGATTAGTTCGCTGGTAGACCATGATTCGTATGCCATTGATAAGGTGATCAAGCGGCGAGGTTGGGATTCGATTGACAAGGTTCGCCACAAAGGTACCGACGGAAAATGGCATTATTATTCCAGCAAGCCGACGTTGCTGACAACCATGTGCGCGGTTCCGTATGGCTTGATGAATCGCGTTTTCGATATTGAAATCGAAGACGCGCCGTTTACCGTTGTGCGCACGTCCTTGCTGCTGATCAATGTGCTTCCGCTACTGCTGTATTTTTGGTTACTGCTGCATCTGTCCCAAGAATTATGTGAAACCGCGTGGGCGCGGGTGTTTGTCGTCACCGCCGCTACCTGGGGCACGTTCTTGACGCCTTTTTCCGTGTCGCTAAACAACCATGTTCCGGCGGCCATTTCCGTTTTACTGACCGTGTACGCGGTGCTGAAAGTCTGGAACGAAGAAACTCCCAAGTGGCGTTATTTTGTGATCGCTGGATTCGGGCGCTGCGTTTGCTGCTGCCAACGAATTGCCGGCGTTATCGTTCTTCGTTTCTATCGCGGCGGCATTGCTTTGGAAGTTTCCTCGGCCCACTTTGATCGCCTTCGCACCATCAGCGGCAATCATCTTAGGCGGATTCTTTGGCACCAACTATGTTGCTCATCACGACCTGCGTCCGCCATACACGCATCGCGATCCGGGCGACGATTGGTACGACTATCCCGGCAGTTATTGGATTGGCGAAAAACAAGGCGTGGACAAAGGCGAACCGTCGATCCCCAAGTACGCGTTTCACGTTTTACTGGGCCATTACGGCGTGTTCTCATTGACACCGATTTTCTTGTTCAGCCTAGCCGGTGCTGTGTATTGGCTGCTGAATGATCAAGATCGATTACGAGCGTTTTCCTTAATGACGCTGGTGCTGACGGTGGTCTGTTTGACGTTTTACACGTTGCTGCGACCGGAAATTGATCGAAATTTTGGCGGCGTGTGTGCAGGATTTCGCTGGGCGTTTTGGCTGATCCCGCTGTGGTTGATTTCCCTGATGCCTGTGGCAGATTGGTTGTCCGAATCACGGTTGCGCCGCGGCGCCGCGTACACGTTGTTGGCGATCTCCGTTTTTTCCGCCACGTTCGCCGCTTCCAATCCGTGGCAACATCCCTGGATGTACCAGCTGAGCGAATTGCTATTTGCCAGTTAGTTTCGTAACTTAAGATCATTCAAGAAAAATGACAGCCCGGTATCATGTAAACGTCAAGGCGTTAGCCGACGGTAAGCGTCATGACGGTGATCGCCAATGTTTTTCAACCTGCGGCTAGTGCCTTGCAGCTCACTTTTTCTGGAACGATGTCTAGTTGCTTTCCGCCAAGCGACGATTTTCGTCGTTGTTGTCTCTTATGGAGAAATTGATGCGTTGGATCATCTCACTAACATTACTGTCACTGACTTCACTCCATTCAATCTCTTTCGCACAATCGCCTTCGCCAGAACGTCCCAACATTTTGTTCATCTTTGCTGACGATCAATGTTTTGACACCATTCGTTCACTTGGCAACGACGAAATCCAAACGCCCAATCTGGATCGATTGGTTCGACAAGGCACCACGTTTTCTCATGCGTACAACATGGGTTCGTGGAGCGGTGCGGTGTGTGTTGCCAGCCGAGCAATGTTGAATACGGGCCGCTTTTTGTGGTACGCCCAAAAAGTCCATAACAATAGGAGCATGGAAGAAGAGCGAGCGGCCGGACGGTTCTGGTCAGAACAGATGCGCACCGCCGGATATCAAACGTATTACAGCGGCAAATGGCATGTCCCTGTAGATGCGAGCAAGGCGTTTGATCATGTTCGTCACGTGCGTCCTGGCATGCCGAATCAGACTCCGGCTGGCTACAATCGACCGCTGGCCGGTCAAAACGATCCGTGGTCGCCGTTCGATCCGCAATTTGAAGGCTACTGGAAAGGCGGCAAACATTGGAGCGAAGTCCTGGGCGACGACGGTGTCGATTATTTGTCACAAGCCAAGACATCCGACGATCCGTTTTTCATGTACCTGGCCTTCAACGCTCCGCATGATCCCCGACAGTCGCCACAAGAGTACGTGGACCTCTATCCGGCCGAACAGATTCGCATTCCTGCCAATTTCATGAAGTCGTATCCGTTCAAGGATCAGATTGGCTGCAGTGAAAAACTTCGAGACGAACACTTGGCCCCGTTTCCTCGCACCGAACACGCCATCCAAGTGCATCGTCAAGAATATTACGCCATCATCACGCACATGGACCGGCAAATCGGCCGCATTTTGGACGCTTTGGAAACGTCCGGCAAAGCGGACAACACCTACATCTTTTTCACCGCAGATCACGGATTGGCCGTCGGACAGCACGGCTTGGTCGGCAAGCAAAACATGTACGATCACAGTGTCCGAGTCCCCTTGATTGCGTGCGGTCCTGGGATTGACGCAGACCAGATAATTCGAACGCCCGTCTATTTGCAGGACATCATGCCGACGACGCTGGAACTGGCATCGATTGAAAAGCCCCAGCACGTTCAATTTCAAAGCCTGCTGCCTTTGCTTCGTCACGAAACCAAGTCGCACTATGACGCCATCTACGGCGCGTACCTTCATCTCCAACGAATGGTCACCAAAGGCGATTACAAACTGATTGTCTATCCGGAAGCGAACATCGTGCGACTATACAATGTTGCTCGCGATCCGCACGAAATGCTAGACCTGGCCACCAGCGACGCTTACGATTCGCTAATCGGCGAACTATTCCAGGAACTCGTGCAGCAACAACAAACGATGGGAGACGAATTAGATCTGAAAGGCACGTTCAGTCGCTATTTTGCCGAGCGATAAAACAGTGGTTCGAAAAATCTTGTCGCAAGACAAGTGCGATCACGACAAAAAAATCAATGCCCTTGCTTGTCTTTCTCAAACTCAGTACCGCAAGTTATTTCTAATAAACCGCCTCGTTATTGATCCATCCTTCTGCATTACGAGGACTCAAAGTGCCATGTTACGCTTCCATCCTCGTTTAGAAAGAATGCAAATACGCCTAAGTCGACCACGTGAAAACCCTTCCTATAATCATCGAATGCTTCGTCACTATTCACCCAGGCATTTGCTTTCTGCCAAAAAGGCCAAATTGGACCAAGCTGGAAAAGAAAGCCTTTTTTGCCAGGTGGAATGTCATAAACTAATTTGGGTGATCCGCCGATTTTCGGGCCATCCAAAACTAATGATTCCCACTCATCATTCGAGAGAGAATCGGACTTGGCGTCGAAGAGGTCTGGGTAGTCTGCCGTTCTGTAAATGGTCGCATAGTATTCATGAAGACTAACCGTGGCAACCGATATCTGTTCATCACGTTCCACGTCGGTGTCGCACCAAACAAATGATAAGTGCTCTGGATTGATACAATACCACTCATCATCTTTGTTGGAATCGGACAATATCAAAAGCAGGGGCTTCGGAGTTCGAACCAAATCGGACGAGTCTGAAAAATTGATTTGCGCCAAGAAATAAAGCGGGTTACCGTTCTGATCGTGCGGCCAACGTCGATTCTTTGGCCAAAATGGCTGGCCACCTACTTTTGAAATGTCGGGCCGGGGCGGATTGCCAAATCCAAACACAAACGCATCACAAGCAACGCTTGCTCCTTGCCGTAGTGCATATTCGTCACGAAAGCGTTCGTACATTACCATGCCGCGCGGAGATGATGACGACGAAAGTTCGAGATCTTCTCCACGAAACAATTCTTCCGCGCGGTACATGTCAAACTTCGGGTGTGTGAAATCCGAATCGATTTCATAGAGCGGGTTCATGATCCCGACCCTTTGGTTCCGCAAGATTCGAAAAATCGGTAGTGCGAGTTGGACATGGTTCGACAAAATCAAGACACAGTTCGCTGACTATTCCGCCTTGGTTTCCCAGATCGGTGCCAATTCCAACTTCTTGGGATCGACCACCACATGTTTCACTCGGCGGCGTTTCCAGGTGTAGGTCATGTGCACCAAACCGTCCGAGGTTTGGATGATAGCCGGGTACGAATATTCGCCTTCTTCGTTTTCCAGAACGGCTGCTGCTTGCCAAGTCTTGCCGTCACTGGAAACCGCCAAGTTCAATGGCGAACGACCTTTTTCCGTGTGATTGTAAATCATGATGTGTCGCCCATCACTCATGGTCGTGGAATCAAAACCGGAATTTGGATTGGGCAAGTTGGTTGCCTCGGGACTAGACCAAGTCATGCCTCCGTCTGCAGACGAAACCTGAACGATTCGCTTTTGACGACTGCGACACAAAGCCATAACCGTATTCCCGCTACGAATAAACGCCGGCTGGATAATGCCAAAGTCTTCACCCGAATTGACGGCCGGAGTTCGCCACCAATGCTGGCCGTTGTCCGGAGTTGCCTCGAAGTGAACTCGCCAACCAGCGTGTTCACTGCTGGATCCGCACAGAATCAAATCGGGCGTCAATTGAATCGGCTTGTTCTTGATTGGCCCCAAGATGCCTTCGGGTAAGCGGACCGGATCAGTCCACGTTTTACCGCCGTCTTTGGACGTAATCAGTTCGCCCCACCATTCTCGAGGATTCGGGCCGACTTTGTAAAACAACAGCAACGGACCTTCCGTCGGCTGGAATAGCACGGGGTTCCAGCACGGATAACGATCCACGTCGCCCGCTTGTTGATTACCGTTGGCCACTTCTACCGGTTCAGTCCACTTACCGTTTTCCATCCGAGCCACCCAGATGCCGACGGACGGATGCTTTTCATATTCACCACCAAACCAAGCCGCGACGATTCCGTGACGAGACTCTTCGATGGTGGAAGCATGACATTGTGGAAACGGAGCGTCGGTATAAATAAATTCGCTGGTCACAATTGCTTCATTGGCGGTCAAGCAACTAACCAAGCCGAATCCCAGGATCACTATTCCCAGTAACCATTTTTCTCGAACCATCTCATCCACCTCGATCTTCCAGATTTTGTCAACGATCTAATCAACAACGACGAATTACGAACCGCCGAATATACCATGCAGCGAATCGCTATGCCGCACGCTGGATTTCGAATTCGCCGAGTGAATTCGGTCTACAGATTCAATCCCAACGACTTTGCGAACGCCGCCTTTTGACTTGCCCGCCCCAGCTGGTCTGTGATTCGATCCCATTCCGCCGCCACTTCGGCTAACGCCGCGGCTGGTTCTTTGACGCCTGACAACACCGCATCCACTTGTTGGTCCAAGGCAGCCAGATATTGATTCGCTCCGGGAATTCGCAGCAGGACTTGAAACGAAGTTGCGGAATGCGTGTTCCGCAAGACCTGAGCGTACTGTTCCGCCGCTGGTTTGGCAGGCGATTCTAGCCAAGGTTCAAGCACGACCAATTGGGAAAACCGATACGCGGTGGTTGCGGCGGACGTTCGAGCTATCCTCGCGTCTTGTTCCGTGGAAGTGAGCCAAGCCAAAAAGTTCATGACCGACGGTAGATCTCGAGCACCCGAGCCAATCCCCGCCAGTCGACCGCTGGTCCCCAACAACGGAACCGAAACCACTTGCGAACGATCTTGCCATTCCTGGCTGCTGAACAGATAGAACTGATCCGAACCGGGACAAGCGGCGAATCCCACGTTCACTCCGGCCAGCGAAGAAACGTCTGTTCGAGCTGCCGATGGCCAAGTTAATGCCATGGCGGTGTTGCCTGCCCAAAACATTTCGGCCGCTTCATTCGGGTCCAGTGGCTGGGTGCCCGCGGGCAACAAGCTGGCTGTGGCCTGCATTTCTGTCAACGCTTTGACGAATGGCGCCGTATCGATCTGCGCCTTCATCGACGTCACGTCAAACACGTTGGAATACTGGTTGGGCGAACTAACATGAGCGGCCGCTCGTTGCAAAAACATGCGACTGGCCCAACCGGCTCTGCAAGGCTCGGCAACTGGACGCCATTGGTCGCCATCACTATTGTTCGCAGCGAATTCCGGACGATTCGTAAACTGTCGCACAACGTCTTGATATTGCGTCCAAGTGGTCGGCGGTTCGATACCTAGCTCGTCGAACCAATCTTGGCGATACATCAACACCAACACGGGCGAACCAACGGTGACGGCGTAGACCTCGTCACCCCAGCGCATTTCCATGCGGCGATTCAACGTTAACACGTCATCCAACTGGACCTGCGAAACGTGGTCAGTGGACATCCCGGAATCCGCTCCGGATACTGGCAGAGGCCGCAGTTGCTGGGACGCAATCAACTGACCCGTGTCGACGGTGGAAAACAGAATGACATCGGCAGAAATTCGCTGCGGACGGTCAAGAGAATCGCGGTCTAAGTGCTCCAGCAATATCGGTTCGGCATTCTGCGCCGTCCATTCGCGTTGAATCCGTTCCGCCAACGGCTCATCTTCAACCACGGCAATTCGCAAGGGACGATTCGGCTTGGGCCGAGTTTCGCTGGAATTTGAATTGCCCCAATCGCACCCCGGTGAAACCACCAGCGTGCCCAACCACACGGCCAGCAGACGGAAAAATCTTGCCCAACGCCAAGTGCGGTTCGACTTTTTCTGGTACTTGTTACGCATGATCATTTTTTATCGTTGTGCCAAAGTGTTCGCGACAAGGTTGCAGCGAACAAATCCAGATGATTACAATCCCCAGCAATCACCGACAGTGTACACCACGAACCAGGATTTCCCCACGCCGGTTCGGTGAGAGAACTACGGATCGCTTTACCCCAGAAAGCCGAGGCTGACATGACTGTCCTGCTTGGTATTGATATTGGAACTTCCGGAACCAAAACCCTGGCCATCAACGCGTCCGGAGAAATTCTGGCCGAAGCCACCGCCACGTATCCATCCTTGCATCCCAAACCGTTGTGGAGCGAACAAGATCCGGACGAATGGTGGAATGCGACGGTGAAAACGGTCCAACAAGTCATGAAATTGGCCAAGCTCAAAAAGGACGACGTCAAAGCGATTGGCCTGTCAGGACAAATGCACGGCTCCGTTTTTCTGGACGCCAAGAACAAAGTCATCCGCCCTGCCCTGCTGTGGAACGACCAGCGAACCGCCGCCGAATGCGACGAAATTGAAAAACGAGCCGGCGGACGAAAAAAGCTGATTCAAATGGTCGCCAACCCGGCGCTGACAGGCTTTACCGCTCCGAAAATTCTGTGGCTCCGCAACAACGAACCCAAGAACTTTGACAAGACCAAGCGAATTCTGTTGCCAAAGGACGAAGTTCGCCGCCGACTGACCGGTGAATTCGCCACCGAAGTCAGCGACGCCAGCGGCATGCTGCTGCTGGACGTCAAAAAGCGAACTTGGTCGAAATCACTATTATCCAAATTGGAATTAGACACTGATTTGTTTGCCACTTGCTACGAATCAGAACAAGTCACAGGCAATTTGACCGCCGAAGTCGCCCAACAGCTAGGTCTCAGCACTGACTGCGTGGTGGTCGGTGGCGCGGGCGACTGTGCGGCCAACGCCGTGGGTACCGGTATTGTCAAAAAGGGACATCTGGCCGCTTCGCTGGGAACGTCAGGTGTCATGTTTGTGCACAGTGATGAAGTGCAAGTCGATCCGGCAGGCCGCTTGCACACATTTTGTCACGCCGTGCATGGCAAATGGCACATGATGGGTGTCACTCTTTCCGCCGCTGGTTCACTGGAATGGTTTGTCCAAAACCTGTGTGCCGAACTGGCTGCTGCTCACAAAGGAGATCCGTTTCCGGTCTTGAATGCCGAAGCCGCCGCGGTGGAAGCCGGCAGCGAAGGCCTGATGTTCTTACCCTACTTAGCGGGCGAACGCACTCCGCACGCCGACCCTTCGGCTCGAGGCAGCTTTATTGGCTTGACGCTGAAACATGGACGAGGCCACTTGGTGCGTTCAATCATGGAAGGTGTGGCGTATTCGTTGCGTGAAAGTCTGGACATTTTCAAACAGATGGACGTGCCAGTGCGGCAGATTCGCGTTGGCGGAGGCGGTGCGAAGAGCCAGTTGTGGCGGCAGATCCAAGCGGATGTGTTCGGACAAAAAGTCTATCGAATTAATGCAGAACAGGGGCCAGCCTACGGTGTGGCGTTATTGGCCGCGGTGGGCGCTGGCGAATACAAAAACATCGAAGAAGCCTGTGCCGCCACGATTCACACGATCGACGAAACGGCACCCAAAGCTGCCGCGAAGAAGCGATACGATTCGGCTTTTCCGGTTTACCAACAGCTGTATTCGTCGCTGAAAGATGACTTTAAGCGGCTGTAGAGAGCGCTGCGATTTGAATCGCGAGCCTTGCTGCGTTGCTGTGGAGCCGCCGCGCTGCGAGCTGCGTCTTTGCCGCACTACGAGCCAACCGCCAGACAGCCAGCACCCCTCGAAGCGAAGCGATTCAGCAGCGAAGCGATCTAGCAGCGAAGCGATCTAGCAGCGAAGCGATCTAGCAGCGAAGCGATCCAGCAGCGAAGCGATCTCGAACAAAAAAAACGCCGACCAGCGTGATCGCTCGTCGGCGTTTTTAAAGTCAACTTATAGACCGATCAAAGGTCAACTTAGCGTCGTCGACGACGCAAGCCCATCAGGCCTAGGAAGCCGAACAGCAACAGGGTCATGCTGGCTGGTTCGGGAACGGCACTGACACCGGTCTTGGGACCTTTTTCGAAGCCCCCTTCGGTGAATGCAGCAACAAAGTCGCTGGTGTCAAACACTCCGTCCAAGTTCCAGTCACCTTCGGACCAAACGGCCGACTGTTCCGTTTCGAACTTGCCAATGGTGAAAACTTGGACAAAGTCGGATGTTCCGAATTCGCCGTCGCCATTCGAATCACCAATCCACGTGTTGATCAGGTTCGAAACCATTTCCGTCACGTCAGCCGCATCGGCAATGCCGTCTCCAGTTACGTCAAAGGCTGCGTCACCCAGTGTCATCACGTCCAAGTCGGCCGTTGTGACACTGCCATCGGCGTTGAAGTCACCGGTAACACCGCCACCGCCGATATTGACCGTATCGGGACCGGCTTCATAGTTCCCCAAGACTTGGTCCGCGTTCAACGCGTAATCGTAGATACGAAATTCATCGTAGCTACCTTCGGTATTCGAGTCAGCGGTCCAGTTGGATCGGCCCAACCAGTTATTGACGTCATTGATATTGGACAGTTGCAACGTCGTCGTTCCGCTGCCGACCAATTCGCCGTTACGATAAACACTCAATGTCGGTGTCGAATCTTCACCGCACAAGTCAGTCGCACCGTCCGAATCATAAACCACCGTGTACAACGCATCTTCGTCCGGGAACACTCGATCGCCAGCCGCGTAATCGATGTCCACGGTCGACACGCCGCCGCCTGCTGGATCTTCGTCACGCATTTCCAGTCGCTGTTGGTTTTCCGCGGTTCCTCGGACTGCAGTTAGCGCCAGGTAATCCAACCCAGCGCCGCCGCCACCAACGTCTTCCAATTCGCCGTCAGCTCCACCTGGTTCGGTCGAACCAAAGTCAAAGACACGAGACCAGGTCTGTGCACTGTCCACAGTCATCCAAGTTTCGATGGTCAAATCTTCCAGACCTGAAATCAAACCATTGGGAAGATCGCCGTAGGCCGCAAAGTCCGATGTTCCACCAAAAAGTCTCAGTTCCGAACCCGTGAATCGGCACCGTCACCAACGACAATTCCGTCCGCACCGCCCACCGAATCAGCGTGCCGGAAGCATCGCCGCTGGCAGGATTGCTGAAACTGTAGCGATGAATGGGACCGACAGGAATGTAGCGCCGGAGTAGGATCGCCACCGCCGATGTCAGGCTGAGGAAAAATCGCCGGTTTCTTCCAAGTAGTTGGACATAATCTGTTCGTCGGTAAGAACACCGTCATGAATACGAACTCGAGAAATTGCCAAGTTACCTTTCAGCCCCGGAGTGAGATCAAATCCGCCTGCTTCCCATTGAGAAGCAATCGCGACGGGCGAATCACCCCACGTATCCAGACCACCCCACAATTCCAGCATCTTCTGAATTCCAGAGTTCCTCATCAGCATAAAGACGAGTGGTTTCGCCGTCAGGTATACACCAGATGGTGCCACAAGCCAGCTTCGCGCACCGGCGGTAAAATCATTGTCGACTCCAACCGACGTCGCATTCACCGCCACCCCAGTGACCAACAGCTCCGCACATGCCGTTATTACCATAGTTAAACGCCATGTTCGGTTCCGTCCGCCACCTTCGTTGTCCCCACGAAACCAGAGTTTCTTCGGCGGCAATGTTTGGATTCAACGCCCAGACTTCGATGGTTCGCGTCGGATCGAGGCCTATCAAGCCTTCGGGAGCCAAGTCGTTCCTGCTGAAACGCGTCATTGACGCCATCAAAAACAATTCCCGGCGACTGATGCATCGGGTACACGCTCGCGGAGCACCAACTGCGTCAAAATCAGTGTACGTTCCACCGTTCGACCAACTGGTTCCACCCGTCGAAAAGTCGGCTGCGTTTAAATCGACATACAACTCGCCAGCCGTTTCAATGGCATTGGCAACTGGCCCTCCGACCAGAGAAAAAATGCAGAGCAATGCTCCAAACTTCGTTCGATGTTTCATCCCTCACCTCACAAAAAGAAACCGCGCATAAGTTGCCCATTCGGGCTACGAATTGAGTAGACAGCGTCTAAATCTAATGCAGCTTCGGTATCTTTGCAAAAGGATGATTTTTCGATAGAACCGGTTTTACCTAACTTTCGTCCGAATCTACCAATCGGGGAGCTGTGTTTCATTTCTAAAACATTTTGGTTCGAAATGGAGCGCGATTTTCCTGACTTCCGTCCGGCCAACGCACTCTAAGCTCCGAAGCATCCTTAGGAAGTTCAACGCTTGATACACCGGCGCTCAGATAGCCGCCAGCCGCATGAACTTCAAACACCTGCTGGCCATTGGGCCGAGTCACGGAGATGTGCGAACCGATGGCTTGGCGGTTTCCAGCAGGGCCCTGCAGTCGCAGCACTTTGGCCGCTTTAGCATCAGGCAGTTGTTCGTTCTTCAAAACTGCCCAACGACCATTGTTGACACCCACTAACAAGTCCTGGTCGAAGTCTCCATCGTAATCGAGACGAATCGCTGACTTTGCGTCTCCAGGTATTTGGATGCCACTTTGATTCGGCGCAACTGGCTGGAAATCTCCTGCCCCGTTGCCCAACAACAGCATCCCCATTCCGCCGTCCATGTGTCCGGTTTCGCGCTGAGGGCTATAGGAATTCTGAGCCGCGAAGATATCCAAGTGACCATCGCGATTCCAATCGCAGATCACGGTACCAAAGACGGGCGCAATCTGAGCGAGTCTGGTCCAAGGTTTGAATTCGAACTTGCCGGAATGGTTGATCAACACGCCCGACCGAAGTTCGTATGCCTTTAGATGCACCGACGCGCTCAGGCATTCGGGCGAATAGATTTCGTCCAATTCTGCCAATCCAAACTGCGTGTAGGTTTCAAACTTGTCGGCCAGGAACGGCATCGCGTTGGTCGAACAACTTTTGCCTCGCACCGGATACAACTTGTCACCTTCGTATTCCGATTCCACAATTTGCATGTTGCCAGTCGCATCGAAATCACCGTAGTGAATTTGCACGGGATGGTCTTTGGATGCGTGATACTTGGTATTGAGTCCGTAGTTGCCCACCACCAAATCCAGATCGCCATCGGCATCGATGTCTGCCGCGCTAATGCTGTTCCACCAACCGAGCATTTCTGCCAGATTGGCGTCGGCCGTACCATCGACAAAGCTGCCATTGGTGTTCAACAAGATTCGAATCGGTCCCCATTCGTGAGCCAAGGCCAAGTCCAACCAGCCGTCATGGTTCAAGTCGGTCCAGACGGCGGCGGTCACCATACCGATATCGCGCAACGCTGTAGATTCAGCCAAGACAAAGCGACCGCCTTCGTTTTGCAGCAGATAGCTTTGCGAAGGCAACGGATATTCATTCGGACGAACTCGACCACCCACAAACAGATCCAAATCACCATCTCGATCATAGTCCGCTGCCGTCACGACGCTGCCACTTGCGGCCAAATCGGGCAGCGCCCGAATCTGCTGCTTCGAATCGCCCTTCTTGATTCAGGTACAAACGATCCTTCAGCACAGCGTCACCCGGATCACATTCCACTCCGCCACTGACCACGTACAAGTCCAAATCATCGTCACCGTCCACATCCAGGAAGATGGGCGCCCATATCTTCGCACTGAGTATCCGCTGCAAACGCGCTGACCGGGCGGAATTCAAAGCCGTCTTCTGTGCCCAGCCAAGCTTCGCCGGCTTCGTCTCCAGTGCTGCCGGCCAGGTAGAGATCGGTAAACCCATTCCCGTCAATGTCGGCGGCGGCGACGCCCGGTCCTAGCTGAGACATCTTGCTGGGCAACAGCGGTTGCTTGGCATAATCGTCGTAGGGTGCTTCGGTATGCACGGCGTTTTTTCTTACGGAACGGATCGACTTGCCGAAACATCATTTCTTCCTTGCCAACAAGCTCCGATTCGTCCATCGCGGAACCGCTTTCTTCGATTGTCAACTCTTGTCGCACCTGGACGTTTTGCAATTCTTGCCGAATTTCGACGGCCAATCGATAACCATTCGATCCACTTGTTTTGCGTCGCCTAACCCGAACGTGGCCACCAATTCGCTGGTCGAATTCCAACCTCGCGCCAACGTCACGTAGCGAATCTGAGTTTGACCGTCGTGTTCAATTCGAACAGTCGTCCCCAAACCAAAGCGATTACTCTTGGCACCCACCAGCTTGATTCGCAAGTAGTTAGCATCGTTCAAATTATTTCGATAGATCGATGCCGAAGTGTCCATGTTATTGACCACCACGTCCAAGTCACCATCACCGTCCAAGTCCGCAGTGGCAGCACCGTGGCTGACACCCACCAGATCAAATCCCTCAAGCTTGACTAACGTCCTGAAACTGGAAGTCACCCATATTGCGAAACGCCAAGTTTTGGTCTCGTTTGTAATCCTGTTTCATCCAAAACGCAAAAAACTCTGGCGTCCCTTCTTCATATTGCGCGTCGCTTCTTCGTTCAGGTCTGAATTAGTGAATTCGCGAGACATCCCGTTGGTGATGATCAGATCCAACCGACCGTCCAGTCCAGATCTTCGAGCCGAGGAGACCACGTCCAGTCTGACGCATTGACGCCAGTCAGAAATGCGCTTCATAAAACCGATCGGTTCCCGAATTAACATACAAGGCGTTACGCATGTATTGACGGAGTTCCGCGTACTCCAGAACCAGCCGCTGCTTGTTCATGTCTCCCATGCCGACTTTTTGCCGAAAGTGGTTCAGGCCCGCCATGTCGGTGGCAATTAGATCAATTTGCCGTCACCGTCAATGTCGCCCGCATCGGTCCCCATGGAAGACCACGGCGTGTGCGGCAGCGTCTCTTTGGCGATGTCCGTGAAAGTTCCGTTGCCATTATTGCGATACAACTTGTCCGCACCCCAATAGTCATTGGCTACGTACAAATCGGGAAAGCCATCTTGATTGTAGTCCCACCACGTCGATGCTTGTCCGATATCGGCACCGTCGATTCCGGCATCTTCGCTGACGTCGACGAACCGAGGATTGCCGTTTTGGTCGGGACCGTCGTTCCGGAAGAGATGATCGAATTGACCGGCTTCCACTTGTCTTGCTCGTTCGCCAGGCAAATACAGTAGCTGCCAGTACTCTCGTAATTCCGGTAAAACCTCCGGACGATTTCCCACAAAACGAACTCGAAACTGATGCTCGGGCCCCGGTGGCAACCCCGCTGTCACCAGATACGCATCCAAATCACCGTCTCGATCATAATCTGCAAAGGACATCATCACGCTGGCGCCGTGAAAGTCTAAGCCAAATGCACCTGCGACATTTGTGAATGTGCCTGCGCCATTGTTCAGGTACAGTTTGTTGGTTTCGTCGTAGCCGCAGACATACAGGTCCAAGTCTCCATCGTTGTCGATGTCCACAAAACTGGCCCCGGTGGACCAATATTGATCATCCGCCAAACCGGCTGGTACGGTGACGTCTTCAAAACGAAAATCGCCCAAATTGCGATACAATCGATTACCGCCCGACGTGCGACTGAAATAAAGATCGGGCAATCCGTCGGCGTCGTAATCACCAACCGTGACACCGCCGCCTGTGTTTTGAGAATAGAAGATTCGATCAAATTCGGCTGGTTTGTCCCAAACGGATTGGAAATCGATACCGGTTCGTTCGGCAGACAAGAGCTGCAACATTTTGCTCGAAGGTGGTTCGGTTTCAACTGGCATGCGGCTTGGAGTCGAACGACTGCAACCCAGCAAAGCGCAAGAAATCAACGTCACCGAACAGATTGAAAATGGTCGAATCATCTGAAGAGTCTCGAATTCAGACAGCTAGATCAAGCAAGACTGCAAAGGACCGGATAAAGACGGATCCTTCGCCCGCGCAAAGTAAATCTAGCCGAATAGACCGGGAAATTCGAGCCTTCTAGGGCGGGGAATCCAATTGCAGCGAATATCAGTGGTAAAACGGAGTGAATTTGAGGCTTGCACGTCTGGAATCGCGATGGTTGATCCAACTTTGGGGTACTGGGCGAGCCGATACTAGCTGTTGCTGTTAGCGAGGCGAACATTTGACGGTTTTTCAGTTGTGCCTACAATCCGTCCAAGAACCAACGGATGCGCTTTGTAGTTCAGAAAATTCACTTTTGAAGCTGAGGTCGACTATGCGAATGATTGTAACCGGTGCGTCTGGATTAGTCGGAACCGAATTTGGCCAACTGGCGTCTAGCCAAGGACACGAGATCATTCCAGCCGTACGCAGTCGCCAACAATCAGGTGTGTATTGGAACGTTGCCCAGCAGACTTGTGATGCAGAAGGATTTGAGAATGTTGACGCCGTGGTACATCTGGCAGGTGAGAACATTGCCGAAGGTCGCTGGACCGACGCCAAGAAAAAGCGAATTCGAGAAAGCCGTGTCCAAGGAACCAAGCTCATTGCCTCGACGTTGGCTTCGCTACAACAGAAGCCAACCGCATTTGTTTGCGCATCAGCCATTGGCTACTACGGGAATCGAGGTGACGAACAAATGACAGAAGATTCTGCGCCCGGCGATGGTTTCTTGGCCGAAGTTTGTCAAGAATGGGAATCGGCCACCAAGGTCGCGGCAGACGCGGGCATACGGACCGTTCAAGGACGTATCGGAGTGGTCTTAAGCAAAGACGGTGGAGCCCTAAAACAAATGCTGACACCGTTCAAAATGGGGGTCGGCGGAACGATTGGATCAGGCAATCAATACATGAGCTGGATTGCGATCCAAGATTTAGCTCGATCACTATTACACTGTGTCACCGATGCTTCGCTGAATGGACCAGTTAATTTGGTTGCTCCCCAGCCAGTTACTAATCGCGAGTTCACCAAGACGCTAGGCAGCGTGCTAAATCGACCCACTATTTTTCCGGTACCGGCTTTTGCGGCGAAACTGGCATTCGGTCAAATGGCCGACGATTTGTTGTTGTCTAGCACTCGAGTCCTTCCGCAGCGATTGACCGATGCAGGATTTCAGTTCGAATTTGGCGGCATAAAAGAAGCATTATCAGTCCAGGTCCGCTAAGCAACACTGATCAATTCGAAATGGGTACGATGATACAGACGGGCTACGCGAAGTTATCCCAAAATAATCGGTTCAATTTCCAGGAACAGGAAGATGATCAAGCCATCTGAATCTTCAATTGCTACGTATGACGTGATCGTGGTAGGCGCAGGGCCAGCAGGAAGTTCTACGGCCACCCTTACCGCAGAACAAGGATTGAAAACGCTGCTTGTAGAACGTGAAGCGATGCCTCGGTTTCACGTCGGTGAATCTCTAATGCCAGAAACCTATTGGGCATTGCAGCGATTGGGTGTATTGGAGCGAATGAAGGAATGTGGCTTTGTGTCCAAAGTGGGCGTGCAATTTGTAACCAGTGCTGGTCGAGAATCGCAACCGTTTTACTTCGAAGAAAATGATCCTCGCGAATGTTCTCGCACTTGGCATGTGGAACGTTCCAAATTCGATGAAATGCTCTTTCACAACGCTGCGGAAAAAGGGGCAGATTGCTGTGATCAGACACGAGTAATGGACTTTGACCAACAGCCCAATGAAGATGGCATTCGCAACGTGGTACTGCGAAACCGCGACGGCCACCAGGTACAAAGTTCCTGCAAAGTGATGGTTGACGCCACCGGTCAAAGCACCTTCATTGCCAACCGCTTTGGACTGCGACAGGACAATCAAGAATTGCGGAAGGCGTCTATTTGGACGTATTTTGAAGGTGCAGATCGAGTGCCGGATGGCCGGAACACGACCATCATCTTACATACCAACGACAAGTCGGCGTGGTTCTGGTACATCCCGCTGGCCAATGACATTGTCAGTGTGGGCGTGGTGGCGGACAACGACTATCTGTTGCGAAATCGAGGCACCAGCGAACAGACGTTCGCGGAAGAATTGAATCATTGCGATGCGGTTGCCCAACGATTGAAGAATGCAAAACGAGTGGACAAGTTTCATGCGGCCAAAGAGTTTTCCTATTGGACCAGTCAGCACGCGGGAGATGGTTGGGTCCTGGTTGGCGACGCGTTGGGCTTTATTGATCCAGTCTATTCGTCCGGCGTCTTCCTGGCTCTGAAATCGGGTGAACTGGCCGCGGATGCCATCGTGGAAGGTTTTCAAAAGGACGACTTATCGGGCGAACAACTAGGCAACTGGACCGCTGAGTTTAAGTCGGGAGTCGTTTGGATTCGCAAACTGGTGCACGCGTTCTACAACAACGAATTCAGTTTCGGTTCGTTCATGAAGCAGTTTCCGCACTACAAAGGCAATCTAACAAATCTGTTGATTGGACGCGTTTTTGACGAAGGCGTGGGAGCTATCTTCGACGATTTGGATCCTGTTTTGGCGAAATCTCAAGACGCAACGAATTAGCCGCAACGCTTGATCGATCGGGCTGGCGATTCTGGTTCGTATCCCATGGCCAGGATCGAATGGCAAACGCAGCGGCCCGTAGATTTGTTGCCAGATTCAAATGTCGCGTGTCGTTCGTGTTTGTAGAAGCGTCGTTCGCCACCGCGTTTGCGGAATAACTTCCGGACTGAAATGCCGCCACCAGATCTCGCGTATCAAATTCGCGATCACAATTCCAATCGCCGCTGTTCCAAGACGAATTATTCAAACGTCCGTCTTCATATGTTCCGGCCGCAAACGCCATCACCAAATCCGTTGAATTAAACAGTCCGTCCAGATTGGCATCGCCTGGAAAACTAGACACATAGCTCAAGATGGCGGTCAGATCGGCCAAATCAGTACGCCCGTCGCCATTCACGTCGGCCACCAACGGCGGTTGTTCTACGGCGGCACACAGTCGATCAATATCGGCCGCGTCTACTCGATTATCTCCCGTCAGGTCGTAGACGTTTCCTTGCTGACCATTGTCGGCGTTAGGCGTGGGCAACAACGCTTGCCAGCTACTGGCATTGGAACCGTCCTGCGCCGGTGTCTTGCGTTGCAAAGAAGAACCCTGTCCTCCGGCGGCCGCCGGCCAACCGAGTCGATCATTGTAAAGGACAACATCTATATCCACGTAATCTGTCTCGTTTGGCGTTTCAGGAAACAACGCCATTGGCATCTGGAGACGCAACAGTTCGCCGGCGTCTTTCAACTTGCCATCGTAAGGTCCGAACAATCTGGTCGTTCTGGGCAAACCATATTGCATTCGAAATGCCTCCGCCAGCGCAGGATTAGCGGTCGGCGAAAACGGTACCACCAGGACGCTGGCTTGATTAGCAAGCGTGACGTCGTCGAATTGAAAGTCCACACCGCCTCGAATCCGCCAGCTTCGCAAGGACTGCGACACTCCCGATCGATTAGTGATTTCAACAAACTCCAAGTCATCTAACTGCACCTGTGGCGCCGCTGCCATGGCTGCCGCTGAAATAGAATTGGGCGCGTAGTGAACTTCGGAAATGGCAACGGCAAATCGCTGACCATTGGCGGACAAGCCTTGCGTGGGCACTAAGTACGAACTGGTGCTGGGCAATCTCTGCAACGAAACCCCCATTTGCGACGCCCCAAATTCAACAGCGTCGACAAATTGAGTTCGACCGTTGGCGGTTCGAGTTAGCCACAATTCTTCACCGGTGCGGCTCAGTCCAAAGGGTTGCTCGCTGTCCTTGGAAACCAGGAGACTTGATGTCAGCGTTAGATAGCCGTTTGGGCGAATCGTTGTTCTCGCCGAGATTTTGAACTTATCCAATTCGTCCGCAGAATCACTCACCTGCCAACCGCTCAAATCGATGGTTGCGTTGGAACTGTTGAACAGCACAACTTGATCAGCATTGCCGTTTGCCACAATTCGTTCGACAGAAACCAGCACGGGTGTCGCCGCAGAAATTCCCGGCGAACCACCCGAATTCAAACTGGCACGCCAAGCGTCATGTTTCGACATCAGGTGCCCATCCGTTGTGCTGAATACCAACTCCAACGAAGCACCTGCTCCATCGGCACTCAACGGCCACGCATTGCCATCGTCATATTCAAAATCGGCAATCCGTTCACCGGCCGCATCCAGCATTCGAATTCGTTCGCCGCCATTGTTTAAAGTGCCGTCATATTGGCCAAGTACCAGCGGCGAGTTGCCATAACGAGCCACAAAGGCAGCTTGATTACGAACCACGACCCCTCGTTGCCCGCTCGGCAATACCTGCTCGTCAAAACCGAACTGCACGCCATCCACCAACTGCATTCCCGTCAGCGGTATATCGTGGCTACTTCGATTGTGCAGTTCAATAAATTCAAAGTCATCCGCATCCGTAAAGCCCAAATCTAATTCGCGTCGCGTGGGGGCCGCCGGATGATACATGATTTCAGAAATCGCCACGTCGGGCGTATCGGACACAAAGGTCGCGTCGGTCAATGCCGACCACTGGCCTTGACTCCAAACTCGAGCCTTCACGCGTGTCACACCTTGGCCCAACGGAAGTGCCTGTCCCGCTGCTGCCCCTCTCGCGCCACTAGAGATCGCTCCGCCCGCATCGCGAGGATCCGCACCATCCAGAGTGTAGTAAATCTGGCCTGTTGTATTGGTGCGTTCAAACGAAATCTCAGCACCGGCACTCAGCGGTCCACCGTGTTGTGACAGCCGAGGTGCATCGAGCGGCGGATAATAGCCTTCGTTTCGCAACGCGGAAATCAAATACGCGTCATTGCCCACAATCAATTCGGCAATTCGATTATATTGGTCTTGCCAATCGACGTCGCGCGTCCGAGTTGGCTGGCCCAAAGTCTTCAACGCGTCGCCCCAACGAGCCGATTCAGCAATTACGGCGTCGTACACGATCGCGTTTAGCTTCTCCCAGCGGTCCAGGGCATTCGCTTCGGATAACGCTCCGCCATTGTACAAATGCAGGTCCACTCGGTCGGCAAACATCGTCATGAATTCATCACTGTGGCGAACCGAATGCCAGATTGCTGCAATAGTGTAGTTGGACGTAGACAAAGACGAACGCAGTTCTTCGTCCACCCAGGCATGCCCCATGCTTCCGCTGCGTTCTCCCCAAGACCATTCACTGTCCCAAGCGAAATAGCGAAACGGCGTTGATCCCAGTTCAGACGATTCATTGCGATTGGCACCATAGAAGTTGTTCTTGGGCCAATCCGCCAGCGAGGTCCAGCAAGCCAGAATGATATAGTCGGCATACGCCTGAACATCCAAATACTGCTGGAGTTCGGCGTAGTTTTGCCGTTTGGACATATCTTTTTGAAGCAGTGCCCCTGTCAGGTAGTCATAGCGGTCGTCCTGGCCCGACAGATCACCGCCGTGATTCATGGTAAACCAATCGTCGGCCGAACCGCCAAACTGTTCGGCGTTCCACGACGCATCGGCTCGTTCCACGGGATTGTACAAGCCCCAGTAGACACCGTTGATGTACAGGTGAGCAAAATTGCCGGGCATGCCGTAATTCGACATGGCCATCTGCGTAATTCGACTATATTCGTCAATCGTGTAGGTTGTTCTGTCCGGATTGAAAATTCGCGCCCAACTGCGGTTATTGCCTGCTCGCAGCACAACGGAATTCACTTCGTCGGCAGCCCAATCGCCAGACAACGGGTTATTCTTAAAGAACGATGACTTCAGCGACGCATGTCCGTAAGCCTCACGAAAGGTTAGACGCAGCGAACGCTTGAGTCTGTCGTGTGAATGCGATTCGATTCCGGCGTTGAACTGTTCGTTGTCGGCCGAAGAACCAGGGTAGATGAATTCGACCGAAACGGGAAGTTCCACATCTTCTCCGTCATACCAGCCGGAATCGGAAAAGATCGAACCGGGATCTGAAGTCAAGGAAATGGTGGGGATGGAATAGAACGCCGACTCCATAGAGTCTTGATATTGAGACACGATCACAGGATCCATTTGCTGGTCCTGCGGCACAAAGATACTATTGCCAACGTCAATTCGGCCGCCACTGGGAAACCCTGGAACCGATGCTGGCTGCTGTAAGACATCGGATAAGAACAGATAGGTTTGCGTGTCGACGTCCGAAGCAAGATAACCGTCTCGAAACCCGGCCGCGCGCAACGTGGTTGTTGAATCAACCCGGATTGGCGACGAATAGACCGAACCGTGATTGGCGGATGGCTGACTTCCGTCTAACGTATAGCGAATAGTCGCGTTGGGCGTTGTCGTCGAAATGGCAACCGAAAACGCTTCGGAAAAGTAGCCTCGATCCACACTGAACTTGGTATCGGCCACAACATCCACATAACCAGCTCCGTTCGGTGCAGCGGGTGAAGGCGAGTGTAAATAGCGAATCTGGCCATCGCCGGCAATGCCGTAACTCACATCGGCCTGCTGGTGCGGAACACTGCGAAATTGGTGGACAACTTCGCCGGATTGGTCGAAGAGTCCAACAAATTCGCCGTCTAGCGATAGTTTGAAATTGGTGTGCAACCGACTATTACTATCCAACCGCGTGTCACGAATATCGTGGCCCGACGCGTAAACCAACAAGTAGCCGCCGGCCGGGACAATCACATTGTTGGGAAATGGCCATTTGTTCCAGATGGACCGATCATCCGACAGAAACGTGCCACCCAAGTTAATGGGCGTATTCGTCACGTTTTGCAGCTCAATCCAATCGTAGTTGTCGACTTCGCCAAACTGGCCTGTAACGGAACTACGAACAGAAGTCTCGGCCGTGCTCACGTTGGCCGCCGAAAACTCACTGATATAAACTTGACCAGTTAAATCGCTGGCCAGCAAACAACGATCTTCCAGACTTTCTAACTCAAAGCGTCGAACGGCCCTCTTGTCTCGTCGATTTGAAAACCTCATGGTGCATCATTTCCATTCGCCCTTGTTTGCTAAATCATAAGAACAATCAATATAGGCATTTATCTCAGGTTGTCGCGGGCCAAAATTCAATTAGCAATCGTTTATCGTCCAGTAAACAAAAAAAGCGGACTGTTGTCAGTCCGCTTTTGAAGTCATACACAAATGTATTACGACATTACGCTTGGAACGAGCTACCACATCCGCAGCTCTTGACCGCATTGGGATTATCAAATGTAAAACCTCGTTTTTCTAATCCGTCATAGAAATCGAGCGTTGTTCCGTCCAAGTACAAATCAGATTTCTTGTCGACAACGACACTGATACCGTGCATATCAAACTTGGTATCTTTCACGTCGTCAAACTCTTTGTCAAACGCCAGCTTGTAACTAAACCCACTACAACCGCCGCCAACAACGCCCACGCGAAGCACGGTACCTTCTTCCAATTTCTGATCTTCAATGATTCGCTTTACTTCTTGAGCTGCTCGCTCGGTAAGAGTAATCGACATGCCGGAAAACTCCAATTTATCTGTGAACTGATTTTCGACAACTAAGACTGTGTAAATTATATCATTCGGTTGCAAAAGAAAAGGCTAACCAGGCAAATTCCCGGAAAGCGATCCAGAAAGATTTCAGGACATACTACTCGACTTTCGCAATTTCGCCACATTTTCAGCCAGCATATCCACCGCATCGTCCATTTCCCATTCCTGGTTGAAGCGGCCGAAACCAAATCGCAAACTGCCGCGAACCAAGTCATCATCTACGCCTAACGCTTGCAGGACGTGGCTGGGTTGCGGATTGGTCGAATTACACGCACTGCCGCTGGAAACGGCCAGACGAGGCATATTCAGCATCAGCGTTTCGCCATCGACCCAACGGAAAGCGACATTCAAATTATGTGGAATACGATGCGCCGCGTCAGCTTGATTCGGCAAGGGAGGGCCGTTCAGCAAGACATCCGGAACCACTTGCTGTAACTTGGTCCAAAATCGCAGCTGCAGGGAACAAATCCGATCCCATTCGTCTGACAATTCGACTATCGACAGCCGCACCGCATCCGCAAACCCGACGATACCGGGTGAATTCAACGTGCCGCTGCGGAGTCCAAATTCTTGGCCGCCCCCCTCCAGTATCGGCTGCAAGCGAATCGCCGGCGATCCTTTGCGAACATACAAGCATCCGGTTCCTTTCGGTCCGTACAACTTGTGAGCAGAAAAGCTGGCGAGGTCGATTCCCAGTTCTTTCAAATTCAACGGAATCTTGCCCAACGCTTGCGTCGCGTCCGAATGCACCCAAACGCCTCGTTCATGACACAATTCGGAAATTTCCGCCAACGGTTGAATCGCACCCATTTCATTGTTGACCAACATGACAGAAACCAACACTGTGTCATCGCGAATCGAATCTCGCAATTGATCCAAGTCTACCAAGCCCGGCAAATCCGCATCCTGCGTTTGGACCGGCAAGATGGTCAGGTCACATTCGCCCGCTTGGTGCATCGATCGCAATGGGTCCAGCACTGCTTTGTGCTCCGTGGCCAACGTTATCACGTGACGACCGCGATTTCGCTTCCGACGCAGCACACCACGCAACGCCAGATTATTGCTTTCCGTCGCTCCGCTGGTAAAACAGATTTCTCGCGAATCGACTCGCAAACCATCGGCAATGACTTGCCGACTTTGATCCACCGCTTCCTTAGCTTCCCAACCAAGTGCATGGCTATTGCTGGACGGATTGCCGTAGTGCTGCGAAAAGAACGGCGACATAACCGCAACCACTCGAGGATCCACTCGAGTAGTTGACTGATTGTCCAAATAGATCACGGTCTTGGCGTGCCCCATCGTTTGTCGCTCGGCCACTACTTGAACAACGCTTCCAGGCAAATTCGAGACCAGCTCTCCATTTCGTCCAATCGCTGAAGAAGCTCAGATACATCAGCGAAACCAGCTCTTGCAATATCATCTTCTTTGGACCGCACGTCTTGCGTCACCACATCAAAGATATGCACAATCCCCAAATGCACTTTGCCCACTTCCGTTTCGTCGTCATTAATCATCCCGACGCAACGTTCTTGAAACGGAGTGTCAATGTGAACTTCTTCCGACAATTCTCGCTGCATGCCTTCTTGATAAGGACTATTCGAGCCAGCCACGTCCGCATCATCCGCAGAAATATGGCCGCCAATGCCAATACTGACTTTGCTTCGAAGGCGACTTTCACCGTTTCCTTGCCCGCGAACATAGTGAAACAAACGTTCCACACCATCATGATCCGTGTGCCGAAAAATCACGTACGGAATCAACTGTTTGAAACTAGGATCTTCCTCCATCTGACTTCGAGGCCGATAGCTAATGAGTTCCGGCCTGAGCAGTTTAGAAACATAAGTTTCCACATCCGTGGAAAATCCTTGAAAGTGTCCGGCTTGGTGAAACGCTTCCGTAGGAATTACCAAAACGTGTTCCGTATGAACGGTCGACATATTCCATCCTTTCTTCCTGAGTGTTTGGCGATAGCGTAAAGCATGATGACGGTTTCGAAAAGCGTGCGTTCGTCCGCAAAGCCGTTTCGCTTACAGAATCAGCATCGCATCGCCGTAACTAAAGAAGCGGTATTCTTCGCGAATGGCAATGTCATAAGCTTCTCGCATCAATTCATCTCCGCCAAAGGTTCGCACCAAAACCAACAAACTGGACTTGGGCAGATGAAAGTTGGTCATCAGCGCGTCGACGGCGTGAAAGGCAAATCCAGGTTGAATAAAAAGATCCGTTTCGCCAGTCCAACTTTCCAGTTTCCCAGATCGCGCGGCTGATTCTAATACGCGAACACTGGTGGTTCCCACCGCCACAAGACGCCCATTGGTTCTTACGCGGCGAAGGCAATCAGCGGTTTCAGCCGAAAGCGATCCCCATTCGGCATGCATCTGATGCTGGTCAAGATGATCGACCGCAATGGGGCGAAATGTTCCAATTCCCACATGCAGCGTGACGAATTGAATTCCGCACCCTTTTCTTTGAATCTGATCCAACAGATGTTGATTGAAGTGCAAACCGGCCGTCGGCGCGGCGACGGAACCGGGATCTTTGGCGTAGACCGTTTGATAAGATTGCACATCCGCGGCCGTCATTTCACCGTCACGAATGTAATGTGGCAACGGTATCAGACCGTAGGCTTGTAGCAGATCAAAGGGGCCAAGATCCGATTCTGGCTTGACGGCCCACATGCCGCCATCCAGCTTGGCCAACATTTGCAGTGGCAAGGGCTCCGCGTCTGTTGAACACCCAGGAGCCTGAATCAGAACTCGTTCACCGGGCTGGATCTTGCCACGAGTCTTACACAGAATCTGCCAAATTCCGTGTTGTTCGGATCGCAGGAACAGCCCTTCGAACTTGCCCCCCGTGTTCGCTCGTTGGCCAACCAACCGAGCTGGCACGACTTTGGAATCATTCATCACCAAACAATCGTCGGGCGAAAGAATTTCGGGCAGGTCTCGAACATGCCGATGAGAGATCTGTCCCGTCGCTCGCTCAATTACCATCAGACGCGAATCGGGTCGGTTAGCTTTGGGCTGTTGCGCAATCAGCTCCTTGGGCAGATCAAAGTCATATTCCGAAATGTGCGTCATATCCCGCGTCTCGTTTCATTTCGCTTGTCACCAAAAAAGGAAACGCACGAGTTGAACATCGTGCGTTGCGAGTGATCAAGTTAATGATACGAAGCTGAGTGCGATTCGGCTATCGGCCACCACCTCGTTCCGGTGCCAGACCACCACGACGCGTATTTCGAGAATTTTGACGACGACTACGAGTCTCATTTTCTGGTTCGCCTTCCATTCGCCGCGACTCAAAGCCTTCGCCAAGTAATTCTTCTTCTGGAACTCGGTTCATATTGAATTCCGAAACTTCTGCTAGTTCATCATGGAATACCAAGTCGCCGTTTTCCATCATGACCAGGATTTGCCCTGGCGAAGTCAGTTCTCCCGAATTCAACGGTTTTCCGCCGTCGATGTCCAACACCAACGCATTGGTGACCAAGCTGTAGCCTTGCAACTTCCGTAGCCGCATCACATTTGGATCGACAGCTTCCAAGTCCCCCTGAGTGTTCAAGACGGAACCTCGCTTGACGGTCAATTCTGCTGGAACATCCATCGCTCGGTTTCGATCATAGGCAATGGCCAACGCGATTGCCGAAGGTTCTTCGCCCGGTTTGACAATTTTCAGTCGACGGTCTTCGCTGGGAGCCTGAACCTTCCCGGTCAAAACGTTGTTACCGCTGGAAATGCGTACGGCCGAACTCGCTTCGCTCCAATCGGAAAACCGAGCATACTGTCGATAGGCCGGATCAGATTTCTGTTCCTGCAAACGACGAATCACCGAACTGTCACAACTAGCCGTCGATGGCTTTTTATTGTCAGAAGCAGGATCATTCGGGTCTTCCAGAATCACTTGAGCTCGATAAACATACTTCTTGCCCGGTTCGACTCCAAAATCAAAGTAGCGAAACATGACAAATTCACTGTCGGGCAGACGATTCATCGAACCACCTTCACCGCCACGATAAGGCGTCGTCGCTCCCAAGTCACCCGATCCCTCGATACCTCCTCGTCCCTCGCCTTCACCTCGCCCGAAGTCCTCGCCAAACAGATTGAACGATTGTTCCTTTTCTTCAACTCCGCCCATTTCGTCGCTTCGGCCGACATATTCACCGCCTCGCCCCAGTTCGACCATTTCCACATCGGAATGCCCGGACCACTCTCGCATGTCCCTACCGATGATGGGCGGAATTGGCATCAGCAGACTTTCGATCACATAATCTTCTGCAACAACTTCCTGGTTCTCACCCGACCACGTCGTTGGTTCGCGACGTCCAAATGTTTCGTCGTCCACAGAGACCCATTGCCCAACACTGCCGTCCGAATTGACTTCCGCCCGTTGCAGACGCACACCGCCATAGTTGGGCATGTCACGTTCCAGTGAATACTCGGCGGCGCCGTCAAACGCCTCTTCATACAAGGCCATTTGTTTTTGCAGTGGAACCAAGCCACTGACAGCCACAAAGTATCGGCTTTCAATCTTGCCGCCACTCATCGAACCTTCACCACCACCGCCACCACGAAATCGTTGCGCCAATTGTTCTGGAATCTGTCGCAAATTGGGATCACGACTTTCATTAACAAAGCCGTCGCTCCCGGACTCTTGCGACTTCAAGGCAATGGGACCATAGCCAGCCTTGGTCTCTAGCTGATACGGCGCCAACAGTTCCGGGTCCTTGCGCAATCGCTGAGGCTTCTGGTAAATGGGCGAAAAGACGTTGTCCAAACTATAAGCGGCCAATTCGATTCCGTTGGTGTCTTCCGTGGCCTGTTGGTCAAAACGGTCTTCTTCGGGATAACGCACCGACCGAACTTCCGTAAATGGCGTTTGTTTGATGTACGAGTCGGCCGAAGAGATGGCCTGCTGCAGATCGGCCGGAGCTTGATTGGCTGGCAACCCATCAAGACTGAAACCCTGAAAAATAATCCAAGCAGCGGCCGCAGCCAGCACACCCACGACCAACTTTTCAGAATGCAGCAGGAAGAACTGCTTTAGTTTTTCCGCACCTGCTCCGTTACCCTTGGATTTCTTCTTGGCGGGTTTCTTTTCCTTGGCTGGTTTTGCCGACTTCTTTGCCTTTTTACCGACCATGCTTTGATCTCACTATCTTTAACTGCGAGTCTGTTCCGAATCTTTCGTAACTAACGATCCACAAGCTATTTGCTATTTTTTAGAACCGCCTACAGAGCGCCGTCATCTATCACCGCCACATCAGCGCCGCCCTCCAGCAGCTGATCGTTGACGGGGTTGAAAATGTAAATAATCCCATAAATTTCAATGGTACGAACGAACGTATCTACGTTTTCCACAGGTTTGGTTTTTGGACCTTGATTGGACCGATTCCCTTCGCCGCTGTATTCGCTACTGAACGAACGGCCACCTTCGCCACCACCAAATCCAGCCAGTCCGCCTGCATCTCCTTGCGGGTTGTACCGCAACTGCCGAACTTCTACGGTCAGCGGAGCATTCGCACACGCCACCAACAAGCGATTCAGCTTGCGTTGATCCACCTTTAACCGCATACGGATGGGCATCCGTTTGGCAATGTCCATGCTAGATTTCAACGTCGCAACATCCGCAATCGGCTGAAAACTATCATCCACATACCGGCCTTCTGCCGGATGAGGCGTTGCGGCAATACCTCCCTCGCCACCTTCCACACCTCGATCTGGTTGCGGCTCAGAAGAAGTTGCGCCGATACTATTGTCGATAATTGCTACTTCGTCGTCGCCTGGTTCACCAGACGGCAGCGGCTGTGGCCGAATTACACTGTAGCCGGTGTCCTTCAAACCTTTGGCGTCCTTCCCTAATCGAATGAACTGAATTTCTTTCACCGCCGCCGTCGTGTTGGCGATAGCACCTTGGTTGGTAGCCGCAATGATGTCCATCAAAGCACTCAACACCCAAAGGTCTTCTTGAGCGTACAGCACTTGCATGGCGGTAGGCCGATCTGCCGGCCAGGAAAAACCTTCTTCAATTTCGCCCTGATTTCCCGAATCCCACGCTACTATCGAACCGTCATCCTCCAATGCGCCGAATGATTCTCGGCCAGGACGACGGCGACCTTCGCCTTCGAAGCTGCCGGACGAAGAACGCCCCGTTGTCGCCGGATTCCACTTGGAACCGATCTGTTCGGCCAATTTAGGCAGTTCTTGCTTTACGTATATCGCGTATCGATTCAACAAGACGTCGGAAATTTTGTCTTTCGCGGGATCGAATGTCGTTTCGATCGGCCGCAATGGCTCTACCGTTCGCAAGAGCGCTGGTGGCAGCTGATTTGGCCAAACTAACAGCTCTTTCTGTCGGTCCCATTTCTTCTGCCACGCTTGCTTTACGTTGTCCGTGCGAGAAGCAATCAACTGCTCCATTTCCGTATGCCAAGTTTCGTTGGGATGCCCTAGTTCTTCTACTCGGACCGTCGTCACGCTTTGTGCCGTGGAAAACTTGGAACCGATAGCACTCAAGTTCTTGCCGGTTTCATCAGCAATTACACCTTTGCCCATGAACCAAGCTACGATTCCCAATATCAGCACCAGCGGCGCAACGAACCAAAAATGCTGTCGTTTCACAAGGCCGAAAAATTCTTTTAGTTGGTCCATTTCTAAAAGCCTCCCGCATTGGCTACCGAATTGTCGTCGGCTGTGGCTGATTGTTCCTGAACTGCTCGCAGCTCCATTCGTTCACTGGCTGTTCGAGGAATCCACACAAATTGCACCGTGAATTCGTAACCAGGCACGCCGATGGTTGGGCTGTTTTTGGGATCACCCGTTGTATTGAAATTGTTTCCGCCAAAGTTACCTTCTCCTTCACCTGGTCGGCCACCAGTATTGAACTGAGCGCCTGCCGGCGGTTCGTAGTCGGGATTAGGAACCATGTAAGTTGGCGAACTACCTTCGTTGGCCAGGATGGGATAGTAAATCCCCATCTCTTGCATACTGAACTTTACGGGCGGCAGTCCCGGAGCCGGAGGCAACTCGATGAAACCTTGTTCCAAGTTCTTCAGCAGCGTATTGATGACGTACTGCTCTTTGCCGTTTTCGACCGTCCGATTGTGCAGATGGAATCCCCGAATTTCAATCACCCAACCTGGTCCGGAAAGTTCCGGTGATTCGAACTCAGAACCTGCTTCACCACCGTCGGCTGCAGCACCGTCGATCGGCTCTTCGTCCAGGTTTTCTTCTCCCTCGGCGGCGTCCGCAGCAGGAGGCGGAGTTGGGTTGCCACCGGCAGCCAGAGATTGGTTGTACGCCAAGAACTTTCGAAAATCCTTGTAGCGTTCTTTGACATCGGGCGTGAGATATTCGTCAATGCCGGGAAAGAATTCGGATTCAATATATTGGATGTTCAGCTGAGGCCGTTCCTCATAGGGCAGTTCGCTGATTTCTTCCGGGGTTTTCCCTTCTTCTTTGGGCAAACATTCGGTAATTGCGGCGTACAGCTCCAATACCAGGAAACGCGAATCGGCTCCACCCACTACACTACGACCGTGAGCCTTCAATGCGTCAAACTTGGCCGTCAGCTCTTCATCTCGACTCTTGTACGTGCTACTTGTACTGGACACGCTAGTCAACTGCGATTCTAGATGACCGTAGTTATCCGGATGTGTGCTGCGCCAGGTTTGCCAGTGCAAAGGTAGTTGAAGCAGAAGCCCAATAGCAACACCGCAATTCCGGCCACCACCCACGGTTTTTTGTGGCGAATAATGCGAGCCGTGACCAGTTCACGAGGAATCAAGTTGGTCGAAAGCCGCGACTTGCCTAACGCTTGTAAACACAATCCGTAGCAGACGGCGAATGACAATATGTTGTCTTTAAACTTGGGCGTACCGACGACCGTAGCACCCGAAAGATTTTCATACTGCGAGATTTTCTTAATGGGCAGCTCTAAGTTTTTCTCCAGGTACGGCTGTAAACCTGGCAAGCGAACCGTATTGCCCAAGACGACACCCGACGTAATCTTGGCCTTGCGATCAATGCTTTTAAAGAAACCGATACTTCGCTGCAGCTCTTGGACCATGTCGCCAAAAGTAGGTCGCATGGCTTGGAACACTGCCTTGGGGTCTTCCGCATCGCGAGCGTTCCGCTTCAGGTGTTCGGCCTTGGCAAATGTCAGCTTCATCTCTTTGGTCAGCTGCTTGGTAAAGTGACTTCCGCCAATGGGAATACTTCGCTGCCAAATCTTGAAACCGTTGGTGATTACGAGATCCGTGGTATCGGTACCCATGGAAATAATGGCGACCGATTCCGGAGGATTATCGGGATCATAATCGGCCGGTTCGATAATGTCCGTCATGACGCCATGTGTGACGGCGTTGAAGATCGAAATGGGTGTCAGCTGCACAAAGTCTAATTCGATACCTGCATCGCGAAACGGCCGCAGTGCCTTGAAGACTTGGTCTCGCTTCATGGCGAACAGACCCACTTCCGTCTCCATGGACAATCCGTCTTCCGTTCCACCGCCACCGAATAGGGCCTGATAATCCCAGATCACATCTTCCAGCGCAAACGGAATTTGCTGCTTCGCTTCATATTTGACAATGTCCGGAATCTTCTTCGGCTCGACAGGTGGAAGCTTGATAAACCGCGAAAGCCCGCTTTGCCCAGAAACCGAAATGGCAACTTTTGTGTCTTTCAGCGAATGGCTCGACAAGAATTGCTGCAACGCTTCGCTCACCAGCTGTTCCGGATTCGCATCGGGTTGCGTTAGAATCTTGGGGTATTCAATGTAGTCGAATTCCTCGGCTACCAGCGTCTTGCCATCTTCACCTAGGGAACAACGCATCGCTTTCAACGCGCATTGTCCAATATCAATGCCCCACACGGCATTCGATCCGGCCATTTATGTAACTCCCACTCCAGAAACGAGATTAACGTTCCTGTAATTCCAAATTCCTCTTCGTATTTGCCTTATCGGAAGAGTCGGTTGAACGCAATTTTGGCAAACCAAGAATTGAAAATAGATTCTGTTCCGGAATCCAGCGTTCTTCTCTAGTCTATCGCAGCCAATCTTCCGTTGTCAAACAATCTTATGAAATGTCAAAAGCTCTAAATCAGGTGCTCACAATAAGATAGGTGTCGGCTTCTGGACCGCCGAGTCGACGCAGCGGGAAACCCCTCACACTTGGCATTCGCCGGCCAATTGTAACGATAATGCCAATCTCATTGGACCTCATTTCCAATGCGCCCACTTTCCCCATGCACCAAAGCAGCGTATCAAGTCCTTCAGCCCCCTGGCACTGGATGTTCAATTATTGAATCATCGAGCTAGATTCGGTACCTACCTTCAGCCCAATCACTAAGACGACATGAAACCGCTCGATCAAATCGCCGTGCTTCTTCCCTACCATGGATTCGATGATTTTCCTGCACGAGCGGAAAACCAGCTGGCTGACAATCTGTTGGCATGCTGGACTGCCTTATGGCACCCCGCTTTGATCCTGGCCAGCGAACGAGCTCCGCAATGGATTCATCGCGACGCGTTGGATGCCGATTCGCCGCAATTGGTAGTGGTACCCTATTTTTCTCGATCCGAAATAGGCGAACAATTCTTCGACCAACTTTCGCACCCCAGAACCCTGGTCACCGATAGTGGTGCCAGTCGAAACGACATTGTGCGCGCATTGTGCGAACGAATCGAATTGCCCTGCGACCAAGACCCGCAATTGCTGGAAGATTTCTATTCGCTGGGTTATTGCTACATGCAAGTCGAACGCATGACGCAGCACATGCGTTACACCAGCGGCATTGCCGATTCTGCGTTCGAACAATTTCTAGTCGATGCAGCCAGAAGCGCCTTTGAGAATGACCAGCAGGCAGTACGAGATCGATTGCAGGCCTGTTTTGATTTTCTGACGCAGGAACGAGAACACTACTACGGCGTGGACGTCTTTTTACTGGACGTAGCCTTGTTGCATACCGGGCTCAACTGGCCGCAAATCCAGCAAGAACTGGAACGTGAGATCCCGTTGAACATCATGGCCGACGCACAGACGCTGAAAGAACTAGCTCAGCAGAATCCTGAATTTGCTCCGCTGCTGAAAGGAAAAATGGCATCCGGCCAAGTCAATTTGCTGGGAGGTGAATTTTGCGAACTGCCCACCAGCCTGGTCAGCTCGGAAGCGGTATTGAACAACTTTCGGCACGGATTGGATACGATCGCGCAGCTAACAGGCGAACGCCCGCAGGTGTTTGCCAGGCGCCGTTTTGGATTGGCCATGTGCCTGCCGTCCATTTTGAATCGCTTGGAATATCAAGGCGCATTACATGCCACGCTGGACGACGGTCGCTTTCCCGAAGGCAACCAAATCAAGTCTCGTTGGGTAGGCGAAGACGACACCGGTGTGGAAGCCATCATGCGTTCTCCGCTGGACGCTACGCAATCTGCCGCGTTCGTAAATCTGGCGACCAGTCTCAGCGAATCAATGGACATGGACCACGTGGCCACTCGCGTCTTTGTGCGTTGGGCTGGCCAAGAAAGCCCGTGGTTCGATCAGTTACGTCGTATTTCGCAGTACACCAACGCAGTGGGGCGATTGGCTACGTTTCGCACCTATTTTACGGATTCATACGACACGGGCATTCACGATCGTTTTCGCAGCGATCAATATCGTTCGCCGTATCTTCGCCAAGATGTTTCGCAGCAACGGACCGATCCACTTTCGCGCTGGCAGACTTATTGGCGAACCGAAATTGCCTGCTGGCAACTCCAATCATTGGCCACCATGCGGTGCCTGATTCAACCTGACGCGGCGAGCATTCACTGCTGGAACAACTGCCAACAACAAGTCAGTCGATTTCGCCACGAATCGGTCGAATCCATCTCGCCAAATCTAGCCGCTGAACTTCACGCGAACGCAGAACATATCGCTCGAGAAATCGCCGGTGTATTGGGACAACCAGACGAATCGGCTTGCATGTTAGTCAATGCGTCGCCGCATCCACGACGCTGCTACCTGCCACTGCCAAACGTGCCGCATCCGATCGCCGTCGAGCCGCCCGTGTATGCGAATGCCATATCACACAACACCTGCGAAGCGTTAGTCGACGTTCCCGGTTTTGGCGTGGCCAGTATCGTCCCGGTGTCAGCAAGACCGAAGGCCACACCTGAAATTGGCGATGGCCTTTGCTTGCGCAACGAATTTATCGAAGTGGAAGTGAGCCGACAGACCGGCGGCATTCAAGCGTTCAAAATCTATGGCACTCGAACCAATCTGGTTTCGCAACTTCTGGGTGTGCGACTCACTCCCGATCCACCTGGCTGGAAATCGAATCCAGACGAGACGTTCGCACGCTGCTATACCAAGATGATGGCAGACGAAGTGAAGCTCGTTAATAACAGCCAGCTGGCGGCGGAAATCATTGCGGATGGCCGGCTGGTCGACCATGCGGACGGCACGGTGACGCGTTTTCAGCAACGCGTTCGTTTGGAACGAGGCAGTCGATTCGCCACCATCAACGTCCAGCTGGAAGACGCCCCGGCAATGCAGAAACTGCTGGGCGGCGATCCGTGGAATTCGTATCTAGCGGCCAGGTTCGCTTGGAGCAGCGAAGCAACGGACATCTATCGCTACGTGAACGATCGCCGCTACAAGACAACTAACTCGCGGTTTGAATCTCCGCTGGCCGTCAATTTGGACGATGGTTCGCACGTGGTTTCCATTCTCAATGGCGGCCTGCCCTATCACCGAAAAGTAGGCCGCCGGATGTTGGACTTACTGCTTTCCTGTCAAGGAGAATCGGCGATGCAATTTCAATTTGCAATAGGCGTAGATGCAAAACAGCCGCTGCGAGAAGCGTTGAACTTGCTAACCACGCCGATCTCGGTTCCGCAATGCCGCATGGGCGACACCACTTCAGCCAATTGGCTGATGCACGTGAACAATCGAAACGTGTTGATTTCTCACGCCGAACCAATCATCAACGCAGATCAAATTATTGGCATTCGCGTTCGATTGATCGAAGTGGACGGTCGGCCCGGCACTACGACGATCAGTTGTGTTCGGCCCATTGAATCGGCCCGGAAAATCAACTTCGTCAACAACACGGTGGACCACTGTTCGGCCGATGCAGATCAAGTCAAAGTTCGACTTACCGAACACGAAATGGCAGAAGTGGAACTGATTTTTCGGCAGTGAACTTCAGCTTGCCGTGTCCTGCACCCGAAAGAGCACTAGCCAGAACTACGCTAATCTGCCAAGCTTCAAATTCGTTACGGAATTTGTGAAACCGTCCAACGCAAGTTTGCTCAGATCATGATTGTTACCATTGATGGTCCTGCTGGTGCAGGCAAGTCTACTGTCGCGAGAATGGTGGCCCGAGAACTGGGATTTCGTTTCCTGGATACGGGAGCCATGTATCGAGCCATCGTGTATGGGGCCTTGCGTCAAGACGTTCCATTGGAAGACCCGGAAACGCTCAGCGATTTTGCGCTGCGACAGAACATACGTTTAGATGACGACCGAATCTTCCTGAATGACGAAGAAGTTACCAATTCGATTCGAACCCCTGAAATCGCTAATGCGATCCACTTTGTCGCGGACAATGTCCAGGTTCGAACATGCCTGTCAGAACTCCAACGCCAATTTGCACGTTCCGTGCGAAATGTGGTGACCGAAGGTCGCGACCAAGGAACCGAAGTCTTTCCGGATGCGGAATGCAAAGTCTTCTTAACAGCATCGGCCACCGAACGAGCGAGACGTCGACAAGAAGAACTCGCCGCACGTGGCGAAAAACTGACGCTGGACGAAATCTTAGAGCAACAAAATCGCCGAGACGAACGGGACCGCAGTCGTCCAGTTGGCCGTCTGCGCAAAGCCGATGACGCAGTAGAAATCTGTACTGACCGACTCTCGACCAGCGCCGTTGTTCGCCAGATTGTCGAGCTGGTTGCCGGACGACGCACCACCTCCAGCTAAGCACAGACCACCCTTTTATCCTGCGGTCTTGGGCCAGACACTACAATCACTACAATTTCGTTGCGAAGTCCGTGGCGCCCTTGTAGCATGATGCGGATTCGGCTTGTTAAGATGAGACGAAAGTACCAAGTACTACGTTTGCGGTAACTTTGCCGCTCGACGATTCAGAAGTTGTAGCAAGATTCTAGATTCATTGAACGAACATCTCAGAGGCTGTCCGCTAATGCGAACAAAAATTCAAACTACCCTAGTATGCCTGCTGGGCATCTTCGTTGCTTACGCTCACGCCCAAGAATACCGATCGATTGATGGCACGGGCAACAATCTTAATCACCCGACATGGGGCGCCGCCGGTTCGACGCTTTTGCGATACTCGCCAGCAATCTATGCGAATGGTGTGGACCAAATTTTCATTCCCGCCAACGCCAGAGAAATCAGTAACCTCATTTCTTTTCAGCCCGATCCGTCACCCAGCCATTACCAACTTAGCAATATGGTTTGGCAGTGGGGCCAGTTCATTGATCACGACATGTCCTTGACGGAAACCAACGCCCAAAACGGTTCAACCAACATCTTGGTGACCGACCCACTGGACCCACTAAAGCCCATGATTGGCATGAACCGCTCGAATTATGTTCCAGGCACGGGCGATAACGGGATTCCGCGCGAGCACCCGAATCAGATCACCAGCTTTCTGGACGCATCCATGGTTTACGGTTCGGACGCCGCGAAGGCCAGCTACTTGCGGACGTTTTCGAACGGAAAATTGAATACATCGCTGGACGAAATCCTGATGCCGAACGATGCCGGTTTTTTTGTTGCCGGTGATGTGCGAGTGAACGAACAGTTGGGCTTGATTTCGATGCATACCCTGTTCGTCCGCGAACACAATCGCCTGGCAGAACTGATTGACGCTAACGCCACAGGTCTGCCGACCGATCCCACCGATCGTGACGAAGAAATCTATCAACAAGCTCGTAAGCTCGTCGGCGCTACAATCCAAGGCATCACCTACAATGAATTCCTACCAGCGCTGTTGGGCGAATCGATGCTGAGTATGGATTCGGCAGACTACAATCCGAACATCAATCCAACCATCAATACGGAGTTTTCCAGTGCCATTTATCGGTTCGGGCACAGCATGATCGTTCCCCATTTGAAACTCATGGACGACCAAGGGAACGTGACCGAAACGGTCAGCCTGCGAGAAGCATTCTTCAAACCGTCCATGATGACCGACGAACCCGAACGCATCGAGCAGGTCCTGAAAGGGCTCGCCATGACCTCGGCGCAAGAAGTAGATCTGCAACTGGTAGAAGACATTCGCAGTTTCTTGATGCTGGATGGCAATCCGCTGCGTTTCGATCTGGCCGCGCTGAACATTCAACGAGGCCGAGACCACGGCTTGGCGGACTACAATTCGGTCCGAGAATCCTACTGGCTGCCCCCTGCCGAATCGTTCGCAGATATCACCAGTGATCCGCAGCTGCAGAAGGACTTGGAATGGCTGTATGGTGGCGATATCAACCTGGTCGACACTTGGGTCGGTGCGCTGGCAGAAGACCATCTTCCCGGTTCCGCCGTGGGTGAATTAACCGCCACCGCCATTGTGGAACAATTTACTCGATTGCGAGACGGTGATCGGTTTTTCTATCTGTTTGACGAACAAATCCCGCAACTCGAAGCCACCGTCGGTATCGACGTGAGCCAGTACGGACTACGCGACGTCATTTTGAACAACACCGCACTTTCGCATCTGCCGGAAAATGTTTTTGTAGTTCCGGAACCCTCCGGCAGCACATTGGCTCTCTGGACCGGCGTGGCCATTCTGGCGTCACTACGCCGGCGACGGTCCGGCTAAAAATCAGAACACTCGCGCAAGCCGCAGGCAAAAGACTGCGCGCCGCGAATTCACTACGATGGTTCGGGCAGCCAGTTCACTTCGCGCGAACAGATCGCCCGCTCAAGGGTCCTGTAGCGCTGGTTAGATTCTTGCTAAGCTACTGAGCGAATTCCGGTTCGCCTGCGTAGGCAAACCAATCGACATCGGTTCGAAATTGACCTTGCAACGGATCTGGCTTGCGGTCATGTCCGTTATTTCGAATCGGCTGACACCAGAACAGGTAAGAATCCAATGGCAAAGCGCAGCATCGACCAATTAGACGTAGCCGGCAAAACCGTTTTGATGCGAGTTGACTTTAATGTGCCGCTAAACGACGAACTTCAAGTCACCGACGATCGAAGAATCCGTATGGCGTTACCTTCGATTCAATCAGTGATTGATCGAGGTGGAAAGGTGATTTTGATGAGCCATCTGGGGCGTCCGAAAGGTGCTCCCGATCCTAAATTCAGCCTGAAACCTGCTGCAAACCGCTTGGCCGAATTGGTATCCAGCCCGGTCCTGTTCGCTACCGACACCGTAGGCGACGATGCCAAGTCCAAAGCCGCCGCACTAGAAAAGGGCCAGATCTTGGTCTTGGAAAATGTTCGGTTTGAACCCGGTGAGAAATCCGGAGACGCCGCGTTCGCTCAATCGTTAGCCGATATGGCCGACGCCTATTGCAACGACGCCTTTGGTACTTGTCATCGCAGCGATGCTTCAATGGTGGCGGTACCACGAGCCATGGGTAGCAAGCCAAAAGTTGTTGGCTTTTTGGTGGCCAAAGAAATTCAGTACCTCACCGACGTGATTGCCACTCCGGAACGTCCCTTCGTGGCGATCCTGGGCGGAGCTAAGGTGTCAGACAAAATCAACGTCATCAAGAACCTTCTGGGAATCTGTGACAAGGTGCTAATCGGTGGCGCCATGGCATACACATTTTCTCTAGCGCAAGGCGGACAAGTCGGCAAAAGCTTGGTGGAAGCAGACAAGGTTGATCTCGCCAAGGAACTACTGGCCATCGGCGGAGACAAATTGGTGCTGCCGGTCGATACGCATTGCGGCGACGACTTCAAAGCCGACTGTAATAAACAAGTTGTCAGAGCGGGCCAAATTCCCGATGGCTTCGAAGGATTAGACATCGGCCCGGAGACCGCAAAAATCTACGCAGACCTTTGCCTGAACGCTAAGACCATCGTTTGGAACGGACCGATGGGCGTCTTTGAAATGCCGCCGTTTGACGAAGGAACCAAAGCGGTTGCCAAAGCCATTGCCGATGGAGATTCCACCAGCATTATTGGTGGTGGAGACAGTGCAGCGGCAATCCAACAGCTGGGTTTTGCCGATTCGGTCAGCCACGTCAGCACGGGTGGCGGAGCCAGTTTGGCAATGCTGGAAGGCCAGCGTTTTGAAGCAGTTGACTTGTTAGACGAAGCCTAAACCTCGGTCGCCACAAAGCAGTCGACTCGCAACAAGAGCTCATTTATGCAATGAAAAAGGGCTACCGAAGACCGGTAGCCCTTTTTGTGTTTCCGAGATCACAGCAACTTACGAAGAAGTCTTTTCGGTCGAAGTGGTAGCCACTTCTGCCTGTGCCTTCATCGAAGCTTCTACCGCGGCTTTGTATTTAGCTCGAGCGACATTGATGCGATGCTTGATTTCGCACGACGCCTTTTCTTCGCCAACCAGGTAGGTGATATCAGCGTTGTTCTTTTCGGCCAATGCTTTCGCGGAATTCGCACAGCAGCATGGTTCGTCACCAACCAAGTAGGAAACCTTCACGGTTTCCATGGCCGCTTTGACCAATTCGCTGGTTTTACCTGCCGAAACATCGCATTGAGTGGTGATGCCAGCGACGCTGATGTTGCCGCTCACTTCGCACTTAGACGGTTCGGCAAACTTGGCCACAAACTGTTCAGTCTGTTCGGCCAATGACAACATGGCGTCACATTCTTGGTCAAATGTCTTATCCACCACAACATACTTCACCGTTTGGCTATCCTTCTTAGCCAACGCGGCAGCTGCGTCGGGGCAGCAGGTCTTTTCCGAACCCACTAAATAAGTCAACTGAGGCAGCTTGGCCATCGCCTTAGAAATGGGGCACTCTTGGCATTCCGAAGTACACTTAGCGCACTCCTTCTTGCATTCTTTGCATTCTTCACCTGCCAGCAATAGGCTAGATGAAGCCAACGCAATCAATGTACCCAAGACAAATCGTTTCAACATGTCGTTCCTCCACAAAAAGTTTCTGACCTACACCGTCTGCACAGTCTAACAGCTAATCCTATACGTTCCTAGCGAAATCAAGTTCACTCACAACGTGCCTTTTTTCAAGCGAAAATCCATTGGCGCGAAAAATCCTTCGATAGCACGTCTACATGCCGAATCAAAGAACCCAGCCGCCACAAGCGACAATCTCCACGTCGCATCCCCATGCGTAAGTCAATTCCACAACTCGACTTCCAACTATTCCGTTCGGAACGGCTGTTGTTTTTCGTAGAGTTTTAAACGAGCCTGAAGTTTACTGACCAACGTCATGTCGCCGGATGCCCGCCGTATCCCTAGATCCGCAGTTCTCACAGCCTTTTCAAATTCACCAGTCTCCGCATAGCTCGCGGCCAACGTGTCTAAGAAATAGGGGCTTTGCGCCCGATCAACTGAACGGCTCGTTCCGCGATTCGAACAGCTAAGCTTGCCATCGCGAACGGCCGAATCACGATCCGTAGCCAATTGCCACGCCATATTGTTCAGCAAGGACGAATCGATCGCCTCAATTCGCTCGCCAATCGATACAGTCGTTTACCTGTCTCGACATTGTCTCCTTCGGCCAAGAGCCTGCTGCCCAACAAGACGGCGAACGGTGCAAAATCTGGATCGTTCGCCAACTCGGCCGAACTCCGTTGTACGTATTCAGCTGCGTCCGAAAAGTGGCTTCGCTGAGCCAACTTACGGCAGATCGACAACAGCGGCACGCCATTGGGAATCACATTCCATTGTCCGGAAAACGGCAGCGAAATAGATTGCCATTCAGCATCGGCCTTGTCTAACAACTTGCTATCGGCGATGACCTGCGACGGCGTCACAGCTCCGCGATAAATCACCGCCACTCTTCCCGATTGTTCCACCAAAAAACTCACGGGTGTCGGCAGATCCAGCTTGCCGGCAAAGGGCAATGAATAGATGTCCTGCAACCGTTGCACGGTCTCTTCATTCGCCCACGCTTGAGCAAACGGAAACTCCATCGAACGTAAAACTTGCAGACATCGCTGGCGACTGTCTTCGGGCGAATCGTCTAAGACACCGTCGACGCCAATCGCACAAACGTCAATGCCAGCCGCTTGAAATTGATTCGCATGCTGCGCGAATTCCGTCAATTCGCTCAGACACGGCGCACACGTGATACTCCACAACGTCAACAGTGTTGGTCGCCCGGGAGTCCAATGCCAGCGGCCTGCTTGATCTTCGTCGATCAGCAAAGCGTCTAGACGAGGCAGCGGAATTCGATTCCAAAGTGGGATTCGATAAGGATCAAACTCGGGCTCTTTCACAACCGGCGCATGGTCCGCAAACACAGCCGCATCAAGCCGACGGTCTTCGTATCGAACCGCCGACTGACCTTGCGTAATATGCAGATGCGAATTTAACTTCACGTCCGAAATCGATTGTTCGCTCCCGTCGGGCCACGTAACGGTGATTCGTTCCATCGAGTCGTCGCCCAAGCCAAAGTGCAACCATTTGCTGGATTGAGACAGAAAGCCTTCGCCAGCTCGCAAGGTTCGCACCAACCGCGATTCGCTGTTGCCTTGGAGAACGACTTCTACTCGAGCACCAATGGCGTCGCGGTTTCCTTTTGTCGCTTGCAACTTCACCGCGACGAAGCGTCGTCCTTCGCCCAAGTGGTTTTGCAGAAAACGAATCCGCGGCCCGGTGCGGTTGGTCACCCAAAGATCCAAATCACCATCGCCGTCCCAGTCGGTCACGGCGAGTGCTCGAGCGTCATCCGGAAAATCAAACCCCGACACACCAGACGCTGTCGCGAATTTGCCGTTTCGCGTGTTCAAGAACACGCAGTTGGGTTCACGACCGCTGAGCGAACCGTCGGAATCCAACAGCTGATTGATATGACGCAAACTCTGCTGGAACTGCGATTCAGGGTCCGTGGCAATCGAGACGTCGGCTTGACTGGAAGGTGAATGCGACACGACCTGTCGCCACAAGACGCTTCACAAATCATCGGTATCCGCACCAGTGACGAAGCCATTGGCAACGCACAAATCTTCCCATCCATCCAGATTCACATCGATAAACAAAGACGCCCAGCTCCACCGCCCCATCGTCACGCCGCTGGCGACGCTGACATCACGAAAACGGCCAGCTCCGGTATTTTGAAACAGCGAATTACCTTTGGCCAAATATTGAAAACGCCCTTTGTCACTGTCCGAAAGCTGCGGCTTAAACTGAGGTTGGAACGTAATGCGATTTCCGGCAGCGGAAAACATGTTCGACACGTAGATGTCCGAATATCCGTCACGATCAAAGTCACCAAACGTCGCCGACATGCCAAACGCGCCGTCGGTCAGACCGATATCATTCGCCACATTCGAGAAGCGCCCTTGGTCATTGCGGTATAACTGGTTCGGCCCATAGTCATTGACCACAAACAAGTCTTGATCACCGTCTAAATCAAAATCGTCCCAAGCACACGCAAAGCTAAAGCGATTGTTGTCGTCGTCCAAGCCGACTTCCGCCGTGGCGTCGTCGAATTGCCAGTTGCCCAAGTTGCGCACCAAATGATTGCGACCACCATTCGTCGCATCAAAATAGGGCACTGGAGCGGGCAACTTTGACGCATCCGAAGCGCCGTAATAGTTGCACAAATAAACGTCCAAGAAGCCGTTCTGATCGAAGTCCGATGCCGCCAGCGAAAAACCTTGGTCAATTGACGCAATGCGAGCTCGAAGTTGAAATTTCCCGACGCCATCATTTTCTAAGAATAGAATTCCCGTGTTCAGCGAACATACCAAGTCCTGGTCACCATCATTGTCCAGATCAATCAACAGGGCACTTCGGCAATTGTCCAAAAAGTCCACACCGGCTTGCGCTGCCATGTCCCGCAAACGTCCGTCTGGTTGTTGAATGAACAAATGGTTCGGCAGTCCACCCGTGTCACCCACATACAGATCTTCTCGGCCGTCCCCATTCACGTCACCAATAGCAATTCCGTGATAACCAAAGTTGTAGACGCTACACGAACTGGCAATGCGTTGCCGCCAATATTCGATGCCTCGCGTCAACGCAATTTGATATGCGACATCGCGTCCCAGCAACGCTTGTGTTTGGTCCGAAAATAGTGGTTTGCCAGCCAATTCGCTGGTGACAACATCCTGCCAAGCTTCGGCGTGGATCTCCAAAATCTTTGGCTTCGCTTCGTTAGTCCAGCGAATTCGCCAAGTCGCGTTTTGTTCGCGTTGATGGGCGGCATCGTGCCCCACTAACTGAAAATACTGCAACGTTTCGACACCGTCTTCCTGCGGTTCGACTCGAAACAGTTTGAACTTGGCGTGCAGCTCTTTCATACCCTCAAAGTCTGTTCGCAAATGTCGCAACAGCGCCTCAAGCGAATGTTCCTTCAACGGAGCTTGAAATTCATTTGCGTCGGCCGGCTCTGACACCTCCAGATGCCGATCCGAAAATACTTGCCGACGACCTTGCGGCGAAAGGACACCCATTCGAAAATCTGCGGCCAAAATTTGTGACGCGGTCGCATGGTCTCCGGCGGAACAAATTAGGTCTCCCAAGTCGTGCAGTTGCCGATTCGCCGATTCAGAAAAAGCTTCGGTCTGCCAACCGTCTTCCATGGCCGAGGTCTTGTGCACCTGCCCGTCTCGAGCAACCACGACGGTTTCTCGAATTCCCGCCGGCGATTCGACTTCCGACGATGAGGACAACGGCGTGTCCCCGATCTCACTTCGGCGGCACGACACCTGAAGTAAGATCAAACAGAATAGCGATAGAAGAAGCAACGGTTTGGACATATCAAAAAAACGGCGGCACCATTTTCTGGTGCCGCCGTCTCAGAATTTCAGTTTCGCTTGGATTCAAGCGGATATCTGACTACTTTCGGCGTCGAGCCAACAGGCCCAAGAAACCAAATGCAACCAGTGCCAACGACGACGGCTCTGGTACAAGTGTAGCATCTACTCGGATATTGTCCCAATGTGCTCGGTTTTCACCGGTCGATCGCAACGAAACGAACAAATTACCAGCTGGAACGGTTTCACCTGTAGTGAAGCTCACCGATTGATCAACAAATTCCGAATCTTGCAACGGAAATGCGTCATAGGTTCCATCAACCAGCAAAGCACCGCCGTCTTCGGCATCGCCACCGGCGTAAAGACCAAAACGAGATTCATTGCCGGCAACGGTGAAACTGGCATTTCGTCGGCCTACAGCAACGGATAGCGTGTACATGGTGTTTGGCGAAAGCGCCACACCCAAATCTTGAGAAACTTCGGCGTTGGCCGCCATACCCAAGTGCCCTTGTCCATCGGCCGCAAATCCACCAATCAATTCAATGAACGAATCACCGGCGTTCGCGGGACCATTCCAACCTGGCAGATCATTCGTCCAAGTTGCACCACTTGCCAACGGCATGGCGGGCTCTTCAAAGCTGTGATTCGCTACCGGCACCGCGTCTGCAAAAACGGAAGAACACGCCAAAGCCAAAACGGCAAGTGTTCGCAATACAATCTTCATTCTGTCGACTCCACTCAAAAGAAGTATCCCAAAGAAACCAATCTAATGCGTTGTTCAAAAAAAATTGCCAACGCTCACGCACACACACCACGCAAAACAGCGTGGAAGAATGTACACGAACCTTGGCAATTCCATTTCAGTAGCGTTACCTCAACCGATTGCTTGGATTAGCAATATTCCTTCTAAACAACAACATTTATCTGTCGCAAAACTATGACGATGTTAACCACGTGTCGTTCGATCGTCAACGATCAGGATCGATAAACTTTTCCAAAATTTCATATTCGTTAAATCCAGCCTTTCGACTTTGCTTCTGCGTATCCCTTCGCTCGCAAGACCGACGCTGGATTGTCAAGCTTTCCGAACCCCCAGTCGTGATGTTCACTTCGATCGCCGTTGTAATCCGTGTGCGATAAATCTCGCACCACATCCAACGCATCCAATTCCTTGGCCAGCTTCCAGGTTTCGGCCTTGGTCAAATACATCAGTGGCGTATGAATACGAAAGTCACAATCCGTGGCCAACGACAATGACGTGGTAATTGAATCAATGAACACGCGACGACAATCCGGGTAGCCCGAATAGTCCGTTTGACACATGCCTCCTACCAAATCAGCGATGCCGCGAGTATACGCGTAGCCGGCCGCCAACGTCAGAAACAAGGCATTACGTCCCGGCACAAACGACGCCGGCAATTCCGAATTCTGTTCATGCGATTGATTCATATCCTTATCATGTTCCGTCAAGGACGAACCGGACAACGTTCCGCGAATGTCCATCACGTCGAACGGCACGTTTGCTACCCGAGCAATCTCGCGCGCTTGCTGCAATTCCACGATGTGCTTTTGTCCGTAATCAAACCCCAGCGTCAAAACGTGGTCGAAATGGCGCAAGGCCCAATACAAACAGGTGGTCGAATCCTGTCCACCCGAAAACAAAACAACCGCCGATTTCTGCATCACGCATCTTCCTCCTACAGCTTAGGCAGCGGGGCGAACCGGTTTAACGGCTTCCCCAGGCTGAATGCTGATGCCACCTGACGCTCGCAGCAGCAATCGATATCGTTTTCCCGGTTGCACTCGAATGGAAGCCGCATTTCCATGCGCGCGCGAATCCCCTGCTGGACCGCTCGCTCCGGATCGTTGGCGTATTCCCAAAAGTGATCCCAGATCTGTTGTTCAAATTCGGAGATTCGCTCGGTTCGTCCATAGGCGGCAGGTCGTTCACCAGAACGATCCAGCGAGAACGCATCACTGGGCTTTTGAAATTCGCCGAATAGTCCTTTAAACACACACACTGACGTCCCTTTGTCCAAGGCCCCTTCTTCTACATATTGATCGGCAAATTTGACCACCCAATGGTCGATGTAGACCAAATCACCTTGAATGGTAAATTCCTTGGCTTTGCCCAGCGTCTTCCCATCGTCATCCACTTCTTCAAACCGCACTTTCGTTTGCAGTTGGCCCGACTGGTTGTCCTTGGTTTGCTCGATCACGGTCAATTCGGCCATCCGTCGGTCTACTTTCAGAAACCGCATGGCGGTATCCAATTGATCAATTAGTTGTTGCTTTTCGGCCACGGTGGTCTGTAGTTCGGCCACTTGCTGCGACTTTTTCTCTAAATCAGCCGAGACCTGCTGCAGTTCTTGTCGCGTTTCCTGCAAGGCCGAATTTTTGGAATGAATGAAGTCATAGCTGACCCACGAGACCATGCCGATAAACGACACCACGACCAGCGCAATCAACGTGCGAACGAAACTGTTGATGGCCATCAAATTTTCTCGCCAACCAACTTTTTGGCTGACCGGTTTTTCTGGATCGACGTGCTTCATATCGAATTACTTCATTGGTTTGTTTTTGGATGTTGCATGAAGTAGATCTGTCCATCTTCCGCCCCGACCAACAGATCTGGCCAGTGATCTTGATTCCAATCGGCGACCGCAGGACTGGTAGTGTGACTAGAGATCATGCGTTGTCCCAATGCTCCCTGATTTTCTAGTACCGTGCGACCGTTTCGATCTTCCACATTTCGAAACCAATCGGCGTTACTACTGTTCACTAAGACATCCAGACGACCATCTTGATCCCAATCCACCAAACAGATTTTGCGGCGTCCACTTTTACCGGCCGCGCCGCTATTCAAGCGAATCGGTTCTCCTTGCGAGTCCACAAAAATCCGTTCGGGCATTTTCACCGAACCATCCGGTTGTCGTTCAAAGAAGGCCAAGTAGCCTTCGTGGTCCAGCATGACCAGATCGTTTCTTCCGTCATGATTCCAATCAACCACGCAAGGCGTCGTCCGCCATTGCGTGACCAATTCGTTAGACTCCGGCTTCCACCAATTCCACGCCGGCTTGGGTGCTGGTTTTCCGTTCGTATCAAGCACGATCGGTTTGGCCGGTTCCAGTTCCAAGCCCTGACCGTCTGCCGTGCCTTCAAACCACACGACTTTGCCCCAAATGGAATTACAGACGATATCCAACTGGCCATCGTGATTCCAATCCGCGACCGACAACGTGGTGTAACCCCACTTTGCTTCGCACGGTCCTTGAATCGAACCGTTGGGACCTGCTTGAATTCGAACCGGTTTGCCGTCGGCATGAAAATAACGAGCCGTATTCCATTTGGGCGTTGACGAATTCGGCACGTTGCCCAGATTTTCAAAATAGATCAAATAGCCAGCCGTATTTCCGCAGACCAGATCTTGATCTCCATCACCGTCCCAGTCTACGACATACGGCGTTGCCAGCGCGCCACAGTTCAGCGTATCGGCCTTTTGCTGAAAATAGACCGGCGGATTAAATTCAAGACCCGCTGCGTTTGCCGATGTTCTCGACCAAGGCAACGCGGCCGTCTTCGTCCCTGACAACCAACCGGATCGCCATCGTGATCCCAGTCGATGGCGGTCGGCACAATCATTTGCAGATCCATACGAATATCTGCTCCGTCGAAGGTAATCGACGGCCGGTTCGAAACGACGGTTCTGCGGCACTACCGGTGTTTTCGAAGAAGGTAAAGCGATCCAGAACATCTTCGCCACAAATCAGGATCCGCATCTCCGTCCGAATCAAAATCGGCATAGCAAGGCGACGGCCAACCGTAGACGTCGATATCGCGACCGTCCGCTTGATTCGGACCGGCGGAGCATATTCGGGTGATTGATTCGAGCCTTGATTCTTGCCACGTAGACGAATCCATGCAGCGGCCCGTTGGTCCATTTTCCGTTCGAATCGTACGCATCGTCCCAACCGTAGTCGTCTTTAATCACCAATCCCGATCATGACGTCCAACAATCCGTCAGCGTCAAAATCGCAATACGACCACTGTTTCGCTCGGATCGACTTACTTTTGTCGCCGACCAGCTGATGAAAGTCTGCCGAAATCGGAATCGGTGCTTTTGCAGCCAAACCGTTTTGAGGAAAATCGATGTACTCGACGCCTGGCCCGGTCAACGCACCGAATTTCACGTGGCTGATGCGCAGATTATGAGTGGCTTCGCAAATTTCCGCTGGGCCGGTTCAAAATCGGCAACTTGGCTTGCCCGGTTCGATTTTCAAACAAGTAGATGCCATTGAAGGCTTGTCGGACAGGCCACCACCAAATCCCAATCGCCGTCTTGATCAAAATCCATCGGCAGCGGCCAGGCCCACAAGCCGACCGCCAGATCGACAACCAGATCGTCCTTGGTAATACCGCAACGGCATTAAGTCCAACGCGGGTTCATCGGCCAAACAGGGCTGTGTCAGAAACGCAACCAAGTGCAAACCAACTCAGGAATCAGACTGCCGAATGGCCTGCTCATATTCACCATTCCCCAATTCCCAATGCGGCCAATTCATTGCTTACTTCGCCGACACCAGCTACATATCGGAAACATCACCATCTTGTCGCGCAACATCGGCTGGAGCTCATCCACAAAGTCTCGAACGTCTTTAAATTCGCGGTAGACACTGGCGAAACGCACGAACGCAACTTGGTCCAGCTGCAGTCGTTCCATTAGCAGTTCGCCCAAATCACGACTTTCAATTTCACTGTCGAATCGATCGTAAACTTCTTGCTCGACTTCGGCCACAATCGATAATATCTGATCATCGCTGACTGGCCGTTTCCAACAGGCTTTGGACAAGCCCAATCGAATTTTTTCCCGATTGAAGGGTTCGCGAACACCATCCTTCTTCACTACCTTGACCTCGGATTCTTCGATCCGTTCATAGGTGGTATAGCGACGCTTACAATGCAAACATTCGCGACGTCGCCGAATGGCAAATCCGTCCTGACTAGTTCGCGAATCGATAACTCGATCTTGATCGGTTTGGCAGAACGGACACTTCATGGGTTGACTCGTAGCAAGAGTTCTTTCTCAACGCATTCGCACCGACGTGCAAAGTTCCTAATATTTGACTCGTTTTACTTCGGAATCGCAATATAGACGAATCGGATCAACTGGCGGGATCTTTGCCCCGGTCACTCGTTCCCCAGCGTCAATCACGTCTATAATGAACAACTTTGCTGACCTTCATTCTTCTGCATTTTCCAAAAGGAACCAGACACATGCTTCGGCTGCGCCCATCTCGATTGCTTACCCTTGTCCTGACCGTGCTGGCTGTTGATGCACGAGCCGAAGAACCGGCACAGCCCGAAATGTGGCAAATGGGTGACGAAGTCAAGATCTTTGATGGCAAGTCACTGGAAGGTTGGCGCATCATCGAAAAGTTTGATTTTGCCGATCACGGTAAATGCGAAGTGGTCGACGGCGTGATTCGACTTCCCAAGGGGGATCCTGCCACGGGCATTTCTTGGAAAGAAGACAACTTGCCGAGAAACAACTACGAATTGAACATGAAAGGTCGCCGCACAGAAGGGAGCGATTTCTTCTGCGGCCTGACGTTTCCAGTCAAGGAAGAATACTGTTCGCTGATTCTGGGCGGCTGGGGCGGACAGATGGTAGGCCTTTCCAACATCGATGGATTTTCTGCCATTGAAAACGAAACCACTCGCGTCATCGAATTCGAAAACAATCGCTGGTACGACATTCGGCTCCGAGTCACCGATACGCATATTGAAATTTGGATCGATAAAGAGCAGATCATCAATTTGGAAAAACGGCAACGCAAGTTTTCCATTTGGTGGGAACAAGAACCGGTCACTCCGTTAGGTCTGGTGACTTGGCGCTGCAGCGGCGAATTGAAGGATTTAAAGCTCCACCATCTAGTGAAAGCCAATCCCGATTCAAATATCAAAGAAGCTAGTTCTGAATCGAATGACACCCCGTGACTCGGTGACGATCCTGCTGATCGAACCTAGCCGAGCATCATCATTGCGCTTTACAAGCGGCCATCACCGCCGAATTCTACTTCGGCGGTAAACTTCTGACGATTGATTCGCTTTGCACGGTTTTTCTGGTTAAACTGTCGATTCAACGGCTAGACTGTTCGGCGCATCTTTTCATGAACACGGATCTAGCTCGGCAGCCCATCTTGTCACTCTTTGTATTTTTTGTTCGTTCCAGAAATAAGGATCACGTTGTGGCGGTAAGAAAGAATCGACATCCCAAACGAAATCGCAATCGCAAACCACATTCGCTCGAATCCCTTGAACCAAGACAGCTTCTTACCGCACAACCGCTAATTAGCGAATTCATGGCGGTTAACGAATCCACTCTGCAAGACCAAGACGGCGACTATTCAGACTGGATTGAAATCACCAACGTTGGCGACGAGTCTTTGGACTTAAATGACTATTCGCTAACCGACGACAAGAACGATCCAACGCAATGGCGTTTTCCCAGCGTTACGTTGGAACCAGGTGAATATCTGACGGTGTTTGCTTCGAACAAAGATCGCGACACGCCGGGCCAAGAACTGCACACCAACTTCCGGCTTAGCGCGGGCGGCGAATATCTGGCGCTAGTGGCTCCGAATGGCACCGTGGTCCAATCGTTTGATGAATATCCGGTTCAGGCCGCGGACGTTGCGTATGGAATCGGCGCCGCCACGGAAGATGTCACGTTGATCAGCGAATCAGATGCGGCTTCGGTATTTCGTTCCGCAGGATGAAGACATCCAAGACGTCTGGATGCAGAATTCTTTCAATGACGCGTCGTGGCCGAGTGGTTCGGCACCGTTGGGATATGAAACCGGGCAAGCGGAAGATGCCGGCTACGCCAGCAGTACTTGCGACCAATCCGCTGGGCTATTGGCGTTTCGAAGAGACATCCGGAGATATTGCCGCCAATTCCGGTTCGTCTGGTTCGTCACTGGATGGCGAATTCAACGGAGGTGTTTCGCTAAACGTTTCCGGCCCAGGCACGTCGTCCCAGCTTCCGGAGACGAATTCGGCCGCACAGTTTGATGGTACGAATGATTCCATGCTGACCAGCGGTTCGATCCTGAGCAACGTTTCACAATTCACCATGATGGGATTCATTCGACCGGGGAATTTTTCACAAAACCGAGTGGGCTTGTTCGGACAAAATGATACGGTGGAATTTGGATTCATTGACCCGCAAACGCTGCATGTCTGGACACCCAACGGCGGTTCGCTGAACGTCACATACAATTTGCCTCGCAATGAATGGCATCATGTCGCCGTGGTCGGAACTGGAAGCGAACTACAAATCTTTTTAGACGGAGTGCTGGCGGGTTCGGGCGGCGGCGCGACGGGCAATTACGGTTCGTCCAACTTTGGGTTCAACGTTGGCGGTGGCGGCATCTTTGATCCAACCGGCAATGAATTCACCGGCATGATTGACGAAGTATCCGTTTCCAATCAAGCACTCACCGCTGCCGAAATCTCGGCCGTGCTGGCGGGTGGCACCGGTCAAAACACGGACTTCACGCCTCACATCAATACGGATGTCAAGTCCGCCATGTTGAACCAAAGCAGCACGCTGTACACTCGCGTGACGTTCAACCTGACCGATCCAGGCGAATTGAACGACTTGATTCTGAAGGCCAAATATGACGACGGATTCGTGGCCTATTTGAATGGGAATGAAGTTTTGCGCATCAACGCGCCGGGCGAGATTGATTCGCTGGTGCCCTACAACGCCAACGCCACCACCGCTGCAGCGGACAGCCAAGCGGTCCAGCTGGAAGCGTTTGATATTTCCGATAGCCGCGACGCTTTGGTTGCCGGAACCAACGTGTTGGCCATCCATGCGTTGAATCGAACAGCGGACAATGCAGACTTCCTGTGGTCCGCAGAATTAATTGGAACTCGAGCGGCAAATGACGTGAATTCGTATGGCTATCTCACGACGCCGACGCCAGGCGAAGTCAACAATCCCGCGTCAGCCGATCTGGGGCCGCTGGTTCGTGATGTCGAACATTCGCCTGCCCAACCCGGCATCCTGGACAGCGTTTTGGTCACCGCCGAAGTCAGCCGCACGCTGAATCAAGTGGCCACGGTGGAATTGATTTACCGAGTCATGTATCAGGCCGAGCAGACGATTGTCATGGCCGATAACGGAACCAATGGAGATGTCACGGCGGGCGACGGCATTTATTCGGCCATCATTCCAGCTGGAGTGGCTCAACCGGGCGAAATGCTCCGCTGGTACGTCAAGGCCACCGATACGCTCAGTTCGATCGGCCGTAATCCGCTGTTTGAATTCAATACAGGTCGAAACCAATCGGCCGAATACCACGGCACCATGATTGCCGACCCGTCCATTGACACCGATATGCCCGTACTAAACTGGTTTGTCGAAAGTGAATCTCGCGCAGGAGGTCGTTCGGGCACGCGAGCATCCTTGTACTACAACGGCGAATTTTACGACAACATGTTTGTTCGCCAACGAGGTGGCAGTACCGCGAACAATCCCGTTGGCAAAACGAATTTCAAATTCGATTTCAAAGGCGACACATTTCGGTTTGATCCCGAGTTTGCTCGCGTGGAAGAGTTCAATCTGAATTCCACCGCCACGGACAAATCATACGTTCGTCAACCGCTGGCGTTCGACGCCTATCGCATGATTGGCGTGCCGTCCAGTATTTCGTTCCCCATGTACGTACGTCGTAATGACGAATTCTACGGCATTTTTGAATTCATTGAAGAACCAGACGAAGAAATGCTGGAGCGATCCGGACTAGACCCCGACGGCGCCCTGTACAAAATGTACAACGAATTCACTTCGGCGTCGGGTGCTCGCAAGAAGACTCGCGAATACGAAGGCAGCACGGACTTGGCGGAATTCGTACGCGACATCAATCGCCTGAACGGCGCAGAACTGAAGAACTACTTGTTCGACAATGTCGACATCCCGGCCGTGTTGAACTACTTGGTGGCCACAGTTATCACGCACCAAAATGACAACCCACACAAGAATCATTTTCTGTACCGAGATTCCAACGGCAGCGGAGAATGGATGTTCATTCCGTGGGACCATGACCTGACATGGGGTTCCAACTGGGTTGGCACATCGTTTTCAGATGTGATCTACGCGGACCAAGACAACATTACCGTGGGACCTGTGCCGGGCCACGATCCGTCCGTGATCCATCCGTCTCATCCGTTTATCAATTCCAGCGGTTACCGAGAATGGAACAACCATTGGAATCGCTTGATGGACGCCATGATCAACGAACCGACCATCCAGCAGATGTTCCTGCGGCGACTGCGTACTGCCATGGACGAATTGCTGGGCGAACCTGGTACTTCAGACAGCTACCTTGACCAACGCTTTCTGGAATACCTTGATCAAATGCAAGACGAAGCCCAAGAAGACGCCGCCGTTTGGGCCGATCCCTGGGTCTGGGGGTCAAACCAATCGATGGCGCAAGCCATTCAAGTGATTCGCGACGAATACCTGGAAGTACGCCGCACACACCTGTACCAAACGCACAGCGTCGACAACTTGGTTCAGCAAGAGCATCCGGAAATCATTCCGGAATTTACGTCGGCAAGATACTTCGTGCCGACCGACAATTCCTTGGCGAGAACCTGGACCACTTCCGAATTTGACGATTCCAGCTGGGCCACCGGAGAAACCGGAATCGGTTTCGGCACCAGCACCGGATTTGAAGAATTGACGCGAACCACCGTCAATCCAGCCGATGCATCCGCCAATTCGACGTCCGTCTATATGCGAATTCCGTTCACAGTGAATAACGCGGATTCGCTCGATGCCCTGACGCTACAAATGAAATACGATGACGGGTTTGTCGCGTTTATCAATGGCGTCGAAGTAACCAGTGCCAATACGCGAGACGACATACCGGAGTTTGATTCACGAGCTCGTTCGCATCGAAATTCAGACGCAATTGAATTCGAAAACTTTGTGATCAACCTGCCCGCCGGTCTCCTGCGCAACGGAGAAAACGTGCTGGCCATTCATGGACTCAATAGTTCGACTGCCAGCAATGACATGCTCTTCGTTCCGCGACTAGTCGAAGGAGCCATTCTATCGGTGGACGTGGCCGGCATTCCGCATGGCCAAGAATCGAATCCAGCCATTCGCATTAATTCGCAGGACTTGGACGTCAATCCAGCCAGCGGAAACCAGGACGAAGAATACCTTCGCTTGGATAATCCGACCGATCAAGCTGTGGACATTTCTGGCTGGCACCTGACCGGTGGAATTGAACACACTTTCCGCAAGGGAACCATCATCCCAGCCGGCGGTTCCATCTACGTTTCTCCGAACGTCGCGGCATTCCGGCTCCGCGCAACCGGCCCGTCGGGCGGACAAGGCCTATTGGTGCAAGGCAACTACCAAGGCAATCTGAGCGGTTTCGGCGAAACCATTCAACTGCTGGCCGCCGACGGTCAGATGATGGATTCGCTCACCACAGCCGCCAATCCGTCGGACGTGCAGCAACATCTTCGAGTAACCGAAATCCACTACAATCCGGCCGGCACGGAAGAAGGCAGCGAATTTATTGAATTCAAGAATATTGGTTCGACAACGCTGGACCTCGCTGGCGTTACCGTGGCGGAAGGACCGAGCGTACCGTTTGTGTTCTCGGCCGGCACCACTTTGGCGCCGGGCGCGTATGGCGTGATTGTCCAGAACATGGCCGCGTTCCAGCAAGCCTACCCCGGCGTCAACTCGGCGCTGATCCTGGGCGAATTCACCGAAGGACTCAGCAACAAGGCAGAAACCATCAAGGTGAATGACGCCAGCGGAAGTACGGTGGTATCGGTTTCCTACCGAGACAGTGATCCATGGCCAGCCGCAGCCGATGACATTGGAGCATCACTGGTGCTGGTCAGCGACAGCGTGGAAAACAGTCGGATGGACAAATGGTATTCATGGCGAAGCAGTGGCGAATTCGGCGGTTCGCCCGGTTCGGCAGGCTTGCCTGAATCACCTGTTGTCATCAACGAAATCCTGGCGAATTCAGACGCACCGTTCACTGATTCCATTGAACTTCACAATCGATCGAATCAGTCGATCAACATCGGCGGATGGTACCTGACGGACGATGTCAACTCTCCTGCAAAATATCAAATCCCCGCCGGCACAAACATCGCCGCTGGCGGTTACATTGTGTTTGATGAATCGGATTTCAACCCCACGCCCAACAATCCTGGCCTAAACCATTTTGCACTGGGCAGCGGCGGCGATGACGTTTGGCTAGTGCGTTTGGACGCCAATCAGAACGTTGTGCAATTCATGGACAATGTCAGCTTTGATGCGTCGCTGACCAATCAATCGCTCGGACGCACAACGGCCAATTCAAATCGCTTCTTGCCGCTGGAACAGCCGACATTCGGCGCGGCGAATTCGGCGGTCGCGGCTGCTCCGCTGACTCTTTCGGAAATCCAATACCATCCTGGTTTCCCGAATTTAGACGGCTTGGCCGCCAATCCCGATTTGGAGTCATCGGACCTAGAGTTTGTCGAAGTCACCAACACCAGCTCGGGCCCGTTGGATTTGACGGGATGGCGAATCCGCGGAGGCATTGACTACAACTTTGACAATGGCACGGTTCTGAATGCTGGCGATTCGCTGGTCGTGACGTCCTTCAATCCGGACAGTCCCGCGAATACTCGGCGGCTAAACGGCTTCCTGGCCCACTATCAGTTGGACGCCAACAACATCCGCATCGTCGGCGGTTACGGAGGCCAGCTGTCGAATTCGGACGACGTGGTTCGACTGGAAGCACCGTCGGATGCCGGAAATCGAGTAGTGGACGAAACGCTCTACGATGACTTAACGCCTTGGCCCACGACGGCGGATGGCTCCGGCAGTTCGCTGCAAAGACTCGCCGGCACGGCCAACGGTTTGGCAGCGTCTTCCTGGTTCGCATCAAATCCAACTCCCGGAGCGTTTGCTGGCGGTAGCCGACCTGGCGACTTCAATGCCGATTCGCTGGTGGACGCCGCCGACATTCAATTGCTGTGCCAGCAAATCATGCTCGGTGGAAACAATAGCCAATACGATGTGAATGGCGACGGGCAAGTGAATCTGGCAGACCATTCGTACTTGATTGAATCGATTCTGGGCACAACCTTTGGCGATTCGAATTTGGACGGCGTCTTTAATTCCAGTGATTTGGTTTTGGTCTTCCAAGCCGGCCAATACGACGACAACGTGGTCGGAAATTCCACTTGGTCAACGGGAGATTGGAATTGTGATGGCGAATTCAGCACTGCCGATCTGGCTGTGGCCTTCCAGGCTGGTGACTACGTAGCGTCGGTCACGGCAGGCAATGTGACGAATTCATTGGCATCAATGATGGACCTCCAAGCAATTGCGGCCGCTGGAATCAACCAACCTAGGTTGGAACAGCAAGATCGCAAGAGACTTGATCGCGAATGGGCCGACCAAGTTGTTGACGAATTGGAACATTCCGTTGAAATGAAACAACACGAGTTGGTCGATTCCATATTCGGAAATTGGTATTGATCGGTCGAGTTTGAACGATTCGCCCATCACCGGCCTCTCGCACAATTCCGAGCGAGGGGCTTTTGTCGATTTGTTCGACACGACATAATTCCGGCCGCTCCTGTCGGCGACTTCCCAAGTAGTTGGCAGACTATTTGCTGTTGTTGTGCAAGACCGTTCGCAAACCATGATTTGAATTCTTTTGAGCTATAGGACTAGGCCATGCAGATAGTAAACCTACTTATGGTGGTTTTACTAACGCCTCCCGTCAATTTGGATGATGCGTCGACGATTCTGGATTCGAACGAAATTGCAGTCGAACCTTTGACTGATGACTTTGGTTCTGGTTCTGAAGACGAATTTGAACGGCGTCCCGGCGATTTCAACCATGACGATCGGCTATCCGGCGACGACATCGACATTTTGTCTCGTGCCGTTCGAAAAGGAGACACCAGCCTCCGCTTCGACCTAAACGCCGACGGAAACGTCAACGAACAGGACCGTCTCTACTGGGTTCACTCGCTGAAGCGGACGTTTGTGGGAGACAGTAATTTAGACGGCGTATTTGACAGTTCGGATCATATTGCCGTGCAACAAACGGGTAAATTCGGGACAGGGCAACCCGCCGGCTGGTCGGAAGGAGATTGGAACGGGGACGGAGTCGCTGATCTGAAAGACCAGAGCTATGCAGCCAAGTTCAAGAACTATGAAAACCGTCCTAATTCGATCCCGTCCAATCTCACCGTAGGCATCCCAGAACCGATCGGACTGAGCTTGCTGGGACTAGGCGCCGTTTTGATTTTGATGGGGTACACCTTACTTCGTCGTCATTTGGATCGTCCTAGCGCAGCCTAGTCGATGGTCCGTAGTGGCCGGCCGAATCGGCAGTTCTTGTTAGACGTTAGGTGGCCCTTGTTAGCCCGGCCCTTGTTAGCCCGCCGTTTTTTCGGGCTAGATCTTCGCGCAGATCCCACCAAATTCATTGGGGATTTTTGACATTGCTGTTACAATCGGCGTAGGTGCATGTGGGGCCGGTTGTTTTCCCCATGTTTTTGAAATTAGATGTGAAGGTGCAAGATGAGGGTCATTGTAACGTTGTCGTTGGTGGTACTGGCAGCGCATTGCCAAATGGTGTTAGCACAGTCTCGTTTAACGGGAGACACGTACACGTTTTCTTCGGCCAATTTCCCGACGAATGTAGGCCAAACGGTCGATCCCGTTTCCGGCGAAGAAACCGATCATGGTTCGGACGCGGTGGAACTGCGTTTTGACGGAATTGCCGAAGTCGCCGGCGGAATGCTGGTCAACGAACGCACGTTCGAATGGGATGGCGGTGAAATCATTGGCGAACAAGCGTCTGGCGTGGACGGTGAATTCGAAGCCTATTTGGATGAATGGGAATTGCCAGGCGAAGTGGTCGAATTTTCATTCGAAACGCTAGACGGCAGCTGGATCTCGGCGAACCCGGCAGGACAAAGCACATTCACGCTAAAGGGCTTGGATTGGGCCAATTCAGATGCCTTTCAATTGCCGCTGTTTTATCAGACCGGTTTCTATTTCTATTGGACCGTTAATGGTACGCCGGTCAGTTCCTACGAAACCCAACAACCTGATATTGGCCTGTTGGTTGGCCCCCACCCGTTTGATGAAACGGTTCCGGCCGTGACCTACATTGCCTACAGTGCTGGCCAAGTTGACGAAATCACCGATCCGTATGAAGGTGGAGTCGATTTCACTTTCGGTACGTCTCAGCTGGACGAAGAAAACGGATCGTACGCGTTGTTGGCGCAAGTGATGAGTTTGGATCCGCTGGGTTCCGGCGCCAATGGATTTCACGTCGGCATGTTGGTCGATCCGCCTCCGGGTGATCCGATCGAATTGACTCCCGGCGACTTTAATGGGGACGGGCTGATCAACGTGGCTGACTTCGATATCATGGCGAATGCACTGGCAACGGGATCTCAGGATGCTCAGTTCGACCTGAATTCGGATAGCTCGATCAACACTGCCGATCGCGACACACTGGTGACAGAATTGGCTAACACCTTTTACGGTGATTCCAACTTCGACTTGGAATTCAACAGCGGTGACTTTGTGGCTGTTTTCACCGCCGGCCAATATGAAGATGGAGTGCCCGGTAATTCTACCTGGGCAACCGGCGATTGGAATGGCGACGGAGAATTCGATTCAGGCGACTTTGTATTAGCGTTCACGCAGGGCGGATACGAACAAGGTCCACGAACCGGCATAGCAAGTGTTCCCGAACCAACCTGCGGATGCTTGGCGGCAATCGGTTTGTTCACCAGTTTCGCGGTGATTCGGCGTCGCCGAGCCACACGGTAATACTTCGCATTTTTACTTCGTTTGAAATAGAAAACGCTTGGTGCCGTTCGGCCCAAGCGTTTTTTTGTGTTTCAACTTCTTGATGCCCGTAATTTCTACCGGACCACGACGCCCCACACCAACGGCCGTAGACCGCTTTTCCGGTTATTCTTGTTGGAGCTTCAAATTCAGGCATTTGTTTGCAGATTCACACTTGAACGCACAATTCCCGAATTACCATGGATTTTATGGCATATACATCGTCGTATTCCGGGAGCATCTAATGAAACTTCGAAAGAAAATAACGTTTGCCGCTGTGCTGTGCGGCAGTATGTCGAGCATGAACTCGGCATTTGCCAACTACTGCTGTGAGATCACGGCGGTTGATTTCCCCTGTGAAGTACTGGCAGCCGAATGCGGGTCAGTAGAAGTAATCGATTCGTGTGGCTGTGGAATAGCCGAAGCGCCAGCCGTCGTCGCCACTCATACCGTCGCCGCAACCGGTATTGGTATGGGCCACGCACCACAAAAGATGATGATTTCGAACATGGGCTTTGGTGGCTCGTTGGCCGCGTCGGGTTTTCGTCCCGCAGGTCGCACAATGATGGTTGGAGCGGGCGGCGGCTTTGCTGGCGGTCTCGGCGGCGGAGGCGGTGGAGGCGGTGGTTTCCGCCCAACGTCGACCGTCATCGATCCGACCACCGGAACGGAAGTAACGACCACCGGGCAAACAAGCCCCACGCCAATCACAGGGCCGCAAGGACCTGCCGGACCGCAAGGACCTGCCGGACCGCAAGGGCCAGCGGGTCCTCAAGGACCTGCGGGACCGAGTGGACCGAGTGGACCGAGTGGACCGGACCGAGTGGACCGCCGGACCGAGTGGACCGAGTGGACCGAGCGACCGAGTGAGTGGACCGAGCGGACCGAGCGACCGAGCGGACCAGTGGACCTGGCTGGACGTGCGGCGGTGGCCCTTCGCCTTCCGCAGTTCCTGAACCAAGTTCGCTCAGCATTTGGGCCTTGATGACCATGTTTCTGTACGGTGCAACTCGATCAAAGCGTTCGTAGTTGAACCAGACAGAGAGCCAACTTCTCACATTTGACCAAGACCGCAGTTGCAAGCTGCGGTCTTTTTGCGAGCGACGGACAGCAAGACGTCCGTCGCAGAGTTGCGACTTCGAGGACAAACTCAGCTTCAGCGAAGGCTACGCCTCGGGAAAAGTAAATGGCATTCGCCCAACGGTCCGCTCCATCGAAATCAGTTGCGGACTGCTCCAATCACACATCGAAAACCAACGGCATCGTCGCAAAGAGTTTCCTCTCGCTGCGGCGGAAGGAACAGGCCAGCCGGCCAGCAGGGTCTTTCCAACTTCCGCCCCTGAGCACGGTCGTTCCATCGGCTGATTCGCACCATTCCCAAACATAGCCGTGCATGTCAAACAGGCCCCATTTGTTCGCTCGTTTCGCACCGACGGGTGGATCGTTTCCCGCAGCGTTGGCCGTAAACCAAGCGTGGTGACCCAAAGCTGCTTGATCATCGCCAAAACAATAGGTCGTCTTCGCCCGCGCGAACGCAGTATTCCCACTCACTTTCCGTAGGCAGCGCACTTCCAGATTCTCTGGCAGAAGCTGTTGTTCTCGCAGCAAGCGAGTAATCCGTTGACAGAATTCACGCGATTCGACGCAGCTCACCATTTCCACAGAATTGCGAACCTCCTCGCCAGCGGCTTGGATTCTGCTTCATGATTAGCTGCCAGATTTCCTGCGTCGTTTCATACTTGCAGATTTCAAACGGTTGATCGAATGAAACTTCGATTGTTTGCACGTCGCCTTGTTCATCCGCTGCGGTCACTAGTTGCTTCACAGGAAACACGCCTTGGCCAGGAGTAATCCTGACGAATTCGCCGCGAAACTGTTTTAGCAATTCTAAGTCCAGTGGATCATCGGCCGACACAGTCACGAATCCGCCAAACGCAATGACACACCACAATCCCCAGTATCGACATCCGTTCATTTCCGAGACGCTCCTTTTCGTTTTCCGTTCAACTATTGCACGTCAGCTGACTCGGTTCGCTCGGCAAACACTTGATCAATCAATCGAGTACGTTGTGCTTCGGCAGAATACCGGCCACTTTGGAAGGCCAACACCAGATCACTGGTATCGAATTCACCATCGCAATTCCAGTCGCCTTCGGCCCAGGTCGCGAATTGCCAACCACGCCGTCTTCATATTCGCCGGCTTGGAAAATGCGAACCAAATCGGTCGAATTGAACTTGCCGTCCAAATTCACATCCCCCACGGATGTTCGCAGCACCTGCTCGACCAGGTACGTCTGATCGGCCACATTCACGCTGCCATCCTGATTCAAATCCGCCGTCGCATCTTGAATTTGAATCGCCGCACAAATCAAATCAATGTCAACCAAATTCACCACGCCATCTTGATTCAGATCACCAATCAGATTGCCCGCACCGGCCAACGTAGGAGTCGCGGCGGCGGCTTGCCAACTAGATGCGGCATTGCCAAACGACACAGCACTGTTTCGCTGCAGCGAACTTCCCGTGCCATCCGCAGCGGCAGGCCACGGCGAATCGTCGTCATAACGAACTCGATCCACCAACACAAATCCCGAACTGTCATCGTTCACGTTAAAGGGTTTTTCCAGTTCTAGATTTTCGCCACCGTTATCTAGTGTCCCCGAAAACGGCCCTAGCAGATGACTGGACGTTCCGCCCAGAGCTGCAATAAACTCGGCCGCCAATGTGTCATCGGCCGGATCAAAGCTTGTCACTGTCAGTGCCTGACCGGGACCAATCACAGTGTTGCTTGGGAAGGTGAAAGTCAACACCCTTATTCAGTCGCCAACCACTGACATCCAACGGCGTTCCGCTGGCATTCCACACCCGACAAACTCCAGCCCGTCGGAGCCCAAATTCGAGCGGCAGGGGACGCGGCTGGATTGTAGTGGATTTCACTGATGATCAACGCCGAAGTGGCAGGTCCGGAATTCACCGCTCCCAGTGAATTCGATTGACTGGGGAACAAATCCCCGCTTGCGTTCGGCCACCGAGCCAGTGACACACCGGTGTCAGTTGCTCCAAATTCGACGTTATCTACAAACCATTCGGCACTGCCCGAAGCACCGGGACGACTCAGCCACACGTCATCGTCATCTTGCTCCTTTCAGTCCGAACCCCAATTCGGTTTCGGACAGCACCAAATAGCCATTGGCCGGCACCAGCGAACCAGCTGGCAGCGTGTGTTTCTCCAGATGGTTCGCAGAATCGCTGACAAACCAGCCGGAAATGTCAATCGCTTGATTCGTAACATTGTAAAGTTCCACCTGATCCACGGCCGGTGCGTTCGAATTAGCAAGTACTTCGCTGATGACCACGGAAGGGGCGGCGGGTGCATAACCGATGCCTGGCGAACCTCCAATGCGTTCGCTGGCCACCCACGACGTGCCCAAATTTCCATCGGCCAAACTAGACAGTCGCTCCAGACTGGAACCCGCTCCGTCCGCTCGTTCCGGCCAGATACCATCGTCGGCGTAGGTTACTTGCTCAATCAATTGACCGTCCGCAGCGACCAGCGTAATCTGCTCGCCGCCGTCTCCCAAACGGCCTCCGCCAAATTCGGCCGCTTGTCCGCCGACACCATTGTTCCCCGACGCCATCGGCAAATCGGTGCCATACCGAGACTCAAACGCCGCTCGATTGCGGACCACAACGGTGCTACTTCCCGGGGCCAAGGTTTGATTCGAAAAAGAAAACACGACGCCCTGCGCGTCACCACCGACCGACACTTGTTCGAACCGCACTCCGTCCAAATTAATTGGCGAATCGCTGACGTTGCGAATTTCAATGAATTCAAATTCGCTACCGTTGAGCGCCATTTCGCCCAGCTCCGGTCGACCATCCTGTGGATTGTAGTCAATCTCAGTGATGCGAAGATTCGACGCATCGGCCGGTTCTTCCAGCAGAAAGTCGGCTTGTGTCAAGGCAGACCATTCGCCACTGGCGTCATCTTTGATTCGAACACTCACGAGCGCCGATCGCTGCAAGGCAATCTGGCCAGAATAGATCAGCGCGGCCGGATTCAGTTCGCCGCCTGCTAAACGAGGATCACTGCCGTCGGTGGTGTAGTAGATGGTGGCCGCAGCGGCGTTGGGATTCTCCAGCGTCAATGTGCCATCCAGCAAGCCGCCATGCTGTCGCTGGCCATTGACTAGGAATTCCGCCGCATCGGTACTGGGATACAATCTTCGAGAGCGAAATTGCTGCAAGACGTGAGCTGTTCGATCCGGGAAATAGGTTTCCAGCAAACGGTCTCGTTCCGTCACCCATTCTGCGTCTCGCGTCAGCGGACGCGATTGCTTGAGATCGCCCCAACGCGCGGATTCGGCAACAATGGCCACATCCAACTGGTTGGCTCGATCCATCCATCGCTGAGCCGTGGCTTCGGGCGTTAACGCACCGCCGTTGAATAACAAACGATGAACGTGATCTGCGAATCGAATTCGATAGTCGTCGTGATCGTCCAAGCGAGCCAAAAAGCCCATCAAATCGGATACAGGACTGGTGCCGGTTTGCCGAACGTTCTCTAAAATCCGTTCGACGTCCCACATATAAAACCGCCACGGCGCATTGGCAACTCCACCACCAGCCGCTCGCCAATTCCCATCCGTCTTCAAGTCTTGATTGCCGCCATAAAGCTGCAAAATATTGAACAGAATATGATTATCTACATCCAGCACTTGCTGAATCGCTTCCCAGTCTCCGCTGTTCACGGTGGTTCTCAGATTATTCCAAGAATCGCCATCGCCATCGACGACTGCGTTGGCGTTTACCGCCGAATATTCCCACGCATCGCCACCAAAGTAGGCGGCGTAGTGGCTGGCATCTTGGCGTTCGTGCATTTCATAAACGCCCCAATAGATACCGTTTAAATACAGATGGACGTAGTCACCGTGTCCCGCGGAAATATCGCCCGCAGCCAACATGGTGTCTCGCATCCAGGCTTCGCGAATCATCGAACCTCGATTCCGCTGTCCTTGGTCCCAGTGGATCCAGGAATTGTTGTAGCGAGCACGCAAGTGAATCGATTCAAACTGGGTTACGGGCGAATTTTCGAATAGCGGGAAGTCTAATTCGCTGTCACCGTAATCTTCGCGAAACCGCAAACTCAACGAATGCTTCTTGTGTTCGGCATTTCGACTGGCAATCGCCTCGCATGCAGTCCCGCTTCGATTTGGAAACCAGTTCGACCATCCGGGCAAATCAATTCAGCACTGGCCAGTTCTTCGTTTGTGGAAGAAGGATTGGAATACAGTCCTGTCGTTCCGAAAATATCTTCTTGGTCCAAGGTGATTGCACTGAAAGCGTGGGTAACGCCAACATGGCGTCCTGCATGCGACTGGCATACGTTTCACTTTGCGTAATTTCCGGATCCATTTCATAGTCCGCCGCAGTGCCTCGCCAACGATCGGGATATGCCACCGGGGCGCCGTGGACGGCCTGGTCGTTAGCGCATCTGGCTATGCTGAATCACTTGATTCACAAAGACGTACGTCTGAGTGTCTGGGACGGTGCGGTTAAGAAACCGTCCTTGAAGGCTGCGCGAAGGTTGGTGGTTCGATCAACCAGAATGGAGCTGGTACAGACCGGTTTCCGGCGTTGGCACACTGCCATCAAATGAATAATAGATCGCCGCGTCCAACGTTTTGGTCGAAATCGCCACCTCGAAAGCTGCATCATAGAATCCGCGATCAACGCTGAACGTGGTATCTGCAACAATTCCGGCGTAGACATTAGCCGAATTGGCTTCACCCGGCGTTGCTTCGACAAAGTATCTCTCCACTCCGTTTTGATCCAACCCATACGAAACGCTGGGATACTGCTGTGGAAATCCACTCAAATTCGAACAACACGTTTCCGTTCGGATCGACAACGGCCAAGTATTCACCGTCCAATGACAGCCCGAATCCGGCATGTAACAAACCCTGTTCGTCCAAGTTAACGTCGGTGCTTTCTGGCTGAGACGCAAAGACAACCAAATAGCCGGACGCATCGATCGACGTGCCCGATGGAATCTGCCATTTCGTCAGACTTCTTGCGTCGTCGGTCAGAAAGTAGCCGCTCAGGTCCAAGTCATTGGACGTTAGATTTTGAAGTTCAATCCAATCGGGCGATTCTCGAACACCGCGGAAAACTGGAATTCGCCGACGCACGGACTCGAGTGGTCAACGCATCGACATTTGCGGCCATGATTTCGCTGATGCGAACCGGCGACGAACCGACAAACAGCGACACCTCGACCAAATCCGACTGCGTGGTACCGTCGGACGTTCGATAGGTAAACACATCCGTTCCTACGAAGTCCACTTCCGGAACATAGCGGAATGAACCGCTTCCAGGCTTAGCGTCAACGCCGTTCGAGACCGATGTTACCAGCTGAACCGATAGATTCGCCGAATCAACATCCACGTCGTTACCCAACACACCCGGAACCGCAACTTCGATCACTTCGCCCAAACACCGAAGTACTGATCCGAATTGCCGACGGGAGCGTCATTGACCGCAGTCACCGTCAAGTTCACTGTCACCGGACCGATTGTGAATCCGCCGTCGCTGACTTCATACGTAAAACTATCTGTGCCCAACAATTTGCATCTGGCACATACCGAAAGCCCCCGTCTGCCATCAACGTCACGGTGCCATGACTGGTCGGCGAAACGAGATTCGGCACCAACAGATCAACATCGGGATCGGTGTCATTGACCAAGACACCTCTGCGCCAGCAACCAACAGCGCGGACCATCTTCGACCGTTACGTACGAATCAGAGTTGGCGGTTGGAGCTTGATTGTTGTAGTACGCTAACAGATCCGGGTATGCAACGAACTGACTTCGGCGTTGGACACAACTGCCCGTCATAGAAGCGAATCTCCGCAATGTCTCCTGGTGAATCCACCGCCTCCAGATAAGACATCGCCGATTGATATTTCCACCGTGCTGTCGCGAGGATCCACACTGGCATTGTTGATGGTATTGGCCGGTTGATCGTCCACGTACAGGCTAAGCGAACTGCCGCTGCGAGTCACCACGGCTATTCGAACCTGACCGTCGTTCAGGCCTGTCGCAGAAGATGACACGTTGGCAATGGGCGCGAACAGAGCTTCACCCATACCGGTCATCAATTGCCCTTGCGAATTGATGGTCAATCCCCAATCGTCGGCAAAACCAAGCCTATCAGCATCGACCAAACCGGTGGCGTCAAACCAATTGGTGCCACTTCGAAAATCGTCGGCCGAAGTAGCAAACACCACCGCGAAGGAAAAATCATTCGCCATACTCATCGGGCTATCCTGCGAAGCCACTCGCAACGAATCCGCTCCGTTGGCATTGTCAAATCGCACCGCCGCACGACCACCGACCGCACCGTTGGCCAGAACTGGTTCGCCCGCGTGCAATTCGGCAGAAATCTGACTTATTCGATCCGTCCACTGCTGGACAACTTGTTCGTTGGATCCTGTCAAATCCGCAGCAGACCAATGGGCTACCAAGTCGCCGGCCAGCAAGACGCGTTGTTCGAGTGGTTCACTTTGAAAAGAATGATTTCGTCGCCGCATGCACATGAATCCTTACCTCAAGAAACGCAATCCTGCGTTCGCCTTAAAAAGTCGATGGTCCACTAAACGCCTGCGGCCACCCAGAAATCCTCCGCCAAACTTTTCATCATAACCGACTTTTTAGAAACAACCTACTTCAAGAAAATGATTTGGCGGCACAGAAAGCCCGACAACGCGCCAAAAGAATTGGACGTTGAATAGGAAGACGAGGCTGCGAGAATAGGCAGACGAGGCTGCGAATTACAATCTTGCCTTGCCACTACCTCGGAAGACAACAGAAACCGCTGCCATATACTCTAACGACTAAGAGCTTCCGCAATCTCGGCTATCCGCTCTGAATTTGCATGATCGCTTTTCTTCTTCAATTCTTGCGACAATTGACGGCACAGCATCGCAACTTTGTTCTTCTCGTCTGGTGCCGATGCAATTCGGGCGGCTCGTTCCAACAGTTCCTGGCACTTTGAAAAATCTCGCAACTGCTCGTTCGGCATCGTCAGCAGAGCTTCGGCGAAACTGGCGAGTGTTGCCAATGAATCCGGAGTGATCTCCAATGCCCGCTGGAATGCTTGTAACGCATCTGCGAATTGACCTTGCATGCCGTAAAGCGAGGCCAGCAACAGGTAGGCCTGACCATGATCAGGATCGTTCGCAACGGCGTCCAACAAGGCCTGTCGCGATTCAATAAAGTTACCCATTTGCATCAAACACCGAGCTCGGTTGAAATGCAGTTCCGCGTTTTTAGAATCTAACTGCAACGCTTGTGAATAGCGGAATGCCGCCTCGTCAAAACGCCCTCGTCTTGCCAGCGCTAATGCCCAATTCGAATACACGCCAAACTCATGTCGTTGCGTCTTGGCCGCTTTGGCATAGCATTCGATCACCAAATCCAGATCGTCCGGCGAAAGATCCGCACGAACCAGCATCAAATCCGCAAATCTCGTTTCGTAAAGATCATAGTCCGAACGAAGTTTCAACGCAGCTCGAGCGTGCTCCAGCGCCAATGCGTCCTGCCCCGAATCCGGCAACAATGTGCTTAATAAGAAATGAGCCTTATGACTTTGCGGACGCACTTCCAACACAGCTTGGCATGCCTCCGCTTCACTCATCGGATTCGCAGAAACCTCGGTCCACCCAAGTATCGACAGCGGCACAAGCAAGGCCACCCACAGCAACGCATGCCGAACGACAGGCGTCAATCTGCGACGTAGTAAAGCGACCGAGCCTTGTTCGACGCCCAACGTCGAGCGAGTTTCTGGCTCACGCATACGCCAAATGAATCCATCGAAATAGAAGTGGACCAATGCCAGTCCGGTGATGACGCCCAGTGCCATTCGCGAAAACTGTTCTTCCTGAATGGAACGCGCAAAGTAGTCGTAGCTACCAAATCCCAAACACAAGAACACATACAGGACGACCAACGCGGTTCGTTGCTGAAAAAGAAACCGAGTAAACGCTCCGGAATCTGCCGCTTGTGCTCGGCGACGATTGAACACCCAGACAATTGCCAAATACTGGATATCGTGAAAACCTTCAAATAGCGCGTACGCCAAAATCTTGTTATCCGCATAGCCGAACGCATACAGATAGAACAACAGGGAAACCGCCATCAATGTCAGCTTCAACACGCTTGGCGCCTGCCCTGCTCGCCAGCATCGAACAAGGTTGGCCACATACGCCAGCGACACCACGCACGTAAGCGCCGCCCAAGCCCACACCACACCGCGAGCAAACTGTGGAGACAGCCAACCTCCGGCTCGATAGTACCGCATCAACACTGCCGATGCTCCGTCGGTTTGCCAGTAAATGACACCAAACCACAGGATGCAGAAAGCGTAGTCCAAACGCGCCGATAGATTGTCAAAATGCTTTGCCTTGGCGTCGTAGATTCGAGCAAAACCGTAGATCTGCATTAACCAATGCCACGCTCCCCAGGCCACAACAACCAACAATAGCGTTTGCGATTCCCTGTTCGCCAGAAACGTGGTGAGCGAAATCAGAAAGATCGGCGCAAGAGTTACTCGCAACGGAAAACGCCGGAACAGAGCGGGATCGCCGTAGGCGCGAATAAACCCCGGCAGGTAGTGTCCCATCGCCAAAATCGTAGCGAATCCGCTTAGCGCCGTCAGCGACCAAAATCGCTGTGCGAACCAAAACGCGACGACTAACAACAAGGGCGACCCCAAAAACAAAACCAAGTCTTCACGAGGTCCGATGATCCAATGTTGTTGGGATATCGTTCTTACCGGAGAATCCGACGTACGACTCATCTGTGTCGATGCCATGGCAAGATGACTCCCACGTAACCAGGCGTAGATTTAGATCAACTGGCCAAACGTCGAAGTTAAACAAGGCCTCGCGCATTGAAAGACGCGAACATGTAGATCCAATGAAGACTCAATGAATTTAAGGTGAATTCATTCAAAAACAGTTCACATGAGTCGTACCACGTCCACAAAGCCCCCCAGCAGAAACTAACCCAGACGCAGATCGACTAGAAATCGGTTCACTTCTTGGGAGTCTCGTTCTTCCGACAGTTGCGAAGCTGTAAATGCAGCGTCGAGCGTGGATTCAAGCGAGTCGAGTTGGTGCGAATGAAACTGCCAGTTCAATTCGGCTGGCGAAATCTTCTCGGCCGTCTTCTGCGAGATCAATTCGTGGACTTCGCGATTTCCATACTCGTCGGCCAGGCGTGCCAGATTCGCTTCCACTTCGCCGGTTCGCAGTAAATGAATTCCCGTCAGCAGCACTCGATACGCATACAGAATTGCCTTGGCCGTCTTGGACGCCTGTTTGTCAATCAACTTGCGCTGCGTCTGGTAGAAACCTCGATAGTGATAGTAGTGAAAACGAGTGATACAGCGGCGCGCAATCGGCCGCAATTGATCCAAGAAATCTTGGCCGGTTACAACCAACGGTGAAAAAATCTGCTCTAGCACGTAGCCGTTGTTCTTGACCAGCAAACCAAAATACTTGCCGATATCATGGGACACAATGTCCACTTCCATGCCGGCAAAAACTCCCGAGTGCTCGAAGGTTTGATTGGGCAATGAAAGTCCCACAATTTCGTTCAGCGGCAATTGATGACAACCTCGCAAATCAACGTCACTGTCAGGCGACGGAAATCCATACAGGTGGGCGCCGCTCACGGTGACAAACAATGGTTGAATGGTCAAGCTCTGGACATAGTCCTGCCACAGCGGCAGATCAAGTTGGCGAGCGTCAGTCATGCGTTCACTCGGCTTCTTCTGGCATGAATCAAGAACTGGTCGACGGCAGCAAAATCGGGCTGTTCGGGCAGTGATGTTTGTTCGAAACAACGCTGGAACTGGCTTTCCAATTCCAACGCCAACCGCATGATTTGTTCGAACGACCATTGACCATTTCGAATAGCCAGCAGTTCGTCTCGAAACGGACCAACATCAATCAAGATTTCTTGTTCCTGCAACGCATGCATTCCGGAACGAAGCAGACGAATCAAATGCATCGCGTGCTTGTGTTTGAATTTCCCGGAACCGGCCACCTGATTTTTCATTCGCCGGAATTGACTTAGCACATATCCCGAATACGTCTTGTAAATATGCTTGGAAAGGAAACGACGGCGTAGCGCACGGAGCTGTTCACCCATCGGCGTGGCCTGCAACACGATGGGCGTCCAAAGCACTTCCAGCACATTTGGATTTGCCTTAAGCGCCAGCCGAAGAAACTTTTCCAGCTCCCAAACAACTTCATCATGTTCGCCCGATTGATGCTCTAATTGCGGTGGCACGCCGCACAGCGACCAATGATCTTCGGCCGAAGGCAAAAAGATTCCGCGAATGTCATCGTCCGACTGTTCGCTGGAAAGTCCGTAGGCTTTGGAACCAACGACGCACTTCAAAATGACGAATTGCCACCAGTCTTTTTCTGCCGGAACCAGCAGAGAATCAATTTCTTGCCGACGCAAAGTCAATTGGTCAAAGCTCGCGAAAACTCGACTCCCATCAACAAACTGCACTTCGTACGGCCCATCGGTTCGTTCGGGAGTCACCATGACCACGCCCACGGAACCGGGTTTCTTGAAACGCGAATCGCTCGCTCCAATCACCGGTTGCTGGCAATTCAAGACAACTTGCGTTCCCGCCGCGATAACGTAGCCTGGCAACCGGCTTGATAATCGGTCTTGGCTTCCCATGCGAAAATCTCGAACGCCCCAGTTGTAACGGCCAGGAACGCTACAGTTTCCCCAACAGAATCAGCAACATGCGACGAACCGGTTCTGCCGCACCCCACAACAATTGATCGCCCACCGTGAAGCAAGTCAGATATTGTGGCCCGAGCGTCATCTTGCGAATTCGACCAACCGGAATTTTCATCGTTCCGGAAACGGCCGCTGGTGTTAATTGCTGAATCGTTTGAGGCTTGTCGTTGGGCACCACGGTCACCCACGGATTGGCTTCGGCAATCGCAGTTTCAATTTCAGCCAGTGGCAGATCTTGCGTCAACTTGATGGTGAGAGCTTGGCTATGACAGCGCATCGCGCCCACTCGAACACACTGTCCATCGATGGGAATAAACGTTTTGGTTTGCAAGATCTTGTTGGTTTCGTTTTCGCCCTTCCATTCTTCCCGAGTCTGACCATTGTCCATCAGTCGATCGATCCAGGGAATCAAGCTACCGGCCAAGGGAACTCCGAATTGATCGCAAGGAAAATCGGCGTCGGCCTGTTTTGCGGTGACCAACTTTTCCAGCTCCAAAGCCGTTTGCCCGGCGAGTTGGCAAGTGGCCAATTCGCCCATTTGACGCACCAGTTCAAGCATATTTTGGGCACCGGCACCCGAAGCAGATTGATAGGTCATGCTGCTGACCCATTCGACCCAATTGTTGCGGAACAATCCGACCAAACCCATCAACATGAGACTGACCGTACAGTTTCCGCCGACGAAATCTTTCTTGCCAGCATCAATCGCTTGATCAATCACGTGTCGGTTGACCGGATCCAAGACAATCACCGCATCATCATTCATCCGCAGTGTGGACGCCGCATCAACCCAATAACCGTTCCAGCCAGATGAGCGTAGCTGCCCATGTACCGCCTTGGTGTAGTCACCTCCCTGACAGGTAACAATGATGTCATTTTGTGCCAAAGCAGCGATGTCGGTTGCGTCCAATAAGGTGGAACTACCACAGCCAACGTCCGGCGCAGGTTGCCCCGCTTGAGAAGTAGAAAAGAATTGGCAGTTTATGTGGCCAAAATCACCTTCCTGCAGCATGCGGTCCATCAGAACCGAACCCACCATGCCTCGCCAGCCAACAATACCTACGTTCTTCATAACTGAATTGCCTTGCAAGAAAAACGACTTAGCCGCACCGCCTGAACCGCAAGGGACAAATTCTGTAGCCCCGGGTTCGCAAACGCAAGTCCAACTGAGCAAAACTCGTTGAAAAGAGTCCCTTGGAAACCAGAGGGTCGGGCTCTTCGCCGGGGCGATCAGAGATTCGTCTAGGCGCCGTATTTTTTCAATTGTTCGGCAGCCGCGGTCGCTTCTGGCGCTTCAGGATGCCGAGTTCGCACGTATTCAAAGAACTTCTTGGCAGCGTCCACGTATTTGGCTCGTTCCGCATTATTACTTTGCTGCGACGCAATGACGCCAGCGCATTGACCTGCTTCGAACCCCGATTTGGCTTGCCACTTTTTAACGGCCTCGTCCGCGCGATCGGCTCCATATCCGTACATCACTTTTTGGAATTCGCGAATGGCATTGGCGTAGTCTTTTTGAGCGAAGTAGACTTCGCCCATCATAAAGCGAGCTCGCGCGCCGATTTCACCTCGAGTAGCATCGGCCGTTTTACCATACAACTGCATCGCCTCTTGAACTTGTCCTAGATTCTGCAGCGCCCAGGCTTGTTCATAGTCCGCCAGTGGCAAGTAAGGCGAATTTGGGTAGGCGTTGCGAATGGACGTCATCCAGGCCACACAATCTTGCCACTTTTTCAACTGCGATGCCGCCTGACCGCCATGCAACAGAGTGAGGACGGCAATCTGTTCGCTGGAGACCGTTTTGCCTTTGACTTTCGAATAGGACGCCAACGATTCTTCGTACTTCGCTTCCTTGAAGTAACATTCGCCAATCATGAATTGCGCGTCGTTGGCCAGGCTTCGATCGGGATAGCGAGTAGCTTGTTGGGTGAATGCATCGCGTGCGGTCTGGTAGTCTTCCGTCTGGAATCCAGCCCAGCCCATCTTGTAGAAAATCTTTTCACCCAATTCCAAATTGTTTCCAATCCGGTCCTTCGCTCGACCATATGCCACAACCGCTTTGGCATAATCCTTGGTTTCATAGGCCGCTTCGCCGAGATGATAAAACGCTTCGGCCGCCAAATCACTTTGAGGAAACTTGGCCGCCAATTCTACAAATGTATTCAACGCTTCCTGTTCGCGTTTTTTGCCTTTTAGCGCCCAAGCCAGTTCATACAAGACTTTGTCGCCACTGCCATATTCCGGCAGCATTTTCTGAACCGATGTGAGCGTCGTGATGGCTTGGTCGGTTTGCTTCAAGCCCAATTCGGAAAGCCCTTTGACATACAGCGCGTCCGCCTTCTCCTGATCCGTCCTGCCTTCGACGGAAAGATAGGCCTGCGTATCTTCCAAGGCCGACTCGAAATCTCCCGCCTGCTGCCGCGACATGGCTCGCGAATAAAGTGCTTGATCCGCCAAACGGTGTTTTGGAAATTTTTCTATTAGCGAAGTAAAACTGGCTGCGGCATCGCCAAATTTCTGCGAACGAAGCAACGACCAGCCTCGACCATACAAACAATACGGAACCAACTTGGATTCGGGAAACCCTTGCAAAACAGCCGAATAATGTTCGTTTGACGCAGCGTACTGTTCCAACGCATATTCGTATTCGGCCAGTCGAAACAGCCCTTGGTCTCGGGAAGCCGACTTCGGATAGTCTTTCAACATCTGTTTCACCACAGCGATGGCTTCATTGACTTTCTGCTTTTTCCGCAGAACGCGCGACAAATTCAGTTGAGCCTCATCTGCCTGCGTCCAGGTTTTGGACAACGTCAGGGATTGCTGCAAGAACTTCTGCGCCTGGTCTTCATCGCCCGCACCAAAGTAGCTCATGCCGACCAGATAGGCTGCTTCGGCCGACTGGTCGGCATTTTCAAACGATTCAATCTTGGGTTGCAGCTGCTGCGCGACTTGTTCGAATTTCTTCTCCATATACAGCGCCCAAGCCTGGCGGATCAGCACGGGACTTGATTCATTGCCGGCGCTCTTTTGAGTACTGGCAACGTCGTCAAAGATTTCGGCCGCCGATGCACTATTGCCTAACTGCAGTTCGGATTCGCCCGCTACTTGTTTGACGTCGGCAATTAATTGGTGATCGGGAAATTTAGAAATAAACTCGTTGGCGTACGCCAACGAATTCTTGGGCGACTTCATTTCTAGCGCGCAAAATGCGGCGTTGTAAAGTGCTTGAGGAGCCAGCGGATGCTCGGGAAGTTGCTTGTAGATCTGGACGTATTTTTGCACGGCGTCTGATTTGGTTTCGTCCGATTCGTACAGCGCATCGGCCTGATCAAGGAGAAGATTGACATAGAACGGATGATCCTGAGACGAAGCCACGATTCGGTCCAGCAACGCTTGTGCTTGGTCCACTTTTCCTTGTTTCAACCACAGCCGAACCAACCAGTGAGCCGCTTCTGGCGTTTCCGGCGATTTGGCGTCAATCACGGTCCGAAACCACTTTTCCGCTGCCGCACCATCTTCTGCTCGGTAAAACGATCTGGCCGCCGCCATCGCCGCTTCGGTTACATATTTAGAATCTGGGAATCGATCAAGCAACTGAGCGAACAGTGTTCCCGCCGCCGCATATTTTTCTTGCCGAGCCACCGCGTAAGCCTGGCGATACAGCGCGTGATCGGCCATCGGATATTCTTTGTCCGAAGCAAGCTTGGCGAAGTTCTCCTCTGCCGACGCAAAATCACCCGTTTGCAACAACGTTTCCGCTCGCCGCAATCGTACTTCCGAAGACAGCGGATTGTCCGCATGGGCTTCTAAGAATTCGTCGTACAGCTTGCCCGCATCGGCAAACCGGCCCAATTCTTCATAAGTGGCACCTAGCGCATAAATAGCATTGGACCGAAATTCGCTCTTTTCGTGCTTGGATAGCAGCTCTTCGTAATACTTGGCCGCTTCAGGCCGTTTGCCTTGAACGTACAGGGATTCGCCCAGAAAAAACAACGCTTGGTCTCGATAGCCACCTTCTGGAAATTCATCCAATAGCTTCTGAAAAGCAACGCTGGCCTTTTCATATTGTGCCGGATTGCCCGCCGCTTGATTGTAATGGGCCCAACCGAGGTTCAAAAACGCGTCTTCACGTCGTGCAAACTCTTGGCCGGAATCCACCACCAAAGCCAGATTCTTACTGGCGTCTTCATATTGTTTGAGCTGCAATTGACAGACGCCCAGGTTGTAGCGAGCTTCCACGGCTTTAGGATCGTCCGAAAACTTATCCAAGAACTTGGTCCAAGCTTCCGCCGCAATATCAAATGCCGCGTTGTTTTGAAAATCGGCCGCTTCGGAATATTCGACCAGTGCTTCTGGCGACGATTCGCCGACGTCTCCGGTCAAATCTTCCGCCTGTTTTTTTTCCTCTTGCGTTTCAGCAGGTTCGTCTTGACCTTGCAGTGGCGAACCAGCAAACCACCACACCATCACCAATGCCAGCAGTAAACGGACGAATTGACGAATCATCTAGATAGTTCTCCTGGACAACACATTCACTGCGCTTTTGACACAATGCGATACGGCAAATGCAAGTTTCTGTTGCATTCTTCAAGCCGCCGAGTCAAAGACATGCCTATGGCTGATGAGACAGCCCCATAGTTCACGTCAGTTTACAAAGCTGACGTTTTTTTCACAACGCACCGCCGCTGGGCGTCCGGTCACACATGCTGACTTGGTGGCAAAATCTAATAAAACAAGCCGATCTAGTTGGCGACTCGCTGTTTTCGCGACTAGCATGGTCAGAAACGCCCGTTTTTGTCGAATTCCCACAGGTGAGCTACGTCTGCGCCCGAGAATTCTCGTCAGGCATGGAAAGCGACAGAAATCAATCGTGCTTGACACGAAAATGCATCCAATGTCGAATAGAGAGTACGGGCAAGACTGGCAAACTCCTCCTGCGACGGGCAAGACTTCGCAGTGATCGAGGTAAGCAGACCGAATTTGGTCCTTCGAATCTGGAACAGGAAACTACCGTGACTAGACGCTCGCCCGCTTCTCCCTATTGGCCGTCCTCTGTGACCAGCCCCATCGCCTTGTCATCTTCGTCCTTACGCCGTTCGGGAGTCACGCTGATTGAAATGCTGATTGCCGTCGCGTTGACGCTGCTGGTAGTGCTGGCCATGGTTCGCGCCTTTGATCTTTTAGGATCCAACGTCACCGACAGCCGATCGATCTTGGAATTGTCCGCTCAGATGCGAACCGTCGCCACCCAGTTGCAAAAAGACCTGGACATGATGACGTTGATTCCGAATCCGCCGGCCGATCCAGAATCGCAGCCCGGTTACTTTGAAATCACCGAAGGTTTTCTGAATGACAACAACAGTTTTGTATCCGACACTGACCCCACGTTTGCTAACCCGCTGGCAGCGAATCATCCCGGACGTTTTCTAGATCAATTCCGCTATGTCAACAACGCCGGCGATATTTCTCGATATGGAGACGTCGACGACATCATCGCCTTTACCGTGCGCAGCAACGAAGAACCCTTCACGGGACGGTTCAACGGGCAAGTCATCACCTCCAACCTTGCCGAAGTGATTTGGTGGGTAGAACGCACCGCCCCCGTGCCGCCGTTTGAAGTTTCTGCCGTCCCGGCCACGCCGACGTTGACGCTGCATCGTCGAGTGCTGTTGATCTTGCCAGAACTGAACACGAATCCAACTTACGTCAGTTTTCTGAATTCGGTCGATGCGACCAATATCGAACTAATGCGTATGTTCCACAACGAAAATGATCTTTCAGTACGACTCCACTACGACATCTCGGGGAATCCCATCGCACTTCGCGCTAATTCACTGGAAGACCTGTCAGACCGAAGAAACCGATTTGCACACAATCCGTATCGAGATCTGCCAGGGAATTCCGTTTACCAATTCCCCAACGAATTAATCCATCCATTTGCCTTGCTCAACAGCACCAACGTTCCCGGCGGACCCAATCTGGCGGCACTGTACAATCACCCCAAGGATTTGCCCGTACGACTGATTTCCAAGCGAGGACTCCGCAAAGGAGACGATCTGATGCTGTCGGACGTACTGGCGTTTGATATTCGCGTGTTCGATCCCAAGGCACCGATCGACGCGACATCGCTGATGACGTTGGCACCTGGCGATCCGGCTTATGTTCCTCCAGGGCCTGCCGTTCGAGTGCATCGCGGAGCCTACGTGGATCTAAACTACCTACGAGTATTAGCCCCGAACCAAACGTCCTTCTTCGCCGGTCCGCCGTCGTTAAAATCTCGGCTGGGCGTCAATCCCAACGTCGCGACATACTGCACTTGGTCATCGACGTACGAAACGGACGGAATGGACCAAGACGGAGATTCTTTTATCGACGAAGGCAAGAATGGCCTAAACGATCCGGTTGTTGGTCGAAATAACTTTGTTTCGCCCTATGATCCGGCCGGTCAAATTGTGGACGATCCGGGCGAATCGGAAACCGAACCACCCTACCCTCACCCGCTGACGGGCGTGGAAATCACGATTCGGGCCGAAGAATTCAGTTCGCAGCAAGTTCGTCAGATCCGAGTGATCGGGGATTTTCGGCAGGAATAGCAAAGCAATTATCGTGCACCAGATTCGACTCGCCGGACCGTGGACCGCCACACCGCTACTGAATGAATTCGAACCACATGCGGCAAGTCTCGGTGCCGGCGCAACCGAGCCGTTTTCGTTTTCCACGCCGATTTCAATTGCCGAATTATTCCAGCCGTTTCCGGCCGCTGGTCGCTTGCTACTGGCGCGCAATTTCAACCGACCGACCGGCCTGGACGAATCCAGCGAATTGGGATTCCTGGTGCCGATCGGAGTCGAGGCCGTCGAATTGAACGGCAGTGAATTATCGCTGATTCCGACCCAAGATCAGAAATCGCTTCGAGCCTCCATATCAACGCTGCAAGTTGGCCTGAATCAAGTTCGCCTGCAAATCAATCGCAATGCCTGGGACCATCTGCCTTCCTTTGACGGAGTTTCACTCGCCATTGCTTGACGCAGAACCCGGTCTAAATTTCTTTTTTTAGACTTACCACTTTCTCCTGGATAACAAACCGGCTAAAAAGTGCGGTTTACACACCTCGACTAGGGAGAAAAACATGCTCAAACAAACTATTTTTACAGCTTTTTTTCTGACACTGTTCGCTGTGCATTGCTTTGGGGCGTTAGAGATCAGCGAGATTCGAATTGACCAAACCGGTACCGATTCGGACGAATACTTCGAATTGATGGCGACGTCGTCGATTGCTGACCTGAGTATTTATTCGTACTTGGTCATTGGCGATGGAAGCGCAAGCAGCGGAGAAGGCGTTATCGAAGTCGCTCTTACGCTTCCCAGTGTTTCTGTAAACGCTGGTGATTTCTTTGTGGTGGCCGAATCGTCGTTCACACTGATGCCGTCGGGCACTTTCCATGTGGCAACCTTGAATTTTGAAAACGCCGACCAGGTCACGCACCTGTTGGTGGAAGGATTCACGGGCGCCAACGGTAACGACCTGGATTCCAACGACGATGGCTCGTTGGAATCAACACCTTGGTCTTCCATTATTGATGGCGTGGCGTTGTTACCTAACGGCGACACAGCATTGCACGCAGATGATTTGGGAGTCGAAGCAATTGACGGAGCGGCGTCTGCAGGCCACATATTTCGAGACGGCTTGGGTGTCTGGCAGCTAGGAAATATCAATCTGGCCGACGCGACGGACACACCGGGCGTCGCGAATGTATCCGCCGTACCTGAACCATCCGCGTTCTGGCTATTGGGTCTGGTCGGCACGTTGGTCAGCGGGAAACACCTTCTTGGCAGATACAAACGATTCAGTTCGCTGACAAAGTAGTGAACAAAGCATGTCGCAACCAAGCAGCTCGCTGGTTGGCGGAACGAACCGGATGGAGTATCTTCGGAACGCACGAATTCTGCCTGTTCCCGGAGATCTTCGCCATGAAGACGTTTGCTATTTTTGGTTCGCATCGCATCATTGGGCTGCTGGTTGTCCTGCTTGGCTTCCACTTATTCCCCATCCAGACCGCATTCAGTCAAGAAGCCAACCAGTTGACGGAAGACGAAGTTGCGTCCGGTTGGATACAGCTGTTTGACGGAGAAACGCTGTTTGGTTGGAAATCGGCGGGTTCGGCCGACTGGCAAGTGGTGGACGGCACGATTCGCTGCGAATCGGGCGAATCGTGTTTACTTCGTACGACCAGTCAATTCGATGACTTTGAATTGCATGTGGAATTTAAAGCCACGGCCCAAACGAACAGTGGCGTTTTCCTTCGCACCAGTCCGAAACCACGTAACGTCACAGCCGATTGCTACGAACTCAATATTGCTCCGGCCGATAACCCTTTTCCCACCGGTAGCTTTGTACAGCGCCAGCATCACTCGGGAAAAACCGACGACCAATGGCATGCGTTTGATGTGGTGGCGGAAGCTGGCAAGTTTCAGATCAAATTGGATGGGGAAACGATTTTGGAATACGACGATCCGACGCCGACGGGAAAAGGCTATATCGGACTGCAATATCGAGAAGGGCCGATTCAATTTCGCAATGTGAAACTACGGCCGCTTGGTTTGAACTCGATTTTTAACGGCCAAGATCTTTCCGAATGGAAAACGTATCCGCAAATGGCAAGCGAATATTCCGTGACGCCCGAAGGATGGCTGCATGTGAAGAACGGACGAGGCCAGTTGGAGTCGAACGGCAAGTATGGTGATTTCGTTCTGCAATATGACTGTCGAACGAACGGTTCCCAATTGAATTCAGGCGTTTTCTTTCGCTGCATACCTGGCGACGAAATGATGGGCTACGAATGCCAAATTCACAACGGCTACAAAGACAACGACCGCACATCACCCCTCGACTGTGGCACCGGAGGAATCTTTCGTCGAATTGACGCCAGGCGAGTGGTATCGGATGACCACCAATGGTTTAAACAGACGCTAATCGTCGACGGTCCTCATGTCGCTTCGTGGGTGAATGGCTATCTGGTCACTGATTGGACGGACACTCGCCAGCCCAACCAAAATCCTCGGCGAGGCCTGAGAACCGAAGCGGGCACCTTGATGATCCAGGGGCACGATCCTACCACGGATATCGATTTTCGAAACCTAAATGTCCGGGAAATCCGAGAGCGTTGGACTGATCAATAGATGCTCTGTTCGTTTCCTAGCAGTAGACGGCGGCGGATCATGCGGTCTGTATCGATCGTACGGCCAGCAACGCGTTAGATCCAAATCATTCGCCAACGCGTCGTTCCCATTCATGGAAATGGGAACGTGAAAAGATTATATTGATGATACAAGTCTGTATTTTGCGTCCTGCACAGCTATTGCTGATTGGCTAGTTTTGGACGGCGGCCGGAGAAGAAATGGTCTGTTTCGGTCGACAGCCAGGGCACAAGTGTCGTTATTTCAAAAAAGGAAGGCGTGGTTTCCATGTTTTGCGGTTTACGTTTCCAAGCGGAAAAGTATTTCTTCTTCGGCCTTGTGCTGGTGGGACTGGCCGTGTGTGCCACTCCTTCGCACGCTCAGTTGACAGCCAAAGACATCTTGGACAAGGAAATTGAAGAATTCAGTCCGAAATATCAATTGGTGGACGACGCGATTCAGAAGCTTCGCGAAGGTGACGCCCAGACGGCAAGACAAATGCTGGACCAAGCCTATAAGAACAATCCTGAATTGCCGCCAGGAAATGTGATGTTGGCTCAGATCTTGTTCGCATCGCGCCAGATTCAACTGGGTCGCGCAGCATTGGAAGAAGCCAAGAAGGAAGCTCCTAACGATCCGGGTGCCTATGTCTACATGGGTGATTTGGCATTGAATGAACGTCGACTGACCGACTGTGAATTGCTTTACAAGGAAGGTATCGAAAAATGCAAAAGCTACACCGTCAACGACAAACGAAAAAAACGCTTGCTGGCCATGGCGTATTCTGGACTCGCCAATCTAAAGGAAGTTGCGGAAGACTGGAACGAAGCAGAAAAGCTGTTGCGAACCACGCTGCAGTATGATTCGGAGAACTTGATTGCGTTGACTCGCTTGGGACGAGTCCTCTTCAAGAAGGCAACGGATCTTGAAGGCGAAAAAGCCGCCTACGCCGTTTTCAAACAACTCCATCAAATCGATTCTGAACGTACTCCTTTGCCAGAAATCAACATGGCTTTGCTGTATCAACAAGACGGTAAAACCGCCAACGCCAAGAAGCTGATGCAAGCTGCCTTGGGAAAAGACAGTAACAACGCTCGTACGCTGCTGGCCGTAGCCAAATGGGCTTTGGATGCCAATGAACTGGAAATGGCCCAATCCAATGCTAACAACGCGTTGAAACTGGACCCTGATTCGCTGGAAGCCAAACTCTACATTGGCTTGGTCGCTCGATACAAAGGTCAATTCGACATTGCGGAACGCGTCTTTAAGGAAGCGCATCTCCAATCTCCCAAACACGCCGGCGCATTGACTCAACTGGCGCTGATCTTGATCGAAAGTGACGAAAAGACCAAGCAGCAATTGGCGTTGGAATTTGCGGACTTGTCGGTTCGAATTTACCCGGACATGACTTCGTCCTATGGCCGAGAATCCATGATGACGCTGGCTTGGTGTTTGGCCAAGCAAGGTAATCTGAACGCTGCCATGCAGGCCACCGCCAAGGCATTGGAAAAGGGTTCCGTTACAGCAGATAGCGCCTACTTTGCGGCTCAGATTCTGTATGACGCGGGCCAATCGGCCAATGCGGGAAAGATTTTGGATTCGGCTCTGAAGAGCGAAAGATCGTTCCCCAACCGATCGGCAGCGGAAGCGTTGAAGGCCAAGATCGGCGGCTAAACGCTACACCTTCTTGGTTCGTATCAAATCAAAAAAAGCCGACGATCCGTCGTCGGCTTTTTTCGTATCTCAACCACGCCGGTGATGGCGAAGAATCGTCAAAAAAGGTCGTGGCACGTCGATCCATCGTCGTACCACGACCTCCATCCTGAAACGAGACATCCCGCGGACTCGGAATATGCCTCGCCCTCCCGGTAACATGGTTGTAGTAGACTTATCGGCACATCGCCGCGGTCGGCTTGAGCCATTCAATCGCAATAAACCTGACGACGCATGCGGACAGCGCAACCCCAATTGCTAGCAATCAGGAGTTTGACAGCGCGTACAAAAAAAAACCGGCCAGCCGCATCCAACGGCTCGCCGGTATTCAATCTTCGAACTAGTGCAGCGTTTGAAGAGTGTTTAATGTCGATGCGAATTCCATCGAACGTTTCTAGCAGACTCTTGAGTAGCTGCCCGTTCGAATTGACAATTATCGAGGATTCGGTGCGTGTTGATTTTGTTGTGCCGATTTCATCCATAATGAGCTGACGGGATAGTTCTTCTTTAGGATACTGGCGCCGCTTCCAATCACATCTTCGGCAGCCGAGTCTTGTTGTTGGTTCACTTCCAATGTTGGCGCAATCGCGGGCTCGGTCGGCAAATCCGTCGGTACATATAGATCGTCGATGGGTGTCGCCGATGGGGACGCGGGTTCCACAACATATGTATTATCAAACGGTTCGCCAGCAGGACCAGCACAACCGTCGGCGGGAGTCGTCACCTGCGAATCGGCACAATCACACTGATTGCATGGCGCGGCGGCCACGCACGAATTACAACCTCGGAATCGAAACCGCCCGCCGCAAGCCGCAGACGGCGCTACTGCATGACAAGCGGGTTGATTCTTTTCATTGCAATAGTTCGCCCACAGCGATAATGAATTCCGCAAGGGAGGATCGCCACATCTGCCCGGAAAAGAACTCAGGTCTTGCGGACCACATTTCATATCGGCAACCACATGCGACGCAGAATTGCAGCCACAATCCTGAGCATTGGAAGCCGGATGCGAATGACCAAGCCCATTCGCCCAAGCCGCAGCCGATGTGGCTCCGACCAACAGAATAATCACTCGATTTGTTGACAAATTCATGAGCTGACTCCTTTCGAAGATGCTAAAGGACTCGCGCAAGGAATCGAGCGAAAACAACGATTCGCCGTTCCTTTACCGAGAAGTGAAGCTTGTTGCCCGGTCCATTCTTTGCCACCTTCGCAGGAATTCGTCGTTCGAATTACCAGCAGGCGGCACGTGTCCGAGGACCATTTGGGCTAACTTGCGGATACCAAAACATGCCCGCCAAATCTAGAGCCGGCAAATCAAATCGCGCCATTTTCTGGTGTCTTGAGATATCGTATTATCGCAGATGCCAGTCAGTGAAACTGTTCCGCTAGATCAATACTCGAAATCGCTAAACTTGAATACGTACTTCGATCTATTCGCCGCCGTCACCGCCGTCCTAGTCTTTGCTTGGTTGTGCCAGGCCATTCGACACCTTTCGGGAACGACATTGTTCGCACCTGCCGTTTGGGCAACGGTATCGTTCGTGTTCATGGCGGCGTTCGCCTATCTGCAGCCAAGCTTGGCGGCGCCATTTGAGAGCAAACTGCGATTTGGTTTGGTGACTTTCACATTTACTCCGATGATGGCGATCCTGGGTGCCAAGCGGCCGCAGGATCGAGGCTGGCAATTCATTGTAGCCACCATGTGGCTGGTCCTGTTGCTACCGATGGGACAGTCCCTTATTTATGCGCCACGCGGAGCTTTCGTGCTGCATGGTGCGTGGCGGCTATTCATCACGCTGCTGGTGTTGATGGGCCTAGGCAATTACGTTGCAACTCGGTTCTGGCCGTCGTTGCTGTTTTACGCCATGGGGCAGGTGCTGCTACTGGAACCCAACACGGCGTTTGTACCGGACTTATCGGTGCCCCATGCGCCATCGTGGGCCGTTCTGAGTTTTTCTGTTAGCGCAGGGCTGATCATTACCGGATTTCCTAGGAAAACCATTGCGGCGGATTCGCTGGATCAAGTTTGGTTTGATTTCCGAGACGCGTTTGGAGTCGTCTGGGCCCTGCGTATCAGCGAACGCATCAACCAACTGGCTTCGCAAGAATCGTGGGATCTTCGACTCACCTGGCATGGCTTTGTCAAGACACGCGACGAATACGATCCATCTCAATTGGAATTGAGCCTGCGAACCCTGATGAGGCGTTTTGTCAACACACCGTGGATAGAACAGCGATTAGGGGTCCAAGTTGTATCGAATACAACGATTCCTTCCGACACTGGCACGTAACGACACGGTCAGGGCCGCCCAATGTCGCTTCGCAGGCCCAAGAAACTTCTTGAATTCGAGCGACTTGCGTGGATTACGACTTAGATTTCAAAGTAACGGAACTTTGATTTCGTAGCAGACCGTACAGACGGCGTGACCCGTCCGTTTCGGTCCAACAAACGTAACGAACGAACGCGGTACCCGCCAGTGAACCTGCACTACACCATGGACAAAGATAGTCGGCGAATCGGCACACTGCTGGAACGCCTGGAAGACCGACAATATCTTTGCGCGCAGTTTCTTGAAACGCTGTCCGCCCCGATCGTGGTCGAATCGCAATCCATTAATTGGGAGACGTGTCATGCGGCTGTTCCGTCTGGCGACAGCTCCACGCAAGTTCGAACCGCATCGATTGCCGACGATTTTGCGAGTGAAATCGCCAGTAATCTTTCTGCCCATTTTCTAGAATCTTCGCCTCCGTCATCACTCGCAGAAGACATTGTCCATTTTCCATCCAACGTAGCGCCCACTTTCTTATTGACCGCATTGGACAACCAGCGTCAACTGACCGTTTGGCTGGAACCGTCATCACGTTCCGCCACGCTTCACGGCCAATTATTTCAGGACGGGTTGCCGCTGAGTGACACGTACATGATTGCCGACGTTTGGCCGGCGCTACTTGATGACAATCCGGCTGTTTCCCTGACAGCCGTACCTGCAGACAATGGCACTCGGCTGATCTGGTCCGATTTCCAGGGCATCCATTCGATCGATTTGGACGCAAACGGAATTCCAAAGGGCGACCCCAATCTCTTGGTATCAAGTCGAACAGCATTCGGTGGCGGAAGCCCAACCCTGGTCTTCGGGACTGCGATTGGTGTGGTTCGACCAAGTCGCAAATGCAATTGTCCAGCAGCGATTCGATGCGAACAGCAACCCGGTTACCGATGTTGAGCGGTTACAATCGGTTCGCGCCGACCGGGCTGTTACCTCCATCCAGATCCAGCCGCACGAAGACGGCGCATTTAGCGTCCTGTGGACCGAACAAACAGCGCGACCTACGGATCCCGAGGTTTCGTCTTTTTTGGCGTTGTTCGATCAAGACGGAGCGCCGCAGAGCTCCGTGCTTGAAGTCGGTGATTCTATCTCGACGCCAGCGCATTGGTTCGACGCAGGCACGTCGCACATCGTATTGATCCGTTCCGAACGAACAGAAACCACATCGCAGCTGTGGCTGGAGCGTTACGACGCGGACTTGCGTTTGGTATCACAGTCCTTTGTCACGGAAACCAGCGATATTCCGTTTGCTCATCCATTGCGGATTTCCCAAACAGAATCCGGAACATTTTGGCTTACTTACTTTGACCAAACCGAAACTGGATTGTCTTTGTTCGCCATACACCTTGGCGCCGATTCGCTGCCCATCGGCATCACACAACTGAACGACGACACGCCTGTCCATCCCACTTTTGCACAGATTCATGCAGCCACGGACGATTCGGTTACCGTGTCGTGGATCTCGGATGATCCACTGCTCCGCGGCCGCCAGCTTCAGCTGCGCACGGCCATTTCCACCTACACGGAATTTGAATATCAGTACGCAACCGACGATAGCACGACCGCATTCGCAACACTCGAGTTATCCGAATTACCAGGATTGTTCGCGGTGGCTGACGCGGTGCGTACCGACCAGCAAACTTGGGAAGTTCCGTTCCACCAATACGCTTCGATTCGACTACTCGGCCCGGCAGACCATCGTCCCATCGCGCTGCGGTCCAGTCTCAAGAGCGCAGATGGCGCGGAAGTCTATGCCGAACAGCTTGTTCTCGGTAGCCACGGCAACGATCTTTTCGTGCCACCAGCAGATTTAACGAACGATCCGGCGTTCGTGCGAATTGAAGGTGGTCCTGGATTCGATCTATTGGATTTGCCGTTTGCATCTGGAAACGCGTCTATTACTACGGATGCCTACGGTGTTCGCATTATTCCGAATGACTCGTCCCTTCCCACGTTTCTAGTTTCCGGTTCGACGGATGCGATTCATTTCTCGGATCAACAAGTTACGTTTGATTCGCTGATTCAAACCATTTCGAATCTAACAACGCACGAAGATGAACGGATTGTCTTTGATTGGGTGCCAGGCAAATTTGGCGAAAGTCTAGCCGAACGCATCACACTGGACGAACCACCATCCCACGGCGATTTGCTATTATTGGCCGACGGTGGACTCGCCTATCAGCCCGACCCGGACTACGCGGGCGAAGATTCATTCTCTTACCGCTATCAAGTCCCGGCCATCCACGCACCCGTCGTGGACGGAGTGAATCAAGACATCATCTCCGGTGATCTGGAAACATGGCTGCCTTGGCTTAGCTTGGAACAATTCAGTCCTGGGTTGGTAGACGGACAAGAATATGCATTTCAATTTCGCCTTGTCGACTTGGTTACCTCGGATGCAGATTTGCATGTCCAGCTGGACAGCGGAACGGTGTTAATTGCGGACGAACTGACGTCACCTATTTTGGAATCGACACCAGATAACACACTCACCTTTCGGTTCACAAAGACGCCGGACGTCCATGCCATCCATTTCGCACCGCTCGTGTTTGGCCCTACGCCTGCCGCCTCCGTTTCGATTAGTGGTATCAAACTACTGGACGTCGCCGCCGGTTCGCTGATCCTGGACAAAACCACTCGCCCCGGCCCCAGGCATACCGTTCGCATGCAGATTCTGCCCGTGGCAGACTCGCCGCTGGTCAGCGTGCAGCCCATCACGACACGAGAAGACGAAATCAGTTCGTTTTCATTTGTGGCGAAAGCAATCGACTTGGACGGCAGCGAATCGGTGCAATATCCAGCCATCAGGACTTCCCATCGGTGCCCAGCTTTCCGATGGTTCGAATCAATTTAACGCCAATTCGGTGCACCATTCCGTAGACCTGAGCGACTGGGACCTGAGCAATCTGACGATCGTGCCACCGGAAGATATCGGCGGCGACTTTCCACTGGAACTGAAAGTCACCAGCATCGATTCTGACGAGTCACAAGCGACCACTGCGTTGCAGTGGACTACCACATCCAACCAGTTGCCGATGGCGTTCAGCTGATCACCCCCAACGCAACAGGCGAAGCTGGCCACGCCATTCGCCTAGACATACAGTCGCGGCTGTGGGACCAGGATGGTTCGGAAACGCAGACGATTTACCTGACCGGTCTTCCACCCGATTCGGTCCTGTCCGCCGGACTCCAGTTGACGCGGCTGCTCTGGCAGTTGGCTGAATCGGATTTGATTGATTGGTTAAGCAAAACACCGACCGTCGGACAGTTTACGGTTTCCGTTCAAGCGAGATGCAAGAAACCAACGGCGATATTTTGCGACGCGTAGCGAATTTGCAATTCGTCTCGGCCCCCGTTGTTGTGCCGACCGACGATACACCAACGGTAGACAAACCGAATGAAGATCCAAACCCTCAGAAGATTCAACCGACAACGGTGACAAACAAGACGGTTCCACCAAATTCAATCCCGATGCGAATACGGGCTCGACGGAAACGCACCAGACAACTGGAATATCAAGCTCATCCACCGACCCAAATACGGCGGATTCGCTTTCACGATTCCGCCTCCAACGTGTCGTCGTCTTTGCAAAGTGATAGCCCAAGCGCAGTCGCTTCGCCTAGCACCGCTTCGCCACCATTCTCTACGGCAAACTCAGATTGGAATCCCACAACCGCGCCTGTAGTGGAAAAACCGCAAGCAGACTCGGTTGAGTTGGAACAAACCAGTTCGACGAATTCGTCCACATCCACTCAGAATGGCAGCGAATCGAATTCGTCCAAAGCCACCAGTATCGGTGCGCCATCTGGCACGGCCCATTCGAATAGTGGTTCCGTGGACGAGGCGTTTTCGGCCAGTGACTTGGCGGGTCTGACGGTGGACGGTGCCGGTTCGCTGGGCAACGAAAGTGATTCGGATAACTCCCGGCTTTCGCCTGCTCAAAAAGCCGCCGCCATGGCCGCTCGAGCAGACGCGGCGCAACAGGCTAAACAGTTGGTTCGTCGCGAAGCGGGCACCGCCAATACCGACACAGAAGATCGACACCCCAAATCATTACCAACGGCCGAACTTGCTAAGTCGAACGAACGTTCCGCACTGGACGCAGCGCAGGACGACACCACCATGCAAATGACGTCGTTTAATTCACCATCGACTAACTACATTGAAGCCTTCCAGACAACGGCGCACGACACTATTTTTGACAGTCAACTTTTGGCAAACGAACTAGACCAATTAACCCAAGAGATGTTGACCGCCACTGACATGCCCGAAGTAGTCGTCGGCACGGCCGTAGTGTTTGCCACTGGATTTTCAGCAGTCCAGGTTGCTTTGGCCGTACGCAGCACCGTCTTGGTAACTCATCTGATGTCATCCGTACCGACGTGGGCCACACTGGACCCGCTGCCTGTGCTGCAGGCCAATCGAGGAAGCTATGCCAACGACAACGAGTCGTCTGAATCACTCGCAGACATCGCTTCCAGCACCGCAAGAAAGACGGAACCATGATCCGAATTCCCACCACCATTCGAATTGCCTTCGCACTGGCGATGTCGTCGGCAACAGTACTGCTGTGCCTGCGCGTTTTCGGGCTGTTTCATGAAGATCATCAAGACTTGATGGAAGTTCGAGCTCGCATGTGCGAATCGGTCGGCGTTGCATGTTCCCAGTTTGTCAGTCGCGACGATTTCAACGGAGTGCGGACATGTTTAGAGTCACTGGTTGACCGCGACACCACGGTACTTTCCGCTGGCGTGCGTAATCCCCAAGGCCAGTTGGTCTACCAGACTCAACTTCACAACGAACTCTGGAAACGGCGCAACAAGCGTGAAGCCAAGAACTGCATTTATGTTCCCATTGTGAAGGATCGCGAAAGTTGGGGACGAGTAGAAATTTGCTTCGAACCACTTTATACCAGCGGCCTTCTGGCCGTTTTCCAACTCCCGTCCATTCAAGTTTCACTGGTCGCTTCGCTGGTCAATTTCGTCCTGTTCTATCTATTCCTGCGCAGGTATCTCCGACATCTAGATCCAACGTCTGTCGTACCAACTCGAGTCCGTTCGGCTTTAGACACCTTGGCCGAATCGATCATCATCTTGGACAAGAACAAAAATATCACGCTGGTAAATCAAGCGTTCTTGGAAACATTCGAGACTTCCCAGCGCCAGATCCAAGGAAAAAGTTTGCAAACGCTGCCCTGGAATTCGGCCAATGCAACGACTCCGCTGCCTTTCGACTGGACCAACGCCGCACAGATTCCCAAATCGTCATCGGTCGTCCGGATCACCATTGACGACAAGATCAAATCGTTCTTGTGCAATCAGTCTCCGATCACGGACGACAGCGGCGAATTCCAAGGCACACTGGTCAGCCTAGACAACATCACCGCTCAAGAAGAAAAACAACGCCAACTGGAAGAAACTCTGGAAACACTGGAAGCTTCTCGAGCGGAAATTAGCAAACAAAACGAAAAGCTGAACTTCCTGGCCACTCGTGACCCATTGACCGGCTGTTTGAATCGTCGCGCGTTTTTCGCTCATTTCGGCGAATATTGGAAGTCTCAACGCCGCTACAAACATCCGCTCAGCTGCGTCATGTTGGACGTCGATCATTTCAAATCCATCAACGACAACCACGGCCACGCCATGGGCGATGAAGTGCTGCGCCGCGTTGCCGAAGTGATGCAAGACGCCATTCGAGAAACGGATTATATCTGTCGCTATGGTGGAGAAGAATTCTGTATCTTGCTGCCTCACGTCGACGTCGCGGCTGCTTATCTGGCCGGTGAACGCTTTCGCAAGATCATTGAGGCATTAGAATTCGAAGGGGGCCTGAAAGTAACGGCCAGCTTTGGCGTTTCGGATGCCGATTTGGGCGCCGAAACCGAAGAAGCCATGATCGAACAAGCGGACAAATGCCTGTACGTTGCCAAACGGCAAGGACGAAACCAAGTGGTCCGCTTCGACCAAATTGAAGCCACCATCGAATCCGTCCAGGAATCCAATGCATCTCAGATCGTCGTTTCGCTTGCTGACCAAGCCCCAGAGGACGAAGCTTTGATGCAGCAGTGCATTTCCGACTTGATCTCGCTGTCCAGCGACGCGTTCTACCAGGTCGATCCAGACGAACGCTCGAATTCCGCCCCCACCCGTCCTCTGCGCGAACTCCACTTTACAACGGGGGATGGCACATGAATCCCATGACACCGACTTCTTCCGAATCCTTCTTGTCCGCGCTGCTGTCAACATTGGATTCCTTGGTCTTAGTCACCTCACAGGACGGCACAATCCAGTGCGTCAATCAGGCCTGGCAAGAATTCTGGCAAAACCGATCAAGCAAGTTCTCGACCGGCGACAACGTTCTGGATATCGTGAACGCACCGCACCCATTGAACTGCTTGGACAAGCCGATTCGCGAAATTGTGGCCGGCCAGCGTGACGCTTGGAAGTCGCAACTAGATGTTCGCACCGAAGTCGAAACACTCCATTTTCAGGCCAACGTGAAGCGAGTCGATGCCGTGCAGGGCAAGTTCATCATGATTGCCCTGGACGATGTTTCCGACATCAAGCACCTGGAATCGCGAGTCACCAATATCGCGAGACTGACGGCTGAAAGCACCAATCCCATCTTGCAGATCGACCGCTCGGGAACCATTGTGTATGCCAATCGTTCGGCCGACTTTTTGTTGCACCAGTGGCAAACCACCGTCGGACAAGCGGTTCCGGACACCGTCTTGGCGAAATTGGAACCGGCGTTCGAAAAATGTCGTCCCCAACAATTTTCAACTTGTGTCGGAAACCGCGCCTACGAATTTTCCGTAACGCCTGTGTTCGGTCGGCAGTGTTTCAATCTATACGGCCACGAAACCACGGCGGCCAAACGGATAGAACAACAATTGCGGGAGGCCAAAGAGTCAGCCGAACTGGCCAACCGTTCCAAAAGTACATTCTTGGCAAACATGAGCCACGAACTACGCACTCCGTTGACCGCGATCTTGGGTTTTGCCGACGTCTTGGAATCGAATTCGCTGCAACTAACCATGGACGAACGTCGCGACGCATTGCACACGATTCGTCGCAACGGAAACCACTTACTGGACTTGGTCAACGACATTTTGGACCTTTCCAAGATTGAAGCAAACCGACTGGAACTTGACATCTCCAATTGTGAGTTGCCCGAACTTGTCGAAGAAGTTCGTTCCCTGTTGCTGATGAAAGCCAACACCAAGGGCGTCGCGTTTGACGTGCGTTTTGAAAACAGCATCCCAGCGCAAATCCAGTGCGACGCTCGCCGCCTCAAACAAATCCTGCTCAACATTGTCGGTAATGCAATCAAGTTTACCAATCGGGGACGAGTCTGCCTGTCGGTTGGTTTAGATTCGCAACAAGAACTGGCGTTCGTTGTCACCGATACCGGCGTTGGTATCTCTCCAAAACAACAGCAACGACTGTTCGAACCGTTTACGCAAGCCGATTCGTCAACAACTCGGCGATTTGGCGGCACGGGTCTGGGCCTTTCCATTTCCAAACGATTGTGCGAATTACTCGGCGGCACCATTCACGTTTCCAGCCAGCCAAACGTAGGTAGCGAATTCACCATCCGCCTGCCCGCCACGTTCGCTCCAGACGTACGCATGGTAAGCCTGCCTCGAGAAGCCGTTCGCCGACGTTCGGACCAATCGCAAATTCATGGCGACACGCATTCATCGTTGCCGTTGGCGTCGTGTCGCATTCTGCTGGCCGAAGATGGCTTGGACAACCAACGCTTGATTTCGTTCGTGTTGACGAAGGCCGGCGCCGCTGTTGATGTAGTGGAAAACGGACAATTGGCGGTCGACGCGGTACGTGAGCAAGTAGCCTCGGGAAATGCCTACGATGTGGTGATCATGGACATGCAAATGCCCGTCCTGGATGGCTACCAAGCAACCGGGCAACTTCGCGACGATGGTTACCAAGGCTACATTATTGCTCTGACTGCCAACGCCATGAGCGGTGATCGTGAACGCTGCCTAGCCGCGGGCTGCGACGACTATGCAGCCAAACCGATCGACAAAGCCAGACTGATCAGCGTCTTGCAAGCGGCAACTGCCACGTCAACGACCAGTTGATTCGCGCGTACAGACTTGGCCGAGCAAGATCCTCTCGCACAGAAGAAACACGAATGGATCATCGGTGTTCTGTAGTTTCGTCCTATGGCATCCATTGTCTATACTGGCTGACGAATCCAAACGGAGCAATGACGGTGACCGCATCGGAAATCGATCTTGAATACGAACGACGTTGGAAAGCAATGTCGCCTGCCGAAAAAGTATCGCGAAGCGCAGCAATGTTTGCGTGGACTCGTCAGCAGATGGCAAGGCGGATACGTAAAGCTGGCCCCAAATCTTTCGGATGAAGAAGTTAAATGGCACGCTGCAATGAAGCTGTATGAACGAGAACCAGAAGTCGTCAAGCTGATTGAGGAGTATTTGGCCAGTGTTTCCCGTTGAAGCGTCCCATGTCGCAGATTGGCGAAGTCTACGTGACACCACTGGGAACGCTTCAGGGCAATTCCGCCAGCGAAAAGCCTCGGTTGGTTAGATACGTGCCGTTGGCTCGTTCAAGACTGGTCAAGTATTGAATGTATTCCGTGACGGCACGGTTTTCTTCGATTTTGGCTTCGGCCAATTCGTCTAAAGCATCGACAACGCGTTTGATGTCGGCTTCGCCCAATTTCATCGCTTCGAACACTTTGTCATAAACGGTCTGAGTCATTTCGCGTTGGACTCTCGCTTGTTCGACTCGCAAGAAACCATTTTCAATCAAACGCAAAGCCGTACGAACTTCGCGAATGATATTGCGTTCAATTCGAATCAACGTTTCCATTTCCTGCCGTACCACCGCCAGGCGTTGCCGCACAATGGAACGTTCTTCGCGATAGGCATAAGGAAAACGTACGACTACACCGACGTTCCACACTGCTCCGTCTCGCCAAGTCATCCGCTGCAACGCATCACCAATGCTGCCCCGATACGGGCTGAGCACGGGATTTCCGTCGGAATCTCGCACTTCCGCATCGCCGCCACCCAACGATCGGCTGGAAAGCCCGGCCTCCAAATCCAGAAAGGGACGCAGATTGCGTTTGGCCAATTCGACTTGCACTTTTTGACGTTGCAGCGAAACGACAGCCGCTTGAAAGTCCGATCGGTTTTGCAGTCCGGTAAAGATTTCGTCTTCGGGCACGAATTCCGTTTGCAGTACTACGGGACGTTCACGAGGAATCCAAACTTCCGTTGGTCCCACGGTGGCGTCTTGATGATTGGTAATAGCCTTGAGTTCGTTCTCTGCCAGGATCGCTTGATTGGCCGCGTCCAAAAGTCGCATTTTTCGACTGGCGACAACCGCGCGAGCTCGAGCGTATTCCAGTTCCGACGTCAGCCCTTTTTCGAACGAAAGCTTGGCGTATTCTTCCAGCTGATCTGCCAACGCAAAGATGGCGTCTAAGTCTCGCCAATTTTCATGACGCAGGAAAAACTGCCAGTACAACGCTTCGGCTTCTTGCAGGCGTTCCAAGACCAGACGCTGCCAGCGCTGGTCGGTGATTTCTTGGAATTGCGACGCCAGAATAATGTTGCCTCGGTTGTAGAACAGCCCCGCACCTCGTAGCAAAGGTTTGGTCACAGATAGATATCCGAAAGTCTGATGTTCAGGATTGAGTAAACTTCCGGTCGATTCGCTGCGGAACATCTGATAGTTACCGCCCAGTTCGACGCGCGTGCCTCGTTGAGTTCGCTTGCCAATGGCAAACTGCGCGTCGCCGGTGTTTTTCGGCCCCAGCGGTCGTTCCGAACTTTGTGCGGACGGCGTGGCCGCGTTGCCCATTCCAGCGACCGAAGAAATTCGGATCAAACGCCGCTCGCTCAATCCCAATTTGCTCGCGCGCCAAAGTGACATCCTGTTGTCGCACCAGGATTTCCGTATTTGAACGCAGCACCATCACCTGCAGTGTATGCAGGTCCATCGGCAACAGTCGGTCTGACGTCTCAGGACCATTCGCGTGATCGTTGGCGGTGACACCCACCGTGCGGCTCGAAGCGGGCTGCGCGTACACCGAGCGGTGCGTCGCAATCAGGGACGCGACACCAAGCAGCAACAGGCAATGAACAGCGAACGGTCGAATCAAGACGAGGTTCGTTCTAAATTATTTCACAGAAGGGAATAAGTTTTTTGTTCCGCTGCGTCGCACCGCCGAATGACCTAAACATCGATCAGTTCATGGATTACGATTCGCGGATAGACGGGCAGGGATTGTACCGAGCTACTTTTTGCTTGACAATCGCAAGCCGAGCCGTGACAGCAGCGCCAGCCATGCTTGAATGCAGCCAGGTGAAATGCTTATTCGATGGACGACGCACTGAGCAAAGCCAAACGATTCTGGGAGACCAGTGTTACGAATGCTGGTAGCGTCAAAACTTCGCAATCCGACGGCGTTCTCGCAAAAAGATAAAAATCGAATTGGTGAAAACGATGAGAAAAAATTCAACGTCATCTTTTGGCTTCAAGTGGCTAGTTGTCATGGCCATTACATTGGCATCCAGTCAGGCTGCGCTGGCAGGCGAGACTCGTGTCTTGATTCGCAAAGGCCGCTGGATGCTGGGTGATTCAACGACCAATTCCGGCACGCCAGCAGAGGGTCTGCTGATGAACGTGCGGATGGTGAATTGCACATTCGAGGACTTAGGCCGTAGTGATTTTGATCCGGACGCCAATACCAACCAGTTCATTGAGATGATTAGCGAATACAAAGCGCAAGGTGTCAACGCCTTTACGCTAGGCCTGCAAGGTGGCATGCCTGGTTACGAAGGGGCCATTAATTCGGCGTTTACGGCCAACGGCGAATTACGAACCGACTATCTGCAGCGAGTCGAACGTGTGATTCGTGCTTGTGACCAACAAGGTCTGGCAGTCATACTCGGCTGTTTCTATCAGCGACAAGATCAACAGCTTCAAGATGAAGCGGCCATTCGAACCGCGTTGGTTGCCGTGGTTCGGTGGATTCAGAAGTGCCAGTTTTCCAACGTCGTATTGGAAGTCACCAACGAATACGGACACGGCGGGTTCGATTTTCAAATTCTGAAAACCTCTGAAGGCCAAATCGAATTGATCCGGTTGGCCAAGAAGACCGATCCGCAACTGTTGGTGTCGACCAGCGGAGGAGGTGGCGGTGGAGTTGACGAAGGTGTGGCCCGCGTCTGTGACTTTCTGCTGGTACACTACAACAACACTCCGTTGCAAGAAATTCCTGACCGAATCGCCGCACTGCAAAAGTTCGGAAAGCCCATTGTTTGTAACGAAGACGATAAAGTCGGCGCCGACGGGGCCCGAGCATTGGAACTGAGTGTTCGCAACGGCGCCTCGTGGGGCTTCATGCACGAAAAACAGAACCAACGATTTCCGTTTCATTTTGCTGGCGAACAAGATGATCCGGTCGTCTACGGCAAACTGCAAGAACTGACGACACAGTCGGCCGAATAGTCAATGCGATTTGTGCGAATGACCACAAACCGATTCGTTTCGTTTCGCAAACGTAAAACGACAACGAATCCCGAACGACGGAGATCGTTTGGGATTCGTTACGTTTTCCGCAAAAAAATTGCCTGCCGTACCAGCATGAACTCGTCGGTCCACGTCGGTGCAATTCGGCCATTCATTATTCTGGCGCTGGCAACAGGATCGGCGAATTTTCGACGAAAGATGCTTCGGCGTTTTTGCCATTGATGCGGTATTGGATTCGTAATCGCTTGGCCACACCTGGTGCCGGATCACCGCCAAAACTGGCGTTGTAAGGTCCGGACAGAGCGATCAACGGCAGTCCAGCGTTCTGCTGCTGCAACACATTAGTAACATCCTGCAGCTTTGAACCGGCTCCATATTCCGCTTTGATGATTTCCAGTTTTACTTTTTCCAGTCCGGCATCCAATAACAACTGCTGAACGTCGACTCCCTTGATTCCTTGTGAAATAGTGACAACGGCGGTTGTCGCGTCCGTTTTCAGTTCGGGAAGCTTCATGGCTTGAACTGCAATTTCTAATCCAGCAGCGCTGGGATGAATCTTGAGAACTTCCAGGCCAGCTTGCGTTCGGACGCAACGATACGAGTCACATCGAAAGCGTTTTGACACATTTCTGGCGCGTTGTTGGTCGGGCATCGAAACGTACGAGCGAGTCCCAAGTAGCCTCGCAGCGCGCGAACTCGGTATTTTTCCTCGGGTCCGGACTTGGCCAATTCCAATAACACCGGCGCCGCGGCAAGGTTGTTCCAAGTTCCAAGCAAACGGCTGCCGTCATCTTGAAGCTGCGAATCGGCACTGTTGGCGGCGGCCGACAGCGTGTCCAACGCAGTCGTTCCACCGACCGCTGCCACGGTCTCCAGCAGCATCGTTTTGGCGGAGGTGGGAGCCTTTTTCAGCGCGGTCGCTAATTCGGCGGCACACGCTTCGCGGTCGGGCATTCGTACGCAGGCCGTTTGTAGAGCTTGCTGGGCCACCGCGGCATCGTCGGCGTGATTTGGCCGAACGGCTTGCGTGATGAGCACGGACAATTTCGGCAGTGAGACTGTTTCTCCCAAAGCCAAAAGTGCGGCGTGGCGTTCTGATGAAGTGGAACTCTGCAAGGACTGAATGACGTCGTCCACTGCATCAATGCGACGTTCGCTGATTAGTTTTAACAAAACAATGCGTTGACCATCTTTCGAAATGGACAACGCCTGGCGAATTTCCTGATCCACGCGTTCGCCCGGAAGCACAGCGATGGAATCTTGCGCGGCCGAAGCAAGGTCTGCATCCTTGTCCGTGGCAATCGTCAGTAACGTTGCCAAGCACGAATCATCACCAATGCGTTGCAGCGCCTCCATGGCGGAGAGTCGCACCAGTTTGTCGCCTGTTTCCGCCGCCTGCAACACATCCGGAAGCGAAACGGTTTCCGGACGATCCGCCATGGTTTGAACAATCAACGCAGCGCGTTCCGGTGTGGTTCGCTTCAATTCAGCAGCCAATTCTTGGTCGACCTGGCCACCGGGAAATTCTCGCACGGTGCTTAACGCCAACTGAAACATTTTCTTGTCTGCTGATCGAAACGTCTCGAACAACATTGGAATTCCGTCTTGATTTCTCGCCAGGATTGCACCTCGAGTTGCCTCAATTATTCGTTGCTGAGGCACATTGGATGTTCGAACCAGATCGTACAGATCAGCTGCGGCGTTGGCATCTCCGTTTTGATGCAATCGTTCCGCGGCCAAGATGCATGCTTCGGCAACAGACGAACGCACGTTATCCGATTCGTGCGTCAAAGCGGGCTGTAACGCCTGAATGGACAAAGCGTCACCAATGTTTCCCAGCGCCACGGCCGCTGCGGACGCGACTTCGGTGTCCGCATCTTCAAGTTTGATAGCCAACAATTCCACCGCCTGTGCATCACGACGGACACTAATGGAATTGATGACGCCTACTAGTAATTTGCCATCCAGTGTTTCTGCAGCGGTTCGCAGTGCCTTGTCGGGTGCGTCGCCCGGAATGACTTCCAAAGGAATCCTGGCCCACGATGATAATTGCGGATCTGGCAAGAGCTTTGCTAACCAGGTACCGCCGCGTCCGAACCGTAGATAGCCAGCTTTTTACAGGCGATTGCCTTTTCTGCAGCGGCAGCTTCCGAACGAAGGAGATCCAATAATTCGACTCCTGTTCTGATGGGGTGCGGATGATTGTGCGTTACTGGATAGAGTCGCCCACGGCAAACTCAACGCGACGACAGCAATGTAGAAAATTCGAACAGAGAAAGTAAAATTGGAGCGAAACATGATAACGAGTCCGTCTTGGTCAAGAGAGTTGGTTTGTTTTCGAATCACGTTACAGTCTCCACGGTTCGCGCAGTGCTTCAGACCTGAGCCGATTTGCTTCGTCGTCGTCGATAAACATGTTGGTTACGTTGTCGTATTTGACTTGGCGGTCCAGCAACAACGCGATGTTCGCAGCGTGGCAAGCGATATGTGCGTTGCAGGCTGCCTGAGCGTTTCCTTTCGGCTGTCGACGAGTTTTCACGCAGTCCAGGAAATCTCGTACGTGAAACGTCGCCGGGTAGCCGCCAATTTCGGCGACATCACGGCCGGCCAGTAATTCGGGCGAACTCAACACGATCTTGCCGCTGTCACCTGCTTCGACCCAACCAGTTTCTCCTTCAAACCGCACAGGGCAAGAACCGAGCGGAATCCAACCGGTTTCACGAAAAATCAATTGCGTGCCGTCTTCGTATCTGGCCATCAGTTGACCATCTTGCTTGGTGTTGTATTCCACCGGCGGCAGACAATCGTTGACAGCCCATTGGCACAGGTCAACGCAGTGCGAACCCCATTCCAACACACCTCCACCGTTAAAGGCACCCACAAATCCGCCGCCTTTTTCAAAGTTAAAGCCGTCCAGCAACCTCTTGTTGTACGGACGCCATGCCGCTGGGCCCAGATACATGTCCCAATCAACCACGTCCTTGTCGGGTTCGGTTTCAGGTGCCAGCCAGCCGCTCATCAGGGCCTGCATCCCGGCTGGATGTGCAAACACCTTTTTGAGTTTTCCGAGTTTCCCGGTTCTGGCCAATTCGCAGGCAAAAGCGAAATGCGGCAAATTGCGTCGTTGCGTTCCGGCCTGAAAGACGCGTCCCGTTCGTCGCATTGTATCGGCCAAGATCAAGCTTTGGCTGATGTTTTTGGTGACCGGTTTTTCGCAATACATGTCCTTCCCCGCTTTGGCCGCGGTCATTGCGGCAGTGGCGTGCCAGTTTGGGCCCGTCGCAATCAGGACGGCGTCAATGTCATTGCGATCTAGCAGTTCACGAAAGTCTCGGTACGTCTGGCATTGTTCGTTACCGTGGTGCGTGTCGACGATCTTCTTCACTTCGTCCCGACGCTTTTGCTTGATGTCAGCAACTGCGACGAACTGCACGTCCTGCTGTTGCAGAAAGCAGCCCAAGTCATACCCGCCTCGGTTCCCGATGCCGATGCCGCCCACGACAATTCGTTCGCTGGGCGCCACCGCACCGTCGCGTCCCAGCGCCGACGAAGGAATAATAGTTGGCGCCATCGCCGCCGCCGTGCCAATAGAAACAGCCTCCAGAAACTGACGTCGTGATGGCTGCGTTTTCTGCTTCGCCATGATCATTCTCCTAGATATCGCTACGGATGAGCCTCGCTCAGGAACACGCTGCAAGCTCACAGCATAGCATTTGCGAATGCCAGAAGACAGCTACTGTGTCTATCTGCCACGGCCAGAGTGAGGCACATGACGCAGGAATTCTAAAACTAAGGCGATTCCGACCGGAACGCTTCATACGTACCGCGATTTTTGTCCCACAAGTAGACGCTCCACAGATAACTGCGATGCACCAGCAGGCAGTTTTCGCGAAAAAACAATTCGGCTCGCGCTGAAGGATATTCCCAGCGAATATTCTTACCTCGCGAACGAAACTTTTCGCGATTAATGCAAAAAAAGATGCGATCGTTGTTCGCACACGCCAGCTGCAGGTCGGCCATCGAACCGATGACTCGAGCACCGCCGTTGCGGTCCAGCGTATAACCTTGTTCGTCCTTGTGCGTGAAATCCCACAACAACGGAAACGCAATATCGAAATCACTTCGTCCCGTTTCCAATAGCGCCGCGTGTGGATGCGGTTCGGTGGCACCAACCTTGTCTCCCGGTCGCAGGTTGGCTGCCACGTATTGCATGGCTCCGGTAGCATCACCCAAGATTTTTACGTGATACGAACCGACAATGCGCCATGGAGAAAACGACAACACCAACACGCTGGTCAGCACCGTGGCGGAAAGAATTTTTAGATTCGCAAACGAACTGGCGTCTCGCTGCAAGCGGCCCAATGTTTGGCACAACGCAGCCAAACCGTAAACCGACATCAAGATCCACGGTGCAATGATCCAATATTGATATCGCAAACTGACGCCGGTAATAAACGTCACCGCAAACAAAATTCCAGAAAACGCCATTAAGGCCAGGAACAAGAACCCTTTGTCACGACGCTTCACGCCATAAGCAACTCCGATCAGCACAAACACGGACAGTGCCAAATGTACTCGGCCATACGTCACAAACATCGCCAACAGATTCAACGCATACGTAAAGTTTGGCTTGACGGACGCTTCGACGTTTGGTGACACGCCTTCCAAACGAGTTAAACAGATCAACTGGAACGCGGCAAAGTCCACCGCCAAACATCCAATCAAGCACGCGGCATGAATCGCCAGTTTGATGATTTCGCTGGTCTTCACAAAATGAGAAAACGCGACGAATCCCAGCAGCATGGAAAGGCCCAACACGGCGCTGATTTCTTGACTTTGGATCGCCGCAGAAAACGCCCAGATCGTGGCGTATCGATGAAACGGTCGTCCCCATTTTACGAATCCGAAGTAGAAAAAATAAAACACCAACACCGCAAAGAACTGTTGCTGCTGATAGAACCGAGCAATATGGCTACTGAAGATCAAAAACGGATGCAGCGAATAGACAAGCAGTGCGCCCAAGCCGATCCAGCGAGAACCCAAGATTTGCGAACCAATCAGATACATCATCCAGCCTGTACCGACGCCCAGCAGAATCGGGCCCATTCGCAACACCCACACATTACCGCCGAACAGCCAGACCGTAGCGCCGGCTAGATAATGGTGCAGCGGACTGCGTGAATAGTAGATACCGTTCGGGTAGACCGGCGTGCCCGTTTCCGCGACGGCCATCGCCGCTTGGACTGACGCATATTCGTCATCGTCCAAGGTTTGGAAGTCGACGTTGTACGCGCGCACGAAGGCACAAAAACACAGCAGCACCAACAGAATCGGCCACGCGATCCAGCGCTGCCGATCCGCCGAATGCTCAAACTTTTCGCCAATTCGCTCCAGCGGCAACCGTACGAACCGACTCAGCCGAATCGATCTCACCACGTGAATCGTCACCAACAAGATGATGGGCAAGCAAATCACACCAACAGAAATCCAAGCCCAAGTGCGTTCTATCAAAAAATGGACCAATTCATGGTTTTCTTTCATGGTCGCCTGCAACAAAACCGCTCCCACCACGGCCAAGATGGATGGCACCAAATATTGAACGTGAAAGCGAGCGACAATTAGGCGAAACGTGCCCCAATAGGCAATCACCACGGCCGCGGCGCCCAGCAGCGAATGCACCAGCGATTTCCATTTCCGTCCGGCAGGGACTCGAGCATGCCCGCGAAACTCCAGCAGCGCCGGTTTCTTCGGCAGCGGATAGGTGATCGCCGGGTGACTCGGTTGATCCAAACCGCCTACGTGTAGCGTCCAACCCTTGCCGGTGTGCGTCATGAACTGTTCGCCTCGAACACCCACCACACCCACATCGGCCGCTAAGCGCGGAGCGCCGCTGCCCATTTCGTCTCGGAGCGGATCGTCGGTAGCCCGGACCACAATCCGATTGGCACCTTCCTTCAATAAGTTGGCAATTCCGTATGCTCGGTATGTTACATCTTCTGCGTTGCGAGTCAGAGCGCGAGGCACCACGGCTTCGGGCGAAACGATCGGACCTTTGGGATCAAAACTGTGCTGAAAACCTTTCTGGGGATCAACGTACGACCCAGGCATCTCCGCCCACGCATTTTGAAACGGACGATCGGAAGTTTGGTTCAGCGAATTTTCCATCCGCCGATATTCGTTTTCGGTCGGGTCACCATGCCGAGGATTCTCGAAGCGAGTTCCCACGAACAGGTTTCCCGTTTCATCCGGGTCCAGTAGTTCGGGTGGACCTCGAGGTGTAGGCGGTTTGGAATTGACAATCCATTCGTCACCCGTGCGAGTTTTACTGTAAGGCAGTCGAGGATCGACCAAGCGACCATTGACAAAAATGTAATACGGCCGATTACAGAAAACTCGAATGTACGCTTCCTGAGGCGTGTCCGGTACGTTCCATTCGATTTGATAGTAATACGATTGCGGACGCTTCGAGCCGGCCCAACGTCCATCGGTTTCCCATTGCCGATTGGCCGAAAACATCCATTCGCCTTGAAACGGAGTGGTGTACGCTTCGGTTGGAACATGGCGAAACATATGGCCGCCGGGTGCTTCGACAATTTTGGCGGGCGGCCAATCCAGCTTCATGATGGCATTGGAATTCCAGTTACGATGCGTTTGACCTCGAGGAACCTGATAAGCCTGAAAGCTTTCGTCACTGTGGATTTCAATTTTTTCACCGGTGACGAGTTCGACGCAGCCCGTAAAGCGAACTCGAGCAGGTGCGTGGCGAGATTCCAGTTCAAAGCAAATAACGTTACGGCCTAGACGCAACGAATTTGTCAGATCAATGAACACGGGCAGAATATGGTTGCGGTGGTTTGTCCACTGGTATTCACGAGGATAATTCAGCCCCATGGACGGCAGATCGGTAGCGACACGTTGGCCGACTTCCATCAAGCCGTTTTGAAAAGGACGCGTCGACCGCCACAGGAAAAAGCGACTGAGCATATTGCCGTTGACAGAGACTTCAAAGCCTTGATACGGAGCCACCACCACCCACGCGTGCTTGACGTTGGCATGAAAATGCATTTCCTTACGAAAGAAGCCGGCGTACGGATAGTCGCCTTCGGCCGCAATCCACTTGGACTGTTCCGGAAATTCAAAATCGTACAGACGGTAGTCGCCCGGAACTTGAAAGCGATACAGAGCGTAAGCCACTGCTAGGAAAAAAACGCCGATGATAGTGGCGGACATCGTCGCCTTCTGCAGCGAACGCCAGCTGCGCGCACTAGAACGTCGCTTAGCCCAATTGATAGGCGGACGCTGCTTGTCGGCACCGCTGGTCATGGCCGAATCGACCTCCGAGGATGCCGCACTGCCGCCACGGTGTTGCCTGCCAAGTAGTGTGCTCGCGCGGCATTGTCTTCCACCATCGCCATCACGCCTCGTTTGCTGAGCGCATCATACGCGTCATATGTCGAACGAACTCGATGCACCAATAACGAACATTCGTCCGCCTTATCTAGACGCAGCGCTGCGTATTGCAACGCGATGGACGTTTTGAGCGAAACCGGACAAACGCGTGACAACAGCGACAGCGTTTCGTGCGCTCGTTCATTCTGCCCCGAATTCAAATCCTCCAAACCCGACCGCAAGAGTGCGCGGTAAGCTTCTCGCGTGACCGGCCGCCATTGCCAGACAGGAACTCGATCCGACTCTTCTTGTAGGATCTGCCAAAACGTTTCTTCGGCCTGTCCCAAATGACCGGCGGCTTCCATTTCCACGCCGTAAACCAGTTTCGCCTCTGGTTCGCTCATCCGGTCCAGCGCCAACAACAAGTAGCCTCGTTGCGCCACAAAATGCGTGTGATGCCGGATCGCGGGCAAGACCACCGCCGCATGGTCCAGCAGCTGCAGCGAACGATCGTAGTTTCCTTTAGCGTGTTCGATGCGAGCTTGCGTCAAATAGTGACCGCTGGTCAAGACCGCAGCAAAGCACAGCGAAATCAACGTGGTGGCCACAAACGAGGGAACCAAGATCATGCGGCGAATCGTTCGTTTTCGCATCGGCATCCCGTAGCTGAAGCGAGCCATCATGACTAAGAACAGCAGCGTTCCGGCCGCCGCTGCCAACCAGCCTTTTCCTTCGAATTGAGTGAACACGGTGCCGTATCCTAGCCAATCGACGATGAATCCCAGCGTGGCCACTCGCACACCACCTGCCATGCCTTCCGGCAGATCAAACAATCCGCATTGGGTGGAAATCCCGCTGAGCAGCACGGCGGCTTTGGAAAAATCTTCGCCCGCGTCGGTGTCGTTGTAAACATCGCCACCCAGCCACGTCAGACTGTAGTGTTGCGCGTCTTGCCACGAAGCATGGCCGGATAGATTCGTTTCCAAATGCATCGTCAAACCAGGAAACGCCAAGACCAGAACCAGCAGCGTCAGGGCCCAGCGAGTGCTGGTGGTTCGCCACGTTTCCCAACTGCGCCGCGAAGGAATCAAAATTCGTAGCGACGCTCCGAGCATGATCCGCACCATCACCAACAAGACGGCCACTTTCATGACGCCGGTCAAACGTCCATGCTGCAACACCAAGAACTCTTTCCCGCTCGTTTCCACAAAGTCGACGGGAACGCTGTACCAAGGTTTTCCTAGCGAAACCAACGCAATCAGCAGACTCGCCAAAAAGCCTCCGATGGTAATCATCCGCCCGATGAGTTCGCCATCTTCGGCCCACTGCAGCGGCAGTAGGATGCCGTATCGCCAAATGCGAACTAGGTTCGAACGCAATGTCGACGCGATGTTCATAACACTTCGTCTCCGTACGAATCCGATCTTGGACGAGGCCCATCGTAGCGGCCTTGGATTTCCACCAAATCGCCTTCTTCCAAGACTTCATGCCCTTGGCTGATGACCGTTTCATTGCCTTGCAGCCCGGATAGGATTTCAATGAAGCCGTCCTTCACCGCGCCAGTACGCACGCCTTTAACGGTCCAGTTGGTATCGTCAATCATGACGTAGACAAAACCGCTGCCGGCCGAAAGCGAACTAACGGCCGAAAGGGGCACCGCCATGCTTTCGCGCCGCGCCAGCACTTCACCGAATCCAGTCATGCCAGGGACCAGACGCTTTGATTCGTTGTCCGATTTACTTTGCAGTTGGCTCGATTCGTCAAATTCAATGTTCACTCGGAAAGTGGCCGGCCATTCGGGCCCGCCGGAACCACGCGGTCGCAACGGACGGTTCGTTTCCGGGCCACCCAAATTGAAACTGACCAGCGGAATGATTTTGGTGATCTTACCGGTCAACGGTTGGCCAGGCATGGCTTCTAGATAGATTTTGGCCGACTGTCCCGCTTCAATTCGATTGATCACTCGTTGGTCCAAATGGCATTCAAACCACATGCCTCGGGCAATTAAGAACGCCGGTTTACCAGCATCCTGGTTGTATTCGCCATCGGCAATCAGCACGCGTTCCACCACGCCATCGCAAGGCGAGCGGACTTGGTAGTGCGCCAATTCGGCCTGTCGATGCGCAAGTGCTCGGCGCGCATCTTCTACAGCGTTCTTGGCAATTTGCCGGCTTTGCTTGACGCCTTTTTCGGACATGCCCAGATAGAACTTGGCCAGCCGAGCGTCTTTTTCTTCTTCGATCAGTTCTTTTTCGAGTTCCAGGAATTTGGATTTCGAGATAATGCCTTTGGTAAACATCGTCTCGTACATTTGCTGCTGTTCTTTGATTTTTTCCGTTCGTTTTTGCGCAGCCTCCAGATTGATTTGATCTTTTTCCGGTCGCTCTTGTGCCAGCACAAAGGCCGAACCAATTTCCACTCGGCGCGATTCCGCTTCCGTGGTCGACACTGCCAACCGAGCCGATTCCACTTTGATTTTGGCTCGCGAATCACCCAATTCGGCCAGCAGCTGACCCGCGTGCACGATGTCGCCCGTGGTGACGTGGACCTTGGTGATAAAGTCCATGGGAATAACGGGAACGGTCACCGGTTGACTGGCGATGATCCCTTCACCCAAGATCGGTTCGGCAAAGTGACGTTGCTGGACGTTGGCAACTTTGACCGGAAAGGGCTTGCCGCTGCTGCGCAGCAGATTGGCGTAGCCAAGCTTGGAGGTGTACATCCGAGACTTTGGGTTTTGATAGGCGGGCAGGATCACGAGCCAAACGATATACGCCAGCGCCGCAAACGTGGCACCGGCGACCGCCAAGTGCGCAATCCACCACCGCATCTTGCGAACGATTCGTTCGCAAGTGGTCAACCATTTTAGTAGATGTCGCAGCGCGAAGCGTCCTCCGCGCCGGAAGGTATCCGGCATGGCTTTCTCAGTTGGCGGGTCGATCCGTGTGGCGAGTTCGACTTGCTGCGAGCGAACCGATTCGATTCGATTCGAATTCACTCAAAGCCGAATGTAAAACCGCGAAAGCTTGGCGTGGCGCCAGTTTCGCAACACTAGAAAAGATAGGTCAAGAAACGACCGATGCTGCCGATTCCCAACAGCTGAACTTGGACGTTGCGTTCAGGCAACATCAGTTCGTAGTCCGCCTTTAGGCGGTTAGCATAGCTGTACTTCCGTCTAAAGGCGGAAAGACAAACGTCATTCGTTACACCAAGACGACTCGCCAAATCCGTTGCGATGGGAACAATCACGTTCCCGTTTTAGACAATAGCAACGACAATAAGTAGGAGAAATCAGAAACGGCGGGGCCCAGATCAATTCCTTGGTAAACGAAACCGGTGCGACCCAACTGGCCCCAGCGCCCATCCCTTCTTCGACCGCGCGAACCATGTCGAAGCTAGCCGTTCTGTGACCCGACGCTATCCCACCGTCGAACAGATTGCTGTAGCTATAGGTGTATTCCGTTGCTTGCCCTCTGGTCAAACGGGTCAAGTATGCCACCCAAGCCATCACAGTGACAACGAAAACAAGTGTGAACAATCGAGGTCGATTCCGGCGAATTCACATGAGTGGTCGCCGAAAACAAAAGCACGTGGAAGCCAGAAATCCGGCTCTGCGAATGTTACCGTAAATTGTCAAATGTGGCGAATTTTTGACAGCCGACTCGAAAAACAGCCCGCACTTAGGTTAACATACAGGCACGTTGCACAAGCAAAAGTAACGCACTTTGGTTGCCGACCATTCCGACTGGCCCGAATCCATTTTGCGTTTCCTTCCCTAGTCTAATCACCGGCGACAATCTCTCGAAGAACACCGCCTGATTAGCCCCGCCCGAAACTTACCTGGTTACCCAATCCTTAAGATATGGAACGATTGACGATGTCTGGAAAGATTCAATTCGTCGAGCGTTATGCTCGATTCGGCCTTTATCTCATGCTGTGTTTGGTCAGTGGTGCGTTCGCTCAGGAAGAAGCCGCGCCCGATGCCGACCAGCCGAAAGTTGCAACGCAGACACCTCAAGTCGAGCCGTCCAAGAGTTATGACGAAGTCCAGAAAGGAGAAGGCAAGCAAGACATCTTCTGGGTGCGTCCCGGGTTCCAAATCGAACTGCTGTACACCGTGCCGAAGGACACGCAAGGTTCGTGGGTATCGATGACCTTCGATCCGCAAGGACGCATCTTGGCCTGTGATCAAGGTGACAAGGGCGTCTACCGCATCACCCCAGCTACCATCGGTTCGGACGAAGCAACGCAAGTGGAAAAGCTGGATTTGGAAATGACATCCGCGCAAGGTATGTTGTGTGCCTTTGATGCACTCTATTTTTCCGTCAACGGTGGACCAGGCAGCGGGCTTTACAAGGCCACCGACACGGACGGCGATGACCAATATGACGATGTCCAACTGCTGAAAAAACTAAACGGAGGTGGCGAACACGGACCACACGCATTGCGACTTTCTCCCGACGGAAAGAGCATCTATATCGTCGCTGGTAATCACACCGATCCGCCCAGCGAAATCACCGCCAGCCGCATCCTGCCCAGCTGGAATGAAGATCTCTTGTTGCCTCGGCAATGGGACGCGCGAGGCCACGCGCGAGGCAAACTGGCGCCGGGCGGTTGGATTGCCAAGACCGATCCAGCGGGCAAGACCTGGGAAATCATCAGCATGGGATATCGCAATCCGTACGACATCGATTTTAACCAAGAAGGCGAACTCTTTGCCTACGACGCCGATATGGAATGGGACTTTGGCATGCCTTGGTACCGCCCCACTCGAATTGTCCACGCCGTCAGCGGCAGTGAATTCGGCTGGCGAAGCGGCACCGGCAAATGGCCCACCTACTTTGTCGATAGCCTCCCTCCCGCCGTCGAAATTGGCCCAGGTTCGCCCACCGGAGTCATGTTTGGCACAGGCACCAAGTTTCCCACTGAATACCAAAAGGCCATCTACCTGTTAGATTGGACCTTTGGCACCATGTACGCTATCCATCTGACTCCGCAAGGCGGCAGCTACGTAGGTGAAAAAGAAGAATTCATTTCTCGCGCGGCTCTGCCGTTAACCGACGCTGCTGTCGGCCCCGACGGAGCACTCTATTTTACGGTTGGTGGACGAGGCACTCAGTCGGCGCTTTACCGAGTGACCTATGTGGGTGACGAATCGACCAGTAAACCGGAAATGGAAACAGAGGATCGAGCGTTGCGGCAACTTCGACGGTTGATTGAATCGTATCACCCCACCGTGAATGCAGCGGGCGAACGCGAAGTTGCGGAACTTTCTGACAGTCAAATGCAAGTGGTTTGGGACGCTCTAGGACATGCCGACCGACACATTCGCTACGCCGCTCGTTTGGCTCTGGAATGTCGTTCAATCGAATTGTGGATGGATCGAGTTCTAGAAGACACGAAGGCTCGCCGACGCATTGAAGGCTTGGTCGGTTTGGTTCGAGCGACCAGTGATCAGATTTCGGACGAAACAAAGCAGCGCGAGATCCAAGCCAAAGTAGTTGCCGCGCTGTTGGACACCGACTTCAATTTATTGGATACCGAAGGACAACTGGCGCTCTTGCGAACATACTCGTTAGCGTTTATTCGACTTGGAAAACCCGACCGCAACATGGAAGCATCCGTCGTGGCGCAATTGGATCCGCAATATCCCGCTGGCGAAGATGAACTGAACACGGAGTTGTCTAGCGTCTTAGTCTATTTGAATTCGCCCACTGTGATTCAAAAGACGCTGACGTTGATGCAACGTGACTACGCGCCCAGCCGGTTCGCCGCCAAGGATCTGCTGGAACGTAACCCAGGTTATGGCGACACGATTGCTGCCATGTTGTCCAATCAGCCAGAAATCCAAAAACTGCATTTTGCTTTTGTCCTGCGAAACATGCGTTATGGCTGGACCCTAGATGAACGCAAGCAATATTTCGCCTGGTTGGATGGAGCGAAAGGCAAGAGCGGCGGAGCCAGCTACAACGGATTTATTGAAAACATCCGCAAGGAAGCGTTCGACAATCTGTCGGACGCGGAAAAATTAGCCATCGAATCGAATACCGACAACACGCCGCCAGCTCCAGAAGAGATTCCCAAGCCCGTCGGCCCAGGCCAAGAATGGACGGTGGATCAAGTGGTGGAATTGGTCAGCGGCAACTTGTCTGCTCGCAACTTTGAAAATGGCAAACGTACTTTTGCAGCGGCCAAGTGTGCCACGTGCCATCGATTTGACGGACAGGGCGGAGCAACCGGGCCTGACTTGACCAGCGTCGCCGCTCGTTTCAGCCCCAAGGACTTGGCCGAATCATTGATCCATCCCAGCAAAGTGATTTCGGATCAGTATCGAGCGTCCGTGATTGAAACGTCGAAAGGAACCACGGTCACGGGCCGGATTGTTTCCGAATCGGACGAAGAACTGGTTGTGCAGATCAATCCGGAAGATGCCACCAAAATTGAAACCATCAAGAAAGCTGACGTGGAATCGAACAAACCGTCTGCCACTTCGCTGATGCCAGAACAACTGCTGAACGCGCTGAACCAAGACGAAGTCAAAGACTTGTTCGCCTACTTGCTTTCTCGAGGCAACCCGGACGACTTGATGTTCGCCCAAACGGCTGGCAAGTAGTTCTGAAATTTCAGATGTTCATCCCCAACGAGAACGAGAAATCCTAGCCAAAATCAAAATCCTAGCCCGAAGCGTAAGCGAGCGGTCCTCTACACCGTCCCTCGCTAACGCAACGGGCTAAGATCCACGACGCGACCGAAAATTTCTAGACTACCGCATAAATGAACGGTCCACACAAATAGAAAAACGAAAGTAGCACCCATGGAAATTGTCATCTATCCCGAATACGAACAGATTGGCAAGGCCGCGGCAAAAATCGTGGCAAATACGTTGAATTCGAAACCCAACGCCGTTTTGGGTTTGGCCACGGGCAGCACGCCGCTTTCTTTGTATCGCGAATTGGTTCGCATGCATAAAGACGAAGGCTTGGACTTTTCGCAAGTCACGTCATTCAACTTGGACGAATATGTCGGCCTGACCAAGAACAACCCACAGAGCTATCACCACTTTATGCACGAAAATTTGTTTCGGCATATCAATATCGCTCCGCAGAATATTTACATACCTTCTGGAACCACCGACAACTATCCAGCCTTCTGCCAATGGTATGAAAATCGGATTGTTGAATCGGGCGGCATTGATCTGCAGATCTTGGGGATCGGTTCCGATGGGCATATTGCGTTTAATGAACCGAGCAGTTCGTTGGGTTCGCGCACTCGGATCAAAACTCTAGCTCAACAAACCATCCAGGATAACGCTCGTTTCTTTGACCGCCCGGAAGACGTGCCGATTTACGCCATCACCATGGGTGTAGGTACGATTCTGGAAGCTCGGAAAATTCTGCTGTTGGCCAATGGTGAAAACAAAGCATCGGCCGTGGCCGCCGCCGTCGAAGGGCCAATCACCAGCATGGTCACCGCCAGTGCGTTACAAATGCATCCGGACACGACCATGCTGTTAGATCCCAGCGCGGCCGGTAAGCTGCAGATGAAAGACTACTATCAGTGGATCCAAGAAAAACGACCGGCCGCTCCGCAATCTTCGATCCCAGCGCCCCACTTTTCGCTCCGAAAATCGAGCCGAGTGTAAAACACTGACGTGAGTTGCTTGCGAACGGATTCGTCATATTCGTTGGTAAATGCAAGCTGTCCGAAGATCATCAACAACAGTTTCTATAGAACTATCGGAGTGGCATGGCAAGCTCGTAACTCGAAGTCATCAGCCGTCTATTTGGCATTTAACTCGGAAAGCCATCCTCGCAAACGGTCCACGCTGGTATTTACTCGTTCTCCACCACAGAGAATAATCCAGCATGAGCAAAACCAAGACCGTGGAACTGCCGATTACGGGAATGCACTGCGCTGGGTGTGCGGGCAAAGTGGAAGGTGCACTGTGTGGAATCAGCGGAGTGACTTCGGCACAAGTCAGCTTTCCGAATGAGCGAGCAATCGTGTCGTTCGATCCCGATCAAACTCGGCAACAGGCGTTTGCCGAAGCCGTACGGTCGCTGGGGTTCGACGTGGTGGAAGATTCGGCCGCCGGACACGACGACGCCGAAGCCAAACGACAGGCCAAGATTCGTTCTCAATATCGTTTGCTGACCCTGGGTTGCGTGCTGACCGTGCCGCTGTTTGTATTGAGTATGGGGCGGGACTTCGGCCTGTGGGGCAATTGGGCGCATGCCGCTTGGGTCAATTGGCTTTTCTTCGCGTTGGCCACGCCCGTCCAATTTATTGTGGGCAAAGACTACTACGTCAGTGCCTTGAACAGCTTGAAAAATAAGTACGCCAACATGGACGTGCTGGTGGCCATGGGTTCCACGGTCGCCTACGCCTACAGCATCGCAGTGTTGTTGGCCAAGACGTTTGGTTCGCAGCAGCTGGGCCATCACGTTTACTTTGAAACGTCCGCTACCATCATCACATTGATATTGCTGGGACGAATTGTCGAAACCAACGCCAAAGGTCGCACCAATGCAGCACTGAAGAAACTGATGGGCCTGCAAGCTCGCACGGCCACCGTACTGCAAGACGGAAAACAGGCGCAGGTCGATGTCAGCGAAATCCAATCCGGTGATACGGTCGTGATCAAGCCCGGTGAAAAGATCCCTGTTGACGGAAATGTCATTTCGGGCCATTCGTCTGTAGATGAAAGCATGATCACAGGTGAAAGCCTGCCGGTCGAAAAGTCAGCTGGTTCGCCCGTGATTGGCGCCACGATTAACCGCTCGGGTATGCTCACCGTCCAAGCCACTTCGGTCGGAAAAGATTCGGCGTTGGCACAGATTATCAAGCTGGTGGAACGAGCTCAATCGAGCAAAGCGCTATCCAACAGTTGGCCGACAAGATCAGCAACATCTTTGTGCCGATCGTCTTGGCGGTGGCAATCGGGACATTTGCCATTTGGTGGTTTTCGCAAGGCGAATTAACTCCGGCGCTGCTCAGAATGCTTGCCGTTCTGTTAATCAGTTGCCCGTGTGCCATGGGCCTAGCCACGCCGCTGGCCGTGATGGTAGGCATGGGCCGCGGCGCGGAAAACGGCATTTTGTTCAAGTCCAGCGAAGCCCTGCAGCGCATCCAAGACGTCGACGTTGTAGTACTAGATAAGACGGGCACGGTGACCGAAGGTCGTTTGCGAGTGACCGATTTTATGACCGTTTCCAATTCCCATTATTCCGAAGCCGAACTGTTGCGAATGGCCGCCAGCGCCGAAGCGGGCAGCGAACATCCCATCGCGGCGGCGGTGATCGAATTCGCTGGGCAACAGCAGCTAGACGTTTCACATCCCGACCAATTTCAATCGGTCGCGGGACAGGGAATTCCGCGCCATCGTCGGTTCGCACCAGATCTTGATCGGCAACGATCGCTTGATGCAGCAAGAAGGTATCGACACGTTGTCATTACGAGACGCGGCGGCTGCTCGCCAAGCCGAAGCCAAAACCGTCATGTGGCTGGCGGTGGACCAAGAATTACAAGCTCTGATCGCTGTGGCAGATACCATCAAACCTGATTCGGCCGACGCCGTGAAACGCTTGCAAGCTCAAGGACTGCAAGTCCTGCTGATCACAGGTGACAACCACGCCACGGCCACCGCGATCGCCAGACAAGTGGGCATTGCCGATTTCCAAGCGGAAGTCTTGCCGCAACACAAAGCGGACGCAATAAAGACGCTGCAAGATCAGGGCAAAGTTGTGGCCATGATCGGCGATGGCATTAATGATGCCCCGGCGCGGCAGCTCAAGCCGATGTGGGCATTGCCATTGGCACCGGCACTGACGTAGCAATGGAAACGGCCGACGTGACTTTGATGCGAGGCGAATTGGGCCGAGCTGTAGATGCCATCAAGTTGTCACAAGCGACGTTGCGAAACATCAAACAAAATCTGTTCTGGGCGTTTGGTTACAATGTGGCGTTAATCCCGATTGCCGCCGGCGTTCTGGCTCCGTTTTCGAATTTACCGGACTTCTTGCGTCAACTACATCCCATCATGGCCGCCTTTGCCATGGTGGCGTCCGATTTGGTGATTGCGACCAATGCGCTGCGGTTGAAGCGATTTCGGTTTTAGCAACGCTGGCCGCAATCCAGTTCGTAGTCCCGGCTTCAGCCGGAATCGAACGCAATTTCCGCCTAAAGGCGGGACTACGAACACTACGAACGGTCGCATCCCAAAATCAATACGTCAGTTCCAGTCCGGAATAGACGCTCACGCCGGGACGAAAAACGCCCAGACCGGTGCGATAGTCCAAATGCTCTCGGTAGAATTTGTCGGTGATATTTTCGCAGCCAACAGTCAGCAGACAACTACTGGTTTCGGTACGAGTCAGCCGCCAGTAGCTACGAATGTCGTACGTGGTAAAGCCGGGCGTGGCGATTTCTTCCAACGACCGTGCAACTCGATCTTGGTTATCGACCACTCGCGCGGAAAATTCGACCGCCCAGTCTCGGTCGGGCGAAGGATCATGCACAATCACTCCCAGACGAGATTCCAGCGGCGGAATGCCGGGAAGTGGTTCGGGTGCACCACCATTCGGCGTGAAAGACAACGTGTTGCGATTGCCCGTTTGGTCGCGTCCTTCCACGTAGCTGAACGTACCGAACAAGGAAATTGCGTCTGTTGCTTCCAACTGCCCGTAGGCATCGACGCCGGCAATGATGGCTTGCGAAGTATTGACGAATCCCGCACCAGCCGGAAAACTGCCAAGGCCGCCTGACGGGGCGAACAAATCGTAAGTAATGAAATCATCCACCCACGAATAATAGCCGTTAATGCCACCTCGCAATCGATCGTACTTGGCGTTCAAACCCACATCAAATTGCGTAACGCGTTCCTTGTCCAGTCCGGGGTCTCCCAACAAGAACGTGAAGCCTCGTTGCAAACTGCCGATAAACGAAGACATGGCGTACAGTTCGGTCAGTGTCGGCGGTCGTTCGCCATACCCACCGCCAAATGTTGCCTGCCAATGATTGGTCAGTTCGATCTGAGCTGTCACATAAGCCATCCACAAGCCAAACGTTTGATCCGTTCCCTCCAAAAAGAAATCGGGAACCGAACCGGGCACACCCACTACGGATCGAGCCGCCTCGGCAGTCACCACGTCACCTCGCATGCCCGCCGTAATCCCCAGCCAATCGTTGATTTGTTCGTGATCTTCAATGAAGAAACCAACATCCACTGACTCAGATGGTGGAATAGGAAAATTATTGTCCGAAGGTAACAACGGTTCGATATCATTCAGCCCTTGGCGCAGCAAGATTACATCAGTGCCAACTGAAAAATAGTCACCCTGCCGATCACCAAAAAACAATTCTGTACGGTGCCCGAACGAACTCCCGGCACCGTTGGTAATGGCAAACCCATCAAAACCGCTGGGCGAAAACAACGTTTGCGAAAGTAACGGAATTTGACGTGCTTTAGACGGATTGCGAGTGTCACCGTGGAAGCGAGTTCGATTGAACCAAACTTCAGAAGTGAACGCATCCCCGATCAGCGGACAATCGTTCAGATAACGCAGTTCGTACCCTTCGGTCCCTAAGTAGCGAAGGTCATACACTAAACCTGGAAATTCTAAATCGGTTTGATCCAAGCGAAGATAGTTGAATTCCACTTTGGACGATTCGCTTAAATCGGAACCCAACGCCACAAACAAATCTCGCGATTTGTAACTGCTGGGAATCAGAGTGTCGGCACCCGTTTCGTAATCATTTCCCGTGCGATGCCCGTAACTGACATGGTAGCCCCAACTGTCGGAACCACCCCACACTGACTGACGACCGTAGGATTGTTCGCCGTTGTCAATGTAATCAAAACTGGTGCTGCCGTGCGTTTGGTAGCCGTCTTCATACCGAGGCGTTTCGATCAGGCTAATATCGACAAACCGAAAGCCCGGACCATATCGACCGCTGTACGGACCCTTGATGACAATCGCGTCATCAATCAAACGGGAATCCATCTTGTTCATCATGGTGTCCAGATCCATGCGAGCCGGAGCCCAGTACGATCCGGAGGCCAACACCTGTCCCACTCGTTGTCCGCGAACTCGCGAATCAGTCACAATCGGCGTTCGATTTTGCGTGGCGACACCTTGTGAAGAGATGGACTTCTTCAGCAGACTTCCGACGTCGGACGTGATGCGAACCTTGGCTTCGCTACCAAAGACGGCGCTGGCTCCGGGACTGAACGCTCGAGCACGTCGTCCTTCCGACAGGCGATCCAATTGATTGACTTCGCCAAACAATTCGAATCCGTTGTTAATGACTTGTTGCCGCCGATTCGACTGGTCGGTAGTATTCGCCGACTGGGCTGGATTGCGATTGCTAATGGCGTCGCCGCTCGCATTCGCAGTGCTGTTGCGTTCCACCGGCGCAATAGGCGAATTCGGCTGAAACTGAACAAACCGGACGACGCCTTCTGACGAATCATCCGAAGCAGAATCACTCTGAGCCCAGGTCACGCCGGACACAAGCGTCACCAGAAACGTCGCACACCCGATGCGAAACGCTTGTCGTCCCCAATGGCCAAACATCATTCCAGCAAGCTCCTTCAAGCGAAGATGACGGTAGTCAGCGCGCGTGTCGAGAGCTTGATGCTGGCAGTTGTAAAGAAACGGCGCGACGGTTGCTGGGGAGTATCGGTCGCAGCCAAGCAGACGCCCAGTTGCTGCTGCAAAGATGGTATTAGGCAGTCACGGCAAGCCAGAAAATTCGGAACAGTTGTACCGGTTGTGGTGAATCAGCGTTCAACGCCACCGCTGCCTAAAGTTTGCCCAAGCCAAAATTTCACGCCAAGATCTTGAGGCAATCGTTCGGCTAGCCGCTGCAAGCGTTCGCGGAACAGATCTGACTGTCCCACATTCTCGGACTGTTTGGCAGCAAGCGAGGCCAGTCCGAGCGTACGAGCGGAAGGTTCCCAATTGTGATCTAACAGACGTTGGACCAACGCGTGCAAGCGGTCTGCTTCGCCCAATCGCCACGCCAAGACCGCAAGTGCTTCGTCGCGAACGCGATCCAATCCAAACGAATTACCGTTCACACTGTGTTTCAATGCCGTCAAGGTCGCAGCATCCACATTCGCTCGTCCTTCTGCCACATGCCAAGTCAATCGCTCCAGGCACGCCGACCTTTCGGATACTGATTCCGTTTGCAACATCCAATGATGCAACTTTGCAAACACATCCGTTTCGATCGTTTCCTTACTCACATCGGCCGTAGGTAATTGCAATTCGTACCGAGTCAGTGCCAAGCCGAACACCACCCAACTATTCTGCAGCGCATCGTCCACTGCCAAGATCTTGACACATTGATCTAGCTGGTATGCGGCTTCATTGGTTCGAAATTGCGACGCCAAGTAACGAGCCCACTGTTGACGCATGTCGAGTTCTCGTTGACGTTCACCGGGCGTTTGCAGTCCTTCACTGCGTAGATGCTCGAATACTCGTTCCGCCTGTTGATATTGTTCGTCCGCCGATGCGTCGCCCAGCTGCGAAAGAGCATGAGCCAATTCGCTGGTGATTTCGGCCATCCGTCCCAGTCGTTCGCCCGTAGCGCCGTGCTGTTGCACAGCCGAGAAATACGTCTCCTTGGCGTCCAGCAAATGAGAAACTGCCTGGTCCGCTCGCTGATTGGCCACGGCAATCATTCCCAAGTTCGCTTCGGCGATGGCCAGATTTTCATTTTGGACATGCGAACCATACATCATCTCCCAGCTGGCCTTCAAATCATCGGTGGCGGATCGATATAGACTCTCTGCCTGGGACCAATTCTGCCACGACTGTTGCAGGTTGGCACATTTCATCTTGGCCACGGCCCGTTGTTCCAACCAATCAATCCGCTGTCCATCTTCTTCCAATCGCTGTGAAAGGCCCAAGATCCGTTGTTCGTACAGGCGAACCGCGGCGTCCCATTCACCCTGATTCGTACGAACCTCTGCAAATTCACGAAGCACCGTATCCCACAGTGAATAAAAACGCTCGGGACGAAGCGAAACCAATGGTTCCAATTCACTTTGGGCCCGACCAAGTTCGACGGCTGCGGCTTGCCAATCTTGCTGCAGGACGTAGCAGCGCGCCACCACCAGGGACGCTCGGCCGATGGCGCCTTTCGCTTCCAGATCGTCCAGACTTTCGGCCGACCGCGAACTGCGAACGGCCAAATCATCGCGAAGCTGTCGAAGCGTATTCCATTCGCCCATTGCGTCGGTTTTGTTGGTACACAGAACTTGGCCAATGATGGCATTAAGGTGCTCGACATTCATGTCCAGACGAGAATCGTGCGAGGCGGAGGCGTGAAATTCGGCGATTCTATTTTCCACTGCACGAAAAGCTTGGAGCGCTTCTTCGGTGCGTTCGGACAACAGCAGCAAGTCAGCCACTCGCAATTGATTCCGCACGGCTTCCCGCCAAATGTCAGGGTCGTCTGAGTTCAAATCCGCAAATTGCTGATAATGTGCCAGCGCGTCATCCACCAACTTGATTCGCAACGATTCAAGCCCCGGAACAAACTGCAAATTTCCGCTCAATTCCAGCAGCCACTGATCGGCAGCCTGCCGCGATTCCTGGAGGTTTTGCAGAGCCAGATGTTTGGAGCGGACAGCTTGTTGCTGCGCGGCCACGGCATCGATTCTGGCCGAACGTTCACGTTGATGAGACCGGCCGATCAGCACCGACGCGACACTTGCCGAAAGTGCCAACGTGGTGACGATCGCGAAAGCTGTAGAGACGATGACGGGGCGTTTTCGACACCAACGCATGACAGAAGCGAAAAGAGATTCTCGATAAGCAGAAACGGGTTCTCCCGCCAGCCACGCATTGACATCGGCGGCCAAGTTTCGTGCGGACTGATAACGGTCCTTCGAATCTAACGCCATGGCCATGGTACTGATGGCGGCTAACGGTTTGGCGACCGCCTGATTCATTTCTCGCGGCTTCCGATAGTCGCCTCGCTTGACCATTTCCAAGGTTGTCGTCACATCGCTTGCGCGAAAGGGCGACCGTCCGACCAAAATGGTGTACAACATCACACCCAGCGAATAAACGTCTGAGCGTTCGTCCAAGCGGTCAATTTCGCCGCGTGCTTGTTCCGGAGCCATGTAGCTGGGCGTACCGACAACTTGGCCCATGCGCGTATGTGAAACATTTTGCGGCCCTGGCGTTTCGTTTGCGGTGTCAGATTCAAAAGGTTCGGATGGGCATTCGTGAAAATCAAGGTCAGAGGTTTCTTCATTAACCAGAATACGCTTAGCCAAGCCCCAATCGACGACCACGGTTTCACCAAATTCACCGACCATCACGTTTGACGGCTTCAGGTCGCGATGAATAATGCCCTTGTCGTGCGCGTACGCCACCGCGTTGCACACGTCCACAAATCGCTGCAAGAGATTCCGCAGTGACACAATCTTGTCACGCGATTCCGCTTGGTGGTGCTGCTGGATGACTTCCGCCAGCGTTTGGCCTTGCAGAAGCTTCATCACAAAGAACGGCGCTTCTGAATCTGTTTCCCTACCCAGTTCGTACACCGGGACAATCCCCGGATGTTGCAGCTGGCCCGTCACCATGGCTTCGTGGACAAACCGCTGCTGTACGGCCTGTTTGTTGACCGTTTTTTGGTTCAGCGTCTTGACCGCAACGTCTCGGCCAAATTGCCGATCCACCGCTCGATGCACGACTCCCCAGCCACCTCGACCAATTTCGTCTCGCTCCTGATACCGATGCTGTTCGGGCTTGGTCAAACCGAGTTGCCATTCGGCTAAAGTGCAAACGTCCGACTCGTCGTCCAGGTTCGAACCGGACAAACAAGTGGTTCGATCCGAATCTGCCTCTCCAACGCTTGCGTTCGGCGTGGCCTCTAACGAGATTCCAGGCTTGGCCGGTAACGTTTCCGACGCGCTCATGTCCGCTCGTTTGGTGTCCCTGTCGGGACGGTTGTCCGATCCTGATCGACCAACAGCCAACGAAACGGTTGGTTCTGGGTCAGACCATTCCGCCGATTCCTGCGTTGAATCTTGCATTCAGAAGCGTCCCTATGCCATAAGACCGTGGTACCTTCTGAACTATAGCATTCCGCTGGCAAAAATCGCGTGTTTTCGCTGCATGCGGCACAACCAGTCCAGGCGTGTGGAATGGCGTAGATGGCTACGTCAAATGGCCTCGAGCTTCCAATGGCAAGACGCCATCCACAACACCATTTCGCACCGCCATTATTTGGTTATGCAGACAAACGGTTAAGTCGGCATAACCCGGAATCAACGTCAATCGGTCACCGATTTGCAGCTCGGCGTTTGGGCCCACGTGGACGGTTCCGTGTTCGGCAGAAAGGGAAAGCACGTGAAGCGCCCGGTCGTCCTTTGATTCCGCAATCCACGGCAGACAGATCTCGGAATTCAGCGTCTTGCGTCCAGCGTCAATGATCGCTCGATCCTTGGCCGGCCGGCCCACAACCGTCGCCGGCACGGTCAAAGCAAATTCCAAAGCGTCAATCTGACAATGCTGCCGATAGAACGCGTCCATGAAGATGGCGCCGCCCGCTTGCAGTTCCGTGATTCCGTCAATTCGACTGGTGATCGGGAACGAACCCGTCCCGCCACCAGACAAGATGTCACACGCGATCCCCTGTTCCTGCAACTGATCACGACATTCCACAGCGATTCCCATGGCGCGACGAATGGCCGTTTCCTTGGTTGCCAAATCGTCGATGGTCAACAGATGACCTTCATACGCCATCAAACCAGCGAATTCCAGATGGGACGAATCTGCAATTCGCCGAGCCAGTTCGGGAACGCATTGCGGTTCGGCGCCGACTCGTTTCATGCCGATTTCTACTTCAATCAAGATACGGACGGTTCGCCCTGCCGACGCCATGGCGTTTTCAAGAAGTTCGATATGTCGCACGTGGTCAACACAAACGATGGGACGCGCAACTTCCGTCAGTTTGGCCAAGCGACTCAGTTTTTGTGATCCGACAATCAAATTGGCGATTAATAGATCCGTGATTCCTGCGGCAGCAAAGACTTCCGCTTCGCTCAACTTGGCACAGGTCAAACCAATGGCACCGGCGGCTACCAACTGTTGCCCAATCCAGGACGATTTGTGGCACTTGGCATGCGGTCGCCAGGAAATTTTCTGCTGGCGACAGACGTTCATCATGTATTCGACGTTTCGCTGAAATGCATCTAACTCCAAGCACAATACCGGCGTGTCCAGTTCCGCAACCGGCGTGCCGACCAGCTTTGCGTCCAAGTGCATCGGTTTCCTTTCGTTAATCCCAACGCGGTTTGTACGACGGTTCTATCTCGGCCACACGGACCCACGAGCGACGCTGCATTGATTCAAAAATAGCCATGGCCGCTCGCCAGTCTTGATAGGCTTCATCCAGCGAACACCGAGGTATCGCTTGGCCCGCGACCACATCCAACGCGGCATTCGCTTGTCGAACGAACAAGGTATCTCGTAGTAAGTCTTCTTCCGTTCGACGCTGCCACGGTTCGGCCGGATCGAATTTCCAGGCTAACGAATTCAAGTGATGATCCCAACGCCACGTGCCCCGTTCGCACACGCAAGTCAGCGACGTTTCGTTGGGTGCCTGATACTGATTAAACGCAAAGCTGGCCAACGCACTGCCGTGCCGACTGATCACATTCACCGTGTCTTCCACGGAGACTCCTTCCAGCTGTTGATGGCTGGCATCTGCCACCAATTGGTCCACCGGCCCGATCAACCATTGCGCCAAATCCAGCAAATGAGTCAGCCCGTCTTGAATGGCTCCGCCTCCGGTGGCATGCTGCGAGTAATAGATGGACTGGTAGGCCGGTCGATAGGTGGGAAAATGCTGGCCGCTGGTGACTTGCAAATGCAGCGGTCGCCCAAATTCGTCCTTCTGCATGCGTCGTTTCATCCATTCCAGAAGCGGATGATGACGCAAGACATACGCTACCATGACGTGGCGTTCGCTATGTTTCGCTTCTGCTTGCAGCAACTCCAAATCGCTGGCAGAAACGCACAATGGCTTTTCGATCAGCACGTGCGAACCTTGCCGAACAGCGGCTGTGGCCATTGGCAAATGCAGGTGAGCCGGTGTGGCGATGACGACCAGATCGAATCGATCGTTCCACGCAGCATCCAGATTTGCATATGCCGAAGTAACTGCATATTCATCTTGGACGCGATGGAGCAACGAAGTGTTGGATTCGCAGATAGCCAGTTCTGTACGCTGGGTCTGTGCGAAACAGCGAAGATGCCGTTCGCCAATCGAACCAACGCCCACAATCAGCGTACGCAACATAAGACGCCTTATTATCCAAGCTGACTTTTGAATTCGAATCCGAACGGTTTTAAGTCGGCTTGCATTTTTTCCAACGCCGATTTAACGAATACAATGTCAGCCCCAAAGCAAATCCACGTTGCGCCTTCGTCCATGAGCTGCTGAACTTGATTTACACTACCGGCGGGACGGCCCCAAGCGATGTGGTTTTCCTTGGCAGCCAACGCAATTCGGCGCGGCGTCACGTAACAATGCATGTTCAAATAGCCCCGGCACGCCCAACTGCAAACTCAAGTCGGCCGGTCCCATCATCAGAATGTCGACACCGGGTACTTTGGCAATCGACTCGACAGCGTCTAGCCCCGCGGCCGTTTCAATCTGTACGATCACGACATTTCGTTGATTGGCTTCGGCAACGTATTCCGAAATCGGTTGTGATAGATAAGGACATCTGCATTCGCTCCGTCAAATCCTCGGCGGCCCATCGGCGGAAACTTGACCCACCGCACCAACTGTTCGGCTTCCGTCGCGTTATCACACTGCGGATACATAATGGCGTCAGCCCAGCTTCCAACAGCCGACCTATCCGCAGGAATTCTCCTTTAGCCGGTCGCACGACCACGTCTGACGTACCGCACCGAACAGCTCGCATCATGCGTGCCGCCGTTTCATCGCTACCGCTATGATGTTCCAAATCTAACCAAATGCCGTCAAAGCCCATCAGGCTGGTCATTTCAAACAGCCCTTCATCCAGAAAATGCAGCGTTGTTACCAGCGATGGCAAATTGTTTTCAAATTGTGACGAATTCGACTGGGACGCATAACCGCCTTCAGCAACAGGATAAAACAGGTTCGAACCGAAACTACAAGATCGGCCATGTGGCTGAAGTATCATCCACGATTCATTCGCCAAGCCGGATGGCTTGAATATAATCGTTTTTGCCCACTGTGTTGCGACGGGAAACAGATTGTGTCACGATATTCGCGGTTTTCCAACTTCCGAATCCCAGCGAGGCAATACCATGCGACCGACCATCATCTGCCGACTGATTCTGTGCATTGGACTTGGCAGCGTTTTTTCCCAATCGGCGTGGGCCCAAGCCAAGATCACGGCGGAACTGGTGGACTCCAAGCGTATCTGGGACCGCAAGCCGCACAATGCGTTTACCGACTTGGCATTATGGAAAGACACCATGTATTGTGCCTTTCGCGAAGGAGAGCATCACGCCGGCGATAACGGAGTCTTGTGCGTGATCTCATCCAAGGATGGTAAGACATGGACCGAATCGACGACACTTTCTTTGCCCGAACTGGACCTGCGCGACGCCGCTGTGAGCGTCACACCCGACAATCGTTTGATGGTGCTGGGTGGCGTACAACAGAATCAAGATAATCAGCGGCGCACCAGCACGTTTGTCAGTTTTTCCGATGATGGCGTCGATTCAGTCGTCCCCAAATTGTGATTCCTCCAGGACGTTGGTTGTGGCGAGTGACCTGGTTTGGCAATCAAGCATACGGCGTTAGTTACGCGACTCCCGATGGCAAACCGTACAGTTCGCTGCTGAAAACGTCTAATGGCGTTGATTACGAAACAGTGGCTGCCGAACTTCTGTCAGCCGGTGGATGGCCGACGGAAGCGCGCATCCGTTTTGCTCAGGATGGGACCGCCTATTGTCTGCATCGTCGTGACGGAGCGGAAGGCAATACCGCTTATCTCGGCACGGCCCAGGCTCCGTATTCCGATTGGAATTGGCAAGATACTAACACGCGTTTGGGCGGCCCCAATTTTCTGCAGTTGCCCAGCGGCCAGTGGATTGCCGTGGGCCGATTGTATGATAAGCCGGTTCGCACCAGCGTCTTGATCTTGGATCCAAAAACGGCTCGGTTGACACCGTTGCTAGATTTACCGTCCGGCGGTGACACCAGCTATGCCGGCATGATCTGGCACAACGGCCTGCTGTGGATCAGCTACTATTCATCGCATGAAGAAAAGACGTGCATCTATTTGGCCCAAGTACGAATGCGTGTCGAACCGTAACGTGAACGAATTAAATGTTATGCCGCGGCTACCGAATAGTCCGCTCGACTACAGTACATCACCGACATCAAGCTGGATGGTTCCCACTAGCGAAAAAGAAACCGGCCACGAAACCGCTTGCCAGGCAGTGCCGTCGGCAAGCAAGACATCGATGGTGCCATTCAGCGAGTCCGCAGTGACGATGTCATTTTTCTGGTCGCCGTTGACATCGCCAACCGCAATGAAGCTCAAGGAGCTATCGGTGGCCCACCGCCCCAATTCTAAAGTTTGAAACGCGGCTTCAATTGGATCGGCCAACAAGACATACGCTTCCTTAACGTCTCGCTTGACCGCTACCAGATCTTGGTTGCCATCCTGATCAAAGTCGATGACAACCGGCGTCCCCCAGTCGGCATCGTCCCAGCGTCCCCATCTCTGATTCGTGAATTGGAGCGAATCAGAAAGCCCGACCCACCATTCGTGCCATTGGTCGGTTCGCCCCACCAGATCGAAGGCACCGTTTCCGTCCACATCCGCCAGACGAACATCCTGCCAGTTGACTCGATTTGACCAACGCCCTCGCTTTTCGTTTGTAAAACCATCCAGCGAAGACACGCCAGTCCACCAGTCACCGCTCTGCTGCACGCGGCCAGTTACATCATCCAAGCCATCGCCGTTAACGTCGCCTACTAACACGTCCACCCAGTCAACCGCCGTTGACCACCGGCCCCATAGCATGTTTTGCAAACCGTCGTTTCCGGCCAGACCGGCCCACCATTGACCAGACTGAACAACTCGACCCAGCAAGTCATCCTTTCCATCTCCGTTCAAATCTGCCAGCTGCAGATACTCCCAATCGACGGCCGTTGACCATCGGCCCCAACGCACGAACTGTGACTGGCTGGCATTGCCCACAAACCATTCGCCGTCTGCATTTCGAGCCACCACGTCTTGCTTTCCATCTCCATCGACATCTCCATATACGAACGGGGACCACGGACCGGACAATTCGAATGCTCCCAAGCCACGGTCCGTTGCGTCGAATCCATCCCATTGCACGGCTGTCACGGTTTGATTATTGCGAATCAATACTTCGTCTCGCTCGCTTAGCGGTGGCTCAACCGGCGGCGGCGGCGGTTCCACAGGCGGTTGCCCAATGCGTCCCGTTTCTTCTAGCCATTGATAGACAGCATCATGCCATCGGCTGGCCAGATGTTCCTGTCCGGACCGATTCGGATGCAAACGATCATAAGTCTGAGCCACAGGATCAAAACCAGTATGCTGATCCACTACCATCACGGCGGACGTGGCCGTAGACCAACTTGGTGCCTGAACGGCAATGGCACGGTTAAGATCCTGAATTCGCTGGTTGACGTCCGCACCTCGATTGGTGGGCAGGACCTGGGCAATAAAGATTGTAGTGTTTGGCTGATCGTTTTGAAGCAAATCAATGATTTGCTCTAAATTTTGCATGGTGGTCGACAGCGACACGTTTCGTAAGGCGTCATTGGTCCCCAGATGGAGCAGCACAACATCCGAATCATAGTTTGTCAACCAGCCAGGCAACGCACTACGAATCTGGGCCGTTGTCCAACCATGATGCCCTTCATGCGAAACAAATTGGGGATAAAAACTTTGCCCTTGATAGCTTGGAAAACCTTGATTGGAGTCCCGAACCGAACCGACATATTCGAAATCGACATCCGAATCAATGAAATCTTTCCATAGTTCATACCGGTACGTGTACCAATCCGCTGACTTGGTGGCGGTAATGGAATCGCCCAGCGGCAACACCGTCCCCAGTTGAGCAACAGCCAAAACACATCGGTCTTCCAAACATTCGACAACGCAATTCCTGCTCTTTGAAGATTTCATGATGCCAATCAAACCATATCAATATTCCAACGCCTCCTTCTTTCCTCACAACCAGACATTCCGATTCGCCAACGGTCACTGGGTAAGATTCCATTCCCAAGGTCACCTAGTATAATTTGTAGATCACACGCTCCAAGCGTCCTGAGTACGATACTGGAACAAAAAATGATGCGCCGGTTCAAAATCGACAGATCTGCGCCAAGTCCTCAAAGTAACGAGGATACGTTTTGGAGGTGCACCCAGGATCTCGGATTAAAACGTTAGGAATGCGCAACCCAGGAAGTGTTAGACTCATCGCCATGCGATGATCATCATAGGTGTCGATTTCGGCACCGTGCAATTCGCCAGGATGAACACACAGGCCATCTTCAAATTCATCTACGCGAACGCCGAATTTACGCAATTCGGTCGCCAGATCTCCAATTCGATCCGTTTCCTTATGGCGATTGTGTGCTACACCTCGAATTCGAGTCGGCCCGTTCGCGAACAACGCCACACAGCTGAGCGTCTGCACCGTATCGCTGATGGCATTCATATCCACGTCAATTCCGTTTAGCTGTGAAGGCCCGGTCACCGCCATCCCATCCGGTTCTTCAGTGATCAGGCAGCCCATCTGAGCAAGACAGTCTACAAACGCCACATCACCCTGTAATGCGTCTTTGGTGAGCCCCAGAACCTTGACCGTACCACCCGAAATTGCGGCAGCCGCCCAAAAGTAGCTGGCGGCCGAAGCGTCTGGTTCAATTTCATAATTGCGAGCCTGATAAGCTGCCGGCGGTATGAAGAATTCATGAAATTCATGATTTTCACAAACAGCACCAAAGGCTTCCATGATCCGAGCGGTCATGGTGACGTAAGGCTTCGATACCAATTCATCTTTGATGGCAATGCGAACAGGATTTTGTGCCAGCGGCGACGCCATCATCAGCGAACTGAGATATTGGCTAGAAATACCACCGCCTATCAATACATCACCACCAGAAATTCCATTGGCGTGCACCACAACAGGTGGACATCCCGTTCCTCGTTCCGATTGAATATCGACGCCCAAAGATCGCAATGCATCCACTAGATCCGCAATCGGACGTTGCCGCATTCGTTCAACGCCATCCAGCCGATAGTTGCCGTTGCCTAAACTGACCAAGCTGGCCAAAAATCGCACGGTGGTGCCACTGTTTCCAATGAAAATGTCGGCTGATTCGGCCGGAATCGCGCCGCCCTGCCCTTCCACGGTGAGCGTCGTTCTGGCTTCATTGGTTCGAACCGGAATTCCTAACTGGTTCAAGCCGTCAATCATCACTCGAGTATCATCGCTATCGAGTGCGCCGGTTAGCGTCGAAATGCCGTTAGCCAAAGCCGCGCAGACTAAAGCTCGATTGGTGATACTCTTGGAACCAGGCGGACGAATCTGTCCACCCACTGATTTGGCACATTGAATTTCAATCTGATCCATCGAAACTACTGGGACTCCCCTACTTTCCACAACTTGGCGTCACTTCGCACATAGACTCCATCGTCCGCCAAAGCGGGCGTTCCTTGCAGTGTTTCTCCGAATTCATACGTGGCGATTGTTTCGGCCGCGTCATCGGAAAACTCTACCACATGAGCCTGTCCGGCCAAATTAACGCAAACAATGCGATTGCCTGCCAACACGGGCGATGCCCAAAAATCACCTTCCAAGCGATGTCGCCATTTCAATTCGCCCGATTCCGCGTCGGCACACGTCAGAATGTTCCGAGCCAAAGCGACGACATTTCCGCCAGCAATCAGCGGACTGGCCGGCCCCGGCCGCACTCGATTACTGGCCCACTTCACTTCTGGCTGCCCGTCCACTATTTGCGATGCGTCTAACACAATCAATTCGTCACTCGGTAAGAACACCAAATTGCCCTGCACCAAAACGGAAGGAATACCACCAGCAGCCACTTTGTACGACCAGACTTCGTCGCCTGTCACAATATTCCGAGCGGTCAGGCCGTCACTCCCTTTCAGCAACACCAAGTCCACTCCGTCCGGCGACTTCATGGTCACCGGTGACGACCAATTCGATTCTTTGGGGCGATCTAGTCGCCAGCGAGTTTCACCATTACTAGTATCAATACCAACGACAAAACTATCGTTCTGACCTTCGATTTGCAGCACCACGGTTTCTGCAGCAACAACCGGTGACGAAGACATACCGACGTCGTTTCCCGCTTTGGGATAGTCTGCACCTAGCCCGCGAAACCATTTGAGATTGCCTTGCAAGTCCAAGCAGATCAAATCGTTGGACGAATAAAACGCATAGATCTGCTGGCCGTCACTGGCCGGAGTCGGCGCGGCATTGGCACTGGACGGATGACACAACGTTCGACCGGTCGCCCAACCTTTGCGATGCCAGTTCAGTCCACCAGATTTGGCGTCAAAACTTAGTACGTGCAGCTGATCCTGATTCGGTCCGCTGGAGGCGGTCACAATGACTTGATCACCCACCGTGATGGGACTCGAAGGGCCTCGACCTGGCAGATCCGCCGTCCACGCAAAGTGATCGCTCCAGTTGGTAGGCACCTTAGTCGTCGAAGAAACACCGTTGCCACCAGGCCCACGGAATTGACTCCAGTCCGCGCCCATCAGTAGCGGCACGAACAACAGCCAGGTAAATCGAATGTATCGTTTGGCAGTGCGCATTGTTTTGTTCCTTATGTTCGTCCGTCGCGTTACTTGGCGGAATGAATGGCGGTTCCCAATTCGTCGCAAATTCGGATCTGAAAATTCCAATCTTGCATACAGCTATCGGTTTGTTCGTTTTGACAAACCTTCAGTAAGATGATGTTTTCACCAGCTTTCAATTGGCCTTGGGCCACATACTGATCAATACCATCACCAGAATGGTAGACATGATTAGAACCTAACAGTTCTCCGTTCAACCAAACTTTATTCGCATTGGTAGATCCCCAACGAATGTCGACTTGCTGCGACTCATTCGAAACAAACGTCGTCACGGCATACGCGGCGGCACCCATGTTCTTACCAACCGCTTCGTTCAAATCGACTAGTCCATATTCATCTGACGTTTGATGCGTTTTCCAGGCCACCTGCGAGTCTTCCTTGCCCATATAAGTTGCCGACAAATCGACCGAACCTTCCGGCGGATAATCTCGATCAAATCCCTGTTTGTCTCGATTGTCGAAAGGCCCGATCAGATGCCACGATGTGAGAAAACCAAACAGCCGAGTCAGATCAACCTCGTCACCACCATCACGTAATGCTTGAGCGGCTGTTTTGATCTGATCTACATTTCTGGCGGCCAGTAAGGCTGTCTTGTATTGCTGAAGCGATTCAGCGGCTTGGCCATTTTCCTGCAACTGCTTGGCATTTGCCAGCACGGCATCGACCGATTTCCAACGCAAGTCCAAACTGGGGTCATTCAGCATCTTGGGCAACCAGCGTCGGTCCGCCGTCTTGTCTAATTTGGTCAGCCATTCATACGCCAATTCGCGTCCTCGAGCCGGATTGTTTGTGTCGGCCAACACCTGTTCCATCGCGTCCAGCGGTACCGATTGTCCATCACTGATGCCGTGGTCAATCACGGTGTCGATGGCCATTCGCAACCAATTATTGGCCAAATCATTGTCAGGCGACATGCCTTTGAGCATCGCTGGAACGTCTTGCACACTTCGTGTCGAAAGTGTTTTCCACGCTTCCATCGCGGACGCGTGCCCTTCTCCTTGAACCTGTACGTTTCGAATAGCCGCCAACGGTTGCTGCAGATTGGTTTCATTAGCAGTCAGGGGTGACTGCCCAGGCAACGCAAGACCACCGACCGTGATAACGGCCAGTGCCAGCCAAAGATTTGACATTATTTTGTTCTCCTGAAATCGGAATTGAGTTGCATCGATTGGACGATCAGCGAAAGTCGCGTGATTTAAACGCAATAGGTCGCTGAGCGGCATTCAATCTTTCTGCAAGGTCTTCCAGTCGATGCACTACAATGTGAATGACCGAATAACGAGACTCCAATGTACCATGAGCAACCCATGCGGGGCTACGACGGGCCACGTTATAATAGCGGTCCCAGACTTCTTGACGAATCACCAAATTGGCGACTGCCGTTTCATCTTCCAGCGTCACAAACGTAATTCCCTTAGCCGTACCGGGACGCTGTCGCAAAATAACCAACCCGGCTACTCGCACAAATTGTTTGTCTCGCAAAGTTTCCAACTTTTCATGCGGCGTAATTCGCAATTCGTTCAATTGTTCGCGATAAAAGGCCAGCGGATGCGACTTCAATGACAGCCCCGTGGTATCGTAGTCGGCAAAAACTTCGTCCAAGGCCGGCATTTGCGGCAGCGCAATCGCATCGTCGGCATCGGCTGCCAATCCGTCAAACAGCGGCATCTCTTTCCCGCTCGTCTCTTGACTCATTGCCTCCCACAACGCGGTGCGTCGCCGACATCCGACACTGCCAAACGCATCTGCTTCGCTCAACTGCATCACCACTTTCCGACTCAATCCGGTCCGCCGACTAAAATCGTGTAGCGAACCAAACGGTCCGTCGCTTCGCGCTGCCATGATTTTTTCCGCATGTTCCATTTGAAAGCCGCGAATCAGCCGAAACCCCAACCGCAAAGCACATGCCGGAACGTCTTGGCGAATCGACGATTCACCGATATCGGATCGTTCACCGTCATCCAAGCGTTCCAGCGAACAATCCCACTGGCTGCAATTGACATCGATCGGCCGCACTTGAACGCCATGTTCTTGAGCGTTGCGAATCAACTGAGAAGGCGCATAAAAACCCATGGGCTGACTATTGATCAACGATGCGGCAAAGGCTGCTGGAAAATAATGCTTCAACCAAGCGGAAACATACACCAGCAAAGCAAAGCTGGCCGCGTGTGATTCGGGAAAACCGTATTCACCAAATCCACGAATCTGCCGAAACACCTGTTCGGCAAACTCTTGGCTCAAGCCATTGGCCAACATGCCTTCGGTCAATTTGCGTTGAAACTGTTCAATCACGCCCTGTCGTCGCCACGCTCCCATCGCTCGACGCAATTGATCCGCTTCACCCGGCGTAAATCCCGCTGCCACCACCGCCAGGCGCATGGCCTGTTCTTGAAAGATCGGCACGCCCAACGTCTTCTTTAACACTCGTTCAATTTCCGCGTTGGGAAACCGCACTTGCTCCTGGCCCATTCTTCGCCGCAAGTAAGGGTGCACCATCTGACCTTGAATGGGCCCGGGACGCACGATGGCCACTTCAATGACCAAGTCGTAATAGCAACGAGGCCTCAGGCGAGGCAGCATGCTCATCTGAGCTCGGCTTTCAATCTGAAACACGCCCATGGTATCGGCATCACAGATCATGTCATAAACCGCTTTGTCTCCTTCTGGAATCGAAGCCAACGAACACGTTTGACCATAATGTTGCTTCACCATGTCAAAACATTTGCGAATGGCCGTCAACATCCCCAGTGACAAACAATCGACCTTCAAAATCCCCAAGTCATCCAGGTCATTCTTGTCCCAGCAAATCACCGTACGGTCTTGCATGGCCGCATTTTCAATGGGTACCAATTCACATAACGGCCCTTGCGTAATGACCATGCCGCCGACATGTTGCGACAGATGCCGAGGAAAGCCAATCAGCTGATTGACCACATAGATCAGGCGTTTGCCGATTCGTGAATTCGGATCAATGCCCGCTTGTTCACAACGCTGTGCCAATTTTGGTTCTTGACTATAGCCTTCTAACTGTTTGGACAACGCATCGATTCGATCTAACGACAATCCTAACGCTTTCCCAGCGTCGCGCACCGCCGAACGCACTCGGTAAGTAATCACCACCGCCGCCAAACCAGCTCGTTCGCGACCGTACTTTTGATACAAGTATTGCAGCACTTCTTCGCGCCGTTCATGTTTGAAATCGACATCGATATCCGGCCAGCTCGTCTCGTTCTTTACTGACAAATCGTTCGAACAACAAATCCGCTCGATGCGGATCCACCGCCGTGACTCCCAAACAATAACAGACCGCTGAATTCGCTGCGGAACCTCGTCCCTGACACAAGATATTGCGACTCGAGCAAAGCGAACTAAATCCCAAACGGTCAAAGTAGGCTTCGTAGCAGCTCGGCAATCAACGTCAATTCGTGCTGTAACAACTGGCAGAGCTTCCGGAACCCCCTGAGGATAGCGCACGTCATCCGTCCCGTCAAGAAGTGAGTCAAATGCTGCATGGCGGTCATGCCCGCCGGAGCCAGCTCTTCCGGATATTCGCCACTTGAGTTCATCAAGGTGAAGGAACAACGATCAGCAACTTCCGCAGACCTTTCTACCGCCTCTTCCAGCCCAGCGTAAATGGACGAAATAGTATCTAGCGATTTCAAATGGCGTTGCGAATTGGCAAAGCGATGATCAATAGCGATCCACGCTGGTACCATGGCGAATGGCCGTCAACACGTCGTGCAACATCATGCGGCTGGGAATGTGATAATGCCGCATCTCCAGCCGCTAATAAAGAGACTCTGTTTGGCGTTCCCAGGCCAACAGTCGCTGTGTGCCCAGTCTACGCGAACGCCATAATTCAATTCGGCCAATAGCGACAAGCGATCGCCAGTGTCTCGATACGTTTGAATCGCCGTTGGAATGATTGACGAATCAGCCGTATTCGCACCGCAGTGTTCGGAAATCACCATGCCGGCCAACAGACCTTCGGCATGCGCCGCGACGTCGGCTAGATACAACAAACAGTCTCCCTTTTCCGCTCGCCGCCTGCCCAGGGTGATCAAACGCGCCAACCGTCCATACGCTGGACGATCGGTGGCCCAGACAACCAGCGGCGGAGCGTCTTGCAGAACCAGTTCCGCACCGATAATCAATTTCAAACCATGTTCCAGCGCCGGTTTGTACGCGCGGACGATCCCCGCCAAGCTATTGCGATCGGTGATTGCCAACGCTTCATAACCAAGTTGTGCGGCGGTAGACACCAATTCATCCGCGTGGGACGCACCTTCCAAGAACGAAAAGTTGGACTTGCAATGCAATTCGGCGTAACGCATAGGACCTCTGTTCGCAACAAAAATGTACTCCTGTACACTCGTCGGCCCACATTCTGCCAAACCGCAGCAAAACTTACTAGAGGAGTTCGATTGGGTTCGATTTGGTTCGCTGCGAGATCAATAATGCAGCAAGTCACGGGCCAGCATGCCACGAGACCAAACGTGTCCGGGCGCGTTCCTGACAATTGTCACTTGGTAGATTGCGAGTGAGATACAGCGCGAGAAAAAAGCGTTTCACGACGCGATCGCAAAACGCTTTGAAGATCGAATGATTCTGGAAAACGATTCGCTGTTTAGGTCAGTACTTCACACTTGGCCGCACTCAGGGCCTTGGCCGCAATTCGTTCGAGCAGCAAGACGTCGGCGGCAGCTCCCAACGCGATGGCTTCACGAAGGCATTCCAAAGACCACACACGTCGCTTCGTGCTTGGCAAATGGTGTGGGCTCCGGCTTCTTTCATGGCCAGCAGACCTTCGGCACCATCTTTGCCCATGCCGGTCAACAGGACGCCCACGCCGTTTCGGCCCAAATGCCCAGCACCGGAACGAAGGAAACGCGGCGTCAACCTTGGTTTGTGCCGCGAAACCGGCGCTACATCGAAGGCTCGAACAGCGCCAGGTCGCACCACTACGAATCGCTTCATATGAGAAACTACCAGGCGATCAAGGCATGGCCGGGCAGAATTCGATCGCCGTCTTCCGCTTCTTTTACTCGAATCTGGCACGTCCGATCCAGACGTTCGGCGTAGGTTCGAGTAAACCCTTCGGGCATGTGGATCACCACGATCGTTCCCGGTGCGTCGGGTGGAAAACGAGAAAGGACTTCGGCGACTGCTTCCGTTCCACCGGTTGATGCGGCAATGGCAATCACTTTGTGCGTGCTGCTGATCAGTGATTCCCGAGTAGGAGGCGCGATCGCCTCTTTGTTCACAACGGGCCGAAGGATGGGCCGCCGTCGAATCCTAGCACTGGCTGCGCTCTTGACTTTTTCGATGATGACATCTCCCAATTCCACCATGCCATTCGAAAGATCCAACTTGGGTTTCGTGATAAAATCCACCGCTCCCAACTCCAACGCTCGTAGCGTGGTTTCGCATCCTTTTTCGGTCAAGGAAGACAGCATGACCACCGGCATCGGTTGCCCAGCCATCAGTTTTTCCAAGAACGTCAAGCCATCCATCTTGGGCATTTCCACGTCCAATGTTAACACGTCCGGTTCTAACGTGAGAATTTTGTCTTTGGCGGCAAACGGGTCGCTGGCCGTGCCTACAACTTCAATTGCCGGATCGGCATTCAAAATTGAAACGATAAGTTGCCGCATAAGTGCCGAATCATCGACAACCAGCACTTTGATCTTCTTTCCGGACATAACCGTCAATCTCCTCTAATCTACTCGTCAGCTCTAAAACAGCTCGACAGTGGACGTTTCAGGCGCTTGCTCCACGATGCTGATCGGTGGTGCAATCTGTCGTTGAATTGCGTCGGATTCCACGTCACTACGTTCAATCGGGGTCACAAACGCTTTGCCCAAATGAGAGATGAACTGAATCTTCATACCTCGTTCACCTCCCACATGCTTGGCCACAATCGGAATGCCTTCGGTATTCAGGAAGTCTTCTGCGAATTTGGCATTACGCTCTCCTACGGTCCACACGCCTGCGCCGCCAGCAACCACTCGAGCTCCACCAAAGAACTTGGCCTTCAGTCTTCGCCGGTCGCCGCCTAACTGCATGATGGAATTGATCAACAGCTCCATGGCGTGCACGCCGAACCGAGCACAGACTTCGCCGTGACTCTCCGGCAGCATGAAATGGTTCATGCCACCCACTTGATTGACTTCGTCATAAATACAAGCAGCAATACACGATCCAACCAGGGTTGAAATTCGCATTGGCGTCGCCGACGCCTTGAATTCGCCCACAATGATCTGCGAAGTTGGTAACCCGTCACCGCCGGCTCGAGACGAAGTTGGCCCGACCGCTGCTGGCCGGTTGTTTCGACTTGGAGGAGGCGCGGCGGCTTTCATTGCACGTCGCTTTTCTTCGGCCGAAAGAGTCTTTTTGGGCTTGGGAGCCGATGTCGCACTTTGTTGAGGCTGCGGCTTCGGAGCTGCTGGCTTGGCAGTTCGCTTGACGACTCCTTCCTTTAACCGATAGATCGTATTGCCAATCGATTGAAAATCATCCGACACGCCAATCAACGATTCGGAATGGCCAATGATCAGGTGTGCTTCTGGATGCAGATACTGACAAAACCGTCCCACCAACTGTCGCTGCGTCTCTTGATTGAAATAGATCATCACGTTGCGACACATGATGACGTCAAACTTGGCGTTAATAGACCAAGTTGGTTCAGAAAAGTTGAGTCGCCGAAACGTGATCAAATCCTTCAGATTCTCCGCGACTTCCCACTGAACTTCGCCATCTTTTTTGACTTTACGAAAATACTTGCGTCGCATTTCGGCATTGACGCCCGACATTTGATCTTCTCGGTAGATGCCCGTGGAAGCCGTTCGCAACACGGACGTATCAATATCAGACGCCAAGATGCGAATGTCCCACCCCAAAGCGCTGCCGAAGTATTCTCGAATGGTCATGGCCAGCGTATACGGTTCCGCACCAGTGGAACAGGCGGCACTCCAAATGCGAATCTTCTGCTCGCCCGTCTGCGCCGCATGTTCGCGAAGCTTGGGAAACAACTGTTCACGAAGGAAATCAAAATGATGTGATTCCCGAAAGAAATCGGTTTTGTTTGTGGTGACGCAGTTTACAAACTCTTCTTGTTCGTCGCGCATCCCCTGCGGGGTCGCAACGTAGTCGTAATATTCACGATAGGACCCCATTCGCAGTGCGCGAAGTCGCTTTGCCAAGCGGGACTGCACCAACGTCTGTTTCGACTCTCCCATCCAGATTCCGGTGACAGAATGAATCAGTTCTTGGAACTTCTTAAAGTCCTTCTTAGATAGTTCGGCTTCACGTGAGACATCTATTAGGTCGTTCATAGCTTTGCGTCGTCTTTTTCGTCGTTGCCGTTAGTCACTGAGGGGAAGAAGACCACGAAGGAGAATTGCTGCTCCCCTTCGTGGCATGTCCAGGAACAAGTGTCAAATTCCGCGGATGTCTAGAACTCCAGTGCACCGCTGGAGGCGACCTCAAACTCCGCTTCCGGTTCTCGATAGGCACTCGCATTGTCGGCGTTGGCACGAACGGGCGTTCGGCTGGCCACCCTTGTTTCGTCCTCTTTTCCCAGCCGGAACTGAGCGACCAATTCTCGCAATTGCTGAGCATGCGACAGTAGCGATTCGGCCGTGCCGGACATCTCTTCTGTCTGCGAAGCATTCGACTGTGTCACGCGATCCATTTGAGAAACCGCCTTATTGACCTGTTCGACACCGGTCAACTGCTCCTTGGAAGCCGCAGCAATTTCTGCCACGATATCGGTCACGCGTTTCACAGAACTGACAATTTCGTTTAGTGTTTGGCCGGACTTGTTGACCAAATCCGTGCCGTTTTCGACCTTACGAGCTGAATCTTGAATCAGCGACTTGATTTCTTTGGCCGCACTGGCACTACGCTGAGCCAAGTTGCGGACTTCAGCCGCCACCACAGCGAAGCCACGTCCTTGTTCGCCTGCTCGAGCTGCTTCTACGGCGGCATTCAATGCCAACAGGTTTGTCTGGAAGGCAATTTCGTCAATCGTCGTAATGATGTCGGCAATTTTCTTGGAAGACTGATTGATGGCACTCATCGCTTCCACGGCGTCACCAACCACTTCGCCACCTTTTTCTGCCACATCTCGTGAACCAGTGGCCAGTTGTCTAGCTTGCTGAGCGTTATCGGTGTTCTGCTTCACCGTAGAGGTAATCTCTTCCAAGCTGGAAGCGGTTTCTTCCAAACTGGAGGCTTGTTCTTGTGCTCCATTCGAAATGTCTCGAGAAGCCGCCGTCAGTTGTTCCGCCGCCGTGGCCACGGTTGCTGCCACACCACGAACTTCTGTCAACGCGGTTTTCATCGAATCAATTGCGGACGACAGCGCCGATGCAACTTGGCCCACCGCATCAGTCCCTAGATTGGGAACTTCAATGTCGAAGTTTCCATCTGCCACGGCGTTCACCAGTTCCAGAACACACGCAACCTTGCGTTGCTGTTCGGCCGCTTCGGCACGTTCCAGCTCGCTTCGCTCTTGCTCTTGAATTTCTGCCTTATGCTTGTCATCGAAGAATTGAGACAGACCTTCGCCCAATTGACCGATCGGATCATCCCCGCACACCGTCAATTGTTGCGAATAGTCTCGTTTGGCAACCTTCTGAGCTACCTCGACAATCTCCGTTACCTTGCGGTTAAGGTCTTCCGCCGCCTGGCGTTCTCGTTCCGCATTGTCTTTGATCGCTTGTTCTGCGGCCAGCTTCTCCGTGACGCATTCCCAGCTGACCAAGGTGCCAATATTAACACCCTCTTGTTCAATACGACTTGCCTTCAAATTGAATGTTTCTGGACCGACGGTGATATTGCCATCGAATGGAAAACTCCTGGGGTCGGCTAACAACGTCCGTTGGTGTGAGGGATTCTTATGGAACACGTCAATTGACTTGCCGACGATCTCTTCGACCCGGCAAGGTAGAAACCTTTCAACCTTTCGAAGCAACTCAATTGCCGTTGGATTAACATATTCAATCACGCCTTCAGCATTGGCATAGGTTATACTAGCGGCCATACTTTGCATCATGGATTGAACCAAAAAGGCCTTCTCTGCTTGGACCTTTTGGGCCGTAATGTCAGCGGCATACTTAATGACCTTGAAGGGGCGACCTTTCGGGTCGAAAATTGGATTGTACGAAGCTTGAATCCAGATCTCCTTACCACCCTTGCCAAACCGCTTGTATTCCGCCGCCTGGAATTTGCCGCTACGCAGATCTCCCCAGAACTGACGGTATTCTTGGCTGTTTGCGTAGTTGGCATCAACAAACAAGCTGTGGTGTTTGCCTTGGATCTCTTCTAGCGAATAGCCGACCGCGTTTAGGAAGTTGTCGTTCGCGGTGAGAATATTGCCATGCAGGTCGAATTCAATCACCGCTTGCGATGCAAGTATCGCGTTGACCTGGCCATTCGCTTCGGCAGTAGCTTGCTTGGCAGCGGAAATATCGGAAGCGAATTTGACCACTTTATAGGGCTTGCCGTTTTATCCAGAATTGGATTATACGATGCTTGAATCCAGATTTCGCGTCCATCGCGACAAGGCGACAGTATTCGCCAGCTTGAAATTCGCCGTTGTTCAGCTTTTCCCAGAAGACTCGATATTCCGGACTCGCCACATAATCGGGATCGCAGAAGATGCGGTGATGACGTCCTTTGATTTCATCCAGGGTGTAGCCCATGGCCTGTAAGAAATTGTCATTCGCATAGGTGATCATGCCATCCAGATCGAATTCGATCACGGCTTGCGACTTTCTTAACGCGTTGATTTGATCCGCAAATTCGCTGGTGGTTCGGCTAGTTTTGGGAGCCGTCTTTGCCTTGGCAGTGGTTTGAGTTGATCGTGCCATTTAAGTCTATCCTTGTCAGTTAGTTATGGATGTTGTGAGATTGAGAATGCAAGCAAACTACGACGCAACGGCCATTTCTTGATCGTGCATCAGCAGTTCTTCAATGTTAAGTAACGTCACAAGACGCTCGGAGGATTTGGCCAGTCCAGTAATAAACGCAGTGTCAACGTTTTGCCCCAAGTCGGGTGCCGGTTCGATAGCATCACGATTGACGTTCAGCACGTCCGAGACGGCATCGACAACCAAGCCCATGACTTTCTGTTCCACGTTGACCACAATGATGACCGAGAACTGGTTGTATTCAGCTTCAGGCATATTGAATTTGCTTCGCAAGTTGACAATGGGAACCACGGTGCCTCGCAGATTCATCACCCCCTTGATACACGCTGGCATATTGGGAATGGGTGTTACGCGAGTAAACCCTTTGATCTCTTGTACTCGCAAGATTTCGACACCAAACTCCTGCTCTTGCAGGGTAAATGTCAGGAACTGGTGGCTATCCCCGGCAAGTTGCCCTTGCGCGGGAGATTCTTGATCTAGTTCGATATCTGAAGTCACATTGATTCTCCCTCTAACTAACGGTCAATGAATTTGGGTCAGTATTTGCTTCAGCCGTATCCTGTTGCGTACAGCTAATTGTCGAATCCAATGACATGCACTCTCGACTGGCAGACGTATTGTTGGCTGGCGGCCGGTGCATTAATGAAACACCGTAGATGTCCACAATCAAGGCAACTCGACCATCTCCCAAGATGGTCGCTCCTGCGATGCCAGGAACTTTACGGAAGTTCGTCTCCAGGTTCTTGATCACCACTTGTTGTTGTCCCAGGAGTTCGTCCACCATCAGCGCCATGCGGCGGCCTTGGTCTTCTACAATGACTAACAAGCCATCTTCATAGTCTTGCCCATTGCCGCGTTGAAGCGCTTGATGCAATCGCAACAGCGGAATCACTTCGCCTCGCAGCGTAATCACTTCGCCAACGCCAACAATACGTTTAATCTGGTCGGGCGATACTCGGATCGATTCGACCACCGACAGCAAAGGGATGATATAGACTTCGTGTCCTAGGCGAACCAGAAGGCCGTCCAAGATGGCCAACGTAAGTGGCAAGCGAACAGAGATTGTCGACCCCTTGCCCTCTTCTGATCGGATCGAAACGCTTCCTTGCAAGGCCTCGACGTTACGTCGAACAACATCCATGCCGACGCCACGGCCCGACACATCGGTCACTTCGTTGGCCGTAGAAAAGCCCGGTGCAAAGATCAAGTTACAGATTTCGTTGTCGGAAAGATTCTCCGACGAATCGACAATCCCTTTTTCGATGGCCTTGTTCAACAGAGTTTTGCGATTGAGGCCCTTGCCATCATCTTGAAGTTCAATGTAAATATTGCCACCCTGCTGGAACGCTCGCAATTCCACGCGACCCGCTGTTGGCTTACCGGCCCGTTCGCGGTCGCTGGGCATTTCGACACCGTGGTCCACTGCATTGCGAACCATATGCACCAGCGGATCGCCAATTTGATCGACAACGGTTTTGTCCAATTCCGTTTCGTCACCGAACGTGATGAATTGCACTTCCTTGCCAAGCTTCTTGCTAACATCGCGAACAACGCGAGCCATCTTCTGGAACGTGGCAGCAATGGGGACCATCCGCAGCGACAGACTCATTTCTTGTAGGTCACGGACAATTTTGCCTAGCTGTCCCATGGCAGCCGATTCGCGACCCGCGCCAAACGACGCCAAGTCTTGTTCGACCATCGATGTGCCGATGACCAATTCGCCGATTTGATTAATCAATTCGTCCAAACGTCGACGGTCAACGCGAACCGTTTCATTTTCTCCGGCTGAAATGGTTCGCCGCACGTTGCTTTTGGCCGAAGTATCGGGCTTAGCCTTTGCCGAATCGCCAGTGTTTTCGGCAATCGGAGTTGTTTGGTCGATTTGACTTTGCGAATCAGTCTCAGTCTCGGTCGGTAAACCTTCCGCCGCATTTGCTTCCGAAGTTTTGGGCGTGTCAGTGTCTGTGTCAGTGGAAAGCGATATGTTCCACCGCGTCGCTTCGTCGACAAACATGAACACATCGTGAATAGCCGCTTCCGTGGCTTCGGTTTGCAATTTGATTGTCCAATGGAGATAACAGTGTTCGGGATTCATTTCGGCCAGCGGTGGCAGCGCTGTCGAATCAACTTGGATATCCAGAACCTGTCCCATTTCGGCCAATTCACGCAGTAGCAAATATGGGTCTTGGCCAAAGCAGAAGAATTCACGCGAAGGCAGCAACTGGATTTGGTAGATCGTTTCACCGGAAGACTCGCCCGCAACCTCCACCGCCTTGCCAGCTGTTCCAGATGGTCCGTCCAGTGATTGACCGCCAGTCGCGGCCTGAAAAGCTTCATTCAGGGCAGCTATAACTTCATCCACATTTCCCGGAGGATCTGCGTTTTCTTTCTCGGCAGCCAGCAGACCTTCAATCACGTCAACACTGGTCAGCATGAGTTCGACCAGTTGATCTGAAGCTTTGGCCACGCCTTCGCGGAGCTGGTCCAGCAGGTTTTCCAAAACATGCGTGAATTTGCCAACTTCGTCCATGCCAAAGGTCGTGCTGGCTCCCTTAATGCTATGGGCGGCGCGAAAGATAGTGTTCAGCGTTTCGGTGTTTTCCGGTTCGCCTTCCAACTGCAGCAGCGCTGCCTCCATGTTTTCTAAGTGTTCCGCTGCTTCCACGAAGAAGCTGTCGCGGAACCGACTGATGTCAATCTGCATGATTTGCCTGCCTTTCGATGCTGACGTGCGGACGGCTATTTCACGACCTTGGCGACCACCTGCAGCAACTGTTCAGGATTGAAAGGCTTTGTCATCCACCCGGTAGCTCCAGCCGCGCGCCCTTGTTGTTTCTTTTCGTCCTGCGATTCGGTGGTCAGCATCAAGATGGGAATAAATTTGAACGCCGGCAACGTTCGCAATTCTTTGATCAGCGTGATGCCATCCATGTTGGGCATGTTCAAGTCGGTAACCACAAGATTGAAGTTGCCGCCTTGTGATTTGGCCAACGCATCTTTGCCGTCACACCCTTCGACGACTTCGAATCCGGCGGACTGCAGCGTAAAGGCGACCATTTGTCGCATGGAGGTCGAATCATCTACGACCAAAGCTGTTTTTGACATTGTGAATCTCCGTTAGATCAAAACAATTCGACACAGTTGTCTGCGTTCTCGGTTTCCAAATCGAACATCACATCCTGAGTTTGGCCCGTTCGTTCCGACTCCATGGTGTAGCTGGATTGAACGTGTTGCGACCAGTCCTCCAATCGCTTCTGTTTAGCGCGTGGCGACGCGATTTCGGAGGCAGGTTCCAAGTTCGCGCTCACAAACTCCAATGCCTCGCACACATGCGCAATTCGCTGGCTGACTCGGTCTTGAAACTGCAGCGACATCACCGCCTGACCAATGTCTTGTCCCAGCTGAGCACTGATTGAACTCATTTCTGACAACGATTCAGACATGTGATTGTGTGAGGCTGCCAGCGAATCCAACAGCTCTGAAACGGTCTGTTCGCTTTCAGCAATGATTTTGGAATCTTGTTCGTTTTGGTTCTGTAGTCCGGCCGAAGTTTCGCGTAGTGCCGCCCCTAGATCGGCCACCATCTCGCGAATCGATTCGCTGGTGTTTCCTGCGTTGCCAGCCAGAGTTTTGGTCTCTTGCGCCACCACACCAAAGGCAACCCCGGCGTCGCCCAAGCGGTTCGCCTCGATTTGCCCGTTGAGCGCCACCAGCTTGGCTTGGTCGGCAACCTTCTCCACGTTATTCAAGCACTGCTCAATGGCAGTTAGCTTTCCTTCGACAGCCAAGATTTGCTTTGAAATGGCAAACGAAAAATTTGCGGATGTCCGGACGTTTACCAACATCTCTTCCATCGCGCTACGCACCAAATCAATGGGCGTGTCGCCGGTTGGATTGTCAAAGGACGTGGCAGCACGTTCCACCGCACTTCTGGCTCGATGCGCCATACCATGAAATCCGGCAGTGACGCCGGTCACCGATCCTTCAATGTCTGCGGAAATGCTGGTCAACTGCTGACGCATCTGTCGCATTAGTTCTACGCCGGCAAAGACATCGGCCGCGGAATCAGCGCCCATTCCTGGCTTAAAAGGAGAAAGACGAAACTTAGCGAAATAAGCGGTGATCTTGGACCAATTCATGCAATGGCCCCCGCGTCGCTGGCAACCAGTAAACTGTCAATACCACCACTCGCCAGCCAATCGCGAACTCCAGGTTCGTCCGGCAATTTCACTCGAATGTCAATGTCAGGCAAACGCAGCGCTGCCAGAATCAACTGAGCAGCAGCAACATCCAGATGCGTGACTCCGGAACAGTCAATCTGGACCGACTCCAAAGACGCCCCGGACACGCATTCCAACAGCGCGGTCTGCAGGGCTGTAGCTGTCGAAACGTCCACCGCGCCAATCAGCCGAAGAGTCGACGTCTTGCCATCGTTCTTGATTTCAAATTGTTGAGACATCAATCTATTTCTAGCATGTAGCAGCGAAATCACACGGCAACATCATGAACCAGCGGCAGTTCATACCAAGAAACAGTAGGACCGCTTTTAGCCATGTAAAGGCAATCCCATCCAACTTGCAGTACTCCACATGCGCTTGAGTACCGTCGACAGGTAACCGCGCGCATTCGTCAACACCACTGTTGAAAAACTTCGTCACGACCGTGGAAACACATCGTAATTGCCACATACGCACAAGCCTGATGACAACCAAATGTTGATCATTGCCAGCACAGCGACATCAAACTGTCAATGATTCACAACCAAGAATGGCCAAACAAGAAGATTGGTGTTTTTCTACGCAGATCAATGTGAGAACTACGACTGACACAAGATGTTCGTTCGCGGGCGTACATCTCCTGCCATCCAGAACGAACCAGCCAGATCACAAAAAAGGACTGTCGCCAACACGGCAGTCCCGATTCCACGCGAATCAAACTAGACCAAAGACACAAACGACGATCGTTCGTTCCGATACTACTATCAGGCGATGTAAGACGATCGGCAATAACACCAAGGCCAGACCGTTGAGCCGTTTGCGTTGACGCAGCCACTGTCCTGCCAGCGACAATCACCTCACATCTAGGCTCGCAACTCCGACAGTAAGCCACCTTCACAAAATCGTTCCGTACCAAACGACTGCAAGTCACGATGGCCCAATCCATGTGCAATGGTCATCCACAGTCGGTTGTGCGCCGCGCGTCACAATCCATCGCACAGCCGGTTTTCAGCCCAGCGCCGCCGCCGATCAAGACAAACGGAATATTCGACAATGTGTGCGAATTCCCTTTCCCCAATTCGTTGACCCAGACAATCTGCGTGTTGTCCAGCAAACAGCCATCGCCGGTTCGCTCGGGAGTATTCGCCAGGCGGTCGACCAAGTAATGCAATTCACCGGCGAACCAAGTATTGATGCGTTCCAACTTTTCATGTGCGTCAGCGTTGTTGTCAGGTTCGTGTGATAACGAATGGTGCCCTTCGTCTACGTCCAGCCAATGCATGCGAGCCTGTCCGACGCTGCGCATGTATTGCAGCGTCGCGACGCTGGTCATGCCGTTGGCAGAGCGAATTCACCAACATGTCTATCTGCATGCGGCTGATAGCCGGAGTGTTATCGTTGACCAGTTCAATTTCAGGATCGATTTCCGGCTCAGGATGCACCATTCGTTTTGCTGTGAAGCTGCATGAATGTCCTTTTCCAACTGAAAGACATTTTCCATATGCTGCTGCAACATCTGCTGGTCCGTCGAACTCAATCGACTGGACCTCGCTTCAAATCATCCTTCACAAAATCCAACACACTCAACACGGTTTCTCGATCCTGCATCCGCCATAAAGCTTGTCGAACATCTGCCCTGGATCATCAATGGGTGCCACAGGCTGATCCCACTTGCCCGGCGTAACATACAGGTCCACGGGTCGGCGCGTTCGGAACGGCTACTCCAAATTCCAGCGAACCAAAACCGAGTGAACGTGGATTCATTCGACTGAAAAAAATTCTTCAATTCTTGATCAATAGAAATGCCACTCGCCCAACCAGCCGGCGTGTCCGAACCACCTTGAATATTGCCCGGACTCAACTCCGTAGCGGTCAGCAAACACGACATGCCTCGCATATGATTATCACCATCACCGCGAATCTTATTATTCACTCCCTTCAGCACCAACTTATCGATCTCGATAGGGCTCCAAAGCCGACAGATGGGCTTCAATTGCAACGATTTTGTCCGCTCCAAATTCATCGGGCCAAAATTCGTCTGGCAACGTTCCATTGGGCGAAAACATCACAATAAATCGCTTGGGCGCTGCGGCCTGACCTTCCCACGCAAAACAACTGGGCAAGCCCGACAGAAACGGCACAGCAGCGGATCCGATGCCCAACTGACGCAGAAACGTTCTTCGCGAATGTTGTTTTTGATTCATCTGTTTTCACCCTAGTTTATTGATGAAGTCTATTGGTTTGTTATCAAACATACAGCCGACGCCGTTCTACTTAACCGCAACCGGTTCCCCGTCAGAACTTGTGTCTGCCACAGTGAACAGAGCGGTCTGCGTAGCAATGCGAACCATCAATTTCTGCATGTTGAACTGATCGTATTGAAACTGATTTCGAAGTGACTCCATTGATTCACCTCCATAAGCATACGAGTTTTGCGACACAAGGTGTTGAAACATCTGCCGAACAAACGAACGATGAGCCGTTTCGTCGTTGGCGGCAAACACCGCGATGTCTTTCGCACTGGTAACTTCCATCGTTTCGCCCGTTGAAGTCACATAGTCCGAAGTGGTATTCACAGGCTTCTGATTGTCCTGTTCGCGTTTACGCCCAATCGCGTCATAGTTTTCTAACGCAAATCCCAGCGGATTGATCAATGAATGACAGGCCATGCAGGCGGAATCACGAGTCAACTGAGTCACTTTTTCTCGCATGGTCAAGTCCGGCGCAAATTCATCGTTCTTAAACGCCACGGCAATCGGCGGCGGCTTGAGGCCTCGTCCGACAATATTCCGAGTCAAAAAGACGCCGCGATGAATGGGCGACGTGTTGTTGTGATATGCAAAAGCACTCAGCAAATAGGGATGCGTCAACACGCCCGAGCGACCATCTTTCCCAACCGACACTTTCTGGAATTCGCCAGAATTGTCGGAAGCGTCGTTTGAAGCCTCTGGTGTTCCGTATAGCCTATTCAAGCGATCATTCAACAGCAGATAATCGGCCAGCAACAGTTGCCGATAGTCCGAAGCATCTGACCACACGATGTCATCCACAAAGCGAACCAATGATGCTCGCAAATCAAATGCCACGTCTTCGTCGAATTCGGGAAACAGCTGATTATCCTTCGCCACATCTCGTTCATCTAGCTCTAACCAGTGATGAAAAAAGCGGCGAATTTTCTGCTTGGCCAGCGAATGATGCAGCATGCGTTCGGCTTGTTCGCGAACTTGCTGTTCCGTCTGTAATTCGTCCTTTTCAGCAGCTTGCCAGAGTGTTTCGTCCGGAATGGAATCCCACAGCGTCAACGCCAAGCGATTGGCCACCGCAAACGAATCGACCTGTTTCGCATCCGCGTTCAGATCGGCGTACAAGAAGTGCGGTGACGTCATCACCAAAATCACAGCGCGTCGCAGCGCCGCATCTGGATCGTCTGCATCGGCAAAAAACTGCTGTGTTATCATTTCCTTTTCTGCGTCGGACAACGGTCGGCGAAACGCAGTGCTGGCGAATTGGAAAACAAACTGCTGTGCTTTTTCCATCTGCTGCGATTCGTCATCCACTTGGCCTACCAGCAGCGGCAAACGGCTGACGACCTCTTCGGCCGTGGCGGATGCAGCTTTGGTCACCGCCGTAATCCATTCGTGGGAAACCGAACTGCCTCGTTCATAACCTAAGCTCCGATCATCGGCCGGAAAAGCGGTGTCACACACATACGTCCTGGGCGAACGAGCTGTCGACAAGTGCTGACCGTCGATAACTCGCCAAACGCCATGCGGAACTTTCCATTCCAATTTGACGCTGGACGATTCTTCTTTGTACTTAAAGAATTCCAAGCGAACGGGATACGTACGACCACCCAACAAGTATACTCGCGCCGTCGATTCGCGCATTTTGCCCGAACTGACCCACGCATCGATCAGCGCCCGTTTGCCCCGCAGCTGAACTGTCATCTCGCAATTTCCCTCGCCGCCCAGACGGATCGACGTTTAGATACAAACGAACTCCATTCGGCGAAGCCACTTTGAATTCATAATGGCCCGTTTCCTCAATCGCCACGCTGCCTTCCCAAATAATGGCAAACTGATCGGCCGCAATATCGTCTTTGGGGCTGCCGGTGCCAAAATCAAATTCAATTTTGGTATCGGTTCGTTCGTCCTTTTTAGCGTCGGCTTTGTTCATGCCATTCGACTGAAAATATTCCGCTCGCAAACCAGGCTCGATCTCGTCTTCACTTTGATCATCGTCGCGATCGCGTCGACCGGTTCGAACCGCCGGTGTAAAGCGAAGTAGCAGATCCGCCACCACATTGCGATACTGCGGAACGTTCAGGCGAAGAAGTTCTACTCGAGGCCGTTCATCGAGTCCTTTGTCTAGACGAGCGGCCGGTGAATAGAATTCGGCAAAGATATACTGAGCAACCTGCGCCGCATCTTCGCCGACGCACGCCTTTGGATCGCCTTCCGGCATGGTGAGTTCGATCAACCGAGTCAACGCGGCCAGCGAATGGTCACCTCGCAACGGCTCTTCATATTCGTCCACTTTGCCTTGGCCGTCGTCACCGTGGCAGGACGCACACGATTCCGCGTAGATTTTTTGGCCCATGTTGTCCTCCGCGTACAGCGAAACAGACAACACCAGACAGAACAGCATGGCAGGAAACAGATGTAAGGCGGGCATGCGCATGATTCAAAAACTCCGGCATGTCAAAAAGGTGGGACGCTGATTATACCAGATTCCGTGCTTTGCCCAACGCCGCTTGGATCGAATAAAATGCGGGAAAACCAGTGAATCTAGCACATGTGCGGTCGCGCGAATCCGCACATATGGATTTTCATTGCCAAACCCGCTTGAGATCCAACCGAAAGGCGAATCCACGCCAACGTTCAAAACAGAAATGCTTTGTATCTGATTCGCCTGTTCTTCCGCCGGCGCTCCGCCGTGATGAAAGCATGCAAAAGTACCCATCACGCTCCGTCGTGATGAAAGCATGCAAAAGTACCCATCAAGCTCCGCCGTGATGAAAGCATGCAAAAGTACCCATCACGCTCCGCCGTGATGAAAGCATGCAAAAGTACCTATCACGCTCCGCCGTGATGAACAACATGCAAAAGTACCCATCACGCTCCGTCGTGATGAAAGCACGCAAAAGTACCCATCACGCTCCGCCGTGATGAAAGCATGCAAAAGTACCCATCACGCTCCGCCGTGATGAAAGCATGCAAAAGTACCCATCACGCTCCGCCGTGATGAACAACACACTGCCTCTCAAGCAACTCGCATGACGCAATTGGCCGTTGCTGGCTAAACAGCGCATCAACTGTGGCAGGATAAGATGCGCGGGATCGCGACTGCGATCGTTCATCACGACGGAGCGTGATGAGTACCAAGATTCGCATCAACCGGTTCGCACTTCTTGAAACGCGGCGACCGCTTTTTCCAAATCGTCTTGCGTATGCGCGGCAGAAATCTGCGTTCGAATTCTAGCTTTCCCCTCGGGAACCACGGGGTAAGAAAATCCGACAACGTAAATCCCCTTGGCCAACAATCGATCGGCCATGTTCGCGGCTAGTTTGGCGTCATATAGCATCACGGGCACGATGGGATGTTCGCCCTCCAGAATGTCGAACCCGGCCTCCTTCATCGCATGGCGAAAGAACTGCGTATTGGCCATCAAACGGTCTCGCAATTCCGTCGAACGACTGACAATCTCAATCGCTTTCAGCGAAGCACCCACAATGGGAGGCGCTACCGAATTGGAAAACAGATAGGGCCGAGAACGTTGTCTGAGCAAATCAATGAATTCCTTCCGGCCACTGGTGTAACCACCGCTGGCACCTCCCATGGCCTTGCCCAACGTGCCGGTGGTCAAGTCAATTCGGCCCAGCACGCCACAATGTTCATGTGTACCTCGCCCCGTTTTCCCCATAAATCCCGTGGCGTGGCAGTCATCAAAATGGACAATCGCGCCGTACTTGTCTGCCAGTTCGCAAACCTGATCTAGCTTGGCAATATAGCCGTCCATAGAAAAGACGCCGTCCGTGGTAATCAGTTTGAAACGAACTCCCTGAGCATCGGCGTCTTTTAACTGCTGCTCCAGATCCGCCATATCATTGTTGGCGTATCGAAAACGCTTGGCTTTGCACAACCGCACGCCGTCAATGATACTGGCGTGATTCAGCTGGTCTGATATCACCGCGTCTTCTGGTCCCAACAAGGTTTCAAACAGACCGCCATTCGCGTCAAAGCACGATGGATACAAAATGGTGTCTTCGGTTCCCAGGAATTCGGTCAGTTTGTCTTCCAGTTGCTTGTGGATCGATTGCGTCCCGCAAATAAAGCGAACGGACGACGGGCCGTAACCCCAGTCATCAAGTGCTTGATGAGCGGCGGCCACAATTTCGGGATGATTGGAAAGGCCCAGATAATTGTTCGCGCAGAAGTTGATCACTTCGTCGCCCGAATTGACCGTAATGTGATTTTCTTGTGGCGATGTAATGACGCGTTCGCTTTTGAACAGCCCATCCGCTTTGATCGACTCCAGCGAAGTGCGAATGGTTTCCAAAATTGCATTGTCCATGGATCTACTTCCCCGTTCCTAAACGTTGTCGCGAATAACCAGCACCGCTGACCGCGTGCGGCGATTTGTAGTTGCCACCGAATTACATTTTCCAATCCAAAATCACTTTGCCCGAATCACCCGACTTCATGACTTCAAAGCCTTTTTCAAATTCGGTGCAATGATATCGATGCGTGATCACCGGCTGAATATCCAGGCCGCTCTGCAACATCACCGTCATCTTGTACCACGTTTCATACATTTCACGTCCGTAGATTCCTTTGATTGTCAACATGTTGAAGACCACGGTATTCCAATCAATGGCAATCGGTTCGGGCGGAATTCCCAACATGGCAATTTTGCCACCGTGGCACATATTGTCCAACATCGACTGAAACGCGGCCGCGTTACCAGACATCTCCAAGCCCACGTCAAACCCTTCGTGCATATCCAGCTTCTTCTGCACATCGGCCAGATTTTCCGTTCGCACATCCACCGCCAACGTGGCACCCATCTGTTTGGCTAATTCCAAACGATACGGATTCACGTCGGTGACCACCACATATCGAGCTCCCGCGTGGCGAACCACGGCACAGGCCATTAAACCAATCGGGCCGGCTCCGGTAATCAACACATCTTCACCCAACACGGGAAACGAAAGTGCCGTATGCACGGCGTTGCCAAACGGATCGAAAATCGAAGCGACGTCGCGATCGATATCGTGCGTGATGCCACACATTGGTCATGGGCAGAGAAAGATATTCAGCGAAAGCGCCGGGCCGGTTCACTCCTACGCCCTTGGTCACCGCGCACAGATGCCGCCGTCCCGCCAAGCAATTCCGGCAGCGCCCGCAGACCACATGCCCTTCGCCACTGACGATATCGCCGGGATGAAAATCAACGACATTCGAACCGACTTCGACAATTTCGCCCACAAATTCATGACCAACGACCATCGGCACCGGAATCGTTTTCTGCGCCCATTTATCCCATTTATAAATGTGCAAATCCGTTCCGCAAATTCCCGTGCGATCAATCTTGATCAACACATCGTTCAAACCAATCGTCGGCTCGGGCACCTCTTCCAACCACAACCCCGGCGCCGATTCTCGTTTTACTAACGCTTTCATAAACCGCTCGTTTTCTTTTCGATAACACGCCAACTTTCCGGCCAGTCAACACAGTACGCCAACCGCTTTCTCCGCAAAGCCTTGTTCCGAATCGTACGCTGCCAATGGTTTCTCTACAAGGTACCGGTACCGGCGCCAAGCCTATACAAATGGAACAAGAAGAACTTGCGACAAATTGGCGTTGTTGCCACATCCGGCCTTGCGAAACAATCGCCGCCGTCCCTGGAATCCCCAGCATTCTTTTTCCAGCACAGACCACTCGGCGAGGTATAATCAGGAAATGCGTTTCCGCCCCAATTTCTGTTGATGACAACCATGCGTCCCCTTGATTACTTGACTGCCGTTCTGCTGCTTGCTGGATACCAATCCTCTGCCGCCGCGCAAGACGTGCATCCAGCGTTGCAAACTGCGTTGCAGCAGCATTGCGTCGCTTGCCATCAAGCGGACGACGCCGAAGCCGGAATTCGGTTGGATCAATTGACCGTCGAAGCCGCCGCACAACCGACCTGGAATCGCATCTTGCGGCAAGTTCGCACCAACCAAATGCCACCTCCAGACGCTTCTGAAACGGATCTAGATGCGAACGCACGAACGGAAATGGTTCGACACCTAGTAGAACTATTGACTGCGCTGGAAGCGAAGGCGCCAAGTTCAAATGTGATTCGTCGCATGAACCGGTCGGAATATGGGCATACGATTTTCGATCTGCTGGGCGTACGGTTGGACGTCGAGTCCTTGCTGCCGGAAGATCCGCCCAGCGACGGATTCGACAACCAACGCAAGTCGCTCACACTGTCTCCCCTGCACATTGAACAATATCTGGAAGCGGCAGAAGAAGCAGTCGAATTTGCGTTCGCATCGACCAAGAAATCGCTGCACCGAACATGGCACTTTGAAGTAGAAAGTTCCGCCTATCCAGATCGAATTGTCCCGGTGGCGGGACGAGACGGACGTATGCACGTGATGGCGAGAGTATTAGGGCATGGCAATTCAGAGCGTAACGGCAGTGTTATCATTCGCCGCCAGCGTTGGGATTCCAACGTGGGCTTCAAGTACTTTCAGCTCCCCTTTGACGGCGAATACATCATTCGCATCCACGCGGCAGCCAACCCGATTCCCGACCGCCAGCAACTGCTAGAAGCGGGCATGCGACAGGCGCTCAGCGATCATGTTCGCGAAATCGATCGCATGGAAACGGAAAAAGAAAAACGCTGGGTAGCCGACCAATGGGAAACGGTCCGCGAACCCGCCGTAACAGATCATTTTGGAAAACATTCCATCTATGAATACGGCCCGCCTCGAATGTCCGCCACGGTCAATCTCAAGCAGCAAGTTGGCCAATGGGATGTGCCTGACACTCAATTCCGAAACTATGAAACGGTCGCTCGCTTAGAACACGGTGAACTACAACTGGAAGTCACCAACGTCTATCATCTTCCCACGACGTTGCAAAACCAAGAACTGCTCAAGTTCGACAACCTGCCTCGGCCTGAACTCTTAGTCGACTGGATTGAAATCGAAGGCCCCGTCATTTCGCCAGAACGCAAAGAAGCCATGCAACGGATCTTGTTCGAACCCGAAAAACCGCTGGCCGAAGACGAATATATCCGCAAGGTGCTGCACAAATTCATGAGCCGAGCGTTCCGGCGGCCAGTCTGGCAGCATGAAGTTGATCGCATGTTTCAAGTCTTTCAGCAAGCGAAACAAGTGGAACGCAACCGCAATGACGCGTTGCAAGTGGCGTTGGTGGCAATTCTGGCATCGCCCGATTTCCTGCTGCTGACCGAATCACCTCTAGTCTCAGACAATACCAACGAATCACGCGACGCCATGCTGTCCGATTTCCAAATTGCTTGTCGACTATCGTATTTCCTGTGGTCCAGCATGCCCGACGATCGTTTGTTTGAATTGGCACAGCAGCAGAAACTGCGTGACACGGTTGTGCTGAAACAAGAAGTCGATCGCATGCTGGCCGATCCCAAATCAGATCGCTTCGCCGACGATTTTGTGCAACAGTGGCTCGGCATTCGCCATGCCGGTTCCGTGCGACCCGACAAGAAAATGTTTCGCCGGTTCGATGATCACTTGCTGGATTCCATGAAGCAAGAACCGACCGCGTTCTTTCAGCATCTGCTACAACATGATCTTTCGGCCCTGAATTTGTTGCAATCTGATTTTGCCGTCATCAATCAGCGGTTGGCTCGGTTCTACGGAATTCCCGGCGTTCAAGGAGATCACTTCCGAACGGTTGCGGTTCCGGACGGTATCACACGAGGCGGTGTGTTGACGATGAGTGCCATGCACTTGGTGACGTCCAATGGCACTCGGACATCGCCAGTGAAACGAGGTGTTTGGATTTTGGAGAGAATTCTGGACGATCCCACTCCGCCACCACCACCCAACGTGGGCGATATTGCTCCGGGCGTTCCCGGTATCGACAAAGCCACGGTGCGACAGCGGTTGCAAATGCATCGAGCCAACTCGCAGTGTGCCGTTTGCCATGACAAGATTGACCCGCTGGGTTTTGCGTTGGAGAATTTTGATCCCATTGGTGCGTGGCGAACCCAAGAAGGCAACGGATTGGTTGGTGGCCCGTTTCCCAAAGATCCGCTGGTGGACGCGAATGCCATTCTTCCCAACGGCACCAAGATCAACGGCGTCGCTGATCTGTTAACCGCGTTGCGAACCGACCCGACGCCTTTTTCGCGATGTTTGACGGAAAAAATGATTATCTACGCTTTGGGCCGACCATTACGCAAGCGAATTCGCCTGGCATGATCACGTCATGGCCAACTTTGCGACCCATAATTATTCGCTGAAGCGTTTGATCCAAGACATAGTGTGTTCCGATTCGTTTCTAACCAAGTGAGACACCGTGATGAATAAGCGACTCTCCAGACGAACGTTTCTTCGTGGCACTGGCGTGGCAGTCGCCTTACCGTTGCTGGAGGTGATGCAAAACCGTTCGTCGTTTGCTGCAGAAGACAAGGGTGTTACTCCGCCGCGAATCTGCTTTCTGTACGTTGCCAACGGTGTGAATTCCGCTCAATGGGTGCCACACACGCATGGGGCAGACTACGACCTTTCTCCCACCTTGAAGACGCTGGAACAAAACCGGCAGCAGTTCAGTGTGCTCAGCGGGCTCAGTCATCCGCAAGCCAAAGGTGGCCATTCGGGCGCGGACAGTTGGCTGACCGGAGTCGATTTGGCTGGAACTCCGGGATTTGCCTATCGCAATGCGATGTCGTTTGACCAAGTCTTGGCAAATCATTTGGGACAGCAAACTCGCTTTCCTTCGCTGGAACTCTCCACGCTGGGCGGAACGGGTGCCGCCGGCCATTCCCATACGCTGGCCTTTAATCGAGAAGGTATCCCATTGCCGGCAGAAAACAGTTGCCGCCGACTGTTTCAACGGTTGTTTGCCGAACCGGCATCGCGTTCGCTGACAAAACAACGTCACGCATTCGACCAGCGAAGCAGCATCCTGGACGCCATTCAGTCTCAAGCTGCCAGTTTGAACCAGCGATTGGGAACCACCGACAAACGGAAGCTGGACGAATACTTGACGTCGGTTCGTGAAGTGGAACGGCGCTTGGAACGAGCGGAAGCGTGGATGAACGTCAAGCGTCCCAAAATTGACGACGATTCGCTTCGCCTAGATGCCGACCCGGCGACGTTGGGTGATAGTCATACGTACTTTGAAACCATGTTCGAACTGATCCGTTTGGCGTTTCAAACCGACAGCAGTCGAATTTGCACGTTCCAACTTTCCAGAGAAGCTCATAGCGGTTTCTTGGACGAATTGAGACTGTCTGCAGACCACCACGAATTGTCTCATCATGGCGGCGACGAAACAATGTTAGCCGAACTGCAGCGAGTGGACGAATTTTACTTGCGACAGTTTCAATACTTTTTAGAGAGCCTGTCTGTTCCAGACGAACAGGGCGCCACGTTGCTGGACCGCACGCTGATTGTCTACGGCAGCGGAATGAACAACGGCTATGGCGGCGGTCATTCACCAAAGAATTTGCCGTTGCTGTTGGCGGGTGGGCGTTCGCTGGGAGTGACACACAATCGTCACTTGGCGTATGATGATGGTGTGCCCATGTGCAATCTATTCCAAACCATTCAAGAAGCGGCGGGCCTGCAGGCGGATAACTTTCACGATGCCAGTGGAACGTTGCGAGGCTTTGCGTAACTGATTCGAGGTGTCGATGCTGGATCATGATGGCGATCAAGACTTAGTCACCGTGTCCAATCACGAAGGCTTAGTTGCGTGGCACGAAAATCGAGTAGTGGGCGATTCCAACAATGATGGACGCTTTGATACAGCCGACTTGGTGCGAATTTTTCAAGCAGGTGAATATCGAGACGAAATTGCGATGAATTCGACCTTTGACGAAGGAGACTGGAACCAAGATGGCGAATTTGATTCGTCCGACTTGGTATTCGCTTTCCAAGCCGGAACGTACGCCTTCGCACCACTTGCGACGGCGAAACATCATCTTACGCTGCCGTGGTGAGGTAACCGCGCAGTTCGGCATTGGCTGAAGTTCGGCGCACGCGATATCGGCAAGGAGACCGAATAGATTTGTCATTAGTCATTGATCATTAGCTATTTGTCATTTGATCCTGATTTCTTTCCATGGTTCGTTCGCGCGGTTGTGGTGGATGCGTTAAGGATGCGGCAGAGTTGTTGGTTTTCGTCGATAAGTTCTGTGAGCAGTTTGGGATTGATCAATTCCGCTCGGCACACCATCTTCAGCCAAACGCTGCTTTCATTCAGCTCTTTTAGAACGATTTTGAGCTTGTGGATAAAGTCCGCCCGACTTTCCGCTGCGCGGGCTTCCGCGTAGTTGGGAGCAGGAGACGTACCCGAGCGCAGAAGCTGCCCGGCAACATGGCGTCCGGCAGGTGACTTCGGAAGAGAATCGGCGAGCTTGATGATACGAACAGCAAAGTCAATGAGCCGATTTTCAATCTCGTTGGCTCGCTCCGCATCGCCCATCTCACTCGTCAACGCCTCTAATGACCAATAACTAATGACAAATAACTAATGACAAATAACTAATGACAAATAACCAATGACCAAGTTGTTTGCCGCAACACGCCCTCCGAACTCGGCTACTTACTATTTGCCGGCTCAGCCTTATATGCGGTTTCCGCGGCTTTGTCCAAGAGCTTTTCGTTGAATCGAGCCAAATACTTCATATTACTGTCGGCGCCACTGAAGCCGATCACGGTTTCGTCCCAATCGAGTTGTTTGGAAATGAGTCGGCCAGCGTCCATGTCAAAACGCAATTCGCCTTGGGAAAGTTGTTGGATTAACTGAGACTTGATTTTGGCGTTGGTGATCGGCGTCAGAACCTGCGTGGTCACGCCAATGGTGGCAACGCCCGCAGACACTTTCTTAAGTTCGTATTGCAAACGAACCTTCACCACTTTCACTCGTTGATCATCCGAACGCACTCGGATATCAACCGGCTTTGACCAGGTCTGGCCGATCGACACGGCCTCGGCGGGCAAGGGAATCGAAACGCCACCCATGCCCAGATCGGGTGAATCTTGTTTGTCGTTTCGACTGACGATACTTCCTTGCGGATCCATCGTGATTTGATCTAGCGTCTTACCAACATTCTTGGCGACGTCTTCGTATTCGACGGGTGGTTCGGCGTCGGTCTTGCTGTTGTAGCGAACCGGCTTGCGTCCTTCGACACTGCGCCACATGTCGACGTTTTCCAGTACGTGTTCGAAGACAATATTTCCTTCGCTGGTCACTTCCTTCACCACGTACGCTCGATCTGAAATACTGCGCATTTGCATCTTTTGATTGCTGCCGCTGATCGTGGTGTCAACCGTGGCTAAGTGTTCGGTTTGATAGCGTAGCTTTTCGCCGGGTTGGAAGCGGTAACGAAGCAAGTGCTTTTCGTTGGTGATGGATTGAGTAGCTTCGTTCAGCGCTGCGGCAACGTCATCTTGGTCGGCAGCCAAGCATGTCGAAACTGCTGTGACGAATAGAAGAACGACACTGGCGCGAAGGTAAAGTAGTTTCAAAGTTCGGGACATGATTCGCTTCCTGCTTCTCGAGTACCAATGGCAGATCCTAGCCCGACGCGTGAGCGAGGGAAAAAGAACGTAAATTCTGCCTCGCTGACGCGTCGGGCTAGGATGAAAATGTAGGCGCGCCTCGCTAACGTGTCGGCCTAGGATGAAAATGTAGGTTCCCCTTGCTAACGCGTCGGGCTAGGAAAGACGGGATGCTTCGTCGGTTTGCCTCTAGTGTCGACGGTTGTCAACGTGGTGCGTGCGGACTGGTCAGCTGGACGAGGCCTCGTCGTCGGTTCGCCGTTTATTCATTTTGCGAATTCGACCGCCCCAGCCTAGCTTTTCGCGTAGAGTGCGATAGTAACCGCGATCGGGGACTTCAATCAACTGGAATTGCGAATCCGCCTTGATCACTCGGACCCGGTCACCTGCTTGCAGTGCATGCACCGGTTGGCCGTCTACCACTACGGTTGTGTCTCGATTCGGTCGCTGGACTCGCATTTCATACGTGCGATCAGCGGAATCAACCACAGGTCGTACGGTTAGTGTGTGAGGACTGATGGCTGAAATGACAAACGCTTGCAGATTCTTTCGCAAAATAGGCCCACCCGCGGAAAGGCTGTGCGCCGTGGAGCCAACCGGCGTGCTAACAATCAAACCATCGCAGCTATAAGACGTCACCCATTCTTGATCAACATACAGATCAATGTCCAGCATGGAAAACGGCGCGCCCGGCCTGGATGGTGGTTTCATTCAAGCCAAGGACATCGTGAATGCAATGATCCTTTTGAAAAACTTGACAGCGAAACATCAGATGATCGACCAGCTTGCACTGGCCGGCGCAGATGCTGGGAAATATTTGTTCAAATTCGTGCGGAGGAACGTCGGCCAGAAATCCAAGTTTCCCCAGGTTCACGCCCAAGACGGGAATTTGGTGCGAACCGAGCCATTTAGCCGAACGCAGAATCGAACCATCTCCGCCAAAGACAATCGCGAAGTCTGCTCGCTGATCATCCACAGCACTACGCACGTCCGATTCGTAGGCAAAGTCTTCTCCAACCACAATCGCGTGTTGGTTGATGTAGTGACGAAGGCGTTCGACCGTATTTTGAATAGATGCCTTGTCGGCTCCCAGCAATAGAACTCGTGGCTGATCATGCCATTGCGCGCGGACTTGGGCAATTCGTATGTCATGACAGCACCACCGCGTGAACCGAGCACCTAGAGCACTCGGGGACGAATCCTGAGCCTAGTCTGAACGTTATTCGAACACGATACTTAATGCCGCTGGAGAATGGGCCATTAGGTTTGCAGTTGAGACGAAAGTTGGCGGCAGGTTCGCACAATGCCGTCGCTATCAATGCCCAAGTCCGCCAACAATTCAGCTCGTTCACCATGTTCCACAAACTGATCTGGAATACCCAATCGACGAATATGCGACGTGTTGACGCCATGTTGACATGCCAGTTCCAGCAAGGCACTACCAAAACCGCCCGCCAAAGCTCCTTCTTCCACCGTGACCACATAAGACGATTCGTTTAAGGCCTTGAGCAATAATTCTTCGTCCAGCGGTTTGATAAACCGAGCGTTGATGACACCGACATTGATGCCTTCTTTGGCCAAGCGATCCGCCGCTTTCAGACAATCATCCAATTGCGTTCCGCAACAGACGATCATGCCATCATGAGACCATTTCAGGAGTTCGCCTTTGCCAAACTCTACGGGCGAACGATCACCGGCCACGGTTACGGCATTGGTTTTGGGATAGCGAATAGACGACGGATGATCCAGCTTCAAAGCCAGGTCCAGCATCTGCGGCAAATCATACGCATCACCCGGAGCCATGCAGACCATGTTAGGAAAAATTCTCATGTAACCGATGTCAAATACACCATGATGCGTCGGGCCATCGGGGCCAGTCAATCCAGCTCGATCCATCGTGAAGACCACAGGCAAATCTTGCAGGCAGACCTCTTGGAAGATCTGATCGTAACTTCGCTGCAGGAACGTGCTGTAAATGTTGACAATGGGGCGCAACCCTGCTTTGGCTTGACCAGCGGCAAAGGCCACCGCGTGCGATTCGCAGATACCAACATCAAAGAACTGTTCGGGGAATTTGTCGCGAATCGGTTCCAACTTGTTGCCTTGGCACATAGCCGCCGTCATCACGGTCACTCGCGAATCTGCCTCCATCTGCTGCTGGATGGCATCGCGAACCACATTCGTATAGGCAGGCGAACCAGACGATTTCTTAGGCACGGCTTTGCCATTTTCTTCCACAAATGCGGGAGGCGTATGAAAGAAAACGGGATCTTCTTCAGCGGGGCGGAACCCATGGCCTTTTTCCGTGACGACGTGCAGCAACACGGGGTCAGGCATTTCTTTGACCATCGCTAAGTATTTTCGCAGGATGGTGATGTTGTGTCCGTCGATTGGGCCGATGTAGCGAAATCCCAGATCTTCAAACAACATGCCGCCGTGCAGCCCCGCTTTGACAGACTCTTTCAGCTGGGCCAAGAATCGTTCCACCGGATCGCCAAAGACAGGAACTTTATTCAGCGCTTTGACCACTTCCGTTTTCAGGCCTGTGTAATAAGTGTTTGTGCGCAGGCGGTCTAGATAATTCGCCATGCCACCGACACGAGGACAAATAGACATCTTGTTGTCATTCAAAATGACCAACGTCTTCTTTTTGAAGCGGACGACGTTATTCATGGCTTCAAAGACAATGCCCGACGGAAATGCGCCGTCACCAATCACGGCCACGCTGTGCGCATCACTGCCCAACAACTGGTCACCGCTGCGTAAACCCATCGCTGTGGAAACGCTGCAACTAGCGTGTCCTGTCATGAACAGGTCATATTCGCTTTCATTGGGATTGGGGTAACCCATCAAACCGCCTTTGGTTCGAATGGTTCCAAAATCCTTGTACCGACCGGTAACCAGTTTGTGCGGATAGACTTGGTGGCCGGTATCCCAGATAAGCCGGTCGTGGCGAAAGTCAAAGACCGAATGCAATGCAATGCACAATTCCACCACGCCTAAATTTGAAGCGAAGTGTGCGGTACGCGTTGCCACTAGGTTACAAAGCACTTCACGAATTTCACTGGACAATTGTTCCAGTTGGTCGATAGGCATGTCGTGAAGTTCAACGGCCGAAGCAAGATTCGGAAGCAGCTTGGACACGATTAACGGTTCCTTTCCAGCACATAGCGAGCTAACTCGTCCAAGTAAGCTCCTTCCGTGCCGAAGATGTTCAATGACAAGATGGCTTGTTCAATCAATTCACTTGCGTATTGCCGGCTCGCTCCTTCGCCCAGCAATTGCGGATAGGTCAATTTGCCTCGATGCACATCCTGGCCCGGCTTTTTCCCAATGGTGGATTCGTCACCGGTGAGGTCTAGCAGGTCGTCGACAATCTGGAAGGCCAACCCCAAGTTCGCTCCGTACGATCGGAGACAGTCAATCTGTTCGGTAGTAGCCCCTGCCACGGTGGCTCCGATTTCCAGCGAAGCAACCAGTAACGCTCCGGTCTTTCTTCGGTGAATATGTTCTAACGCTTCAATGTTGTTTTGGTTCGGTGCATTCTGCGATTCTGCTGCCAAGTCATCCGATTGACCGCCCACCATTCCGGCAGGACCGGCGGCGAGTGCTAAAATTCGGCAACAATGGGCGGCCGATTCGGCTGGTTTGACGTCCGTAGCCATTACTTCGAACGCTCGCGTCAGCAACGCGTCACCCGCTAGAATCGCCGTCGCTTCGCCAAACTTGATATGCGAAGTCGGGAGGCCTCGGCGAAGTTCATCGTCATCCATGGCTGGCAAATCGTCATGAATCAGCGAATAAGCATGCACCATCTCGATGGCGCACGCGGCTGGCAAAGCAGCGTCCACCGGACCACCACAAATTTGAGTTGCCGCCAGACACAACACGGGTCGCAGACGCTTTCCCGGAGCCAACAAGCTATAGGAAATCGCGTCTTCCAACCGTTCTGGGCAACCGGCACCGATCTGGCAGTACTGAGCCAGCTTCAGGTTTACCCGCTCTTGAAGGCGAGCTGATTGCGTTTTGAAGGGCGTCGTGGCAGATTCAACCATGTGGCAATGAACTTACGGCAAAGAAACAGGGAAACAGTATTCTAATGTAATCCAAAACCAACCACTCCAGGAACGACCGGAAAGACCGGCGAAACCAACTTTGCGACACTTTTTGCTGTTTTTTGAACCGAAAACGCCGCCACTAGGTAACGAAGAAACCAGATAGCACCACCACGTTTACCGTGTTTTACCTAAGCTGTCTCGCCGCGCAGCTCCCCCGTTGTAGGAATAGCGTTAGCACCAGAGCCGAAACAACAAGACTTGGGGACGCTAGAAAAGGTCGCGATTGGCCGAATTCGCTTGGTCGTTGGCGGAAGTACGAGTTTTTCCGGATGGAGTAGCCGATCGGCGCTGAGCACGAGCGGCTGCTTTTTCTTCGAGTGACATTTCCGCTTCGTCAAAACGTTGCCAGACAGGCTTGCCATCCGCATCCACTTGAGACAGCAGTTGGACTTTTCGTTCCGCTTGATCGAGTGACTGGTAGCATTGCTGCAGATGCTTCACTCCTGTTTCATACATCTTCAGGGATTCATCCAGACCAACTTCGCCGGCTTCCAATTGCCGGACAATTTCTTCCAGCGTTTGCAAGCTTGCTTCAAAATCAACATTGTCTGAAGCCTTGGCGTCATCACGTTTTTTACTTTTCTTTTCAGTCATGGACTTCTGCTCTTCTATTGCTGTTTCTTCTTCTTGCGTTTGCCTGGGGTCGTGACCGTGGAACGTTCCGTACTAATACGTTCAATTCGACTGACCAACCGACCATCGGGCAAGATGGTTTCCATCTGGTCGCCTATTTGTATTTGCTCCACGCTGCGAACCACGGTCCCGTCCTGCACGTTCGTACTGACACTGTAGCCTCGACGCAGTACGTTCAGCGGGCTGAGCGAATCCAGTTGTTGCGTCAGCGAATCGACAGTACGCTTCTTTTCGAATAACACGTCTGCCATGGCATCGTTCAGTCTTATGGCCCATTCGTCTGTGATTCGACTTCGATCGCGAATGATCTGCAACGGGTCGCGCAAAACGGGACGTTCGGCCCAATGGTCCAGCCGCAACCGATGCAGTCGGATCTGCTGTCGCAACAAGTGCTCCATGCGCTGGCGAACCCGCGACAATGCTTGCCGCAGTTCCACCTGATCCGGCGAAATCAACTCGGCAGCTTCCGTCGGCGTGAGCGCGCGAACATCGGCTGCTAAATCACACAACGTCACATCAATTTCATGTCCAATCGCCGACACCGTCGGAATGCGACAGGCTGCCACCGAGCGAACCACTTTTTCACTGTTGAAGCACCACAAGTCTTCCAAACTGCCGCCACCCCGAGTGACCACCAGGACGTCTGGCCGAGGCTGCCATTGTTGGGCGCGAACAATCGCCGACGCAATTTCCTGCTCCGCACCTTCGCCTTGAACTCGAGTCGGTAGTACGGAAACAGTGGCTTGCGGCCAACGTCGCGAAAGGACTTGCAGGAAATCTCGAATCGCCGCGCCAGTGGGACTACTGACCACGGCAATGTGCTTCGGAATTGCGGGAAGCGGGCGTTTCTTGGCAGGGTCAAACAACCCTTCCGCCGCGAGCTTTTCTTGCAGCTTTTGCAGTGCCAGCTGCAAAGCTCCCACCCCTAACGGTTCTACTTGCTTCAGGATCAGCTGATAGGTTCCTCGCGGAGGATAGACGTCAATACTGCCCTGTGCTACTACCTGCATGCCGTCATGTAGATCAAACGGCAACCGACTAACGGTGCTTCTCCACAAGACCGCGCGGATTTGAGACTGATCATCTTTCAGCGAAAGGTAAATGTGGCCTGATTGGGGACGAGACAAATCGGTGATTTCGCCCGTCACCCAAACAGCTCCGAAATTCTGTTGCAGCGAATTGCGAATCTGAAGATTTAGTTCGCTAATGCTGAGCGTTTCATTTTCGGTAAAACCGGACAAAGTTTGGAATCCCATGCTGCCAGTCGAAGGTTCGCAAGCACTACCGCGTGAACTGCAACACGGTAGCAGATTCGGTCGCAAATTCGAAGACCCGCTACCACAGCACTGGCAGCGTGATTCTTCGCTTGACGTAGCATTTTTCATCTTCTACGATCCCGCAACTTCCACAGGGAATTTTTCTTTGCGCGGTGTTTAAGGATAAAGTTCACCGTAGGGAAGTTAACGAACCGAAGAAATATATTGGGCGAATGCTGCCGTACTGACGGTTCATCCAGATTGAAGATCAACGGCGCTGGCATGCCAGCTCGCGAAGGAAACGATCCCAGATCGACTAAAGGAATAGTTCGCAATGACATCCAAACGGAATTGGCAAACGGTATTGAGCTTTACTTTGGCGGCCAGTTGTGTCGTTTCTAGCAGCGGTTGCCGAACAACTCGTCAATCGGTTTCTCAGATCCCAGGAATGGGATGGATGGCACCTGCTGATGATGTCTTCACGGCCATGGAGAACAGTCCGGAACTTCCGCCACCATCCAGCCAAGCCAATCCGTACGCGTATTCACCCAACGGCAGTGCTGCTCCGAAGACAGCCGATCCTTCGCCCGCTAACGGGTATCGCTATCCGGACACCGGCTATCCTTCCATTGTGAATGATGTGGCCAAATCGGCCGGACAAACAGCCAGTTCCAACGGCGGTCCGTATTCGGGCGACTATGGTCAAACCGCAGCGGAAGGCATGACGGACCGTGTGGCACAAGCCAAAGACACTTATTCGAATTACACTCGCCAAGGCCAAGACTACTTGAGTCAAGCCAATCGCTACGCAGGCGACGCCGCCGATTCCGCGTCGGAATCCGTTGACCGCTATGCGAAGAATCCTCGTTACCCGGTCGACACGGCCACCGACTATGCCCAAGATCTGTACGGGCAAGCCACTCAAGGCGTAACCGACGTGGCGAACGACACCTACAATCGCGCGACCGAATCAGCAGGTCGCTATGCCGAACAAGCCACCGACTACGCTCGCGATTCCGTCAGCGAAGCGACGTCGACTGTCGGAGACTACGCGTCTGGCGTACGAGACTACGCGGCGGAACTTGGCAACTATGCCGCTGAAAGTTCAGATCAAGCGATAAGCGGAGCTCGGTCGTATGCACAAGACGCTCGAGACACCGTGGATTACGCTCAAGAGTCTCTGGATACGGCCGCAGATGCGTATGACCAGTATCGCGACAACGCAGCGGATTATGCCAGTGGTGCTCGAGACCGCTTGGCTGGCGGATTCGATCAAGGACGTCAGAAGCTACAGCAGGCAGCCAATTCTGGCGTGTCGCAGCTTCGCGACGGTGTTTCGCAAATGAAGGATTCCGTGGCAGGCCAACTTCAAAACGGTTCTCAACTTGCCAAAGACGCGTACCAAAACACGCAACAAGCGGTTTCGGGTGCGGCCACGAAATTGAATCCGCTGAATTCGCTGCCGGCTCAAGCGAGCGATGCGGACGCGTCGTACGACGCAGTACCGCAAGATTCGAACTACGACTATTCCAAGCCATGGCGGCCCGGTAGCACGCAATCGTACAGCCAAGAAGGGGAAGCCAGAAGCGACAGCGGTTCGCGAATTTCACCCGCCGCCTACGAACAATACGACAACGGTGCTCGAACCTCCACGGCCACTCGATACGCTTCGCCACCGCCGCGGTATTGATCCAAAACAAGCGGAAATTCAGGGCGATTTGTTTCGGGGAGGACTTGTTCTGGGACTCGTCACCTCGTCCACTACGCAACTAAGGGACTCGTCACCTCGTCCACTACACAACTAAGGGACTCGTCACCTCGTCCACTACGCAACCAGCCTATTTCTATGGCTGGCGCTTGCCACGACTACTTTGCTTCGTTAATAAAGCCGTGATAACGGCCCATGTAGTACGGCAGACTAAGGGACTCGTCACCTCGTCCACTACGCAACCACCCAGGGACTCGTCACCTCGTCCACTACGCAACGACTCGTCGCCCGTCCCACAACTAAGGGACTCGTCGCCTCGTCCACTACGCAACTAAGGGACTCGTCGCCTCGTCCACTACGCAACTAAGGGACTCGTCACCTCGTCCACTACGCAACCAAGGGACTCGTCACCTCGTCCACTACACAACCAGCCTATTTCCATGGCTGGCGTTTGCCACGACTACTTTGCTTCGTTAATAAAGCCGTGATAACGGCCCATGTAGTACGGCAGCAGATAAACAGCGCCACTCGCCAACGTCTGGCCATTGCCACCGTAGTCCAATTGCCAAGGGTCGGTGTTCCAGTGATTGAAGAACCGCTCATCTACGGGCAAGACCTTGCCGTCCACTCGGTACCCTCGATCTCCATCATTCAGTCCCAGCATGCCCGGCCCTTGTTGTTTGGGCAAGCGAACCAGATCAAGGCGATGGCTGTTGTTTTGCGCCCAGTTGATTCGATCCAGCGGGAACGAAATCAACGTTTGCAGCGAATCATCCAGCCAACCACCCCAAGGTGATAACGATCGATTGGCAAACGCGTCTTGATACGTCTGGTTTTGCCCGTGCGCAGCATACGCGAAGTTGAAAAACGGATTCCGTTCGGGCTGTTCCATCATCCAGTACGCATAAAACGCTGCCAACCATTTCTTCTTGTGTTCTGTATGATGCGAATATTTCAGCAAGTTGTAAAAGCTCATGAAGGCCATTTCGTCGTCCGATTGGTTTCCCGAACCCGGACCTCGCTGCATCTTCGGCACCATCGCGTTGGTATCAAACGAATATTCTCGCATCAGCTTCTCCGCAGCAATGTCGTATTTCTGCTGCCCCGTCACGTGCTTGGCCACCGCCAGATACGACAGCATGCTTAGCGAATTCAAACCTCGTTCCACAGTCCACTCTTCGCTGTGGTTCAAGCTGTGCGGGCGAAAAACAGCCCAACGAGTCGGAGTGCCGTCGTGTTCCATTAAGACGTAATCATGCATGATCAAATGGTCAGTCAAATCGGCGACCACTTGCCGCACTGCTGCTTTCTCCGATTCGTCGTCGGCAACTAAGTCGTAATACAAAGGATAGAAATAATAGTGTCCGTCCAATTCGTCCGAACTGGTGTCACTTTTCCAATACCATTGACCGTCGGCCGAAAGCGGCCAACGAGGCTCATAGACTTTCCAAAGTCGATCGCCGTTTGCGCGAGTCAACCGGTCATGCTCCATTCGACCTTCGTTCGGATCTGGACCAGACGCAGGAAGAATAGTTCTGGCCACATAGCCTCGGGGCGGACTGTGCTGACCACCTTGTGTCACTGTCTGCAAAAAGCGTAACGCTTCAAACGCCTGTTTCGCACGTTGCTTGGCAATCTCCGACTTCGTCACCGCATACGCATAGCACTGACTGGCTCCGTACATGGCAGTCCAAAGTCCATCATTGTCACTATCGTGATGGATGACGTTTTGTTTCTGGCCGGGCTCGGGCAACGATACTTCGGACGTATAACCGTACGGCGTGCGCTTAATCAATCGATCAATTTCATCTTCGTAAAAGGTCGCTTTCGCCTGCAGCGTCATAGTCTGTTGTTCAATACAGCCTACACCGTTTCCTGTAGCAAACCACGCTTGGTTTTGACTGTCGACGGCAATGGCGCGAACCTGATCGTCCGGCAGCCAACGCTGACCTTGCCGGTACGCCCAAACTCCTCGACGATAGCGAATGGCGCCCTTGGTTGTGCCAAACCAAACGTCACCATTGCCGGCAGCCATGCAGCAAGTGAAATCGTTGTATGGCAAGCCTTCGCTGCCGGTGTAAAACGTCCAGCCTTTTTCTTCGCGTCGAATCACGCCAGCCAACGAAGCGATCCACAGATCTCCGTGCGAATCATACGTGACACCTCGCACATCACTGGTCGCCCAAGTTCGCCCCAAATCATCTGCAATCGTCAGCTTGACCCAAGCCGTTCCGGGCAACTGCTCAAAAACGCCTCTATCCGTGGCAGCGGCGCGTCGCCCGTCTTTTCGAATAGCAATCTGCCGCACTGCATACGAATCCGCCAAGCCAGCCGATGCAACTTTAGGCGATTCGCTGATGCGCCATGCTTGGTTGTCCAATACGTACCACGCCTGATCGCTTTGCACCATCATGCCAGCCGCTGTAGACACGATATCTTGAATGTCCGTTTCGGGGGGCTGAGCCATTTCGCGATGCACGGCCACATCTTGCGGGAACGAACCAACTTCGACCGCTACCGTCTGCCCCTGCGCTGGCAAGGCGATTTGCAAAACCAACACGACAAGCAGAAATAGAAAGCAGTGTCGAACAGAACGGCGAGGGAAATAGCAATCGAAAGTCATGTAGGTAGGCTCGGCAGGAGAAACGGAGTGAAACAGCGCCTCATCTATTTGCGATACCGCATTCATCGCGGGACCGCAGTGCTGGGAACGCTTATTCTAACGACACGCAGCACCGTTGGCATGGCTAGGCAAACGATTTTCTTCGTGATGACGTCCGCCGCCCGCCAATGTAAACTCTACAGGGACTGTTTGTTATTCAATCTTCTCAACCGCCAAGAAGTTCGCCCGTGATTCCTGCCAAAATCATTGCCAAGAAACGTGACCGCTTACGACTGACGACATCAGAAATCCGTCAGTTTCTTCAGGGATTCTTGCAAGGCGAAGTCACGGATTACCAAATGTCAGCGTTTGCGATGGCCGTACTTCTAAACGGCATGGACCAAGAAGAAACGGTTGCGCTTACGGCCGAAATGCTGGCCAGCGGAAATCGATTGCTTCGTAGCGAAGACGTCGATGCGCTACGAGTCGACAAGCATTCCACCGGTGGCTTGGGCGACAAAGTCTCGTTGATTCTGGCTCCACTTCTGGCCGAATTTGATTTTCACGTTCCCATGATTTCTGGACGAGGCTTGGGCATTACCGGCGGTACGCTAGACAAACTGGAAGCGATTGATGGATTTCAAGTCAACTTGACTCCTCAGGAAATACAGCGCCAATGTTCGGAAGTAGGTTGTGTCATTGCGGCGGCAACGGACGATTTGGTCCCGGTGGATCGGCGGTTATATGCCATTCGCGACGTCACGGCCACGGTGGAATCGGTGCCGCTGATTACCGCCAGCATCCTCAGCAAGAAACTTGCGGAACAACTAGACGCACTCGTCCTAGACGTCAAATGGGGCTCGGGTTCGTTCATGAAAACAATGGACGCTGCGCAATACTTGGCTCGTTCCCTTGTCAGCGTCGCACAGCAATTGGGGCTCGCTTCGTCCGCCGTGATTTCTTCTATGAATCAACCTTTGGGCCGAACCATCGGCAACGCCATCGAAGTGAATGAAGCCGTTCAAGTCATGCAAGGAGACGGTCCGGACGATTTGGTGGAACTGACTATCACGTTGGCAGCCACCGTGGCCGTCAAAGCCGGACGCTGGGCGGACGAACCGACCGCTCGCCAAGAACTGACGGATCGTTTGAATTCCGGTCACGTCTTGGAACGATTTTGGAAGATGGTGCATTCCCAAGGAGGCCAGACTTCGTTTCCGTTGGCCGTTTCCGAACGGTATCCTATCTTGGCGGAACAGACCGGTTATGTCCAAGCGGTCGACGGACAAATGCTGGGCGAATGCGTGATCGAAATGGGCGGTGGCCGTAGAAAAATGGGCGACATCCTGGATCACTCGGTAGGCATCGAAGTCACTGCTCGAATTGGCCAAGAAGTCAGCTCGGGCCAACCATTGGCCTTCGTGCATCTGCGTTCGGCAGCCGATTTGGAGCGGTTGGCAGCGCAGGTTCGCTCGGCATTTTCCCTTACGGAAACGCCTGTCGAACCAGACCAGCTAGTGGCTCTGCGGATTGAATAAAACCGCTGGTCGCCTGCGAAACTGCCATTTGAGTAACGCGTCCATTCAATTCCCCGGTCGGATCGTGACGACACACGGTTTACGAGCTATCATTGTGCAGTTGCACTTTGCAAACGTTAGCATTCCTATTATCCGCAAATCCTGCCAGGTTAATTACTTGCCATGTCCAAACCGATTGAAGGCATTTTCACTCCCAACATTGTTCCGTTGGACGCAAACGGAGATATTCACGAACCGGAATTGCGCAAGTATGTGGACTGGTTGATTGATCGAGGCGTACATGGATTGTATCCGAACGGTTCCACGGGCGAATTCGTTCGCTTTACTGCCGAGGAACGTAAACGCATTGTGGAAATCATGGCCGATCAAGCGGCTGGACGAGTTCCCATCTTGGCGGGCGCCGCTGAAGCGAACACTCGAGAAACCATTCGCGCCTGCGAACATTATTATCGCCTGAACGTTCGTGCTGTGGCCATTGTGGCGCCTTTTTATTACAAGCAAACGCCGGAAGGAGTTTACGCGTACTTCAAAGAGATTGCGGACAATTCGCCGATCGACATCACGCTGTACAATATCCCCATGTTCGCGTCGCCGATTGACGTGCCCACCGTCCAACGCCTGGCCGACGAATGTCCCAGAATTGTGGCCATCAAGGATTCGTCCGGCGATTTGCCTCATATGATGCGCATGATTTCAGCCGTTCGTCCGAATCGTCCCGACTTCAGCTTCTTGACCGGTTGGGAAGCGGCGCTCATGCCCATGCTGCTGATCGGCTGCAACGGCGGAACCAATGCCACCAGCGGCATCGTTCCCGAAGTCACTCGGCGCTTGTACGATCTGACTCTGGCCGGCGAGCTAGAGGAAGCTCGGAAGCTGCAATACCGTTTACTGCGTTTGTTCGACGCGATGTTGTATTCGGCCGAATTTCCGGAAGGATTCCGAGCGGCACTGAATCTGCGAGGCATTCGCACCGGCGCGGGACGTCAGCCACAATCGCCACTGCAGCAACAAGACCTAGGCAAACTGAAAGATCAGCTGTACGGACTGCTACGTGAAGAAGGTTGGGCCGACGATGTCCCGGCGGAAGACGAAATCGCCAGAATTGTCATCCAAGTCCTGGCTGACCTCCAACGCCGCGGCGCATTTTGATTCACCGCAAGGTTGAAGTTCACCCCTACCGATCCACGCGATCCACGTGTCGTTCCATTCGCCAATGAATGTGCTGCGGTGCGTCAAGAACGCGAATAACTTTCGTTTGCTTCGCGAACTTCGGACCTGCATCGATTTGGATGCGATATTCGCCTGCGGCCGCTTCCGTTAGAAAAATGCCTCCGGGGACAATCGTGGTCGAATTGTCGAGCGCCGCTTCGTCTGAGGTTCCGGACGCTGCTTTGACCGCGGAAATGGGGTAAACGGGCGGCGACGTTTCCGCAGCATCCAACCAACGAATTCGGACGTTCAGCGGTGCGCCTGATTGATCAGTGACTTGACAAGTGACAACCTGTTGTCGGTGTTGTTTCTGAGACTTCCACCCCAATGACTCAATGCGTTGCAGTTCACTGTCCAGGTTCTGGCCTTGGTAAAACGACAGCCAGCCGTTCAAGTATTGCGTTTGGCCGGGTGGACAATCTGGAAAACGAGGATCCGAATGCAGGCAGGGGCAAGGCGGATTCGCCCAAGCCCGATCCAGCGGTTGCCACGCCGTGATGATCCAACGCTGTCGGTTCGAATCGTGACAAGCCACGTATTCGCCACGAATCACTTTGTTGTCGTTTGTTTGCTGTTGAAAATCGACAAGTCCTTTCAGCATTACACAGTTTTGGACTCGCAGGTCCGACAGCGTTTCGTTCGAACCATTGTGCAGCCACATCCGCATCGTTAAACCGTCCGCCCGAGCCACCACTTTCGCTCCGAACAAAATGCCGTTGGGCAACTGCCTTTGCGAAATCAATGCGCCGTCCGCGCTGCGTGCCCATTCCAATTGCGGAAGCGAAACATGGGCCTTGGTCCAAATGGTGTCGATATGCGTATGCGCCAAATAGGTCAGACCCAAGTTGGACCAAATGGCTTCCGGTAGATCCACCACCGCGTAGCCTCCATCTTTCCACGGAGCGAAGACGCTGAACTTGGTTTCTCGCTGAGGATTCACCGCGCCGTCCAAGAAGCCGATACGAGGATGGCGGCCGCCGGGATACGGCAGGACGGTCAATCGATTCACAGTCGTTGGCGGAAAGTTGTTGGAACGAATATCGAATTCGTTCAACCGAGCTTTCACATCGTTTATCGACAGGTTGGTGGCCGCGGCCGCTTCATCCAACGAATAGGCATGATGCACGACCATGTTCTCCAGCCAAAACCGAAGTTCGTCCACCGTTGTCGGTGCCCTGCCCTGGTCGGAAGAACGTGCCACCGCAGTTTCTTGGCCATTCGTCACACCAGCAATCGAACAGCAACACAGAAACAAAACGGCAAACAAAGTTCGAAGGCAACGCATGAAATCACTAACCACATCAATTCAGGAACGATAATTCGTCGACACATAACGTAAATCGTAATTATATCCGGACCACGCACAACTCGTCCCGCGCCACGGAAACATTCACGAAGCTGGCCTGATCAGGTCCTCCAATTGACTATCACCGTGCTTCAACGGAACGACGCGAGTACCGGTCGAGGGGAACGAACGACATGTTGGCGAAAAAAATTTCGCTCAAGTTCGCATTGCTTCGTCCGTACCAGTCCGTGAAGCGAGAGAAACTTTGACGCGATCAAATCCGAATCACCCGTGCTAGATTGACAACATCCGTTCGCTCCAAGTTCGCCAACCGTTGCGGCTGCTCAACGGCAAATCTTCTCAAGTTTGCGCCACCGAACAGATCGCTCTGAGTGTGGAAAACTGTGAGCGGATTCGCACGTCCATTCCCGCCGTATTGCGGTACTCTAACGCCAAATTTGGCCGATCTAATACCTTCCGTCTGCGCCCCAATTGAAGACCGAGCACCCAGAACTCGGCGCGACGAATAAGACTCGATTGCGAAAGACCGTAACGAGTACATGTAATTATTCAGGAGCGCATCGCGTGGCAAAGCGAAATAGCCGTCGAAAGAATCGTCTGCAAAGACAACGTCAACAGCGTCGCAATGAAAAAATGACCGTCGAAAATCTCGAGAGTCGATGGCTGCTGACCATTACTCCGGCATTGACGCCCAACGGGGTCGACTTCAGCGGAGACGCAGCGGACGACCAGCTGTATCTGCGAGCGACCAATGGCTTCTTGGAATTTAGCACCACCGGCGAACTGGATTCCTATACGCATGACCTAGATCCAGGAACCATTGGTGACCAAACCTTGTCACTTCTGGCAGCCACCGAAATCAACGTGGCACTCAGTGGCGGTGCCGACTTGCTGTGGGTCGAAGACTCCGTCCAAGCCGTCGGATTGACACTCGACTATGACGGTGGCACCGGACCAGACGAAGACACCTTTGCCGGTCCCGACGTCGCGTCGACATGGAGTTTGACCGGCGCCGGTGCGGGAACCGTTCACGGCTGGACGTTTGACAACGTAGAAAAACTTCTCGGCGCAGAATCGTTTGCAGATTCGTTTCAGATGAGCAATTCCGCTTCCTTCGCTCAGATTGATGGCGGCGGCGAAACAGGCAACACACTGAACTATGGTTCGCGCAGTTCAGCCATCACCGTGAACCTGACCACCAACAGCGCTACCGACATCAGCAGCATCACCAATATCCAAGCGGTGGTTGGCAGTACATCGTCTGGTGACGAACTGATCGGACCGGCTGCCGATTCTCAGTGGAACGTCACCGGCGCGAACGCGGGAAGCGTGAACGAATTGAGCTTTACTGGCGTGGAAAATTTGACCGGGTCCAATGCGGGAAGCGATAGCTTTTCGTTCACGGCTGCCGGCAGTGTTTCCGGCATGATCGACGGTGGAGCGGGACAGACCGACACACTTTCTCTGCTAGGCGGCAGTGTCGACAACGTAGCGGTGCGTCCCAACACCAGCGCCGGCAATCACAACATTACGTTTGAAGGTTGGAACATTGATTACACCAATCTGGATTCGCTGATTAACGACGCGGACCCAGCGAACCTCACGTTTTGGGGAAGCGGCGGAGATGATTCGCTGATTCTGGAAAATGCACCGACCGCCGGAAAGTCTCGGATTCGAGGAGCAAGTTCCACCGAATTCGGCTTTTGGAGCGGTGGTTCGGTCAGTGACAATTACGAATTCACCAACCCGACCAGCAGCTTGACGATTTTTGGCGGATTTGGCGACGACACCATCACTGTCAATACGCTGGACGCAGCCTTTTCTGCGTCGCTGACCATCAAGGGCGGCGTCCCCGTAGCTGATTCGATCGTCGGCGGTTTTGATTCCGACAATGTCATCATCGCGCAAAACTTGAGCTTACAGGGCGGCAGTCTGTCCATCAACGCCGACTCCGTGTCCATCAACAACGGCGTGACCGTTTCGACTCGTGATCTGGCCGCTGGAACTCCAGCAGCCGGAACATCATCGGGCGATTCCGGCAGTGTATCCATAGATGCGACCAACATCACCTTGGCTACTGGTTCGGCCATATATGCCCATGTGGATGATCCAAACTCGCATGCGGCCGGATCGATCTCCATTAGCGCCGAGAACCCCAACAACGCGTTAGATATTTTGATCGACTACATCAATCCGTTTGGTGGATCCAAGTCATCCACCATTTCGCTCACTTCGGCCACGCTGCATGGCGGAGACATTTCGATTTCGGCGAACGCTGCCGATCGATTCGGCTTCGAGAAAACCGCCACGGCAACGGTAACGCTGGCCAATTCGAACATCACGTCGCAAGGCAACGTCAGCATCTCAGCCGATGCCGACACATCGTTACTGCCGAATTTCACGGACGGCTCAGACCTGCCCGACCCTGACGAAATTGCCGAAAACATTTTCAAAGTAGCAACCGACTGGCTGGTTTCGCTGTCCGAAGCCACCAGCACCGTCAGCGTCAGTGGCACGTCCGTCATTGACGCGCAGGGAAATGTCACTCTGGAATCCAACGCGACCTCCAAGTCGACGCCCAGTTTTTCGTTCAGCTTGCTTTCGGCGGCGTGGGCCGAATCAGACGCAACGGCATCCACCACCTTGAATGATACCGCCAGCATTACCGCCGGAGGCGATGTGACGCTGGATGCCACCACGGGCAGCACCACCACCGCCACCGCTCAAGGACAATCCAGAAACACACCCATCAATCTGTCGTTTGCCTACGCCGATACCAGCAGCACCACCACCGCTTCCACCGCGTCTGGTTCCTCCATCACGGGCAACAACATCGACGTGACGGCATCGACACAAAGTGAAGTCGAAGCGAACGCGTTGTCCGCGTTAGTTGGATCGGCTGGCGGCGTTGGTGCCGGTGCAGCAACAGCCGTGAATCTTCTCAGCACCAACACCACCGCCTTTATTGCCGGTCAAGCCGACGCGAATGCAGCGTTAACCGTGCAGGCCGACACCATGACGCAGGGCAACAATACGCAAGCCGCCGCCAGTTCCACCAGTAGTCACGGCGGCTTGATTGGCAAAACCAAGCAGCGAATTGCGCAGCAATCGCATAGCATGAAGAGCAACCTGATCAAGGCGATCGGTGGCGAGAAGGCGGCTTCAGCATTTGACAAATTTTCATTCCCCGGAATTCGCAAAGGTAAGTTAAACCTGTCGGCAGCCGTCGCCTATGCGGATGCCTCCAACGACACGACGGCATACATCGCCACAACGGCGGATGTTTCGGCTCAAACCGATTTGTCTGTGCTAGCCACCAGCGAAGATAACATGAATGTTAACGCCACCACCAACAGCGGTGGCAATGGCGCGGTCAGCGGTTCGGTCATCATCGCCAATTATGACAACAATGCGGACGCTTACATTGCGGGCGCATCAGACGCGTTGGGAACCACGACCGTCAGCGCTACCACACACGTGCCTTACCCGTGGCAGATCGATTACAGTTCGGTCGAAGAAATCTTGGACCATTTTGTCGGCGGACAGCTGAGTGATCTTCTGTTCACTTCGTTTGGTCGGAGCGGCGGCACCGGTTCGAAACTAGGCTTGGCAGGCACGGTCAGCGTCTTTGACATTGACAACCGCTCCACCGCTCACATCGACTCCACTGCCTTGGTGAACCAAAATCTGACAGACGTCAATCAATCAGTCGAAGTGATTGCCAAGGACGAAATCAACACGCTAAACGTTGCGGGCGTGAAAGCGTCCAAGATTAACGTGCCGCTACTGTTTGGCGATCAACCGGCGAACGGTGTTGGTGGCACGGGCGAATTTATCAACGTGTCGACCTTTGCGGAAGCTCACATCGCGGACGGCGCCGTGGTCAGCGCTGGCCAAGACATTACGGTGAACGCCTTTGCCGAACACAACATCAACGTGGTGGCCATCAGTCAAGCCAAAGCCAACAAGGTTGCCATTCAAGGTGTCTTCTCCATGGTCGGCGACGACACTACAGTGCTGTCCTACATTGACGACAAAGCGATCGTGAACGCCGGCGGCACGGTCCTGGTGACAGCGGACGATGAAATTCGCAACCTCAATATCGGCGGCGCTATTGTGAAAGGCAGCACCGTCGCGTTTGGTGGTTCGGTATCGTTGGTAGACGTGACGGCGCGTGAACGAGCATTCATTGGAGACGCCGGTGCCGTTTCGGAACAGCCCATGCTCACCTTCCGGAATCCTCGCTTGATCGGTTCGCCAACGCTCGACTTTGAGGACACGGCGTTGACCGGCAACCCGACGCTCACCTACGGCGTAAACGGCCAAGGCCAATACACGATCACTCGATCTACCGGCGACTGGGCAGCCGACGGTTTTGAAGAAGGCCTGCGCATTCTTATCGAAAATTCATCCAACAACGACGGCTTCTATGGCATCGAATCAGTCAGCGGCAACGTTCTGGTGCTGCAAGACTGGGAAGATTCGTTGTCGCTGGGGTCGGAAAGCGGAGTCAGCATTCGAGCGCCCGAAGTTTCCGACACGATCACTCGAAGCAGTGGCAGTTGGATTGACGATGGATTCTTGGAAGGACAAGTGATCACGATTGGCAATGCCGGTGCGAACAACGGCACGTATCGAATTGTCTTGGTAGAAGACAATGTGTTGTCCGTGACCAACTTGACGGACGAATTGACTTCGGGCGACGCGCTCACCACCGCCAGCGGTGTTACGAGTGCGTCGATTACGGCGCCCGGATACATTGTGCGAGAAAGTGGTAGCTGGATTTCGGACGGATTTAAATCAGGTAAGTCGCTGACCGTTGCTAATTCGCCCAGCAATAACGGTTCGTACACCGTGGCTTCTGTCACGGACGATATTTTGTTTCTCACCAACGTTAGTGTCGTGGTGGATGAATCCACGACGGCCGCCAATCTGACCACCGGAGCAACAGGGTCAGCAGGCAGCGTGACGGCCAATGTGATTGACGTCAACGCCAGTACTCAGCGCAGCCTCGGCTCCTATTCTCTGGCCGGATCGGTATCGGATAATTCGCCTGTTTCCAACGCCACCACGTCGCTGAACAGTGGCGGACAGAGCAGCGGAAAATTTGGCTTGGGATTGTCGGCCGATGTTTCGCTGAACGAAATTTCGGGCGAAACCATTGCCTCGATCGATCGCGGTGCCGACGTGAACGCGACGACCAATATCACCGTGCAAGCGAACGCCGACGTGGAAATTCTGGCCATTTCGGGTAGCGTTACATTGGCTTCGGGACAGTCTTCGGTTGGATTGGCCGGTTCGTACTCTCAGAATGATGTCAACGGAACCACCGCGGCGTACATCCGACAAGCCAGCGTGACGGCCGGTGGCAACGTTCTGGTCGATGCAGACACCACGGGCGATATCAAGTCCTTTGCGGCCAGCGGAAGCAAGGCAGGTAAGGTGGGTGTTGCTGGGCAGGTTTCCATTAATGAAGTGGGTTATCACACCCTGGCGTTTGTGGAATCGGTCTCGGGCTTCAACGCGGTAAATCTGACCATCAATTCGGTCAATGACGCTTCGATTCTGGCAGTGGCTGGAGCGCTCAGCTACGGCGGCAAAGCCGGAGTGGGTGCGGCGGCAGTGAAGAACGCAATTGCCAATCGAACCTTCGCCTACCTGCAAGATTCCGAAGTCGATTTGACCGGCAACCTGGTGATCAACGCTTACAGTGGTAACCAGAGTTTGGACGAAGAAATTATCGCCGTTTCTGCCGCCATCGGCGCTGCACCGCAAGGCATGGCCGCAGCCGTGGCGATTTCCATTAACGAAATTGACAACCAAACGGCGGCTCACGCGTCGGGCAATGTTGGCACCGGAGTGCAACTGGACGGCAATGGCAGCGTCAAGGCCGAAGACAACGCGGACATCGTTTCCGTAGCCGGAGCGTTAGGCGCCGGACAAAAGGCAGGCGTCGGTGCTTCTGTGACGTTGAATTCGATTCACAGCGAAGTCACCAGCTATTTGAGTGACATTGTAGTGTCAGCTCCGACGGGCAGCTTGGCGGTGGATGGCAAAACAAGTGCGGCGATCACTACGATTGCCATCGCAGGTGGTGTCAGCAATCGGCTGGGCATTGGTGGCTCGGTGGCGTTAAATGACATCGGCAATCAAACAAACACGTTTATCGGCAACAGTGCCGACGTGACGGCTCGAGACGCCGTGGCGGTGCGGTCGGAAGACAAATCCAAGATTTTTGCACTCACCGGTGGCTTGGCCGGTGCAGCAGGTACGGCAGCGATCGGAGCGTCGGTTAGTACGAATGAAATTCAGAATCACGTCAAAGCGTGGATCGACAATTCGTCGGTTCAATCTACTGCCAGCAGCGTGGCCGTGACGGCCGATTCGAATCCGTCCATTTTGGCCATTTCGGTCGGCGGAGCATTAGCGAATTCGGCTGCCTTGGCCGGTTCGGTTTCGCTGAACGAAATCAACAACACCGTCGAAGCGAAGATTATTGGCGGCGCTGACGTCGACGCCAATGGCGTTGTGCAAGTCTCTGCGCAAGACAGCGCAACGCTGTTGGTGATTGCCGGCGCCGTGGCCGGAGCCAGCAGCGGAGCGATCGGTGCGTCCGTGGCGACCACTGAAACCACCAATTCGATTTCAGCGTATATCGAAGCCAGTAACGTCGATTCGGCCGCTGGAAATGTGAACGTGACGGCCGGATTTGCGCCACCCGACGTGAATCCGGATCTTTCGTCCGTTACGTTGGACGGAGATACGGTGGCGCTGCCGGATCGAGGTAGTTCGCAGGTGACTAGTATCACGATCGCTGGTGCGGGAGCGAGTTCCTTTGCGGGCGGTGGTAGCGCTTCGTTGAATTGGCTGCAGAACACTGTCGAAGCAAGAATTGCGAACAGCGCTGTGGTGCACGCCGACGCCGGTATCGTGAACGTGCTGGCCACGGACGACGCCACCATCAATTCATTGGCAGGCACGCTGGTCGGCGCCGGTTCCGCGTCCATCGGTGCTTCTGTGTCCTACAACTACATCGGTGGTGATCCAAACGATTCGGCCAATTCGGACCAGAACGTGGTTCGAGCGACCATTGAAAACGCCACCGTCACTGCCAACGCCGTCAACGTTTCCGCCACGGCCGACGCTGAAATCAATAACCTAACGGCCGCCGGAGCCGGCGCCGGCACGTTCGCCTTAGGCGGTGCAGTGTCCATGAACTTGATCCGTCGGAATGTGGACGCCCATATTTCGGCCGGAGCCAATGTGACGACCGACACTTCGCATGTCGATGTCTTTGCGGGTGATACGTCCAGCATTGAAACCATCGCAGGACAGGCCAGCCTGGCAGGCACGGTATCTGCCGGCGCAGCGGTGGGTTACAACGAAATTGATAACGACATCCAAGCGACCATTTCCAACGCCACCGTTACGTCAACCGCTGCGGCAGGTGACGTCTTGGTGCGAAGTGATTCCAATGTCGATGTAACGGCGATTGCGGCCGGTTTGGCCATTGCCGGTAAGGTGGGCATCGCTGGATCCGTGGCTGTAAACGTGATTAATACGGACACGTCATCTTCGATTCAAGGAAGTACGATTCAGTCGGCTCGAGACGCCAAGGTCGATGCGAATTCGAATGTCGACGGCACGCTGGCCGTTGGTTCGCTGGGAGGCGGATTGATTCTGGGTGCTAGTGGTTCCGTGGTGGTAGGCACGTTTGGTGGTTCCACCGAAGCGTTTGTCCGAGGTAGCGATGTGACCGCCAATCGCGATATTGTGATCGATGCGACATCCGTGGAAGACCTGGAACTGGTTGGCGCGACGGCGGCCGGCGGAATTGTTGGTGTGGGTGGAACGGTCAGTGTGGTGAACGCCCATTCGGCAACTCGAGCCTTCGTGGATACGCTAGACCCACTTGGTTCGCCAACCATTAGCAGTCTGGACGCCGGGCCAGACGTCAAGATTTCGGCCATGAACACGGCTGAATATGACAACATTGCTGGTACCGTTGCAGGTGGCGCCGCTGGGTTGGGCGCGTCCGTAGATGTCATCACCATCAAGAACACTGTAGACGCTCATGTGGGTGCCAACTCGGATGTAACGGCGGTTCGCGATGTCAAAGTAGATGCCGATGCGGTTCGCGACGTCAGTTCCAACGTGATTGCGTTTGCCGGTGGCGGGTTGGGGATTGCCGGAGCGGTTTCGGTGATTTCCATTGGTTCTGGACTGGACGCCACCAGCCACGGCCAGGCGTCTGCGGCAAACTCGGCGCTGTCGGCGAATTTTGATCGAGGTGACGAGCTGCCATTTTCCAGCGATTTGCAATCGTTGTCACTGACCGTTGATCCGGTGGTTACCGGAACGGTGGCCTTTGTCGGCGAATCCGCCACGGTAGTTGCCGGACGAGATCTGTACGTCACGGCCGACGAAAGCGTGACGCTGGACGCGCTGGCCGGAGCGGCAGCGATAGGTGGTGGCGCAGCCGTTGGTGCGGGCGTGAACGTGACCACTTTGGCCAGCAACACGTCGGCCTACGTCAAAGCCAACGCTACCGTGTCCGCAGTAGATGAAGTCAAGATTGACGCTGGTTACGTCAACAACATTGACGTGCTGGCTGCTGGCGGTGCGGCCGGAGGACTGATCGGCCTGGGAGCCCAGGTCGGCATCGTCAACGACAAGAGCGTCCAAACGGCGTACACAGAAGATTCCGTCAACGTGGTTCGAGCGGCAGAGCTCATTGTCAATGCCGACGCGAATCGAAATATCTCGGCGGCGGGCAAAGGTGCGTCAGTCGGCGGATTGGCCGCAGGTGCAGCGGTGGCCGAAGTCAAGGTCAGCGGTTCGACGTTCGCGTATTTAGGAACGAACAATCAGATTGGTACCGCCGGGCAAACGGTCCAAGATGTTTCGATCACGGCCGCATCGAATCTGGACGCCTTGGCTGACGTCTTGGCTGTGGCCGCAGGTATTGGTGCTGGCCAGGGTAATGAATCGAGAACGGAATTCACGTCCAACGTTCGCGCCCATGTCTTGAACGGCACCGTGATTGACGTTTTGGGTGACATAACCGTGTCAGCGGTCGCCACGCCGGAAATGGAATCCAATTCGTTTGGAATCTCGGCCGGAGCGGCAGCCGTAGGAGTATCCACGGCGTTTTCACATGCGTCTCCGGACACGATTGCAACCCTGGGCAATCCGCTCGATCCAACCGTGGGCGACGTCCAAGTGACGGCTAATTCCGTGACCCTTTCTTCGTCCGTAGCGAATCCAGCCAGCGGATACGCAGCGGAAGCGGATGCGACGGGATCCGTTGGTGGATTGATCGGAGCGAACGCGACGGTCACCGAAGCCAAGTCCAACGGCACGGCGACCGCGTTTGTGGCCGAAGACAGCGTACTGTATGTCACTAACGGAGTGGCGATCAATGCCAGCGGGAATTCGCGGCAGTTTGCTTCGGCGGACAGCTACGCGGTGGGGTTGTACGCTGCAGGTGGAAACAACGCAGAAGCTATTTCGTCAATCTCCACGCAAAGCTACCTTTCGACCGACGTCACTGTGAAGAATGGCGAAGATGTGGGCGGCCTGACCGATGGCGAAATCTACTACGTGGTCATTGACGACCAACGCCCGTTCGCTCGAGCTGCCGTCGACGCCGCCAACAACACCATTGATCTGGGCGCGGACCACGGGCTCCAAACAGGCGACGAAGTGGTCTACCTATATGAATCGGTAGTCAATCAACCGCTAGGTGGTTTGATTAACGGCGAATCGTACGATGTGGAAGTGCTAAACAACGGTCTGATTCGCTTGCGAAATAACGATCCTAATGTCAATGCAGTCATGGATCTGGATACCACGTCGGTCGACACCATTGGACATCGACTGGTGCTTCAAAATAGCCGTCGCATCAAACTTTCACCCACTTCCCGAGACGCGGAAGCCAGCGCGATTGATTTGACCGCCGTCGGTGCGGGGATCGCGCACGCCGTGACGCCCTACGGCGGCGTGTTGGCTCAGCCGTCGCGCCTGTTTGATCCCGTGGCGCACGTGAATGTTGCTCGAGACTCGATTGAACTGGGCGCCGGACACGGCTTGGAAGAAGGCCAACCCGTGGTTTATTCACGAGTTGGTCAGACGGCGTTGCAAATCAATTCGGCGGGTGACGACTTCAATTACGCTCGTTCCGAAGCGGGCAGCGGCGGCTTGGTAGCTGGCGCGGCATCGTTCGCTTCGACCGATGCGAACAGCAATACTCGAGCGTTCATCACGGATGGTTCGGCCGGAAACACCGGCCAGATCGAAGTCGCGTCCCTGATGATTCAGGCCACCCATAATGCTCGATTCGACAGTTCCACCAATTCGCTGCAAGCATCGGCGGTCGGTTTCAGCGGTTCGTGGGCCACCAACGACGTGGATGCCACCGTGGTCGCGGATGTCGGCAATTACGCCGACATTGTCACACAAGACGTGCAGATCTTGGCCACCAATCGCAGTCGAAAGGACATCGTCAACGGCAACAACGTGCAAGCCGGTTCGGGTGGCGTATTGCAAGGTAACGCATCGGAAAGTGAAACCGATATCAACAACAACACGTTAGCCACCGTGGGCGATCACGTTTCTTTGGAAGTGGAAGGAGACGTTTTCAGCCCCGGCAACCTTTTGGTCAGTGCGTTCAATGATGTCGAAGGAGAAGACGACGTCCAACTGGACACCGGTGGCCTGATTGTCGGTTCGGGAGCGACCAGTAACATTCGCCTGAACGAAAACAACGCCACAGCGGCCATTGGAGACAATTCCAACATTACCACGGTGGGTGACGTCGATCTGCAAACCCGAAGCCGAGGCATCTTGAAGACGGAACCTTCGGTGCATACGTATGGTTTGGCGTCGGCGGCCGTGGTCGATTCACATGTGGTGGTGAACAGTCAGAATGTAGCCAGCATTGGTGATAACACCAACGTCACGGCGTTGGGTGAGATCAATTTGCTGGCGGGGCGAAATCGCGAACGAGCGAGAAATTTCTTCCAGCTCACTTCACATGGCGACGCGTTAAACGCTTCCTTCTTACCGCTTGACGTGCTGCAATCGAATGTGGATCTGTACCAAGACCATTCGGTGGATGTCGGTGCCGGGTCGGTACTGCGGGCCGCGCAAGACGTGAATCTAATTGCGGAAGAACTAGCCACGGCGGAAATCAAGGCTTACGGAACTGGCAAGAATTGGCTGGCTGCCGTTTCGGCCGGCATTGATGCGTTATTTGGAAGCAGCGGGATTTCAGAAGAGCTGAAGGGTGGTTCGTCCACCAACACCAAGGACACGTTGGTGAATGTGGATGGTTCGATCGAAGTGGGAATCTTGAAGGATCGAGCGATCACGATTGACAAAGGCTCCAACGTTGTGGACGAAGCCAGCATGGTCGAAGTGACACAAAACGTGGGCGATATTGGTTCGACATTCAGCATTGAATCGGTGGCAACCAATTTGGTCCAACAGCGAATTCGCCTCCAAGCTCTGATCCAGGAATATTCCGGCGATGCGGAATCGCAAGCGGCGTATTCGGCCGAATTAGATTTGATTGAACAGCAAATGCGAGACCTCGGCTTGGAGGGTGAAGCTCCGGACGGTACCAAAGTCTTTGACAATTCGTTGACCGCGCCGTTTATTACGCTGGATCCGATTCGAGCTCAATCGGGAACTATCTACGTACAAGGAGCCAGCTTGACGGGTTCGGGGAGTTTGAACGCGCCAGGTGACGTGACCGTTTCCATTGTGAACAATAGTCCGGCGTACCTGCGGTTGGACAAGATTGAAATTCCTGATAATGAAGGTGGCCGAGTTCGTTTTAATTCGGTGGAACTGGCCAGTGCCGCGGATTTGGTTACCGGCTTGAACTTCAGCGGAACCATCACACCCGCGAATGATGCGGCACCTCCTTCGATTACCATCGCCAGCACCTTCAACGAAGACGATCCCAGCAATCAGTCGGCTCCGTGGAACGATTTCGGCACGCCCGATATCGAGATTGTGGGCGATATCGACAACTTGCAAGGCGTGGTGAATATTTCGGCCGAAGGCAGCGTGATATCTCGAGCCAACATGAACGCGGGAACGCTGGACATTTCTTCTGGGCGAGACTTTGTACTGACCGCAGCGGACGCGCTGTTTCACACGGGCGGCGATCCGGGTAGTTTGTTGAGCGCATGGGCAAGCATCCAGGCCGATGCCGAAGCAGTGGGCACGGCGGCGCAACAAGCCAATCAAATTTCTTTACGAGACGAACCCGACTTCTCCTCAATCACAACTTCTCGTGTGAATACTGCCGTCAATGCGGCGCCCATAAGCAACATCATTGCCGCGAATAACGTTTTGATCGGTGCTCAGCAATTGAACGTGAACGGCATCATTCAGAGTGGTTTGAAAGACTTGCAGGTGAATATTACGCCGGCCGTGCAGTCACAGATTGATGCGGCGGAATACGCCTATGGTAGAACCACCAGCGATCCGTTCTTCCGCATCACGACCGGTGGTTTGGAACCACAAGTCGATCCCGGCACTGGGCTGGAGTTCATTTCGCAAGAAAATAACCAGAACATTCGAGTCTTCTACAATGCGTTGGAGAATCGCATTGAAGTCAATGCCGCTCGTGTCCAAGGTGGATTCATGAGCTTGACCGGGCAGATGCTCAGCACCGGCGGAGGTGAAGTGCGAGCACTTGATGGATATGGTCGCATTCAGATTAATAACACCACGTCCTATCCAGTATTGCTGAACGAACTCGACACCAGCAGCGGCATCGAAGGTGTGATTCGAATTACCGACACCGGTCAGAAAAACGCGGCCGGCAAGCCGTTGGTGACTGTCTTTGAACGTATTGGCAACGACATCAAAAAGACCGAACAATACCTCGACACGCCCGGCATCGGTTCGTTCCATCCGGCCAACGGGATTGCCAGCAACACGATCACCTTAAACACGTCAGTTGCCACCGGCTTTGCGAATGATGACAAGCTGCTGTATCGCAGCAAAGGCGGCGCAGCGATTCCAGGGCTAACAGATCGAGGTGTCTACTACGTCCGAAATTTGAGCCAACAAAATGTGAACGGCAATGTGGTGACCACGCTGCAGTTGGCCACTTCGCCGGGTGGTGCAGCCGTTCCATTGGGAACCTTGCCCAACGCAGCGCTCAGCCATGAACTGACTAAGATTGTCAATTCGTCTACCGTAACCTCCGGCCGAACCACTTCCTATTCGCCCAAATCCACTGGGGCTCGCTATTTCTGGACAACGGGTCAAGATTTCACCAGAACAACCCAAACCACCTACCGCAGTTCGGCGTGGTTAGGCTCCGATGCGTTGGCGGCCGACCCATCAAATATTTACCGAGGTCCATCGTACACATACGGAACACCTCGTCCATTACGAGAAGGTTCGTACGTTTCGAATTCATTGCCGTCCGGATTATCGACTTCGTCCAACTACACCTACGAATTTGAACGAATCGCATCGTCTTTCCAGTTCGACCCCAAGGTTGCGGTGAATTCCGGAACGGACGAAATCACGCTAGACGCAGCGGCTGCCGCGTTTGAGGTAAATGAAAAAGTGACTTACCGAACCGACGGAGCATCCGCAGCGATTGGCGGTTTGTCCAACGGCGTGGAATACACCGTGGTCGCCGTGACGGCAACCTCCATTCGCTTGAACGCCAATATTACCGCCCACGCAACCGACGGTCTTTTGCATACGATTGAAAAGAAAGAACAATCGTCCGAGCGCAACTGGAGCACGACCACTTGGTACGGCAAAACGACGTACTACAAAGAGGTGACAAAATGGCAAGACTTCAAGAACATTCATACGCACAGCATCAAAGCAGATCGGCCCTTTAGCGTTAACTTCATTGGTTACGATACCGGCGCTGTCAACGTGGCCTCTGGCGGAGATATTTTGCTGAACGGCAATATTCAAAATCCTACCGGCAACACCACACTGACTTCGACCGCCGGTCAAATCGTTCAGTACAACGACGACGCAAAAATCGGCGGCACCAACGTAACGCTGTCGGCGGCGACCGGCATTGGTGCGCTCGGCACGGTGCGTACCGACTTGACCAATGACAACGGAATTCTGAACGCAACTTCGGCCGCAGGAGACATCAAACTGCGAGAAGTCTCGGGCAGCTTGACGGTCAATCAAGTGACCACGGCGCTCGGCAGCGGTGACGTCACCGTTAGTTCGCAGCAAAGTCTGTTCGCGCAGAGCACTTCCAGTCAAGTACGAGGCAGCTTTGTCGAACTTCACGCAGAATTGGGACAAGTGGGTGACTTGGACGGCGTCACGTTCACGGTGGATACAGGCTCGAACGAACGAGACGGCTTGGCGGTGACTTCGTTGGGTGAAGTCAATATCACCGAAAAGACCGGCGACCTGCGTTTGCGTCGAATTGACACCAACGGCGGCGAAGACATTTCGACCGTCGATCAGAACGGCACGCCGCATGACGTGCGAGTAGTCATTGCGACGGGCAGTTTGATCGATGCAAATACAACGGAAACACGAGATCCTCGTACAGCCGAACAACTGCAATTGCTATACGAAAAACTGTTGGCCACGGAAGCCACAGCTCAACAAGCCATCGACACCACCGTCGAAGCGTACGAATCGACCAAGTCGGACGAATACCATCAATACTGGACCACTCGCCGCTCACAGCCTCACCAGGCCATGGACTACATCACCAAGACAGCGATGTCTGCTGGTCGGTTGTTCTATTTGGTGGTGGACGGTGACAACTTGCAGCTGGCCAATTCGCCTCAACAAGCTGAATCTGGCTCGATCTTGGAACTCGATGCCAACGGCTCCACCGGCGAACACGGCTTTGCGTATGGAGACGGTATCGGTTTCGATTCCAGCCACGCCGTCGAACGAGCTTCGGCCGCGTTCACCAACAATCAAACGTTCTTTGCCATTGTCAGTGGAACACAAGTTCAATTGGCCTCCACCAGCGGCAACGCGCTGGCGGGAACAGAATTGCCATTGGATGTGGATAATGCTACCGGAACCGTGCACGGCTTTACGGCGGGCGGCGGCAGCAACTTCAATTCCACCACGGCGGTCGATTCCGGCAACGATACGATTCGCATCGCCGGGCATTCCTTTACCGACGGACAAGCGGTGGCGTATGTGCCTCCGGCCGGAAATATTGGGTTGACTGCTGGGCAAATCTACTTTGTCAAAGTCGATCCAGACGATGCAGATCTGTTCCAGTTGACCTCGGACGCGGAATTGGAAAACGTTGCGGACTTGACGGCGGTAGCAGGTAACCAAACGCACCAGATACTGCCGGTCATCACGTTTGATCCTCGCGGAGATTTTTCCGCAACCAGTGACGCTTTTAACTTGGGTTCCCACGGCGTGTCGACCGGAACCGCGCTTAACTACGTCACCGTCGCGGGTGACACACCCGTGTCACACATCACCGGCGACACGAACCAGATTCGCATCACAGCACACGGCTTTAGTGATGGAGATGCCGTGGCGTACGATTCAAACGGTTTCGTCAGTTCCGTCGGCTTGGCGGCCGGAACGTTGTACTACGTCAAGGTCGATTCGGTTGACTTGATTCGCTTGACTACCGACTCCGGGTTGTCGAATGTTGTTGATATCACACCCACGGATGACGGTTCGCAACATCGCTTGTTGGACGTCAAGACGTTTTCGCCAGACACTGATTTGTCAGCGGCCAATGACGACATTGTGTTAGTGGCACACGGATTTGATACCGCAGATCCCGTGACGTATGTCAAACCGGCCGGCAATGCCATCGCCACGGTTGATCGCATTAATCTGGAAGGACAAACAGTCTATTTGAAGCTGGTAGCGGCCAATCAATTCCAGTTGTCGTTGACGCCAGGCGGAGCGGCAATTGACTTGAATAATGTACGAGTGGCCGGAAGTCAGCATCAATTACATGCGGGTGGTGCCACCGGTGCGTTGTTCGATCCGGTGACGGATGTCGACGCCGCGACGGATACCATTACGCTGACAGCCGGGCATGGACTTAGTAACAATCAAGCGGTGACGTATCGCAGTCTGGTCTATGACGCCAACTACCAAGTCACGTTATCGGGTAGTGAACTCGCCGCGTATCAAGGTTTCTATACCGATCTGGGAACGGCCGACGGGTTGACCGGCAGTGCGCTGACCGACTTTGTCAACGGTGCGATTCAAACGATTCAGAACAAGCGAACCGCGGAATACCATTCGCTGCACGTCATCTATGGTCAAGTTGGCAATCTGGGTTCCGGATCGACATTCGACCCCAATGCCTACAACGCGAATTTCGCCTACAACGCCAAAGGTTCCAGCCCAGAATTTGCACTCGGTGACGTAGACGGTTCTGCGGAAACAATTGCGCTGGACGCCAAGTTTGAAGATCTGCAATCAGTGGTCTATCATCACGGTGGCGCCACCAGCATTGGCGGACTCGCCAATGGTCAAACGTATATTGTGGTGGCCGAAAGTTTGGCGTTTGGCAGTAGTGCCGTCAGTTCGGCCAACGACACGATCAACCTGGGCAGTCACGGTTTGTCTGACGGAGACGAATTGATTTACCGTTTCAGCGATGGCGGCAACGCAAACAATTTGCCGCTGACGGGATTGGAGATTGAACAAGCGTACACCGTGGAAGTTGATAGCGGAAACGCGAATCTGATTCGGCTGTACGACAGCAATGGTTCACCGATTGACTTAGACACCACTGGCGCAGCTGCAACAGGACATCGCTTCAGCGTGGTTAACTTCGACAAGTTCCAACTGGCCACCAACCTGCAAAACGCTACCGCCAATCCTCCGGTGGTAGTCAATTTAAATGCGGCCGTCGGCGATGCGTCAGGGCATTATTTCACAGATCCGTTGCACAACACTTTCGATAAGAACGCCGTCAGCGGCAATCAAATTGCGCTGCAGCATCACGCGTTCACGACGGGCCAGGCGGTTCAATACAAAGCGAACGGTGGAACACCGATCGGCGGCTTAGTGGACGAAGGCGTCTACTACGTTATGCGAGTGGACGGGGCGACGGTCCAGCTGGCCAATTCCAAGCAGGACTTTACCTTCGAACCGGCCAATGACGTTGCGGCCAACGTCATCACTATCGGCGCAGAATCAACTGCAAGACGGTCAAGCGCTGATCTACGCAGCGAACGGAGATTTGGCCATCGACGGACTAGTGGACGGCCAAACGTATTTCGCTCGAGTCACCGGGGTGGCTGGTGGCGGAGTGCGTTTGGCGGCCAGTTCGGCTGACGCGGTTGCCGGCGTGAATTTGATTGCGTTGGATCCCTCCACAGCGTCTGGAAATGCGCACATGTTGTCGAGTCCTAGTGGCGTGATTTCGTTGGACACGACTTCAACGACAGGCAATCGGCACGAATTGTTTGAAGCGGGTGCGTTGTCGTCGCGAGCGGCCTGGAGCGAAAGTCAGTTGAACAATTCGCTGCCCGCTTCGTTACTTCGCCCCAAAAGTGTTTCTGGAACCAGCGCTGCGACCGAAGAAGCAAACATCGTGGGTAACAACATTACGATCATCTCTTCGGCACAAAGCATTGGCTCCACTGCCGATCTATATCGAATTCGCATGGCCGATATTGCGGGGCTGAGCGGACCGGATCGAGAAGAATTGATGCTGCTGTTGGGCGGCGCCGAAAAGGATGATGTCACGTTCTATTCGGACGAAGACGCCACCGCCGTCATGGAAGCAGACGATTTGAATCTGACCGCTATTTGGTTAGAAATTCAAGTCCAAGAAGATGTGGACGTGGCCAGCGCCGGCGTGGTGGATGCCAACGCGGCGCAGAACTTGTTTGTTGGTTCGGAAATGGACATGCTGATCAACCAGTTCCTGGCCGGTGGCAGAACCATTGTGAAAGGCCAGAACAACCTGTTCGACGCCACTCCAGGCAATGACCAAGTCAATATTAGCAGCGGAACGCTGGTGCTGGAAGGTGAAACCGGCAGCATTGGGACATCAGACGATCCCTTGATCTTGGATGTGCAAACGAGCGAATCCGTGACCGCTCGAGCCAACACCAACATCTTCTTGGTGGAAAACGATGGCGACATGGAGATCAATTCGATCAATGCGAATAACGTCGATCTGCTGACCATCAACGGCGCCATAGTGGATGCAAACAACAATGGCAATTGGAATCTGTTTGCCGATACGGTTCAGCTCCATTCGGCCACCAGCATTGGCACGATTGGAAACTACCTGGATACGGAAGTCAGTGTAAGCTTGAACGCAACAGCGCCGGGCAACATCCATTTGAACGAAGTAAACGACGTGGGCACCGACGGCGGTGTGATGCGAGTGGGTTTGGTGCATGCCACGTCCGGCGATGTTTATCTCAGTGCCTTCGAATCGATTGTGGCGGCGGCGGCCAACGACGTGACGGCCGACGTGGTGGCGAATAACGTCACCATCGACGCGGGAACCAATGGCGTGACTGGTACGATTGGTCGCTTTGGTGCTGATCTGGATATCAATTCCGCGGCGAATGGCGCCGGCGTGCTCACAACCTCCAGTACGCAAAGCACTCACCTGACCGAATTGGCCGGAGACTTGAGTCTGTTCACCGTCAACGTGAACAACGTGGGTGAAACGGCCTTCATTGCGGTCCCTTCGGGCGCGGTGATCAACGCTAATGTCGGCAATGCCAACGTGTTGTCAGGCAAGGCGTGGCTCTTTGCACTGAACGATATTGGTTCGGCAGCGAATCCAATTGCTACCGAGGTCGGCAACATTGAAGCCCAGTCGACAACGCAAAGCGTTTACGTCATGAACGACGGTGCATTGGAAGTGGGCGGAGTCATTGATGCCGTGGGAGGTAATTCGGCCAGTGGTATCGTGGCAGCACAAACGGTTTTGCTGGGCGCTGCGAGTCCCGTGGAAGTGACGGAAACGATCGTTTCGGCCAAGCAGATTGTGGTGATTTCAACCGACGATGATGACGATTCGCCTGGAAATGAAGACCATTTGACCATCGCCGCTGGGGCTCGTTTGGAAACCAACGGCGCTGTTGGAACGCCGATTGCCGAATTGCTTGAATCGCAAACGTACTACGTCCAAGTCAACGGAAACGACATCACGTTGCTGGACGGTCCAGTGGGAACTGGTAGTCCGATTGACGTCCAAACGTTGGACGCAGCGGCGTTGGCCAGCACGCACTTCTTGACTCCAACCATTACCAACGGTGTGCCCGTGGGAAACTTGGCCAGCTTCCAGAGCAAATCGTTCTTGGGTTCGGCGGTGAACGCGGCGAACAACACGATTACCATTCCCAATCATGGGCTCAGCAATGATGATCGAGTGATTTACACTACCAGCGGCACCATTACGTTGCTGGCCGGTGATGATTTGATTGTGGAAGAAGGCGCAGACGTCATTGCCGTTTCCAAGATTTTCATGTATCTGGATTACGGAGATTCGGCGACCGAACCAGCGGCGGACGATCCGGTGACCAGCATTGATGAAGTGGGACTGGCGAATCGAGCGGAAGCCAGCATCGACGGAACGCTGTCAGCAACGGAAATTTTCTTGTTCGGCGGCGACGACCACGACGCAGCTTACATCAGTCCGGAAGCCATCAGCGGTCACATGCGCATCCAGATGGGACTGGGCAATGACGAAATCTTTGTCAATCAATTGCCGACCATGGTGACGTCACATGATCGCCCGGGTGACGGCGTTTCGGATCTGATTCGTGACACAATCGATTTGGATGGACAAGCAGGTACCGACTTCTACATTGTGCAGATTACCGACACGCCGGCCGATCCAGACGTACCGGCTGACTACATCATCAATGTGCATGATTCCGGCGCGGCGGATGACGGTGCGGATCAATTGGAAATTCACGGAACGAACCAAGCCGATACGTTCTTGGTTAGACGCTACTTTGTCGCTTCGCTTTCCGGAAACGAAGACGATGGATTCGCGCCGCAATATCAACGCGTTAACTATGACGAATCGATTAACGCTCGCCTGCGCATCAATGGCCACTCGGGCGACGATCTGTTCGCCACAGACGACAACAGCACCATCACCACGCTGGACGGTGGCGACGGCGTGGACGAATTCCGCTTTGGACAGTTGTTTGGAACGGAACGAGATGCTTCTTCGGGTGTGGCACCGGGCGATGAAATCAATACCGTCCAGACCACTCGAGGATTCCTCAGCAACGGCATCAGCTATCCCACGACAGCCTTGGGTGGCGACGGCGATGACGTGTTCCATGTCTATCGCAACATTGCCGCCTTGCGATTGGAGGGTGGTTTGGGCAACGATGAATTTGTTGTCCGAGCGTTCGCGTTAGCCGACGAAAACGATCCCACTCAGGCCAAGACCGATGTCTTGGGCGGCGATGGTGACGACTACATCCAGTACGCCATCAACGCGCCGGTCGGCATTGACGGTGGAAATGGTTCGGACAATGTGGTAGCTGTCGGATCTGAATTCGATGACAACATTGTGGTCACCGATTACGGCATCTTTGGCGCAGGACTGAACATGCGCTTCGACAACGTAGAAAAGGCAGAAATTGACGCTGTGGAAGGAAACGACCACTTCTTCATTCAAAGTACCAACCCAGCCATCGTGACGACTCTGATTGGCGGTTACGGTCACGATACGTTTGACGTGATGGGTGACGTGACGGAAGTCATCATCAGCAGTACCGGTGATTCGCGAACCGGCATGATCAACCACAATGTCGTCAGCAACGATCCGAACTACGACGGCATTGGCGTGGCCGGAATCCGCTTGGATCTAGCCGACAATGATGCGGGCGAATCAGGCGTTTTGGTCCAACCCACCGACGGCGCCACCGTGGTTAGTGAAAACGGATTAACCGACACGTACGAAATCACTCTGCCCGGCGCAGCGCCGGCCATTGTTCAGCCCATCTTCTTGACCATTTCCGCACCGCTGCCACTGTTCGAAGAACAATTGGCCGACGGAAAGGGTGTGATGGTGTCACTGGATGGTGTGGTCTTCCGGCGTTCGGTGACCATGGTGTTGGACGACGCCGCTGACTGGGGCGTGCCGCATACGATTCATGTTCGAGCCGAAGATGATTCGTTGGAAGAAGGGGAAACCACGGTCGTCATCAGTCACAGCATCATCAGCGCCGACGCAACGTACAACGGGATTCGCATCAACGACGCGCATGTTCGAGTGATCGACAATGACAAGCCGGGACTGATCCTGACGCAGACGGATGTACAGACCATGGTAACCGAAGGAGGCAACACGGATACCTACGGCGTTGCTCTGACCCGAGCACCTGCGGCGGGTGAAACGGTTACCGTTTCGGTCAGTACCAATGCAGATGTCAGCACGTCTCCAGCAACGCTCACGTTTACCAACGCCAATTGGGACACACCACAAACCGTCACCGTGACCGCGACCAGCGACGGAGTTCGCGAGAACCTAGAGACAATCGAACTGGAACATACATTCACTTCGGACGGCGCTATCTTCAGTGTAGGCGGCACGGCGATTTTGGACGTGCTGGTGAACGACGAAGACACAGCCAGCGTCATTGTCGAAGAGACCGATGGCGGTACGTTTGTGGTAGAAGGCGGCGATACCGATTCTTATTCGCTTCGCTTGTCCAGCCAGCCGACGGATGACGTGACCATTCAGATTCTTAGTGATGGCCAAACGCTGTTGTCCAGTGCAGATCCTCGGTTCGATAGCAACACCAATAGCGTCACGTTTTCGACGGCGAACTGGTCAAATGCCATTCAGATCACGCTGACCGCTGATGATTCGTTTGAAGAATCGACCGACTTTGTGATGCCGTTTGCCAAAGCGGCGCATACGCTGGATCGGATTGCCGGTCCGCTGATTTTGGAAGGTGGAGTTGGTTCGGGTGAAGACCGAACCGTGTCGGTGGCCATCATTCTGCCGGCCAGCGAAACGGACGCACCGCTGGTCGATCCGACCGCCACGCCAGAAGATCAAAACATTGATACGGTCAATATCTTCAATGATGCCAGCGAATCGAACGATGTCGGTACGTTGACGTCCGATTCGCTCAACGGTTTGGGCATGTCCGGTCCGCTGGATATCAATGTCGGCAAAGACGAAGAGCCCATTCTGCAGACGTTTGATGGTGGTATCACTTTCCGCGACGTAGAAGTCGTGGAAATGATGCTGGGCCGAGGTGACGACCAACTGACAATTGAAAGCACGCCTGATAACGCGACCACGGTGGTGCACGGCGGTGGAGGCGACGATACCGTGACCGTCACCGGCGGAGGCGGCTCGACGGCTCGTTTGGTGGTCTACGGCGATACGTCACAAGAAGGCACACGTTACACCGGTACTTCGGGCGAAATTGGTGTCCACGCCATTGCATTCAACAATCCGGGCAATGACACCATTGATGCGTCGGCCGCTACCGAGCGAATCATTGCGTATGGTGGTTCGGGCAATGATACCATTCGAGGAAGCCAAGCCGGCGATCACTTGGCGGGCGGCAGTGGCAACGATGAAATCTGGGGCTTGAATGGTTCGGATCACATCTACGGCGATTCTGGATTCAACGTCACGCTGCCGACCAAAGACAGCGCGTTAGGCTTTGCGATTGATGTTTCCGAAACAGCCGGTGACGACATCATCATTGCCAGCAACGGCAATGACATTGTGTTTGGGGATCATGGCCGAGTGACCTTATTGGCAGGCAAACTGCCGTTTGACACGACGGACCATGTCGTGGAAGCTCGATCCTATAGCCCCGATAACGGTGGTGACGATCGCATTCGCGGCGGCGATGGCGACGATCAGGTGTACGGTGGCTTTGGCAATGACTTAATCAATTACGATGGTCCCATCGCTTTAAATCCTGTTCCCGATCCAGGTGATGACATCGTGATTGGTGACAATGGCGTGGCCACGTTTGATGTCGTGGATGTCGATTCGGGCGAATTCGTGTTGCGACAGATTTCGACCTCCGATCCAACCCATGCTGGAAACGACACGATTCATTCGGGCGAAGCAAACGATATTGTGTTGGGTGGTTCGGGCCAAGACGATATCGATGCCGGCAGCGATGACGCTCGAGATATCATCATTGGCGACAACGGTACCGCTTCGTTTGACATCAACCAAGTGCTGACTTCGATTGCGACCACGGTCTTCGATACGGGCGATAGTGACATGATCTTGGCAGGCGAAGGACCGGACGTCATCCTGGGTGGTATCGGAGCGGACTTCATCAATACGAATCGTTCCGGTACGCCGATTGGCACGGATTCGGCGGCCGACGTGATCATTGGCGATAACGGCCAAGCCACCTTCCAGTCCGTGAATGGCGAAAGCGTCATCGTTCGCATCGAAACCACCAGCCCTGAAAACGGCAGCGCCGACCGCATCTTTGCCGCCGATGGTTCTGACACGGTCATGGGTGGTTCCGGCGGCGATGACATTGATGCCGGTACGGATGGCAGCCGAGACTTAGTCGTAGGTGACAATGGCTTTGCCGACTTTGTCGACGGCGTCTTGACCTACATTTCCACCGCCACTCCCGGCACCGGCGGCGATGACACGATTGTGACCGGCAACGGTCCCGACGTGGTCATGGGCGGTTTTGGCGTGGATGACATCGATTCCGGCAGCGATGCGTCAGGCGACATTTCGCAAGATGTGGTGCTGGGTGACAACGGCAACGCCACGTTTGCACCCGACGGCACGTTGACGGAAATTCAGACCAGCGAACCGAGTATAGGTGGTAATGACACCATTAGCACCGGCGGCGGCAACGACGTGATCTTTGGCGGTGCGGCCAGTGATGAAATTACTGCCGGTGCCGACGACGACACCGTGCTGGGTGACAATGGTGTGGCACACTTTGACGCCGATAGCGGCTTGATGACTGATATTTCCACCACTGATTTTGCAATTGGTGGTACCGACTACGTGGACGCGGGTGTGGGACGAGATGTCGTGTTGGGTGGAGCGCACAGCGACACGATTTACGGCGGTGCAGGACGAGACATCTTGTTCGGCGATAATGGCTACATCGACAATTTGGTAAATGATGCGGACGAATCGACATTGGATGTGATCAGCAGTTCGAATCCGACCATTGGAGACGATGATCAAATCTTTGGCGACGACGACTTCGACATAATCCTGGGCGGAACCGGTGCCGATTTACTGTCTGGCGGCAATGACCACGACGTCATTCTGGGCGACCATGGCCTGGTCGACATGAGTCTGCCCGTGGATAAGAACGTCCGTTCGTTGTTTATCACGGCAGCGGACGGAGCGGGTGATGACACCATCTATGGCAACGCGGGCGATGACTTTATCTTTGGCCAGCAGGGTGCCGACCTGATTGAAGGCAACGAAGGCGACGACGATATCATTGGCGGTCATAACGTACTGCACGGCGTGGATGGCGATGACACGATTCACGGCAATGAAGGTGCCGACGTGATTCTGGGCGACAATGGCGAGATTACTCGGACATTGCTGGAAGGCCATGACGATCAATGGGAAAAGTACCCCGCACCCTTTGCCGACGCGATTCGCAGCCTACAGCGATTCGACGACATCGACTTTATCCAAGGCGATGACGAACTACACGGCGACGCCGGCGAAGACATCATTCACGGCCAGCGAGGTAACGACCTGATCTTGGGTGGCGACAATGACGACGAATTAATCGGCGACTTGGGCGATGATTCGATCCAAGGGAATGCCGGCAACGACGTCTTAATTGCCGACGTGGGATATGTGGTTCGAGACTTCAACAAAGATGGTTCGCCCAGAACGAACAACAATGGCTCGTGGCATCGAGATGTCTTCTTGGAAGAAGTGGCCACCATCAGCGGTCGAATCGACATGGATCGCACTCCGCTTCGCAGCTTGGATCCAGAACTAGCGGCCAAGTTGATCGAATCGGACATGCTGCTGCTGACGGGCGAATTTGATTCGCAAGGCAACAAGGTGAACAACCAGGACAATGGAGCGTGGAATACGGACGTGTTGCTGCTGGATGTAGTACCGTCCAACAACGACAATCTACAGGGCGGTGATGGCGACGACATCATCTTTGGCCAGCGAGGCAGCGACATTCTAAACGGCGGCAACCATGACGACTTAATCTTTGGTGATGGTGCCGTCAATCAAATGCCATTCAAGACCGAACTGCCTCATATTTTCAATGGAGTGCGAATTATTGGCCTGGAAGCGGCGGTCGCCGGTGCATTCCAGCTGGGCGAATTTGGCAGTGTTGTAGCGCCCGCCATTCACGTGCTGCCAGAAGAATTGCAACTGAATGACCCATTCAATCTGCCAAATCTGTGGGGCAACGTCGTTTCCGATACGCAAATAGAATTCACCAATCTTTTGGATATTGGTAGTTTGCAAAACGCCGGTGGAAATGAAGTCCGACCGTTCGCTTCTGTCATTGCAGATGTGGTTCATCACAAGGACATGCTGCCCGGCGGTGATCAAATTGACGGAGCAGCTGGTGATGATCTGATTGTGGGTGACACCGGATCGGTTTATTCGCCGTTGCTGCCCGGCATTCAAACCATTGTGGATGCGAACCAAGCGGTTCGAGACTCGTTCGATTTGGCAATGCACACGGCTGGATCGCTCACGTTGGACCTAGAATACTTGCAGCATTCGTTACAAGGCGAAGCCGATCCCTACACGCTGGTCGTGGCCAACGACAATATCCTGGGTGGCAGCGGAACCGATATCATCATCGGGGACGACGGCTTGATCCTAGGTTCGTTTGTGGCGGGTGCGCCGGTTTCTGCTGGTGATCTGGCGAATGTCTCTTTGGATTTATTCAACTACTTGAAAGACGCGGAACGGATTGCCGTTGACTTTGAACACGTGTTGTTCGAAGCTCACTTCCAGACGCTCAACACACTACTCGCAAACTCGGCTGGCCCCATCGCCAATCAGGCTACGCCAGACTTGCATCGTTTGGTGATTGGCAATGATACGCTGGCAGGTGGAAATGACGGAGACTTGCTGGTCGGCGATCACGGCACCATTGTCACCGGCTTTGCCACCAACGCTCAATTCGATCTCTTGCAATCGAATTCGGGCATTCCGGCGGCTGTGTGGAACAGCACTACCACGCAACTGAACAATCAGCTTGCTGTGCGAAATTCGCAGCTCAATAGTCATGTAACGGCGAATCACAATCAAGCGAACCGCAATTTCACGGCGGGTCAGTTGGCCATGATTCCGTGGGACTTTGAACACCGGATTTCCATTGGCAACGATGGCATCACCGGCGAATTGGGTGACGATCTGATTGTGGGTGACTTTGGACAGTTTTCGTTCTTGGCCTTGGAAAAGACGCCCGTCGGTTCGACCGAAATCAGCAATCGTCAGCAGGATATCAACAAACTAACCACCGACGTGGCGCACTTCTTAGAAGCAAACCATCATCAATTGGATTACGATGCGCTAGAATCGTTATATCGACATGTGTCGTTTGGGCAACGAGGTGGTGCGGCGCAGGAAATTGCCGTGATTATGGGCAACGATACCTTGTCCGGTGGATTCGGCGATGATTACATTCTGGGCGATAGTGACAGCGTGTCGGTCACGCAGCTGTACGAAACTCCGTCGGTTCGTTTTGACGAACCAGATCCCGACTTCCGAGTGGAATATCAAGACCGAGCGGCATTTGAGCTGCACGGACATTATTCCAGAACCGCCCCCAGCACGTTGATTGGCAAAGACATTCTGCTAGGCGAAGAAGACAACGATTACCTCTTGGGTCAATATCAGGACGACACCATCTTGGGTGGCCCTGGAAATGATATTGTCTTTGGCGGATCGGGCAACAACACCGTCTCTGACACTGTGGGATCGAATGACGTGCGGCCCGGTAGTTCGGATCGAGCGGAAGATGCTCGGCTGGACCGCCTGGAAGCTCAATGGTTTGCCCTGGCCAATGACTGGACAAACAATCTGATTGTGGACATCCATGAAGACCCCGTCAAACGTTCCGCGTTGACGCTGGATTCGTCTGTTGGCAATTTCGCGTTGCCGCTGTCGGCCTTTGTCGTAGCGATCAGTCCCGGTTCGGATATCGTCGGTCGCACAGGCACACAAGTCTGGCTGGCCGTTTCTGATGGCGACAGCTTCGCCAACCAGAAACTGGGCAATTGGCCGAATGTGACTTGGCAAGACGTTCACGTTGCCGACGTCGATGGTGATGGGCTAGACGATTTGGTAGGCCGTGGCGATGGAACGTGGTACGTCTACCGTTCGAATAACGGCAACTACGCCACAGAGACTTGGGGCGGTTGGTCCACGGCGGTTAATTGGACCACAGTGATGTCTGCCGACGTGAATGGAGACGGGCTGTACGACGTGGTGGGACGAGCGGGTGCGGATTGGTGGGTCGCCGTTTCCAACGGAAGCGGCTTTACGAACCAAAAATTCGGCCGTTGGTCCAATGCTGTTACGTGGGAATTCGTTCAGATTGCCGATGTCAACGGAGATGGCAATGACGACATTGTCGGACGCACAGGCGGAGCCTGGTGGGTAGCCAAATCCAATGGCACTCAATTCTTGAACGAACGCTGGGGCCAATGGTCCACCGCCATCACTTGGGTGGATGTCAACGTCGGCGACTTCAACGGCGACGGCCTGGACGACATTGCAGGTCGAGCGAACGGGGCGTGGTGGTTGGCCGAATCCAATGGTACTTCGTTCGTGAATCGACAATGGGGACAATGGTCCACAGGCGCAACTTGGCTGGATGTGCAAGTCGGTGACTTCGACGGCGATGGCAAAGACGACATCTTGGGTCGAGCGGGCGCGGGAGTCTGGCTGGCCAAATCGACCGGCACTTCGTTTGTCAACCAAAACTGGGCTTACTTGGCTTCGGCAGTCGGTTGGCTGGTCGTCACCGTAGGCGATATGAATTCAGACGGCAGTGACGACTTGGTCTTGCGCAACGGCGCCGGAGCGTGGCTGGTGGGCGTTTCAGATGGCAGCCGGTTCGACATTTTACAATGGGGTCAATGGTCCGCTGCAGTTGTTTGGCAAGATGTCCTAATTGGCGAATTTGGCGGCTAGATAAACGATTGCACAAAGTGATTCATTTATTTGCTGTCACTAAGAAAGAAACAATGTGGAAAACCGTTAATGGCGGTGGTCCGCTGATGACATGGGATGAGTGAAGTCGAATGGAGTCCATACGACAATGTGTCTTCGCTATGACATTCGCGACACCACTACTAAGCAACTCGCGTGGCACATCACTTAGGCAATCCGTAGATGGTGCTGTTGCGTTTCAAATAGCGTAGCAATGGGAATGGGATGGAGCTCGGTTCATGGCAAAAATTGACGGGTGTCACCAACGAGCGTTATTGGTCGTTTGCGCTGCGCTCTGCGCGGTGTTGGCATGGACGCCCGACGCCTCCAGCCAAGAAGCGGTGGCGACGGTTCTGGACCACAGCGATCTATACGGACGAATCGAATACTTGGAAGGCCAGGTCGCTCGTTTAACTCAGCCTGGCACGGTCCATTCCGGCGTCAACATTGACTGCCAAACTTGCGAATTGACTCCACTGGCTTGTCCCACCTGGTCCGCATCACTTGACGGCCTGTACTGGAAGCCTCGGCAACGAGGGCTCGATTATGCAGTAACAGAAGATGGCAGTTCGCTAATCTTGGGCCAGGGGCAAATTCATAACCTGGACTTTGATCGAGATTCCGGATTTCGATTAGCGATGGCGCATCTCACCAAGACCGGCTGGACAGTTCGCGCGGCATTCACCATGTTTGATACTGATGGTTCCGCGCTGGCTCAGCGACCTGACGGCGTGGGCCAATTATTTGCTACTCGTAGTCATCCATCAGGGACCAGTGACGAAGCGGAAACCGCCACGGCGTTTGGCAGCATTGACTACAAGACATTTGATCTAACAGCCGAACGCTTTGTCTTCCAAAATCGCTTTGCTTCGGTCGCGACGTTTGCGGGAATTCGCTGGGTCGAAATCGATCAGCAACTGGACTTGCGCTACGACGGTCGAGACTTCGACAACGGACGCATCTGGGACCAAACTAACATGGACGGTTTTGGCTTGCGAATGGGTTCGCAAAGCACTTGGCACATGACCAAAGGGTTTTCTTTGTTTGGCAGCCTGGCAGGTGGATTGACGTATGGTCGTCACGACATGCGTTTTTCCGAATCCAACATTGACGAAACGGTCAGCATTGTGGACGTGCGAGACCAATATGACGAAGCCGTTGGCAGCCTGGAAGCTACAGCTGGTTTAAACTGGACCTGCCGCAATGTTTCGGTAGGCCTAGGTTACGAAATGATAAAATGGTTCAACGTGGGTGAACGCTCCATGTTTGTGGACAACGTTCGCGAAGGTGCCTACGCCAGCCTGTCCAAAGATCTCTTACTAGAAGGCCTGTTCGTCAACTTCACTGTGACACGGTAAGTTGCTGACACAACTCACCTGCAATACCCTTCGATCCAACGAGAATGTCGCTCCTGCCGGCACATGACGGTGGCATCTTTTGTCATATTTTGAGCTTGGATCCACGCTTCGCCTGCGCTGTCAAAAGTTGGTATTGCCATCGATTCAGATCTTGCGATTCTTATTCCGTCGCTACGCCCCTGTGGGCTTGTGCCGCTGGATGTCGAGGTTTGTGGTTAGAGTTAGATGTCGAGCTTTGTGGTTAGATTTCGAGCCTTGTTGTTAGAGCGACGCGTCGAAACCAAGGCTCCCCTGCCGTCGAAAGAACGCGGCCGAAATTCGCACCAGCAAGATGCGTCCAAGCCGATGCTCGATTCCCTCCGCCTCTTGATTCCCGAAGCATCCTCTTGATTTCCCGTAGCATGGGCCCATGGCCCGTCATGAACCTCGTAGCATGCGCTTCACATGGCCCGTGTGAACCTCGTAGCATGGCCCGTTGCCTATACTAACCTACAAGACGCAAAACACACGGGCCATGGGCCCATGCTACGGAAAATCAAGAGCCGGAGGCGAATAGTCGTTGCCAGGCACGAATGGAAAGCCTTAGAGTTCTCCAATTCTCTGCCCAGACAGGTCAAGAAAGTTGGATGTCCTCTAAATTCTCACAGACAAACCGCCTTCCAGTGGCCTATTTTGAATGCCGCCTTCAATGGCCTTGTTTGGAGCGCCCCAAATGACATTCTCATTGTTCAAAAACTGAGTGTCGCCAAATTTCGTCGGCGATATCGAGAACCTTGCCAAAGTCGAACAGATAGTTCTGAAGAAATTGATTCGTTTAACGGCTTATCGCCACTCTCAATTTGCTTTAAGAAGCTTTTGACCTCTTCCGAGCAGTGTTGCCAAAGTTGTCGAGCCAAGATTGCAGATAAAAAATTGTGACTTCATGAATAACGAGACTTGATTCTTGCACCGATTCTAAGGACATCGGCGATATCTTTTTCGCTCCCACTTTTCGAAAGTGCGACAGTCAAATTGTCTCGCCTGGTCCACAGAGACAAAGAACAATTTTTTCGTCAGGATTTGCAAGTGACTATTGATTTCGACCTGTCACATCTTGCGATTCGCTCGTAAGACTATCTCCAATTTCAACAATTCCTCAGGTAACTTATAGTTTTCGGTGCGTCGCGACCGTTGGATCATGAACCACAAGTGCAGCGACAGAAAAACGAATACTGATTTAGTGCCGAGTAAGAATATCTGTTGACATTGATTATCAAAGGCTGACTCGCAGAAGCAGTTTTTCTCGCCAATTCTTCTTAACTGCCAGAGGCACCGCACATGCCTTGACGAAACAATTCCCAAGGGACTTAAGAATGCGAGAAATGCCGCGCTAGTATGAATGCCCATGAAGGCAAAAAGCAGAACAAGGGCCCATGGCATTCTGCTGCTCGTTGCCACTATTTTCTCGCGATGCTCATTGATATTTCTTCTCGCATGAACGGCACTCATTTTTACTGCTGTAGGGTACATAAAAATTTTTCAGTGGCTTCCGCGACGAATAGCGATCGACGTTGGCGAAATTCCCTTGAGCTTTGAGTTTCGTTTGTGAATAACTTCTTCGGATTCGGCTTCAACGGTGCCTCATGCTTTCTTCAAATCGCGTTGATACTCGACTTGAAACTTCATGAAGCAAACTCCCACTTCCAGGATGACGTAAAAGTGCAAGTATAGCAGCCTTTGGCAGATAGTCACCGATCGTTTTTTTACTTGGGCCAGCCAGGAGTGGTAATCGGCGTTAAAAAAGTTCCCACCATAACGAGCGGTTTCATTAAGCTGTAGCAATTTGGCAAGCAGCGAAGCGAGACCAAGGAAGTTAACGGTGGAAGATTACGCCAGATTCGTTGGGCTCATCGCGATGGGATGAGCATTCGCACGTTGATCAAACGTTCGGTCATTCTCGTCACAAGATTCGCCAGGTTTTGGGACATCATTTTTGAATTTCGTCTCCATAATTAACTTTCTTCCGGTGGTTGCCGGTTGGTACCACCCACGAACGGTTGACTAACTATCCGATATTCATCCCCTCTAAATCGCACCAGGGGCTGCCGCGGAAAAATCAGAAACGCGGAGGCGGTTGGGCCGTTGGCCCGACGGTGCGGAATTTGGACCGTTCCCAGGACGTTGTCCTGGGCTGAGAAATTGGCTGGCCCTTTGGTCCGTTGAACACAGAAGGATTTTGCACGTGGCTGGATGAATTGCGAAACGCGTCGCAGTTGGCCGCATCCCGCATCAACTCCACTGACACAACTGTTCCACATACTTGGCGGAACCGTCGCGGACCCAACCGTCTAGTTGAGCTTGGTGCTTCATCTGTTGGCCTCGTACCATAGGCACCACCACAAACCGACAATCGACTTCCGGTAGCGCGGTCATGTCGCTCCAGAGTTTTTCAAACTGGGAAACGGGAAAGACGTCTTCTTGGCCATGTCCCCAGCGTTTCTTGACGTCTTTCAACGTGATGTATGTCGGCATGCGTTGCGCCAGTTCGCGGATGGCATGATCCACCTTGTCGGTGTTTCGCAAATCAGCTCGCACCAAGCCAAACGTCTTTAACAACTTGTCGATGGAAATCCAGGTGGTCATCGAATTGTAGTACGAAAGCTTGAATTCGTCCTTTTCGCGAGGCATCGCTAAACCTTCCAACAGCCGGACTCGACCATTTACCTTGGCCAACCCGCCACCTCGATCTTCCAGTCTTCGCCCAATCACTTCGAACGTCAGCGCGCCGCCGGAATTCTGATGGTAGCCCAGCATGCACGGATCGACGGTGGCTCCCAGCGTATCGACATTGTGCAGCATCAGATAATTTAATTGCGGCTGTTGATCCAACAGATTGGCCAACGTGCCGTTGCGTAACAAGTTGGGAATTTCATACCAGTGTCCTACCGGGTGAAGGCATTGCATTGGCATGTTGTCTCGATAATCAGTTGCTTCGCCTGTTTGCCGAGCCCACGACATGAGCGCCGTGCGCAAACTGTCGCGAACCTTCTGTTGTTGTTCGTCCAGCATTTGCTGAGGCATTTCTTCCCAAGCAAATTGCAGGTCGCGAACCATCGGCACCATTCGCAGGCCCACGTATCTACCTTCTGAAAGCAAGACCTGGCCGGGATAGTGATGGTTTTCTACGTGACGAAGATAGTCTGCAATGGGTTGGTGCGTCATGTAACCGGTGGTGATGATATGCGGCATGAACGAGCCATATGCCTGTCCCACTTTGCGGCTCTTAGCCAGATGGACCTCCAGAAAACTGCGATGCCTGCCGTTCAATTGACAAAATGGATGCAGGCCCTTCACCACGCCCGCGCCTTCGGTCCAGCGACTGCCAATACCGGCGGCCAAGGTGAGCACGGCAACTTGACCTTCGCTGATTAGTTTCTCGCCGGCCTGACGATACTGCTGCAAATCACCTCGCCGCGCGTCTGTAATGTCAGCAGCGTCGACGTTTTGGATCGAAGTGTTGGCGGACAGGCGATTCTGTGCTAATCCGTAGCGGCCAGAACGCAAGTCGGTGCGAACCTGTTCGTGCAGATGGCGATCGAATCCAAATTGGGCCAGCAGTTCGTCCAGCGAATTGGTCGCTTCGGTAGCCGATTGACTGGTGGGAAAAACGCTTTCAATCAACGTTTGGCGACGACGTGATTCGCCGTCGTCTCGCATGTCTTCGCCCAGTCGTTCCAGTTCTCGGCGGAACAGCGGCGACAGGTTTCTGCGTGCGGTCTGCAACCAGGTGGGAACCAGCAGCGCGTAGTATTCGTCTGGCATGCGAGCGGCTTTGCCGTGCCGCAGTTCGCTCCACGTCCCTTTGTCGTTGATTTCAAAATCGTAAACCACCGGATCCATGGCAAAGGGCAAACGAGTCTGCATGCGTTTTTTGGTGGCGGACATGACTTCTTGCATCCATTCTTGCGCTTCCGGTTTAATGGCGGGATCAAAAATGAATCCCATGCCGCCGCCGGCCATGCCACCCAGCATCCAAAATCCCCAGAATTGTTCGCCGTATTTTGCTTGTGCCAATTCCACCAATTCTTGTGTGTAGCGGTTGGTGCACCAGGGAATGATAGTTTGCAATGGGCCGAAGAAGTTTTCATGCGTCAGTTGTCCGACTCGGCGAATATCACCGGTTCGCAGCGCAGCTCGGATGTCCTGCAAAATGCGAATGGCATCTTTCCGAGCTTCCCATTCTTGCGGCGAACGGAGCAGATATTTTTCGGTTACCATTTCCAGGATGGGGCCGACATTTTGGGCCATGCCGCCGTGGACCAGGACCAAGCTGTTCTGCAGCTTGGCGCGCGTTTCCGCCGAAACTTCTTCTTCGCTAAACACGGTGTGCTGCGGCAACAAACGGCCTCGGCTAATTCCTGCTTCGGGGTCTCCTTCTTGAGCTTCGGCACCGGTGATCAGCTTGATTCCGGGCCACACACCTCCCGAGTCTTGCCAGCCGCCGCCGGAACCGCCGATCCATTCGCCCAGGATGGCTCGAGCGGCAATGATGCGTCGATCGGCTTCGTCACAGCCTCCTTCCAGGGATGTCACTTGCCCGGTTGCTCGCATGCAAATCGAAATCAGCGAGCCCAATAGATTGGTGGAAACGGCCAGTCTGGAACCTTTGGGAATGTCATTGACTTTGCTGACAATTTCCAGGCCCAGATTCGGTCCGACAATTCGGCTCAGTACATCTTGAATACTTTGATCGCAACCTTCCATGCCTGGCGGTACGATCCCCGCGGCGATGACCGCAGCTTTGACCAAGCCCAAGTAATCGGCGGCAAAATCAAAGACTTCGGCAATGGTGCGAACCACGGCGTGCGACTTCAGATCGACACTGACCAGTCGCAAAACCGGTTCATCGATGACGCGAAGATACGTTTCAATGGGCGGTGTCGGCTGAGCGTCTCGATTGTGGACGCCTAGATTTACAGAAGCGTTAATGACTTGAGCTCCGGCGGGAAAGTCCATGCCCAAGAAGAAGATGTCGCTCCAGCCGCTGTGCGAAAAGTCCATGCGTACCGACGTGGTTTCGCGCAAGATAGGGTACGAACCGTCATCCGCTTTGGACAACAATTCTTTGCGAATTCGCAGCGGATGATCGGCGGGATGGCCCGTGCGAAACATCCATTGATTGCCGCGCACGGTTCGCACGCTCTTGCGAACTTGATTGGCCAACGTCTGAAAGGCCAAGTCTTTGTAGGCTTCCGCCAACGCGCTAGATAATCCATCGCTGGGGCCGTTGGTATCTTGGCATTCCAATAGATCATCAATTGCTTCCACAAACCGACGAGCCAACAAGTGCTGATAGCTTTCAAACGGAATCAACGGAGCGGCCAAGTCAATCGGCTGAGCTTCCAGATGCAGCGGGACATAGTAGCGATGAATGGCGGACAGGAAAAACAACGCGCGAACTCGATCATACAAATTTTCCGTCGAACGCCAGAACGTGTCCAGCGTAGCAGCGTGGGACAACAATTCATCCAGCGATGCGTCGCGGCAGACGGAATCGAGCGACCGGTTGCGAATGGCATCGTCGTTGGATTCGATAATTTCAATGATTTCGTTCTTGGTCCCAAGCATGGGATGGTACTCCAGAGTAGGGCAGGCGAACGGCAGGGATGCTGAAAGGTTGGTCGACGCGTTAGGCGTGGTCGTGTCGCGAGGCGACCAGTTCAACCAGTTCTGTCAAGATTTGATCTCGATCATCGCCCGATAGAGATAACGCCAGTTGAGCCATCAGTAGTCCATACTTGACGCCAATGTTGTATCGGCTTCCCTGGACTTCCAAAGCGAAGTAGCGTTCTTGCTGAGCTAACGCGGACAGGGCGGGTGACAACAGAACGGGCGAATTACCATCGTTGGCCTGAATCTGAGCATCTAGGATTTCAAAAACCAGCGGGCTCAGTACATGGAGACCGAATAGACAAAGATAATGGCTCGATCGCAGGCCGGCCACGATCAGCTCTTGCTCTGCCAGCGTAGGTGTCGGCTTTTCAATGACTTTGTTGATTTCATAAACGTCGTTGCGTTGACTGATTCGCTTGGCGGAAATGGCTCCGAAGTAAGGCAAGCGACGTTCGTGCGTGGCTTGGACGGCCGAGACACTGCAGGATTCTGACTGCGCCATTTTGACCAGCTGAGCCGCGCAGCTTTCGTTCGTGCGGCTCAGATATAGGTGGTCGCCTACCAAGTGCAAGAACGGTTCGTTGCCGACAAACGCTTTGGCGGAATGCAATGCATGCCCGTATCCTCGAGGCGATTCCTGTTCGGTAAAGCAAAGTCGACCAGCGTGTTCGCCGGCCGCTTGACGGTAGGCGTCGGCATAGTTGGGTGAAATCACCATGCAGATTTCTTCGGCACCGGCGTCCACGGCTTCCTGTAGGATGAGCTGCAACGCGGTTCGATCTTGACCTTGGCGGTCAACAACCGATTGGAGTGGGAGGGTTTGTTGTCCAGGGGCGGCTGCGGTGATGACAGCTTTGGCAATTCTCATAGGTTTTAGGGCGTCGTTGGAATCAGGGGGTAAGTTGGCGTAGAAAGGAAGCCAGAGGGGCTGTGGAAAGAAACAAGCTCTCTAGTCTAGAAATTTGATATAGGAATTTCCAGCCGGAATACTTGTTGGGTTGCCGGAAGTTGGAAGTTTCTAATCGACCGATTCGAGCGAAATCAAATGCGGTCGAGTGCGGGATTGCGTTTGCGTTTGGATCGCAAGCAATCTCGGCAGGTGCCGACCACAATGAATCGATGCCCGGTCACTCGAAATCCATGTTCCTGCGCCACCGAGTCTCGGATTTGCTGCAATTCCTGGCTGCGAAATTCAATTAGCTTGTCGCACGTTTGGCAATGAAGATGATCATGCTGAGGATAACCATAGTCATGTTCGTACACGGCGCGACCACTTAAAGACATCTGTCGCAAGAGGCCAGCGTCGACCAATTCGCGCAAAGTTCGATAAACAGTAGGCCGACTCACCTTGGGGGAAGCGTTCAGATGGGATACTTCGTCAATTAACGCTTCTGCATCGAAGTGTTCGTGCTTGCGAAAGACATGTTCGACAATAATTTTGCGCTGTTGCGTCACACGTTTCCCGCGGCTCTGCAGGAACTCTTCAAACCGTTCCAGCGGACTCAGCGAAACTTCAACATGCCCCAGCGAATAATCTGACATTCCGCACCCAATGACGCGAGTTTGTGGTCGACCTATGTGCTGCTTTTCGCGAATCGGATTCCGACGAGAGCGAAACGGCGCGAACCGTCCGGAGCTGCGATACCGGAGAGCTTGCGCCCTGCCGCTATGTCAATTTGGGGAATCCTTCTTTCGTGACAAGCCCGCGACGGCCATTTTGAAGGAATAGGCAGCAATGTTCAATGATACGATTAAAACAAAAGCGGCTGAAATCGTTTGAGTTCAGCCGCTATGAGAATTGATCGGTATCGAATGGTCCTGATTGCGAATTAGCCGATTTCGTCCAGCAGGCGTCCCACAGCGACGTCTAGCTTTTCGTCTGTTTCGTAAATGCCCGCTTCGATCTGAGCGCGAATGTCTGCGACTCGCTCAGAACGCATCTCAGGCAAATCGTGGACTTGGCTGACGAATTGAGCTTCCGGAGAAATGTCAACTTGATCCGCTCCATAAAACGAATCCAGGGAAGCTGTCTTGTCCGCAGCCTGTGTTCGATGAGGAGCACGAATGGGTTGAGCGCCGTCGATATGTCCAGGTCCGTTAATCTTCATGAGTCATCCTTCTTTCAGTGTTCCCAGTGTCTGAAAGGAATTCACAGGTTAAAGATATTGAGCAATTTGGATTGCTCGTTGGATCGCTGTGGAATTCCTTTCGAAAACGGAACGAAAAGTTGCCGGTTCGAAAATTGCTTTGCAGATGCCGCGATCCGTGTCGTTCAAGAGCGTTCCGTGCGTTTTTTCTGACTCTGGGCATTCAGACTGAAAGCACTTTACTCATCGACAAATGACCGCCCAACGTTAAAGCAATCTTGGGCAATACCTCCTTGTGACAGTCCATTCTATCTGGGCGTCTATGCCATGTTTAACGAATGCGAAAGACGCCGGTTCTAGGAAAAATACACCGTTCAAAAAAACGATTCGCCGCAGCAACGTGGCGTCGACAAATCACCTCGAAACGAATCAACATGTTGCGTCCATTCAACGTTCTGCATTCCGGAACGCTTCATAAAGTCCCGAAAAGTTGAACTTTCGTAACATCTTCACTTGTTACGCCACGCAGCGTTAGTAGTTCGCAGGTCAAGTGAAAATATTGGAAAATCTGGTTTGGTAATTCAAAACACGCGGACTATAGCCAGACCGGAACACGAGAGCAATGCTAGTTTGGCAAATTGGCTGCTAGCATCGCGGGTGGGCGAACGAGGTGTTTTGGCAACAATTCAATGTGAACCTAGAACGAATTGGCTTGCTCTTCGTATTTAGAAGGAACGCAAGATTTTGTCATTTTATTCGAATGACTACCCTGAGTCCGAATGTGCGAATGAAGCGTTCAAGAATTAGTAGAGGCATTTTGTCGTCCAACGAGGGAATCGTCGGCGTGTGGTCACGAAGGCCAAGCTTTCACAGAGGAGGGCGTTCCCATGTCAAGTGATTCAGCAAATACACTTTTGTTTGTGTTGTCGAATGGAGACTTTGACGGTGCCGGTCAGATGATTGTAGGTTTGGAAAGTTTCCTGAACTACGATCGAAAGATGACGGCCGATTTGGCCGATCTGGTCAAGAAATGGTCCGCCCAGGCCGCTCCGTCCGCCAGTCGTTCTAGTGGTTCGTTACGCATACTTCGCTAAAACATTTCTGAAGCGAACGAAACCAAAGGCGGTCGGCAGTTTGTCGACCGCCTTCCTTATTTGCGTCTTCCTGTATTGAGCGGTACTTTCAGCCAAAACACATGCTGCCGGTCCACTCGAGTCCGAGCGTCTTCCAGCATGTCGTCCAGCGAACCGGCCAGCGTCACGGTTTCTCGAGGTCGCGAGCCAACGGACAGAGCGATTCGTTCATTGAAGTCGATCCATTCGGGAGACAGCCACAATGTGGCATCGGTGGCGGCAGTGTTTACCGAGATGCTCTGGTTGGCGCCCATTCGAAACGAACTGGTTGTGGGCCGAGAATTCTTGGCGGGCCATTCTAGTGGATGGATCAGACGATCCGGCGGAAACCTGTCGAATTCTAGACACCAAAACGCGTTGTCGAATGTGCGAAGCGTGGCCACTTCAAATTCAGGCTGCACAAACTTGCGTTGGTGCTTGTCCATCCATTCAAAAATCGGATGAATCTCTTCATAGAACTGATTCGATTCGTGACCTCGGCCCAAATATTCAATCGCCATCGCGTCATAGCCGGTTCGACTAAAATACCGATCCAGATTGGTCGCGTTCAATTCTCGTTTATTTCCGTCCAGTTCTCCCATCACCAAATACAGCGCCGTGAATTTGGCGTGATCGGCATATTGCGTCACGTACTTGGGAGCATTGCCGCCCCAGTCGCTGACGCCACAAATGGGAATGATCCCAGCCCATAGATGAGGATGTGCCAGGCCGATGTCCCATGCCGCATCGCCGCCCATGGAAAATCCACTCAAGAACACTCGGTCAGTATCAATGGCAAAGCGACGAGCTGCATCGCGCAAGCTCTTCAAAACGGCGGCGTGTTCCCAAGCGGAATATTCGTAGTTGGCTTGGCCGGTTCGAGCCCAATGGGGCGCTATCACAATGTAGCCTCGCCGAGCCGCTTGGCCGGTATTACCCGCCCATTGTTCGTTGTAACGGCCTGCCCACCACGCAATTTGTTGACTGGGCGAACCACCGGCACCGTGCAAACTGATGACGGTTGGGTAGCGTCGATAGGGCGAATATTCGTCCGGCAACTGAACTTCATACTCAATCGTATCACTGTCCAAACCGGGAATCTGAAACACAAAATTTCCCGGCGAACGGCCCTCTTGCGGAACCACGGGAATCGGCGGCGTCATATTGGCAATGATCTTGGCCACATAGGCTGGTAACGCACCTTCCTGCTCGCGGATGCGAAGCAAAATTTCGTGCCGCTGATTCGGAATTTCTGTTTGCAAGTAAGCTCGAACCAAATCGCGAACTCGCAGCAAACTGATCGAAATAGCCAAATTGTTAATGGCTTCGCCCGGCCCCATGACCCAGCCGCTGATAGCCAGTGACAACTTTTGGTCATCGGGCATCGCAGGATCGTCTGCCAGGCGAACATAATCAATCAAGCGGTTTACATTTTCTAACGAAAGGTCGTTTTTCAATTCGTCGGCAAAGACGTTGGCCAAGTTCTTCATCGGACCATCGGGGACTGATTCCACCAGCTTGGCAATCTGTTCTTGGATGGCTTTCGCATCGGCAACTCGAACTCGATAGTCCTCCAAAAACGAACGAACTTGCTCCAGCACTTCGCCCGCCACGCCATCCGCAGGAAATCCGTTTAACAACGCGAACGCTCGCTGGTGCTGGCCCGCTTGTTGGCGAAGTTTGATTTCGTCAATTAACTGCTGAGCGGCGCGTTGTTTCAGCTGTTGCAGCAATTCGTCGCGTTGTTCCAGTTCCGGGAATTCTCGCATCGCCTGTTCCAGTTCGTCCTGAGCGTCACGATAGCGATCGGATTCGAACAACAATCGAACCACGTCCAGTCGTCCATTGGCGGTGTCCGCGTCCGGGCGATTGCGCAGGACCATGCTGAGTGTTTCGCGAGGAATCGAACTGGTGGCAATTCGCGAATCCCATTCAATTGAAACCGGGCCCGTTAGAGATTGCAGGCGAGTGTACCTGGGCGTGATTTCGGTAATGCCTTGAATGAGCGTCACGTCACCGTCGGGCGTGCCAAGCGTGAATGCGCGGCGGCCAAATTTGTCAAACGCACCGATGTCTCGAATGGAAACAATCGATGCCACGCGGCGACTTCCCGTGGTTGCCACTCGCTGAGGAATTTTGATGCCTTCTCGGCCACGGCGAGGTTCGCTTTGTCGTAATGATTCCAGGATCAACTGATACTTGGAAACGTATGTGCGCCGCAGACCGTCGTCGGCAAAAATGATCGGCTGCACGCTTACTTCGGTTGACGCTTGTGCCGCCAGCGGGTTTTCCGCCACGCCAGAGAGCCGCCCCAGTTTTCCACTGATGATCATTTGGTTTTGAAGCGTGTAGTCCGAAATTTGGCCCGAAACTGCCTGGCACAACGTCAAGCCGATCAACAGGACAATCCAGACTGGAGAAAATGGCATAGGTGGGGCCGTTCGAATCTTCGAAAAGTCGAATGGGAACCTCGGTCGGCGGTCGCTCATAGGGGCTTCTGCTTTGGCCATGCGAATAGAATTGATTCGATAACGCTGCCTCAATTGTGAGTCAACTCGTGTTCCCACGTCAACAAAACTGACAAAACGACCAGAAACCACTCGGAAAACTCGCTGTATTTCCCGCACATTGACATTCATCGCTACGATTCGCACAATCTGACGTGGTGGGACGAGCGGCGTTCCAAGAGCGGACGAGGTTACGCGTCCTTTTTGCATGTAGTGGACGAGGTTACGAGTTCTTTTTGCTCGGGAAGATGTAGTGGACGAGGTTACGAGTCCGTTTTGCTCGGGAAGATGTAGTGGACGAGGTTACGAGTCCGTTTTGCTCAGGAAGATAGTAGTGGACGAGGTTACGAGTCCGTTTTGCTCGGGAAGATGTAGTGGACGAGGTTACGAGTCCCATTTTCCAGGGACGGTAGTGGACGAGGTTACGAGTCCGTTTTGCTCGGGAAGATAGTAGTGGACGAGGTTACGAGTCCCATTTTCCAGGGACGGTAGTGGACGGAGGTTACGAGTCCCATTTTCCAGGGACGGTAGTGGACGAGGTTACGAGTCCGTTTTGCTCGGGAAGATGTAGTGGACGAGGTTACGAGTCCCATTTTCCGGTGGGACGGTAGTGGACGAGGTTACGAGTCCGTTTTGCCATTTGTTGGCATCGTGCATCGCGACAGTGGAAAGAAGTGTTTGGTGAATTCGGTGGTCCCCAAGAATTTTGTCGCCTGTCTGGTTTATTCGCTGCCGATCCAGGTTGTGTCTTTGGCGGTTGTGCTGAGCGTCTATGGAATCGCTCGGACCGTTTCGCTCGGCACCGGCGTGACGTTGCTATGGTGGCTGGTTGCATTAATGATCGGCACAATTACTTCGCTCATTACGCTGACCACGCTGCTGGGTTTTCGGTATTCGGGCCGAACTGGATCATGACGAAACAAGCGTCCGATTCACCCCAAGACGACGTCTAGTCGCGAACGGCTTTGAGGGATCAGACGCCACTTCGCCGGAAGCGTAGGAGATCTAGTGCGGCAGTGTTCTGACCCGTGGATTCAGGATTCAATGTCCGAGCGATGACCAAACGGCTAGTTGCACCAACGATTTCGAGACAGGCCAGAGTGCCCATTCGCGAAACTCCGCAGATAGCGTCGGGATTGTCCCGGATTTGGTTTTCGATGCTAATGGTATGGAAGACAGTCAGCTACTTTGACGTAGATTTGTCGCGCGGATATAAACTGCCGAAATACGTAGTTTGTTTTATATGGATTTCCACTTTAATGAGGGTACTGAAGTGTCGTTTACGCGAAGATTTGTTTGTTTGCCTGTTTGATGACTAGTAAGCGCTTTTGGTGACAACCTTAATTATGCGAGCCAAGGAAAAACTAACGGATGATTTTTTCTGATTTCCTTGCCGAAATATGGGCGAAGGCATATCTTGACAGCGACGATCCGTTCACTTGATTCGAAAATCTGCAGTCCCGTCGCCGATTATTGGAAGTAATGGTGAGACTTTATCGATTCCTTTGATTCAGAAAGCAACGATCCTTTCAGCTGATGTATCGGCGAGAATTGGTGCCACCAGTCCGCTAAGATCGCGGCGATTTCGCAAAGTGTATTTCACATGCGTACCGATGCGCCTTAAGCGGATACGCAAAGATTCAGGAAGCCTACCATTTAGAAATCGGAAGTAACTACGCGGACTGGTCGCTGCTGGAATCAGATGGACTTCGCAGCAAATCGTAAACGCGGTAGGAGGAACCGGTCAATTGGACCATTTTTCACGCCACAATCATTCTCAAAGGTCTGTATGAATATGCTTGTCCTCCAACAAACTGTGTATTGGAAGTGCTGATTTCACCACCGGTCGCAAACACTAATTGGAAAGTCCAAGCGACCTATGATCATGTAAATGAGGAATGGACAGTTGTTGAAAGTCTCAACGGTTCGCCGACAAATACGACGTTCATAGACGACACCATCTATCATACTGTTGAGTATGATTTTGCCGTACCACCCGGCAACCGCTCATCGCGATTCTCGCCGAGACCAAAGATTGCGATCAAAGAGTACATGCATCATCAACAGAAACAAATGAACCAGTTACGGAAACGGGCGGCCAACGACATTCAGCGTCGATGTTTTTGGAACATTTACTGATTAGGCAAGGAGTTTCCGATGAACAGGAATGCCTTAACTGGGTCGTGTGCGATGTGTTTTCTTTTATACTTGCGTTCGTATGCCACGTTAACGCCCAGCCAATTGATCAACGAATGATACAGGACGCCGAAGATAGGAGGTGTCAATCACAGAGGTTTCAAGTGGCAATCGCAAATTGAGGCTGCCACAAATATCTCGATTGGACACGTGCTGGTTACCGAATCTAACGATAAAGACTTATCGCTTACCTCGGAACAACGCAATGCGCTTATCGACGAACTTGAGGATGTGCGTCTCGATGCGGCCGAAACTCGCACGCGGTAAACGCGATAGCGGATCCGCAAGAACGAATACAAGTGGTTGAAGCAAGAAGAGCTGCTGGTGACTTGAGGTGGGAGAAGTTTGCAAGAGTCGATTCTCACTCCTTTGGTAGCTCGAACATTTGATCTCGTTAACGCTGAAACGTCGATTTGAACGGGCGGGATCGAAGCGATTTTGGGCAGCAAGGATATTATACTACCGGTGTTTGCCTGGACCCGAAGACAGGCAAGTTGAAGGACGTCAGAAAGATTAGTATCGAAGCCGAGAACGCGTATCAGCAACGCTTGCTCGAATTGACGGAAGCTTATCGACGTGACGTGAAGGAACTCCGGCGAAGAGATGACTGGCGACGTCCTGAGTGAATTATCGGCGGAAGTGCGAAGGCAAGTCGAACAAATTCTTTGCCAATCGACATACGCAATGATGGCACAAAGGAACGTTGATTGTTTTGGTCCATCGAAGTCGCGAATCGGTCATCCTGGGTTTTGCCTGAGACGGCCGCGCCGTTTCTGCTCATTCTATTCATTCAAGCGCGGCAACCAATTCTTCCGCGTAGTCGCCAACGGCTTTCAGAATCGCGGCATCTCCTTCGGCGGCGTGTTGAGCGATCCGTTTGACAATCGCCGAACCGACAATGACGCCATCGGCTACGGGCGAGAGCATGCGGACGTGTTCGGGACGACTGATGCCAAAGCCAATACAGATGGGTAGCGGAGTCTGTTCGCGAAGCCAACCGACTTGATCGACCACGCTGGCAGGTGCCTGGTTCGTTCGCCCGTGATGCCGGTGACGGAAACGTAATAGATAAAGCCGGATGACGATTCGGCAATCCGGACTGCTCGTTCACGAGGTGTCGTGGGCGTGATCAACTGGATTAGGCTGAAGTCATGCTTCTGGCAGATCTGGGACATTTCGGCCGATTCTTCGACTAACAAGTCCGGAACAATGGCACCGGCAAATCCGGCCGCCTTGGCGTCTTGCACATACGCTTCCAAGCCGTGGCGAAAAATAATCGCATAGCTCACCATGCTGACCACCGGCATCTGAACTTGCGAAGTTGCCGCCTTGGCCATCTGCAAAATGGCGGCCAGCTTGATTTTGGCGTTCAAGGCTCGAGTATAAGACGCTTGATAATCGGGCCGTCCGCAATCGGGTCGCTGTAGGGAATACCCACTTCGCACAAACTGGCTCCGCGTCGTTCCGAGTTCGACAATCGTTTTTGGGTGACATCCAGATTCGATCGCCGGCGGCAGACGAACGGGACGAAGGCTTTGCGATTTTCCGCTTTCAGTTTGGCAACAACGCGTCAACAGCAGACATGGCGGACTCGGTATTTCTATTTCAATATCAATCGGTCTGGGAAACGAAAGGTCGAAGGCAATTCGCAGGGGAAGGTTATTGGCCTTTCAGCCGAGCGACTTCGGCAGCGTCCTTGTCACCTCGACCCGAAAGACAAACCACAATCACTTCGTCTGCCTTTCGGCCTTTGGCAACCTTCATGGCGTGTGCAATGGCGTGAGACGATTCCAAGGCCGGAAGAATTCCTTCACAACGAGCCAATTCGTCAAACGCCGCCATGGCGGAAGTGTCATCGCAAGAATCATATTGGACTCGGCCCGTTGCCTTCCAATAACTATGCTCCGGTCCCACGCCGGGATAGTCCAAACCGGCCGACATCGAATGGACGTCGCACGTTTGGCCATCTTCATCTTGCATGACGTAACTGTAACTGCCGTGTAAAATTCCCGGCTGGCCGTAGGTCAATGGTGAAGCGTGATCACCTGGCTTGTTGCTGCGTCCGCCCGCTTCCACGCCAATGATTTCGACTGTTTTGTCGTCGATAAACGGATAAAACATGCCGGCTGCGTTACTGCCGCCGCCAACGCAGGCAATGACGGTGTCCGGGAGTCGACCAATTTGCGTTAGCGACTGTTCCCGAGTTTCTTTGCCGATGACCGATTGGAAGTCGCGGACGATAACCGGAAACGGATGCGGTCCGACGGCCGAACCCAAGATGTAGTGCGTATCTTCGACGCTGCTCATCCAATCTCGCATCGCTTCATTGATGGCGTCGCGCAGGGTTCGCGAACCGCTGGTGACCGGGCGAACTTCCGCGCCCAGAAGTTTCATGCTAAAGACGTTGGGCGCTTGTCTGCGAATATCTTCTTCGCCCATGTAAACGACACAGGGAAGGCCGAATCGAGCACATGCGGTGGCGGTGGCTACGCCGTGTTGGCCGGCACCCGTTTCCGCGATCACTCGAGTTTTGCCCATTCGCAACGTCAACAACGCTTGGCCCAGCGTGTTGTTGATTTTATGAGCGCCCGTGTGATTCGTGTCTTCGCGCTTTAGCCAAATCTGGGCACCGCCGCAATGTTCGGTCAGTCGCTTCGCAAAATACAGTGGCGAAGGACGGCTGACGTAGTTCTTCAGCAAGTCGTCCAATTCCGCTTGGAAGGCCGGATCTTGCTTGGCTTTGGCGTATTCGTCGGCCAATTGGTCCAAGGCTTTGGTAAGCGTTTCAGGAACGTAACGTCCTCCAAAATCACCAAAGCGACCTTTGGCGTCGGGGACCTGACTGCTGGCGGTAGATTGAATTTCAGTGCTCATAATCGGATGGTACCAAGGGGACTACGAATTGGCTACTTCACCTTGCAGGCGACTGGGCGAAATGGTGACTTGTCAGCAAAGATTGAAACGAGATGGACAGGTTCGCCGGCGAACGGCTATCGGGTCTGCTTGTCGCATCAACCGAATTGCGGCACATTGTGGCAACGCCAAAAACATGTTGCCAAGATTCGTCTAGTAAAGATAGGTTGACCGTGCCGGAGCTACCAGAAGTAGAGACGATGCGTCGAGGCATCTTGCCGATTGTCGGCAGCCGAATCACTGGCGTCCAGCGGCCTCGTTGTCGGTTGAAGCCGATTGCCGTTTCGCCTGCCATAGCAACCTTTCGGCGGCGAACCATCGGACAGCGGATTGACGACGTGCAGCGGATTGGCAAACGAGTGATCGTGCGGTTGGCTTCGGACGATGCGATTGTGTTCGAACCCAGAATGACTGGCTTGGTTTTGCTGGCCGATCCACCCAACCAACAGCACTTGCGATTTCAGCTCGACTTGGCTGATGCGGAACATGAACGGCTACTGTATTGGGACCGCCGCGGTTTGGGGAATGTGACGCTTTTGTCGCCGGAAGAATTGGCGGTTCGGATTCAAGAAAAGCTGGGGCCTGACGCGTTGACTGTCAACGGCTCGCTGCTGCGACAGCGATTGGGTACCAATCAGCGAGCCGTCAAGGTGGCGATGTTGGACCAGCGTGCAGTGGCAGGAATTGGCAATCTGTACGCTTCGGAAATTCTGTTCCTGGCCAAGGTTCACCCGCAAAAACGGTGCAATTCGTTGACTCGCAAACATTGGGATGCCATTGCGGAACGAACCGTCGAAGTCTTGACCGAAGCGATTCGCTACGAAGGTTCCACACTTTCGGACGGCACATATCGAAACGCGCTAAACAAAGAAGGTGGCTATCAGAACCATCATCGCGTGTACGATCGAGAAAAATTGCCGTGTCCGCAATGTCGTTCGCCGATCGTTCGAATCGTACAATCGCAGCGTTCTACTTTTTTCTGCCCAAAATGCCAGCGAGAACCTCGGTCGACGTGAAAATTTGCTTTGCGTCCGTCGATGGTCTCTAATGCGAAGCATGGCACAAGCGTCTCGTGTCGGCGCCGTGGGGGTGCTGGTCCCAATCATCCTTTATCGAGGTGTTTTCCGTATGGTCGAAAATAGAAATCTGCAAGATAGTTCTAAATCTTCATCGCGATTGATTCGTCCGGTCGATCGCCGTTCGTTCTTAAAGGCCTCGGCGGTAGCTGCTTCGGCGGGCGGCATCTTGACCGCGTCTCCAAGCTGGACTTTTGCTGAACCGGCAACTGCCAAGACTCCGGAAACGGTTGCCAAGCTGCTGTTTGATTCGCTCAGCGACGTGCAAAAGAAAGCGGTTTGCTTTGATTGGGATTATCAAGATCCTAAACGAGGCCTGTTGCGCACGCGTACCGCCAACAATTGGCAGATTACGGAACCCATTGTCAACAGTGATTTTTTTGCGGCGGACCAACGGCAAATGATCAAGGACATCTTGGAAGGGATCATTCAGCCTGGCTGGCACGAAAAAATTCATCAACAACTTTCGGATGACGCTGGTGGTTTTGGTGAAGAGCAAGCGATTGCCATGTTCGGCAAACCGGGTGACGAAAAATTTGAATTCGTGCTCACCGGACGTCACATGACACTGCGTTGCGATGGTAACACGACGGAACATGTCGCTTTTGGCGGGCCGATTTTCTACGGTCATGACCCTCATGGCGAATTCAACGAAGGCGCCAACCACGATGGCAATGTCTTCTGGGAACAAGCCTTAGAAGCGAACAAGGTCTATCAAATGCTGGATGGCAAACAGCAGAAGCAAGCCGAAGTCGCCAAAACTCCTCGCGAGCAAGACGTTGCATTCCGAGGTACCGAAGGGCCGTTCATGGGCATTCCCGTATCGGAATTGAGCGGCGACCAAAAGAATGGCGTGCAGAAAGTGCTGCAAAAACTGATTGAACCGTATCGCCAAAGCGATCAAGACGAAATCATCCAATGCCTTAAAACACAAGGTGGCTTGGACAAGTGTCATCTAGCCTTCTTCACCGACAACGACATCGGCAATGACAATGTCTGGGACAATTGGCGTTTAGAAGGCCCTTCGTTCGTGTGGCATTTCCGAGGTTCGCCGCATGTGCATGTATGGGTCAACGTGGCCGACAATTCCAGCGTGAAGCTGAACGCCTAATGCGTTCGGCGTGCAAAGGTGGGTAGGAATTTTCACGGCGTCGAATTCGGCCAAAGCGGCTGGATTCGACGTTTTTTTGCAGCCGAGCGAACCGACGTCCTCGCACTTCACGGCAAGACAATTTCGGTTCGCACGTATCAAGTCGACGGCGGCGAATGGGCCTGTTTGGTGTCAATGGCGTTCAGCAGCGTTGTTTTGACGTGGGACAACCAATCTTCGTCTTGAATCTTCTGTTGCTGCGAATCAGTCACATAGAACACGTCTACCACCTGATCCAAGTAGGTGCCGATCTTGGCGTGATGGACCGATAGCCCCAGGTTGAAAATGGTCTCGGAAATGGTGTACAGCAATCCAATACGGTCGTGCGTGAAGACATCAATGATGGTGTAGTGGTCGGACGTACTGTTGTCGATGCGAACCTTGGTTGGCAAGTCGGTCAAATTGCTACTGGTCGGTTCCGCATTCCAACGCTTCTTGAAAACCGGTTTGGCTTCATCGGTCAGCGATTGGACAAGTGCCTTGCTGACCGCGTCGAATCGTTCCTGAGGTGGTTCGTTTTGATAATGGTCGTCTTGTACGTCAAAGCGATCCAACAGCATGTTATCCGCCAGCGAATGGATTTCCGCAGACAAGATCCGCAGTCCCATGCTTGTCAAAGCGCCGGTAAGACGATGGAACACACCGGGAAGGTTAGATTCGTTGGCGCTGACGGAATATTCGGCCACTTGTCTTTCCGGGATATAGCGTCCCCAGGCAATGACGTTAGCCGGCGCCATGTTATTGAGTTTTCGCAAATCATCCACAATCCATTCGGACGACGGACCTTCTAAATAGGCTAACGGCAATTGGTCTATGTGACGCTCCAACGCTTCTCGATCTGGTTCGCTGGAAACTTTCTTGCGAACTTCAGTTCGCAAATGAGATACCCAATCAACTGCGCTGTCAGTGACTTCATCGCCGGAGACATGATGCATCAGGCGTTGGAACAGCGAAGTCAGCACTTCCAGTTTCCATTGGTTCAGCACGCCAGGTCCGACGGCCGCCAAATCCGCACAGGTCAAGACAAACAACATGCGGAGGACTTCAGGCGAACCAATTTCGGCCGCATGACTGATTACCAATGTTTCATCACTGGTGTCTCGTCGAAAAGCCAAATGGGACAACATCAGGTGCCGGTGCACCAAGAAACGCAGCAGCTCTGCATCGGCTTGATTCAGTGTCAATTTTTCCGCAACTTGCTCGGCAATTCTGGCGCCCACTTCACTGTGATCTTCCGGAAAACCTTTGCCTAGATCGTGAACAAGCAAGGCCAAATGCAGCAACGACTTATTCTTGATTTCTCGATAAGTCTTGCCCAAGACCGAATCGTCATCCGAAAAATCGGTCGCTCGTTCCACCGCACGAATGGAATGTTCGTCCACGGTATAGCGATGGTATTCGTTGAATTGAAGCAAGCAACGAGCATGACTGAAGCCGGGGATCAGTTTTTCCAGAACTCGCAATTCATGCAACCGCCGGAGGACTCGGCCAAGTCCTTCTGGCCGCGCCATCATGGATTTAAACAGAGTAATTGCTTCTTCGTCGACTTGGATGTCGTCGAATTGGATCATGCGATTGCGAATCGCTTCCCACGTTGGATGATCGATCCGACGATTCGTTTGACTGGAAATTTCAATCAATCGCAGCACGTCATAGACGCGAGTCGTGACTTTCAGAAGGCCTTGCCGAGTAGCCACGATGTGACGAGGACCGACGCGGAAGTCGCCATCGATGTGGCGACTGGTCATGCGTCCTAAGAATTCAGCCGCAATCCCTCGATGCCAACGAGCCCCTGACACAAAATGAGAAACGACATGGCGCACCGCTTCCGAATGCTCAAAATACTCCTGCATGAATTCTTCCACGCCCGACAGACCTTCTCGACCTTGATAGCCGCGCACATCGGCAATTCGCTTTTGTTCGCTACGCGTCAGGATATCTCGAGCGTTATCGGCATGGAAATGCAATTCGTTCCTTAATCGCAGCAAGAACTCGATTGCTTTGCGCAATGTACGGTAATCGTCGTTGGACAAGAATCCGGATCGCTGCAGAAAATTCGGATCAACATAACCGTACTTTACACCGCCCACCCAACGGAGCAATTGAATGTCTCGCAAACCACCTCGCGAACGTTTGACGTTGGGTTCCAGCAGGTGCACCGTGTCACCATACTTGGCTCGTTCTTCTTTGCGTGATTCTTCGATTTCTCGAATCAGATGGTCCGTCCGCCGCCGCAGTGTTCTTTTGATGACGTCCGAATAGTTGCGGTAAAGATTGACACTACCGACCAGAAAACGAGCTTCCAGTAGCGACGTCAGAATCACCGGATCTCGTTGAATCATCTGCTTACATTGGCTGGTGGTCCGAACGGAAAAGCCGAGTTCGATTCCCAAGTCGGAAATATCTTGGACCAAACGTTGCGCCAACGGAGCGATGCGATTAAGCGTTCCTGGTGCATGTAGCAACATGATATCCAGGTCGGAAAACGGTGCCATTTCGCGTCTTCCAAATCCGCTGTGCGGGACAATGGCAACTTGTTCGCGAATCAGCAGATCGTTGCCAAAGACTTCTCGCAAGGCGTCTTCAAACAACTGCGTGACGACGTTGTCTAGAACGTCTGTAAAACGAGTGCAAACCTGGATACCAGGCGAACCACTGACGTGTTGTTCACGCAGCTTATTGCGTTCAGCCGCCAGATATTGGCGAGCTTGCAAGACGGCGGGGCGAATCGTCGCGTTAGAAATACTCACAAACTCTACTTACGGTTACAGTTCGAATGTGGAAGATTCGATGAAACGTTCCGTCTTCGCTGGCAACCGAGAACGTGTTCCGCCAAGACACGTGCTCGACAAGCGTAGCGAATTGACCGAGTTGTTGTGCTAGGACAGCGGCAGTGGAAAATGTACCCGCAGTGGATGAGGCAACGAATCCGTTTCGTCCGGGACTCGGCACCTCGCCCACTACCAGGGCAGATCGTCTGCCAGTCGCGTTACAGCGCGTCTTCGCCCGTTTCGCCGGTTCGAATTCGCACGGTCGTTTCTAGATCGGTCACAAAAATCTTGCCATCGCCAATTTGGCCTGTCTGTGCCGCTCGCATAATGGTGTCCACGGTGGTTTGCACCTGCGAATCCGAACAGACAACTTCCATTTTGACCTTGGGTACAAAATCGACGGTGTATTCCGTTCCGCGATATGTTTCCTTGTGCCCCTTCTGCCGCCCGAATCCTCGGACTTCCGTGATGGTCATGCCGTGAACACCTTGTTCAGACAGCGCATTTTTCACTTCTTCCAACTTGAAATGCCGGATAACTGCTTCAATTTTTTTCATTATTAACTCCTTTGGGTTTAGCTCAGCACCCTGCTCAAATTCTACGTCATTTACCGTTACTTTTCACGGAGGGGCACGCAACTGGCATGGGAATATTTTGACAAATCGGCCATCAAACCGAACGGACTCAATAGCTTACTACCTCTTATGCCGAATTTGCCAGCCGAGGCACGTCTAGTCTACCGAAGGGTGCCACGGAATATCAGAAACGCCCAAGCGATGATTCGCCCATCTGGCGAGCACGAACAGCAAGTCTCCTAGCCGATTCAGATACGGCACTAACGCCGACGGAATCGACTCCAAGGAAGCCAATGAAACGACTCGCCGTTCCGCGCGACGACAGACCACGCGTGCCAGATGCAAGCTGGCCGCTTGTTTGGAGCCACCTGGCAAGACAAACGAAGTCAGTTCAGGCAATTCTGCGTCAAACCGGTCGATCATGGCTTCCAAATTCGCAACGTGTCGATCGCCGATCAGATTGGTGCCCGATTTTTCTGGATCGGGTGATGCCAGAACCGCGCCTAAGGAAAACAGATCACATTGTATCTGTTGCAGCAGTTGACATAATTCGTCCCATTCGATTTCCACTACAGCCTGACCAAGATGCGACGAAAGTTCGTCCACCGTTCCGTAGGCTTCGATGCGCACGTGGTCCTTGGAAACGCGTGGACCGCCAAACAGCCCTGTGTCGCCAGAATCGCCTGTTTTGGTGTAGATGTTCATGTGGATATGGTAGCCGCCAAGTCTGGTTCGCCAATGCCCGAATCGATAAACTTCGGAATTAGCTGGTTCGAATTGATCCATGAAAAGCACGGTAGCGAGGAATCATCATGCGGCAGATTAAGGCTTGTGGGGTATTTATCATTAAGGGAAATCCCGTTGACGAATTCTTATTGATGATCCATCCCGACCGCCTAGATGTGCCAAAAGGGCACGTTGATCCGGGCGAATCGGAAATGGAATGTGCCTTGCGTGAATTGCAGGAGGAGACAGGTATTTCCGAACAGGATATTACAATGCTTCCCGATTTCCGATTTACATTAGAGTACAACGTCAAACCAAAACGGTTTGGTTACGAAGAATGTCACAAAACGTTGGTGGTCTTTTTGGGGCGTTTGAACCAACCTGACCAACCGATCGTAGTGACCGAACACGAAGGTTTTCGCTGGGAAAAGTGGAACCCACCCCATAAAATCCAAGAACTGACAATTGATCCTTTGTTGAATTATACGGAACAATTTTTTGCTGGAAAATGAACCGCGGATGCCATCGTTCGGTAAGTTTCGGTTGGTTCGGTTGCTTGGTCGCTTGAATCCGGTCATAAGCCAGGTCTCTGTGATTTCCATCTCGTTGCATCGGTTCACTCAAGTTGGTTCTATCATGTCCTTTCGCTTCACGCCCGCCACCAATCGCATGTTGCGAATCTCGTTGCCGCTGATTCTGGCTTCGTATTTCGTGTCCTTGGTCTCGGGAGAAGTCGTCCATCAATCGGCGGACCTAGGCTATCGGTTCTTGACCGAAAAAGCCTATCTACCACCCGATTTTGACGAAGAAACGTTTAACGCCACGTGGCAAGTTTGGCCGGAACCACTCCGAAGTCGTGCTGCGGAAGCAACCCCGTCGGAACGACGACGCCTGGCGTTCGAGCGATACGGGCTAACGTTCCGGCTCTGGTGACGATTCTGGCAAGCCGCTCCAATATGTGGTGGACCAGAACGGGCAATGGACCATGAATTGCTTTGCTTGTCATGGCGGGCAAGTGCTGGGCGATACGTATCCCGGAGCACCCAACAACCGCTTCGCGCTGGAAACGTTGACCGAAGATATTCGCAAGACCAAGCTTCAGTTGGGTAAACCGCTCAGCCGCATGGACGTTGGTTCGCTCTTTATGCCCCTTGGCAAGACCAACGGAACAACGAACGCCGTGATGTTTGGCGTGGCGTTGATGGCTTATCGCGACGCCGATCTAAACGTGCATCCAAATCGTCTTCCGCCCAAGATGGTTCATCATGATATGGACGCGCCGCCATGGTGGCATTTCAAACGGAAGGATTACATTTACATTGATGGATTTTGCGCCTAAGGATGCTCGGCCGCTCATGCAGTTCATGCTGGTAGAACAGAACGGGCCGGAAAAATTCCAACAGTGGGAAAGCGATTACCAAGATGTGTTCGCATATATCGAATCAATTGCACCGCCCAAGTATCCGTTTGAAATAGATGCCAAGCTGGCCGAGGCCGGGCGAGTTGTGTTTGAAGCGAATTGTGCGGAATGCCACGGAACATACGGTGAAGATTCGGACTATCCAGGAAAGATGGTCGCATTGGTTGACCTACAGACCGATCCAGTTCGGTTGTGCTGCTTTGAGCGAACAGCATCGGGCTGGGTATCAAGCCAGCTGGTTTGGCCGCTTTGGTGAAAAGGAAGTGGATTGCCAATCCGTCCGGCTATGTCGCACCGCCGCTGGACGGCATTTGGGCCTCGGCGCCTTATCTGCACAATGGTTCGGTTCCGACGTTGTGGCATTTGCTGCACCCCAGCGAACGTCCCGCTGTTTGGAAACGGACGACGCAACAATATGATCCAATTCGCGTCGGTTTGCCGGTGGATGCCTGGGATCAATTGCCAGCCGATGTGACCGACGCGGCGGTCAAGCGAACCTATTTCGACACAAGTCGCTTTGGCATGCGTTCTTCCGGGCACGACTACCCAAATCAACTGGACGAACAGGAAAAACGCGAAGTGTTGGAGTACCTAAAAACGCTGTAAAAATCGGGTTGTGGTACAGTTCCAGCCTGTTGTCGTACTTTTCGGTGCTCCGTTGCACTGATACCATCTAATCTGGTCGACGTCTTTTATGGATCACCGCCCAAACTATTGTCGGTTGGTTACCGCACCGACGCCGTCCAGCGATTTGGATCTTTTTACTTTCTCCTGTGTCCATGGAGGTTCTAATAACCGATGACGCAACTGCTTGAAGCAAAAGCCGGAAGAATTACACCGGAAATGGAATATTGTGCGAAGCGAGAAGGCTTGGCGGCGGAATTGATTCGCGATGAAGTCGCGGCAGGTCGCATGGTGATCCCGGCCAATATTGTGCATCGAGACGGTCGATTGGAGCCAATGTGTATTGGAATCGCCGCCAAATGCAAGATTAACGCGAATATTGGCAATTCGGCCGTGACCAGCAATCTGGATGACGAACTCCTGAAGCTGCATACTTCGGTCCACTACGGCGCCGACACGGTGATGGATCTTTCCACCGGCAAGGATATCGATACGATTCGCAAAGCCATCATCGAAGCGTCGCCGGTTCCCATTGGTACCGTGCCGATGTACCAAATGCTGGAAGAATTGGGCGGTGAAATTGAAGATATGACACCGCAACATTTCCTGGACATGGTGGAACACCAAGCCAAACAAGGTGTGGACTACATGACCATTCACTGCGGCATTTTGCTGGAGCATTTGCATCTGGCGATGAATCGCGTGACCGGGATTGTCAGCCGAGGCGGATCGTTGGTAGCCAAATGGATGATGGCTCATCGCCAGCAAAATCCGCTGTACACCCATTTCGACGAACTGTGCGACATCATGCGACAGTACGACGTCACGTGGAGTTTGGGCGATGGCTTGCGTCCCGGTTCATTGGCCGACGCCAGTGACGAAGCACAATTCGCCGAACTCGATGTCTTGGGCGAACTGACTCAGCGCAGCTGGAAAAACGGCACGCAAGTCATGGTGGAAGGTCCCGGTCACGTACCGATGGACCAAATCGACATGAACATCAAAAAGCAAATTGAAGTTTGTGACGGTGCCCCGTTCTACGTGCTCGGTCCATTGGTCACCGATATCGCGCCGGGCTACGACCACATCACCAGCAGCATTGGAGCGGCGTTGGCAGGGTGGAGCGGAGCAGCGATGCTGTGCTACGTGACTCCCAAGGAGCACCTGGGCTTGCCAGACAATGAAGATGTAAAGCAAGGCGTAATCGCCTACAAAATTGCGGCCCACGCCGCCGATATCGCTCGTCAACGACCGGGCGCTCGAGATCGAGACGACGCGCTCAGTAAAGCTCGATTTGAATTCGATTGGAACGAACAGTTTCGTTTGTCGTTGGATCCGGAAACGGCCAAATCATTCCACGATCAAACGCTGCCGCAGGACACTTTCAAAAGTGCTCATTTCTGTAGCATGTGCGGTCCGAAATATTGTTCGATGAAGATCACCGACGACATCAAGAAGATGGCCGCAGAAAACGAGTTGGTCGAAATCGAAATGGAATCGAAGTAGCCGACCTAATTTGCGAATGATTGCCGAACGAACGGAAAATTGCTTGGCGTTCGCCGGAACTACGTCTCAGAATACCTGCTGGTTAAACGTCAGCAGGTATTTTTTGTAGCTGTGTGATTCGTAAATCGATCGTACTTCGCCTACTCGAGCCGGCATATCACGTATCCGAGAATGTCCCCAACCTTGTCAGGCAGTTGTCGTTCGAGACAGCCTGAGCAGTCCTGCGATCCGTTTTCGACTAACCGCCACAACCTCCACATCCGCCGCAGCCGCCACCGCCGCAGCCGCCACCGCCGCAGCCGCCACCGCCACATCCACCACCGTCACCATTATGAGTTCCGCCGCATCCACCGCTACTGCACCCGACAATGCCATTCGCATTTGGTGATTTCAAAGACTTCAATGCCACATGCAGGTCGCTCATGTTCGCCACGTGCATGACGGACGACGGCCCAAGAACGGCGACTCCCCATATCAGAGCCGCATCTTTAAAGTTGGACGTAGGATCGCTTGGCACTAGCTTGGCCCGAGCTGCATGCACCAGATTGGTTCCCGATTTTGTGTTTCGGTAGCCGTAGGACGAATTCAAGAGAATGGCAACGGCACCAAATATGATTGTCATCATCAGTGTGAAGCCGACTTCTTGATTTGTTGCGAGTCCCTGCAGTATCCGCAATGTGCCGATGGCAAGGATGACACTCATGATACTCACGCCGATCACGGAGATAGGTTTACGCCGACGCAAACCCAGCGAACAGAGTCGGTTCTGAATTCGGTCGAAGTGGGGCCTGGTCGCCGAGTAAACACGCAGCGTATCGTTGTGTTTTTGAATCGAATCAAACACATCTTGGTCCAGCCCTGGATTGGTGGGCCGATTTCCGCTCGCTTCGAATGAACTTTGCCAACTCACAAACGACTTTTCATAGCGAATCCGATTTTCTAACAGCAGCCGAGCCAGTGACGTATGTGCCAAGCGAGCTTCACCGCCAGAAAGTACCGCCCATTCGTCGACGTTCAGATCCAACGAGTCCGTGTCGACGGCTGGTTCCCGCAGCCCCGTAACGATATGCACGATGGCGATCGCGATTAGACCAACGACACAAGTGACACCGTAAAACCACAGGAAGTTGATTGCGTTTAGGTGAAACGGCGGTACCTGCTTTCCGTGTGGCCCCTGGCAGCCGCCGGACAATCCTACTAGCAACAGCAAAACGCAGGCCAGGCCGATAACGAAAGCCGATGTCTTAGGAAACAAAAAATGGCGGCCCGTGTTGACCCACTTCCAATCACCGGCATGCCGAAAACGTTCCGTTCCATGGGGCCAAATGTCACTGGGCGGATCTTGTTGAAAAATTCGCCGATAGGACGCCAATGTCTTATCGTACCAGTCGCGGAATTTTTCTCCTTCGGCCATTCCTCCTGCCGTCGGTTCGTGATGCAAATCCATGCGCAATGCGTCGGGACAGAATCGCTGCCAGTACGATCGTGAATAAGTTAAGTGCAGATGCCATGCCTGATCGACATGTTCCGATGGCGTGACGGGATGACCTGCCGCCACCGCCAAAATGCAAAACCGCTTGTATTCCAAAACGACTCGGTTGGCATAGGCGTGCGTCCAATTGTTTTCACGAGCCAATCTGGCGGCAAATGTCAATGTGTGGCCGGGATGGTTATCAATTACAAACGATTCTACTCGATCAATCAGTTCTGTGACTTCCTCTTGGCGCATGACATGCCCCTCTGATGCAAATTGTTTTTCCTTACGTCACCAATCCTTTGGTCACCAACATGAAGACATCTTCCAGTGTAGGGTCTTTTTCACCGTAGCTGCGAACTTGCACGTTGCTGTTCATCAGTTGCTGCAGCAATTCTGCCACGCCGGCGTCGTCTGTTTCCAATTCCACGACCACCTTTAGTTGGTCGACATCCACACTGCGGCAATGCGGCGAACTGCGAATAATGCTCAGCCCTTTGTCAAAACCTTCGTTCATTTTGACTTCGATAATCCGGTTACCGCGAATCCTGCGATACACATCGTCAATAGCGCCATGCATCAGCAACTGGCCTCGTTCAATAATCCCGATCGAAGTACAGCAATCCGCTAATTCGCTTAGAATGTGGCTGGAAATCATGATCGTCTTGCCCATGCGACGCAATTCTTTCAGCAACGCTTTCATTTCAAGTCTGGCGCGAGGATCCAGTCCGCTGGCTGGTTCGTCCAAAATCAACACAGGCGGATCGTGGACCAATGTTTTTGCCAAGCATAGGCGCTGCTTCATGCCGCGTGAAAGTCCGTTCACAAAATCATTTCGTTTATGTGTCAGATCTAACAGTTCTAACACGTCGGTGATGACTTGCTTGCGTTTGGTCTTGCCGATGGAATAGGCCACGGCAAAGAAATCCAGAAATTCCCAAACCTTCATGCCATCGTACACGCCAAAGGTGTCAGGCATGTAACCGACACTTCGTCGCACATCCATAGGTGATTTGGTGACGCTATGTCCGTTGACAATTCCTTCGCCTCGACTGGCTTTCAGCAGCGTCGCCAGGAATCGAATCGACGTACTCTTGCCCGCGCCATTGGGGCCGATGAATCCAAACGTCTCGCCCGCTTCAATCTTCAGATTCAAGCATTCCACGGCGGTGAAGTCACCGTATTCTTTTCCAAAGTCGATCAATTCAATCATAGGGTTACTCGGTTTATGCGAAGGAGAATTCTGAGCGTGTCCACGTGGGTAGTGCGTTAGTTGGCGCGAATATACTGGTTGTTGATGTCACTGGTGGGTGCCGGGAGTGCACCGTAGCGCAGATGCGAAACCAACAGCGTGTGAAATTCGGTCTGATTGGATTCGGGATAAATCCGCATGCCGGGAACTTCGTCTGCGGACCAGCCGACCAGGATGACGTCACCATCGTTCATGCGTTGGGTCAACAGAGCTAAGCTCTCCAGCGAGCGTAATGATTGTGGCGTTTCTTCGCTCGGCTTCACCACATCAGACGCTTGAAGTTCAATGTTACGACTTGATCCGTTGCCAATTCGTTCAGCTGACAGATTTCAACGTCTTGGACACTCTTTCGCCAGACGACGGTCGCGCGGCGAATGTTCAGGCCCGTCTTGTTGCTCAGCGAAAAAGCATCCGCCCCGGTTTCTCGAAATTCAATTCCTTGGCCTACGTCCAGATTTTGTTCAGTGTGCACCATGCCGGTGCTATTCGAATTGACCGCCATGCCTTCCATGATCATTTCCGCTTTTTTGTCCGTGCTGTCTCCGCCGGTTCGCAGAGAAACCAAATCTGGCTGTCGCTGCAGTTCCGCTCGACTGAGCGAACCCAACGAAAACGGCAAGACGGCGGTAGCTTCGTCATCAAACGCGAACCGATAAGCCGTTGATAGCGAAGTGTACAATCCGGTAAATCGCGTCACATGTGCTCGTTGATAACCGGGTTGCAATTCCACCACGGCAACTTCGGTTCGGCTACGCGCAAACCCGATGTCCAGTTGCGCAACGCGAACCACCATCACCGTTCCGCCAATGGCAATCAAAGGCACTGCCGCCCAAGCCCATTCTGTTTTTCCCATCAAGCGAAAGATGACCCAATTCAAGGGTACCAACACCAACAAATAAATGCCCAACGTGGACATCACGAATTCTCGTTTGGGCACTTCCACACCGCTGGATTGTTCCAGGAATTGCCGAGCGTTCTTGGCGACTTCACTGAAGTCGTTCCAGCCGGCGATGCCGGAGTCATTGTCGTAACCATAGCCGCTGACGTCCAAGTGATAGGGATTGGTTGCGGGGTCTTCCGAGAGGTACGGCGCTGCGTCTCGAGAAAAATACCGCAGCTTTGTAGTGAGCAATGATTCGGCGGCGGTGCGGACTATTTCGTCTTCCGTGTAGTCGCTTTGCGGATTGAAACCAAACGGCGGCACGTCATCTACTATGGTTTCCCGTTCCTCTTCCCTGTCTCGCTGCACCTGGAAGATTTGCTGCAGAACAGGTCCGACCCAGTTCATAGAAAGCCCAAGAGTATCACTTGCTTGAAAATTACGAGGCGCTCGGCGCAGCAAGCAGCCGTTCATGAAATTATCTTTGTTATTCCAGCGAACAAACGGAGCACCTGTAAGATCGAACGAAGTCACTACAATTCGGCCACGACCAACTCGACGCTCGGCCACCAATTCACTGGTTTGCGGCACGAAGGAAGAACCTTCGGTCAATTCCAGCGAAACCGCTTCCAGTGGAGTATCGGGCAGCGGGACCAGTTCTGGAAAATTCTTGGTCTTGGATTCGACATTCATCGACCAGCGCGAGTTGAATTCGCTCAGCCGATCTTCCGTCAATGACGATGTCGATCCTGCTTTGGCCGGCAAGTAAGCTGACAGGAAACCGCTCTGCATGGTCTCTAGCGAAGTGGGGTTCGCCACAATAATCTGTCCGCCCCAATGCAACCAATCTAACATGGCTTGCCGCTGAGCTCGCGTCATCAACGCTTGGTCAAAATCGTCCCAAATCACATACGCCGTGGAACTCCAGCCAAACGGATGCGATGGCAACGCCGCTCGTTTTTCCGTGGTAGTAGCCGGAAAGCGAATTTGATAATCGCTCAGCAAATTCTTGTCGGCCAAAATCACATCAGCCAAAGGCGGAGTAATACACGTCATGTCCGCCAAGACTGAAGAATAGGCTTCGGGGATTCTCGCCAGCACCAGCATGATGTATTGATGTGGTCGCATACGATTGGCAATCAACGATGCCTGAAAACGATTGCCGCCGCCATATTGCGTTCGCAAATAGGTCTGAATAGTAACGTTCCGACGATTGGAATTGGTGCCGGGATAAATCAAGAATTCAGTGTTCTTGTGCTGGCCTTTGGGAAGCGCCAGGGAACGAAAGCCTTCCAATGCGAACCGAGTACGATCCAGGCGAACCGGCCGTGACGCCGCATCAATATTGCTGGTAACCAGTTCTCCGTTGGGAAAATCAAAGTTGTTGGCCCAAACTTCGATTTCTGCATTCGTCCAGTGGCCCGGTTTGACATAGTCTAATGCGGTTTCAGAACCAAAATGCCGAGGCAACGTACGAGGTGGCTTGGCTTCAAAATCATCCTTGGGCTTGGCCTTCTTTTTCTTCTCGTCTGCCAGCAATTCCTCTTCTGACTTTTGCGAATTACGGGGATTTACCGGTCGGCAGCTGCAACCCGTCATAGACACGAATGAAGGCAGCAACAAAAGAAGCCACAACAAGAAATGGCATGACAAACGCATGGTCGTAAGCGGTACGGAAGCGGTAGTTGTCATCATGAATCAATTCATAATCAAGGGAGCGAACCGGACGTAGCTACACGGGTTTCAAGACTTGCAGTTGGACCGATTCAATGTAATCCTTCACCTTTTGCCGGTAGGTTAACATGTGCGGTGCAATTAAATGCGATTCCAGCGAATCCAAATCCTGCCATTGCTCCATGATGACCACGGTGGATAAGCGGACATCCGGCTGCGCTGGAATATTGGTTTCCAGGTCCATGGTTGGGCCGTATGCCAAACAGCCTTGCTCTGCCAGCACCAGCGGAACGATTTGGTGGAATTCGGCCAGGAACGAATCGACGGCGTCTGGCTTCAAATGAATAGTGGCAATGACATGAATCACGCGGGAGCTTCCTGTTGGTTCGTTCCGATTTTGAATGGATGGAAACGTCAAATTTTGAACGATCTTGGCGTCTGCAGCAAAACTGGACTTATAGCATACCGCAAACGTGGCACTTATTGTGTGAAATGCCGCTTCGGTGAACAATATGGCGGTCGTGAAACTTGGTTCGCCCAAGACGGTATTCGTACGAAAACAACATAGATTCGGATCGATTATATGGATTCGCCCTATCTGCTTGGCAAGCTGACTCGCCGCGAATTTCGCCAGCGCATGGCCTCCGGCGAACTGCAAGCCGTGATTCTGCCCGTGGCTGCCCTCGAACAACATTTGGAACATTTGGCCATGGAACATGATTGGCGAAGCGTCAATCTGATAGCAGAACGTATCGCTACGAATCTGTCGCCGCACGTGCTGGTTGCGCAAGGCGTCATGGCTGGCGTGAGCGAACATCACATGACACATCCCGGCACGTTGACGCTTCGTCCCGGCACGTTTTTGAATGTGGTCAATGATTTGGTGCGAAGTTTGATCAAGGCCGGTTTTTCCAACATCTTGGTCCTGAACGGTCATGGTGGCAACATTGCGGTGTGCCAAAGCAATTGGGATCAGTTTCAACGCGAATTTCAAGTTAACTTGCAATTCCTTTCTTACTGGGATGTGCTGACCGCTGAAGACGCCACAGAGTTGCTGCAAAGTGGTCATCGATTGCCGCAGGATTTACCAGGGCACGCGCAAGAATTTGAAACTTCGGTGGCGCTGCATGCCTTTGCGGAAAACGTTCGTACTGACGCGGTGGCCGATCAAGAAGACTCGACGCCCAGTTTCGCCACCGCTGAAACAGGCGAAGCATTTGTGGAACGCATTGTCCAGCGTTGTTCCGCTTTCCTGAACGAAATGATTCAGGGAACTCGAACGGCACCCGTTCCCGAATTCCATCCGTAAACGCACAATGCTTAAGTAACTCGAGGTTCATTCGCCTTACGTTCCAGTCGTTCATAATCACCCGTCCAGACAAAAAAATTCGTACCGGAAGAAACGTCATGAATCAGGCCATCATTCAAGCCGTCGCGTTCGACCTAGACGGATTGATGTTCAACACGGAAGAACTATATGAAATTGTGGGACGACGGATTGTCGAACGTCGAGACCGTTCATTAGACCCGGAACTGGTAACGCAAATGATGGGACGACAGGCGAATGTCGCCATTCCCATCATGCTGGAATGGTACGGCTTCACCGACACGGTGGAGGACATTCTGCGCGAAACAGACGAAATATTTGCCGAAATTCTGCCCAACATGTTGCGGCCCATGCCAGGGCTGCTGGATCTACTAGAACTGTTGAATCGAAGTGGAATTCCTGCTGCCGTCACCACCAGCAGTCACGCTGCTTATGTGCAGAACGTGATTCGGATTGCCGGTATTTCCCACGAATTTCAGTTTTCGCTAACCGCGGAGGATATTTCTCAAGGCAAGCCCCATCCGGAGATTTACCTGACCGCTGCCGAACGGTTTGGCGTTTCGCCCGCGAACATGCTGGTCCTAGAAGACAGTGAAAATGGCTGCAAAGCGGCCGTCGCTGCTGGAGCTCATGCGGTTGCCGTTCCCGGTGATCACAGCCGGCATCATGACTTTAGCGGTGCGAAACTGATTGCCGAAAGTCTGGCCGACCATCGACTCTTGCGCTTTTTTACGTAAACCGTTTCTTCGTTTGCACAAACCAAGTCACGCGTTAACCAACGAAACGGCCACGTCAGCTGGGGCAACGTCTGGAACAAACGCCGCCGATTCGGACCCATAGAGCTGGTCCTCGGGTACACCGTTTCGCAACAGCTGTTTTTCGGCCCACTGTTGAATGCGACGACGCTGATCCGAGCCGACATCCTGCATTCGTTCTGCTTTGTCTTGCTTCAGCAAGCTCGCCGTGTTCTGCAGCAAATGAGGTGGAGTGATTTCGAATAGATCTGCATTCGCTTGCATGTGTTCCAAGCTGGCGTGTCGCAGAATCATGGCGAGTTCTTCATGGGTCAATGGCGGCAAGTTCAAAAAAGTGTTGACTTGTTGCACCACCCCTGCCAAGTCGGCTTGCATGTCTTCCCAGCGAACAAACAGAATATTGGAATTCTGCTGAGCTTGTTTCCACCAGCCGGAAACATGTTCGGGCCAGCTGCCCCACCACATCTCTAACGACGAAGTAAACCACGCTTCAATCGTGGCGGCCGCAGGCAATCGGTTTTGCAAGTTGGTTCGTAAAAAATCGACACAACCGGCGTAGCAAGACGCGGGATCTTGAACAACGTAGATGTACTTGGCGTGCGAACGAAACGGAACGTGCGAAAACGGCAAATGCGTCTTGATCACTCGCTGATTGATCGGCCCCATGGTCGGCGCGTCGTGAACGGAAACGGATGTCTTGGCTTCCAGCCAGGGGGACACGGCGTTCAGCGAAGTCCCATCTTCTGCCAAACAATCTTGGCCTCGGTGTAGCACCAGCAACACCAATTGTTGCATCCACGTCGTTCCGCATTGCATGTGCGTGACAACAAAAACATCATTGGACGATGGCTGGTATTCAAACGCGCGTTGAAAAGATTGCGGAGTACACGTGCTTTTGGGGCCGGCCAATTCGCGAACTTTGAAGCTGGCGTTTTCAAACCGAAATGGAATCAGGCGGTTTAGCAGATACAGCACGGGCCGCAAAATTTGACCATGCAATCGAAGCGTTCTACGGAATTGACCGCGTTCATGGCGAGATTTTCCGTAATAGGCCGTGCCCGTGGTTTGTAGTTCCATCCACGCCATCACCACCGACAAGTAGATGAACGGAACAAAGCAAGCGAACGCAATCAAGCCAGCGATGACAAATGGCAGCATTGTGTCTGATCCTGAAGAACGGTTTTGTTTCTGCGTGAGTCCGCCGCAAAAATATAGTTCTGTCAGGTGCGACCGGTTTTCCAAAACTTTGGAACGAACCGGTTTGTATTGGTCAAAAAGCGGTTGCCACCAAATTTAGCGAATTTGACGAAATTGCAGATGAAACGCTATTTCTGATGCTTGTCCGCGTATTTTTCGTAGTCCTCTGGTTCGTCTTCGTATTCAACTTCTTCGCCTTCCGCTACGGCACCTTCTTCATACTCGTATTCGTATTCGTCAGACTCGTATTCTTCATCTTCTTCGTACTCTTCATATTCGTCTGCGTCTGCTGCGTCGTCGGTGCCTGGATTGTCTTCATCTTCTTCGGCTACTTCTTCGTCCACTTCATCTTCGTCAGCATCATCTTCGTCTACATATTCTTCTTGTTCATCCTTGCTGGAAGCGGGCGGCGGAGCGGCGAGGCGTTTGGGCGCGGAACGCTCGGCCGAGGTGGGTGGCTCTGGTGTTCCGCCCGCTTGCTGAGCCTCCCAGTCGGCCAGACTCATGAGCACTTCTCGCGGCTTGCGAACCGGCGTACGTACCAACGATGCCGTCTTCGGCCATGTAGTCAATCAACCGAGCGGCTCGTCCGTAACCAATCCCCAAGTTTCGCTGCAACAACGACACGCTTCCTCGTCCTTCGCGAATCACAATTTCTACGGCGCTGTCGTACAGCGGATCTTCCTTGCGTTGTTCGCCATTGTTTTCGCCAGGGCGTTCCACTTTCAGCTGCACCAGCTCTTTGACGAAGTTCTGTTCGCCCGTGCTGACAAATTCTACAACCGAATTGATTTCGTCGTCGTCAAGATACGTGCCTTGACCACGAAGAAGACTGCTGGTGCCGGGCCACAGAAACAGCATGTCACCATTGCCCAACAATTTGTCCGCACCCATTTCATCCAAGACCACTCGGCTGTCCGTACGACTCGCCACTTGGAAGGCAATTCTTGCGGGCAGATTTGACTTGATCAAGCCAGTGATAACATCGACGGTTGGCTTTTGCGTGGCCAGAATCAAGTGAATCCCGACCGCTCGACTCTTCTGTGCCAAGCGAATAATATGCTGCTCCACTTCTTTTCCGGCCGTCATCATCAAGTCGGCCATTTCGTCCGCCACGATCACAATGTAGGGCAATTGACGAGGTATCGCGTCTCGATCTTCGTCCGTTTCCGGCTGCAGACGTTCCAGCAATTCTTCTTCGCCCAATTGGTTGTAGACCGCCATGTGCCGCACGCCCGCTTGCGCCAATAACTGGTAGCGTTCTTCCATTTTGTCTACGGCCCAAGCCAAGATGGCTTCGGCCTTGCGCATGTCGGTGACTACGGGATGCATGAGGTGTGGCAGAGTTCGATAGCCGCTGAGTTCGACCATTTTGGGATCAATCATCAACATGCGAACTTCGTCTGGTCGACGCGTCATCAAGATGGAAGAAATGATGGCGTTCAAACAAACGCTTTTGCCCGTACCGGTTCGACCTGCGATCAACAAGTGCGGTAGCGAAGAAAGATCCACGGTCAATGGATTGCCGCTAACGTCTTTTCCTAAGAACAACGGGATACCCATCTTCTTGATGCGGCCATTGGATTTCTCCATGACTTCTCGTAGTCGCACCGTTTGCCGTTCTTCATTGGGGACTTCAATGCCTACGGTATTCTTGCCGGGAATCGGTGCCACAATACGTACGCTGGGCACTCGCAAAGCAATGGCCAAATCGTCTGCCAGTCCAGTGATCTTGGAAAGTCGCAAACCGGCTTCCAATTCAATTTCATACTGAGCAATCACGGGGCCCGTTTCCACGTCCACTACTTTGACGTTCAGACCAAAGTCCTTGAAGGTTTTTTCTAGGATACGAGCCTTCCGTCGGATCTCCTTCTCTTGTTTTTCGTAGGAAAAAGATTCCGGTTCAATCAGCAATGACGTGGGCGGTAAATCGTAGGAACGTTGTTCGTCATGGCGACTTGCTTCTTCCAGCTGCGCAATCACTTCTTCGCGCGCCTCTTCCTTGTCGGTGGGTTTGCGGATCGGTAGCAAGGAGCGACGTTTTCCGGACCGTTTGGCGGATTTCTGGTCCGAAACGTCGGCCGATTGGTCGTCAGAAACCGAGGTGTTGCTGAGCGCCGCGTCATCTTCGTCGGCCAGTTCTTCATCTTCGTCGAATTCGTCGTCGTCCTGTTGGTCGTAAAGGTCGTGTTCATCCTGATCCTCGAATTCATCGTCGTCGTACGCTTCTTCGTCAAGTTCCACCCAGCCGTGTTCGTCTTCGTCCGGATCGACTTGGTCACCGTAGAACGCACGTCGATCGCGACCGCCAATGCGAATCGGAATTTCTCGTTTGCCGGATTTGCCGCGTCCTTTTGATTTGGGTGACTTTACGCTCGATTCCGCTCGATCTCGACGCCGCTGTAATTGACGTCCTACGGTCTTGTCTACCGTGACCAGACCTACCAAGATCAGGAATTGAACTAATAGATAGTCGGTGCATAGCAGGAGCCCGGCAATCAAGACGCTGGTGGCAAAGATAAAGCTGCCGGCCGTGGCGAAATGAAGATGTAGCAAACCTTCGCACAACGCGCCCAGATTCCCGCCGGCACCCATCGTCGGGCCGGTCCATTGAGACGAAAGCAGCATGTTGGCCAGCGTGGCAAAGCCTAACAGCGAAAACACCCACCCGATGACTCGTACCACCGGCTTTTGGTAATGTCCACTCCCCACAGCAAGACCACGGCGACTGCGCTAGACTTAACACCAAGTAATACGCTCCCATACCAAACGATGCCAACAAGATGTCAGCCGCAAAAGCACCGGTTAGACCGCACAGATTGGTGATTGATTCGGCCGGAGGATGGACCAAAGGGTCTGGGGAATAAACGCGGTTGAGCGGAAAGATGGTTTCGCCCAGCGGGTCGGCCGCGTTGTACGAACCGAGCGACAACGCCAAGAAGATGGTCACCGCTAACAGGCCTAGCGCGGTCAAGTCGACTTTCTGATTACGATTCTCAAACATAGGCAGCCATCCGGTTCGTTCGAATCACGTTCCCAGCTCTGGCGTCCCTGCCGAAGGCATCGCGTTCATGAAAAAGGCTACGTCTTCGATTTCCAAAGGCCAGCCTTTAAGAATGCTATCGGTCAAAGTGCTGGCACACCTGAACGCTCCGTATTGCGGACGATACGCTTTCTCTGCGTGAAATAATCGGAACCAGCGGTACATCAGGTTTTTGCTGCGGATTCCGTAGCTTGGACGATGTTGCACGCCTGTTTCCAGGGCGTGGTCGGCACGGAAGGACAGCCATTTGTGCGATGCGTTGCATCACCAGGAGGACCAGATTAAACTTGAGATCTGGCATCTTTGTCATTTTCGGATGAAGCGACATAATCATCAAAAACGTCGCCGGAAACGCTTCACCAAAATCGGAAGGGGGATTTCATGCGTCAACAAAGATCGGTTCGACGGCGATATTTTCTAGGGAACTTGGAATCGCTGGAAGCTCGCAAGCTCTTGACCACCATGCTGGTCGATCTGGATGGCGACAGTGATTTGGATGCAATTCGTGGTGGCTATTGGTATGAAAATCAAACAGGTGATGGTGATTTTCTAGCGCATCTATTCGCGAACGAAGCGACGGTGAATCAAACGATTCATGCTGACTTAGACCGTGATGGAGATCCAGATCTGGTGACGTCGGATGGCTTCTGGTTCGAAAACAATGGTTCGGCCGAATTCACTGCTCGCGCGTTGCCTGGCATGGACGATCAGTCCGTCTTACGAATCCAAGCGTCCGACGTCGGTATGGACGGGAATGTTGATCTGCTCTTTTTCGGCCAAAACAACGTCACGTTCCTACGCAACACGGACGGAGCTGGCAACTTTGTGGTGGAAGTCAGTCTAGCAACTCCCGGACTGATCGACGCCGGCGACATCGACGCGGACAACGACTTGGACCTGCTGGCTTCACACACCGACGGCGTTTTTCATGTTGATTGGAATGTGGAAGGCGAGTTTGAACGTGAAGTGGTGCTGGAGGATCAGACATTCGATTTTTCGTCTCTGACCTATTCGAGCTTATCTCTGACGATGATTGACGATGACCAGCAGCTGGATTTGGCGTATCGTCGGTACGAAGCGAGTTTCGATCATTATTCGCCGCAAGACTATTATTGGCGAAGACTGACCGGAGTTCACAGCCCACGGTTGATATCACGTGGTTGCGGTGAATACCGCGATGGTACGTTCGGCATTTTTCATTTGTCGGATTGGGACGACGATGGCGACTTAGATAGTTGGTGCAGCGCCGGAACAAGAGACCTTAATTCGGCCAGGTTGACCGCAGTCAGGAATTCCTCTGGCAAATTCACAGCGGCTTCTGACACCGAGCCATCCTATCCTGAACGCGACTTCGAATATCGCTCGTTCTCGGATGCAGGCGACATCAACGGAGATACCTACGTCGATTATGTGAGCAATCTGTTGACGGCAGGCGGCGTTCCCGGTTGGATTGATGGCGTGACGGGAGAAGCGTATCAATTGCCGCTAAGTCCGATCTATGCCGAGCAGCCAGTTTTGTTTGGAGCTGCTAATTCGTATCGAGACATCGTTTTGGCCAACATCGACAAAATGGATGGCCCGGAAGCGATTTTTGTTTCGGAGATCGGTGTTGAGATCTGGAAGTTCTCGATCGCCAATGGAACCGAACCTAGCCTTGTTCAAAGCATTGCGATTCACGATGCTCAGGCGATTGAAGTCGGCGATTTGGACTCGGACGGAAGTCTGGACCTGGCCGTGGCGACAAAGCAAGCGAACTTGATCTTTCGCAACGACGGATCGGGCAAGTTTGTAGATGATGGACAGACGTTAGGCGATGACAATACGTGGGACCTAGCGATGGGCGATGTTGACGCCGATGGTGACCTAGACCTCTTCTTTGCAAATTTCGATTCGTTGCCGAATCAGATCTGGCTAAACGACGGACGGGGTAACTTTGCGAATTCGGGACAAAGTCTCGGACATCATAGTTCGACCAGCGCTGCCTTTGGAGATGTGGACGAAGACGGTGACTTGGACTTGGTGGTTGGCAATGTCGGATCTGCGAACCAAGTTTGGGTTAATCGAGATGGCGTCTTCTGGCCTGGAGCCGATTCAGACGAGGATACGTATGACCAGGATACGTATGACATTGCGCTGGCTGATTTTGATCGTGACAATCAATTAGATCAGTTTCGGGTTAACTCGCACAACGGGCCTGCGCCAGAGAGTGTGAATGGCTTTCGATTGTCACCGGCTGGTATAGGTAGGGGTGGTGCGATTGGGGACATCGACAACGATGCCGATTTTGATGTCATAGTGGCCAACGGCCAGTTTCAACCAAACGTAGCATGGATTAACGACGGTCAATCGTATTTTCATTTCCTTCGAACTGCCGATACGTTTGACCGATTCGTTTCCAATTCAGTCGCGTTGGGTGATGTCGACCTTGATGGCGACTTGGATGTGATTTTCGCCAATGATGGTCAGAATGCGTTGTATCTAAATCAAACGAATCCGGATTTCCCAACATCGCCGCTACTGCCTCCACGTCCAGTGCCGCTATTTGACGACCCTGGCAATCAGAATAGTGAAGCGACTCTAATCCAGACGCCCGTTGGTGACAGTGTGGTGACAGCTACGGGCACGATTAATCTGGATGGAGACGTGGATGTTTTTCGGTTTTCAATTGATCGGCGCAGTCGTTATCAAATTTCTGTTAATGGAGCCAACTTTCGCGTCGTTGATCACGTGGGAAGATGGATTCGAGGGGAAACCCTATTTTACAATCTTGAAACGTCTGAGTTCTTCGTTCACGTGACCGGTGAAGTTGGTGCCAACTACGAATTACGCGTTCATGTGGAAAATAACGACCATGGTCACGATCGATTTGGGGCCACTCCGCTATCACCGGAAGCTCAATTCGTCGAAGGAGAGATCATTGCCGTCGACGATGTTGACTACTTTGTCCTGCAACCGCAGGTCGGTGAGTGGTACCAGTTTATCTTGGATTCTAGAACGCCTGGCTTTTTACCCGACGTACGACTGCGTGGCGGAGTAGGAGGAACTCGGGCGCGAATGACACAAAGAGGTCCAAGTCGATTGACTTTGGAGCATATATTCACGGACGAGGACTTGAGGCTTGGTAATCGAGTCTATCTGGAAATTGCCGAAACGATTTCATTCTGGCCGACTGGCCAGTATCGCTTGTTCGTGCAGCGCTTGGATGAAAACACGGTGGAACCGCCGGATCCGTTTGACCCAGTGTTTGAGCAAGGTCGACCTGGCGATGCCAACCGAGACGGCGTGTTCGATTCGGCTGACTTTGTCCAGGTCTTTCAGGCAGGTCAGTTCGAAGACGAAGTTCGCGGGAACAGTATTTGGGAGACCGGCGATTGGAACGACGACGGCGATTTTGATTCGGCCGACTTGGTCTACGCATTCACGTTCGGCGTATATCAGAAATGAGTCGAGTTTTATTCTTGGATGCTTGGGATTGCGAGCTTCGGGAGAACAGGAAAACGAAACGACATCGATCGATGCTGACATCGATGCGAGCCAACTTGAAAGCGCTGGACGCTCGTAATCTCGTGACCGCCACGCTGGTGGATCTAGATGGCGCAAGTGATTTGGATGCAATTCGCGGTGGCTATTGGCACGAAAATGAAACGGGCAATGGTGACTTCGTAGCACATTTATTCGCGAACGAAGCGACGGCGAATCAAACGATTTATGCGGACTTAGACCGTGATGGAGATTCGGAACTGGTGACCAGCGATCGCGTCTGGTTCGAAAACAATCGTTCGGCCGAATTCACGTCTCGCGATTTGCCCGACATGGACGGTCAGTTGGAAAACGAGCGACGGAAACGGTGAATTCCATTCATCCGATCTTGCCGTGGCGTTCGTTGCCTACTAACAATATTGCACTACAAGCCGACACGATTTCCGTCGCTCGGTGATACGTGCGAGTCGTGCCACCGAGGCGTTAAAAGCGCTTAAGCGACTTCGTGCCGATTGCTTGTTGCGAAAGGGCTAAACCTGAAAAAGACTATCAACGTCAGTTGCAACCAGCGTTTTTCTTGCCGCAAAATGATTGTCTACCAACGATGTTGAATGTGACACCTGCGCCCTCTCACGAACAACATCACGACTTTCTTGCTCGCTGGCGATTGCGCCCGCTATATCAGGACTCGCGGACGAACGTGCTGGTGACATGTCATAGGTACCGGCCGAGAAGACGAAGACGAAGTCTTGTGTATCGAATTCTCCGTCGCCGTTGAAGTCGCCATCGCGGTAGGTCGAATTGCCGACAATGTTGTCGTTGTACTCGGCTGCCACGAATATTCCGACTAGGTCGGCAGAATCAAATCGACTATCGTCGTTCACGTCGCCCCAAACATGACCAGTGGCATCGACCCACGCTTGCCGGTCGCTTTTTACAACTTCCCCGTCACCATTCAAGTCGTACTTCCACACCGGTTCGGATTGGGACAGTATCGCTTGAGTCAAACGTTCTAGGTCCACGGTTTCCAGAATCCCATTGAAATCAAAGTCCCCCGTTTCTGGTTGGACGTAAGCGCCGTCCAGCAGATAGTCGATCATGTTCGCCGTGAGCGCTTTGAGGTTATCACCGTCCGGGCCGGTGAAGCCGTAGTTTCCCCAATCCGTTGCCCCGACATTCAACACTCGCCCTGTATTCGGTGAGCGTTGGAATTCTATCCAACCTCCTAGAGTTCGACTTGGTGCCGGACGGCGGAACAACTGCGCAAATTCAAAGCCGAAGAGATCAAAGAAGTAGAAATCGCTGGAGTATTCTGGATCGACAATCGGAAAGCCAGTGGCATCGTCACCATCGAGACCGAGATTGGGAAACCCGTCAAATTCACTATTGAAAGGCAGGCTCAGGATGTCGCCACGCTCCAATTCTACACCGTCGAAAAACGGGGCTTCGGTCTGAACAATCTTGTAGCCAGCAAAGCCGACGTTTCGATCGCACGCTCCGCACGTATTACCTCGACCGCCCCATGGATAATTCATGCCAATACTAGCTAATACTTCATTGACATTGTTGTAACCAACAACCTGGATGGAATCGTCTGTGGGGTATTCGACTGGCCGATACATAACGTTACCACCCAGAATCAGCACTTCGCCACCTTCTTGAACAAAGCGGTCGAAGTTGGCTTTGGCCGTCACTGTCCAGTATTCATTGTGGCCCGCAATGATCAAAAGTCGCGAACCAGATAACTCTGAATAATCGTCCATGTCTCGATCGCCGATGACGCGATAATCATAGTCTTGCTGACGCATCCATTTGTTCAATTCCGGTGTGCGAAAGTGAGTATTGCGAGGCCTTTCGAAGCTAACAGTAGGCGTCGTGTTTCCGATGGCATACTGCGTATATGCGCTTTCGCCACCGCGCTCGTTGTACAGGTTCGGCGTATTCGTACTTGTCAGGTAAACAATATCGGATTCCTTGTCTGGGTCTTTCACGATGAAAGGTATTTGGTTTCCACCACCACGCCAGTCGTGCAAGCCAGAGGGAGGCCCAAAAAAGTAGATCCCGCTTGGCATATCTGCGGGGATCGTGTAGCTGGCTGTCTGGGAGTAGCCATATCCATTCTTCCAAGGAAGCTCATTTGCTATTTGCTGAGGTTCGACATGGTCAAGTGAAAACGTCGCATGGGGTTCTATTGCAGCAGTGTAGATCGTCAGAGTTACATCTGACTGAACCGTTTCACCGTTAAGAAACAGTTCCACGGTCTCTCCAGGGAGGTAGCTCCACTTGTCCGTGTATCCGTCAGTAATCGCCGCTGCGGTTAACAACTGCCGAGCTTCTAAGGACTCCACGCGGCCGTACAGATTGCGGTATCTGTCTTGTTTCAAAACTCTTGATCGATGGTTTCCGTGATTCATGAGAAGTCCCCTGTGGCTTGGTCTCTAAAGCTAATTGGTTTGGCTGTGGAGCGTCCGCCCAAGCGCGTGCTCGCATCAGCCGTACGCAGGTACTTGAATCGTTGGATTGGACGATTGGCACTAACCTGCTTAGCCCTGCACAACCTGTCGGCGCGATTGAAGCGGGGCACGTATATCCCGTTCAGCCCAGTCTATCTGTAATGTCGGTCGTGTCAACAAAAGGAATGACGACAATTATCCGCGGCCATTTGGACAGCTCCGACGGGACCGCCTGTAAGGGCTTTCAGTATTGTGTGTTCCAATTCCTGAGCAACTACAGAGTGTGTGCCGCATCGGACATTGTCACGTTGAAGAATGCTTGCGAATGAAGGACAAGTGGCTTATAGCGTTCTAGTCGCGGGAAACCGTTTAAGATTTCGCTACGGTTCCAAGAGCCTCGCAAACAACGGCAACAACTGTTTCTTGCGGCTGACTACGCCGGCGAGTTCGTACAGATGGCGGTCGATTCGAGGATAGCTGATGTCTTCCCAACCGGCGGGTTCGCATGACATCAGTAACAGACTGCCGTTACTGGCGATGTCCGTAATCATCAAAGCGGAAAAATCCAATCCTCGGCGAGCGGCCAAGTGATCCAGTGCCGTTTGCAATTCGTCCTTCCGTTTCCAGAATAGATCGAAGCCAATCTCTTCAATCTGGGAAATCGAAAATCGATTGCCATGTTCGGTAAACTCTTTGCAGTCTTCCTGCACTACTTGGTCCGGCGAACAGGTTCGCAATGCGGAGCCAATTTCGAAGAAATCTCGAGCGAATTCGTCCAGATTCACGTCTACAAGGCCACGGAGCCAATCCAATACTTCTCGATCCACATCGGTCGTCGTGGGCGAACGCAGATACAGCGTGTCGGAAATGATGCCTGACGCCATGCACAGCGCGATACCGGGCGAAGGCAAGACGCCATTCGCGCGAAACTGTTTGGCAACCAATGTACACGTGGAACCGACCGGTTCGTTGATAAATCGAATCGGCTGAGCCGACCGCAGTGAGCCACCCAATCGGTGATGGTCCAATACTTCCAGGATTTCTGCCTCTTCCGCGCCAGGCACGGCCTGAGCCAATTCGTTGTGATCCACCAGAATGATTTGCGTCTTGGGTGGGTTCAACAAGTCGGACTTGGACAGCACGCCAAACAACTTGCCCGCGTCGTCCAGAACAGGGAACATGAATTGTGGAGCTCGATCCACACTGCGTCTGGCTTCTTCCACTAGCTGCTTGCTGGAAATGGCTAGAAAATTGCGGTTGATGGCCGATTCAATGGACCGAGCGGATTTGATGCGAAGGACGGTCGTGGCTGTGTCGTGAGGACTGGTGAGTACCGTCACGCCGTTGGCTGCGGCCAAATGCAACAATCCCGGCGACAGCGAATAACCTCCGGTGACTACCAAACAACGAACTCCATGTTCCAATGCTGGCAACTGAATCGTGGGGCGATCACCACTGACTACCATCAGGCGATCCGCAGAAAATTTGTGCAATCGTTCGGTGAATCGTTCCGAACTCATGGCACCCACCATTACCATCAATTCTTCTCGGCGATCCGTTTCAATTGGATGCTGAAATTCACCGCCCAGCGCCGTGCAAACTTTATCTAGACTGCTTTTGACGGTTCGTGCCGCAATGGAATCATGGTCATCGGCGTGAAATACCAATTCCAACAGATCCAGTAACGAAAGGATGCCCACCAGTTCGTCCTGACGAGAAACCACCGGCATCGCTCGTAAATTGTGTTCTTGCAACCGCTTGTAGACTTCAAAGAAAACTTCATCATCAAACGCCGTGATGCGATTGCGTTTGCAAACATTCGCAATTTCCGGCCTAACGTCCATGAACATCTTGGGCGTGGAAATTTTGGCCTTTCGCAAGGCAAATTCCGTTCGCTGATTGGGCGGTCCGCAACAGGCCGCTACGGCGTCGGGACGACTTGTTTGCTGCAGGAGATTGGCGTACGCCAGCGCAGAACAAATGGCGTCCGTGTCGGGATTGCGATGGCCAAAGACGTAAACAGTCATTCTATTGTCTGTCAGCTTAGATCGATTTGAGTGGCGGGGAGTAAGAACAAGTTGTGAACGGATTGGATTTGAACACGTTTCGAGGTTTTCGCCCAGATCGAGTTACCGAGAATCGGCGGGAAATGGCCGAGTTTCCCGAGTTGCTCGCGGAAACATTCCAGTTTCGTTTTCCAAATCTGCGTTTTCCGATCCGACGAACCGGCCAGTAATCGGCGCGAAACGAACAAAACTCCTAGCTTTCGCCAGATATTAGCGAAAATCCGGATTAGTCGGACGTCGTTCAGAGGCCCTTGGGTTCGAAGTATCATGTGGGGTTTGCGAAGCACGCGACGACTGCTAAACTGCTGCCTTCCAAGGTGTTGCGACACCTTCGCGTCAAAAATGTCGGCGCAAGTTTTGAACCTTTCGGTTCCTTGTTTTGTACAGACGCGTCCACCTTCGAGGCTGTAGCTCAGTCGGTAGAGCAACGGACTTTTAATCCGTAGGTCCTGGGTTCGAGCCCCAGCAGCCTCATCTTCTTTTTTCTGACGTTGATTCAGTTTCTTTTCGCCTGGGTTCCCTGTTTTGGTAGAATCGGTGCGTCGCCACTTGGGGTGTGCTAATGGACGTTGGGCGAGGAAACGGTTATGAGCAGCACAGCGAACGCATGTCGGGGATCTCGTAGTGGGATCAGTTTGATCGAAATCCTGATGTCGATTGCCGTCGTGGCGATTGGCTTGCTGGGTGTGGCGGCCATGATTCCGTTGGCGCATTCCAAGGCGAATCGCGCTCTTCGCCAAGATCGGATCGCGCAGTTTGGGCGAGCTGCCTTTCGCGAATTCCACGTCCGCGAATTCGATAAACCAGGTTCACTGGATGCGCCGTATTGGGTCAGTGTGTACGGGCTGGACGATATCTACGATCCGGTAACTGGACGACTGATTCCACAGCTGTACTGTTTTGATCCGTTAGGCTTGGCAGAAACAGATGGTGGGCTTTCCTGGTTTGCCAGTCGTTTTAAGCGGATCACCGTCTTGAGCAGCCGCGCGGAAGATTTGGTTTCTACAAATGGTCAACCTGCTCCGTATGCCAGTCTTGCCGAATTGAAAACGGCGATCGATAACGGGTTAAGGGGCGGTATGGCCACATTCAACCAAACACCGCTAATGCAACGCGGTCAGGCTCGTCGCTGCTTTGAACTGCAGGACGATGTTCAATTCTTGCGTGAAGGGAACGACCGACCGGTAAAGTCGAAGTTCTTTACCGACCTTTCCGGCCGCAACTTGCGCCGCGAATCGAACGGACAATTGTCGTGGATGGCCACATTGGCACCAAAGGCTGTTTTTGAAAGGTCACGGTCATCTGGGATTGTTCGAACGAAATATGCCAATGACCATCGTTACAGAATGTCTGTTGTGATTTTTGAAAACCGCCAGCCTGCAATCGACTTACGCCCGATCAGCGACGACTTAAAAACGCGAAGTCTACATTTCATTCGCTCGGACATGACCGGAAGTGTCAAAGAGGCTGAGATTCAATCGTCTCACGCCCGAAACATCCAGAAGAATGACTGGGTCTTATTTGAAAATGGTGGTCATGCACGCAACGATGCTCTGCCATTGTGGCATTGGTATCGCGTGACCTACATAGACGACAAAGCCAGTGATACGGAAGCCAGAAGTCGTTTACTGCGCTTGGAAGGCCCTGATTGGCCAGGAGAACCGGGTAGAACTGTGATCGGCTACTATGTGCCAGGCGTGGTTGCCGTCTACGAAAAGACAATTCGACTGCAGCCGTAATGTGTGCTGTTTCGTGACGTAATGACACCAACACACGTTGTCCATCTTCGCAGCCACAGAAAACAACCGGTTCGAATCCCAGCGTTTATTTGCTGTCAATCGACATTGATTCCATAGCGGTTGATTTTTTCCACAGGAGTGACTCGGCTGGTTCCCAGCATTTTAGCCGCTTTCGTTTGGGCGTAGACGTTTCAAGTTTGGATCCGTCCGCGTAGGTCTATGTTTGAATTCAGAGAAAGGGAGTCTCGCCGAGGCTCCCTTTTTTCGTTTCCCTTTATCTTCCATTCCCGGTTCCGACGTGTTTTACTGGATGTGGTGCAGGAAACGCTTCATGGACATGAATAGGAGCAGAATCTATGGTTCAGTCGAGCTGGGACACGTTCAAGAAAGGCAAGCAGATCCAAACCGAGTGTGAACGGTTTGAACTTTGGACCGTGTTTAAACGCATCAAGGAAGTTCGAAAGTCCGGCCGTCCAGTGGATGTCCTGGCCGTTGTGGACGAATCGCTCGAGCAGCTGAACCAACCCGTCTATCGTGCCTGCAATAATCGCCCGCGGACGGGCTTTGAAGACTGGAATAGGCGTTCAGCCTGATGCGCCAATAAAGCGATTGTAGTCAGCATGCGATCCCACCCAATACCAAATGTTGGTGTCGTCCTCCACAACGTAGAGTGTTCGGTATTTCATGGTGATGGAGACTGAATAGCTATTCAGTCGATGTTCTCCCGAGCATTATTAAATTCGGATGTCGGCGGAGGCTTGGGTGGTCTGGATCTTGGAGAAAAAATTTAAACGCTTTTCCCGCCAACACTTGGATGTTGGCGGGAAGATTGTCCAACAGTTTCTTGTATTCACCGGTCCGACAGTTCTTAGTCCCCACTGAATTCAACGGCGCGACCTTCCTTAAAGTCACTTACGGCTTGCTTTGCTTCTAGCTCTAACTTGCTATCACAAAAGAATTCGTCGTCTGGGGTTACCATTGAGTCAGCACTTTCACACGCTCCACGGAACGCATCGAGGTTCGTGATTTCAAAAAGCGCTTTCAACCGAGGGAATCAGGTTGTTTAGAATTGAATTGCTTACGCGGCTAAATCGCTTCAAGAGGTCGATTAGGTTGTTGTCGAAATCCTCGTCGTACTCAATCGAGCCCTCAAAAAGGGCGGATCTCCATTCCTCGTCAACGTGGCAAATCTGTTTAAAGATGTCGATTCCTTCGTTCACCAAATCCTGAACGGTAAAATACTGCATTGCAAGACGATGATCTTCCCTCCAAAGATTCGCTTCGTCTTCGTATGCATCCACCTTGCCGGTGCACAATACGCTGTACTTGCGAAATCATGAGACCCCAACCACTTTGCAAGATATTTTAATGGAGACTTTTTGCTATTGTCACAATTACAATCGTACCACTTCAGGATTTGAAGGCAACAAATTGGAAGGCTACTTCCTTTAGTCTTCTTACGATAGATCAGCTTGTACAGATCGCAACCATTAACAAGGTCATTCTCGCTAGTCCTGACCAGCATTTCGACAGGTGTCGCGACACCTCCCATCCATTCCCCGGCAAAATTCTTTCTAGTTTTGGGGTGGTGTCGGCATGTCGGCCTACTTGCATTTCAACCTATAAAACAAGCCTTTTTTGTGCAGGGCTCATCATTTTTTAATCCGTAGGTCCTGGGTTCGAGCCCCAGCAGCCTCATCTTCTTTTTTCTGACGTTGATTCAGTTTCTTTTCGCCTGGGTTCCCTGTTTTGGTAGAATCGGTGCGTCGCCATTTGGGGTGTGTTGATGGACGTTGGGCGAGGAAACGGTTATGAGCAGCACAGCGAACGCATGTCGGGGATCTCGTAGTGGGATCAGTTTGATCGAAATCCTGATGTCGATTGCCGTCGTGGCGATTGGCTTGCTGGGTGTGGCGGCCATGATTCCGTTGGCGCATTCAAGGCGAATCGCGTCTTCGCCAAGATCGGATCGCGCAGTTTGGGCGAGCTGCCTTTCGCGAATTCCACGTCCGCGAATTCGATAAACCAGGTTATCTGGATGCGCCGTATTGGGTCAGTGTGTACGGGCTAGACGTATCTACGATCCGTAACGGGACGACTGATTCCACAGCTGTACTGTTTTGATCCGTTAGGCTTGGCAGAAACAGATGGTGGGCTTTCGCGGTTTGCCAGTCATTTTAAGCGGATCACCGTCTTGAGCAGCCGCGCGGAAGATTTGGTTTCTACAAATGGTCAACCTGCTCCGTATGCCAGTCTTGCCGAATTGAAAACGGCGATCGATAACGGGTTAAGGGGCGGTATGGCCACATTCAACCAAACACCGCTAATGCAACGCGGTCAGGCTCGTCGCTGCTTTGAACTGCAGGACGATGTTCAATTCTTGCGTGAAGGGAACGACCGACCGGTAAAGTCGAAGTTCTTTACCGACCTTTCCGGCCGCAATTTGCCGCGAATCGAACGGACAATTGTCGTGGATGGCCATGTTGGTACCGAAGGCTGTTGGACGATATAGGCGTGCTGCTGCTGCTCGAACGAAGTACGCAAATGACCATCGTTACAGAATGTCTGTTGTAGTATTTGAAGACCGCCGGCCGACTGTACGGCCTGACCCCGGCTCTCGAGACCTAGAATTGCGAGGAATACAAATCGTCCGGTCGGACATGACCAGGAAATTTCAAGGAAGTTGAGATTAACGATAAAGACGCCTATGACCTTCAGAAAATGACTGGCTATTGATCACCGATGGTGCGTACGGAGGTCCATCGAGCCAATTGTGGAATTGGTACCGCGTGGCGTATATTGACGACCAGGCCGGTGAAACGCGTGGCCGGGTTGCTAGGTTGAAGGCCCTGATTGGTCTAGGAACCTGACCGACTAGTCTCTTGTATGTACATCCCAGGCGTGGTTGCCGTCTACGAAAAGACAATTCGACTGCAGCCGTAATGTGTGCTGTTTCGTGACGAAATGACACGAACACACGTTGTCCATCTTCGCAGCCACAGAAAACAACCGGTTCGAATCCCAGCGTTCATTTGCTGTCAATCCACACTGATCCCATAGCGGCTGATTTTTTTCCACAGGGTGACTCGGCTGGTTCCCAGCCTTTTAGCCGCTTTCGTTCGATTGCCGCCGGTCTGTCTCAAGGCATCGACAATTCTTGCGCGTTCTGACAGTTGTTCGTCATTCAGTTGCGGCGAATTTTCTGGTGTGTCGCCGTCGCCACGGATGTCTCGAGGCAGATCGAAGTAGCCAATACGATCTTCATCGGCGGCGGTGACGCAGGCGTGTTCAATGGCGTTACGAAGTTCGCGGACGTTGCCGGGCCAAGAATACTCTACCAAAACGTCCAGCGTATCCTTGGCGATGCCCGTGACTTGCCCTTTGTTCTTCGTGCAGATTTGTCGAACAAAATGATCCACCAACAACGGAATATCATCCTTTCGTTCTCGAAGTGGAGGCAAGCGAATTTCAAAGACGTGAATTCGATAGTAAAAGTCTTCTCGAATCTTGCCGTCATTGACTAACTGCTTCAGGTCTCGATTGGTCGCCGTGATGACTCGGACATCCACTTTCCGAGTTTTACTGTCACCGATGCGCCGGATTTCTCGTTCCTGCAGGACTCGCAATAATTTGACCTGAATCGCGGGGCTGACGTCGCCAATTTCGTCCAGAAACAGCGTACCGCCTTCCGCAACTTCAAAGATGCCCAGCTTGTCGTTGGTTGCGTCCGTGAACGAACCCTTGACGTGGCCAAACAGTTCACTTTCCAGCAGCGTTTCCGGAATGGCCGAACAGTTAATCGCCAGGAACGGTTTCTTGCTACGAGCGCTCTGTGCGTGGATCGCTCGCGCAGCCAGCTCTTTGCCCGTTCCGGATTCGCCGGTCAGGACCACGGCCACGTCACTATCGGCGGCCAGTTTGAGCTGCCGAAAAACTTCTCGCATCGCATCGCTATTGCCGATCAATTGTTCAAAGGCATAACCCGTGGCGGCCTGGCGTTGCAGCACTTCGATCTTTTGGTTAGCCAATACCAGCGATGTGACATCCATAAAGCAGCCCACCGCGCCGGCTACGTTGTCGTTTTCGTCCCGAAGCAATTGCACGTTACCGTGAATGTGGATTTCTCGACCATCTTTGCTCAGAATTTTGCATTCCTGATTGCAGATTCCTCGAGACATCGTTTGGACGTCGCCCAGCAATTCTTTCAGCGAACCAAAGCCTTTGCAGTTTTCACCTTCCAGCAGCGTGCATGGCTGGCCGATCAATTCGGACGCGCGATAACCGGTGATTTGTTCGGCACCCTTGTTCCAAGCGACAAAACTTCCTTTGGCATCCACGGTGAAGACGCCTGCCATCATTGTGTCAATGATGTTCTCAAAAACGGCTATGTTCTTGCGAAAATCAAGTTCCATCACTGCGTTCCCAGGGGGCTGTTTCTTCCGTTTACTGTTGGCAGGTTAACCTAACATACCCAGCTGAAAAGGCCCAGGCGCCTTGGGTTCTAGGTGTCGCTGCTGATCGGTGCGGATGTAAATAGCGTTAAGTTAACGCTTAACGAATGCCAGATTAGCGACGGTCGAACAAACGAGTGCCGTCGAACGAAAAGGCGTGCCCAAAAACTCGCCTAATCTGGTTCGAACCGCCGAATTCTCGGTTCGAATCTGGTTTTGGCCCGGCGATTGCTTTAGGCGATGTTCGATTCGAGTGTCGCTATTTGTTCGAATGCACCACGCTCTCATAAGGAGATTCATTCATGTACTTTCAACGATATTACCTCGGTTGCTTGGCTCACGCGTCTTACATGATTGCAGATGAAGAAACCAAGGTAGCCGCGGTGGTGGATCCGCAGCGAGATATCGATCAGTACCTGGCGGATGCGGAAGCACACGGATTTCAGATTCGCTACGTTTTTCTGACGCACTTTCATGCCGACTTTGTGGCTGGGCATATCGAACTTCGCAACAAGACAGGCGCCAAAATCTATCTGGGCGAAGCTGCTCAGGCCGAATACAGCTTCACGCCCGTGAAAGATGGCGATGTGGTTGAATTCGGCAGCGTGCGTCTGGCCGTTTTGGAAACTCCAGGCCATACGCCCGAAGGAATTTCGTTAGTGGTTTACAATCTGCAAGAAAGCGATCGGCAGCCATACGCCGTGTTGACCGGCGACACACTGTTCATTGGTGATGTTGGTCGACCCGATTTACTGGCGTCGATCGGAGTAACGGCGGATGAATTGGCTACCATGCTGTACCATTCGTTGCACGAAAAAATCCTACACTTGCCGGACGAAACGCGAGTCTATCCCGCGCACGGTGCGGGTTCGATGTGTGGCAAGCAACTCAGTTCGGATGCGTTTAGCACTATTGGCGATCAGAAAAAATACAACTACGCGTTGCAGCCGATGGACCTGGACGCGTTCAAGCAAATGGTGTTGGCCGATCAACCGGAAGCTCCCGATTACTTTGTGCATGACGCCATCATGAATCGCAAGGATCGAACCGCCTTGGATGATGCGATGGCCAAATCAAAGACGGCGTTGGATCTGCAGCAAGTGCTAGAACAGCAGCGGGCGGGCGCACAAGTCGTAGATGTGCGTGAACCGATTGATTTTGCTGGCGCATCTGAAGGGTTCCATCAACATTGCGTTGGATGGCAAATACGCTACGTGGTGCGGCACCATCCTCAGCAAGGAACGGCCGATCATTGTCGTCGCGGAAGACGAACATGTGGAAGAAGCCATCATGCGGTTAGGTCGAATCGGTTTTGACCAAGTGCTAGGTTTCTGCAGCATGGGCCCAAAGCCTTGGGGCCACGCCCCGACGCCGTCAGCACGGTTGATCGAATCACGGCCAAAGCGTTGGATGAACAGCTGCAAGTGGTACATTCGCCGATGATTTTGGATGTTCGCACCGAAAAGGAATGGGACGCCGGTCATGTGGAAGGGAGCGTGAATATTCCTCTGAACCGTTTGGCCGATCGATTGAATGAAGTGCCAACGTACGAAACCGTTGTGGTGCACTGTCAGGCGGGTTATCGCAGTTCCATCGCGGTGTCGCTGTTACAGGCGAACGGCCATGCCAACGTCATGGATATGGTCGGAGGTTATGCCGCTTGGAAGGCGTCCCAATTGCCGGTTGTGGAGCCGGTGGCATAATTGATTTTTTCGAAAAGCAACCGTCCGAATGCAAGGGAAAACTCGGGCGGTTCTTGTCGGCAAATGGCCGAACGAATAAGACGAACGTACGGCTGGAGTTGGAGAAGGTAATCACATGTTGGATTGGATTCGCGAACCGTGGCCTTGGTGGGTGTCAGGCATCTTGGTGGGCTTGATTGTGCCTCTGATGAAAGTCTTGGCAGCCAAAGACTTTGGGATTTCGACCAGCTTTCAAGAATTGGGCGCTGTCTGTTCGCCAGGTAGTCGCTTGGAGTACTTTGCCAAGTTCGACAAGCGAGCCAACCTGTGGACGCTAGTGTTTGTTGCCGGTTTGGCTGCCGGAGGTTGGATAGCCAGTCACTGGTTGTCGGCGCAGCCGATTGAATTCTTGCCGAATTCGTATCAGGGAACGTCCGGTGCCATAAAACTGCTGGTCGGCGGATTCTTGATTGGCTTTGGAGCTCGTTATGCCGGTGGATGTACGTCCGGTCATTCGATTACTGGTATCGCGAATCTGAATATGCCCAGCTTGATTGCCACGATTTGCTTCTTTGCCGGAGGGTTAGGCGTCACCTGGGGTCTGGGAAATTGGTTGTTCTAAGATCTGCAGAAACGAAGTGAAAATCATGGTGGATAAAAATCGAATGAACAAAACGCCTGCAATCAGCGACGCAGAATGGAATTCGAACCAAACGGATTCGGCAAAGCAAACGTCCGGCCGTGTTTCGTCGGTTCGCTATACAACCATTCTGTTGTTGGGTGCTTATTTTGGAGTGGTATTATCCAAGGCCGAAGCCGTTTGTTGGCAACGCATTCATGACATGTTTCTGCTGCGAGATCCGCATTTGTACTACGTCATCTTGACGGCCATCGTGGTGGCGATGATCTCCTTGCAACTGCTGAAATGGTTCCGTGTGAAGACGGTGGACGGAAGTGAAATCACCTACAAGCCCAAACCGTATCACAAGGGCGTGCTGATTGGCGGAGTGCTGTTTGGTGCGGGTTGGGCCATCACGGGCGCTTGCCCGGGGCCGGTCTACATTCAGTTGGGCGCTGGTCAGTGGCTGGCCGGCGTGACTCTGCTGGGAGCGTTCTTGGGCATGTATTGCTATGCAATTTTGAAGAGCCGGCTGCCTCACTAATGATGATGTCTTCACGAGCAATTTTGATCACATAAAGGTACTCGATATGGTTCTGGTATTCGCTGGAGCATTGGCCATCGGTTTGACGTTGGGTATGCTTGGTTCGGGCGGTTCGGCCATCACGGTGCCTGTGCTGATTTATGTGGTTGGCCATGGAACGAAGGAATCGATGACCGAATCGATGGCCATTGTGGGTTTGATCAGTATCGTGGCTGCCATTCCGTACGCTCGCGCGCATCAAATTGATTGGCGAAGTGTCTGGTACTTTGGTGTGCCGGGCACGTTAGGGACTTTTGTGGGCGCGTGGCTGGGAGGTATTTCGGCCGCGGCGCTCCAGTTGGTGGTTTTCGGCGTGGTGTTGATCGCCGCAGCGGCCAGTATGGTTCGACGTCCGAAAGTGGAGTCGGAACTAGCGCCGGAGGATGCTGCGCGTTCGGCCTATTGGAAGATCATTCTGGAAGGGACCTTGGTTGGCATTGTCACCGGATTTGTTGGCGTGGGTGGCGGCTTCTTGATTGTGCCGGCGTTGGTGGTGCTGGGAAAACTACCGATGAGATTGGCAATTGGCACCAGCTTGGTGATCATCGCCATCAAAGCAGCGGTTGGTTTTGTCAAGTACGAGCACTACTTGTTGCATCACGAACTTTCTATTGACGTCCAGACCGTGTTGGTATTCACCATTGTCGGTGTGGCAGGCAGTTTTTTGGGGCGACAGATCAATCGGCGGATGAATCAGTTGATGTTGCGGCGCGTCTTCGCTGCGTTCCTGCTGCTGCTGGGATGCTTCATGATTGTTCGCGAAGGGAGCCGATTGTGGTCGCGAACCGCCGCGACATCGTATGTGGATCACGGCATGACGGCCTCCGAACGCCAAACGACGTTGGCATCTGCTTTCCAGCGAAATGACTCATTCGCAGTGGCAACACTTCAAACGCCTGCGAACGAAACTCGCAAAGGCGACGCAACCGTCACAGTTTCACACGACTTTGTCGGTTGCTCTTTTCAAAGCAAATTCGAGTCATGGATCGTGCCGAAAGAAACTCTTGCAACGAATTTCTCGCGTCTGCTGGTTGGTGAGTAGGAATGGGGGATGGTCGCCATTAGGATTCGTCACCTCATCCATTACTAGGGTCGGGATTCGTAACCTTGTCCATTACTAGGGGCCAGGACTCGTCACCTCGTCCATTACTAGGGTCGGGATTCGTCACCTCGTCCATTACTAGGGTCGGGATTCGTAACCTTGTCCATTACTAGGGGCCAGGACTCGTCACCTCATCCATTACTAGGGTCGGGATTCGTCACCTCATCCATTACTAGGGGCCAGGACTCGTCACCTCGTCCATTACTAGGGTCAGGATTCGTCACCTCGTTCACTACTGGTCTATTGAGCCGGTCGTGGCGGCAGTGACGAGCCCGGTTGGGATTGTTTGCATCCAACGAGTACGATGCCGTTTTGCGGGACAGCTAAGTATCATGTCGCATTTCAAGACTATTCGTTTTTTCTCGGCAAGTACGACGCTTTTGCTGGCACAAGCAATCGGCTGTCGATCGGTTGACGTACAATCGCCCGAATCGCCACCGGTTGCGGCTGCGACCGCGTCGAGTGTCGATGAAGCGGTGGCATTGCCGGAAAATGGTCGCTTGCCTCCGCCGCCCGAACCTGCGCGATTCGACGCGGCCTCTCCGGTTCGGTTGGTTGCCGCTCAGTCACAAGACCTGTTGGCGGAAACAGCCGAATTGCTGGAACCGGTCGACACGAATCTGAATGACGCTTCATTGAATGACCCTACATTGAACGACTCGTTCGAACCGTCCGCAACGAATCTAGCGAGCGGTCTTTCGTTGGAAGCGGCAATCCAGTTGGCGCTTGCTTCGAACCCCGATTTAGCGTCCGCGTCGGCTCAGATTGCTGCGGCCGATGCGGTGCTGTGTAAAGCGCGAGCAGAATTCTACCCGACGTTGGGTGTCACCGAACAATACGGCGTGACCAACAATCCGGTGATGTCTTTCATGTATCAGTTGAATCAGACTCGCTTGAATTTTGCGCAAGACTTCAATGATCCGCAAACGGTCGATAATTTTCACACGCAGTTACGATTTCAACACAGTATTTACACAGGCGAACGGCGGCAACACGCACTGCATGCAGCGGCTGCGGGTTCGAACGCGGCGTCGCTGAGTCTAGTGGCGTTGCAAAATCAGATGACCTATCAAGTAGCAGAGGCGTACTACCGACTGCTGCAGTCGCGAGATTTGGCGAAGGTGCGACAGCAAGCGGTCAAACAAGTGCAACAGCATTTGGATATCGTGAAAACTCGATTCGAAAACGATACCGCTGTCAAATCAGACGTGTTGACGGTGGAAGTTCGCTTGGCCGAAGAACAAGAAGCATTGATTTCGGCCAGAAACCAATTGGAACTGGCGTGGGCCGTCTTGGAAAACGTTGTTGGCGCGCCGCTGACGGGCCACGAATTGCCCGACACCATTCCCACTGCTCCGTGGTCGCAGCAGGTAGAAGAATTGGAATTCGCATTGTCGGCGGCGAATGGTCAGCGAGCGGAAATTGGCGCGATGGCCAGTCAGCAGCAAGCAGCAGCCGAACGCATCCTGATTGCGCAAGCGGGGAAACGTTTGGGCGTTGATTTTGTAGCTGACTACGACGTTTACACCGGCGATTTTCAAACCGGCAACGACAGCTTCTTCGCGGGAGTCATCTTTCATTTGAACTTGTTCGACGGCGGACGCACTCGGATGGACATGGCTCAGGCCGCCGCCAAAGTGCGCGAACTTCGCGCCAATCAACGTCGTTTGATGCTGGATATTGAACTGGACGTACGCCGTTCGTACCTACAACTAAAAGACGCGGAAGAACGGCTGAACGTGGCTTCGCAAGCCATCGAACAAGCCAGTGAAAGCCTGCGCGAAATCGAGGTGCGTTACCGAGGCCAATCGGCCAACATTACGCAGATGGTGGACGCCCAAGTGGCGCTTTCCAACGCTCGAGTCCGACAAGCGACCGCTCAGGCCGAAGTCGAAATCGCTCGCGCCGCACTCCAACGCAGCACCGGCCGCTTGACCGATTTGCTGTAGTCTTCAAGTGGTTTCGTTTCGCGAAGATCTGTCGACGCGAAAAAAAAGTTGCAGCAATTTGCCTCGTTATCTTAAGATGCTAGTCACGCTGGCGGTACCGTTAGATCCTCGGTGGTGCGATCTGCACGTAGCCGTTTTCTTGATGAGCTTTCCACTGCTTGGACCAGTGTTCCACAATATCGACGTCGTATTTTTCCTGGAAATATGCACGATCTAGCTTGCCGGTCTTCAGCAGTAAAATCATTTCTCGAATCAATCGCTGATGAGCCGTCGGCTTGTAAGCTCGATAGGCTGGCAAGCGGTTTTCTTCCAAAAGAGCTTTGGTGTACGGTCCCCATTCCGGTTCGTTCTGATAATGGATACCGGAAAGGTGTCCAAAGCTGGCGATGCCGGTGGCCAGTAGATCCGAGCCTTTGAACAGATTGTCGCGATAGCTGAAGTTGACTTTGTTGGGATCTTTCACCATGGTGTAGGCACTGGACGTGTGGTAGCCGGCTTGGGCCAGTTGGTCGAAGGCATATGCCACCCACTCTCGTTTGGTGGGCCAATCGGCGACCGGCGTTTCAATTTGATTACCTAGAATGTCCTTGGAATAGACCGTGTTAAATGGGAGTTCCATTTGGTAGATGGTGACACTTTCCGGCGACAGATCGATGGTGCGTTGCACGCAGTCTTTCCAGTTGTCCCATGATTCGCCCACCATGCCGGCAATCAAGTCGATGTTAACGTTGGGGAATTTGGCGGCAGTGATCCAATCCCACGCTTTGTAAACTTCGCCCGAAAGATGAGCTCGACCGTTTTCTTCCAGCACTGCGTCGCTGAAGTTTTCGACGCCTAGACTGAGCCGAGTGACCCCGAGTTCTCGGAGCGTGTGCACTTTGGGTTCGGACAGTGTGCCTGGTTCACATTCAAACGTGACTTCTTCTGCTTGGTCCCAGTTAATGTTGGCTCGCAACCGATCGACCAGGGACGTCAGTTGTTTGCCGCTCAGGAACGAAGGCGTGCCACCTCCAAAATAGACAAAGCGAAACGGTCGGTCGCCCATGCAAGGGAGTTGGCTGACCAGTTCGATTTCTGTCGAAAGAGCCGAAACGTACGTTTCAATTTCGTTGGCGTTCTTATCCGTGAACACTCGGAAATAGCAAAACTTGCAGCGTTTGCGACAAAACGGAATGTGCAGATACAAACCCAGTGGTAGGTCGCCTGGAGGAGATTGCATTGCTGTTTCCAGGTGATGTAACTGGTCGGCCGTCCATTGCGAATAGGGCGGATAGTTGGAAATAAAATAGCTACCAACCTCTGTCTTTGTCGCTTCGGTGGACATGATTCGCTGTCTTCCTGTCGTTTAAAGTGGAAGTGATTGATGAAGCGGCGAACTTATTGTTTTTCGCCAAAACAGAATACGGTACCTTTGTTGTTGGCGATCACCAATCGTCCACCGGCCACACCGGGTGAACCGACGAAGCCGCCGCTGGTTTCGTATTCCCAGACTGCTTTGCCAGACGCCAAATCCAACGCGTAAAGTCGTCCATCGGTAACACCAATGAACGCTCGATCTCCGACAATCACAGGCGACGAATCGACTGCTCGTTTGGTTTCAAACTGCCAACGCAATTTGCCGTCGCTGGGTGAAAACGCGTAGACTTTCTTGCTGCGACTGCCAATCACCACGATATCTTTGGTGGCGGCGGGCGAACTTCGCACCGATTGGCTGCGACGGTCATCCGCATAGGTCCAAACCGTTTTTCCTTCGCTCCAATCCACGCCAAAGATGTCTCCGTTTTCCGTTCCAAAGAAAACGTTTTTCCCTGCCACCGCCGGAGTCACACCGGTCGGCGCCATGATTTCTACTTTGGACAGTTCGTCGCCCGACTTGACGTCAATGATATGAAAGTAGCCATCGCAACCCGCCACGAAACAGCGACCGTCCACGATGGTGGGCAAGCAGCGAATTTGGTCTTGCAATTCACGCTGCCAGATTTTTTCGCCCGTGGCCAACTTCAGACAATAAAGCGTGGCGTCCTGAGAACCGAAGAGCACGTGATCTTCGAAAAAGTTGGCGCCGGAACTGATTTCGGCCTGCGATTCAAACGTCCACTTTTTTTCGCCAGTGGCAGCATCGACGCAGTGCATCATGCCGTCGTAGTCGCCAATCACCACCAGTCCATTTTTCACAGCGGCGGACGACGGAAAGCCAATTTCCGCTTTGTACTTCCAAATCAGTTCGCCCGAATCCAACTTGAATGCAAACAACGTGCCGTCCAAATCTCCGATAAAGACCACGCCATTGGCAATCGCTGGCGTACCATCGAAGGCGCCGTTGTCCACTTGGTAAGTCCACAGCAATTCTGGCTGAGCGGGCAGTGATGAACCAGCCACACCCGTTGACAATGTGTTGCCGCGAAACAACGGCCAGCTATCCGCCGGCGTTTCGTTGGCCAGCGAGATGGTTGTGCAGGTGCAGACCAATGTCCAAACCAAACTGAACCACATCTTTCTGTTGGTCAATTTCATCATCAAAGCCTTTTGCTAGAAAGAATTCTCGTTGGGCGTTTCTGCGTTTCATCCTAACAAATCATCAAGCCAAGTTCACCTGACAGCTAGTCGGGCAAGCCTAAATAGCCGCTTGGTACAACGCCAACAGCGATTCTTGTGTAACTGTCCTAGGATTAAACGTGCCGGTCCATTGCTTGGCGGCATCGGCGGCTAATTCGGGCAGTTTGTCTGCGTTGACACCTACTTCACGAAGGGTAGTCGCCAGCTGAGCGTGTTGAGCAAAGCGAACCACTTGATCCGCCACAGCCGCGACACCGTCCGAGTCATCCAATGACGCAATCTGAGCTAATTCGCGATACCATTCGGGAAATTCGCTGCCGTTGTAACGAATCACGTGCGGCAACATGATGGCAATCGCTTGTCCGTGTACCAAGCCAAAATGCGCGGTTAGCGGGTTCGCCAACGCATGTGTCGCGCCGAGCATTGAATTTTCTATGGCCAATCCGGCAAAGCACGCGCCCAACTGCATTGCACCTCGCGCATCCAAATTCATGGGCTCGACCAGCACCTTGGAAAAATTGTCCGCCAGCAATCGCCACGCTTCTCGACTAAATGACATCGACGCGGAATTCCGAGGTTTGCTGACATACGATTCAATGGCATGCGCTACGGCGTCGATACCCGTCAGCGCGGTTACTTTAGCCGGTTGCGTGACGGTCAGCGTTGGATCCAAGATAGCAATACGAAACGACGCCTTCTTGTCTCCGCACGCCATTTTCACGTGGGTCTTGGCGTCCGAAATCAAAGCAAACGACTGAGCTTCACTGCCGGTTCCCGCCGTGGTCGGTACGGCAATCATGGGCAGCATTTCTTTTAATGCCTTGCCAACGCCCCAGTAGTTGTGCATTGTGCCGCCGTTAGTGTAAACAAAGTTGATGCCCTTGGCGCAGTCCATAGAACTGCCGCCGCCCAAGCCCACAATCAACTGCGGTTCGTAGCGATGAGCTAACTTGGCGCCGAGTTCCACATCTGCGGTCGAAGGGTTTTCATGCACGTCTTGAAAAAGATGGCATTCGATTCCGGCCGCTTGTAAGCTACGAATGCCTCGTTCAGCATGTCCCGCTTTGACAATGCCTGAATCGCTGACGACCAGCACGCGCCGAGCTCCCAGTTCACTGGCCAGTTCGCCCAGCGAATCAATCGTATGGGGACCGAAGACAATGCGCGTACGCGGCTGAAAATCAAAAGGTATCATTCAAATTTTACCAAGCAATGTTGTCAGATCGCAGAACACCTGCAACGGCGATAAGGGAGGTTAGTCGGTAGGCGTGACGAGTGATGGGGACGGCGAGACAGGGCCTTGCACGGTTGATAATCAAACGAAACCTCTGTCAAACGCCTTGCAGTACAGGATACCGCGTTCCCAACCGCAATGTCTACCTGGAAGCGCGAGTATCTTCCGAATACTGCTGCCAGCAACGCCGTTACAGTGTCTGCAGAAACGCCAAAAGCCGGTCAACTTCCTCCGCCGTGTTGTAGTGCACCAAACCAACTCGGACCATTCCCTCCGGTTCTACGCCAAGGGTTTCGGTTAACGGCAACGCGTAATAATTTCCGTGCCAAACAAAAATTCCGGCGTCGCCACAACGCTTGGCCACTTCGGCAGAAGAAAGCTGGTCATGCGTAAACGCCACGGTCGGCAATCGCTGGTCCATGCGATTGGTATCGGCGATTCCATAAATGCGCAGGTGCGAATTCGATGATAGGCCGTCCAATAAGCGAGCGAACAAGTGCATTTCGTACTGGCGAATCAAGGTAAACGCCGAATCCAATCGCTCGGACCGGTTCGCCGCATCGCCGGGTTCGGCTAAGTCTGCTAGGTAATCAATCGCCGCTTTCGTCCCGGCAATGCATTCATGATTTTGTGTACCGGTCATCCAGCGACCTGGCAAATCGTCTGGCGCGGGGCGCAGTTTGTACGGCACCAATTCTTCCAAAAGAGTCTGACGACCATACATGATTCCCACGTGCGGCCCAAAAAATTTGTAAGCGCTACACAGCAAGAAATCGCAGCCCCAGTCTTCTACGGAAATTCGATCATGCGGCCCGTAATGAACCGCGTCCAACACACTAATCGCACCCACAGCATTCGCCCAGCTGCAAATCTGCTGAACCGGATTCTTGGTGCCAACCGCATTGGACGCGCAGCCCACGGCGATCAGTCGCGTCTTGTCGGAAAGCTTGTTCTGCAGATCTTCCAAATCCAGCGTGCAATCTTCCGGGTGAATATCGACATAACGTACCGTGACGTCGGCGTCCGCTGCCGCGGTGACCCACGGAGTGAAATTGGCGTCGTGTTCCAAACGAGTGACCATGATTTCATCGCCCGGTTGCCAGGTGCGCGCGAGTGCTCGTGACAGGGCAAAGTTCAAGCTGGTCATGTTGGCGCCAAACGCAATGCAATCTCCATGGGCAGCACCGACAAAATCGGCCGCCGCTTGATGGCATTCGTCCAGCAACGCGTCACTTTCCTGACTGGTGGCAAAATGGCCTCCGTGGTTCGCATTGCACTGCCGCAAGTAATCGCCAATCGCCTGGATGACTCGTTCCGGAACCTGCGTTCCAGCCGGTCCATCAAAGTAGACGGCGGGTTGCCCGTTGACCTGTTTGCCGAGTGCTGGGAATTGGGAACGAAGCCGAGCGATCGCATTCGAATCGAACATATATTGAATTTCTAGCGTTAGGCGTTCTTAATGCTTGAAGCGTCTGCGAGCAAAACTGCGTGTGACGAAGTTCCATTCGCTTGCGTTCTGCACTGTTTTGTTCCAGACGCTGGCGCAACGTGCGCAGCGTCCAACTACGGATCGGATTGGGACCGAAGTTGGAATTGGATATACATGACTTCGGGAATCTGGCTGACGTCCGCCGGCGGTTGGTTCGCTTTCAAATCGACTTCAAATGGCCGTCGAATGGAATTGCCGGCCGCGTCTTCCAGTTCGGTTCCGATCGCGATGCGGTAATTGCCCGAACGCCAATCTTGATCGGGCGTAAACGTCCATTTGGTTTCTTCTTCCGAAATGGTGATGCGTCCGGAAATCGCCTGCTGATTCTGTTCCACCGTGATCACTCGTTCCAGCAATCCATGGTCCAGCATTTCATGAAATTCGATTACCAGCGGCTGGTTCGAATGGACGGCGGGCGAATGAATGGTCCAGCGTTGTGGCGTTGGCTGCGACGTATCAGGCCGAGTGACTTGAAACGTCTTGTGATGTGGCTTGCCCAAGGCGTTGCCCGCGGCGTCCTGCCAAGTTCCGCGAATCTCCAGCGTATAGGTTTGGCCGGATTGCAGAATGGTGCCTTCTTGTTCTCGAGGTTTCAAGCCTTGTTTGATCCGACCCGGATCCAACAGCAGTGTCAGCCGAGTGCCGCTGGTGTCCCACAGCTCTTCTGCCAATTCTACAAACGGCAAGTCGACCGGTTGTTGTTCTTCATCCAGCAACTGAATCTGTCGATAAACGTCACCTTGTTGCATCGGCGCGGAAAAATGGACGTAAATTCGTAGCAAGTTTTCGGGTAGATCGGTGCCGCTGGGATAGACGGCTTGCACGGTGGTGGTTGGCGCGTTCGGACGAGGAATCGTGAAATTGTGCGTTGCGGTGGATTCGTCCCAGTGCAGAAGAACGCCATATTCAATGCCCGGACGGAACGGGAACTGCGGTTCGAAAACCAGCAACGGACCATCTATTTGCCAAGTTCCCAGCATGGCAATGTCGGGCGTGGTCTGAACAAAGACTTTGATGGCCTGCGAATCGGCGCGAACCAAGTTCTGCAATTGTGCATTGGTCAATCCGTTTACTTGGATGACGAAGTGACCGTTTTGCAATTCATGCGAAATCTGGCACGCCAGATGGTCAGGCGTCGTATCTTCGGCCAAAACGTGACAGGCGGAAAAGCACGCAATAAGAGTAAAACGAACAAGGCTCGCCAAAACGAGCGACTTGTTCGTGAAAGAGCAATTGGGCACATGCATAACGTTAAGGCAATTCCACGGTTTGCAGGTCTTTGCCGGCATCGCTGGAGACCAGCACAATAGCGTGGCCGTCATCCAGTTTGTCCAACTGTTCCACTCCGGTCATGCCTTCAATGGTGTCATACTGCAGACCTGCGGTTCCACCACCTTCAACTCGATCGGTGATTGGTTCCACGTTTTGAATGTCGTCCGTGGCGATCTTCATGACACCTCGAGCATTATTGGCCAGCAGCAAATAATTCTTGCCATTCTTCTTGTACACAATCATGTCGATGGGCCGATTCCGATTTCCCAGTTCTGCCACGGTAGTGCCCAGAACTTTTTCACCTTTCGTGAGATCGGAAATGGGAAACTTGACCAGCGGCGTGCAGGTGTAAGCTGCCAACAGATGAGGTTGATCGTCAATCATGAAGGGGACGAAGGTGCGAACGGGAGAACGAGTTTCATACGCTCCGTGGGCACCGTGATAAATCTCCACGGCCGTACCGTCGTCGGCATCGCTAAACGGGAAACGTACCGAACGCAGATTCGATTCGAATTCTTCGTTGGATAGACCGGCAATGATCACCTTGCCATCAATGAATGCCAAGTCGGTGATTGATTGCGAACGTTTGTCGTTTCGGCCCGAACCACCAGCTGCCGGAGCGTTGGGGATGGCCACTTGATCAAACGAAACATCTTCCAGTGACATCACTTCCAAGCCGCCGTCCGCCTTGGTGCGAAGAATCACCGGCGTCGCATCCGGGCCTCGGCCTAAAGACACCGACAGGTAGACTCGACCACTTTCCGGATTCACCGCCACATCATTGATCAAGATGTCATCCGCGGTGGTGCCCAGCATGGCGGCAATTTGCTGATCGACTTTCTCCAGTTTGACCGTCTTGTTGCCGGACGAAGTCTGGTCCTTCGTATCAATGGCAAACAACGCTGCGCTGGCCGTATCGCCAACAAACAGCACGCCTTCTCGACCAAAGGTCAACGGTCCGGCAGACTTGAGGTCCGGCTTGCCCTGCTGCATTTCCGCCATGACACTGGTTGCCGACAGCATTGCAAAACAACCAACGGCGCACCATCGCCACAATTCACTCGACTTCATACTACGTTCTCCTTGACTGCGACTAAAGAAACACATGCCCGCGCTGCGCTCGTTCTTAGCGTACGGGAATCGGGAAAGCAAGATTCCGTAGCACGCTTTTCAAAAGGGCTGCAGCACGAGCGTCCTTTGTCTAACTCGCAATCGGCCGATTCGCCCACGATGGAAAGCCGATTCGACTACGATTCGCCTTCGTATTCAGCCAAGAATCCGTTGAATTCGCGACGGTGCAATTCCTCGTCCGCTAAAGACTGGACACAGATGTCCTGAGTTACATAGTCCACGCCGTCGCACAGTTTAATCAGCTTGTTGTACTGCTGAATGGCGGCATTTTCGGCTGACAAAACCCCTTTAATGACGCTGACCACGTCAGTTGTCTTGGCGGGCATCTGCATGGCCTTTTGTTGAGCTTTAAAGTCAAAACTTCCAGGAACTAGACCGCCGATCGTTTTGATGCGTTTGGCCAAAGTTTGCGCGTGGCCCAATTCAGCCACAATATCTTCCTGAAGCGCACGTTTGATTTCTTCCGCTCGGACTCCATCCAGATTGTTGGAAAGCCCGATGTAGTTCATCATCGTTTCAATTTCCATCCAATAGGCGACAGCCCATTCGTTGATGATTTCCGAGGTTTTATTATCGCTCATATTCGGGCACTCCTTCAATTAACTATAGTTTGCTGGTGAAAACGCATTTTAGCGCACCGTACGCCATTCCCCAATGGGTGGCGTGGCAATCGCAAACGCATTGTAAGAAGCGAGCATCAAAAATGGGATGGTCAGAAACACCACGTGTAGTGAATCGACGTCAATTGCTGGCCGCCGTCAGCATCCTAGGTGTGGGCACGGTTGGATTTCAAAGATCACTTGCGCAGTCGGTGGCGGAAAAGGGCGAAGTTACGTTGGAGATGATTCGCGATGCGGAATGGATCGCCGGCTTGGAGTTGAGTGACGAAGAACGCGAAGCCACTCTGAAGAATCTGCGCCGCAATCTAGATCAACTTCGCCAGCTTCGGCAAACGCCCATCGATCACGGTGTCGCTCCGGCACTGCAGTTCGATCCGCAGCCATTTGTCAAATCAAGTAGCGAACCCATTGCTCGCACCGCGGTCGCTCGTGAAACCGCCGCAGGTACCTTGCCCGCTACGGATGAAGAAATTGCCTTTCTGCCGGTGACCGAATTAGCCGCTTTGCTGCGCACCAGAAAACTGACGTCGCAACGGTTGACTCGGATCTATCTAGACCGCCTGCAAAAGTATGATCCATTGATAAACTGCGTAGTGACATTGACGGAGGCCACTGCCATGCAGCAGGCGGCACGAGCAGACTGGGAGATGGATAGCGGTCGGTACCGAGGTTCATTGCATGGGATTCCGTGGGGCGCCAAGGACTTGATGTCATATCCCGGCTATCCGACAACGTGGGGCGCTACGGAAACCAAGCAGCAGCAATTCGATTTTAAGGCGACCGTGGCCGAACGCTTGGATCAAGCCGGCGCGGTGTTGGTGGCCAAATTGTCGCTCGGTGCTTTAGCCATGGGTGACAAGTGGTTCGGCAAGCGAACCAATAATCCGTGGGATCCTGAGCGAGGTTCCAGTGGTTCGTCAGCTGGTTCGGCATCGGCGGTGGCGGCTGGGATGGTCGGCTTTGCCATCGGCACGGAAACGTTGGGCAGCATCGTGTCTCCGTGCCGCCGTTGCGGTTGTGCTGGATTGCGGCCGACGTTTGGTCGAGTCAGCCGATATGGTTGCATGACCCTGTCTTGGAGCATGGACAAGGTCGGCCCGATCGCTCGTGGTTTAGAAGACTGTGCGTTGGTTTTGGATGCGATTCACGGCGCTGATCAATTGGATGCAACGGTGAAGTCATTGCCGTTTACGTGGCCGTGTCAGACGAATGTGCGTACACTTCGCGTGGGATATTTCGAAGACGATCCCGATTCCGTGGCGGCCGCCGACGTATTGAAACGAATCGGTGCCCAACTGGTGCCGATACAACTGCCAGATGCGTTGCCGGTTTGGGCGGTGGCTAGCATGTTGGATGTGGAAGCGGCTACGGTTTTTGACGAGTGGACTCGGAAGAAAATAACGCAAGACTTGAATGAGTGGCCCGATATCTTTCGCGCTGCGGAATTTGTGTCGGCCGTGGATTATTTGCGGGCGGCCAGAATTCGTTCGCAACTGATGGTGCAGATGAGCGAACTGTTTGACGGCATCGATTGCTTTGTGGGAAATCAAGGTTTGCCGCATACCAATTTGACGGGGCATCCGGCAGTGGTGGTGCCTCATGGTTATGAAGTTCGAAAGGGGCGAACCGTGCCGACGTCGATTACCTTTACGGGAAACTTGTATCAAGAAGATGCTCTGCTTCAAGTGGCAGACTGTTATCAGCGAGAATTGAATCTTGGCGTTCGGTATCCCGAATTGGATCGGTTCCTGGCCGACCAAAAAACGCAGCAAGAAGACAGCGCGACCCCAGCGGCTGAAGGTTCGGTGCAAGAAGCCGATTGAATTCGTTTTGGATACGGCGCTGGTCCGGCAGATGAAATTTGTACAACGTCGAGTGGTCCCAAAATGCCGATTCGGGGCGAATTCGGCGTTCTTTCCTGGTGGAATTGTGCGAGCTATCCTTGTGGGTAGAGCGATTAAACCCATTTGCCACAAGCAGCGACAATTCGAGCGATACGGATGGACCAGCAGAAATTAAGCGAACTGATTGAAACATTCTTTGTCTGCGACAAGCGGCAGATTGCGGAGATCTTTAATGAATTTCTTTCGGCCATGGAAGCCGAAGAGCGGTTGGCGCCGGGCGGCCTGATGTCTCGGAATTACGAAACCGCTCAAGCGAATCCGGAAATTCACACGCTGCCCGGAAATCTGAAAGATGCGCGAGACAGTGTGTTTCCGTTCTTCTGGGGCACCGATGGTTGGTATTCGAAATTGCATTTGGAAAATGTGAAAGGTCCGGCGAACTATGCATCGTTGATCGGCGCGTTGGCTTGTTTGCTGAAGAATCCAAATCTGTGTGTCGATACGTACTGCCTGCGTTCGAATGAACTGGAAGTCAAAGCCATCACGTCATTGGCCAATTTAGTTTTCTATCACACGGAATCACCCTGGGGCGTTTTTACCATGGGTGGCACCATTTCCAATTTGTATGGTGGCAAGATTGGGATTGAAAAAGTGGTGCCGGGAGCCATGCAGAGTGGTATTGGCGGAGTGAAATTGGCTGGAGTGGTTTCGCAAGCGGCGCACTATTCCAACGCCACGCTGGCAGGCTGGCTGGGTATGGGAACGGATCAATTGCATGCCGTTCCGGTTGATCGATCCATGGCGATGGACTTGTCACAATTGGATGCCAAGTTGGATCAGTTGTACCAGAGTGATCATCGAGTAGCCTTTGTGATTGCGACGTTTGGCAGCACCGATGCGTTTGGAATCGATGACATTGAAGGGATTCGCCAAATCATTCAAGCGAAGGCTCGGCAATATTCGCAACCGGTGCCGCAGTTGCATGTGGACGGAGCGGTGGGCTGGGTGACATGTTTTCTGAACGAATATGACTGTCAGGCCAATCCTTTTCAATTGGCGGATTCGACCTTGCCACTGATACAAAAGAACCAGCATCTCGCTCAGAAGATCAAGTTTGCCGATTCGATCACCATTGATTTTCACAAGATGGGTTGGGGACACTATCCGGCCAGCGCGTTTATTGTCAATCGTCGAGAAGACTTGCGATACTTGTTTCGTACCACGGAGGACATGCCGTATTTTTCGGAAGCAGATTATCGTCACGATCCGGCGCTGTTCACGTTAGAATGTTCCCGGCCTGGTTTAGGACCGTATTCGGTGATGGCTTCTCTGAATGGAATTGGGCTTACCGGTTATCAAATGCTGGTGGCCAACGCCATGGAATTGGCGCATGAACTGAAGATGCGACTGGAGCAATTGGACTATTGCAAAGTCTTGAATTGGGAAACGGCCGGGCCCAGTGTGGTATGGTGGGTGTTACCGAAAGGACGCAATGCCCAGGAAATCTTTGATCGGATGGAACGCGGCGAATTGTCGGCGGATGAATTTGCGACGTATCGTCATGAAATCCATCGCATGTTTGAGAAGCGAGATGCGATGAAGGACCGTTCCCAAGACGCAAGGCTCAGCTACACTAGCAGCATGGGGTATCAACCGCACGGTTTGGACATTCCTGCCTGGAAGGCCGTGTTTTTTAATCCCAAGACGGATCGTGCCGTGTTGGACGGGATTATTCAAAGTCTGGAGAATCTGGTTTAGACCGATAGGAATTTGCATGGCCAAGAATCAGGACGAACAGGTAAAGCTAGATTCGAATCGCTTGATCGAAACCTTCGACCAGCTCCAGCTTCGCATTTCCGATCGTTTTCCTGGTTCGGGCCTGTTAGCTATCTGTGAAAAAATCACGGGGGTGGCTCGAGAAAGTCAAGCGACGGCGGAACGCATTGGCGACACTATCTGGTCCATGCGTTGCCTTTCTGGCATCACCATCATCAGTCTGATTGCGTTTATCGTGTACGCCGCGATGACGTTTCGGCACGAAGAAGGGTTGACCTTAGAACAAGTGATCCAAGTGGCCGAAGCTGGCACCAATTTGTTGATCTTTGTGGCGATTGCCATCTATTGGATTTGGACCAGTGAATTAAAAATGCGAAGAGCTCGTGTGATTCACGCGATGAATCGACTCCGCGAATTCGCCCATGTGATTGACATGCACCAACTGACCAAGGATCCGGATAGTGCCTTCAATATTTCTGCGCCCACGGCGCATTCTCCGGCTCGCAGATTGCCGCCGTATCAATTGGGGCGCTATTTAGATTACTGTTCGGAGATGCTATCGTTGATCAGCAAACTGGGCTATCTATACGTGTCTCGATTTGAAGATCCGACCGCCAATCAATCGGCGGTCGAATTGGAATCGTTGTGCACGGGGTTGAGCCAAAAGATTTGGCAGAAGATTATGATTATTCGCAGTCTGGGTGCTCAGTTTCCAGAAAAGATGGCTGCGGACTACGGTAAGTTGGACGTGGGATTAGAGATCGACTGATCGTTCGTTTGAAGGTCATCGATCGGATCGACGCCATCGGTTGCATCGGTCGCTGCTGAAACGGACGGTTTCCGTGAACTCACGGAACAACTTCCACCCATTCACGTCTGGACGCCCATCGCTGGCAAGATCCAGCGATTCAAGCAGAACCAAAGAACAAACACGCCAAGTATTACCATTAGTTCCACCGGCTTCTCCTTTACCGAATTGGTGTCACCATGAGCTTCATGAAATAACGAACTGGGCATTGGAATGTTTCTCGATGCTATTCCTGGTGTAAAAAACTGCCAAACAACATGTACATCTTCGCAAATGGCGGCTTAAGACTCTTGGCTGCTTTTAGAATGTCTTGTTTGTCACCGTTAGGCAAGATCTTGTTCAAATTTTGAATCGCGTTGCGTTCCATTTTCTGAATCTCTTGCAATGATCTTGCGGTTTCCGGTGCCATTTGAAACCAATCAACGGGAAATTCGGTCTGCTCGACAACGGTCCACAATGCATCGGCTTGTTTACCGAGTTCTGGCAGTTTGCTGAAGTATTCGTCACTGATCGATTCGGGCTTCATGGCCGGTTTGACAATTTCTTCCATCACGGCGTGGAAACGCGAAAGCGAATCCAACGCGTAAGGAACTTGGTTGCGACTACGAGCTTCCATCAGGATATCGCGAATCGGTTCCAGTGTTTCGTGAGCCGAAGCATACGAACCAGATTCGACTAAATGTTTGGCGACGGCAATCGCTTGAGCAATTCGACTCAGATCGCTAGGCCAGGTTTCGTCATTTTCAAAGGTCGAATGAAACGTCTTGGCGTATTGAGCATCCCATTGTTCGCTTAGACGTTGAACGGCTTGTCGGGCTGCGGCTTCCTTTTGTTGATTTGTCAATGCCAGCGCGGGAATGTAGATCTGGTCGAAACTGGCAAACTGCTGGGCGTCTGATTCACACGGACACGTTTCACCTTGCTGGCAGGGACATGACGCAGGATGATTCGCAACATTGGTACTGGCCTTTTTGTTGGGCACGGGGTGATTCTTATGTGCTTCATCAAAACCATGTTTGACAAAGTTACTAACGACCTTAGCGTGTTCTTTGATCAGTGTGGCGACGTAGGGATCAGTAGACGTTTCGGTCACTTTGACGCCCTTTTCGGTTTCTTCGAATTTCATTTCAATCTTGTCGGTGTGACGAAAGATTTCAGCAAACAAAGGGTCTCGCATGCGAATCGGCCGACCTTCGTCCACTCGGCGATACATCGCGTCAACATGTTCTTGGATCTTGCTGATGATTTCGGCATCGTCTGATTCGGTCACCGTTTCGACGCCGTCTTCCCGTTCGGTCACTTCGCGACGAATCTTTTCGCCGTTTGCCAGCAAGAAATGAAATACGTCTCGATCCGTGGCAAATTCTTTATCCGGTCCTCGTCCGCCACGAAACCCCGGCCCCTGAGCCTGTGCGAAATCGCTCGCGACAAGCATCGTGAAGCACAAACACAATAGAGCTGATGATCGAATTGACATTTTTCACCCTTTCCGTCGGCCTAAGCAATTAAGAATGCGACCTTGAAAAGCAAAGCGTGCGCCAACTCGTGGATTCTTGATAAATGTGAAAGAAACGCCTATTAGAACGCCTGCGAAATGTGCGGCGTCAATTTTCGGCGCTAAGCGTTAAGGTTAACGAATTAACGCCGCAGTGCAGCAAGACGATTCCAATGCAAGAAGTCGGCCACAGGCTACTTTGTCGCAAATGTCTGCTGGTGTTTTGAGGCCGGAATGTGCACGGTATAGCTTTTACTGTCAGTCGCGACCGACAAGTGGACGTAATTTCCGTTGCATTCGTTTGGCGAGTGGTGGTTGGCAATGCGTTCTAGTTGCGTATTGTTGACATCGCCATCGGGACGCAAGTTCTTGTGCAGTTGGTAAATGGCTTCAATGGAGTCGGTCGTGGTGAGATTCGCAAAAACTTCAGGCAGACAGCCTTTTTCGTGCCCATTGTTCATGATGGCCACTTTCGGTTTAAGTGATTTCAGGACAATCGGATTGTTGCTGCTGTCCAAGCCGTGATGCGTGACTTGGTAAACGTCCACTTCGCCCACCAGATTGAAAGGAGAAACCAATTTTAGTTCTTGGTTCCAAGTCAGGTCGCCTGCGTCAAAGAATTCAAAGTCGCCAAATTTCAGCAGCATGACAATACTATTCGCGTTGTCACTGCCGTCTCGTTCTTTGGGCTTATGGAGTTTCTCAATGTCTGGATTCGGTCGAGCGTTCACTTTTTCGGGCGAAACAAATTCCTTTCTGGCAACCAAACACTGCAGTTGCAGCGGCTGTTGATGTGACGAATTGACTTTCAGCGGCACCACATCGCCCGGTTCCAAAACATGCCGCTGTTTGCAACGAAAGTTAAAATAGGCCTGTCCGGGATTGTCCGGCATGCCATCGAATTTGCCGTTGTCCCAAACATGACCAATGGAAACCAACGTGGACAGCATTTCTGCGCCGCCGTAATGGTCGCGATGGTAGTGCGTCACAATCAAGTGATCAATCTGCGTTTGCCCGGCAACTTCGGTCAAGACTTTGACAATTCGATTGGCGTCTCGCAAACCAGGATTTCCGGTGTCAATCAAGATGGTTTCATTTTGCGGAGTCACCATCAGCGTTGCTCCGCCACCTTCCACGTCTACCCAGTAGATGTCCAATTGGCCGTTTGTCTCATCGGCAACCGCAAGTTTGCAGACAATCAGCATCACAAGTGGAATAAAAAAACGCATTGTCAAGCCTTTCGTCTGGGCACACCAACGTTACACCGATGGGGATAGTATATCGAATCCAAACGCGAGAACAGGCGTCCGTTGCAAATTTTCGTTGACCGCCTGGGAAAACGAGCCCGCGAGCGAAACGGAGTTAATTATGCTGGAAACTTGCATGAAAACGCGAGCCACGTTCTTGCACGCTCGGCAAGATTCGATATCAAGGATAGATATCCAGCGAAGGGTGCTTGATATTCAAGATACAACATTGAAGGACTAATAGATGAAGCCGCGACATTTGAGTCTGGAGCAACTAGAAAACAAGACGGTCTTAACCAGCATTGCCTTTGCATCGGTGGGTTCGTCCGCCGAACAAGAATGGGCTGCCGAACAAACCAAGCTGGCGGATGTCGACGGAAATGGCACACTGGATGTTGTTGCGTTGGAAGCCGTCGAAGGCAACTTGTTCGGGATTGCTGGCGGCAGCACCAATTTTGCTAATCCGGAATTGTTGTCGGAAGACATATTCACGTCGTTTGATGTGCAAGACTTGGATGGTGACGGCGATGTCGACATTGTCGCTTCGCAAGCAAATCAGCTTGTCTGGCTATCAAATGACGGCGCCGGAAACTTTGGGCCGATACGTGCCATTGGATCTCTGAACGGTGCAGCTGAAATTCGCGCTGTGGACATCGATGCCGATGGCGATTTGGATCTTTTGGCTCGAACCAATCGCACCTCCATCTTCAGTAACTTTCGCATCGTGGCGATCAAAAACACAGACGGGCAAGGAACTTTTGGCGAATGGTCCACGGTGGTGAATTCCGCTTCCGGTGGTTACACACTGGATGTTGGCGATGTCGATGCGGACGGTGATGTCGATATCATCACCACTACACGTGAAGGATTTGTCTTTCACCCCAATCTAGACGGCCATGGCCAGTTTGGGCATGCCCGAACGTTGTACGCCACGCAAGAGCCCATCGGGGCGGTGACCGTTGCGGATATCAATGAAGATGCCAGGACGGACATCGCTTTTGCTTCGTTTTCACCTGCTTCCACCGTGCTACTGACGTCCAATGCCGATGGCTCGTGGAGCCAAACTCGAGTGTTGACCAATGCACCGGTGGAACGCGTTTTCGAGTTTGGCGACTTGGACAATGATGGCGATCAAGACTTGGTGTTTGGCAACGGAGATTATCTGATTGGTGGTCAATTGTCGTGGTTGGAAAACCAACAGGGCGAATTCAGCAGTACGGCTCGAGTTTGGTCTAGTGCTCAGTCCGGGGTTGTGGATATCGAATTGCAAGATTGGGATGCCGACGGTGACTTGGATATCTTTGCCGTTAGCAATTCGCTAGTTTCCAGTTTGCGTTGGTTTCAGAATCGACCCGTCGGAGATAGTAACAATGACGGGGTCTTTGATACATCGGACTTGATTCGAGTATTCCAGGCTGGACAGTATGAAGACGGTGTGGCCAAAAATTCTTCGTTTGATGAAGGAGATTGGAACGGCGACGGTGAATTTGACACGGCCGACATGGTCTTCGCCTTTCAAGCCGCTACGTTCGTCAAGGAAGCGTCACCGTCAAATTTTGATCATGCCGCTCGAATTGATTCTCTGTTCGCATCGGCCGAATTTGTGAACAGAAGATTTTCCTCGGCAAAGGGGCAAAGTCAAATCGTTCAACCGCTAGGGCAAATTTTGCCACGCCCAACGAAATAGATTGCGACTGTCCGTATACCGCGCATCAGAACTGCTGGATCCCAGGACAACCACAATCACATTGCGATCTTCACGCTGGCCATACGACACCAAGCACGCGCCGGCAGCGTCAGTGGTTCCCGTTTTCACGCCCAGATAGCCCTCTGTTCCTAACAGCCGATTGGTGTTGTTCCAGATGACATTTCGCGTATACCCGCCCGGTCCCGACAATTGGCAGCCATGTTTTCTGGTGGCCACAATTTGGCGGAATCGAGCATTCTGCATGGCGTAGCAAGCCAGCTTGGCCAGATCCTCTGCGGTAAGCATATGTCCTTCTTCCGTCAAACCGTGCGTGTTGCGATAGTGCGAATGTTCCATGCCAATTTCCTGGGCCAAACGATTCATCTGTTTGACGAATAATTCGTATGCTGAAGTTTGCGTGTCGTTATCATCATTAATGGCGTCGCGAAACCGTTCCCCCACGTGTTCGGCCAGCGCTACCGACGCATCGTTACCCGATGGGAGCATTAATCCGTACAGCAATTCCGACACCGGCAATTGTTCTCCTGCGCGAACTCCTGAAGTCGATCCCGGCGTCTCGTCCGCTCGATCAGAAAACGTCACCATTTGGTCACCCAAGCCGGCGTCTTGCTGCCAAGCTTCCAGAACCACCAGCGCACACATGATCTTGGTGGTACTGGCCGGATCGACCGGAGTCGAACCCTGGTGGCTGGCCAGCATTTTTTGCGAATCCGCATCCATCACCGCCCACGCCTTAGCGGTTACAAACGGCGGCCCGTCCAACGAATCGGCCGCATCCCGTGGCAACTCGATAGCGTTCACTTCCGCCGGCGGCGGCACAGGTTCGTCTTCGGTGACCAACGTTCCCAGCTGTTTCCACGTGGCGGCGTCCACCACGCCCGTGACATCCAGCCCGTGGTGACTTTGGAATTGCTTGACGGCATTTTCGGTCATGGGTCCAAAGTCGCCGTCAACCGACAATCCAGGTGATGGTTCGATGCGCCGATTTAAGGTTCGCTGCAAATCTTCACCAAACGACTCATCGCGCCCACGGCTAACGTAGCTTCGGCCGTATTGCTCGAGTTGTCGTCGGAATTGAAACAGGCAAAGACTTCTTTCGCAATATTTGCGCACAACAGATTGGCCGCGTTGTCGTCCGACCAACTGCGATCGGCATTGTCGTTGGTCAAGACGCATAACACGATTGGCGCTGCGGGCGAATAGATGATTCCCGCGTCGGTTCGCGCATTCGAAACGGCCCCTGTCTTATGCGCGACTTTGGTACCGAGTGGCAAGAAGCGAACGAACTTGGTCCGATCATCACAGGTCAACAAATGATCTAACATCGTTTGACAGGCTTCGGGCGAAACGATCTTCCCCTGGTGTAATCGCTCCAGTAAATCTCCCATTTCTGCCGCTGTGGTGCTGCCCAAACCAAACTGTTGACTTCGTTCCGGATAAACCGAAGTGTCTCGGCGGAATACCTTGGCGTGTATCTTGGTTTGCGGCAGGCCCAGCTTTTCCATTGTTTCTGCGGTGGACTTTAATCCAATCTGATCCAGAACCAAATTGGTCGCGGTATTGTCGGAAAACGCAATCATCAGTTGCACAGCGTCTCGCAATGAAATCTCCGTGCCGGCAGAAAAATGCGTCGTCAAAATGCCCGAACCAGGCACCTTGTCCGATTCGTTCAAGACAATCTTGGCGTCTAGATTCACTTGGCCTGCTGCCGCTTGGCGGTACGTTTCAATCATCACCGGCAATTTGATCAGACTAGCGGTGGGCTGTGGGTGATCGGCTTGGTGTTGGAAGGTTTCACCTGTCGTCAGATTTTTGACGTAAACCGCTACGGTACCTTCGTGTTGCTGGATGATGGGTTGCAAGCGATTGGACAATTCGTCTGCCTGCAACGCGAGCGCGCACTGTAACTTGACGCAAACAGCCAACAGGAAAATTCGTTTGGAGAACATGAACGCTCCTTTGATTTCTGACTACGTTACGAACAGAACTAACGGATTCACGGCGAGCGTAAGTGAATAGAAAATATCATGCAATTGGATTTGATTCCTGCAGTGTCACACCGCAACCGGGTACGGACGGATACTGGCATTCGCCGTGATCTACAAAGACACCACTGGCGATGTCGGACGCCAACAGCGCCGCGCCGTCCATGTCCACATAGTCCAAGTATGGTAGCAGCTGAGCAATAGCGGAAATGCCGACGGTCGATTCGGTCATACAGCCGACCATTAGTTTCAAATTGCGAGCTTTCCCGTCATGGATCATCCGTCTGGCCGGAGTAAGTCCGCCGCATTTGACCAGTTTGATGTTGATGCCATGAAAATAACCTTCACATGCAGCGACATCTGCCGGCAAAATACAACTTTCGTCGGCCATCAAGGGGAGCGCGGACTGTTCGAACAAGCGTTGCTGCTGTTCCCATTGGCCTGCCGGAATTGGTTGTTCGATAAATTCGACTCCTAATTCCTTCAGCGTATGCGAATATTCAATCGCCTGGTCGGCGGTCCAGCCGCAATTCGCATCCACGCGGAAAACGGCCGCCGTTTGTTCTCGCAATCGCCGAATCGATTTCTAAATCATGTTCGGTGCCCAATTTGATTTTGTAGATGGGCCAGCCAGTGTTTCGGCCCAGTTTTTGCAGCATCACGTCGATGGTATCGATGCCGATGGTGAAGTTGGAAACCGGAATGTTGTCGACGGACTGTCCCCACAATTCGAAGACTGGTTTGCCCAATCGCTTGCCCCACAAATCATGCGCCGCCTGATCCAGTGCGCACAGTGCGAATGGAGACGATGCAAACCGCGGTGCCACTTGTTCCCATAATTCTTCTGGCGAATTCCACGACGCGTTTTCGATCAAGTCTTTCGCGTCCAGCAAGCAAGCCGACATCGCCTGCATGGTTTGCTGGTAATACGGATTGGTGGTCGCTTCGCCATAGCCACGAAGTTCGCCATCCGCCAATTCAACGATCATGGTCTTTTGAATGGACGTGGATTCACGAGAAATCGTGAAGGTGTGTTTCAGTGGCAGGTCGAATTCGTGAATCGTCAATTTCATCGAATCACATCCGCTTTCAAACGCAGCACCGCATCCACTAAATCATCCGCGCCGTGTCGAAAGACGTCGCAAACGGGAACGTGCAAAAGGTCTTGCATGCGTTTGCGTTCGGTTGTTGCTTCCTCGGGCGAACACTTGCGGCTATTCATCGCCACGCCAATGATCCGACAGGGATGCATCAGATTGGCCATCGTTTCGTAGACCGGAACCAGGGCTTCCACGGGCTTGAGCGGCTCGTACTCCATGCCGTGAATTGCGGTGCGGCCAACTTCGTAACATAAGATCAAGCCGTGTGGCATACAGCCATGCAGCAGGCCCAATGTGACAGCCGAATATTTGGGATGAGCCAGACTGCCTTGCCCTTCGATCAGCAGGATGTCGTGATGCTGATTGGCTAAGACCAGTTTCTCTGCCGAACCGTTGACAAAGTCCGCTACCACGCAATCAATCGGACAGCCATCGCCTTCAATCATGATACCGGTCTGCCCTGTGGCCACGAATTTAGCGTCATGCCCCAACTGCTGAAGGCCTTTGGCCACTTCGATCGTCGCGACCATCTTGCCCACGCAACAATCATTGCCTACGGCGTGGATGCGCAAACAATCTTCGCGGATACCTTGGCGAGTGGCACAGTCTTTTTCGTGGTTCTTGCGCACATCGTAAATGGTGGCACCGCTGGTTTGGGCGATCGAGCTAAATTCGGGGTCATCGGAAATGAATTCGTGCAATCCAGAAAGCACCTGCATGCCTTTGGCCAAAGCCGCTTTGATGATCTGTCGCCAATCAGCGGGAATTCGCCCGCCGGACGGCGCGATGCCAATTGCCAAGACGTTGGCTTCGGGGACGTCGTCCAGTTTCCCGACGACGGGGATCGAACCGCCGACGCCCAGTAGTTCGCCCGAAGTTCTGCCGACCTGAGTCGAATCCAGCAACGCGACGACTTCTTCGGGCTTGTAACGAATCAAGCTCGTAGCGGTTTTGGCCGTTACCGGTTCGGAATGTCCTTGGGTAAGAATAACGACGCGGCGGTCTGGCATCGAAGTCATAATCCTGCGTTCCAGCAAAGTGAAAATGTAGTGAGACTCGTTCCGGCCCTAGAATACGCTTTTTCCGCACGTTGTAACAGTTGGTTGCGGGGTCCTACTAGGAACGTCAATCGGATATCATTAAGGGACGGAGGAACGTGAGACTGGATCAATTTGTCCGGTCAGCGATTCCTGATTCGATGGAATAAAAAAAGAGTGTAGCGAGCGAATTCATGAATATTCTGCTGGTTGAAGACAATGTGGCGACAGCGGAAGCACTGAAGCACGCCTTGACCGAAGAGTCTTTTCATGTGGTTTGGCTGGAAGATGGGGTCGATGGTCTGCAGCAAGCCAAGCTAGGCGAATTTGACTTGGTCCTATTGGACATCAACTTGCCCAAACTCGATGGCATCAATCTGCTGAAAACGCTCCGTGAAACTCGATCTGACGTTCCCGTGATCATGGTCACTGCCCGATCCTCGTTAGAAGACCGGATCACCGGCTTAGATGCTGGCGCGGATGACTATTTGATCAAGCCGTTTTCATTTGAAGAATTGTTGGCCAGAATCCGAGCAGTCATGCGGCGGCCGGGAGCCAGGACCGATCCCATCTCGCGCTACGGCGAACTGATTTTGGACCCGTCAAAAGGACAAGTCACTTTCGGCGAAGATCGAATTCACCTGTCCGCTCGCGAATTTTCATTACTCCGTGTCTTCATGACGCAACCCGAAACCGTACTTTCGCGAGATCAAATTCAGGAACTCGTTTGGCACTCCAAATACGATGGTCGGTCCAACGTGGTAGACGTCTACATCAACTATTTGCGAAACAAGCTGGAAATAAAAGGCCGGCCTCGCTATGTGCACACGGTCCGAGGCCAAGGCTATATCTTCACCAGAAAAACAACGACGGAACTGCCTGAAAACTAGTCGAGCGGATCGGTTTGTTGGTGTAAGCATTCCGCTGGGCCACTGTTCGGCAGCCACGTCCTCTGGAACAAACGGTTGCGATGCCACACCCTTGGATGTAGCATGACACGCATCGTTTATCCGGACTTTTGGTTCGTTCGATCTTTATGAATCCCATGGGAATTGCCAACATGCATCGCACTGTATTCGTTTTCGCCACAATCTTACTGGGTACCTTTTTGCAGGCTTCTGAAGTTCGCGGAGGCGAAGAAGAGAAGTTATTACGAGTGTTGCTGATCACAGGTGGCTGTTGTCACGATTATGATTTTCAGACCAAGCAGTTGATTCAAGCGTCGATGGACGAAGGTCATAAAATGGAATGGACCGTCATCAACGAAGGTGGCAAGGGGACTCGAGCGAAGATTGATCTGTACAACAACCCCAACTGGGCGGACGGCTATGACGTTGTGGTCCACAATGAATGTTTTGCGGATACTGCCGATCCCGACTACATTCGCAAAATCACCAAGGCGCATCATGATGGTGTTTCTGCAGTAGTGATTCACTGCGCCATGCATACCTACCGTTCAGCCAAAATTGATGACTGGCGAGAGTTCTTGGGTGTCACCAGTCGTCGGCACGATCACCAGTCCAAGTATCCTGTCAAAGTGGTTGCGGCCGATCATCCGATCATGAACGGTTTTCCCGCCAACTATGTCACGCCAATGGACGAACTTTACATCATTGAACATGTCTGGCCAGAAACCAAAGTCTTGGCTACATCCACCAGTGAAAAGGATGGTAAATCGCATCCCGTAATGTGGACCAACCAATACGGCAAGGCTCGCGTCTTTGGCACCACATACGGACATTCGAACGATACGTTTTCTGACAAGGTTTTCTTGCGAACGGTCATCCAAGGCATCGTTTGGGCGGCAGAAAAAGACGCCAACGAATAATGCCAATAGCCGCCGGTGACAACCAATTTCGATAATTCTAATTTGCTGGCGGCGCACTGTCGTCCTGTTGGAACGCGGCGACCGGATTGTTCCGCTGCACTCGCGGATAGGAAAAAGTGTGTCCAAACGCGAAGTACCACACCAAATGCAATGGCCCCGTGCCAACCGGAACGGCATTCGAACGAATCAGATAAACGCCGGCGTAACAATCTCGCAGAGTTTGCCGGTCTTTGTCCGCTCCGATCCACAGCAGACTAATAACCGGGGTGAATGGCCAATACAGAATCAGCAGCAGGCGAACGTGCATCGCCCATAGCGACGGTCGGTTGCCTTGCAGATTTACCATTTTGACGTCCAGTAATCGGTAGCCAACGGTTCGCCACTTGCTGCGTTTCAATTGTGTGAGATAGATCCAGCTAAACAGCAGCACGCCCATCCACGCGATGATCGCAAGAACACGTGGGTTCTCTTCGCCTGACATCACCAGAAGAATACCGGCCAGGACAGCCACAAGAAACGCAATCACCAACAGCACCAAGCAATCGACAATCCAGATCAACAGTCGCCGCACGATGCCCGGATAGGCTTGTTCGTCAAAATAGACTCCGTCACCCAACGAGCGTTCTTGCGCCATCGCCAATCCCCTTGCCAGACTTCAAACGCCAGTGCCAGCCGCACTGGACGATCTTCGCAATTCTAGTTCGGCGAAACGAGATCGCAAGCATGGCGAATTGCCGCGTGATCTTGAAACTCGCGAATCCACGTCACCTTTTTCCATTGCTGGGAACTGCCGATAATTTCCGAATGGCGAATGCGAATGACTTGTTCAAGCTACTTACCGTGTCTTACGCCGATTGCGCATAGGCTTGGGTTCGTCTGGCTTGGGTAGCATTGGTTCGCTTGGCTGATTTGAGCCAAGCCTTGCGACTTGGTTTGTCACTCGCGCGAATCGAGAGGTCAAAGAGAGGTCAAATGGGACACAGACAATTCGAGGTCCGACGTGGAATTTGTGATGAACCATATTTTCGGCAGGAAGAAAGCTTGCCGGGTTTGGGCGTTCCGCAGCCAGCGGCGACGTAGTAGAAATACTCCCAACGTTGATCGCAAGAGTAATTCCAGAAACACCTTATGTTCTTGTTAATTAGGAGCCGTAATGACGATAGAATATGGACCTTTCACAGATGTGTTTAACGAGAACGCGCCTATCTTTCCGGATCAGGTCGGATTGCCTCGGTCTGAATCCGATGCAATGCGAATTTTGACCGAAAGATGGACATCAACAGTTCCTGAATTGGAGCGATTTTCCAAGTTCTTGCTGTCTGAGTTCACTCCTGCTGGTCTCGCTCATTGTGACTTCGATGCATACCGAAATTCTCGTCACCACTCGTGGGGAATATGGGTTGCTTCACAGACTGGAAACGAGAATGCACTTGTTCCGGTGGCTGATTCGACGCCCTTGGTGCCAAACGGTTTTGAAAACGCTGCGCCTGTAATTCTTCCAGAGTTTGTTCGAATGTTCCATCAGGTTATCTTCATCAAGCAATCTGGTCGTGCTGGTCGTGACTTTACATTTCCGTTTCGATTCATAGACATGGATACAATGGGGGTAGAGGAATGTGATGTCCGCTTCTTATGGATCTGCGGCGAACTAGTACTTCTTGGAACCAATGGTGTCGTATATTCATTCCAAACAGAGCAATATGTATTGCTTCCAATAGCGCCTAGTCTCTTAGCGTATTTAGACTTGTTAGTGGAACGAAGAACTATCAATTTCTCAGGAGATTGGGATTGGGGAGATCAATATCCGCCGGGGACCATACGAACGTATTGAGGTAATGCCGGTTTCACGGACAGGTGAGTATCTTCGAGGACATAGCGTTTTCAAGTTTATCGTCAGGCATCACTTCGTATGGATGCCTGCGTGAATGTGTGTAGCGGTGAGGTGACGATGGACTATCCGTTTTTTAGCGGGATAGAGGTATTTGCAGAGGGATGCTTCGGTGGCTGCTTCAGATATCAGCTTCCACTCACAATTCCGGGGCGGCAACGACATGTCCGAGGACTATAAAGAAAAAGACTTGCCAGGACATAGTGTTAGGGCAATTAAAGCGTTATTAATTGCTTCCTCGCCAATTTGGATCGCCTTGATCGTTACTGGATTTATCTTGAAATCCATCATGGCGTCGATCGCGGCACTGATAGTCTTGCTTCCGTTTGCACTTAGATTCTTTTACTCAGTTGCGTTTAGAGCGACTTGTCCGTCGTGCGGACAAAGACTCACCTTATCGCCCTGGAAGACAAGGAGCAACGAGATGCACACTTTTAAGTGCGACAGTTGCAAGATAATCTGGAAGACACATCTTTACCAAAGCGGCTACGACTAAGCGAGAACAGTGGAGGAGTCCGGGTGTGCCGGGGATAAAACCGGTTCGAGGCACTCCCAGGCATTTGTAAACATAAAGGACTTAAAGGACAGCGACGGTCTATTGTATCGCTAATATTGAGGCCAACATGAACGCGGAAAATAGAGTTAAATGAAAGAGTCGCATTAATTCTTCTAGTGGCGGTTATCGTGATTAGTCTAGTCAATTGAAAGTGAAAGCCAGAACGCTTTCGATTGACTGGCAACCGCAAATTGGTTTCTGCTGCGCCCATGCTGCCCTCTCATTGACATCAGAATGTCATTGACCGCTTTAGAACAAGCCATTTCAAGGTCGGCACTATTGCTCGCGCCCTTGTCGGGTTTCTGTGCCAGCTATTGCTCTTGGCTACGTTCCTTCTGAATCAGGCCTTTCAGGCGACTGGCAAAGCAACCGCGTTTGTCTTCTTGTTCACCCAGAACATTCTGACTAATATGCGGGTGTCCCCGTTGGGTAACTGTTCCTCCTCCTCATGATTTCCCGTAGCATGGGCCCATAGCCCGTGAACCTCGTAGCATGGGCCCGTTGCCTATGCTAACCTACAAAACGCAAAACACACGGGCCATGGGCCCATGCTACGGGAAATCAAGAGGTGGAAATCAAGGGGATGCTACGGGAAATCAAGAGGAGGAGGGAATTCAGCATCGGCCTGGATACGTCTTGCTGGTGCGAGTTGCTGCAGAAGTTCGGCAGGCTTTTCAAGCGAGCGGCCGGCAATGGATCGAGTCTCGCGGACGAAGCAGCTCGCCGTTGCATTGGTTACATGTTGGGGGGAGTACCGGTTGGCGCCAAAAGTTCCGATCTATGCATGGCACCAACAGTCGCACCAACAGTCAACGCGGTTCGGATACATCTCGGGTTCGATCAGTCTTTGCGACTCAGCGTCCTGGCGTCTCTGCGCTTAACTTTTCTTCGGTTGCTGGATGGGACGAGCAGGTACCTGGTTGGTGCCAGCCAATTGATTGATGATTCAACACTGGCGGCGGACAAGCCGACAGAGTACGAAAAAAGCGATGTCCAATCTTGATTCGTCGCCGCGTGTGCTCTGCCCCCAAACCACATGCGCCACGAGCCTTGAATTGGACATCGCTTTGTCACCCCTAGGAATCGAAACTATTCGACCGTCTAATGAAGGCGTTCCGAGCCAATGTGGAAAATCGCTGGAATTCGCCCCACATCGGTTCGCAAAACCACAGAAAAAACGCGGCTATCCACAATAAATTGGATAATCAGCGAAGAACAAGCAAAGAAACTGCAATCCGCAATCTGTCCTACTTCTGATATCATTTTGGCGACCCTAGCCAAGTTCCCCGTCGGCACGGAATTGCTCGAATGGCCAATAACTCGCTCATCAACCGATTTTTTCTGATCATTGCCCTAGCGGCACTTGGCGCGTTACTGATCTATCTGCCGACTTCGCTGATGGACAAGTATCGCGCCGCTAAAGAACTCGGTGCCATCTGGGGGACCATCTATCTAATTGTCATTGGCCTTGGCGGTACGCTGCTGTTGGGCACGTCCGGCTGGGTTGCCTGGAAGATGTTTGGGGCTTCGCTGCGAAAAAAAAGACGCAAGACGCAATTGGCCAAGAACCCCAGCCAAATGTCCATTGCGGAACGCGAATCGGAAGTCAAAAAGAACATTGAAGACATTGGCGAATTCCGATCCGATCCATCGGTCAGCAACGAAGTCAAAGAAGAACTCGTTCCGTTGATCAAATGGATTCAAGACAAACACGAAGAAGCTCGTCTGGAGATCGTCGCCTTTGGCACCATTTCCAGCGGTAAGTCGTCGCTGCTGAACGCCTTGGCAGGTCGAGATGTCTTCAACACTGATTTGCGAGGCGGCACGACGGTCCAGCGAAATGAAATTCCTTGGCCGGGCAAAGATTCGATTCGCTTGGTCGACACACCAGGGCTGGGCGAAATTGACGGAGCGGATCATCAATCCTTAGCCACCGAAGTGGCCAAAGACGCGGACTTGGTTTTGTTGGTCGCCGACGGGCCTTTACGAGATTCAGAATTCCAGTTGCTGCATTTGCTGGGCGAAATGGAAAAGCGAGTAGTCGTGTGCTTGAACAAGGAAGATTGGTACACGCCAAAAGATCGCGACGCGTTGTTGGGCCAGATCGCTCGGCAAGTGTCCGACTTCGTGCGCGAACAAGATATTGTGGCCGTACGTTCCAGGCCCACGCAACGTGAACGTATTCGAGTGATGTCGGATGGTTCGCAGATTGAAGAAATGGTCGAAGTACCGCCCGACATTCAACCGCTGGCGGATCGCATGAGCCGCATCATCAAGAAAGAAGGCCAAGATCTATTGATGGCCAATCTGTTGCTGCAGTCGCGAGGCCTGATGGACGAAGCCAAACAGAAGGTGCGTGAAAATCTGGACAAACGGGCGTGGGAAATTGTCGACAAGTACACTTGGGGCGCGGCCGGAGCGGCAGCGTTAAGTCCATTCCCGATGGTCGACTTGGCCGCCGGAGTCGGTATTTCAACCAAGATGGTCCTGGATTTGGCACGCGTCTACCATCAAGATATCGATGTCGACATGGCCATGCGTTTGCTGGGTGAACAAGGAAAAGTCCTGGTCGGTGTCGCAGGATCGACGTTGGCTACGTCCGGTTTCGCATCGCTGTTGAAGTCGGTTCCAGGCATTGGCTGGGTCTCGGGCGGTCTGCTGCAAGGCTGTATTCAAGCCGTGATCACTCGGTGGATTGGCTCCATTTTTGTCACCTACTTCAAGAACGAAATGAAGGCACCACCTGGTGGCATGGCCGCGTTAGCTCGACGCGAATGGGAACGAGTGACCAGTGTGAACGAATTGCGGAAATTAGTCACAGTCGCTCGAACTCAATTCGGTTCAGGTGGAAAGCAGGACCAGGACGATGATGAATAGATCGAGTCCCTGCAGACAAAAGCACCGTCTTGATCGCTCAGCCATTAACACAAAGAATTCGACATGAACTCAAGTTCGTCCAAATCAACAGATAGCCGCTACAAAGAAGCCGCTCAATTCGGTCCAAAAGGCGATTGAAAAATACGCCAAGTGCACTGACGTGGAAAAGGACCATTTACGGCAAGATATTTCTCAGCTGAAGGACATTGAACAGAAGCTGACCAATGGCCGAGTAGAAATTGTGTTGTTTGGCGAAATCAGCACGGGTAAATCGGCGTTGGTCAACGCGCTGGTTGGAGAAGAAGTGGCCGAAGTCAACGTTCAGGGTGGCTGGACCAAAGAATCCAAGCCCATCAACTGGAAAGCGGAAAGCTACGTCTTACCGGGAATCGACAATTCAGAAATGGTGATTGTCGACACGCCCGGGATAAACGAAGTAGGCGACAGCGATCATCAGACCATTGCCAAACTGGCCGCTAAACGAGGTGACTTGATTGTCTTTGTCACCGATTCCGATCTGAACGAAGTCGAATTTTCCGCTATCATCGCGCTGCTGGCCGTTCACAAGCCGATCTTGATTGTGCTGAACAAAATCGATCTCTATTCCGACGAAGATTTGCAGCGTCTGACCAAGATCATTCGCGACGATCGTTTGAAAGGCTTGGTGCCGCCGGAAAACTTCGTCATGACTTCGGCCGATCCTCGCGAAATTGAATACGTGGAAGTCGATGCCAACGGTCGCGAAAAATCCGTTTGGAAAAAGCCCGAACCGATTGTGTCTGACCTGAAAGCCAGAATTCTACAGATCTTGGAACGAGACGGGTTGGCGTTGGTGGCGCTGAACGCAGCGGTATTTGCGGCAGATAAGACCGATCGAATTGCCAAGTTACGAGTCGAATTGCGCAACAAACGAGCGAACCAAACCATTTGGAGTTTTGCCGCCGTGAAGGCGTTGGCCGTAGGACTGAATCCCGCCATCCTAGCCGACGTGCTGGGCGGAGCGGCCGTGGATATCAGCATGATTATTACGCTCGCCAAAATCTATGGACTGGAAATGTCTTGGATGAACGCGCAAAAGCTGGCTCGATCCATCGGCATGTCGCTGGGGTCGATGCTGCTGGTCGACGTCGTGCTGGGGACCATCTTTACCGGCCTGAAAGGACTGACACTGGGCGGAACCACTCCGCTTACCGCGTTGCCTCAAGGAGCAGCCGGTGGATTCGGTTCATACATTGTTGGCCAGGCCGCAAAGTATTATTTTGAACACGGTGCGTCTTGGGGAAATGAAGCGCCCAAGTCCGTGGTTCGTCGCATTTTGGAAGAGACCGATAAGGATTCCGTCTTGGAACAGCTGAAGGACGAAATCAAAAAGAAACTGGCTTTCAACAGTCATTCTAAATAGAAGGAGCCCAATCATGCCTATTTATGAATACGCTTGCCAAAAGTGCAACGCCAACTTTGAACTGCTGATCCGAGGCAACGAAGCAGCCACTTGTCCCGCCTGTGGCGCGTCCCAAGTGGAACGTCAGCTGAGCGTGGTGGCGGCGCACAGTAGCAGTGGTGACTTACCGGTTTGTGAACCCAATCCCGGCACGTGCGGTCGTCCTCAATGCGGGATGGGCGGCTGCCAAATGATGTAAGATTGGTTTTGGCGTGCAACAAACCATCATTATCGGCGGCGGCATCATTGGTCTGGCAATTGCCGAAAAACTTTCGTCCGACGGCAACCGCAACGTCACCGTGGTGGACCACTGCAACGTGGCCAACACCGCTTCCTGGGCGGCCGCCGGCGTTTTGCCGCCACCGCTGAAGAACGCCAAAACCGATCCGCTGGAACAGTTGCGGCAGCTTGCTCATCCAAGCTATGACACTTGGGTGTCACACCTGGAATCGGCGTCCGGCATCGATATTGAACTACAAAATTGCGGTGGCCTGTATGTTGCCATTCGTCCCGGGGAAGTGGCTGCCTTACGAGCGGCCGTGGCGGAATGGCAGTTCTACGGCGTGGACATCCGGGAAGTGCCGTTCGATTCGCTGGCGGAATTCGAACCGGCGCTTCGTCCGTTGCAATCTCCCGCGGCGGTATTCTTTTCGCCCGAAGAAAAGCTGGTTCGCCCAACTCGGATTCTGAAAGCGTTACGCGCTATTTTAGATCAGCGTAGCAATGTCGTGCGGATGGAAAATGTGCGAGCGACTGCGGTGCGTAAAACGTCAGACCAACGCATTGCGGTACACACGTCGGCGGACGTGCTGACGGCGGATCAAGTTTGCGTGGCCACTGGTCCTTGGGCGTTGGAGTTATTGGCAGACTACGGCATGCCGCCGCTGTACGTGGAAGCTCGCCGAGGCCAGATGATCATGTGGCAATTGGAGCAGCCGCTCGTGCGACACGTCATCAACGAAGGCCCGCGTTATTTGTTTGCTCGAACCGATGGACTGCTGTTGGCCGGGTCGACCGTGGAAGAAGAACAATTCGACTGTTCGACAACCGACGCCGGAATCGCCGAATTAACCAACTTTGCTGTGCGTCTTGTTCCCGAGTTGGAACGACATTCCATTGTGAAATCGTGGGCGGGATTGCGGCCCAGCTGCCACGATGGTGCACCATATATTGGAGCACTCAAGTCGTTGCCTAACTGTTTTGTGGCCGCAGGACACTTCCGCAGCGGCATCCATTTGGCAGCTATCACGGCCGAGTGCCTAGCGGCCGTCATGTCGGATGAAACGCCGCCGATTGAAATGGCTCCTTATGATCCATTGCGTCCGTAAAGCATACTTCGCGCAATTTCCGTTTCCGCAAATAGCTGACTTGCACTATGATGGACGGCGGTGCGACACGTTTTCCATCGGAAGGACTTTGTCATGGTTCGACAACATCTGGGCCTAGTTGCGTTTCTGTTTTTCATAGCAGCTTCGTCCCTTTTGTATGCGCACGGAGACGGAAAAGGACTGCTGGACGGCAGTGGCGTGGACGTGCCACATCCTGAAAGCTTTGCGGCGGAAAACATGGACGTGATCGCTCATCTGCCCATTTCGATGCTCGGCGGGAACGAACCGATCACCGATCCAAACGGTTGGGGACAAGTCATTGTCAACGACATCTGGGGATGGACCGATGCGGAAACGGGGCACGAATATGCCTTGGTCGGTCGCAGTGACGCCACCGCGTTTGTTGATATCACCGTCCCGGAATCGCCCGTTTTCTTGGGCCTATTGCCGAGTAATTCTCAGAACTATTGGTGGCGAGACATAAAAACGTATGGCGACTACGCGTTTATTGTGGCCGACGTTTCGCGACACGGATTGCAAGTCTTCGATTTAACTCGGCTTCGAGGACTCACACAGCGCCGGCGGAAACGTGGTCGGCCGATGCGGTTTATCGAAGGTTTGGGAATTCGCACAATGTGGCCATCAACCCAGATTCCGGATTAGTGGCTGCCACCGGTACGGACACGTTTCAAGGCGGTCTGCATTTTGTGGACATCAGCAATCCCTTGGAGCCGCAAGCGGCGGGCGGAATGCGAGGTATCGGTTACGCGCATGATGCTCAAGCCGTAACGTATCACGGCCCAGACGCAGACTACGCGGGAGCCGAATTAGTATTTGCCTTTACGGTCGATTCGCTAACCGTAGTGGATGCCAGCAAACCAGCCGACGCGCAGCTTATCAGTCGCACGCAGTACCCGGACAGCCAATATTCGCACCAAGGCTGGCTGACCGAAGATCACCGTTTCGTGTTGATGGATGACGAACTGGACGAAATGTACAACGGCACGAAGACTCGCACCCACATATGGAATGTAGAAGACTTAGATTCGCCTCGCTACCTTGGCTTTCACGAATTTGAAACGTCATCGATTGATCACAATCTTTACATTCATGAGGGACGAGCCTACGCGGCGAATTATTTAAGCGGGCTACGAGTGTTAGATTTGGCCGACATTGAAAGCGGGAACTTGGTTGAAGTGGCTTCATTGGATACGCATCCGAATACCGATGACGCAGACTTTGGCGGAGCGTGGAGCGTTTATCCTTTTTTTGAAAGCGGCAACATCATTCTCAGTGACATGTCGGAAGGCCTGGTGATGGCGAGACTGGATCTGCCCCACTCGACACTACGAGGTGATTACAACGGTAACGGAACGTTGGATAGTGGCGACTTAGATCTGCTTTCCAGCGCCATTCGCAATGCCGCTGAACTTTCCGCTGCGGACTTGAATGAAGATGGGACGCTTGATCGACTTGACCGAACGGCTTGGGTTCACGAAATCGCCCAAACCGTCTTTGGCGATGCAGATTTGAATGGGCGATTTGATTCGTCCGATTTGACTGCCATCTTCCAAGCCGGCGAATACGAAGACACTGTCTTGGCAAATTCCACTTGGGCCACCGGCGACTGGAACGGCGATGGGGATTTTGATTCGTCCGATCTGATTCTGGCACTGCAAGACGGCGGCTTTCAATTTGACGCGACGTCGGTTCACGCTGTTCCAGAACCGTCTAAATTAAATAGTGTCTGTTGGGCGCTGGTCATCATTGGCATGGGAATCCGTCGTCGCGAGATGCGTCGCAACTGAACCTGACATCATCACGATCCATCGGTAACGTGCCGGAATCATCCACAACGAAAGGACTATTGTGCTCAAACCATCTGTATGCATCGATGCCGTTTTCGAAAACCAACCTCTGGAAGATGCGTTGATTGCAGTCAAGCAAGCCAATCTGCACGCCTTTGAATTTTGGGGCTGGTGGGACAAAGATTTGGATTCGATCATGCGTTTGCGAGACCAACACCAACTGCAGATTGCCGCGTGTTGTACCAAATTCATCAGCTTGGTTGACTCGTCGGTTCGCAGCGACTACTTAGCAGGCCTAGAGGAATCGATTGCGGCCGCCAAGCGATTGAATTGCCCTACGCTGATTTCTCAAGTGGGTGATTTTCTGCCGCATGTTAACCGGCCATTGCAACACCAAAGCTTGATTGACGGACTAAAGCAAGCGGCGCCGTTGCTGGAAGCGGCCGACGTGACGTTAGTAATTGAACCATTAAACGAACAAGTGGATCATCCGGGATACTATCTGATTCGCAGTGACGAAGCCTTTCAGATTGTGGATGCCGTAGGTAGTTCGCATGTGAAAGTGGTGTTCGACATCTACCATCAACAAATTAGCGAAGGACATTTGATTCATAACATTGTGTCTAACATTGCCAAGATTGGACACTTCCACGCAGCGGGCAATCCTGGTCGACACGAACTGACCGAAGGTGAAATTCACTACCCGGCGATTCTTGATGCCATCCGGCAAACACCCTTCGACGGCTATGTGGGCCTAGAATACTGGCCGGTCCGTGATCGTATCCCTGGGCTGCAGGAAGTGGCCAGTTGGTTTTGATAATTCGAAATTGCGTGCCGTTTTTGCAATAAGATCGGACCAATCAACCGGCCGCTTCGAATCATCCACAGGCTCTTGCTCTTTTCGTCAGGCCCTGCGCAATCGAGCATTCGCTGCGCTGCATCTTACTGAACGGCTGTAGTGCCGCCGGTTCATTCGCGATTTGTGCTTTTTTTCGGCAAAAAACTCCGCCGGGATGCTCGCCAAGACACTAGCAAAGCAGACACGCCGTGCAGTGTATACTCCCAGGAAGAAAAAAATGACTTTTTGCCGACCTGGCAGAAAGATTCGGCGATTCTGCCAGTGTAATTCATAGCCAGTAGCAACATTCCCGGAAAGCACCTGCCATGGCATCGGTCCAGAAAACGAGAAACAGCTTGATTCTTCGCTTGCGAAATCGTCAAGACGCGGATGCGTGGCGAGAATTCGTGGCAATTTATCAGCCAGTGATTCTTCGCATCGCCAAACGTAAGGGTTTGCAGCAGTCAGACGCGGCCGAACTGGCTCAGCGAGTATTCTTGGCGTTGGTGCGAGCGATAGATCGTTTTCAGCCAGATACGCAGAAAGGAAAATTTCGATCGTGGCTGTATCGAATTTGCCACAACGAACTGTGCAACCAATTTGCGGCGAACCAAAAGCATCAAGCTTCGGGCGATTCGACGATTCAGCAATTACTGGACAATCATCCGGAATACTCCGACATTTCGTCCGAATTCAATATCGAATATCGCCGTTCGTTGTTTCGTTATGCGGCCGCAATCGTACAACCAAACGTGTCAGAAACATCTTGGCAAGCGTTCTATCAGACGGCCGTGCAACACAGGCCGATCGCTGACGTAGCTCAGGAACTAGCTATCAGCGTTGGCGCGGTTTATATCGCTCGCAGTCGCATCATGGCCAAGCTGCAAGGCGCCGTTCGTCAGTATCAGGAGCAACACGATGAACTGTAACGAACAAGCATTACGAAATGCACTCGCAACGGACACAGACGTCGATGCCGCGTTGACGGAACACCTAAGCCAATGCGTACAGTGTCAAAATCGCATGGACGAACTGGCAGCCCATGACGACCAGTGGCAACTGGCCGCCGCAGCTCTGTCTGACTCAAATTCGATCAGCAACGCTTCCATCATCATTGCCCTGGACACGGAATTGGACGAAGAGTTTCCACTACAAGCCGATCCGATTTCGCTGGACTTCTTAGATCCGCCGTCTCACCCCGAGATGCTGGGACGTATTGGTCGCTATGAAGTAGAACGCTTGATCGGCGCTGGCGGCATGGGCATTGTCTTGAAAGCGTTTGACACGGAACTGCATCGGCCTGTAGCCATCAAAGCATTGGCGCCACATCTGGCGCACCATGGAGGCGCCAGGCAACGATTTGCTCGAGAAGCCCAGTCGGCCGCGTCCGTAGTACACGAACATGTCATTCCGATCTTTGACGTGCAGGTTTCCGCCAAGCTCCCGTACTTGGTGATGCAATACGTTGCCGGCGAATCGCTACAAGCTCGAATCGATCGATTGGGGCCGCTTTCAACGGAAGAAACATTGCGGATCGGCAACCAAATTGCACTCGGGCTAGCAGCCGCACATTCGCACGGGTTGGTTCATCGCGATGTCAAACCGGCCAATATCTTGTTGGAAACGAACGTGGATCGAGTCCTCATTTCCGATTTCGGATTGGCTCGCGCCGCCGACGACGCCAGTCTCACTCGATCTGGCATGATCACTGGCACGCCGCATTACATGTCGCCGGAACAAGCGAACGGTCAGACAATTTCGCCCGTGAATGATCTGTTTAGCTTGGGAAGTGTACTGTACTTCATGTGTACGGGGCATCCACCTTTTCGAGCTCGAGGAACCATGGCCGTGCTCAACCGCATCTGCCAGCATCCGCATCGTCCAGTGGACGAAGTCAGTCCGCAAGTCCCCGCGGATCTAGCAGAACTGATTGATGGCCTCTTGGAAAAATCGGCCGAACGCCGTACTGCATCTGCAGAATACGTTGCCAACACATTGTCACAACTGCAGCAAGATTTTCGAACCGGCAGACGACGAACGAACCGAGCGACAAGACGCAAACGCCGAGCAACGGCATATTCGACCATCGTGACGATCGTGGCTTTGCTTACCGTCGGAGCGATCGGGAACTGGTGGTTCGGAGAGCGAAATAAGAACCACTCCCCTGCCCTTTCGAGCAACGTCGTTACTAGTTCGGCGTCGATCGATAGTCCTAAAACTGACGAAATCAAACTACATCCGACTGAATTCGTATCGTTCGCCGATCCCGACTTTGAATCAGCCGTCCGCTCGGTCGAAGTGGATCTGACGACGCTGGAACAACTGAACCGTTCGACCAATTCGACAGTTGCGATTGATTCGAACCAATGGCAAGACGAACTCGGTGAACTTCGCGCCACAGTCGACACGATCTCTGGTGACCGAGTCTTACCGCAAGAATGAATCGCAGTTCGTTATTATTTGGAACTCCATCCCACTACAGACAACGCTCGTCAAGACTGAAAGGAAAAAGCGTATGAGAAACAGACATATCGTGAACACAATGATCGCGTTCTTAGGAATTGGATTCACCGCGGCGTCGTGTTGGCAATTTGCGTACGGCCAACATGCTAATGAACGCGCGGGACGCGTCACTCAGGTGCCTCAGCCGCCTAGCCGCTTTATTCAAGACGTTTTACATGGCGAATATGTTTCCAATGCGCCCGGCGATGCCATGCAACAGATTACGCAAGCATCATCCAATCTTTCCGAGTCCTCGCGTTATCAGCAGCCCCATTTCCTTCCTCTAAATCATCAGCCCGGTTATCGGACCACTAGGCAAGCGGTCGTCGTTTGGCAAACTCGTCAAGAGCCCATCCCGAAGGAAGAATTGGACCGTCAACAACGTATTGCGGATCTACAGCAGCAATTGACGACAGCGGCCGATGATGACGAGCGAGACAAAGTTGCCGAAGAACTGGGAACGGCGTATTCCGATTTGTTTGACGAAGATCTGGCCAAACGCGAAAAAGAAATCGCCGAAGTGGAAGCTCGTATCGCCAAACTTCGCGCCCAACTGGACGAACGAAAAAAGATGCGAGACACCATCATCGCACACCGACTCGACTCCGTCCTGCTTCAATCCAAAGGGCTCGCCTTCCCCGATTCCGCACCGGCGGTCTACCCAACCGCGTCTCCTGACTACTACACACCCGATTCGTTCCGGCCAGCATCCCCGGTTTCCCCGAACGGTCCTTCAGGCTATTCGCAACCTCTGCCTAGCTATATGCCACCGGCCGAGTCGACGGGAACCTATGGGAGTTCCGCAACTTCCCCACAACCGTCAAGCGATTCGATTACTAAGTAGCGAGCGAAGTCACTTTGAACGAGCCGCATAATTCGCGGCTCGTATTGGCATCAATCGCAAGCGAAACGATGATCCCGAATACGTCTCGAAATTCACGTTCGTTACTCGAATTCGGGAAAGCGTTCGCCAACGTGAATCAGGGTGTATTCTCGAATCATTTTCAATTCGCGAGGTGAAAACTGATTCAGGCCGATGTAGACGGAATGGAACTTGTTTCGTGCCAGTTCGATTGCGGACACGTTCGTGTTGGTGAGATTCAAGCTGATCCGCCAATTGGTAGAATCCGGAAGTCCTGAAAACGCGTCGTCGTCGATGCGGGTGTTCGCCAGATCCAGTCGACGCAAATGAGGAAATTCAAGGGCTGCGGCGACGTCCGCGTTGGTGACATCCGAATCACGAAGGTCCAAATTCTGGATGGTAGACTGCTTAGCAATCCTGGCCGACGGCAGCCGGCAATTGGTTCCTCGTAATCGCAACGTGGACAGACGAGTGAAATGTTTCAGAACGTCCTCGACGGAAAACATCCCGTCATGAATGCTCAGATCCGTCGTACTGAGACAGCCCAAATGAGGCAACGCATTGCGAGTGAACTGGTTTCCACCCAAAGTCAGTCGGTACACGCTTCGGCCAGAACTGGCAAATGCTTTGATGGCGTCGTCGGTCAGTGGCACGTTGACGGCTCGTAATTCTTTCAAATAATTTGACATATACGACAATCCGTAGCCAACAATCGGATTATCGGAAGTGGCTAAAACGTAGACCGCCTTACGCTTTAACAGAGCAAGGCCGTCATCTGTGATCTGATTGTCTCTTAAATGTAGTTCACCCACCGGCCAAACTCGCAGCATTGCCAAGTCAGCATCGGTCCAACCGAGCGAACTAAAATCAATCGATTTCCAAGGCCGATTGCCGTCACGAAAGAGAACTCGGTTAACTTCGTCCGCGCTCACTCCGGTTCCGGCCACTGACAAGCGATTTATGTTTGACTGAGCAATCGTTCGCAACTGTTCGGCCGAAACGGTCGAATTCGATAGATCCAGAAAATCGAGTAACGGGAAAGCCAACGTTCGCTCCAGCATTTCGTCGGAAAGCGTGGTGCCTCGAATCTTGACTGTCGTGACTTGCTTGTACTGACTTGCTGTGTCAAACAACGCCAACGGAGCGCTGCCAAAGTCGATTTCGACAACTTCGTCATCTTGCAAGACAATGCCGCCACCATATTCTTTCAGCTTCGCATCCAGGTTCGCGACGGTCTGTTCCGCTGAAGTTCGCTGATTTTGTATATTCGCAGTCGCAAGACTGGAAATGAAGGCAATCGCCAGCGTGCATCCCGCCCATATTCGATGCGATGTTCGTTGTGCCTGGCGTTCCGCTGAATTGGGTGCCGAATAGTCAGCCTGTTTGACGACTTTCATACCAGAAATCCTGACGCTAACCATTCCCGACAGCAGCGTCACCACCGCAATGCAACTGGCCAGCCCCAAGAATTCAATCCCCGGCCAAACTTGCCACATGTAAACCGACAAGCAAATTGCCGTGCCCATTCCCGTCACAAGACCGGCAAGCCACCAACGAGGCCGTTCGGACAGGAATACTAATTTAACCACCGGCAACCCGATAATGACGCTTGGACAAATACTCAGCGCACACCAAAACGCGATGGACTTATAAAACTGCCACCGGGGAGTTGCTTCGAAAAACATGAATTGTGGAACACGCAACAAAATGAGAAACGATGCAACGACGGCCGTTCCTAACATTACATCTTCCACACTGACCGGAATTCTTCGGCCGGCCGGTTTGTCCGTTCGTGTCAACTGCCATCCCCAAACGATGCGAGCGAAAAGGATCGGAGCTGCAGCCGACAAGACGAAAACAGGAATCTCAAAAACACGAGCAGCCAATAACCACCAAATGTCATTGGAGACGAGTGAAGATCCGATCGAAAAAAATGAACTAGTAACAACGTCTGTCCATAAGCAGATGAGAAACAGAATTCCTAGCCAAATCCCCGCAAGCCAGCAGCGCCCCACAAGCCCTGCATAAATGCAAATCAATGTGAATATTCCAGCGCCAATACCATAAAACGCGCTCGAAAAGAAAATACTGCCCCCGTTCGCTGATGATCCTGCCAACACACACGCAGACAGGGTCAGCACACTGAAGAAATGAACCAACGGCAGGATGCGGCGAATTCGCGAAGACGGCGAACGAACAACTGGCAATTCGGATTCTTCGCTTTGCGTCATGATGTTTACGCCCAGCGGTTTGCTCGCGTCTTTTCGAATCGACGTCTAATGGAACACGACACGCTGCGCCCGTTGCGAATTCACAAACACGCCATTCGTGCGAAAGTTATTCGCGCGTCAAAACGGCCACTCGCCGCCGCAGTTGGTCGCTTGGAATCGAGTTAATTCCGCGATACCGTGTTTGCCGAGTTTTAGTAATGCTGACAATTCTGTGTCATCAAATGTTGCTTCTTCGCCCGTACCTTGGATTTCGATGAATCGGCCGCTGCCGGTCATCACTACATTCATGTCCACCGCCGCCGCGAAATCTTCTTTGTAATCCAAGTCCAAAACAGCAGTGCCATCGACCACGCCGACGCTGATGGCGGCCACACTGTCTTTCAGTGGAAAGCGATTCGCATCGGGAAGTTCGATCGACTGCACGGCGTCCAGCAGCGCCAAGAAAGCGCCGGTGATACTGGCGGTGCGAGTTCCACCGTCGGCTTGCAGGACATCACAATCGACCGTGATCATTTGTTCGCCCAAGGCTTCCAGATCCGCAACAGCGCGAAGACTGCGTCCAATCAGTCGCTGAATTTCCGTAGTACGGCCATCCACTTTCCCAGAACGCTCGCGAGATTTCCTGGGGCTGGTGCTGCCTGGCAGCATGTTGTATTCCGCCGTAATCCAACCTTTGCCAGAACCCAGCAGCCATGGCGGCACCTTAGATTCCACACTGGACGTGCACAAAACCATGGTCTCGCCCGCTTGGATCAGATAACTGCCCACGGCCGTCTTGGTGAATCCTCGTTGCACGGACAGCGTTCTTAATTGGTCGACCTGGCGACCGTCATGCCTTGCCACTGCGTCTGTTCCTTCCGGTATTTTCGAATTTGCAATTAGGTTAGTTGCGACGCATTTTTTGGGCCGCGAACCACCAGAGCTTACAAAACGAATTCCAGTCTGAACAGTTGCCTGCAGGCAGCGAATACGACTTAACGCTGTAACGCGAAGTAGACGAATGTCACGTCACGTATTTCCCAACAAACGTTACGCCGCGCGATTGCCGTAATGTTCATAGTGCAGGCGGCGAGCTTGTCCGATCCAGTTGTCTCGTTCAATGCGATCTTTAAACGTCAACAAACTGGAAAAGGCTTCTACAGCAATGTCATCCCATTCCATGATTTGTTTGTAGCGATAGACGCCCAATTCGTTCAGCTTACCTTCCAATGTCGAAGCGATGCCGGAAATCTTTTTCAGGTCATCTTTGCGTTCCGGTGGCACGACGTAGACCATGCCGAGTTTCGAATCGAGCTCCATTTCGCCATCGTTATCGGAACGGCTGAGTCCAAAATTGAGACCTCGAAAACTGGACAACGTCACGTAGTCTCGGCGTTCCGTTTTTGGGCTTTCCGAATCATCTTCCGGACGATGCGACTGCAGTTGCAGAATTGTCTGTTCGTGCGAATCGTTCTTCGCTTTCAGCGCGATGACGTTGCGTTCGGCCTCGGCGACGCGTTGTCCGGCCTTTTCTTTTTCGTTGATCAAAACCGTGATCTGGCTGTCTTTTTCCGACATGGCAGATTCCAGTTCGGCACAACGAGCTCGCATGCGATCAAACTGCTTCAGGCGTTCCGTCAGTTGTTCCAGCTTATGCGAATTGTCTCGAAGTTTTTCCTCCAACTTCATTCGCATTTGTTTTTCGGTGACACAATCAGCAATCGCTTCTTCGTTGCGTTGTTCCACGGCGCTAAGTGTTGCCAAACGGCCGTCCAATTCCGACCGAAGTTCCAGGACAATTTGCCGAGTTGCTCCTTCTGCGGCAATGGCTTCGTCACGCTGCTTTGAGGTTTCGGTCAAGCGAGATTTCAGCATCTGCAGTTGAGTTTCCAGATTCGTTTTTTCAGTCTGGAGTTGTTGCAGCTGTACTTGCGATGCGGATTCGGAGTCGAGACTTTTCTGTAGATCCTGCAATTCGGCCGCAAGCGATTGCCGTTGTTTTCTTTCGGCGCTGAGTTGCTCGTCTGTTTCGGCTAGTCGATCTTCCAGTGATTCGACTTCCAATGCCAATTCGTGCAGTCGACGTTTTTCGTTTTCTGCCAACGCAGCCAACTCGGTGCGATCGTCAGCACGGTGTTGTTCGAACGCTTGTTGCTGCAGCATGGCATCGTTGAGGCGTTGTCGCAGCTGACGATTTTCAGAACGTAATCGTTCCATTTCCGAATCAGCCGTTTCCAGTTTGGCTTGCAATTGCAACAGCTCGTCAGACGATTTGGAACGACCATCTACACTGGCAAACTGATTAGCCACAACTTGACGTTCCGCTTCCAACTGTTTGATCTGGCGATCTTTGCTGTGAAGTTCAGCCGTTAGACGAGCAATTTCGTGCGTGCCCACCATTTCCGTACTATGACGACTTTGTTGCCGACGAGCGTCCTCCAACTTTCGTTCCAATTCAACCACATGGGTTTGCAACGTCTGGTTGTCCTTGGCCCATTTTTGAGACTGCACGGCGTCTTGCTGTGCACCGTCCAAGGCCGATTGCAGTTGCGATTCCACCAACTTCAGCTTGGCAGCCAATTCGTCTCGCTGCTGTTGCGCCGTTTGCAATTCTTGACTTCGACCATCGATTTCCGTTTGGATGGTGGTGTGGCGGTTTCGCAATTCGGTCGCTTCGGCCTGCAGTTTCTGGGTATCCGTTTGCAGCTGCGCAACGGTTTTGCGTAATTCGTCTCGTTCCTGAGAAAAACGCTGAATTTCCGCATCTTTGGTACGGAACGCGGCCTCTACTTCGTCCTTTCGAACTCGATCTCGCTGCCACATGGCCAGCTGTTCGGTGAGCTGTGTAACTCGCTTGTCTTTTTCTTGCTGTTCTTGTCGCAGCGATGCCAGTTCGCTGGTTCGCTGCTTCAGTTCGGCTTGGGCCTGGGCGTGTGCATCACGAATCTGTTGCGATTGCGTCTCCAACTCCGCGCGAACCTTGGTTTCCCTTTCCAGCTTGGCCAACGCCGTCTTCAGTTCGCCGTCCAATCGAATCGCTTCGGCCTTGAGCTTGCCCGACGAAGCCTCGTGCTCGGCATCCACCTTTTTGCGTTCATCCAATTCTTTCAACAACCGAACCGCTTGAACTTCCTTTTGATTGTATTTGGTTTCCAGCTGCTGAAGTTTTTCCGAAACGACACCCAGCTCTTTGTGCGCTTGCGATGCCTGCTGAGTAGCCAATTGTTGCGAATGACGCAGTTGAGTTACTTCGGATTCGGCGGCTTCGTTTTCACTTCGCAACTGGTGACACTGTGTTTCCAAACTGGCAAAGGCCGCAACTTTGGTTTCGTAATCCGTTTGTCGTTTGGCGTAGCGTTTTTCCAGCTCTTGAAACGCATTCTGACTGGCCTTGAGCGCTTCAAACATGCGTTTGTTGTCCGCCTGGAGTTCGCCTGGATCTTCAGACAGACCTTCTTCCACTTCGCGGAACCAAACAAAATGACCAATCAAGACTCCCACTAAGATCAGGAGCGCGGCGGACACAATCGGGATCGTAGTATACGGAACAAACATGGCTCACTCCATCGAGCACAAGCGTACGGACTGGTTGCTGGCAGCTTGTACCCAAAATAGAGCGTTGTGCGAAGACGGGTTTTGCAAAATTACAAACCACCACTAACGCTAGCATCACATCAATAGCCTCGAATCATAGATAACAACACGCGCGAGCGGCACTGTACAGCTCGCTACAACTACGACTTCTGATGAATTCGCAACTAGACGGATTACGTGGCAATCAAGCGAACCTTTTAGAAAACTTCATACCAGCTTATTCGGCGCTTCATTGCAATTTGGTGAACTATGGAAAACTGGGACCTGCGGGTTGTTGACCAATTCGCTTCGTTCCATATCATGACTGCCGACCGGTTGGTACGAACATGTTGGCCAGGATGGTAGATCGTAGTTTGGAATGCACGATAAACGTGAGCGGTCTTCCAGAGAAAAACGTTTTTACGAAATTCTCTTGCGCGATTATGCGGCGGAGCGAAGAGACAACCTCGAGAGGAAATTGACATGCGAAATTGGATTTGGTTTTGTGTCTCCTGTTCTTTAGTCACTGTTACCGCAGTGCAGGCTCAGTTTGAAGTAGATGATTTGGTCTACGCGATGAGCAATTCTGATCCGAACACCGGGATTGAAAGATTGCAAGGACCAGCGGAAGATGTCGGCGGTTTTGCCGTTAGCAACCCGATTGAACAAGCGTTCATTCAAGCGATCGAATTCGACAATTACAATGCCATCAGTCACAACCCGGCGGGGAATCTGATTGGGATTAACTTCGGGCCAGGCAGTGACGTAGGGGGCAGCATTTACAATTTGCCCACCACCATCGAAGGCCCCGGTGAACTGATTGGTGACACAATGGGACTGGGCGGCAATGGCGTCAGTATCTCGCGAATTGGTGGCCTTTCCATCAGCCCCGACAACACCAAGATTGCTGTTACTGGCTACGACACGGGCGAAATCCTGGTTTATGATTACGTGGCGGGTGACACCGCTGGAAAAGGAGCGTCGCTGAGTGGTGCTCGTGAGACATCCACATCACTATTGTCGGAATCTGACACGCAGGGCACGACTTGGCTGGATGCGAACCACGTGCTGGCGTTTTCTTCCACGGGAGACCTGATTTCCGTTGATTCGGTCACCATGGACACCTCTGTATTGACCACACTGGAAACAGAAGGCGGCCCCGATTTCAACTACAGCGAATTCACCGATCTGGAATACAACCCCTTGGTCTCTCCTTATATTTTCGCGTCATACGCTCGATTTGATCGAGACGGCGGACCGCGAGTAGTCAAACTTTTCGCCGTGGACCCTGCGTCCAACTTTGACGTAGTCAAGGTGATCGACAATAGCGAATCGATGGATACAACTCGTGAAATTGCGATGGATTCCCAAGGCAATCTGTACGCAACTCAATTCCGCGGCCCCGTAGAACTTCTGGGCAACGCAACCAATCTGGATTCGATCACGGACAACAGTTCGCTCGACTGGTACTTTCCGTTGGACGCTCCTTCGTTTAGCGGCTTAGACGCCGCGGTTGGTCTGCCGATTGAAGTCGTGGATCCGGTTCCGGGCGACTACAACGCCGATTCGCAATTGACGGCAGAAGACATCGACACGCTCAGCACGGCGGTTCGAGACGGACTGACCGGCTCGGAATACGACCTGAACGGTGATGGCAGCGTCAACGATGCGGATCGAACCGCCTGGGTTGTCGAACTGCGGAACACTTACTTCGGCGATTCCAATTTGGACGGCGAATTTGGCACCGGCGACTTGGTGGCGGTCTTCGCAGCGGGCGAATACGAAGACACCACACCCGGCAATTCTGGCTGGGCTACCGGCGATTGGAATGGCGATGGCGATTTCAACACATCCGACTTGGTGACCGCGTTTGGCCAAGGTGGTTTTGAACTGGGGCCTCGCGAAGCAGTGGCAGCCGTGCCGGAACCAGCGAGTTTCACCTTGCTGCTAACCGGTTTACTCGGCCTGAGTCTCCGACGCCGGCGCGCACACAGCATCGCGTAAGAGGACGCGAATACGCGAGGATGACATCATCGCGTTTCGCGGCTACCAATTCACTTGCCATGCATAATGGGCATGTTCGCAACGCACGAACATGCCCATTTCATTTTCTATGCACATCCGTGTAGAATCGAGTTTCCCCACTTAGTGAACGGAACGCATGGAATCGACATCCCCTAGCCTCTTGATTCGCCTCCAAGATTCTCGCGACAAGCTCGCGTGGACCCAATTCGTCGATTTGTATACGCCGCTGATGTTCTACTGGGCCAGAAAGACCGGGCTGAACGCCAGCGACGCGGCAGACTTGGTCCAAGACGTGTTACTGCAACTGGTACGAAAACTGCCCGAATTCCAGTATGATCAGTCGAAGAGTTTCCGCGGCTGGTTGCGTCGCATCACACTGAACAAGTGGAACGAACATCAACGGCGTCGGCGACTGCCGATGGTCGAAGCAGGCGAATCAGAATTAACCGCCATTCCAGACGAAGTTGATTCGCAAGTCTTTTGGGAATTGGAATACCGCCAGCAATTGGTGTCGCGCGCGTTCGAACTACTGCGATCCGAATTCACAACTCAAACCTGGCAAGCGTGTCGCGAATTCATTCTAGAAGATGTTTCAGCCGATCAAGTCGCTCAGAAATACGGGCTGAGCGTTTGGACGGTGTACGCCGCAAAATCGAAGTTGCTAAAGAAGCTTCGAGAACGACTGGACGGTTTGCTGGATTAGTCGACTTCATCCGTTCCATGGATCTCTAGCCAGTGCTGCAGGGCAGCCGCGTCGACGAGATCTTGGCCTCGACCTGATGCTAACTTCCTCCTTAGTAGCAGCTCTGGTGAAATAACCGGAACCCTCAATCCGTCCAGTTCGTAGACTCTAGCTGCAGCCGCAACATCATCAAATGAGGTGCCACTGATTCGTCAATAGGTCAATTCGCATCGGCGCTTTTCCAAGCATGATAACCGTCGATTCCGTGAATATGGGCTCATGGCGGCAAGACATCGGCCGAGTGGCTGGACGTATTGCGGTTCGATCGCCAACCAGAACGGACTTGTGAAGCACTGCGAGCGTTACGAGTTTTGGGCATCAACGAATCCAATCGGCAAGCGTTCTTGGAAGCGTTGCTGAGTGTCATTCGAATTCACGGTTTGGCGGGTCAGGCTCTAGACGAAAAAATCAACGTGCTGGCTCGTGTCACGGTCCGGTCATTGGGGGCATCGGCAACCGTGGACTTTATCCAGCTGTGTCTGGAATCACACACGATGGGTTCGATCAGCTTTCCCATGTTTCTTGTCAGCTTTTGGAATCCGGGGGAAACGACTGAAGATTCATTGATGATCATTGACCGCACAGAGTTGGCTGCGGAATTGAATAGGCGTTTCACCAGCGTTACGTTGCCGTTAGCTGTCGACGTACAGCACGACGACCACGCCCATCGAACGCAGGCCTGGGCCACGCTGGCGAATCTATATGAACTGGCGGATCCTGCGCTGGATCAGATGGAACCGGATACGCCTTGGAAACGACAGTTCCTGCCGTTGCTAGAACAGGCACTGGTGTCGAAAGACTCGACCATTGCTTCGTTTTGCGCGTTAGACATGATCTATCAACTGGATCCAAAGCATCCAGGACTTTTGAACGCTGCCCAACAGTTTCCCATCGAACAAACTTCCATGTCGTATCCGTTACATTCAGCCGACTATAGTGCCTCGTCATGGTTCGTTGACGCAACCACTTTATACGAAGCCACGTTTCCGATACTGGCCAACGATCCCGAATCGGCCAATCGTTGTTTGATTCAGATACAAGAACATTTGGAACCAATCCGCGAGACACTGGCCCTGCCAGCCGATCAGCGAGTACATCTATCGCGCAGCTTGGTCAGGCGGCTGGAACACATGTTAGCGGTAATCAACGGTGCGACCGACAACCGGCGCTCGTTACTTCCGACACTAGAATTGCTGGTCGAGGCTGATTTGCCGGATGCAACCATCAAAGCGATCCAGGAAACCATCACCAACGTTCAAGAAGATCCGGAGAGCAATATCGGCGATGCGGCAGAGGAGACGGCCGAGTGACACGCATTGGTCACTCATGTCAATACGTTTTCCGCAACGTGTGCGTCATCAAAACGACGATCAACATCAACAATAGCTTACAGCGCACCACCGCTGACTTTTTCCATTCGCCAAAAGCCAGCGGCGTCAGCAGTTGCAACAGCAAGAATGTCAGCAACGCACTGACGCCCAAACAGGCCGTAGCCGCCATGTCCTGTCCCAAAACTTTGTTCAGGGATACGCGAGGCAAACTGTAGGCCACCCAGATTCCGACCAGAATTTGTAGCGCCGATGCGAACAAGGTAATTCGAGCGCCTCGTTGAATGGCCCGTGTTTGCCAGTCGCTGTCGTTCGCAGCCAGCGAATCGTCAGTTGTGTTCGCTCGCATCCGGACGGCTCGCCACATCACGGCCACGCCCACCACTGCCACCGACGCCAGAGCAAAATGGCATGCAAACGAAATGACTTCCGGAGTGAAACCGAATTCGCGAAATTCGGCTGCACGGATATCGTTCGTACCGTCTTTGCCGCTGCGCCCGTTCGCCACCAACACGATCACTCGGAACAGAACCGGAAAATGATACAGCAGATTTGTGGCTGCCAAGACCGCCACCGCGCGATGCAACCACTTGAAAATGCGACCGCCACGGATTGCTCTATCCCATAACAAGGCATAGGGAACCATGCACGCCAGAAAAAATGCCAGTTCCGCGACACCCCATTTGATCTTGTAAGCGAATCGAGGCAACGCGTTGAAGAACGTCGTTTCGCCCGCCAGCCACAAGACTCCGGCAACCCCCAGCCCCAACAACATGCCAACCACAAAGGCGTAAACCGCGAACCAACTGAGCCACTTGCCTAGTCGAGCATCATTCTCTACCACGCTCCCTTTGGCCTCGAAAAAGGGCGTGACCAACGGTCCGGCCGAAGCAATATTCATGGCCAACAAATGCAATGCCAATAAGACAGTCAAAAGTACGTCCCAAAACATGCCGTAGATTTTTACCTTCCAATGCGAACCAGCATTATTGCCGAATCATCCTAAAACCCCAGCCGTTTGGGCGCTAGCCCCGGACCACAAACCCCAGCCGCTTGGGCGCTAGCCCCGGACCACAAACCCCAGCCGCTTGGGCCTAGCCCCGGACCACAAACCCCAGCCGTTTAGGCGCTAGCCCCGGACCACAGTTCCAGGTCCGGGGCTAGCCCAAGCGGCTGGAATCCACAGCCGCCCAAACGGCTGGAATCCAGAAGCGCTCCAAGCGGCTGGAATCCAGAGCGCCCAAGCGGCTGGAATCCAGAAGCGCCCAAACAGCTGGAATTCAGGGGGTCATCCGTGCTGCACGGCAGGAGCTTCGGTCTCCCGAATTCCAATTTTGTAACTTACGGCGACTGCTGTAACCAGTGGGAGGCAATTTCTTCTAGCTGCAGCGGTTCGGTCGATTCGTCTACAAAGTAGTGCTGTTCGATCTGTTGAATAGAATGAGCCAAGTCCTTGCGTTTCGCATCATTGAAACCGTTCCTCGCTTCGATCTGCTTTAATAGCCCCAGCACGGTAAACGGCGTGACCACATCCGGAAGCTGGAGACCTTGCTGCACCGTGACGGTCGATTTTTTAGTGAGCAGGTACACGGCCAACAAAATGGCCAGCAGTCCCAGTACGCTACCAGCAACCAGCGGCACGAACCACCAACGGTTGGGCGCATCGTAGTTGGCTTTCAAGCGAACGGAGTTTTCCACTTCTTCCAAATCCGCATCGACATAGCGTTGATAACTCACTTCTTGTGTCGCAGGAATCACGCTAGGAAACTGGAATGCATCGGGTGCAGTCTTCAATTCCGGTTTGGAACGCATGGTAATCTGCCAAGTTCGTTCAGTGGAAACAGCCACGTCGGCCGCGTCGGGATCAAAGCGGTCGACTGACAATCCCTGGTCATCGATGTTTTGCACTTCGAACTTTTCCAAATCCATCTGGACCAGTTTTTCCAAATCGGGCAACAAACCATGCGAATTGGCCTTTACTTCCAAAATCAGCTTGCCGTCTTTGGCTTGCCGTTCATCCAAGGTTTGAACCACTTTCAGATTTTCAAAGGGACGTGCTTCGCCCGTTTCCGACTTGGCGTCGATAGGAATACTGGCCGATTCGACCGGTATGATGGCGTAACCTGATGTGTCCAAGAAATCCAAATCGATATGCAGTGACGGAATCATGTCAACTTCGGGGCCTCGCGGCTTTAGCAGCACGTAGGCGTACGGTGTTTTTCGCCAGCCAAATTCGCTGGTGGCCGAAGAAGTGACTTCTGGATCGTTGAATGTCACCGACAAGACTTCGAACCGTTCTTTCAACGCTTCCGTGGCGGCTTCTTCAAACTTGTCTCGATAGTTTTCCGTTGGTCGACCATAGTTGTACGAATAGTACATATTGTTTTGGTTCTGCAGATATTTGCCAAACCCGCCGGATTCTCGTTCAATCTGTGTGGTGTGCACCAAGTCCACAAACAGACCAAACGGCTGAGCGTGTCCGACGTTGGTGCTACCATCGACTCGAGTTTCCAAGCGGATTTCCGTCACCAAGTCTTTGTAATAATCAAACACCTTCTTGGCCTCGGCAGCTTGTTTGTGGTCACCCACAATTTCAAAACCGGTGCGCAAGTAGCGGAACTTCATTTCTGGTTTCAGCGAACTCATTCTGGTAAACAACGAATTGGCGAACATGCCCAAGTGCCGATCGGCAGCGTCACCCGGAATGGATTGAATGGTTTCTCGAATCACCGCCGGTTGCGTCAGGTCGGGTTTGCTCTTTTCCGAAATCCGTCCCAAATCGACCGCGCCCAGACTGGCGTAATACCAAAATTCAAACGCTGCGGTTTCTTCGTCCTCTTGCTCTAATTCCGGCAACGCTTGGATGTAGCGGAGCGCGGCATCACGAAACAGCTGCATACAGGCGGCTCGTTTCTCGGCATATTCGCTACTTTTCTGTTGTTCTTGTTGAAAGTCGTTTTGGTCATATTCGACGCAGGCTTTGGCCAACATCATGCGCCAATCGTCACCGTATTTTTCCAAACCGACATTTAGGACCTGATTCGCCACCACGTAGCCTCGAGCGACTTCGGCCAGCATTTCTGTTTTGGTGCGATTCGTTTTTTGGTTTTTCTGTTCCGCCGGATCTCGCCAAATGGTCGCCAAATTGGTTCGCATTTGTTGAATCATTTCCGCCAAAGTTTCTGGCTTGAGCGAATCAACTTTGCCAAACACCTTTTCCATGGTCTCCAAGCGATAGACTTCGGCCGAACTGTGGCTGGTCTTAAACGCGCGAACCAGCAGTTCTTCATCCAATTCACCAATTGGCAACGCTTTCAGACGCTGAATCCATTCGGCAAGTTCCTTCAAGTTGCGTTCTTGTTTGGATCGAGTCAACGGAATTTGGTCCGCTCGTTGGTCATATCCGTACATGAACATGTAATAATTCGTGCGACCTTGATTCTGATTCGGATTGTGATTCTCCGTCCAAACTCGCAGAAATTCATGCGCCAAATCCAAAGCTTTTTCCGGCTGAGATTGAGCGAACGCTTCGATAAACGGAAAGGCCTTTTCTTCTTCGTTTACTTTTAGATAAAGCTGAGCGAAGATCATTTGAAACTTTGGTTGGATACTGGGGGACAGCAGCGCCAACCAATCGTCGGTAGGACGGTTTTCCAGCATGTCCGGAGTCTCAATGGGCGAACTCTGCCCCGACATACGTCGCGAATTATAGTCATAGTCTTCCGAATAATAATAATTGCCGTAGATGTCTCGACGCAGCATGGCGTTCATGGACGAAGTTGCGCTGGTTGGTGAGTGTATTCGGCTTCTTTGAGCCAGTTCATGGCCAACAAATTCAATTGTTCTTGCCAGTCTTGGGCTAGTTCTGGAGCAGCCTGAATCAGCGCGTCGACAGCCGTTTTTTGGAGCTGCAAAATCTTCAAACGGTATTGCGCGTCGGTGGGACGAGTCTGCATGGCGGTGGCGGCGGTCGAGCCGATTGTCCCCAGAATCTCTTTGCCTCGCTCCATGCGTTTGGTGAAGCTTTCATCCAACCACGCTTGCCCCAGTTCTTCCGCAACCTTGGGTGCCAATTCGACCGCTCGCTTCAACGCTTCGTTTTTCTCTTCCGGATCCACTTCGCCGGCCGCCAGAACCGCTTGCGTTGCCTCCCAGGCTTGGACAAGCAGTTCCTTTTTGTTTTCCGTTCGATACGCGTCGTAGGCATAGCGAGCCAACAGGTTCAAACCTTCTCGGTCATTGCCTGCAACGGCTTCATCGGCCGTGGGCAGAAAGTTGCCGGTGTGTTGTGACTGGCCAGCGGCAAACAGCAGTTTGGCAGCCAACCGTTTATTGACAATGGGATGGGATTCGGACGGTTTCTTGACTTCCTCTTCGAACCGGCGAACGAGCGAATCGACATCGTGTCCCGCAGTGATCGACTGCCGAATGATTTGGCCTAATCGCATGATCTGCGCATCTTCCAGATCGTCCGGGCAACAGCGCAAGAGTCCTTCGATATCGGCGAGCGCAAAGAAATTGGTTTCGCGAAAACGAGCGCCCGGTCCTTGCCCTCGAGCGGCCATGGCGGCGGCCAGCACGGCAGGATCGACCAGCGGCATCTGATCGGCGGTGGGCATCTGCGGGCCAGCCGGACCGGCGGCCAACGACGTCAAGAGTTGGTTCAGCGCGGCGTCTTGTTCTTCTTCTTCCAGCGAAGCCAGAAACTGTTTCACTTCGTCCCATTGGCCTAGCGTCACCGCTTCTTGAAACGCTTGCAAACTTTCCGTGAACGCCTTCTTTTCCGCTTCGAAATCACTTCGCAACTGAACGACTTCTGCCGGCAATTCTTCGGCGACAGGTGACGCGCTGTCGTCGGCTGCTTCTGCCGCTTGAGCTTTGGCCTTGGCTTCCGCCTCCAAACGTTTTTCTTCCGATTCCTTTTCTGCGGCTACTTTGTCTGCGTCGGGCGTCGACCACAACTGCAGCGCCGATGACATACGGCGATCAAACTGCAGCTGCTTGATCTGCTGCAATCGTTGTTGTTGAAACTGAGTGCGTTCTGTCTTCAGCTTGGTCTTTTCCGCTTCAATCTTGGCGTCCAAGGCAGCTTGCTTGGCTTTGGCCGCGGCGTCTTCGTCTGACGAAGCCGCGTTTGATGCTTCGTCTGCAGATGAATCGGCCGTTTCGTTGGTTGCCGTATCCACAGCGGCATCGTCTGTCGGTTCGGTTGCTTCGTCGACGGTCGCCTCTGTCGCCTCCGCGGCCGCCTGCGCCGGCTGCAGTGTTGCGGCAGGTTGTTGTGTTGCCGCTGGCTGAACGACAGTGGCGGGTACGGCCGGCTGCAGCTGTGCCGCGGGAATGACGGCTGGTTGTTGTGCGAACCCAATGTAAACGGTCATCAAGCTGAACCACGTGGCCGGCAGTGCGATGCGTCGAATCATGTTTCTTCGTCTAGCTAGAATTCAATTGTCGTGTTTAGTTGAAACGCTGCGTTGGGTTTGCGTTCGCCCAATTGCACTCCATTTACGCATCAAAGCGATGAAGGGTTGCTTCATCGCTTTGAAAAGAAATCAAAACGGATAGTCCTAAGATCCGGTGCCGTCGATCGGTGGTCCCGAACTGGCACCGCGATTGTCGGACGGAGGTTGTGCTGATTTATTTTGACCGCGACCGCGGCCCTGGCCTGTGCCACTTCACGTTCCCTTTCACTGGCTGGGGAGCGGCAGACCTTGCAAGTCCTTCAAATCCATTCTGGCTAGCCGAATGGCCGATTCCAAATCTTCTTGGTTCTTTTTCTTGCTTTCTTGGTCGAACGATTTGTCTGCTTCGGCGACCAGCATCTTGTAGATTTGACGAGCGGATTCGATTTCTGGCTCCCACGCTTCTTTGGGTTGTCCTTCCAAACGCATCAGCCAGGTTCGATAATATTGTGAATTGGCCAACGCCGACCGAGCTTCCGCCAGCATGTCGGCGTCCGCTTGTGGATCTTCAACCATTTCATCGACCAGTGATTTTAGGTCTTGACTGGCCGCTGGTAGTTCACTGGCCAGCATTTGCGCTTTGGCCTTTTCGATGCGTAGTTGCCGAATGGCCGACACATCTCCTTTGGGCAGCAACGACAATGCAACTTCATATTGCTTGACTGCATTGGACCATTGTTCCGCCTGAACCGCCGCATCGCCAGCGGCAATGGCCGAGGCCGCTTGATCTTGAATCATCCGTTTTTGGCCCGGTCCGAAATGATACGCGCCGACCAAAATCGGCAGCATCATCCAGACGACCAACAGTATTTTTCGCATGTCGTTCCTTTCGTTGGAAATGTTGGGGATTCCGACTGCTTTATCTTAACGCGAGTTAAAATCATGAAGCAACAAACGTGGCGGATGATCCGTTCAATAATTCAATTTTTTTGTGTTTGGCGTTCGTAGTGAATCGTCAAGGTTTTCTGTCTGCGGACGCCTGGTCGCCAAGTGGTGCCCGCAAAGTGCAACAGCAATGGCAGCAGCGCCAGGATGGCAGCGCCCGCACCGACGGCCATCAACGCGTATTCTCGGCGGCTAAGCTGATCCAGCGGGCTGGTTTCGCCGGATTGCGTTAGCAAGCGAATGGTATCCGAACTAATGTGTTTTTCGTTACCGTTGTGATAAATGCCTTGTTGCCGAGTTGCGATTTGCCGCAACGTGGATACGTCTTGGCGCGAATTGCGTCCATTGATGAACTTCCCTTTGTGCGGATCTCCGACACCGACAATCAGCATCTTGGAAACCGACGCAGGCATTCTGGGCATGCCTTTGGCCGGCACGGTGTCTCCATCACTAATGACCAACACGTTGGCACTGTTCGGATTCCAGGGCTTGGCAATTTCGGCCGCTCGTTCCAAGCCCGCAAACAGCTTGGTTTCGCCCGAAGTGAAAGCGTGATGCATAGGCAAGTCGGTCATGATGTTTCGCACCACTTCAAAGTCCTTGGTATCCAACACCACTTCCTTGGCTTCCGTATATGTGGCCACCACGGAGACTCGGCACTGCTGCACCGGCACTCGATCAAAAAACGATTCCACTAAATCGGCCGCTCGCTGCTGACGACTCTGTTTCTTATCCGGCCCAGCGTCGTCCAACTTCATGCTGGGCGAAACATCCAGCACCAGCACAATGTGACGTACGTCATCGTCGTCAACTTCGGCCATTTTATGGACCTTGGGCTGCAGCAACGCCAGCGTCATCAAGCCCCAGGTCAGCGCCGCAAGAGATCCAATTCGCAACAATGGCGTCACGGCAACCCATGCGGCAGGACGCAGATTAGGTCCGAACGCCAGCGGTGCAATTCGACGGACGCGAGCCGCATGAATCAGTTCGCCCAACAACGCGAATAAGGCGACCGCGGCCGCAGCGAGTTCTGCTACCATGGCGTGTATCGCACTCCATACAAACTGACCGTGCTGATAGCCACCAATCCTAAACCGGCCACGCACCACGGAAAGAAATGGTCCAACGTTTCGGCAATCGACTTTTCCAATTTGGCCTGTTTCATTTGGTCGATTCGCTGAAACACAGATACCATGCCTTCTTGGCTGGACGGATCATAAACTTCTCCGCCCGTTTCGCTGGTTACTTTGACAATTGCCTCCGGAATGGTACCGCCGCCAATGTGAATCGCAAAGACGACGATATTCGCTTCGGCCAAGCTGCGACTGATTTCATCCACGCCCGAAGCCAGATCGGAACTGTAGCCGTCTGACACCAAAATGATCATGCGATCACCTTCGTCTTGCTGCATCAGTGATTTGCGGCAGAACAACAACGCCTTGCCAATACTGGTGCCACCCATCCACGGCGGATGTCCTGGATTGGTGGGATTCATAAAGGGTGGCGCGCAGCGAAAAGCCGAAACATCCGTCGTCAATGGCACCCAACGCAAGACTTCATTACCAAAGAAGGTTAGCCCAAACGCGTCGCCTTCTCGAAAGTCCAGAAAGTCATTGATGGCTTTCATGGAGGCGTCATATCGATTGCCTTCGCCGAAACTGGCCGTCATGCTGCCCGACACGTCGACGCAGAATTCAATGTTGGTGAGTGCTCGTTTCTGCCGCGGCTTACCCAGTCGCTGCGGACCGGCCAAGATCAAGATAGCCAACGCCAAAATCATTGCAGGCATGGTTTCGGCTAGGTTCAAAAGAAACGTCAGCAAGCGACGTTTGCGAACCACTCCGTGGTCAAACGGCAAGGCAATTCGGCCCGTTTGGCGTCGCCATGTCCAAATGATCAGTGCCAACGGCAGAACCAACGCCAGCAGCAACCACGGTCGAGCGAACGGCAGAAAATCAGCAGGCGTTTGCATGTTTCGTGCGACTCTCTTACTGCGCGTGTTCGTACGGTTTCAAAAGTTCGGTAACGTCCATGTGCGCATCGGTATCGGGCCGATGCAACCAATCTTCCAATTGTCGCAGCAGTGTACCTGCCGTTTCGTGATTGCGCAACGTCTTCATGGCTTCGGCCGGCGAAGCGGCATTCACATCTAATTTTTGTTGCCAGTAGCCCAGCAGCAACCGCTCCAATTCAGCTCGCTGCTCTTGCGGCAATTCTCCTTGCTGTGCCGCTTCCACCAGCGGCCGAATACGCTGCGCAAACGTGAGTGGCACCATGGCGTCACCGGTAGTGATACGATTTTTCTTGCGTCCCAAAAACAGAATTGCCAGCAACCCGACCAGCCACAACACGCCGCCCACGATTAGCAGAAGTTGGTAGCCACCCAGCTTTGGCCCCGGCAGATTACTGAGCGAATTGGGTGTCACTTGTCCCGGCGGCAAGACCGATTGGATCTGAATGGGAACGCGAGGCAAATCGTCTGTGGACGAACCATCGGTGCGAACCAGGTAGTCACACAGATTATATTCGCCCGGATCCAGCCCATAGAACGAAAGATCGTAGCGAGTGGCCGAACCATGTTGATACGTGCGAATGATCCGCACGACTATGGGCTGCGCATCGTCGTCCAGCGGCTTAGGCTGCAATTCGCTTCCCGGCAGAATCAAATCGCGAATCTCGGTTTCCACACCCACCGTGGCCTTCGAGGCAGTCGTGTCTTGGCTAGATTCCGCGGCGGAGTTTTCCTGAGCGGTGACGTTTCCCAAAAGCACTAATAGCAACAATGCGACACAGCACCGGATAAATTGTGGTTTGCTAATGTGCATCATCGAGCACCTCGGCCTAGCAGGTTCCGAGCTTGAAAGAAGCGTCGCAGAATGTGTGCGTAGGGCTGGTCGGTTTGAATTTCCACGTGATCGATGTTGGCCTTCTTCAATTCATTGGCAACCAGTTTTTGGTCCAACCATGACTGCCGCCCATGCGTCACAAACGCTCGACCCGTTTCCGCTTCACGAGCCCGAAAAAAGCCGGCGCCTTTCAGGCCTGATTCGGCCGGATCACGAAACTGGAGCACCACGCAATCATGTTGTTGTCCCAAGCGTTTGAGTGCCGGCAACGCGGCCGGTTCGTGCATATCGCTCAGCACCAAAATCAACGCTCGCGAATGCAGACTCGGTACCAATTCCGTAATCCGACGTGCCAACGACGTCGATTCGTCATAGCGAAATCGTCGCAGGCCGTGCAGCCACTGCATTACTTGCGATTTAGAAAGACTAGGACGAATGTGTACGTTTCGTTCGCCCACACCCATCACGCCCACCGGACTCACTCGATCCAAGCACGCCAAGGCCAGACCGCCGGCGACGAACAAGGCGTGTTCGTATTTGGTTCGTTTGATAGAACTGATCATCATGCTGGCCGATGTGTCAATCAGCAAATACGCCGGCAAACGTTTGGGCGTTTCGTATTCCTTGATGAAAACTCGACCCGTCCGCGCGGTCACCCGCCAATCAATCGCCTTGATCGGATCACCTGCCACGTAGGGACGAGATTGCACGTATTCTAAACCTGATCCCAAAAAGGGCGAACGGTCTGTGCCGTAGCTCAGGCTGTCGGCCAAGCGTTTTACGGCAATCATGAACTGCCGCGAATCCAGCGTGTCAGTTGATTCCAGAAAACCTTCCATGAAGAATTACACCGCCACCTTTCCGTTGCTGGTAGCACCTAACGCCCAAGCATTTGGCGAAGCACGCTGGGTGCTGTTTGGCCGTCGGCGAGTGCTTCATAGTTGAGTCGAATCCGGTGCAGAACGACATCTTCCGCCAACGAATACAAATCTTCCGGAATGACATAGTGGCGACCGTGAATGAGTGCTCGCGCGCGAGAAGCCTTGATCAATGCGATGCCGGCTCGAGGGCTACAGCCGAGTTCAATACTGGGATGATTGCGAGTGCGATTGACCAGATTGACCACGTGATCGATAAACGTTTCGCTGACGTGGATATTCTGGATCGCCTCCATGGCTTTGACCAATTCTTCCGTATCGGCGACGGGTTGATTTTCCAGGATGTCAAATTCAGTTCGCGCCACTGCACCTCGATCTTCGCGCCGCACTCCCAGCAACGCGTTTCTTCGCAAGACTTCCTTTTCTTCTTCGGGCGAAGGATACTCGAGTCGATGACACAGCATGAAGCGATCCAATTGAGCTTCCGGCAGTTCGAATGTTCCCGCTTGTTCGACGGGATTTTGTGTGGCAATCACCAGGAATGGCGCGGGCAGAGCGTATGTTTGATTGCCGATAGTGACTTTGCGTTCTTGCATCGCTTCCAACAACGCGCTTTGAACTTTTGGTGCCGCTCGGTTAATTTCGTCGGCCAACAGCAAGTTGGTAAAGATCGGCCCTTTGTGGGTACGAAATTCGTTCTTCTGCTGATCCAGGATTTCCGAACCCAGAATATCCGAAGGCAACAGATCGACGGTGAATTGGATGCGACTAAAGCCCAGATCGATGGACTTCGAAATTGCGGATACCAACAACGTTTTAGCCAGACCCGGCACGCCTTGCAGCAGAAGATGACCGCCGGTGAACAAGGCGATCAAAATTCGCTCCACCACCACATCTTGTCCCACGACCACCGTGCCGACTCGTTGCCGAACATCTTCAATAAAGCGAACCGTGCTATCCGGAATCTGCGACGTCTGTTCAGAACCTGTTTCCATGAAACCCCTCGTCTCAATGTCAAAAGCTGGCACATCATTGACACTATTAAACTACACAACTGTCGGACTTACCACCAAAACTTAGGGGTTCTGATGCGACCAAGCGAAAATTAGCTGGAATCCAGTACTGAACGCAAGCGGAATACTCGTTAGGATGACAATTTGGCCAAACCGGCTTCCCAAGTTGAACAATAATTTTTATGCGAAACAGGACCACGGATGCGAATTCACTTCTTAGGCGCCAACCGACAAGTCACTGGATCTCGATATTGTATCGAGACGAACGAATCGCGAGTCATGATTGACTGCGGACTGTTTCAGGAACGTCAATTCACTTCTCGAAACTGGCACAATTGCCCGGTCTGTGAAGCGGAGATTGACGCCATGATAGTGACGCATGCTCACATTGATCACTGCGGCTTGATTCCTCGGTTGGTAAAGAAGGGATTCAACGGTCCCATTTTTTGCACGTCGCCCACGGCCGATTTGATGGAGAGTATGCTGGCCGATTCCGCCAGGATCCAGGAAGAAGACGCCGCCTACAAAAACAAGCGGCATCGTAAAGAGCAGCGAGACGGCAGAAAGGAAGTGGAGTCGTTGTATTCAGTCCAAGACGTGAACGACACGATTCCGCTGTTTCAAGGTTGCGAATTTGATCAACCAATTCAGGTCACGCCTGACGTATCAGTTGTCTTTCGTACGGCGGGACATATTTTGGGTTCGGCCATGCTAGAAGTTACCGCCACGGAAGAAGGTCGAACCAAGAAGATTGCGTTTTCCGGAGACATTGGCCAATGGGACAAACCGCTGATTCACGATCCGACACTGCTGACCGAAGCCGATTACATTGTGATGGAATCCACCTACGGAGATCGTTTGCATAAAGAAGCGGGCGATATCAAAACGCAATTAGAGCACGTGATCAACGAAACGTTTCGCCGCAAAGGTAACGTCGTGATTCCGACGTTTGCGGTGGAACGAGCTCAGGAGATTATCTACTACATCAGTGAATTGGTGAACGAAGAAAAGATTCCGGCCGCGCCAGTTTATCTGGACAGCCCCATGGCGGTGGACGTCACCAAGGTCTTCAAGAAGCATCGAAATCGCTTTGATGATGATACTTGGGAGCGAATCAATGCGGGCGATTCGCCACTTCATTTTCGTTCGCTCCAGTTCGCTCGTACCGCGGACCAATCCAAAGCCATCAACGAAGAAGATCATCCGTGCATCATCATGTCCACATCCGGCATGTGCACGGCCGGTCGCATCAAACATCACCTCAAACGCAATCTTCCTCGGCGCGAATCCACCATCCTGTTTGTTGGCTATCAAGCACACGGAACGCTGGGCCGGCAGATTGTAGACAAACGGCCCGAAGTGCGGATTCACGGTCGCAATGTCGAGGTCAAAGCGCAGATTGCGCAGATCTTTGGATTTTCCGGGCACGCGGATCGCAACGGGCTGATGAAATGGGTTGATGCCTTTCAACGTCCACCGAAACGGTTGTTCTTGACGCACGGAGACGAAGAAGCCGCTTTGTCACTCGCCGATCACATTCGGTCTACCAAGAAATGGGACGTCTTGATCCCAGACTATGAATCGTCCGCCGATCTGTGAGATCACGCCAACCAAAGGTTTAGACGCGGCCAGCCTTCTTACTGGTCGCGCAGATCCGCACGAATTATCCAACTCGTTGCATGACCGTTTGCAACGTTTGACGAAGCGTGTTGCCGCTGTTGCGAAGTCCCTGCATTTCTTTGGGCCAGAGGTCGAATTCGATGCGATCCAAAGCGCCACAGCGTCCCACAATTGTCGGCACTGAAAGTGCCACATCGCGAATACCATAACAGCCGCTTTGAATTGTCGAAACAGGAAGTAAGCGTCGTTGGTCCAAGGCAATCGATTCGATCACGTCGCGAATGGCAATGCCGACCGCAAAACCTGCTCCGCCCTTTCGCTTGATGACTTCGGCACCGGAACCTTTGGTGCGAGTGAACAGTTCATTCGCCAAACTGGGATTCCAACCGGGACATTTGTCCAACGGCAAACCGCCAACGGTAGCGCTAGACCAAATCGGAACCATACTGTCACCATGTTCGCCCAGAATCAGCGCCGAAAGTTGCGTGGGCGGAACTTCCAGTCGTTGCGCAATCAAACTGCGGAAGCGAATTGTGTCCAGCTGAGTCCCCAGTCCGATCACTTGCGACGCCGGCAATCCCAATCGCACGGTGGCCAGATACGTCAAGATGTCCACCGGATTGGAAACCACGTGCACAATAGCGTTGCTCTTGAAACCAACATGCTTGATTTGGTCCAAAATCGAATTGAACAAGTCGACATTTCGATTAACCAAATCCAAACGGCTTTCGTCCGGTTTGCGGCGCAAGCCAGCCGTAATGCAAATCACATCCGAATCGGGAATCAATTCATATCCGCCCGACGTGATGACTTGATCGGCCGTGCTGGGCCCGCCATGCAACAAGTCCAAGGCGTGGCCCGCTGCCATTTCCGCGTTGACGTCCAGCAACGCAATTTCGCGAACGATTCCACCACACTGCAACGCAAAAGCGGCACACGAACCAACCAGTCCACCCGCTCCGATAATGCTAACTTTCATGACTTGATTTCTCGAACTTACTGCTTTTTTCGATTTCAATTTGCTCGCCAGCGCTCGGCCACTACCGCCCCTTGGCCAGCTCCGCCATCACTCGTTCCGTAATCGCTTGCACCAACGCTTCTTGATCTAGTCCAGCGACTGATGGCGACGCTGCCGTTTCATTCGCAGCAGATGCGTTGGGTGTTTTGGGCATCGGTGGTGGTGCATCGAACGCTCGACGCTGTACGCCGGTTTCCGCCCAACTTTCACGAAAGATGTCGTTCGCACAGATGTCACAGTTTTCGTATTCTTTAGTCAAACGAGGATCGCTGAAGCCCCATTTCTGCTTCAAATCCAATAGTTCCTGTGACTTTTGCTGATTCAAATAATTCACACCGCCCAACTGTTTGGCCAACATCAAAATTCGACAATAGGCGTCCAGGATTTCCGTCCACCAGTAAGCTCGTTCTACATCTTCGCCAAAGCTAACCGTCCCGTGGTTGGCCAGAATAATGACGTTGGTTCGATCCACAAACGGGCGAATGGTATCGGCAAAATCTTGGCCGCCGGGCGTTTCATACTTGGTAATGGGGACGTCACCCAAGAAGACTTCCACTTCCGGCAAAACGCACTGCGGAATCGGTTCACGAGCGACCGCAAAGGCGGTGGCATGCGGTGGATGACAGTGAACCACGCTCTTGATTTCCGGACGTTGCTTATAGATTTCCAGGTGCAATAACGCCTCGCTGGAGCGTTTCTTACGTCCAGAAATCTGTTTGCCCGTCATGTCGATGGTGGAAATATCGTCCGGCTTGAGAAAGCCTTTGGAATGCATGGTAGGCGTACACAGCACTTCGTTTTCGCTGATGCGAACCGTGATGTTCCCATCGTTGGCTGCGGCAAAACCTTTGGCGTAGATTCGCCGACCGATTTCGCAAATGTCTTGCTTGATTTTATGAGCATTTACCATCGAATTACATCTCCCGTGTGGCTGGATGTCTTATTGTGTTTTCAAATGCGTTTTGGTTTTGTGTTGCAGTTGAATCGGAAACGTGATTGCCCGTTTCTATCGCTGCTTACTTGTCTGATTCCAAACTTATATCGTCAATAATTCCGGCGGCGTAGGCGTCCACCGGTTTCTTGTCCGGGAAAAACGGTTGAGCTGCTTCGCCACCTTCGCTGAGCATGATTTTGTCGCCCATGCCCGCACCGTTTTCGTCGTACACCACCAGTTCGTCGGCGTCACCCAGCGAACGTTCATTCAGCGAATTCAACGATAACGGTACAGCCAGCTTCAATGTTCCACCTCGTAGCGACGCGTGAACTCGGCTTAGCGTGACCGTTCCGATGACTTGGGCAATTCGCATTGCGTTCTTTCTGTTTTGTTACCAACTGAGTCTCATGTACTACTAGGTGAATTCATGTCGCCTGGGCAAATCTTAGCTCGACGCGCGAGTTTTAAAGTTGCGAAGTCGCGTTTTCCGGCCGCATTTCTTAGCCCGACGCGTGAGCGAGGGACCAAAAAACATTCAATTTTCCCTCACTTACGTTTCGGGCTATGAAAAACGCGAATCGGCCTACAAATCATGTTTTCTAACTTACTAGGTTTCGGAGAACTGCTTCAAAAACGTTGTCCGCAGGCCGAACAATCACGGCGTTGGGCGCAAGTTGCTGTTGAACGTCTTTCCAACTGCATGCGGCCGAACAATAGACCGCTCGAATCTTGTCAAACCGATTGCATTCGCACACGGCTCGATGCGGTTGGTCGGTCATCACCAACACGGCTTTGGCTTGTTGTGAATTCCAGCGCAAAATGGCGTTTCGCACTTCCATCCAGCCCTGGACGTCGTGAATTTTCAATTCGCAACCGACCGTATTCGCCGCACGTTGCAGCCAGCTGGTTTCCACGCTGGTGGCCATTCGGATCACTCGCAGCACAAAGGCTTGCTTCGAGCGAACCACTGCATTCGCTCCGCAATCGGTTCGCAACGCAATCTTCTTCAGGCGAAGTTCATCTTTCACCGCCGGCGTGACGACGGCATTGGGCTGCACCAATACCGTATCAACACCCTGCAAGCGACCTTCCAACAGCGCCAGCGTCACTAATCGGTCGCCAATCACCAACTGATTTGGCGGTGATGCAGTGAGACGGTTAGGCGAAGGATTTGATTCAGTGATTGTGGTAGCGATTGGCGCAGAGATCGATTCGCTGCCGTGCGACAGCGTTTGCAGTCGCCGCACAACTTCGGCCACAATTCGATCCATTTCCGCAGTACCAATCGTCATCAAACTACTTTGTGCTTTTGCGTTCTTCGTCTTTAATGGCAATCACCGACCAGCGGACAGGAGTAGCGTCCACGCCCAGACGTTCACGAGCAAACCGGCCGTCGCTGGTAATCATCACCTCTTCTCCGATTCCAGCCCCAACACTATCGATCGCAATCTGCGGATCTCCGTCCGCCGTCTTTCCGTCCACCAAATACGGTTGTACCAACAGCAACTTTTGCCCGTTCATAGAACGGTGCTTCACCGTGCTGACCACTTTCCCAACCACTCGTCCCACTTGCATTATGGCTGCCCCAAAATGCACAGGTCGTCAATCAACGAACACCGTCGTTCTCGCGTGAACGTTAGCGGCGTGGTGACACCTTCCCCGGTCGGCGTAGCGATGGAAAACGAAATGTAACCTTCGCCCTGAACGCCCAACGCACTAAACGACGGGCCGTTCTTCACAAACAACGTGGTGTCCATGATGCGTCCCATGCGAGTCATATTGCGGACATTGTTCGAATGGATAATGGCCGTGTGGCGGAAGCCGTGCTCGTAAAAGCGAGCCTTTTCGATGGCTTCGTCCACATGGCGACAGCGCACAAACGGCACGAAGGGCATCATCTGTTCCACGGGCACAAACGGATTGTGTTCGTCCGTTTCGCCAAAGACCAGCATGACGTCATCGGAAATGGACTTCCCAGCGGCTCGAGCCAATTCGCTGGCGTTCTTGCCAATAAAGTCCTTGGCCGCTACATCGTGTCGATGATCGCCTTCGCCCACTTGTGCAATCGCTACCGAAGTCAGCCGATCAATTTCTTGCGAATTCAGTCTCGCCGCACCAGCTCGCTCCATCGCTTGCAACATGCGATCAAAGACCGATTCCACGACAAAGACTTCTTTTTCCGCGATGCACAGCAAATTGTTATCGTAGGAAGCGCCGGCAATGATCGACTGAGCTGCTCGATCCAAGTCCGCCGTTTCGTCGACCACCACGGGCGGATTTCCCGGTCCCGCCACAACAGCTCGTTTCCCCGAATTCAACGCCGCCTTGGCCACCGCCGGACCGCCGGTGACGCAGATCATCGCGATGTCTCGATGTGAAAAAATGGCGTCGGCCGATTCTAAGGTCGGTTCCGCAATCACACAAATCAGATTGTCAATTCCCACGTCATTGGCGATCGCCTCATTAAAACGCCGAACGCCTTCCGCAGCTACGTTTTTGCCGCTGGGATGCGGGTTGACGACCAACGTATTTCCGCCCGCAATCATGCTGATGGCGTTGCCGGTGATGGTGGGCAAGGAATGCGTGACCGGAGTAATCGCGCCGATGACGCCAAACGGAGCGTGTTCAATGACGGCCAAACCGTGGTCGCCGGAAAAGACTTCGCTGCGCAGGAATTCGACACCTGGTGTGCGTTCGCCCAACGTTTTGAGCTTGTCAATCTTGTGTTCCAAACGGCCAATCTTGGTTTCGTTCATTTCCATCGTCCCGAGTTCCACTCGTTGATCGATCGAAATCCGCCGAATGTGATCAATGATGCGTTTGCGATCTTCTTTGGGACGAGTCGACAGTTCCAAAAAAGCTTGCCGAGCGGCTTTGACCGCCTCATTCACACAGGTAAAAACGCCATGTCGGCCCTGGAGACTGCTGCCGTTGCCGACGTGAGCATTTCGCCCCACTTCCGCCAGCACTTGACTGACGACGTTGCGAATCATCTGTTCATTCAATTGCATCGTTTTCTCGCTTCCCGTTTTGGCTTCGGCCCCGTTTGTGTCGAAACCAGTGCGACCGTATGAGTCAGGAACTGCCCTGAAGTTCGAAATAAATCAAAAGTCAGTTCTTCAATGTTGCCGAATCAGCTTCAGGGCAGATCGTGACTCATCTGCCACTGGTTTGAATCTTTCAATCGTCTGTTTCACGTGCGTAAACACACGCGGTTTCTACGTGTACTTTGTCAACAATACCGACAACCACAGTGTCAATCGGCATGTTCTTGGTTTCGGGCGTGAGTCGTGCGCTCGAACCTTGCGTAATGAGAACAAATTCGCCCACACCGGCTCCTAACGTGTCGACCGCCACAAACGTGCGTCCCGTGGTCACCAACGATTGCCGCTGGTTCGGTTCCAACCGATACGGTTCGACAATCAACAACTTGTAGCCGACCATGGCTTCGGCCTTTTGCGTCGCAATCAGCGAACCGGTGACCTTGGCAACAAACATTTATCGACTCTCCAACAGTTGTTTTGCTTGACGAGCCACCACGATTTCTTCGTTTGTAGGCACGACCCAAATTTGCGTGCGGCTGGAATCGGCATGTAGCGAAAATTCACCCAGGTCACTGCGATCCGTCAGTGACACATTCTTGTCACTGCACAACGTGATGCCCAATTCGTCTAAGTCATGGCAGACAGTTTGTCGAATGGCCGAACCGTTTTCACCAATGCCTCCGGTAAACACAATTGCGTCCGCACCGCCCAGTTCCACTAGCAGTCCGCCCAAATGCCGACGAATTTCACTGGTGTAGACGTCCAAGGCCAATTGGGAATCAACATCACCTGCTTCCGCAGCAGCTTCCACGTCCCGAATGTCACCACTGTTGCCGCTGATTCCCAGCAATCCACCTTGATTGCCTAGCGTCTCCAGCACTTCAGCCAATGACTTGCCAGTTCGCTCCATGATCAACGGCAAGGCGAATGGATCAAAATCACCAACTCGATTGTTCTGCGGCAGACCGGTCTGAGGGCTCATGCCCATGGTCGTCGCCACGCTTTCTCCGTTTCGAATTGCGCACAAACTGCTGGAACCGCCTAAGTGACACGAGATCACTCGCAAGTCACTGCGTCCTAGAATCTGTGCAATCCGACCACCAATGTAGCGATGGCTGGCACCATGAAATCCCCATTTGCGAATCTGAAAATCTTCCGTCCACTGTTTGGGAATGGCGTAGGTCTTCAATCGGGCAGGAATGGTTTGGTGAAAGCCTGTTTCAAAGGCGGCCACCAATGGAATTTCCGGTAGCTTTTCTGACAACAGTCGCATGGCGGCTATGTAAGGTGGATTGTGTGCCGGAGCGACCAAGTTCATTTCAGACATCGCTTGCAGCACGTCCGGCGTCACCAATTGGACTCCGGAAACGCGTCCACCATGCACCGCCTTAAAACCAATGGCGCTGACATCGCTGGCAGCCTGCAGACAGCCCGATTCGGGATGCGTCAGCTGGTCCAAACACTGTCGCACCGCCACGGCGTGATCGGGAACTTCGGCTGAAATCTCCGTTCGCTTACCACCGATTTCCACAAAGCAAGCACTCTGCGGCGAACCAATCCGTTCCACACCTCCGCGCGCAAGCTGCTGTTCGTTTGTCATGTCGAACAAACGATACTTGAAGCTTGTCGAACCGAGATTTGCGACCAAGATCATCATGATCTATTTCCTTTCGGTCGAACCCGTCGACCGCTCCTGTTGCCGAAAATCGAAACCTGCACTACCGCCACGAATCACCGCCATCCGCTGGCGATCACACATCCATTAAAAGAACGCTTCTACCAAGCCTTCTGCTGGACGAGGAATCACGTGACTGCCGGCCAATTCACCCACTTGCGAAGCGGCTTGTGCGCCTGCTTCGACGGCTGCGCGAACACTGCCGACATCACCACTGACAACCGTGGTGGTCAACCCGCCGCCAATGTCCACTCGTTTGACAATCTGCACGTTGGCCGCTTTGGCCATGGCGTCTGTGGCTTCGATCAAACCGATCAAACCTTTTGTTTCAATCAAACCAATTGCGTTTTGCATTGCTATGTTTTCCTAATTCGAATAATTGTCGTTTCGCTTGTGACTACTTCTTGGCAGCCGCTTTGGCTGCGGGCAGCACTAGGTGCAAGTCGTCGTGAGGCCGCGGAATCACTTGGACGCCAATGACTTCGCCCACGCGTCCGGCTGCGTTCGCTCCGGCGTCCGTAGCCGCTTTCACAGCCGCTACGTCGCCTGTCACAAACGCAGTGACCATGCCGCTGCCTACTTTGTCCCAACCCAAGAAGGTGACGTTTGCCGCCTTGATCATTGCGTCGGTGGCTTCCACCAAGGCCACAAAGCCTTTGGTTTCAATCATGCCCAACGCTTCCATCGTCTTTGCCATGTTGATCATTCTCCGAGTAAAAAACTCAAATCAAAAAGGAATGCATGGTCGCGGTGACCATGTTGGTGTTACAAACCATGTTTCTGTTATTTCGCATGGCAGCTGCACGGCGTCTGCTTCAGCAGTTCTACCTTGGTGGCTGCATCTAAATTACATGCGTTGCCTTCGTCCGTATCTAAATGGACTTCCAGCTTGATGTTTTCGTCGGGTCGCACAATCAAGTCTTCCAGCACCATAGTGCAACCGGGTGATTCGATCCGCAATTTCATGGCGTCACCCTTTTTGACACCATAAAAGTCTGCTTGGCTAGGATTCATGTGGACGTGCCGAGCCGCTCGGATGACGCCTTGCGAAAGTTCGACCACGCCCTTGGGACCGACCAAAACGCAGCCCGGCGTTCCTTGAATGTCGCCGCTGATGCGAACCGGAGCGTCAATGCCTAACGAAATGGCGTCGGTGAAAGCGAGTTCCACTTGGCTATCTGGTCGAGTAGGCCCGAGCACTCGGACGTTGGGCAGCATGCGACGCCGAGGACCGACCAGCATGACCGTTTCTTCTGCGGCGAAGTAGCCGTCTTGGTACAACGGCTTCATCGACGTAAGGGTGGCACCCGGACCGAACAAGATTTCAACGTGTTCGTCGGTGAGATGGCAGTGCCGGGCGGAAATGCTGACGACTAATTCGTCTTGCGGGTCACCGTTGTTCGAATGGTTTGCCGCGGAATTGGTGCCCAGACTACTGACAACAATCTGTCGCACGATTTGTTCAATGGTCGTTCGATCAATTGATCCTGAACTGATCATATTTCGCTTTGTCCCGTGTCTTTCGGTTTGGCTTTCTTCTTGGCAGATTTTTCACCCGCGACCACCACGTCGACGTTGGCTTGGGACAACCGCTTTCGCCAATCGGCTGAAATTTGGTTGTCGACAACCAAGCGATCAATTTCGCTTAGCTCGCACATCAACGCCAAACTTTGGTGCCCAAACTTGGTGCTGTCGGCCAAGACAATCACTTCGTCCGCCGACTCCATCATCGCTTTCTCGGTTTCCACCAACAGCAAGTTGCTATTAAAGCAGCCTCGTTCACTAATTCCGGCCACACTCAAGAACGCTCGCTGCACATTCAATCTTTGCAGCATTTCGTTCGCGTACGGCCCAATACACACGCCGGTGCGTTGGTGAAGGTATCCGCCAATTAAAACTAGGTCACTACTTCCGCCCGAAGTAAACAATGTGGCAACGGGCAGACTATTCGTTACAACCTGAATGGTCCGACCTACTAACTGTTGCGCCAGTTCGTAGGTAGTACTTCCACCATCCAGCAAAATTGTGTCACCATCCTGGACCAAATTTGCAGCGGCAATCGCAATCTGACGCTTTTCTTCCCATTGCGATTGTTGTCGTTGTTCGAAATGAGGCAGTTTGGGCGACGGACCGGTGTAAAACACGCCGCCATGAGTTCGCTTGGCTTGCCCCGTTTCTTCCAGGTAATCCAAATCTCGGCGAACCGTCGACGCGGACACTTGCAGTTCATTTGCCAAGTCCGGTAACGACACAAACCCTTGCGCTGACCACTTCCAACAATTTGTTGCGTCGTTCTTCCGTGAGCATCGGCGGGAAATCTCGCTGTTTCACGTTGCTTTGCCAGATTATCTGCTTTCGAATGACAGAAATCAATCACCAAGAGGTAGATTTCTATCAAATTATAACATGCGAAGGTGCATTTCGATCAAATTCTTGAAACGTCCACGCAGATATCTACGATACGTTAGTGTGTTTGTCCGGAAACCGGCCGATGTTGATGGCATTACGGAGGAGACGTGCGGCGCCATGTCGATTCACATTGTTCGCATGAAACTGGAACTGAGTGACTGTAATTTGCCAGGCGCAGACGGCGCCGAGCCATCCGAATTCGTCGAGATTGTCGAATTGGACCCTGATTCGCACGATGACGCTCGAGCATGGCTGCTGGTCCATAATTCGGTTTTCGCAGCGTCCCAGTCGTCATTGCCGACCGGGCGTTCGAGTGGCTGGTCGGTTCGTCGATTTCAGGCGGAATTCGCGCACCGATCCGATCGTTGGCAAATCTTACTGGCAGCTCGCTCCCAGCAAGGCTTGACCAATTCGCTGGTCGGAGTAATCGCCGTTCGCGGCCAACAAGATGTAGGCACACTGAATTGGCTATGCGTTTTACCCGAATTTCGTTCTCGCGGAATCGGCCGGTCCTTGGTGACTGCTGCTGTCCGCGTGGCCCAAATTCGCGACCTGAAGTCTTTGCAATTGGAAACACTGTCCACTTGGAGCGACGCGATTCGCCTATATGAACGGTGCGGCTTTCAGAAGTTTCAATGACGATTGGAATCGCAAACTGAGGCCTCATGTTCAGACCACGATTCACGAGTTCAAAAATGGACATTCAGAATTTTTATCACAGTATATCGAATCTTGAAAAAAGTGGTTCGAATTCGAAAAACCGAATGGACTTAACCGAGAATTCATTTATGTTCTGACCTATCCGGCGGATGCGCGCCGGCCGTAATCGTAACGAGAGGTAACGCTAACGAAGGCACTCAATTCAGCTGTTTCCACAGTCAGCACCAAGGCGATGCTGGTGTGAGAGTAGCTGGACAGAAGTGCCTTTTGTGGTGCAAGGAACGGTTAATGAATTCCAGTTGTGAACTTTTCTGAGGGACAAGCGACATGAGTATTTCGTGGGGAAAATGGGCCGTTTTGGCCATCTTTTGTGCAGTTTCTAGTACTGCATCGGCAGGCGTCCATGATGGACTTCTGAACTATTGGAGCCTGGACGGCAATTTCGAGGACACAGCTGGTAGCTTGTCCGGAAACGCCAGTACGGTTGCCGACAATGGTTCTCAGCCTGGCAGCAGTGTTTCGTTTGCAGCTTCGCCAGCCAGCGGTCAATACGCTGTATTCAATGGTGACGACCAAGGTTTCATTGAAGTACCGGACAGCGCGGACATCGACGCTGCGGGCGAAAGCCTGTCTATTTCGGCATGGTTGACCGTCAATCAGTTTGACCAAGGTTGGCAAGCCCTGATCGCTCATGGCGAAAGCAGCGACTACCGAATTGCTCGTCGCGGTGGCGGATCGAACATCATGTCGTACGCTGGTGGTACGGGCGATATCCCCACAGATGATTCGACTGGCCCCAACGTGAACGACGGCGAATGGCACCATGTGGTTGCTATCAGCCCTGCCGGCGGAAACGCCGAATTGTGGGTTGACGGTGCATTGGTCGCAACCGGTGGCGCAACCGCTTTGACGAACAATGGTTCTGGCCGATTGATGATCGGTGGTAACCCTGACACCGCCGGTGACGGTTACCGAACTTGGGACGGTGGCATTGATGACGTTGGTATGTGGAACCGAGCACTCACGGGAGCGGAAATCGGTGCCATCTACAACGCAGGTCTGCAAGGCGTACCGTTGTCCGGAGTTCCCGAACCGAGCTCTAGCTTGATGGCGTTGCTAGGCCTGGCTGGCTTGGGTCTGCTACGTCGCCGTCGCTAGTCAGTCAAGTTCGCGACAATTGGCATTAAGGGCAGTTGCATTTTCGCACTGCCCTTTTGCATGCGCTTTTATGCGGATCACACCACACGTTCGATCCAATGCTAAACTTACCAGACTGGCAAATTTCTTGTTTCGAACGCCTGAAAGACCGAGACCGTTTGATATGCGTCGCGTTGGCCGAATTTTCCGAACGACCGTTCGTAGCTTGCTGTTGCTGTTGGTAGCGGCATCGGGCTGCCAGAAAGCAACGCCGCTACCACATGCGCCTCCCGAATCAACTCGGCCAAACAACGAAGCTTCGGGAAACTCGATGGCGGCTGTGTCCGAACCGATAGAAGAACAGACCGGCGAATCAGCGGTTGCCTATTTGCCAACGTCCGAATCGCCAAACTTTGTGGCTCCGCTGGCCGATGCCTACAACCGGATCGATCCGGAACAAGACGGCTGGGAAACGGAAACCATCGGCGCGATGGCCAGCGAAACGCTGGCTCGCTGGGGCGATCTTCTCGCACAACCGACCACCGCACATGCCGAAGACAAAAATCTAATCAGCTCGACGTTCGCTGCACCCCATTTATTTTCATATCAAGGTCCAGCGACCTTCGACGATGGACTGTTGCAAGTGGTTCGAACTGATCAGTTTGCGACTGCTTCGAACACGGGAACCGCTAGGCTAAGCGAATTGAGCGAAGAATTTCACACCGTATTTTTGACCGACCCAGCTCCGCATTTGAAGTTCAAAGTGGTGAAGGTTCAAAACGACTCGGCCAATATTCAAACCGAGGTTCTGTTTCACGCCGACGGGATCAATCATCAAAACCAGCGGCACGAACTGTCGTCTACTTGGCTGGTTCGCTGGAGCCGTAGCGGTTCTGTTTTGCGCATCGAATCCATCGAACCGAAGTCCAGTGAAAGTGTGACCAAACGAACTTCCACCGCACCGACTTTCGGCGATTGTACGGCGGCAGTGCTGCAAAACAATTCGTCTTATACCGATCACTTGCTTTACAGCACAGATCATTGGCGCAGCCGGTTGCCTCGTACGTTTGGCTTAGACGTGGTGGCAAATCACGGCATGGCCGTGGGCGATGTAAACAGCGATGGCCTGGACGATATCTATGTTTGTCAGCAAGGCGGTCTGCCGAACCTGTTATTCGTGCAGCAAGCGGACGGGACGCTGGTAGACCGTTCTGCGGACTCTGGAACCGACTGGCTGGACTACAGCACCAGTGCGTTGCTGATTGACTTGGATAATGATGGTGACCAAGACTTAGTTGTTGCACTGGAGTCTAGGATTTTGCTGATGCAAAACGATGGTGCCGGTCAATTTCAGCTGGCGGCGGAGATGGCAACCTTCGCGCAAACGTTTTCTCTGTCGGCGGCAGATGTCGATTTGGACGGCGATTTGGACATCTATTCGTGTGGCTACAATCCGTTAGGAGATCGAGTTCGCACGGGAGCGATGGGCGAACCGATTCCGTATCACGACGCGCAAAACGGCGGCCGCAATTTGCTGATTCGCAACGATGCGAATTGGACATTCACCGACGCGACGGAAACGTTCGGACTGGATCACAACAACAATCGCTTCAGCTTTGCCGCGTCGTGGGAAGATTTTGACAACGACGGCGACTGTGATCTATACGTGGCCAACGATTATGGGCGAAACAATTTATATCGCAACGACAACGGACAGTTTCATGACGTGGCAGCGGAATTAGGCGTGGAAGACATGTCGGCCGGAATGTCCGTGAATTGGGCCGACGTGAATCGCGACGGCTGGATGGATTTCTATGTCAGCAACATGTTCTCGGCGGCGGGAAATCGCATTACGTTTCAGCGACAGTTTCGATCGCAAGATCAAGACGATGTCAAACGACAGTTCCAAAGGCACGCTCGAGGCAATTCCTTGTTCCAAGCCGATGGTCGTGGCGGTTTTCAAGACGTCAGCGAAGATGCCGGCATCACCATGGGCCGCTGGGCCTGGGGAAGTCGGTTTTGTGATCTGAACAACGACGGCTGGGAAGACTTGGTGGTGGCCAACGGGTTTATCTCGACGGATGATACCGGCGATTTGTGAAGCGTCTATTGGCGGCAAGTTGTGTCGCAATCACCGTTGGACTTATCGACCAATGATTCGATGTTACGATATCGGCAAGGTTGGAAAGCGCTCAACCGCTTGTTGCATGAAGACCGTTCATTTAGCGGTCGCGAAAAGAACTGCGCCTTCCTGAATATGCGAAACGGTCAATTCGCTTCGATCAGTTCGGTCAGCGGGCTCGATTTTGCCGATGATGGTCGAGCGATCGCGTTATGCGACTGGGACTTTGATGGTCGAATGGACCTCTGGATGACCGCTCGGACCGCGCCGCGCATTCGCCTTTTGCGGAACCAAGAAACGGCGTCCAAAGGCAACTTTATTGCGATTCGTTTGCATGGCAACGGGCGTGACACCAATCGGAACGCGGTAGGTGCGCGAGTGGAAGTTGTATTGCGACCCAACGCGGATGGAAGTTCGCCAAAGTTGATCAAGACACTGCACGCAGGCGATGCCTTTTTGTCTCAGTCCAGCAACTGGCTGCATTTTGGCCTGAGTGACGCGGAAACGATTGAAAAAATCTTGGTGCGTTGGCCAACATTGAAACAAGCAAACGCGGTGCAGACAGTTACGGATTGCCAAGTCAACCGTTTCTATGATATTCGGCAAGATCAAACGGCGGCGGAACGGTGGCAACCGCCGCAAAATCGACTTCCGCTCGATTCGCAAGAACAGCAGGTTCGCGAAACAACTCAGACAGCTCGAATTGTGCTTCCTTCGCGACTACCACTACCGAAATGGACGCTGCGACCAGGTTTCGGTTCGAACCTTTCGAATCCATCGACGCTGTCTGGTCCCACGTTGCTGAACGTGTGGTCCACCACTTGCGTACCGTGTCTACACGAATTGAACGAATGGACGTCGCATGCCGCCGAATTCCAACAACAGAGACTGAACGTTTTGGCCATCAATGCCGATGCGGTGCACGGTGACGATAATTTGCAGCACGCCCAAGATTTGATGGAGCGAATGAAGTTTCCGTTTGCATGGGCCGTGGCCGAACCGGAATCGTTGCAGTTGATTGATTACTTTCAACGAGCGGTCATGGACCGCTGGTCCGCCTTGCCGATTCCCTGTAGCTTTCTGTTGGATTCGCAGGGAAATGTGGCTGTGATTTACAAGGGACCGGTCACTCGGCAGCAGCTGTGGGACGACATGCAGCTGCTGGAAAAGCCAGCGGAGCAGATTCGCCAAGCAGCAGTTCCGTTCGCTGGACGCTGGCGATTGGGCGTGGCGCCGTTGGAACCAACATCGGTCACTTCGCAAATGATTGACCACAACGACATTGCGGCGGCGATTGCCTACTTGGGAGAATTCGTCCGAAGTCAGGCAAATTCGGATCCGCAAAAGCTGGCCGACGTCCTTTTCGTACAGGCGGTTTTGCTCGATTCGCAAGGAGACTCCGCCGCAGCCTTAAACGCTTTGCGTCAAGCGTCAGAATACAATCCCGAAGACTTTCGACCTCGCTTGGAACTGGCGAGACGCCTGGAAGTAGCCGGCCAACTACCGCAAGCGCAGCAAGAATGGGTGGCGGCGTGCAAGATCAACGCAGACAACTTGGATGCGCTACAGGGCTTGGCGTTGAACCTGTTGAAACAGCAAAAGTACAAGGCCGCTGCACAGTTGTTAGAACGGATTCGAACCAAGAATCCCGTCGATCCGAACGTACATTTCCGGTTGGCCACTACGTATGGGAAATTGGGCGAAAGCCAGCGAGCTGCGGCGGCATATCAACGCACCTTAGAGCTGGATCCGAAGCAGATTTTGGCGGCAAATAACTTGGCTTGGATTCTAGCCACAGATCAAGATGATTCGTTGCGCAACGGCCAGCGAGCGGTCGAATTGGCGGAATTGGTGTGTCAAGCGACCAGGTTTCGCGAACCGCAATTCCTGGACACGCTGTCGGTCGCATATGCCGAAAACGGCGACTTCGAAAAAGCGATCCAGACCGTTCGCCAAATGATGCAGCAGATGGAAGCCAGCGGACCGGTTGCAGACGACGTGGCACGGCCGCTGGAAGATCGGTTGCGTTTATTCGAACAACAGCAGCCGTTTCGGGAATAAAGCCATCTTCGAGCGTTGCTGCGTGAATGTCGGGATTCGTCACCTCATCCACTACGGTTTTGGCTCTGCCGAAAAAACCGCTGCGTATTTTTGGGATTCGTCACCTCATCCACTACGGTTTTGGCTCTGCCGAAAAAACCGCTGCGTATTTTGGGATTCGTCACCTCATCCACTACGGTTTTGGTTCTGCCGCAAATTCGCTGCGTATTTTGGGATTCGTCACCTCATCCACTACGGTTTTGGCTCTGCCGAAAAATCGCTAGATACTAAAAAAGTCCAGCGATGGGCGTACCGTGGTAGACGGGCAAGGGTCGATCCAGCAGATCGTGCCAAGTGCTTTGACGAGGAATTCCTAGCGAATGATAGATAGTGGCGGCGAAGGCTTCCGGAGTCTGTGGATCGTCGGCGGGGTAGGCTCCCAGGTTATCAGAAGCGCCAATAATTCGTCCGCCTTGCACTCCGCCACCAGCGAAGAAGACCGATTGCACCGCTCCCCAGTGATCTCGACCGGGCAACGCGTAATGTTCGGGCAAGCCAAAGATTTTGGGAGTTCGCCCGAATTCGCCAGCCATGACTACCAAAGTGTCCTCCAAGAGTCCTCGATCATTTAGATCATCTAACAACGCGGAAACCGCTTGATCCATGGGCGGCAGCAAATAGTTTTTCAGATGAGGAAACGCGTTGCCGTGCGTGTCCCAGGTTTCATTGTTGCCCAGATTAACTTGGACTAAGCTAACACCGGCTTCGACTAGGCGTCGAGCCAACAGCAAGGACCAACCAAACGTGTGTCTTCCATACCGGTCCAGCGTCTTGTCGTCGGCTTGCGTGACGTTGAAAAGGTTTTTGATTTTGGAATCGGCCAACATCGAGATCGCTCGTTGCTGAAAGCGATCAAACGGTTCTACTTCGGCCAAGCGTTCGAATTCTCGTTGCTGTCGTTCAATCTGCTGCAGCAATCCAACTCGGCTTGCCAAACGCTTTTGTGAAAACCCTTCGGGCAATTCCAAACTGGGTGTCAGAAACTTTAGGTTTGCTGGGTTTTCCTCGCCACGTTGATGGTGAAAGCCGTACTTCGGCCAAGCACCGTACGATTCGCCGTTGAATTGGCAGCAATTTAGGAAATACGGTTCGAAGTCTCCGCCCATGGATCCAGCAAACTGGCCCGGGATGGTTCTTCCAGTGCGATGAATCAGTTTTTCGGGCAAAACGATTGCGGGCGGCAAGTTGTTGCGAATGGGCGTCAACTGCGTGGCCATCGAAGCGATGGACGGGTGATCGGTTGGCTTGGGTCCGTTGGGGCTAAAGTTGATGGGCAATTCGGTCCGACCGGACAGCATTACCATGTGCCCTTGCGAATGTTCATTGTAGGGGTGCGTTAAACTGCGAACGACCGACCACAAGTGACTACGCTGGGCCAATTGAGGAAGATGTTCACAGATTTGCAGACCGGGTGTACGAGTGGCGATGGGCTGAAATTCTCCGCGAATTTCTTCAGGCGCGTTCGGTTTGGGATCAAAGCTATCATGCTGCCCCAGTCCGCCCGAAAGGAAAATAAAGATGATTCGCCTTTGCGGTGTCGAAGAAGGCGTTTCCGCTTGCAGTGATGAAAGGTGGTTCGTTCCAAGTCCTAATAAGCTGACTGCGCCGGCCTGCAATGCTTGACGACGTCCGATTGGCGGGTGCTGATACATTAATTGGGACACGAACCTGGCCTCCTTCCGATGGCAATTCTGGAACGGATTAGATCCTACCTTTGGCCAAGAGGAAACTCAATCAGATTCGCGGCATCTGGCAGCCCGAAATCCGCACAAGCCGCAACAATCTGCAAAACACGACCATTTTTTAAACGCAGCAATTGTCCTACCACCGTGAACTTGTCGTGGAGGGAATGACGATTTATGATTTGAATAAGTGGAAATCTGTGATATTGGGCGTGCGATTATCGGCATCTTCGTCCTATAATTCCACAGGCGTGTTGCCAGATTTCACCGTGGGCAAATTACATTAAGGAGTCAACTAAGTTGTCCCCGAAGCCAAAGATACTGTGCGTCGGAAAGGTCGACCAACTTGGCGACCCATTAGCGGTCTGGCTTCAAGAACATTGTGAAGTCATTTCGACGCAAGACCTCTCCACTGCCGACGATGAAACTATCTGCCATCAACTTGATGGCATTTTTATTTTACCGTCAGGGGCATTAAGTGCCGGGCGAGTTCGGCGGTTGCTGCGAAGTGACATCATCTTGGAAGGCATGCCGGACGGTATTGTGCTGTTGGACCAGCAAAACAAGATTGTTTGGGCCAATGACTATGCCATTCGCTGGATTGGTGCCGAACAAGCCGTTGGTTTGCCCTTCTTAGATGCCGTCGAATGCAAGCTGGACGAACCAGAATTCGGCCCGCTGTCCGCAGCTTGGAACTCTAGTGAATCTCGGTCGTTCACAATGGAATGCAAAGGAAATCGTTTCTTGCGAATCCACTGCATTGCCATTCGCAGCCAAGACGACTTGCCGCCGCGTTTGGTGGTTACCATGCGCGACGTCACGAAGGAAGTGGAACATCAGCAGAAGATTGCCGCAATTCATGACGCGGGGACGGCTTTGGCCGATCTTACAGCGGACGAAGTCTTTCAGATGCAAATTGAGGATCGGATTGAACTTCTGAAGTCCAACATTTTGCACTACACCAAAGAGTTGCTCAATTTTGATGTTGTGGAGATTCGCTTGCTGACCAGCGACACCAAGGAACTAGTGCCGTTATTGTCGGAAGGCATTGAGGACGAAGCCGCTCAGCGACCACTTCACGCGGCCACCGAGGGACAAGGGGTCACCGGTTTTGTGGCGGCTACAGGCAAGAGCTATTTGTGTGAAGATACCACCAAAGATCGACTCTACCTGGAAGGCTGCAAAGGTGCCAAAACGTCGTTGACCGTCCCGCTGATTCAGCATGATCGAGTGATCGGGACGTTTAACGTAGAAAGCCCCAAGCCGCATGCGTTTACCGAAAGCGATATGCAATTCTTGGAAATCTTTTCTCGAGACATTGGCAATTCGCTCAATACGCTTCAATTGCTAGAAGCTCAACAAGCCAATACCGCTCAAGCCAGTGCCGAAGCAATTCATCGCGAAGTAGCGTTGCCAGTGGACGAGATTTTGAATGACGCTGTCAACGTGATGGAAACGTACATCGGACACGATTCGTCCGTCGTCGACCGGTTGCAACGAATCTTACGGAATGCGCGTGACATCAAGCAATTGATTCACAAGGTTGGCCAAGAGATGGCGCCGGCGGAAGCCGTTCCGGTCAGTATGCAGATTTCGTATCGGCCGCAGCTTCGAAGTCGTCGCATCTTGGTTGTGGATGCCGACGAAACGGTGCGCAGTGCAGCTCATAACCTATTGGAAAGATACGGTTGTGTGGTGGAAACGGCGCATGACGGCGGGGAAGCAACCAAGATGATTCGCTGTCTGGAATCCGACAATTTGTACGATGTCGTCATTTCCGACATTCGCTTGCCCGACATGTCTGGCTATGAGCTACTCTTAAAGCTGAAGGATCTGATGGACCCGGTTCCGCTAGTACTGATGACCGGGTTTGGCTACGATCCAGGCCATACCATTGTAAAGGCTCGGCAAGCCGGGTTGCCGCAAAACGCGGTACTGTACAAGCCGTTCCGATTGGACCAATTGCTGAGCGTCGTTGAAGGAGTCATCGAAACGCTGGGCAAAGTGACGTCGGCTTAGCTTCCCGTTAATTTGATCGTAAGACGGCCTAACATTCGGTCATTGTCCAACCCGCCCTTTTGTCCTTGTAAGGCAACATGATCGCTCTTCTACTTACCGGACTGTTTCTGTTGATTGGGCATTTATCCGTTTGCACCTGGATTGTGAACCGGTTGCACGCCACTGCCCTGCCCTACCGATTTTTGAAGAAAGTGGACAAGGTCTGGTACTTGTTCTTATTTGGTGCGCCGATCGCAACAGTGGCCTGGTGGATCTTCCGCCCCGCTCATCCGGTGCTACAAGCCGATCGCTTGTGGCCGCTTGCGATTCCGTACGCTGTGATTTGTGCCGCTTCGGCCATCATCGCCATCCCGGTTTGGGTTCGATACTTAATGCAATTGACCATTACGGAACGATTGGTTTCGAATCACACCAAGGTTGTGAAGATCGACGCCGAAATTGGTTATCGGCCGGTTGGTTCGACGATGACTCGGTTTCTCACCAGCTTGCCGATGAACCAAGTATTTGAACTAGCGGTGCACGAAAAATCGCTGCGAATGCCTCGGCTCAATCCCGCCGTGGACGGTCTTTCGATCGCTCATCTATCCGATTTGCATCTAACCGGAACGCTGACCGAACCCTTCTTTGAACAGCTTGTAGAACAGACGAATCAGCTGGATGCCGATATCGTGGTCATCACCGGCGACATCATTGACAAGCCGTACTGCATGAGCTGGCTGAACACATGCCTGGCCGGGCTCAAATCCAGGTACGGTGTCTATTTCATCTTGGGCAATCATGATTTGCGAGTCAAAAATGAAATGGGCGTCCGCAACGCGTTAATGCAGAACGGCTATTTTGATTTGGGCGGTCGAAGCAAGCTGATTGAAATCAATGGCCAACCGATTTTTCTGGGTGGCAACGAATTGCCTTGGTTCTGCAAGGCAACCGACATGTCAGAATGTCCGCCCGAAGTGAACGGAAAGCGTCCATTTCAAATCATTCTTTCCCACAGCCCCGATCAATTCTATTGGGCACAACGACACGATGTTGACTTGCTATTGGCAGGTCACACGCACGGCGGACAAATTCGCTTTCCGGTAATTGGCCCCGTGTTCGCGCCAAGTCGTTTCGGAGTGAAATACGCCAGCGGTACTTTCTTCGAAGCACCGACGCTGATGCATGTCAGCCGAGGCGTTTCCGGCACGCGTCACCTGCGTTTCAACTGCCGACCAGAACTGGCCAAGCTAGTTCTGCAGTGCGAACGAAATCGACCATAAAAAAGTGGAACCACAGCCGTTTCGCCTGTTGGTTCCGTTGTTCTGATTTGCTGAGCGAATCAACCATCAAGTTGATTTAGACAGCGTTTTCGTCAGCAGCGCGATCCCAGAATGCAATGGCAAATACAACCATCACGCCAAGCGCGAATACAGCGGGAACAAACCAAAACCGCGAATAGTCCAGGACACCTTCTGCGTCGGTACACTTTTGAATCCATGAACCAAATGCTTGGGCACCGATTCCTAAGCCCAGCCCTTGCGTCAGCATCACGATCAGCGACTGCGCTTGACCTCGAACTTCTGGCTTGGCCTTCTTGTCGGTATAGATCATCCCGGTAACAAAGAAGAAGTCGTAGCAGATACCGTGGAGCAGGATTCCCAGGAAGACTGGCAGAGTCAGCAACACACCTTCGTTTCCAAATGCGTAACCCCAAAGTCCGTAGCGCACAGCCCAAGCCAACATACCAATGATCAGCATGTTCTTGACGCCAAGCCGAGCAAAACAAAACGGCATAATCAACATGAAGAAGATTTCGCTCATCTGGCCCGTGCTCATCGCACCCGTCGTCGAACCAAATAATTCAATCCCCATGGCGCCAACAAAGTTGTAACCGTGCGCGTAATAGCCTGCCAACGGAATGCAGATCAGGAACGAAGCCAACGCAAACACAAAAAATGCTTTGTCCTTCAACAAGGCCCACGCATCCACTCCAAGAATCTTGCCAATCGAAATCGGTTCGCCCTTTGCAGGCGGCGCCGTTTTGGGTAGCGTCAGGCAGTAGACGCCAAGTATTACGGATGCTACGGCAGCTGCTCGAAAAATCTGAGGCGAACTATCAGCATACGCCACCGAGTCACCTGTTATCGACCTCCCAAACCACATGGCCCAGTTACCAACAATCCAGCCAATAGTGCCCAAAACGCGTACGACAGGAAATTCTTTCTCGCCATTTGCCAAATGCTTGAACGACAAACTGGCCGTCAAGCCCAGCGTCGGCATATAGCAAACCATATACGCCAACAAGCACAAGATCATGGGATGCGTAAATTGTCCCAACACGCTTTGAGGAGCCCCCGACTTTGCTAAATTCGGGGCGATCCAAAGTAGTACAGCGCCAACCAGGTTCACTACCGCTAAAACTCGTTCGGTATTAAACAGCCGATCGACAATCAGGCCTAACGTCAGTGGCGCGATAATCGCAGCAATGGGAGCTACCGTATAGGCCGCCGCAGCGTAAGAACCACCCGGCCCCGCTTCCGCCATACCGGCTTCCGTCAGGAAACCTGCCATTGCGACGTACCAAGCACCCCAAATAAAGAACTGAAGGAACATCATGATCGCTAACCGCACGATCAATGCTCCTGATGACTTACCCGCTGAAGTTGTCGCCATTTACATTTTCCTCGATCTACTTGATTTGCGTAAACTGGAATCCCGGTGGTGCTAAGGAAGAAGAATCGTAAGATTTGATCCAACCAATCCTTGCACGAAAAACAAAAAATATTCTAGACAGCTGAGACGCGGATCGAAAGTCGCCTCCCAGTCGAAATCTCCATTACGAATGGAATGCGAGATTCGCGTGGTGGTCCCGCTTGGCTCAGATTCTATTCCGAAACAACGTACCGTGACTTGACCAACTGCATGACTTCTTCCCACGTCGTGAACCGACTGACGTTCAGCAGTGTTGGGCCGGTACGATGCGAATCGGGCAGATGCTGCAGCGAAAGTGACCGTACTGTCGGTTCGAACAAGCTGGCGTACGCCGCCAGCATGCCTGTTTTGCCCGAACCAGCCAATTCCAGCGTCACATCGGGCCCCAATTCGCTGCGAACCACCCGAATCGCGCGTCGAAGGTCAAAAATTCGCATGCCATCCAATGTTTGGCCCAACAGATAGAAGCGGCGGCGAATCTGTACGTGCTTTCGATCATCCGCTTCCCATTTGGTTGGCCCGATACCTCGACTGGCAAAAAACAAATGCACTGCCGCATCGTCAGTGATTCGCTGCACCAAATTCTTGAGACTCGTTTCGTTTGGTTCGGCTGATTGTGCCGCCCACGCTTGGCCCTGCGACGCCGCAAACGCGACCGCTCCGGAAAAATCAGTCCAGTCCTGTTCGTTCATCATGTGCAAAACCACTCGGTTTTCATCCGCATCTGGACCTTGGACCATAAACATCGGCAACAAGAACGGGCGTTGCGATTGGAATTTGATTTCCGTCAATGACATGTGTTTGGCATTGTCGTTCAAAGACACTGACTGCCGTTGAATGTCCAAGGGTTCTGATTCGATTTCCGGCCAAGGTCGAAAGGAATATTCTTGCAGCAAACGCAGAACGTCTTGTTGCCGCTCTCGCTTTTGTTCGGCTGAAGCCCCCGATGACAATCCAACCGCTTCTGGAACGAACGAATCATGAATAGTGGTATTGCGATGGTCCGCCGGCAGTTCATTGGGACGAAACACGGTCAATTCGTGCGGCTCGAAAAACGAATCGGCCGCCGAATGAATCAGTTCGTCCGTCCCTTTCAAGTATTTGTTGAACCAGCGAAAAGCATGAATTCGCAACTCTTGCGTATCCTTGTGCGGACCGGCCGTAATATGCAACGCCAGATCTTCATCCGCACCATAGAGCTGATAAATATTTCGCACCTTCGCATGTGTTCGCACAACGCCTTCCAGCGGAAAAATGGAATCTCGATCGGTGTTGCTGATCAGCAGCGGCCGAGGTGCCACCAGCGCCGCCACGGCGGGATAGTCCCACTGAAACGTATTGACCATGAACATGCAGTCACAATGTCCTTCCACGCACCCGTCCACCACATGATTCTGTAGATCGGTAATGCCGGCCACGGGCACGGCAACTTTAATTCGTTCATCAATGGCCGCAATCCACCAACTATACGCACCGCCGCCGCTGCGTCCGGTGACTCCCAGGCGTTCCGGATCAACTTCGCTGCGAGACTGCAAATAATCTAACGCTCGCACACAATTCCACGCCTCCACGCCCGCCGGCGAATAACCTCGATTCAACCACCACCACATATCATAGCGATAGGTGCCGTGATGCGTGGCTTCGATTTCGCCCAGCTGTAGTGAATCGATGGTCAAACAGACATAACCATTCCGAGCGAACCAGCTGCCGTGATGATGATACTTGGTCTTGTTCCCATGACTGACCGAACCTTCTTTGGACGAAGCATGGCCACACACATACAAGATTGCCGGTAACGGTCCGTCTGAATTCTTTGGCAAGTAAAGATTGCCAGTGACGTATAGACCGGGCCGAGATTGAAAGTGGACATGTTCCACGGTGAATTCTTCGTGTTCCGTTTGGCCGGTCACGGTGGCTTGCAGCGGAGTCTTTTCCGGCAGCGGATCTAATCCCAACATAAACAGCAGCTGTTGACGAAGTTCGATCCGTTTTTTTTTCCAGTCTTCCAGGCTGTCAATACCGGACAGACAATCGTGTTCAAGCCGCGCCGTTTGCTGCACAAAGTATTCGGACAGTACGTCGTTGGGCGAATCTGCATTTAGTTTGCTTGCCGGCAAGCAAAGGGAAACGGCCAGCGCCACATGGCCAAATACTGAAAATAGACATCGTCGCAATTGCATTTGTTCGATTCCTAATTACACACGTTAGACAAAGCGAACCACTCCAACCCAAGCACGCTTCACGCCTGTCCAATGAAACGCGAACACAGGATTCGAACCAGGCGATTTGACCATCATAGCAGAGTTGGCGCGGTGTTTCTTTCAGTGACCGACGGGCACCGAACATGTTCCGGACGTTACAACAATTCGGTTCGAACATCTCGCGTGTGCGAAAACAGACCAACCGGTAAACCACTAAACGGCATTTCATACTTGCATGACACTGCGTTGTGATTTCTACTAGGAGTTAATCTCGTTCGATATCCCCCAGCCCGTTCAATTCGCTACCCGCACCTTCATGGCCAGCTCTCAAATTACGGAAATCCTGCTACTCGCACGCGAAGGTAACCCTCAGGCAAAAGACCAGATTGCTCGCTGGCTCGCCGATACCATTCGCAGAGAATTGCGACGACTAAAATGGAACATGCCCCGTGATCAACACGACGCAACCGACATTGTCAGCGAAGTCTTCCTCCGGAAACTTCTTTCGCTCTAACTGTTTAGACTTCGCGCCCAATCGACGCTATCTGGCAGTGGCAGCGTATGCGAAGCGGTTCGGGAAGTTCTGGTCGATGAGGCTCGTAAACAGACGCGTCAGAAACGCGGAGCAGATATGCATCGTCTGCCGTTCGAGTTTATCCTGGACGCACTGGATGCACAGGGCGTGTCAAACTGATTCTGCTGAATGACGCCCTAATTGAACTTTCCGAAAAATATCCGCGACAAGCCGAAGTGGTTGAACTGCGTTTCTTGGCGGCAACACTCACAAAGAGATTGCGCGGAAATTTTGGGAATCGGAATTTCTACGGTCGAATGGGAATGGCGGTCGGTATGGTGTTGGCTGTATCGAACGCTGGCGGACGAAATGCTCAAGCATGACTTCCGAGCGAACAGGCGTCTACACGATCATTGATTGAGACTTGCATGAAAGATCAACACCCATCGTCTCCATCGTCCGACAGCCATGCCGATCAAGAACATTGGAACAACGCCGCGGAACGCGCCAAAGTTTCTGGACGAATCGCTCTGGGAAAACCGTTGCTTCCGTCACCGGCACCACAACCCCAGATGGAAACGAAGTGCCTATCGCGGATCAATGGAAGCCGGGGACAAAACTGGGTCGCTACATCTTGCAGCACGAAATTGGTCGCGGCAATAGCGTGGTATTTCACGCCATCCACCACTCCCAGCCAGTCAAACGAACGGTGGCAATCAAAGTTCTGTTCGAAAACACCGCCATGCAGAACAACGCCAGCGAATCGATTTGATCGCAGAACGACTGATCCTTTCCGAATTGGACCACCCGGGTATCGCCAAAATTCGACCAACACCATTAGCCTGCATTATTTGATCATGCCGCTTGATCGATGGCGACGATTGACCATCATGTAAGAACAAAACCACTGTGACGCCAAACAAATTGCCACACTGTTGCTAAGCGTCACTCGCAGCGTGAGAACATACTCATCCAATAGCAGCACACATCGTGCACCGAGATTTGACTCCAGCAACATTCTTGTCACTCCAGCTGGTCAAACCGTCGTCACCGACTTCGGGATTGCTCGTTGAAGTCAACACAAATGTCCCAGACCATTTCGGGAGTGATTTTAGGAACTTCTGAGCTGTTCAACACCAGAACAATGTGATTCGAACTCGAATGACTCGTTCCAGCCTAATCGACGTCTACGGAATTGGCGCACGTTGTACCGTTTACTCACAGGTCGGCCGCCCTTTCGCGAATCATCGCTCATTCGGCAACTTACCGCCTTACAAAGAAATCAAGTTGTTGCCGATTCGGCAGTTGGCTCCTAACGTCACATTGATTTAGAAGTCATTTGCCTAAAATGCCCGAGCAAGGAGCCATCCAACCGCGCAAACAGTCGGAAAATTGGGCGTGAAGCCTTCAGCGGTTCGTCCGTGACATCAGTGTGAAGGCGAACCATCATCGCGTATTCGCCGCATGACGGAATGGGTTCGATTGAATCGAACCGTAACCGCTCTTTCTGCTGCATTACTTCTGACCGGCATGATCGCCTTGGCAGGCATGACGATTCTTTGGCAGTCTGCGGCGAAACGTTATATCGAAGCCGAAGAAAACCTGGACGTCGCTCACCACGGATTGAACTACACACTGTTTGTTCCTCTAAAATCACCTGGCCGCAAATATCAGGACCCCGAAGAAAAGGCAATGGTCCTGGAAAAAACGTCGACGTGTATGAACTTGTCCTACAGCGCCGTCCAGACGATGAAGCCTTGCTGGACCAATTTGCCACGACACTGCATCAATGGTCCATGATGCTCAACGCCAGCGGTCAAAAAGAACGAGCGAGCCAGTCAGAAACTCGTGCGTTGGCGGTTTTCGAAAGTTATCCGCGACACCCAGACAATGCATACCATTTTGATCTGTTTCATCTATTTCAGCTACACAGCTTACAAGTCGACGGAACATTGGAACCAGCCAAAGGATGAAATGCTTCAAGCGCTCAAGACTTCGTCCTGACGACGTCCGATTTCCTGAACCGCCGCCGCCTCGATTACGCTTGTTCAGGCGCACCAATCAGAAGACAACAAAAGAGAATGTTGAAGCCGAAGCGCGCCGATACCTGGAATTCCACCGCAAACCATCGACGAAAAGCCACAGCATGCGACACTTACAACACCATTACTGAAATCGAAGCCAATCATTACGAGCGACAATACGACCTGCCGAATGCGTTGGCGTCTATTTTCAAAAGCGAGCAGCGTTTTACCGTTGGCTGCCAAACAACCAAATGATTCCCTTTCAGATTGACCACGTGCGTTCTCGATGGCGAAGAGCTCGGATCTAGACGAACTAGACCAACGCGAAAAAGCGGTTGCATGTCTTATCGCAAGCGTTGGCCGACGCGAAACGAGTTGTTGACGAATTCCATCTATCAATCCCACGTCGATGCATGCCAAAACCTGCTCGAACAGATTGACCCAACAGAACTCAGGAAACCACCACCGAATGAAATGGACCAAACCGCATTATTCGCATGACAATCGCGTGGGTGATCGCGACCGTGACTATTCCGGCCTCTTCGATAAAGGCCCAGGACACGCCCATTCCACGCGTGATTGACCGTCGACTTCAAATCAACTTGTTCGCCGAAGATCCTGACATCGTCACGCCCATCGGTATGGCCATTTCCGCGGACGATCGCATTTTTGTCATCGAATCACACACTCATTTACGATCGAAGTCCTACGCTGGCCCCACGTCGGATCGCATCAAGGTGTTTGTAGACCGAGACAACGACGGACAATTTGACCAGCAGTCTGTCTTTGCCGACGGATTACGGGAAGCGATGAATTTGGCGTTTTCGCCAGACGGTGATTTGTACGTCGTGTGCGCTCGAACCGTTGTCCACCTGCCAGATAGAAATCGATGGCATGCCAGTCACCATGTCGTGCTGCAGTTGGAAACGCAAGAACGCTACGCTCATAACAGCCTTTTGGGAATCACGTTCGATAAGACTGGTCACATGTATGTTGCTCGAGGCAACACGGGCAGTCATGTATCGCATCGCAGGACCGGACGAATCGTTAGTCGAAGTTATGGCGATGGCGGTAGTATCATTCGCAGTCGACGGACGGAAGTCGAAGATGGTGAATTCGCCACAGGATTCTGGAATCCCTTTGATCTGAAATTCGATGCGGCGGACGCTTGCTGGTTGTAGACAACGACCCGGACGCTCGAGGCCCTAATCGTTTGTTGCAAGCGGTTTTTCGGCGGCGACTATGGTTACAAGTCGATTTATGGAGGCGCCGGAACACATCCGTACCAAGGCTGGGACGGCGAACTGCCCGGCACGCTCCCGTATTTGGCCGGTACGGGCGAGGCGGCAAGCGGCCCGATCGACTGCCGACGCACATCTCTGCCGATCGACTACCAAGACAGTGTGCTGGTGTCCATTTGAACGAAATTCGATCGAACGATTTCAACTTTCTCATCAAAACGGAACGCTCGTTCCACGCCCCACCAGCCGTTTGTTATCGGCGACAAGAACTTTCGACCCGTGGCCTTCGCAGCCGATTCACTCGGCAACCTGTTTGTGACCGATTGGATGTTGGTCGACTATCCGAACCACGGCAAAGGTCGAATCTGGCGAATCTCACCAGCCGCGGCGGCCGCGTCTTCATCTTTGCAAGAACCGCTGCCCGAATTCTCCACTCCCCTGCCCGATCCCGTTCGAACAACCATTAAACGCTACAAAACCAAAATAATCCGCTGGACGCAGCAACTCTGACAGACGCGTTGCAGCATTCTTCCAGCGTCGTCCGCCATGCTGCTGTGATGAAGCTGAGTGATGCAGGAAACGATACACTGCGCAACCAACTTCGCACATCGTCCAATCGCCAGATTCGCTTAGCCGCAGTGCTGGCGCAACGCCGACGAACACCGGATGACGCAGTCGCCATTCACGCCGTTACTTAGTCGACACGGATGTTACCATTCGACAAGCGGCATTGATTTGGGCCGGTGAATCGATGCAAACATCTCTGCTGCCTGAACTGCAAAAGTCGCTGGAAATTGCCCCTGTAACGCCGATGTTGTTGGAAACGTATTTGGCGACAGTGGCATGTTCACAGGAAAGATTTTGTTCGACAGCGAAGGCAACATTCGGTGAATCGGTCCGCCGAACTGGTGCGGACTGCCGCCGGACTTTGAAATCCGATTAGCTCAGGACGCGTCGTTATCGCCTGCAGTTCGCGGCCATCTGATTGCCGGTCTCTCGGATGAACTGGCAGCGAATCACAACGACTTGTTGTCCCAGTGGCTACATTCCGAACCGGAAATCCAAGTTGCCTCGATTCGGCGTATTGCCAATTTAGATGCGCCGCAGCGCACACCATTTCTTGGTCAGCTAGTATCCATCGCGATCGACGAACAGCAAGAAGCTTCTGTGCGCGCCGATGCCTTGTTCGCGCTGGCGAATGTCCAATGGAAAGACACGCAATTCCTTATGTCGTTATTGACGGACGCCAACGATGATATCGCCATCGAAGCCGCTCGGACCCTGCGTTCGTGGCTCGCACGCGATCGCCATCCGCAGCTCAACAACCAGTTAGCCCAACTTACGTTACGTCCAGTGGTTGCCGAACGGCTACAATTACCTTCGTCCGGACAGAATCGCTCGGAAGACGAATGGCGTGACACGTTACTGTCAGCAAAAGGGAGTGAAGAACGAGGCCGGCGAGTGTTCCTGGATACGCGGTCGCAGTGTCGACAATGCCATAGCTTGAACGGCAAGGGTGGCGTACTGGGACCCGATTTGAGTAACGTTGGCAAGTCCAAGAGCAAGGCTCAGATTGTCGATGCCATTCTTCATCCATCCAATGACTTCGCTCCTCAGTACCAAGCTTGGATTGTGTACACTTCGGACGGAAAATCTCATCGAGGACTCCAATTGGATCACAAGACAGGCGGCGCCATCGTCCTCACGTTAGATGACGGTTCGAATCGCAGATTTTCCGCTGCCGAAATTGAAGGCTACGAAGCTTCGCCGACGTCACTGATGCCACGCGGCTTGTTGGATCTGCTGACGCCCGGCGAAGCAATCGATCTGGTAACGTTCCTGTCCAAGTCGGCCGATTGAACGATTTCCACGTGCAGCCCAAGAAGATCAATCGAAAACGCCAAACTCAAACATATTCTCCACACTTCCAGTATTTTCCCGCAATCAAGACGAAGTGCATTGAACGACCGCACTCAAAGCACAAACAAGCGGCAACTCTTGGCTCTGCCAGCGTCAAAGTTTGGCGTATTTCTATTGGTACGACATTTGCCATTGGACCTGTCCGTCAATCTCTCGAGGCAAAACCTTCTTGTTCGAAAGGTCAAATAATGGAATCCGGCTTGCTGCTACCACCAGACGCGATGGCTCGATTGGAAATGCTTGGCAAGTGTATCGACCAAGGCCAAGAATCGGTCGAATATTCTCGACCTAAAGAACTGGATTTGCCTAGCTAATCATCCTCTACCGAGTCGAGAGACATCCGATGGACAACCCTACAGCAACATCCTATGGCAAATGGAGCCGAGAAGACGTTGGCCACAAGACGGATCAAGAATTGCTAGAAGCGGTTTGGTGGATGGAGTCCGCCAGCGACCGACGAGCTTGGGATCACCGAAAACACCTGAGCCGAGCTGAACTGGAAAACGTCTTTTATCTGGTCAGAAAGCGAAACGCGTTGCGTCGCTAAGTTCCATATCCCATTGGAACGTTCGTTTGTTTCTTACACCGTGATCGATTCGCCGAACCGAGCCTACGCTTCGTCTTCGGCAATCGCACCTTGGCAACTCGACCCCGCCCCCGCCGTACAACCAAAACAATGACGGCCCGTGCGAATTTTCCTAGCAATGACATCGTGGACGTTCGCACCGGTCACTTCGTTTACATTACGAGGAATCCCGTGCGAGTGGAGATCTAACATTTGGTTGAAATCACAGTCGAATAGGTTCCCCTTCCAATCGACGGATAATGTATTGCGACACATCAATCCCGTCACCGTCTGCGAATTGAACGCCTGGACCAACGTTTCCATGTAAGTTTCGTATCGACCTTGCCGAATCAGATCCTCTAGAAAGCGGCTGATAGGCATGTTGGTCACAGTAAACAGTCGATTGAAGCGGATACCAAAACGTTCCAACAACTGGTCGCGATACGCTTGCTCCAATTCGTTTTGATTCGGCGGCAGCGAAGTCCCCACCGGATTGAACACTAACACCAACTCGAGCCCGCTGTTCGAATCGCCATATCCACACGCATTTAGCTTTTGCAAACCTTGGATCGATCTACGAAACACACCGTCACCGCGTTGCCGATCCGTGTTCTCTTCCAAGTAGCACGGCAACGAAGCAACCACTTGAACGTGATACTTCGCCAGAAATTCTGGCAGGTCTTGGTATCCCGCCACGGTCAGAATGGTCAAGTTACAACGATCTAACACTCGACAACCAAGCGATCTTAATTGCTGGACGAACCAACGAAAATGCGGATTCATTTCCGGCGCGCCGCCGGTGATGTCCACCGTTTCGACATGGGCTAAACGCACCATGCGAAGACACGCTTCCATTGTTTCACGCGTCATCAATTCGCGACGATGCGGTCCGGCATCCACATGACAGTGCGAACATGTCTGATTGCAAAGCTTGCCGACATTGACTTGCAAAACGTCCAGACGTTCGGCCGTCAAGTCGAGTAAGCCGTCGCGCACCAGGTCGCGAAATAGGCATTCATTGTCCGCTTCAAAAGCTTAACTTGTCTGGCAGGGTCCACGATTTCACTGTCCAATTTGGCCAACGTCAGCGGCATGTCCAATCTTTCCTTTTCTCCGTTACGCAATACAGAACAGGCGACTCACTTGCACATGGTGTTTAACAGCAGCCATCTTCGCCACAGCAGCCGTCCGTGTTGGCAATGGTCTGCAAATAATTGTGCCCCTTCCATTTCTGGCTTGCCTCCGTAACGTGCCGCCGTGACAGTCAAACGTGACTGGCTTGTTCCGTCGGCACCGCCACACGGGCTCCAGCGGATAAAACATGTCAGCGTAGGGTTCTTTTTGGTATTGCTGGAACAGTTTTCCGCACACGGCAATACGTTGGCCTCGGTGAAAAACATGCCCGTCGTCGTAAACGGTTTTGAAAGGACCGGCGTACACAGAGCTTGATTTCGATCCAAACACGGCCCTTCGATTTTGTACGCTACGATAGTCATCGAACGAAATTCAATCCCTTCGACAACTTGCCACGGTTCGACCTGACGCTTCACAATCTGCATGCCAACGAATCCGGCTTCGCGAAAAGCATCCACGAATTTGTCTTCACGAAACGCCCCGGAAATACAACCGGACCACAGCGTTCCGTCTTGCTGTAAGTGTTCAGGGACATCTTCGTCAGAAACGATATCACTAATCGCTGCGCGTCCACCATTCTTGAGCACTCGGAAAATTTCGCGAAACAACTGCGTGCGATCTTGTTGACGAACCAAATTCAAGACACAGTTGGACAAGACACAATCTACCGAATTGCTTTCAACCAGCGGTTGCTCCTGTCGCAAGCGATCTTCCAAATGTCGCAGTGCCAAATAATCGTTGGCGTTGCGAACGGGAGATTCTGCCAGCCCATTCTCTAATGCCTGTAAATCCAGCGCCAAATCCTGAATCAAACCGTACCGAAAATCGACATTGCTGTAGCCGATTCGATCCGCCACGGTAGGTGCATGTTTTCTGGCCAACGCCAACATTTCTTGATTGCAATCCACACCGATCACTCGGCCCGTTTCGCCCACCAACTGAGATGCAATAAGACAAAGCTTGCCACCGCCGGCGCCCAAATCCAAGACAGTATCGCCTGGCTTCACATACGGAGTGGGATCGCCACAGCCGTAATCTTTTTCAATAATTTCGTCCGGAATAACCTGCAGCAAATCTTTGGAATATTCGACCGGGCAGCACAAAGCCGGCTCGACACTTTGCGCAGCCGATGCATACCGATGGTAAACTTCCGATTCTGTTGTCGATGTCGTTCGCATGTCAGACTTCACACCTTGCTCCTTGGAACAATTGTCCTCGTCCTCTCGCTGCGACGGAACGCATCCACAGCGAAGGCGTCACAGTAGGATCGTTTACTCCGATACTTTAACGCATTTGGGCCCCGAAGTGTGTCTGGTGCGGAGGTCGCTATGCGAAAAATCGTCCTGGAATATGCAGACGTACAACGTTTGCGCCTGAAGGAATACTGTCGAGCATAAGACGTCCGTTTTGAACGCAGAATTGTTTGTGAACTTCGCTAGTGGAATCAGCATGGGCGTCCGGAATTGCGGCGTTCGACATCACGCCGCACTGGACAGTAGACATACGCATTTCGCCGCGAGCTTATTCGACCAGCAGGAACGGAATCGTCCTTGCTGCCGAGGTATTCTGCCATTCGCGAACGGAAGAATTCGCTCGGTTGTCACTGGTATTTATTTGCTGAAAGACCGAATCTACAGCATCGGCCACCGCAGCAGCCGAATACGCTCCTTCCTGAAACGCCTTGACTAGATCTTGGGTATTGAATTCCCCATCGCCATTCCAATCTCCTGTTTCAAACGTCGAATTGCCATCGACTCCGTCTTCGTACTCACCTGCCTGAAAAATGGCGACCAAATCTGACGAATTGAATCGTCCATCATCATTGACATCGCCAACCAGACGTTGCTCTAGCACGTGAATCTTGGACGCGCCGGTATCTCCGGAACTGCTGACCGCAATATCCAAGTCTCCGTCTCCGTCAAAATCTGCCGCAACCAGATCGTATGGTTCGACAAATCGCTGGTCGATAGGACGAGCTGGACTGAAAGCAATTTCGTTTGCACCTTCGTTCTCCAAAATGGACACTCGTCCTGTGGAAAACGAAGTGCCAATCAAATCCAAACGACCATCGCCATTCATGTCGGCGGCCAAGATCCGAATCGGCACGTTCATTTCGTCGGTCAGGCGAATGGGCTGCTCGAATCCACGCAACTGCTGGCGAAAGGCGAATAGCGTTCCAGCTTCAAAACCGCTGACGATATCAGTTCGGCCATCTCCGTCGAAATCGCCAGTGGTCACACTGCGGACGTCAGACGTGCTTGAATACTCTGTACCTAGAACAAATAAACCAGCGTCGGTTTGCATCGCAGTACGAACGGTGTCAACCGAATTGCAGCCCACGCAAGTCGTGACTGCGGTAACATCAAGTCTTCCGTCATGGTTGAAGTCAGAGATCGCAAAGTCATACACATTGTTCCTGACATCAGCGACCAACACCTGGGGGTCAAAATCACCGTTGCCTCGATTCCTAAACAATCGCAAATAGTTTCGCTGCGCCGCGATCACATCCAAGTCACCATCCGCATCAATGTCGACGACTTCAATCCTTCGCACGTCAGTCATTTCAGTGCTAATGTTGTTCGCTTCGCCGAAGAACCGTTGGTCACCAAAGGCGGTCGTCTGATACCACTGGACGTGTCCCGATTCGAAATTCGCCACCACCACGTCTTGGATACCATCGCCATTCATGTCAGCTGATTTGATATCAAGTGGCCTGGAAAACGCACCCGAAATCTCATGTTTATCGAAGTTCCCATTTCCGTCGTTTTCATGCCAAAAGGCTTTGTTCCCTCGATAAGACGCGGACAGTAAATCGACATCCCCGTCGTTGTCAAAGTCCGTTGCGTGCAACTCTGTGTAATCACCTGCTGGTCCCGAATGAATTTGGGTCATGTTGGTAAAGTTGGTCAAATACCGTTTCGATTCCAATGATTCGCCACACAATTTTTTGAACATACGCATTAGGTTTCCCCTTTTTTTAAAGAAGGCGTGAATAAATTGCTGTAGCCGTCCCATGTAAAATGCATGGGCTCAAAGGGATAATCGCAAGCGGCGCCGAAACGATAGAGGATCGTCGCGGAATTTTCAGAATTTTGAGATCGATTACGTTAAGTTCAGAAATAGCTGGATTGATTGCGTCCGTTTCGAGCCAGCTTTTCGGTCGCGCTTACCCGAAACGAATGGCGAACATCCTCGACAGTGCGATCCATCATGTCGGCAATTTCTTTGCGACTGAGTCCGTGCAGATGTTTGCCTTCGAAATGCGCCTGTCGTTCGTCATCCTTTAATTCTGCGAGCGGCTTTTGTCAGACAATTCCTGGTCTTTCATATTCGACTAGCGGTCTTGTCGTCTGACGGAATACGCCCTGCAACGGACCCACCTTCGACCGTTGCTTGCCGCATCTTGGCGTTGGCATAACGAAAGAGATCAACCGATGTCGTACGACAAATGGCGTGAATGTAGGCCCAGAACTGTTTTGGACCGGCAAAACGCCCATCTTCGTTCGTATTTTTTGTGCACTGCGATAGTAATCCTTGACCAAACGCAGCGAGATTTCGCTGAAAAAATCATCCATTTCGGCCAACACGTGATGCGGAAGCTTCTTGGCATACGACCGCCTAACCTGCAGTAGAACGTGCGGCAACAATTCGTCCAATGCCGAGTCGTCTCGGTTCTGCAGTCGTTCCAACAGCTTCAAGATGGCAGCTTCGTCCATTCGCGTTTTCTTCCTGCTAGTTTGTATCAGGTGGTTCTGGCTTTCGTCTATTATGTTAGCCCGGCGTCCACTTCACAATTCAGGAAACATATCGAGGCCAAAATCGATGAACCATCCACAAAATCAGAGCCGAAAGAAGTTGATTTTGCTGGTTGACGAATATAGGCGGTTGGCCGAAGAAAAATCGATTTCATTGGCTGAGTTTCTAGGAGCGCATCCGCATGTCAACGCGGACGAGTTCCAGCGAGAACTTGACTGGGATCGCAAATTCGATTGGGGTCGGTTCGCCTCGTCCGAAAACCGGCCTTCGCAGTTGCTGTCCGAATTCCTTACGGGCGACTGTGACCTTGCCGAACCAATGCTGCGAACGGTTTTGGATCAACGGTTCGAAGAAAGGGCAGTATTGGGACAAGGTGGCTTTGGTTTGGTGCTGCGTTGTTTTGACCGCGAAATGGAGCGAGACGTCGCCGTCAAGATACCTCGGAATCTCAATCGAACCGACCGTGACTTTATGGTCAAAGAAGCGCGTGCCGCAGCCAACATCAAGCATCCCAACGTAGCCACGATTTACGATGTGATCAAAGTCGGGGATTCCGCGATGATCGTCAGTGAATTTATTGACGGTAAAACGCTTCGTCAAAAACTGGATTGCCAAGAATCAATGGACTGCAACGACGCCGTCAGGCTGGGCATCGCCGTTGCGGAGGGAGTGCAGGCGGCGCATAACAACGATCTGATTCATGGCGACTTGAAGCCAGCCAACATTATTGTGGATTCGCAGGGGCGGCCTCAGATCATCGATTTTGGCTTATCCGTTCGAACGCAAGATGGGAAAACACTTCCGGACCAAATCGTTGGGGGGACGCCGCAGTACATGGCCCCAGAACAAACCCTAGGGTACCGAAGCAAAATCACTCGTGCCGTAGATGTCTATTCGCTGGGCCTCATCTTAATGGAACTATTGCTAGGTTCGACAGATCATTCGCTGGAACAAATCAAGCAGCTTTTTGACACGAATGACGCAACGCGGCGGTTTCGCATACCTAGCGACTTGGTGGCGATTTGCCGACGCTGCGTTGCTGAATCGCCAGGCGATCGCTATCAACACGCCAATGACCTTGCCCAAGACCTGAAACGCTTCACCGAATATTATCCGGTGCGTGCCAAGCGGTATAGCTTGTGGGAAAGAACATGGATGTGGTGCAAGCGAAATCGAACTCTGGCCACGGGACTGGCTTCAGCCGCCGTTTTGGCGGTTTTCATCATTGCTGCTTTGTCTTGGATCAATGCACAAAGTCAAGCCGCTGAAGCTCGGCAACGCCAACTGACCACGTTGGCTCGGTTGGAGCGAGACAAAGCGACGGACGCGCGTCAAAAGAGCGACCAGATTTTGCAGTTTGTCCAGGACAACGTGTTCCGTTCGTTCAACACACAGGCTTTTGGCGGTCTGGGGAAAGAGATTCGCTTGCGCGATGCCGTGGTGGCCGCCATGAACAACGTAGACCAGTCTTTCCAGGATCAACCCGAAACCAGTGCTTCGCTGCACTACGTATTGGGCGAAGTTTTGTACGAACTTGGCGAGAATGCTTTTGCTGCTGACGAATTCGAAAAGGCCTTTGAGATCTACAAGCGAGTGGAAGGCGAAGATTCGCTTGATACTCTCAAGTCACGTCGAGCGACATTGATGGCAAGAGTCGAAATTAGTGATAACACCAGCGACGAATATGCCGCTTTGATCGAAGTCAAAGACAAGCTTGTCAAGACACTTGGCAAGAACCATCCGGAATCACTTCGCACGCACATTACGCTTTCCAGGGCATCAGGAACCAACCACGCCCAAGGCGTCGCTCATGCCCAAATTGCCTACGACGGATTTCTCGCGATAAACGGCGATTCAGACCTGAGTACAATCTCTGCCGCATCTTGCTTGGGATTTCGATTGCAACACGCAGGCGAGACTGACAAGAGTCTAGACTTATTCAAGACCGTCTATGAACGATGCCTCGATGCCCTAGGCCCGAAACATGGCTTTACGCTTGTTGCTGGGATGAACTTGGCTTTGGCGATGAAAGATACGGGCAAATCTGAAAATCGAACGGCATTATTAGAACAGATTCTGGCGACAAGTGACGAGGCCCTGGTACACTTCACCTTTACCGCCAACATTGTTTCGAACGGCGTCTTGTTATGGTGCACAAAATGATCCTAACAAGCTGAAATGGTTACTTCCAAGACTGCAGCGGGCCTATCGAACCATGCGGGATTCGGTCGGCGATAATAGCTCGAACACCGGAAGCATTGGCCTTAATCTTGCGACCTGCTTAACACTACTGGGCCGATACGACGAAGCGATCGAATTTTGGGAAGAAATGACTCACCAATCCGTCCAATTTCGCGGCGAAGCCGACCCAAAAACGTTGCGTCGCCGAGTGCTACTGGCCAAATTTTATCTTCGTGCCGCCCGCAACCAAGACGCCGTTGACCTTTTAGAAACGGTTAAACAATTCGATATTCCCCAAGATCGTACCATCATCGATGACAACGTTGACCTGTTACTGCTTGGCGCCCGAGCACATGTTCGGATAGAAGGTTTTTCTAAACACCTTCCAACGCTCCTGGGTACCCGTATATCGAAAATCGAATTTACACTTCCCGCCAGCCAAGCCGACCTAGCCAAGTCGCTGGCCAAACAACAAGGCATGTCCATCGAAGAATGGCTACGCAAAGCCGTCAAAGCCTATGCAGAAACGAACAAAGGCGAACCTGAGTCGGTTGACTGAGGTTCGCCCTCGATCGAAATCGAATCAGTATCACGTCGAATGACGGGTCACTCTATCGGACTTCCCAGCGACGGACACTACCTACGGATTCGCTGTGGCGGAGCGACGCGGCGGCCTTGTGGTGGTTCGGTAGGGCGAGTTGCTTGGCGAGCGGCCGGAGTGTCGCTGTAAAACTTCGTCCATTCTTCCTGTGCCAACTTGGTGTCATGATTGTTGCATTCCAATTCCGCTCGGAAGACGTGGCTACCTGCTTTCTGAGCTTGAGCGGTCACGGTGATCACCATTTCTTGACCCGGTCCCAGTCGACTAATGTTGTCCAGCGTCACTTGACCTTCGGCTACTTTGCCGTTCCAACCGCTGATGCGAACCGGTTCAATCCCTTTGGAAAAGAACCCAACCACGGCAATATTCTGAGCTTCCTTCGTCCCTCGGTTCATGACCTTCACTTCATAGACCACGTCCATTCCCACAGGGACAGCGCCCTTCGGGTCGTTGACGGTCAACTTCAAATCGGCCAATGATTCTACATTCGTTACGGTAGACGCCACGGCACTGATGTCTTCCGCACCAACGGTTCGCACGTCAATGCGATTGTTGCCGGCTTCGGTCAGCGTACATTCGAACTCCATGACCCGAGCTGCACCCGGTCGAAGCGAACCAACTTCCCACATCACCTGACCTCGTGCGTCCTGCATCGTGCCGCCATTGGGCGAACTCACCTCGGTAGCTCCGTTGGGCAAGGTGGCCGCGACCAGAACTTCTCGAGCGACCGCGTCACCCGAATTGACGACTCGGATGGTGTAACGAGACTTTGTGCCGGCGTACTTCACCGGAGGCCCTTCGACATGAGCTTCCAAAGCCGCTCGACGCACAAAGACTTCCTGATGCCCTTGAGCGGCCAGGCCACCGTCGGCGGTCGCTTCGGCTCGGATCTGTAGTCGCCCGGTTTGACGAGCGGTCAGTTCGACGTCCAGAGTTCGGCGAGTGCCGGCTTTGAGCATTCCCAGACGTCGGACAGCGGTTGTTTTTTCGTTTGGAACCAAAGGCAATGGTGCAAAATCACATTTTTCCGCATCGCCCGTTCCTGGATTGGAAACGGTGATGGTGTAGACCTTGGTTTCGCCAGCACATCTTGAGCACCGACGACGGAAACATCTAGCTTCAGTTCTTGGACCAAAATCTGAGCAGAAGAACGCATTGGCGTGGAAGACCAGGTGACACCCAAATCAAACGGACGACTGGTTCGAGGTACGACGTCCAGAGCCAGTACTTCGTTGCCGCCGGCGCCAAGTTCGTCCAAGTGCCACTCCATCACGGTGTGGCCTGATTCGTCCGGTTGCATACGAGCGTCCCCGTTGGTGGTTCGCTGCGAAACCACGTCGGTCCAAGTCGGAATTTTGACTCGCACAATCACGTCGGTCGCACCAAAGTTACTGGCATTGCTCAGACGAAGTTGATACGTGGCTGATTTACCCACCACGATTGTTCTGGGGCCTCGAGTTTCCACGGACAGATTCGGGCTTTCATTGGCAATCAGCACATCGGCTGCCGCTTGAGGCGAAATTCCTTCGTCGCTTAAACCTACCATCGGCGTCGGCGTCAACTCCATCTGATCCGGAGTGGGTCTATACGGATTGGCTTGTTCGTCGTTGAAGCGAAACTCATCTGCGGAACCAGCGGCAGGCTGGTCAATTTCTTGCACAATGGCCGACCGTTCCATGACGGAAGGTAGTGTGGTGGGCACCGAATATTCTTCCGTTTCATCGACACCTGTCCAAGTGGGAAACGAATCGGCAGCGGCAGTCGCTTGGTCTGCCAGCGATTGAACGGTACTGGGCACCGACGGGATGTCATCCACCGTAACCGTTTCTACTGGTCGGCTGGTATCCAACAATGAGTCTTGTGGTAGCGTGGCTTCATCGGCTGGGATCGCTTCCACGTCGGAAAGTGTGCCGCCGTCCAGTTCCTGTTGCAGTGCGGGCGAAGGATCTGCTTCGTCCGAATCGGTGTCTTCGTCACCGGGAAGAGTCGCGTCGGGTAGATCGTCAAAAATCTTGGCCGATTTCATTCGTCGCAAACGCTGCGCGGCCGTTTGACTGCGTCGTGAACTTCGGGACGAATCTTCGCCCGTGGTATCAAAATGTGCGGCTGGCTTAACCTGGTCGGAAGCGTCCGCCGCCGGTATCTTGGTGTCTCGGCTACCCGCTTTCAGCGCCAAGCTGGTGGGCGAGGTTCTCCGAGAAGATTCTTGCTTGGCCTCTTGGCTCCACAAGTCCAGCGGTGGTGCTATGAATAACGCGATCAAAAACACGTGAAGGAGGACTTGATTTCGTAGCATCGCTTCTATCCCATCAAAAAGTATTTGGACTTTGTGCGCGAATGTCGTATCGGCTGTATCAGTTCTGCGGATTGAGTAAGATTGTCAAACTGAGTGAGATTTTTCGATTTTTCCGGTCACACCCCACACCGCGTCATCCAATTTAGGAGACATATACAAATGATTTCTCGTCGAGAAAAGATCGAAGCGATGCTGGCAGACGATCCCAGCGACACGTTTTTGCGATACAGCCTAGCAATGGAGTTCGAAAAGGAAGGCCAGCATGACAGCAGCTTGCACAAGTTAACGGAACTTGCCAACGAGACGCCGCCGTACGTTCCGGCGTTTTTTATGGCGGGGCAACAGCTGGTAAAACTACAGCGAATTCGCGAAGCACGAGCCATCCTGCGAAACGGAATTGAAGTGGCGCGAACGCAAGGTGACCTGCACGCTGCCGGGGAAATGTCCGAATTTCTGGCCAGTCTAGGCGAATTGGGCGAATAGCCTAACTTTCCTTAGCAAGCCGAATCCGAACTACTTGGCATGACAAGCGCTGGCGACAGCGCAACTGATACAGCCGCCGGTCGAACCACAGCCGGCGGCCGATTCGCTACCGCAGTCAGGTCCGCAACCTCGCTGGACCGCATCGGCAAATTCGCGAAACTGGACTTTGGCTTCGTAGGCCGAAGCGAGTTCGCGCGTTACCGTTTCGATTTCAGGACTGACATCGCCCAGGAAATAAAAGAATAAAGATTCTCCGTCAAACGTCTGTTCGACATCCACCAGCGTGGCTTCCATGGATCGCGCTGCTAGCAGCTGATTACAAGCTTCGTACGCTTCATCTTTGTTACGCTGCAAACGCGCCAGCACTAAGTGGTCTTCTGTGGTGAGCGCGCGGAGCAAGCTGCCGTCCAATCGACTTGCCTCCGCCTCACATGCTTGCAGAGCTTCTCCAACCTCTAAGCCTCGTGTCGTCCGGCACAGGACCGACTGGCCTTTGCGATAAACATCATTCGTCGCGCAGCCGAAGCGACCAATGTGTCCCAACGTTCCAATACGTACAAAATACGAATGAGCCATGCTTCGTAGTCCCTTTGGAGATTCCGGCTGCTTGCTTGCCGCTATGTTACTCTATTCGAACTTGGTTCGTCTGCCACCCGGTCGCAGCACGGCACTTGAAACGATTGGAGCCAGATAGATCGTCGCCGAGTGGGGAATTCAACGAATCACACAGCTCGACCGGTGTCCCGTTGTGCAGCGATCCAGCGGTCGTCTTCTGTTGCCAGCAACATGAAAGGGCGATATTATTGTCAACATGGAGTTCCAATGTCTGGCAACGAAAAGAAAAAGAAACTGATCGAAACCACTGCGGCAATTCTGCGTTCTGCGCCAAGCAATGAACTGAACATTGTCGTCTTGAATAAAGCGCTATTCTACGTAGATCTAGTTGCGCTTCGCGACCATGGCAACACGTTGACCGAAAATTCGTATATTGCGTTGGAAAATGGCCCGGTGGTGGCTAAGTATCCGCAAAGATTAATCAAGCCGTTAGCTGAGGCTCGTATCGCAGAGCAAGTTGACCGTTGGAATGGAGCGAAACCACTAGTATTGATCAAGTCACAGGAGCCACCCGATTTTTTGGTGCCCCACCTAGACACGATCAATCGAGTTACCGGGTACTTTGCTACGATGACGTCCGAAGCCGCCTCGAAGTATTCGCATTTGAACCCGGGATGGCGAATGGCATGGCGTTCTTCTAGCGAAACTGGCCAACCCTGCCCCATCAATATGCTAATTGCGCTGCAGCAAATTGTTGAAGATGACCTGTGGACCAGTGAACCCCTAGTTACTCAAGAGCGGCAGTCGATCATTCGGGCTGCCGACGATGGCGAGGGAGAAAGTTGGTGACGACATACAGTCCCGGCGATGGCAAATGGACGCTATCCCCAAACGCCACTGAACTGCGACAGTTGCGTAAGAAGTGGAACGATGATCAATACGAGCAACAAAAGCAAGCCATCAAGTCTTTCTTATGTGCGTATTTCTCGACGCACGGTGACTGTCGGGAACGTCAAGGCGATAGCATAGTCCCAATAATGGCAACCCCAAAAGGCGGTAAAGTCCTAAAGATGAGATGGGCGTTTCCCGGTTGCGGCAAGAGCGGTGGATTACGATTGGTTGTTGTCGCCTATTGCAACGAACTCCGTGTCGTAATCGCGGAAGGAGTAGCCCGCCGTGACTCGCTACCGGACGAATTCATATCGGATACGATTTCTGATCTTTAATGCGTTCGCCAAAAAATCAACATGACAATGAATTCTGCAGTGCGTTTTTCAGGCGGCAGGGGCGGTGGCATGTTTGCGGAAAATTCGCCAGAATGGTCGGCTGATTATTAATGGCGCCCCCTACGTCTTTGTGCCCTATCCGAGCAATAAAACCAAATGATTGATCATAATAGTAGTAGCAACTTGACGTTCGATTGGTTGGCTTTGGCAGATCAAGCCATCGCGAACGGTACGATCGACTTTGACCAGGCCTTAGCCGTTCTGCAAGCGTCGGACGACGACTTGCTGGAAATCATGTCGGCTGCGTTTCGAGTGCGCCGTCATCACTTTGGCAAAACGGTGCAACTGTACTTTTTGATGAATGCCAAAAGCGGTCTGTGCCCAGAAGATTGTTCGTATTGTTCGCAGTCCAAAGTCGCTGAATCTGAAATCCCCAGATACAACTTGCTGAGCCGAGACAAACTGTTGGCAGGCGCGAAGATGGCCTTCGAGCGACAATCCAAGACGTATTGCATTGTCATTTCTGCTCGAGGCCCCAATGAACGTGAAATTGCGGCGGTCGAAGAAATTGTGCCGCAGATCAAACAGCAGTACGACCTCAAGATCTGCGCCTGTTTGGGGCTGTTGTCGGACGAACAGGCACAGCGACTAAAAGCCTGCGGCGTGGATCGAGTGAACCATAACGTCAACACCAGTTCCAATTATTACGAACAAATTTGCACCACGCACGGTTATCAAGATCGAGTAGACACGTTGAGCGCGGTTCGTAATGCCGGCATGGAACTGTGCAGCGGCGGTATCATTGGCATGGGCGAAACCGATGAAGATGTGGTGAGAATGGCAGTGGAATTGAAGCAGCAGAACGTACACTCCATTCCGCTGAACTTTCTGCATCCCATCGACGGCACACCTTTGGCCAAGACCAGCGATTTGACGCCACAATACTGCTTGAAGACATTGGCGATGTTTCGCTTTGTCAATCCGGACTGTGAACTTCGCATTGCTGGCGGCCGTGAACTTCATTTGCGTTCCTTGCAACCTCTGGGGCTGTACGCCGCCAATTCGATTTTTGTGGGCGACTACCTAACCACGTCGGGACAGTTGCCTGAAGAAGATTACAAGATGATCCAGGACATGGGATTTCAGGTCACCAAGACTGACGAAGTGGCTAGTTCGGTTTAACATCCAACGTGTTGGTGCGCTTGTGAGTTCCAGTTTTGCTGAGAATGGCATTTCGATCCAAGACCTGGGAGTCCAATTCGGTAGCTCGCGCATCTTGGCTAACGTCAACCTCCAAATTCCTGCCGGCGAATTTGTTTCTATCGTCGGCCCCAGCGGCTGCGGCAAGTCAACTCTGCTGCGTTGTGTGGCAAATCTCATGTCGCCCAGTTCGGGGACGGTGCAACGAATCGCAGCATCCGATGAACACGCGTCCTCGAACAAACGCAACGGCAACTCGGAAATGTCCTTCGTCTTTCAGCACGCCAATTTATTGCCGTGGCGAAGCGTGTTTGGAAACATCGCATTACCGTTGGAATTGGCAGGCTGTTCGCGCGAATTGATGCGAACCGAAGTGCAACGTTGCCGCGCGTTAGTTGGTCTATCGGCGGACGACGACAAGAAACTACCTCGCATGCTATCGGGCGGCATGCAGATGCGAGTTTCCTTGGCGCGCGCCATCGTCTCGCGGCCTCGTTTGATGCTACTGGACGAACCGTTTGGTGCATTAGATGAAATCTTGCGTCAGCAGATGAACGAACAGCTGTTGCAAATTTGGCAAGGCGAACGGACTACCATGCTGTTTGTCACGCACAACGTGTCCGAAGCGGTATTCTTGAGCCAACGCGTGGTGGTCCTGTCGAAAAATCCGGGCACGGTTTTTCAAATCATCGACGTTCCGTTCCCGTATCCTCGCGAATCCGCTTTGCGAGCCACCATGGACTTTGTCCGATTGGTGGAAGAGATTTCGTGTCGGCTGTACGAGGTGGCCGCGTGACGTTATCCCATTTTGTCAAACGTCGCGACATCTGGCTGCCTCCGCTGCTGGCGGCCGTGGCGCTGGTAACTCTCTGGGATTTGGCGGTAAGGCTGGGTGACATTCGTCCCTATTTGGTACCATCGCCGTCAGTGGTCGCCGCGACGTTATGGTCAGAACGATCTGTCTTGGGCACCGGATTTTGGCTCACTTCGCAAGCAGCCATCTGCGGACTTTTGGGTGGCACATTCCTGGGGACGATCATTGGAGTGGTCTTTGCGCAGTCGATCGCGGTTCGTCGCGCGTTCTATCCGTATGCCATTTTTCTGCAGACGGTGCCCATCGTTGCCATTGCTCCGCTGCTGGTGCTGTGGCTGGGACAAGGCATTCAAAGTGTGATTGCCGTGGCCTTTGTCCTGAGCCTATTTCCGATTGTGACGAATGTGACGGTCGGCATGACATCCATTCCCAGCAGCTTGCTGGACTTGTTCACAATGTACGGTGCTAATCGCTGGCAACGATTTTACAAGCTGCAATTTCCGTTCGCTTTGGCCCATCTGGTCACCGGAGTGCGCATTTCCAGCGGGATGGCGGTCATCGGTGCGATTGTGGGCGAATTCTTTGTCGGATACGGTGGCCGAGGTCGCGGACTGGGATACCTGATCCGCGAAGCCGTCGAAATGAACCGAACCGACCGCCTGTTTGCCGTTGTCATCCTATCCACCTTACTGGGTGTTTGCCTGTTTGTTCTGACGGGCTTGTTCAGTGACAAATTATTGTCGCGCTGGACAATGCGGCACCTGTAAGATCTGCTCGGTCGTTGCTTTCGCAACTTGCGTATTATTCGGGATTTACTGCCCGACGATCGCTTCTTGTCGCTCAGACGCAACACCTGCTTTGGCGATGAACCCGAAACACCTCGTCACACAGTGGTCAAGATCATTCGTCCGTCAAACCCGACGTTTCTGACCTATAGTTTGCAATGAACTCGTTACCGGACGTCCTGTCGGAAAGTGGGTTCGCACCTGAATATTTTGGATGGCGAGAAAATGGGAAACGCAAAAATATTGGTCTTGGACGACAGTGTCGTCGTAGGCCGCATGGTCAAAAAGAATCTTGTCTCAATTGGTTACGACGTTGACGTGGCAACGGCGGGCCGAGACGCGTTGAGTCAGATCCAATCCAACTGCCCGGACTTGGTGATCTGCGACATCAACATGCCCGAAATGGACGGGTTTGCATTTTGTGACGAACTGAAAAATCTGGGCGAACCATTCGCCAGCTTGCCAGTTGTCTTCTTGACGGCCATGGAGCCCGAGGACTTAGAGGGACTGGGCATTTCTTCGGGAACGTACCTTCGCAAACCAGTTCGACGAGAAGATTTGGTGACCATGGTTTGGTCGAAACTCCAACAGTCCGCAGGAATGCCGTCAGGGTAAATCAAGATGCACGACGCACCCAACCATGTCGAGTTGCAGGACGAACTGCACGAACTGCGTCAAGAACTGCAGGACTTTATGATGCGTTTTCGTCACGAACTGAATACGTTAAACGAACTACTGGTGCCATCAAACGCACCCTCGCGATCTGCCGCTCCGATTGCTGCGGAAACGGCCGCCAATCATCGCGTCTCGAATGATGTCCTAACGACACCCAACGACGATTCGCCCGATTCGCTGCCACCAGAACCATTTGTCGAACGCCAACGTTCCGCCGAACGGTCCCGTATCACCGCCGAACCGACATTCGCCACTAAGACGGAATCAGTCGTCGACTCCGAAGAGCAACGACTGCGTGATCTGAAAGAGCGATTAGGCCAGATGTTTCGCAACGCATAAGGTGGAAACATGGTAAACGAAGTATCCGCATGCGACCAATATTGCCTTTTTCGCACCAGAAACCGGGAAGCGTTCGCCGTCCTGGCAACCTCCGTGCGTGAGGTGATGCCGGTTCCCAATATCACTCCTATTCCCTTGTCGGATCCATTACTAGCCGGACTGTGTCACGTTCGCAACGAATTCTTGCCGGTGGTTCATTCCGACCGACGCAACAACGACATTCGCGAAAAACAAATGATGGTAATGTTTTCGCCAACCGGTCCGTGGGGCTTGTTGGTCGAAAACGTGCTTGGACTTGCGCAGCTGGAAGTCTCGCTCAATTCCGTCGGTGCCGATGGAAGTGGTCTGTCCGCCGCCGTCATGGGCACCGCCTCGCACGAACACGAAATCATTCGCGTACTGGACAACAACACGTTGCTGCAGCATTTCGAACGACAACTGCGATCCCACTGGAAACGCATCAACGTAGCCTAGTTCCCAAAGGAGCGACCCTTGAGATTGATACGACTTTCACTGCTAACGCACTTCATAGCAGCCGCCATCGGCGCAGTTGGCGTTGCAACTTGTTGGTGGACGAACGCCCAATTCGGGATCGTCGGCGCGGCAATCACAGTGGCCGTCATATTAATCGGCGGGCTGAGCTGGTTGATTGCTCGTCGCTTGGTCACCGCCATCAGTCGCCTGGACCAAGCGGTCACGGTCGACCCTACAACTCAGGTTTCCCTAACCGGTATCGACGAATTTGATACGCTGCTGAATCATCTGCGCGAGTGCGTGCAGCGTTGGACCAGTGCGGCCAAACGTAGTCGCGAACAAGCACAGATGCTGGACGCGGTGGTGCGGCGAATGGATCGTCGGCGCATTAACGAATTGGCCGGCCAACGAGGCCACGGCGCGGAACAATTGCGAGCGTTACTGGCCGGAATTGCTGACGACGCAGACGGTGCCATTCGCCAGATCTTGGAGACCACGGCGGAAATCCATCAATCCACCAAAGAGATTTCGGGCAGTTCGGAAATTCGGACAGACGCCGTCAGCAAGGCAACCACGTACGTGGATCAGCTGTCCAACTATATCGATGCCATCTTGCGACAAGTGGAACTTCACCGAGAACAACAGCAAGGTTCGTCCAGCGAATCAGACGCCGCTTTTGAACGCATTGAAAGCCTAAAGAGCGTTGTCCAGCGACAGCGTTCCTACATTGAAGCCAGTGAATCTAAGCTCAGAACACTAGGCGATCAATCGCGAGAAATCGCCAATATCGCTCATACCATCGGCGAAATTTCTTCTCGAACCGACATGCTGGCCCTAAACGTTTCCATTGAATCCGTGCGCACCGGCGAATCGGGACGAGGCTTCACCGTCGTGGCAGAAGAGGTTCGCAAATTGGCCGAACAAGCCGCTCGCGCATCCCGAGAAGTCACCAGCCTGGTCGAATCGATTCAAATGGAAACCAGCTCGTCTATCAAAGTCTTGTCCACACAGCGTCAGGAGTTAGATGAAGAACAGACGCTACTGGAACGCACAAACGAAATTGTCCGACGCATGACAGATAGCTCCAAGTCCGTGGCGGGTATCCTGTCTGACATTGGTCAATCCGCATCCAATCAAGTTCGCTTAGCACGCGACTTGATCACTTCGGTGGAGCGGATTTCCACGTCGTCCAAACAAGAACGAGGTCGTGCGGAAGCCGTGGCCTGGGCCACCAATTCGCTGTCCGGGTTCGCTCGGCAAATTGGCCAAGCGCTCAATCCATTGCGTTACGAGGACGCGGGCTATGACGTGCGTGTGACGCAATCAGAATCTACACACAGTCTGAGTTCGAATGAACATCTGGAAGACAGTGATCATGACCTGCAGGTCCAATCCTTCGAGCCCGCGGTAGCTGCGGAATAAAGGAGATACTTCGGTGAGCGAAATCGCGGACCAAATCTGGCAACTACTCGAACGCCTAAATCACTTGGCTGCGGACCAACCGTGGCCGGATGACTTTGGTGACAAAATGCGCACCGTTCGCGACATTGCGAATGATGTGGAACGCCACGACGTCGCCGAATTGGCAAGACTCCTCACCGCACTCGGTCCTGTTGGTCAGGCGCTTTGGGAAATCGACGGTACCCGAGATGATGCTCGGCAGCTGATTGACAGCATCCGCACCAGCTTGGAATCGCTGGCACATTTTTGCCGTGAAGGCGACATTCCCAATCAGACAGAAAACGCTCAAGGTTTGACAGATCGGTGGCGAGACCAACTGTCGCTGCTGGACGACGATATCGACGACTGGAATGACAAACCGGTCGACGAAGCGACAGAGGAATCCGCGCCGATGCCCTCCAGTGACGAATTGGCGCTCATACTCAATTCGCTTGGTACACCGGCTGTTGATGCCCGCTGCAGAGCACGCGTCTACAGATGTTCGCTCCGAAGAACCGTCATTCCGGGCAGGTGAAGGGTTCGCCGATACGACGGCCGATCAACCGCTGGTTGCGCCCGAACCAAAACCGTTTGTCATGGACGCGGAAACTCGCGAAGCGTACGCCGACGACGCCATACGGTGCTTAACCGGCATCGAACAAGCCATATTGTCGTTTGAACAAAACCCCAGCGATCACCGGACGATCCAGTCCATTTGTCGCGAACTACACACGCTGAAAGGCGCGTCGGCAACGGTTGGACTAGACGAATTTGCCACGTACTTTCATCAAGTGGAAGATTCGTTGACCAATGGTCGCGATGTCGGTGTCGACGTGGTGTTGGCGTGTGTCGACGCCGTTCGAGAACAACTGAAACTGCTGGTGGACGAAGCAACACGCGAAGCGGACGTACCTGAAGTTCGCAGCTACAACGTCGAAGACACGGGTGACGCGACGCCCGATTCCATTCGAGTAAAATCGTCGCAGTTGGACCGCCTTCTGGATTTGCTGGCCGAATTGGTGATGTTGCGAAACCGCCGCGATTCGCGAGTCGATTCGCTCCGGCAGGTGAATGATGAATTGGTCCGCTGCGTCACTCGGCTTCGCACTTACGGCGAAAACGTGACTTCGGAAATGATCGCCAACAGCGGCGACCAAAACAATTTTGCTCGCACCGCCGCTGGCATCAATTCGCTAACGGAAGTGGCCACGGACTTGTTGGAACTCGGTCAAAACCTCCGCGAATTGTACGAACCTGTCGCTGAAGAAAACGCGGCATTGTCTCGTTTCATTGGCCAGTTCCGCCAAGAACTGATGGAACTACGCCGCATGCCGATCAACGGGCTGTTTCAACGAGTGCAGCGAACGCTGCGTGAAGCGGCGCGCGTTGAAAACAAGCAAGTCAGGATGGAGGTTCGAGGCCAGCATTTGGGCCTGGAACGCTCGGTCCAAGAACAGTTATTTGACCCGCTACTGCATATTGTTCGCAACGCGGTAAGCCACGGGATCGAATTGCCCAAAGACCGAGAATCGGTCGGCAAATCGCCCACGGGAACGTTGACTCTATCGGCGTCCGCCAGCTCGAATTTGTTTGTATTGGAGATTCGAGACGACGGACGCGGCTTGGACTATGACGCGCTGCGGCGTCGAGGACAAGAGCGAGGCTTGTTGCCGAGTAATCGGCCGGCGACGCACGAAGAACTTTCTCGCTTGATCTTTCATCCCGGCTTTTCGACTCGCAGCAGCGTCAACGAAATCTCCGGACGAGGTGTTGGCATGGACGTTGTGGCAGCCACCCTGGAACGACTCCAAGGTTGGGTTGACGTCACGTCAGCGCTGGGCAAGGGACCGTGGTGCGCATTCAAATTCCGCGACAGTCGGTCATTGAACATGCCATGGTATTCCGAGTAGGACAGCAGCAGTTTGCCATTGCCACTCAGTTTATTCGCGGAACGGGTATCGACGATGGTGCCGCGTCCGGCTGGGAAAGCGACGATCCTGCCGAATGCCTGAGCAGTTGTGACATGCGAGGACTGCTGGGGCTTCGCGCCGAAGAGTCGACCGGCGATCGTCCTTCCATTTTGGTGCAAGTCAGTCGAGACAATCGTCTGAGACAACCTGTCTACGGCGCTCAGCAATCATCCACTTGCCATGTTCGGCTGTACGTTGATGAAATCATCGGTCCGGAAGAAGTAGTGACTCGTCCCCTGCCCTATTTCCTGACAGGCCAGCGACTCTTTTCCGGCGTCACCTTGGCTGGTTCCGGCACCATCATGGTTTTACTGGATCCCAATGGTTTGATGGAAACCATTACCGAGCGAAACGAAACGATCATGCCAGAGACAACGTACACCGACACCGGCACCGTCGAATCCAAGCCGCGTGTCTTGGTGGTGGATGATTCGTTCACAACGCGACGAGCTATCGCAAATATCTTGAAGCGTAACGGGTTCGAAACCGATCTGGCGGCCGACGGCAAGGAGGCGCTGGACCGAGTGAAATCGGAACACTACGACATGATTTTTTCCGACGTGGAAATGCCGCATATGAACGGCTTCGAGTTGCTCCGGCAATTGCGTTTACTGGAAACCGATTCGCACATTCCCGTCGTGTTTGTCACCAGCCGGGGCGACAAGGAGAGCCAAAGAACTGCCGAAGTACTCAAGGCCGAAGGCTACATCGTGAAGCCTGTTCGGGAAGAAACCATTATGACCGCCATTCAGGCGCAACTAAGCGTAACCGTTTAATCGAATGAAGCTAGGAAAGTCGCCATGACCGCCAGTGCAACTATACTCATTATCGACGACAGTGCTACGATTCGGCGTTTGGCCGAAAGGTGTTTGGGAAACGCCGGCTATAACGTCATCAGTGGCCCCACCGCCGAAGAAGGTTTGAGCCTAGCCCAACAACATCAGCCTCAATTGATCTTGCTGGACCATCAACTTCCCGGAACCACTGGACGAGATGTCTGCCAGAAACTGCTGGACGATCCTGTGTTGCGCAGCATTCCCGTGGTCGCCAGTTCCACCTTGCGCAAGCAAGCATACGTGGAATATGCAGATTGCCCCAACGTGATTGACATGCTGCCCAAACCGTACACGGAAGAATTACTGCTGTCCACCGTCAGTCACGCATTGGAAACAGGTGCGATGGTGGTGGATTCTCAAGAACATGGGCAAGCCGTTCCGGAAGTGATCAACGCCGTGGGCGAAGCGGAACTTTCCGGCAAACTCAATTTGTTGACGGCGCGCGAAGTGGTGGACTTCTTGAACAATGGCCACAAATCCGGCGCTATTGAATTCACGGCTAAATCGTGGCGCATGCGCATCTTCATCAACAACGGTCGCATCCAGGCGGTCACCGCGAATTCTGTACCGACGGAGTTTGTAACAGGACCACTGCCCGATTCGCTGCAAACGTTGGCGCCCGTTTTGAATCTGACGCTGTCCAGCCAAAACAGCTCGGAACTTGGTGGACTTGTGCAGTTGTTGAATAATCGCTTGGTCGATTCGCGACTACTGAAAAAACTTCTGCGTTACCAAGCCGCCATGTTGGTCTACTGGTGTTTTACTCGCACAGCAACCGAGTTTCAGTTCGAAGCCAACGCTGTTCCACCCAAACTGTATCAAGATCTGCCACTGGACATCAGCTTGGTAGCGTTATTGGTAGAAGCTTGCTTGGCGCAACAGAATTCGTTGCAACCTATCGCGAGCGCACAGTATGTCAAACGCGCGATCCGTGGACAGAACTTGGACCGCGCCGGCCTGTCGGCGGCACATCAAAAGTTATTTTCTGCGTTGTCTCAGCCACAAACGCTAGACCAAATTGCCTCGGCAAACTCCCTGGCTGAAGACGAAGCCGCGGCAGCGCTGCATGGCTTCGAGCTGGCTGATTTGGTGGAAGTCAAGGAGCCATCTGACCGACGGATGGTTGTAATGTTCGAACCCGACGCTGCGTTGTCTCAGCGTTTGCGCTCGGCGTTTCCAGAAACCAAACGATATCACTTTCGAGTAGTTCGAGACCGATTGTCGTTGTTGTTATCGCTGAAACGAGAAAACCCGTTTGCCGTCGTCGGTGCGTTAGACGCGGAAGACGCGGGCCAAGTTCTGACCGAAGCACATGCGGCCGTGGCGGATTCGTCCATCCGTTGGATTGGCGTGACCGAAGAAGGCAACACCGCCGCAGACCTTCCGTTCCTGCACCAAACCATCGTGCGACCGTTCGAGCAGCAAGGCCTGATTGCCGTACTGGAAGATCAAACCGTTCACGTCTAGTTGCCGCAATGCTTCCTGGAGCCTCCCATGACCGCCTTACAAAACCAACTGATTGTGGCCGAAGCTCAATGCCGAGGCCAATTGTTCGACCAGCGTCAACTGGCCGTTGGCGACAGCGTGCTGATCGGATCGTCCGCCAGTTGCGGCTGGAAATTGGATGACGCCTCAATTTCGTCGATGCATTGCTTCTTGCGAGTCGAAGAAGATGGCTTGGTCGTCGAAGCGTGGCAAGCCGATAGCCCGACCTTGGTGGACGACAATGCCATCGAACAAGAATGTCGCTTCGGCTTCACTTCTACACTCACGGTTGGCCAGTTCCGCATCACGTTTCGCGTTGAATCGGTGACCGAAGACAATATGGATGAAGACGCTGCGGACGGTGCTTCCGAATGGGATGATCGTCCACCGCAGCCAGATAATGCGCACCGTCACTCATTCGACCGCACACAGACAGCAGAATCATCGTTTGCACCACGCAACGTGCATTCGGACGTGACACACCGGTCGCACGCCAACGACGGTGAGACATTTGCCACGGGAACGATTGCCGAAGAGACGCTGGATCTTCTTCGCGCCGAAATCGAAACGCTGCAAAGCGAATTGGCAGAACGTGACGCGCGGCTCATCGAGATCGAAAGTTGCGGATCGGATACCTTGTTCGATCTATCGGAATCGGACGCCATCACCGACGGCGAAGCGCAATGCCTGACTCAGCGAGTTGACGAACTACTCAACGAATTGGCCGTTAGCGACCAACGCCAACGAGAATTGGAAGACCTTCTGCAACTCACCGAAGAAGCAGCTCGAGCAGAACAAGAGGAACGAACACAGATCGAAGTCTGGGTTGGCGAAATTGAGCAGCGGATTGGTGAACGCCAAGCGGAGTGGCAAGCGGAAATGGAAAGTCTGCAGCAAAGGTTTACTCAGGTCCAGACTGAGCATCAAGAAGCGGAACAGCGGTTGGCGGAAACCGTTTCCCAAAAGGCACTCGATTCTCATGAACGGACCATTTTGGATCTGCGAAAACGGCTGTCCAAAGTGCAAGACGTCTTGGCCAACACACAGAAAGAACGCGATGGCCTGTTGACCAAGCTGGAATCGGTCGAGATCCAATCGACAATTGAGCGTCAGACGCAGATTGTGGAACATGCCATTCGAGAAGAACAGGTGAAGATGGCACAAGAGCGAGCCGCGTTTTCTCGGCAAAAAGCAGAACTCGTGCGGCGCATCGGCGAATTGGAAGTTCAATTGCGAGAACGTCCTGACTTGACCGACGCCGACATGAAAATTCGCGCTTTCCGTGACCACCTCAGAGACATTGACGCTTCCCGCGAAACCGTGAAAGACCAACGCTCTTTGGCGACTCGACTTTCGGACCTTTGGAAACGCCTGGACGGTTAATCACTTGGTTCGAATCGATCACCGGTACACAGGGATAACAACCATGACTGAGCCCCAGGAACTCGACGATGAAATTCGCAAGGCACTGCTGGAAAAAACCCAGTCGTTGTCTGGCTTGGCGCACGAAATGGAAGGTTATTTTCAACAGAAACTTTCCAACCTAGAAAAATGGGCCGAATCGCCACAATCGCTCGAATCGGAATCAACGCACCAATCGGAGGCGAATCAATCAGACTGGGAACAAACACGAGACCAAGAAATGGAACGTCTGCGTCAAGACAGCCTACGCTTACAAGAAGCCTGGGCGGAACTGGAAGACGAACACCGCAAACTGTTGGCGCAAAAGGCCATCCAAGAAACAACCGGCAACCTTGGCGGCGGCCCGCAACCCGTCCCGATTGGCAACGGGTCGCTGTCCAGCGTGCTGGGCGGCTCGTCGACCAAACAAAACAAGACAAACCAGGCAACGCGTACAGGCAAAAGCGAACAGTTTCAGCAGATGCAACGAGACATCGCCAAACACAAACAACGGAAATAGGCAAATCGGTCATGGAGTGTTCCAGCGCCGAAACCTCATCCATGGGAGCATAAATCGTGTCATTCCTATCCAAACTAAAGCGTAAGGGAAATTCGTCAGCCGAACCGCGCGGCAAGCGACGTGATTCGGAACCTCGAACGGTTGCCTCCGTTTGTTATGCTCGGAATCTGACCGATCCCGACGCCTCAGATTACGAAATCACCAAAGCCTGGTCTCAAGTGGAAAAAGAAATGGTGATTATCGCGGAAGGGAGCGTGGGCTTGGCCTCACTTTCGCCCGACGATTTAGATCAGCTTGATTCCCGAGAAAATTCGCAACTGGTGCATGTCGATGCCTTCTATATCGAGCGCCTTGCAGTGACCAATGACCAATTCCAGGTCTTTGTTGACGACGGCGGGTACGAGAACTTTGATCTGTGGCCCGAATCTGTGTTGCCGATGGTACTCAATTTTGTCGACACCACGGGCTGCCCGGGTCCAGCGTTTTGGGCAAACGGCAGAACGCCTCAGGGCCGTAGCCATCATCCAGTTGTGGGCGTCTCTTGGTATGAAGCCTACGCATTCGCTCGATGGTGTGGCAAGCGTCTGTTGAATTGTGCCGAATGGCAACATGCCGCAACCTGGGCCGACAGCGGTTCTGGTCGACATCGATATCCGTGGGGTGATTCATTCAACGCGAATTTTGCCAACACCTGGGAAGCGAAACGCGAAGACACCGTCCCGGTCGACCAGTATGCCGAGGGCGCGACAGCCAACGGGGTGCACCAAATGGTGGGCAATGTTTGGGAGTGGACCGACACACTATTCGAAGCGCAGACGTCAAAGGGATTGCGAATCGTCACGGATGGGCCGATGGCGGAAATTCGAGGCGGCGCGTATGACACCTATTTCACTAGCCAGGCAACCTGTCGATTTCGCTCGGCACAAGCCATCGCAGCTCGACATCCCAACCTGGGATTCCGCCTTTGTTTGACCGCCTCTGATCTTAGTCAACCCAACGATTCATACGCATTTTGTGATCAAGGAGAATAACGCATGTCAGACCAAGTCATGACCTCCACTCGCTTTCTAAGCGAAGGGACCAAGTTCGAATGCGTATGCTGTGGACAAGTCTATTTTGACCACACAGGACACTGTAACCACTGCCAAGCGCCCACCAGTATTTCTCGAGTGGTTGCGGAACGCGATGGCAAACCAAAGTTCCTGTGCGTCTTGGGCGCCAGTGGCGCTGGTAAGACCGTCTACTTGGGCATGCTGCTTGACATGCTGACAAAAGGGACGAAGGGATTGCAAGGTTTACCGAACAATTCGTTTTCTGTTTCCGTCCAACAGCAAACCATGAATGCGTTGGAACGCCGACGATTTCCTGAAAAAACGGCGACAGAATCCGACACTTGGAAATGGATTCATTGCGAAGTCAACTATCGGAAAAAGAAGGACAATTTTTTTGATATCATTACGCCAGACTTTGCCGGCGAAGCGATTTCGGAAGAATTGGAAAATCCAGGCCAATATCCGGCCGTCGGACATATCATTCGCCGATCACAGGCAGTCTTGGTGTTAGTGGATTCGATTCGAGTGCGTGATTTGGGCCGCGACGAAGATTTCTTCGCTCTTAAACTACTTAGCTATTTGGAAAGTGTTCGCAAGCCTACCGGCAAGAACGCCGCCAAACGCAAGACAGACTTGCCCGTGGCCATCGTATTGACCAAGTCTGATGCGTGTCCAGAAGCCATGCAAGACCCGGCTGAATTCGCTCGGCACAATCTACCGGGTGTCGATCAATACTTGAACCGACACTTTAATGACTACCAGTTCTTTGCCGTGAGCGCGGTCGGAGCGTCCGTCTCGTTAGTGGACGCGCATGGCCGCACTGAACAAATTCCAATGCATATCGAACCACTGGGGATTGTCGAACCGTTCGAATGGATCATTAAACGATAGTCTGGATTCCACTATTTCGAATCGCGAATCGTTTCGGTGGCAACCCATCTCGATTCGCTGCGCTAAGGTTTGCGAAATGCAAGTAGCTCAAGCGATTTTCACTTCGGTTCGCAGCGGTCGACAAAGAGGCTATCACTTGGTGTCGCGGTCACCAAGTGTCAACGACTCGACTGCTCGCGTGCTAACCACGTGGGGACCATCGCACGATTCACTCTTGGATGATTCGCCGGACTTTCGCTGTGTGAATTATCACGAAGTAGACGACTTACACGTGGCCATCTCCAAAACGTTGCATGGCGGTCCGGAATACAGTAACCGAGGCAGCCTGCAAATTGTCACTCGTTGGCTGGTCATCAAACGCGGCGACTTTCAACAGTGGAATAACAACCCCGCTGCTATTTTGGACGTGGCAATCACGTTAGGATTATTGCGCCTGCCAACCGATCCACAGGCACCATTAAACGACATTCCCATCGACTTCACTGAAAATTTAGGCGCTCGTTACTATTTAGATCGACGGGACGCGGCGTTTGTCGAACGACTACAGAGTTCTCTGCACCGTGATCAGCGAGTTGCCGTGTTGAGCCCACAACCGAGCATGGCCGTTCTGTACGAACTGTTCGAATCGATCGCCCCGGATCAACGATCTACCGTCAGTTTCACTACCGGCTTGCGGCCATCACTGCAACGTCCGTTTCGTCTGCAGTTCTTGCCTCGCGCGGACGAGAAGGTCCTTCGCCAATGTGAAAGCCATGGCATGGTGGTAGTGGATCAGCAACAGCCGACGTGGGCTTAGTCGCTTAGTCGACCTGTCTATTCCAACCACATTCGATCCAGCCAAACTAGATTCGATTTCGTCGGGTGGTCCGCGTACAGTCCGATACCAAACACTCGCGTCACGTCGAGTTGCCGATGCTGAGGCCCCGATGCGATATCGTCCATCGAAATTCGCACAATCTGATACCCCGGCTGAATGATTAACTTGCGATTAAAACGATCTTCCCATTCGTCATCGTGCGAATCGTCATGAATTCGAATCACCAGTTCAATGGGCGATTCTCCTTCCAACCAGATTTCGAAACAAAACGACTGATACGCAGACCAATCCGGAACCGGTTCGTGAATCCCAATTCCCGCATATTCCGCATCCGGCAGCAACTCGAGCCGAAACAGCTGGTCTGTTTTGCGAGGCCAATAGGGCGGTGGTGGCGCCGGCGTCCAGTAGGTAGCTCGCGACACCACAAAGGCGGACATCAAGGCGTTCTCTGCTTGAAACACAACCGGCAATATTTGCGTTCGCCGATAATATGCGTAGCAGACCTGCAACCAAGGCTTGATGGCCGCCGCCAACAACACCAGCGCCAGGCTGACCAGTACAATTCGCTTCCAACCAAGCAGCCGATCCGAACGGTTGCGCACGGCAGCCCACAGCAACAGGCCCATTGCGGCACCTTGGCAATCGCGTCCAAAGTCAGACCATCGCGCAGAACGATTGACGGAGAACTGCTGCAAAACTTCGATACCTCCGCCCACTATCGCCACGACGCCGAATCCTAACAACCAAGGCAAATGACGGTGCTTGAAAGAGGTTTCGACGGCGGAATGAACAAGATTGCTGTTTCGCGCGAATTCGGCTACCAGCACGGCCAAGATTGCAAAGCCAAGAACATGGCCAACATCGTCCGTGGCGTGACGAATAACGGTTTGCCGGTGAATCGCAGCGGTACCGCAGGCTACCAAGAAGAGTGCGAAAAGCACCACCGCCGCGATCCAAACTTTACCGCGTTTCATGACATGCCTCGAACGGCCACCTTGGTTTCACGCAATTCGCAGCCTACTGGCTGGAGTTCCCGTTCTTCGTTGAACGCGCTGGATGAACGACTTGCCGAGTTTGCATGTCGCGTTGAAAACTCTGTCCCAACCGCTTCTTGAGTAATTCGACCGTATAGAGTTTATTGGTCGGCTTCTGCACATTGCCACCCGAATTGGATTTGGACAATCGATTGAGCAACCGTTCGCCTCGTTTGGAATTCATCATGGTGTCAACAATTTTGTGACCATCGGGAAGTTTGTAAATCATGTCGTGGACCGATGCACGACCATTGCTCATTTCCGACATACGGTCCAGCAGCGTTAGGCTCCGAGGACTGTCGCCAATCTTCTTGCGAAATGCCCTGCCCTTGGGCGTGTTCAGTTCTTTGATTAAAAAGTCGCCATCTTTGAGTATCAGCGAGTTCAATTCGTCCAAGTCGGATATCACCCAGCCGTAGGTTGCCATCATCTTAAACAGCGGACCGGTCTGACCTTGCGAAATGAGATCGCCCGTTTCGTATCCTTCCACTTGGCCAAAATGATGACTGACCAGTCGTTCCACATCAGCGAAATGCCGAATAACAAAGGGTTCGCCACCACAAACCACTTGCGGCCAGCTCAGCAGTAACGCCGCGGCGAACACTTGCCATAACAGCGGAACACGTAAGATACACAGTGGCTTGTTCATCACGAATCGAACCTTGGTTGCTGATGGTTTCGCGTTGTCCCATTGGTTACTAACGTATTGGCCCATTCGGCAAAACGCGTGTGTCGAGCTTAACGCGTGCAAAAGAATTACGGATGCGCCAGCGCTTTTCGTCTTGCAATTCACACAATCGGAACATCTGACCTGTGCCAACCCATCGCGCATTGTGCTGGTCGCACATGTGATCCAGCAGCCGCGCGTACCGGTTCGAATGTCACGTTTGGCGGAAGACGTTGGTGATCAACAGTTTATGTCAACGCAGTCGACCGTCGATGGATTGGCACGGATCTTGCGTTTCTATGTGAGTGAACGGCAGCCAGACCTGCCAAATCGACAGAACAGCCAAATCTGCTGGCCAGCAACAGCGCTGTGACAACTGATTGTCGTTAGGTGAATGAATGGTTTTTCAACAGAAGAATCGCGTCACTGGACGCAAAGGAGATGACAAAATGGTACGCGCATTACGACCTTGGCGAGATAATTCGGTTCGCCCATGGGAAGACTTTTACAAAGAAATGGACGGACTGCTAGGACAGTTTTTTGGCGAAGACGGCGGTAAAGACTCGGCGCAGTTCGTGCCCCGAGTCAACATCGCGGAAGATGCTCAGAAGTATGAAGTCACGGCAGATCTTCCCGGCATGGATCCGAAAAATGTTGCGGTAGAAATGCATGACGGACAACTGACGATTTCTGGCAAACGCGAATCGGAAAAGAAGGAAGAAGGTAAAACTTATCACCGAGTAGAACGTTCGTATGGCGAATTTCGCCGAGTGATCGCGTTGCCCGCGATCGTGGACGAAAACGCTATCGAAGCAAACTACACGGATGGCGTCCTACACGTGACGCTTCCCAAAAGCGAAAAAGTCAAGCCAACCAAAATCGCCGTAAAGACCGTCGGCAAATAGTTGCCAAGTGGTTAATTTCGGCCTGAAGTTGCAAAAGGAGCTCTCCCAGGAGAGCTCCTTTTTTTGCTTTCCTTGTTGCGGAGATTCATTTTCGGCAAAACGCTGTTTGATTCAGCGTTAACGACGAACACGCAAGAAACGTTCGATGCGATACCCATTCTCGGCCGTACTCGAAAACTGCTTCGGCCTGTCGTTCAGTCGGCTTGTCGAACATATCTCCAATGCTCCGTCGTGAAAGCGATACAAGTCCACGGCAAAGTTTGGGAACGGAGATCCGCGACGTGTGAAATTACAGATCAGCGAATGAAGCAAACCGTCTGACTCCAATCGAAAATCGGTGACCACACCAGACTTGCTGTGTACGTTTCGCCTCATGATGACGGTGTCATTTTGAAACTGCAAACACCGTTTGCCGCAGTCCGTTTTGACGTTGCCGCTTCTTGTTACTTGAACGCAGACCCATTCACCTTGCAGGTTCTCCAGTTCCGATTTCGATGAATCGTAACGGTATTCAACCACGTCGTATCGAGAACCACAACCAACAAGCAGACAGGCACAGATTAACAACGAAGTACGAAACACGAGTTCAATGATCGATACGATTGACATGGCTCGCTCCGAAATGGCTGTTCTTAACGTTTGACGTCCGGTACTTTCCGTACACGCAAGCCTTCTCGCTGTGACACCGTTCCACGAATATTCGCGGAAACACCAACAGAATGGCGATCGGACCAACAAACGGCGCCTTTTCGAAACGCTGAGTCGAACTTTCCACCAGAGCGACTGTCACCGCGCAACTAACACCAAGCCATGACGACCGGTGGCGTTAAACATTGGATTCGCTTCGATACAACCGTAGAAAATACGCCAGCGACAAGGCCACGCCGATTACGCCGAAAATGGACAAGGCCCAGCTGATGCGGATGAAGAACTGGACCCAGCTGAGTTCTTTCACAAAGAAGTCTTTGTAGATCAGCACCACCACGCTGCCCAGGTAGCCAATGGAATCGGCGACATAGATGAAGAAGCCTACGTTACTGACTTGCCGAAAGGCGGCAATCATGCGGTCGAACAACATGCAATTCACCGGGATGTATGCGATGTACGTGCCGAACCCCGTAATGCCCAGCCAGACGACATCCGAAATCAAACCGGCTTGAAATAGCCAAGTGGCAATCCCTGCCGAAGCCATTCCAGCGGCAATCACGACGTGATTCAGCACAAACGCCTTCATGCTGTCTTTCACCAAAACCATGGCCATCAAAGACAACAAAACAACAACCGACACAGGTGTCTCAATTTCCGAAAAACTGACTTTATGATTTTCCCCTCGCAGGTCCACCAAGATGTCTTCCAAAAAGTTGTCTCGAAAATCTCGGTAGGCCGTCAGCATTGTGTAGACCGCCACCAACATGATCAAGCCAAACGCAAAGCGTCGGAAGACTTGAATGCGTTCCGACGCGTTCATTGGTTTTCGTTCGGTTCGTTCCGCTTTGTCCCAATCGTCAGGAGGTGGCACGTGGTCCAGTAGCCACACGGATAACAACAGCGGAATCGCAAAACACAATCCGGTCGCCGCCGGCATCCACATTTCGACGATGCCCTCGTTCATCAAGTATTTGCCAACGTCTTTGACAAACGCTGACGCGAAAATAAAACTGGCACACAAGATCAAGCCCATCACTTCGGTAAAGCGACGACCTTCCAAGTAAGAAAAGACCAGACCCCATACCATGCCGATCGGTAGGCCGTTCAAGAACATGAAAAACGGCTGGATGGGCGGCTTGGTCATGGCGAAGCCTAGCAGTGCCAATTCGGCAATCAGGATCAGAATCAGAATCGAAACAGCTCGGCGGTCATTCTTTGCTTCGGACACAATCTTGATGCCCAGGAACTTGGAAATGGCATAACCGACGACCTGCGATATCACCAGCGCCGATTTGTAGTCGAGCCGCAGAAAATTGGGCATTCCGTCATAGGAAGTTGCCGTAAAAGGCTTCCGAAACGCGTACATGCAAGAATAAGTAAAGAAAGCGGCGGCACCGGCGATTACGGCTAGAACAACAGGATGAGCGGACGCCAGTTTGGTTTGCAGAGTCTTGCTTTTGAGCACCGAAAATTCCTTGGGGACAAAGCGACACGAAAATCAGCTACCGTCAGCCAACGCCACAATGTACCCCAAAGTCCGGCAGCATTCGACATCTCGATCCAGCAGACTGTCGAAATTTCACACCGGCTTAACACTTGGCCGTTTTTCGTTTCTTGCCAATTCGCCCCATGGATTCCAGCTTGGCAATATAGTCGGTCGCCACGGGAACTTTGCAAGACGTATTTCCCATGTCCACTTCGACCTTGCCAATCGCCTTGGCCACTCGTTTGGCATCCTTTAACAAGGGCTTCACGTATCCACCCACGCTGATCACAAAGTTGTTCATAGAACCTGGAATTCGATTTCGGCGTTCATCTTTGATGGTTGTTCGAACTTGTTCCAGCAAGCCTTTGATTTCGTCTAGATCTAACGCATCGTCGGGACGAATCGAAACGACACTGGCGTAGGTAGCCCAACCAGACGAACATACCGATTCCTTCTTGGCCGCCATCCATTTCCGCGCCAACTGGCACGCGTCCGGATGTTCGGCGGCGACAAACGGCACCGAATATTCGCTCAACATGTACCACCACGCCGATTTTGCCCAGCGATCCAGTTGCTGCTTGGTCATCTTCGCCCCGTCCGCAACCAATGCCGCTAGGTACATCGCATCGGAATTGCCGGTGTCCCACAACTCCATGGCCAACGCTTGATTCCCTTTGATCTTTTTGAGAATCTTCTTCAGGTCACCGACTTTGACGCCAAACATGTCACCCTGCGCGCCATGATTGCGATAGATTTTGACTGTCTGGGCACTGCCAAACGATTCCAATTCGGACATCACTTCTTGCAGATTCATGGCTCAGGCTCGCGTGAAAAGAAAACAAATGACAGATGATTCACCGAATCGACACTGAACACAGGATTGGCTTTCGCCACACCGGATTACTCTACCACCAGCTGTTCCAACCCCGATTCTTCCGGCGGGTACTCTGGCCCCATCTTGTTGATAGTGTCGACAATGGCTTTGGTGATCACCAAGTTTCGATACCATTTTTGATTCGCGGGGATGACAAACCAAGGAGCGTGTTCTGTGGTGCATTCGTTCAGCATTTCTTCGAACGCATCTTGGTACGTTTCCCACTTCTTGCGTTTTTCCAAATCGGCCGAATCAAATTTCCAGTGTTTTTCCGGATCGTCCAATCGGTCTTGAAATCGTTGGCGCTGTTCGTCTTTGGAAATGTGCAGGAAGAACTTCAGAATCGTCGTCCCGGTGGAAGTGAGCAGACGTTCAAAATCATTGATCATCTGGTAGCGAGGCCGCCAAACCGCTTCTGGCACCAACTGGTCTACTCGGACTACCAAAACGTCTTCATAGTGAGAACGATTGAAGACGCCGATCATTCCTGCTGGAGGGACTTTTTGATGAATTCGCCAGAGAAAGTCATGAGCCAGTTCGTTCTTGGACGGAGCTTTGAATGACGCCACCGCGACGCCTTGCGGGTTCACGCCCTTGAAAACCTTGCGAATCGTGCTGTCTTTACCACCAGCGTCCATGGCTTGCAGGACCACCAAGAGCTTGTGTCGCCCATCCGCGTAGAACTTATTCTGCAGATTGATCAGTTCATCGCGAACGTCCTTGAATTCCTTTTCCGCCTTCTTGCGGTCAGCATAAAACTCTTTGCCATCCGGCGAAATGTCTCGTATCCTAATCTCTTTTCCTGGGGTTAAAACGTGTTGACTGTACATGGTTTGGTGACTCGGTGGGCTGAAGGACGAAGACACATGACGGAACAAGACCGCAACACGATCAAATTACCGTTTTGCAACCAAAGTACGCATGTTAACAAGCATATGCAAGGTCGTTTTGGCGATTCGATCAGACGGAAAATTCGTTAGGAGAGTTGGCGAAATTTAAGTAAACTTAACATCGACGGACAAAACGGCTCTTGTGTGGTGAAATATAAGTGTCCTCCCGCGAATTGATCATCTTCGAATTCAATTCAGTCCTCTCTAATGAATATCGTACGAAAGGCAGCAATGAGGCGAAAAGGAAATAAGCACAGCAAGTCGAATCGATCAACGGCACTTCGCGGCGCCAATTCATTGGAAAGCATGGAACCTCGTTTGCTGCTGGCCGGCGATCTGGTAGCCAACTGGCTGGCGGATGACTTGAATGCGAATATAGAGGATGGTGCTGCCGTCGCATCGTGGGTCGATTCCATTTCTGGGATACAAGCCACCGCAACAGGAACTCCCATTTTGGAGAAAGGTGAACTCAGCGGCCGTTCCACCGTTCGCTTCAATCCCGCGGACGGCACTGATTTTTTTAAAGTCACCCAGAATGACAGTCCCATGTCGGGCGCGGCTGATTTCACCGTGACTGTCGCCTTTGCCTCCGCCAGCAACGCGCTGACCGGCGGCAACGGAGATTGGTTCAGCAACACAGCGCTAGTAAATGCCAACCGCTTAGGATTTACGAAAGACTGGGGCATCACGCTGAATCCGTCCGGACAAGTGTCTGCGGGGATGGGACGAGGCTTGTTTCAACCGGTCGATTCGGGCTATTCGAATTTGAACGGCTTGAACGATGGCCAAATCCACTTCGCCACGATCACTCGCAGCAGCGGCGCTCTGTCCATCTATGTGGATCAAGACACGCCCGTTGCCGTAGCGGTCGACACCGGTGCTCGCGATTCAATCGACATGGCGTTCGGAGCGATGCAGAACGACGGTTCGAACCCATTCACCGGCGATATCGCTCAGATCCAAGTCTACAACGGCCAGTTGTCGCCTGAAGAAGTTTCCGATCTGCATCGAGATCTCAATTCGTACTACAACAACGTGGCACCGGTGGCCGAAGCAGACAGCTACACATTTACAGAAGACCCAGCGTTTGGGTTCAATATTGTCGTTGCGGATCAAGGCGTGCTGCAAAACGATGTCGACGTGGAAGGCAACGCCTTGACGGCCGTGTTGGTAACGCAGACACAAAACGGCACCGTCAATTTGACTGCCGAAGGTGGTTTTACTTGGGATCCGCCAAACGATTTCTTCGGTACCGATTCATTCACCTACGTCGCGTTTGACGGACAGAACTCGAATGAAGTCACCGTCTCGCTCACCGTCACCAACGTTTATGACAAACCCACAGCCACGGCCGATCAGTACAAAACGACGCCCAGTGGAAGTCTCAGCGTCAACGAAGTAAATGGACTGTTGGCGAACGATCTGAATCCCGACCAAGCGAACCTGAGCGTCCAACTGGTTCAAGACAACACGGCCGGCAGTTTGACCCTGAATCCGAATGGTTCGTTCACGTACAATCCGAACGGTGTCGCGGGGACGCAGACATTCACCTATCGCATTGCCGACGGCACAGGCTTTTCAGATGCCGCCACGGTAACCTTAGTTGTCAATTCAGCGCCCGTGGCCACCAACGATACGTTTACGATCAATGAAGATCAAACGCTGACTCGCCAGACCACTAACGGCGTCTTGCAAAATGATTCGGATGCAGAAGGGAATGCGCTAACGGTATCGCTCGTTTCCGATGTAACTCATGGTTCGTTGACTCTGCAACCCAACGGTGCCTTTACCTACACGCCCACCGCCAACTACTTTGGCACCGATTCCTTTACGTATCAACTAGCGGACGGCATTGATCAGTCCACGGTAGCCACAGTGCAGCTGACGGTGAATTCGGTCAATGACGTTCCGGTCGGCGTGAATGATGTCTATACCTTGGTCAATGGCACTCAGCTGAATATCTCCTCGGCCAATGGCGTGCTGAGAAATGATTCGGACGTAGAAGGTTCGAACCTGACCGCTGCCTTGGTCAGCGGCACGACCAACGGTTCGATTACGTTAGACGCGGACGGTTCGTTCATCTACACCGCGAACAATGGATTTGAAGGCACGGACCAGTTCACCTATCGAGCGTCAGATGGTTCGGCCCAGTCTCCGGTGGTGACGGTGCAGATCAACGTCGGCCAGTCGCCGGTAGAAATCAGCGAATTCATGGTGGCCAATGTTTCGGGACTGCGCACTCGGACTCGAGATGACGCGGGCAGCGGATTCCGCGGAGAAACATCGACACCCGATTGGATTGAATTGCGAAACCTGACCAGTAGCCCCTTGGATATTGGCGGTTTCCACCTGACCGATTCTCGGAACGATTTGACCAAGTGGACCATTCCCGCTGGCACCACAATTCCGGCGGACGGTTACTTGGTGATCTTTGCTTCTCGGTTAAATATTCAAGACACCAATCTGGACGAAGCAGGTCATCTGCACACCAACTTCAAATTGCAACCGGAAGGCGAATATTTGGCTATCACCACGGCCAGCGGTACGCCGTTGCACGAATATGGTCCCAGTTATCCGAACCAGCGAGCGGACGTTTCCTACGGTTTGGATTCCAGTGGCGCGGCTGTCTACTTTGCGGCACCGACGCCGGGACAGCCGAATGCGGGAGCCACGCTCAACGGTATTTCTAGCGACACAAAGTTCAATATTGACCGGGGCTTTTTCTCCGAGCCATTCACGGTTGAAATCACGACGGCCGATCCGGAAGCGCAGATCTGGTACACCACCGATGGCAGCGAACCTTCGCCCACCAACGGCACGTTGTATTCGGCAGATTCGCCCGTGCAGATTTCTACGACAACCAATTTGCGAGCGGTTAGTTACAAGACCGGCCTGCTGCCGTCGCTGATTGATTCGCAAACTTACCTGTTCCTTTCAGACGTTTTGCAGCAAGATGGCGAAGGCCTGGAAAGCGCACAATGGGGCGACAACGGTCCTGACTGGGCCATGGATCCTGACATTGTCAACAGCACCGACCCCGAAGTAAAAGCCACCGAAGCAGACCTGCAATCAATTCCTACCGTTTCCATTACCACGGACTGGGACTGGTTCTTCGGTCAGCAAGGCATCTATCCTTGGGATCCCGGCCGAGGAATCGGGGTGGCGCGTGACGGCTATGAAATCCCCGTTTCCTTCGAATACTTCGACGTGCAAGGAAACAGCACCCAAGCCTATTCCACCATTCAAATCGTGGGTGGCAGTAGTCCGGATCGAAATGTGAACGATTGGAAGTCGGATAAGCTTTCCATGCGAGTGAAATTTACGGAAGATGTCGGCAAATCGTCGCTCGATTATCCGATCTTTGGCCCGGACGCTGCGACGTCGTTCAGCACGCTCACCGTGGACGCTCGGCTGAACAACGTTTGGACCTATTCGGGCGGTAGCGAACCGACGGGGCAACGAGGTCGCGCGTTGTACATGCGAGACGAATATGCCGCAGACTTGCAAAATGCGGCTGGCGGTTTAGCGCCCCACGGCAACCATGTTCACGTCTACATTAATGGCGTTTACTGGGGCTTGCACACACTGCACGAACGACCCGACGATAGCTTCAACGCCAGCTATCAAGGCGGCGACAATGATGACTTTGATTCGATCAAACACAACACCAGTCCATCAAACGTGTTGAACGGCACCAACGAAAATTACTTGGCGTTGCTGAGCTTGGTTCGCGAAGACATGTCTGATCCGGCTAACTATCAAGCGGTAGCGGACAAACTAGATATCGAACAGTTCATCACGTACATGATGGTGAATCAATACGGCGGGAATCAGGACTGGGCACATCAGAACTGGTATGCATCTTACAATCGAGTGGATCCAAATGGAAAATGGCAATTCCACAGTTGGGACGCAGAGAAAGTTCTCACCGGCGTCAACGACAACGTGGTTACCAAGAACGATTCCGGTGGCCCGACGGAAATCTTCACTCGGCTATCCAGTAATGAAGAGTTCCGACAGCAGTTCATGGATTTAGCCCACAAGCATTTCTTCCATGGCGGTACGTTTACAGTAGAACGAGCGACCGAATTGTTCCAGATTCGAGTGGACGAGATTGACAGTGCGATTCGCGCCGAATCTGCTCGTTGGGGCGACAACCAACAATCGCGTCCCTACACGCGGCTCGACTGGCTGAACAACGTCAACAGCTATTTGAACACGTATTTTCCTCGCCGCACCGACATCGTTCTTTCGCAGTATCAACGTCGCAATTTGTGGGTCACGGAAGACAAACTACCGCCCACGTTTATGATCAACGGTCAAGAACAATACGGCGGTTACGCGGCAGTCGGCAGTAGCTTGACCATGTCTGCCGCGGCCGGAACCATCTACTACACCACCGACGGCAGTGACCCTCGCCTGCCTGGCGGTGAGATTTCGGCCGATGCGTTGACTTATTCAAGCGCGCTGCAAGTGAATGGCATCACCCACGTGAAAGCTCGGTTGCGTACCGCGGATGGTTCGTGGAGCCCGTTGAGTGATGCGACATTCAGTGACGCTGTACCGGCGGATGGTTCGAACCTTCGCATCAGCGAAATCAACTATCACCCGGCCGATCCCACTCCGGTCGAAGAAGCCGCTGGGATTGGTGACCCCGACGAATTTGAATTCATTGAACTGGTCAACATCAGCAATCAAACCATTGATCTCAGCAACGTCGCTTTCCGCCAAGTGGCAATCGGCGATGCGGTGGAAGGCATTCAATTCCAGTTTGCCGATGGCAATGTCACCACCTTGGCAGCAGGACAGCGATTGGTGGTGGTTGAAAACATGGACGCCTTCCAACTCCGTTACGGCAATGCCCCGTTGGTAGCCGGAGAATGGTCCGGAAAACTAGGCAATAGTTCCGAACCAATTCTGCTGGTGGCTGGCGAAACGGAAATTCACAATTTCATTTATTCGGACGATTGGCATGCTTCGACCGACGGAGACGGCAAGACATTGCAGTCAATCACCGAATCGGGCGAACTGGCCGCCTGGGGAACGGCGGCTGGCTGGCGAGCAAGTTCCGTGGACGGTGGCACTCCAGGTCAGGCCGATGAAGGTCGTATCCCTGGTGACAGCAACGGCGACGGCGTCTTCAATTCGTCCGACTTGGTGATCGTATTTACGGCGGGTGAATATGAAGACGCCATCGTTGGAAATTCCACGTTTGAAGAAGGCGACTGGAATGGTGATGGCGATTTCAACACGTCGGATTTGGTTTTCGCCTTCCAAGCGGGAACGTATGTGGCCAACGCGGTCGCCACACCTCAGCAGTCATTCATCGCGCCGGACCTGTCCGATCGTCTTGGAGCCACAAAGCGCAAGCACGATGTCATTGCCAAGCAAGCGTACTTCGCCACGGTGACGGAAAATCAGACACCACCTGCCGAAGACTTAGCTGCCATTCGGTTCGAACAGATTGATCAAGCCTTTGCTGAAGCGTCTTCGTCGGAAGATACAGACGAATCGAACGAACTGGATCGCTTGATTCAAGACCTGCTGCAAAGCTAACGCTTGACGTAACACAACGAATCGTTGCATTTTGAACAATACAACCCTGTGGTGGAGCAATCTTTGCCACAGGGTTTCTTTATGAAAATCTTTGTGTCAGCCATAGTTGAATTTCGCCAGTGCGGATCCCATAATGTCCGCCATGAAACCAATCGTACAAATATCGCTTGACGTAACAAATATCAAAGAAGCACTCGAAACAGCCCACATGGCCATGCGAGCCGGAGTGGATTGGCTGGAAGCGGGCACGCCGCTCATCTTGGCCGAAGGACTTCGCTGCGTGGAAGCGCTTCGCGCCGAATTCCCCAACACGCCCATTGTGGCGGACCTGAAAACAATGGATGGCGGCTATCTGGAAGCGGAAATGATGGCCAAAGCGGGTGCCACGCACGTTGTGGTCATGTCGCAAGCACATGAAGAGACAATTCGGTGCGTGGTTCAAGCCGGCAAGGATTATGGCTGCGGCGTGATGGGTGACAATTTGGGTTCGGCCGATATGGTAGACGGCGCCAAGCGCTTGGAAGACTTGGGCTGCGGATACGTGATCCATCACATTGGTTACGATGAACGGCGAGGTATCGCGGCGCGAGGAGAACGAGCTCCGAATCCGCTGGACCAGCTGAAAGAAGTGGTCGCGGCCGTCAGTGTTCCCGTCCAAGCGGTCGGGGGCCTTTCGCTGGAACAAGCAGTACAAACACCAGAGTATGGTGCGCCTCTGGTGGTACTCGGCGCGCCATTGGTCATCGACAGCGATCGCTTTCAAACGGCAGACGGCAATGTGGAAGCTTCACTTCGAAAAATCTGTGACAGCGTGCATGGATTTGGAGATGTTCGCGTCAAAGGCGAAGTCGATTAGGCGATTGCACAACACCCAAGACGTCCAACCGTAGTCGACAACGTAACCAGTCCCCACACAACCGTAAAGGACGAGGTGACGAGTCCCCACACAACCGTAGTCGACAACGTAACCAGTCCCCACACAACCGTAGTCGACAACGCAACCAGTCCCCACACAACCGTAATGGACGAGGTGACGAGTCCCCACACAACCGTAGTCGACAACGCAACCAGTCCCCACACAACCGTAATGGACGAGGTGACGAGTCCCCACACAACCGTAGTCGACAACGCAACCAGTCCCCACACAACCGTAATGGACGAGGTGACGAGTCCCCACACAACCGTAGTCGACAACGTAACCAGTCCCCACACAACCGTAATGGACGAGGTGACGAGTCCCCACACAACCGTAGTCGACAACGCAACCAGTCCCCACACAACCGTAATGGACGAGGTGACGAGTCCCCACACAACCGTAGTCGACAACGCAACCAGTCCCCACACAACCGTAATGGACGAGGTGACGAGTCCCCACACAACCGTAGTCGACAACGCAACCAGTCCCCACACAACCGTAGTAGTCCGCCACTTCGCAATTTACGGCCGAGACTCCATTCGCCACTCGATCTTTCACACGCATACCGTTGATGAATCGCTTCCAAAGCCACTTAATCCCAAGCGTCGACAACAGGAAATATCGCAATGCCGAAACTCGCCGTCTTCCCCAAAGCCTTCATGGACGACCTGTGCGTCACAGGCAACATGTCCCTGCACGAATGGATTGACTTGGCCGCGACGCTGAACGTCGATGGGCTGGAATTCTATAGCGGCATCCTAGACTTGCAGGACCCTGCGAATTGGGCGGATGCCAGACGGAAGACGGAAGACTTAGGCATGAGCATTCCAATGCTGTGCTGTTCACCCGATTTCACACACCCCGATGCATCGTTTCGCCAACAAGAAATCGACAAAGAGAAACAATGGATTGAAATGGCAGCGGCGCTGGGCGGCAAATATTGCCGAGTCTTATCGGGACAGCGGCGTCCGGAGGTTTCTCGAGCCGACGGGATTCGCTATGCCGCCGATTGCATTCAAGCTTGTATTCCCTTCGCTGCAGAACGTGACGTGACGCTGATTATTGAAAACCACTACAAGGACAACTACTGGAAGTATCCCGAATTCGCTCAGCATATGGACGTTTTCTGCGATTTGATTGCCGAGATTGATTCGCCTCATTTCGGCGTGAATTACGATCCTAGTAATACCATTTTGGCAGGCGAAGATCCGATCGAATTGCTGGACCGAGTGAAACATCGAGTGGTCACCATGCACGCCAGCGATCGTTACCTGAAGGAAGGGACGATTGAAGACCTACGCAAGGAGGAAGATTCGGTCGGTTATGCCAAGAGATTGTCACACGGTGTCATCGGCAAAGGACTGAATGACTATGACGCCATTTTTAGTCGCCTGAAAGCGGTCGGCTTTGACAGTTGGATCAGCATTGAAGATGGCGAAGACGGAATGGAACAACTGCACGAAAGCGTGGCGTTTCTGAAGTCCAAAATCGCTCAGCATTGGGACAACTGACTGAATCTGTAGTGCGAATTCGGTTCAATGCGTCTTGGCTTTGATGGCTTGTGTGTTAGGCCGAAACGGGTTACTTGCGTCTTGCGTTTCTGGCACGAACATGGATCATGGCCTTCTTGTAAGCCTGGTGCAAAGCTTGAAATTCGTCGGCATCACCACCATGATCTGGATGGCATTCGGCAACCTTTCTTCGATACGCCTGCTTTACCTCGGCTTCCGACGCGTACACCGGCACGCCCAGTATCTCCAGAGCAAATGGCCCTGACATGGCCACCACTTTCCGATTTCGTTCAGCGTCCACCTGACGCTTGACCCACAACTGCCGAATTAATTCGCTCCGCATTCGCAAACTAGTTTGGATGTATTCGTCGCGCCGCCGAGCTTTCCAAATGAGATATCCAAGCGTCAAGACAAATCCGACTCCGCAAGCAAGATTGGTTATTCGAACGAGCCAAACCACCATGTCAATAGCCTGAGTTTCGCTTGCAATACACCATTCGTTGTCTACCCCAGCACGAAAGTCTTATCTAGGCCAGCCGCAAGCAATAAGACGTTGCGTACCTTCAGCAACGTGACAGCCAATTGGACTGCGCCTACGAGGAAGATGTGCAGACAAAACACTGGCTCATCGTCGCGAACAACCAAAACGCAACGTAGTGCACAAGACAACGGACTGCCTGTGCACTACCACGTGGCAATCGGCAAGATTCGCACCGCGAACCAAGGGATTTCGTTCAACCGCCACAGACCGTCTGCCGTATCGGTTCGGTCGACACTATCGCTCGATCAGTGACATCGATTGAATCAATTCTTCGGCGCCAGGCGTCAATCCACGAAGTTTTCGCACCAAAACTTCTTTTTCGGAAGCCGTCGCCTTGGCCGCTCGACGTTTGATCTGAGCGACTTTTTTCTTGCGATGACGACGACGCTTGATTTCTTTATGTCGTTCGTTAATTCCACCCATAATTTCCTCGGTTTCTTTACGAATCTAGGTCAATCGTATTCCGCCCCAGCACCGTAACTACGAGCCGTACCAATTGGCGGGATTCTGACGCGTTCTTGTACCAGGATATCGCAGAATCGTCAACGTAGGCCCCTTTGACATGGCGAACAAACCAACGTAGATTCCTAAAAGCCGGATGGGTGGCCGAGTGGTCGAAGGCAGCGGTCTTGAAAACCGCCGTACCGCAAGGTACCGGGGGTTCGAATCCCTCCCCATCCGCGTTGCGTTTTCGCATTGCCTCGCATTGAGCAGCTTTAGCCTGCTTTTTGCGAGGTTTTTTTGTGCCTGCCTGTAATTCGTGCGAGTCAGTGCGACTCGCTTCGGCAGGATACTGCACCGCTTTTGCACGTTCGAAGTGATCCTCGGTTACTGCCAAGTAATGAGCCGCGGCCACGTCCACCGAATGCCCCATCCATTCGGCCACAACGTGCATCTCGAAGTCCTTCGCCAAATCAATCTCGAATGACGCTCTCATGCTATGGAACAACCGTGGCCACAATTTCAAACCGGCTCGTTCCACAATCTTGGTGAATCGCGTTCGGATATTCGTGTTGCGCCAGCCATTCGGCCCCGTAGCTCGCGTCTGTCCCGAAACGGATTTCCCTTGCAAAAAATGGTGTGATTACGCAAAAAAGCTCCGCGAAGATTGGCGTTTGAAACGTATTGCTTGTTGAAAAGACAGACAAAACGGAATCGACACACAAAATCTTCGAGGAGCGAAGGATGCGAAAAGGATACTCAAATCAGTTGCGGTTGGACAGCGTGCCAATTGAACAGGTGGAGTTAAATCTGGAGTCGCGAGATCGGATCGTTCCGGTGCTGCGAGCGTTGCAGCAGGTGTATCGCAACCGCGAGCTGACGAATCGAATTCTCGCTCTGGTCGCCGCCGACATCAACGGCAACTCGCGGACCGACACCGGACGCACGGGGATGGATTACTGGCACTTGGTCGTGCTGGCCGCTGTTCGGCTGGGCTGCGATCTGACGTACGATCAGTTGCAGGACTTGGCTGAGAATCATCGCAAGCTCGCGGCATCATGGGGCTGGGTGATTGCGATGTGGCGGAATTCAAGTGGCGAACCATTCGCAACAACGTCTGTTTACTGAAGCCCGAAACGATCGCGCAGATCAGCCAGTTGATCGTCGGAGAAGGGCATCAGCTTCAACCCGATGCCATTGAAAAAGTCCGCGCCGATTCGTTCGTAATGGAAACCAACATCCATTACCCAACCGAAAGTTCTCTGCTGTACGACGGCCTTCGCAAAATCACTTTGATGTGCGTCGCACTGGCGGACGAACACGGCGTCAGTGGTTGGAGACAGCATGGCCACCTGCTGAAGAAAGCGAAGCAGTTGGACCGAAAGATCAATCGCATTGCCGCGAAAAAGGGCCCGAACTACCAGACGCGAATGAAGCCATTTTACCGTGAATTGCTGGATAAAACGCAGCTCATCACGGAGCGAGCTCGCCAGCTGTGCGTCGCCATCGGCCAACCGGCATCGTCGCTGCTCGACCTGTTCGGCCCCAACACTTTGCAGGCCTTCATCGTTCGCACCGAACGTGTTGCCGACACCGCGCGGCGACGCGTCATCAACGGAGAAAGTGTTCCCAACGAGGACAAGCTCTTCAGCATTTTCGAACCGCATACGCAGTTGTACAAGCGAGGCAAGGCGGGCGAGCCGATTCAGTTTGGCCGTCAGGTTCTGGTGTTTGAAGACGCTGCGGGTTTCATCGTTCGGGGCGTTCTGATGAATCGCGACGAAGGGGACAAAGACGTGGCGGTTGGCGAAACAAAGTCGCTGCAGGAGGACTTCAATAACGGTGTCAAACGTCTGTCGTTCGATCGCGGCTTTCATTCACCGGAGAACCAGACGCAGCTTTCCGAACTCGTCGAAACGTTGTGTCTGCCGAAGCCCGGCGCGAAGCAATCGGTCGTTCAGCAGTCCGAAGCCGATGAAGAGTTTCTGGCCGCCCAGAAGAATCACCCGGGCATCGAATCGGCCATCGGCGCGTTGCAAAGTGGCAATGCACTGAAGCGTTGTCGCGACCGTTCGGAGATCGGCTGCGAACGTTACCTGCAACTGGCCATCCTCGGTCGCAACCTGCACACGCTCGGCCGCATGCTGATCGCTCGCGAAGAAAAAGAAGCGGCCGCTGGACACTCTCGCCGCAAGGCCGCTTAACCGGGCTCTTCAAGCCCATCTCAGCCAGCTTGCCCCGGCTGAAGGTACGCGCCAACAACGCGAATTCGACCGAACCGCCCCCGATTTCCGGCCCAATCGCTCACCTCGGCCAGTGATCACCCCAATCTTCGGCAACTCAAATCAAGAACCCGACCGCGATTCCAAACCATCAAGCACTTTCGGGACAGACCTAGCAAGGTCCTTATCACATTGACGTTCCACGCTGACTAGTTTCAACGATTCGAGGCGACGAATTACACTCTTGTGGACTCGGTTGCCTGGATTGAGCTTGCCATGCTGGAATTCGCAGAACGTACGGACCCAATACTTGCTTTCCTTGATATATTCAACACGCCGGCCACACTGGGCGAGGAACGCTTGCCAATCGATTTCGATTCCGATCTGTAAATTGGCCAGCCGTTCGTTCAACTCTAAAATGCCGGCATGGTCGCATTCATCGCAGACGTATAGCCAAGCGAGCTTGAATTCTGGCGGAAGTGCCATAAACCAGCTATCTCGCCACTTTGTGGATTCAGTAAAACGTTTGGCCATCACCGCCCTCCTGCCCGTTCGAGCACGTTGACGCCGTGCTGACGGATAAGGACTAGACCGCCGCGACGACTCGTCCCAACGAGCTCCGACTGCGATCTGGCGAGCTTGTCAGCAAAACGAGCAACTACCATTCGCCGCGACATTACGTCTTGCTGAACTACAAAACCATTCTCGATTCGCAAGACAGCCCACATTCCTTTGGGGACAACTACAAAAGCGGCACCACTGCGAATCGCGACGAATAACTCAGATTCGTGAACCAGGTTATCGGCAAAATCACGGTACGCTTCTAGGAATACCTTGTGGCTCAACACGATGTGCTCGGCTTCGTCCGGCCCAAATCGATCAGCCAGGTAATCTGCAAAATCAGTCAACATTGTGGACCTCCATTGCGTCTAGCTGTAGCCGCAACCGACTCAGAAGGGCAGCCGCGGATTGTCGATCTACCAGCCGCCATTCGCGGATAATGGCCCGATGTCGGCTTGCTCGCCTTGATTTCTCGACGCGGCCGGTCGACTCGATGATGTTGGCCAGCGCCAAACCACGGACCACTGCACCACGCCATCGGCCGCCGTCAGAGAATTCGGCCAGAAAATCCTGCGTGCAATCGTCAATGGTCGCGGTTCCGTCAGGCGACTTGATGGCGGCCTCCAGAACCTCGATTTGCTGTCGTAGAATCCCTTGTTGCTTGTTGATTGCCGCCAAAGCGATTCCCGCGTCTCGTTTGGACGCGCCCAGCTCCCGTGCGATACGATCGTTATTTTTCATCGCTGGACGCTCCTTCCATCTGGGCGTCTGCCCATGCGTCAAGTTTGTCGGAAGGAATTCGGACGCAACGGCCGAAACGGACGTGCGGCAGAACTCCGTCGCGGACTAGTTGCCAGATTAGGCGTTCGCTCGTTCCAGTTTTTCTGGCGGCGGCGCGATAGGTGAGGTACGTGCGTTCAGTCATTCCGCACCGCCTCTCCCAAGGTCCAGTAGGGCCGACCTGCTGAAGCGAAACTGGGCGCCAGCCCGAAAGCACGGCAGTTCGCCGGCCTTGGCTAACGTTAACTTTCGGACAGTTTTTTTGTCTAGTTTCAGAAATTTGGCCGCATCGCAAACGGTGAGAATTTCGTCGTCGATTGGGCGTACTGGAGCGGTGCGTCTGATAGATGTGGTAGACATTCGTCATACCTCCTGGGGCATCGTGGGAAAATCGAAACGATGAATAGGAAGGTAGTGGCGATGGCTGCAATCACCAACAATCAGAAAAACGGTGGATTCAAATCTGCTCGTTTCGTGGTACCGAAACTCCGATGGTTCCCGATGGAAATAGATGGAAAAAAATAACGGTCAGAATTCAAGTCTGACCGTTTTGCCGTTCACGTTCCGCCTTGATAAGACGTCTTACCGCTTTGGGTTCGACTTCCGAATGCTTATCCACTAGATTTTTGATATCGCACTGCAACAAATCTTTAAGCTCTTGCGGGACGTTGCCCCAGAATTTGTCATACGGATATTTGTCTCCATGTTTAGCTTCTGCCGCCGATCGCAGTTTCAGCAATTCTTCTCGATTCTTGTAATCCGTTACTCCTTGAGTGGGGCCGGCGAGAACTTCGTAAACGTCGCGCACTCGCATCATCACAAGAGCCGCTTCATTAAAGTGGCTTCCTTTAAGCTTCGACTTGATTCGCGAAGCGTCCGCCACTCATTTCCCTGGCGTGTTTCAGCAAGTTTTTCGATTCGCAATGCCATCTCTTGCAAATCATCGAAAACGTGAAGCATTCCATCGTAATAAGCGGCTACTTGGTGACTTTCATCGTAAAAAGCCGTGTGCCGAAACTCCGCGGCCGTTATGTACCGTTGCCGTGCCGTGGTCAAAGCCGAATATATGGCCACCAGATTGCGCATAAGTCCGCACGATGCATTATTCGATCCAGCTAATTCCGGTGGGTCGCACGCATTTTGGATTTGCTCGAGATAGTCACGCAGCGGCTTGATCGCGGCCTTTCGAACTCGCTTGGCATGGCAAAACTGCTCAATTGCTTCGTCGCGCAGCTTGCAAATCATTTCCGCTTCGCTGCCATAACTGGTCGTTCGAAGTTCATCACAAAGATGCTCAACTGCCCATGACACCCTTCTCGCCATGAAGCGGTGGTTGCTGCCACAAACGTTGTTGTCCGAACAATAAAGATTGTTGCTGTCGTCTAAGGCAGCGATTGCTTTGGCAAACATGCCGCGAATGCGGGATTCAACATCCGTGCTCATGACAGAGATTCCAAGTGCTTCCACCAAGCGCAACGGGTGATAAAAGCGGCAAGCGTCGGCACTTGGAAAGCGACGCGGTTCGACTGGCCGGTCTAGCCGCTTCCGGGATTATCACCTCACAAGCAAGCTGGTTCAATCCGATGAGACGCTTCGGTTGTTCAACGGAGAGAATTTCGGCGTTGCTTCCAAGTTTTGCCGGAGGCTAGAATCCTGAAGTCGACAATTCCAATGAAAGGGAACCCATGATCGATCAGTGCCCTGTTTGCCTGAACCATTCATCTACGGTTCGTGAATCTGACACATTCTGGCTTGATGTAGACTGTTCCGTTTGCGGCCGTTTTCGCGGAATCAAGCCGGACCTCGAAGCTCTTAAGTCCGGTGGAACGGAGCCTGTAGTTGGAAATTCAAAGTTTCAAGGTATGTCGTTGCGGCATACGCAAAACGCGAAATTCTTACCGGCTTCAAAGACAATCGACCGCGTTTTACATCGATCGATCTAACGGACGAAGAAGCGTTGCAGCGATTCCAACGGAGAGTTTCTAATCCAGCCGATAAGCTGTTCTTGCTACTTTTTAATCTAATAAATCAGTCGAAATGGCTCAAGCTAAAGTAGAGGTTAATCGAAACACATTCCAGCCTTGGTGCATGTCAAAACAAGATGGAATTTGAGTTCCTGCTGGATTTTGCAATTAAGGAGGGTACGATCGAGACTGTTGAATCGGGCGATCGTGAAAAACCCTTCATTCGGCCAGGATTCGATTTGCGATGTGACAGTGACAATGAAAGGAATCGAAGCGGTCGACAAGCGATCCATCGGTGCCGCTCGAACTGTGCTTCTATAAGCTCGACCTGCTGCGACCTGATTGATGCCCGTTCCGAACTCGCCGACTTTCTGGAAATCGAAAGGATTCATCGTTCGACTATCTGACGATCAAGAGCGGCTTTCTATCAAGAACACGCAACCAGATTCGATTCAAACATGCCTTAAAATCTCGAAGATTCTGACGTCGTGGTCTGCCTCATCAACCAACGCTACGGTCCCAGTTTGGGCAAGCACGGATACAAGTCGGCGATAGAAGTAGAGGTTGAACACGTCAGAAAGCTTAGGTGTTCAAACCAATGTCACTACAAGCCACTGCTCTTCTTGTTCGCGACAGGACCTGAATGAATACTCCGCTAATCAAAGATATGCCACCTGAAAAGCTAAATGAATTTGATGGGGATTCGCCGTTCAAGTGGTTGGCCCCAGGTGAACGTGGTCATGGCAGCAGGATGACCGCGGGCCCGGGCAACCAGGCTCCTATCCCGATCGGATGGTTATCGCTTCGCTGCATTGAGGAAAGCATTGATCAACGGATGAGGCTGATCTGACGTGATCTCGCCTGCGGAAACATGAAAGTGTACCAACGAAAACGGATGGAGCGGCAATTCCATCACACGGCACCTCGCCATCGCCATCGGAGCCAGCAACGGCGAAACCAGCGGCCTCAAGCTGAACGACAAACGGGATTCACGCCGAAGTTGCAATAGTAACGTTCAGAAACTGAGTTCACACCAGGTCTGGCTGCGACAGATTCAGGTTTCAGGGGAAATTGTCATTTCACGGCCGACGAGGGAACAGGCCAAACGCGATACGATTAAGCGAGATGCGTACGGATCGTATTCGGCATGCTGAGCATCATCGATGCCAGCGACATTTCAGGCGAACTCAATCACCATGTGTTGAAAGCCACCACGTACCCAGTGTCGGAACTCCATGTTCGCGAGCATAACTTAAAGATGGCATCAAGCGTGCGGTTCAGGTTGAGATACGGGCTGCCGGGCATAAACCACAGTGCATGGAACAGGGAAATAAATCCATTTGACCCGGTCGTCAGCAGTGAGCAGCCATTCGGATTGGACGTCAATCTTCAGTGCGGACGCGGAATGAGCCAATCGCCGCGTCCGTTTGGACATGCGGTTCAAACTCCGAGTCGTATTCTGCGATGACGGCGAGTCTCATTTAAGTGCGATAGCGATTGCGACCGCGGTCGCCGCAGGCGACATCATTGGGAAAACGGCCGATTGGCGATTCCGGTCCATCGCTTGGTTGCCCCACATTTGCGTTGCGAGAGAAGTTCCAATCTTGCGGAAGCTCCCGCGTTGCACATTGTACAGTAGTACCAATCGTCTTTCACGATATTTCGTTCACGCCGCAACCAGGAGCGGCGGCGAAACACGACTTCCGTTGTGAAACGTTCGGGATGTGAGATACCGATTCGATCCAGTCCATAGGCAACGGTCACCCAAGATTCCGGTTCGGGACAGAAGCCAGTTGATTGGTTTGAGATTTCCGTGACCGTCAGTTCATCGTCAAATCCGATTTCCCCAGCGGAAAGAACCGGACCGCCAGATGCGCATGCGACGTGTTCAGAACGTCGCGGTGCGAGCAGAATTTCGCCATCAGGGCTAATCGTAAACGTAGCAACGCAAGTTCCATCCGGCCTGCGATCAGTCTGGGCGGACGCAATCCATGCCCGAATTTCATCCAGAGTTGCAATGCTGGTACCAGGCGGTTGCGATTTCGCAGCTTCGCGGAATTCGGATGGGCCCAACGAATAGTATTCGCGTTTGCCCATGGTTATTCGAGTGGGGAAACTTTATCTATCTGCGACGATCGAATTATCAGTACCTTATGGATGCTAGTCAAGTAAACATCCGAACTGCTCGCCATTTCGGCCGTTGGTTACAGCTCGTGACCTTTGCCGCCCTCCATTGTAGATTCGTCGATCGCTTTGCAGACAGGTTCTACAGCGTCCTCCAGTGCTTCGACAAGAATCAACTGCGCCTCTGGCCCGAACTGCCTGCCCAACGCGTCACCTGCCTTGCGGAGGATTACAGCCATGGTTGCGAGGCCTGCGCGAATCTCATGCGGCTGAACCAGCACGCCGCGTTCTTTGTTCAAACGTAGTTCCAGTAGATCAGCTTCCAATAACCGCTTCTTTTCCAATGCCGATTCCGGCTCGACGAGCGACGCCACATATTCCGGCATACAGACGAGCAATTCTCTGGCGTGCGTGAGGCGAGCGATTTGTTTGTCTCGCAACTGGCGTTCGACGGTTGAGCGCACCGCAGATTCGGGCCACTTCGTTAATGCTGGCGAAGCAAGTCAGCTCGCCGGTTTCTGGGTGTTTTCGGTCGACGATCAATTGCCACCTCCGTCATAGAAAATCAAGGATCGTTTCGGTAAAGTGCTTCGAAGACACTGGCGAAGCCCAAAGCCGGGGGTACCCGCCAGAAAGAACCTAGGCCGGGGGGAGGTCGGAACGCCCTCCCCTTTCCCAGAGGGGGTCAGTTTCGCGACTCCCTCGCCAGTGGTCCGTCCCTTAGTCAGGCGATTCGAGTGAATTGCAAAGGGGCCGTATCCCATACGCTCCCGACGGCTGGGGATGCAAAGTATTGTCGTCATCCGCGGTAGACGTTCGACCGTGCGTCGCGAAGCCGTTGGTGATCAATTCTCCCGAAGTAACTCGCCGCTCATCGACTCGAGCCATGATGGCCCCAAATAGCATGCGTGAATTGACGCGCCGTGTATCGGTGTCACCCGTCCGCAAGCAATGGCGTCGTCGACATCTTGGGCGCCGTAATATTGCCCGAGCTTCGTCTACTGCCATGTCGTCCTCAAATCGTCCATAAACTTTTCGTTGGTCATTTTCTTTCCTTTCTGCCCCGTCGTTTCGACGGGATAGGGATTTACTCGTCAATTGCCATTTGAGCCACTCCAGTTAACAGCTCTTCGGCGGTTGCTCGTGCGAGCGGGCTGGCAGCATCAAACTGTTCAGACTCTGTTCATGCGTACACCTTCCAGGCGTTTGACGTCAGAACGCTCTTCAACAGGTCGGCTGGGTGGAGCTGCAACGCCTCTGCGATGCGAAGCAAATCCGATGCAACTGGCGTCATGTTGCCCGTCCAAAACGTCAGCGAGAGATATCGAACGCTTGCTTCAATCTTGCGGCCAAACCATACAGGCAAGACCACGTTCGTTCATCTGTCGTTTCACATGGAAACCGAAATCGGCGGTTGATCGAACTTTCTTCGGCACGTTGCAACGTCACGCCAAACTCAGCTTGTAACGCGGCTTGGAATTTCGCGGGCGCTGACTGCCATCAGCCATAGCTTGCCATTCCATCGACAACTCGGCAACGTTCATCCGTTTGGCTGTACGATTCCAACCATTCGCCGCAATGGTCTTTCAGGAATTCCCCAAACCGCTGCCACGTCTGACGACGTCCAGCACAAATGAGGCCCGGACAAGTCCAAGATATTTTTGGTCCAGGTCTTCAATCAATCGCACTGCCATCGGGCGAAACCTTCACGCCGGCCAGTTCGTCATGCTCAGCGGTCTCAGTAGCCGCACAGTCATCGCACTTGGCACCGCTAGGCTCGCAGTTAGGGCAAGAAACGTTCGTCTTTTCATCGCTATCCACCTCAAAAACAGGGTAAAGAACGTGCGGTCCATCGCGGTTACGGTCTCAGTCAAGTCGCTTAATTGATTCGCGTTGTCCGGTGGATTCTTGGATCAAATACGCTTGCGTGACTTTCGCGCAGCTGTGCGTCAACATCTGGCCAGGGTCGCCACCCGCAGCCGCCAGATGCCGTTGACTTGCGAATGCAGTGGAACTTTCTTTTGCGGTCGTGGCGGCAATCAACATTCAAGAATCGCCCCGAAGTGCATCCACAGATCGCCACGGTCCCGGAAAGACTTTACCGGCCGGACGCGCTGAATTCGTCGTAACGCTTCAATGGTGTCATCCGCCAAGTCCAAGCAATTGTCGGCTCGTCCGCCTTTGCGATGTTCGGCGAAACAGAATCCAACCAGCGTCTAGATCTACGTCGGACCACTCCACGCCCAGCAAAGCCGTTATCCGTTCGCCCGAATCGAATGCCGTCAGAATCAACGCGGTCCACCAGTCACAACGGTTGATCGTCAGCAGCGTCGCGTCGTTGAATCGGAATCCCCCACACAGATTCTTCGTGGTGGCTACCAGCGTCGAAGTTCGGCAGCCGTCAAGCGACTGGCGTCCGTTGTCAGTTTCGCGTTCAGCTCACACTCCGGCCAGGTGTCAACAATTCCGGTGTCGATTCGCGAACCGCCACAATGCCAGGATGCAGTACAAATCCCGGTTGATTGTGGCCAGTTTCACGCTTTCGCTCACGACGCCGAAAATGAAGTCCTCGACAACTTCGTCAAGTCCGTCGTCCGTTGTCGGCGGTCGCTTCAAGAACCGTTCGAAGTGATTGAAAGCCACTTGATGCAAGGCAATCGATTTGAGTGAAGCGTTTCGCAATCGCTTGCGTTCGTATCGTTTAAGCAGGTCCGAGTAAAGCATGACTCCTCCAGCGTTTCGGGTGTCGGTCAGCAGATCATTGAAAGCGAGCCACCAAAGCACGACAATGCAACGACGATTACAAATGACAGTCGCATTGGCCGCAGACTTGGCTCGATCGTCCGAGAACGAACCAACGCAGTCGTCGGTTAGGTCGGCCAGCATTGGTTCGCGGCCTGGAATTCGGCGAAGCGTTTGATCGAAGTGCGATAAGTACCGATGGTCGTCTTGGCGGTGTCCGGCTTGGCTGTGCGGTACAGCTCGAGCAGCTGCCGAAGTGAACCGTCGGGCGTTTCCGGCGACAGCTTAATCCCGGCCAGCATGATCAGCCCCGATGACTTGCGAGCAATCAACCGAATCCCGCTCTTACGTTTCCGCTTGGTCACGGGTGCCAAGTCTTGCGTCCAGCCAGGCGTCAAAACGTTCGATCAGTTCCGCGGTCAATTCGTCCACGGCCAGGTCACGGCCCAGCATCATTTTCAGGCGGGAAACGGTTGCCTCGTCTTCTCGAACACCGTTTTGCTTGGTCCAGGTCGTCAGCGAATTATTGACCAGCGGAAAAAGTCTCGAGCGTTGTTCAGGAAATTTCGACGGGTCGGCATGCGCGGCAATCATCCGCAACGTGCGACAGTATCGGCGAGCGGTCTTGTCGGTTCGCGTCTTGCCCGCGTTGCTTGCTTGGTCGGGAAAGCCACCATTGGCGGAAATTTCGGCGTCTCGGCCGTGATATGGCCACCGGTACCGATTCGCCAAAGCATTCCGCGTAGGCGTTGACCGCTTGGCGGTAATGAATCATCCGCGTCGAATAGGCCAGCGTTTCGCGGCATTCGACGTTGAATCGCTGAAAGTAGTCGACCAAGGGCACGTTTGCCGTTTGCTCTGACGAGGATTTCTGAATGCGACCGCTCATTCCGCACCCCCTTCCAGTAATTCGATCAGCTGGGCGATTTCTTCCGGCGTGAAGGCGGTACGAATTTGGTCGGCAACACGGGCGAGTTCGGAATCAACTGCACCGGATTCTGCACCGCTTTTCGGCAAACCGTTGCTATTTCCCGAGGAAAACGTGGTTTCTTCGAATCCCTCCCCATCCGCGTTGCGTTTTCGCATTGCCTCGCATTGAGCAGCTTTAGCCTGCTTTTTGCGAGGTTTTTTTGTGCCTGCCTGTAATTCGTGCGAGTCAGTGCGACTCGATTCGCCTGCTGGTTCGTAACCTTCCAAGCGATCCACGATCTTCTGCCCCGGCGATGGCTCGGCGGAACGAAATCGAAGTTCTGGTCGGAAACTAAGCCCGAAGCGGTCACTGATCTGCTCCACAACCTGCTGCCCTACGGTCGGCTGTATCGTCATCACCGATGATTCGCCGGCCGGTTCTTGCCAGGCCAATGTGCCTGACGCTATTCGCCGAGGCGTTTTGCCTGGTTGCTCAGACTTATAGCCGACCGGCGTTCGCTCTGACATTTCGCCGACCGGCGTTCGCTCTGACATTTCGCCGACCACTTCTGGTTGGTGCGATTTCCCTGCAGGCTCTCCCGCGAGGCAAATTGGCCGCCAGTTCGAACTGGCAAGAATTCTCGGCTCCTTCCGGATGATGCGTTTGGCCAATATTTCACAGCAATCCCATGCCGCTTTTCCATCGATAAAACAAAGCAGACAATACTGCTGGGTGACTCCTTCAAAGTGGTTTAACCGTGTCACCAAACACGATTTCTCTGGAACAGCGAAATTGCTTGCGACCGATTTCGCGTCTTGCGTCGCTACCTCGTTCAGGCCTAGACTAGGTCTGGACGTTGACCGGATTGGCAATCGCCGTTTGCCCAAAACAACATTCGCAACAAGGACACTTCCAATTGCCGCGCAAGCGAGTGTCATCTGGACATGGCTCGCTGGCACGAATTCGCGAATGAAGACTGCACTGGAGAGCTTACAGGTATAAGATATTGTGGACGTGGAAAACGCTACGGAGATATCAAAGGCCAACTATGAATATCTTAGTCCGACTGTTTACTTTGCTATTTCTCCTTGTCGCGAGCATCGTTTTCATTCGCTTGTCAATCGACAACCGAGACCTGCGAAGTCAGATTGACCAATTGGAAGCCGAACTAGGGCGAATGCCAATCAACAATGAGGACCGAGTTTATTTCGCGGAGATTGAATCGCCTAACGTACCGCCTGAAGTTGCCTCGCACATCGAGCGAATTTGGCAATTTCGCTGCTATTTTCCGCCCGGCTACGACGTCATTCGAATTAATGGCGGTGGCCGGATTGCCAAGGAAGGAGTCTATCACTCAGGCGGTTCCAGTTCCGGCTGGAATTCGCCTCGACAGGAGGCAACCCACAAACTGTTCACGGTCAGTATTCAAAGGAAGGCGAATCAATGGCAGGCGTTCTATTCCGTGGATGGTTCATCGGGGACAACGTCGTGGAGTTCTTTCGATGCGGATCACTTTGATGCAGCGTTGGTGATCGAAAAAATTGTCAGCAGCAAACAAGGGCCGCGGTCGTTCGACCAGAACACGATTCTGCCCCTATTGCGAATCTACGATCCTCGCTCTGCCGAGGATAAGGAAGTTGCCGGAAAGACAATGGCAACGTATGTCGGCGGACTATTCGTACTGTGCCCTAAAACACTTGAATCAGAATTTGGCCAATTGAGTCGGGGCGAAACTCCGACTGGATTCGAATCAGACCGTATTGCAACGGTGGCCAGCGATGAATGATCCCGAAATTCGACGATCTTTCACGCCAAGGTTTTCGATAGCCAGTTTACTGACGTTAACCCTGTTGATTGCGTTGGCAACCGCATGTGGCTTAGCGTATCAAAAGAACCGTGAAATGGTCCAACAACGCAATGAGCTGCAGGCTCTTTCCAGCCGCTTGTACGTGACCGATGACAACGAGTTGGCATCGTCCGAAATGCCGCGCGTGGCAGATGATTTCCGTTCGTGGAATGTGCATATCCCCGACGGCAAGGAATACCACTTGCGACTGGGAATTGGGACGGTTTCCGAAAATGAAGTTCCGCCAACGGCCGCGAGCGTGCCAATTGCCGCTGGCAAGCATCGAGTGACGCTCTACCTGGGTGATTCTTCTGATGAAGCGTTTCATTACAGTGTCTATGTTGACGGCAACCTGGCAATCGACAAGACCATGGGCAACGATTGGATCCAAGGCGGTTGGTCGTCGGCAAGTAGCTTGAGTTGGCCGCGCCAAGCAGCATTTTCGCAATCTGCATTGCAGCTTGCCGGGCGCAGCTACGAACCCAAAGCTGACTTCGGAAAAGGACACTACTTGAACAGTCAAAGCGACGACTATGTGACACGGAAAGGATTTCGGCTATGGCTCGACGAGCCCCATCGCGAGTATCCAACGTCGTCACCTTTTGTAGGATTCGCGAATGATCCCAGCTATCTAGGCATCGGCCTGCGAGACGGCTTGCGGTACAAATCGAATAGTCGTTCATCCTACGAATGGACGTTTATTCGGCCGAGTTTGCGTACGAACGAACCTGTGCTGCGAATCTCCGCTGAATTCTTTGCCAGTGACGGAACGACTCTTTCGAATCAAACTCAATCCTTCCAATCATGGCAACTTCGCAACGCTGCTGTTGCCGAAGATTCGTTGAACTGGCAGGCTGATCCTGCCCAAACGGTTTACTCGGCGTTCTTGCAGGCTGACGTGGAATCAGAAAAAACGCTGCAACCCGTTGTAGAATTGAAATGGAATGCCGACAGGCCAGATGAGATTGGACTAAGGCTTGCCGACACCCCTGCAAACGACCGCATCGGCACATGGCGGCTACGCATTCTGGACGGAACGAAACACCTGTGGCGTGAATTGCGGTTTAGCGATAAGACGATCAGCGCGAACCAAGCAGTTGATAGCGGAATGGCAAAGCCTTCTGGTCCTCGGTCAACGCTGAATCTAGAAGCCTTCGCGACCGGGGATGCTCGTATTCGATGGCAAACCGACCAAACGATGCCGCTGCAAATACTGGAACGAAGACAGAAGGAATACGCAGGCTTAGGGCTCTACAAGGGACTACCGCTGACATTCGAACTTCGGATACCAGCAACGCTGAACCCCAATCTCAGTGCGACCGTCGTCACGGAGGCCCCCGGTGTTCCAGATGCCCCTTTGCCTGGTGGCGCCGTCTTCGATGAAATCCAAATCGACCTTGAGGCAGAAACTCGCGATTGGGTTTGGTTGCGAACGCAACCGATGAAATAGGCTGCTCAAGCACTTCATGCGGCATTGATAAAATGAAGAATTTGCTCCCAGACAGTTCAGGTTGTCCTCCATGTTGCGTGTGCCAGCGGCCGGGAACAACCACGTAGTGGGTGAGTCTCGTTGGCTCAATCGCAATTAGGCGGGTGCAGGTATCAACACTCTCGGATGTAGTGCATTTTTCGCAATAGCTGCTTCGTCAGACGGAACAACGTCCAGCGACCATTTGTTCACCGCCCGCAAGACATTCGCAACTGTGTTGTCACAAAGCGAGGAAATTCGCGGCACGTCCGGCATCGAAAGCTGGAAATCCTAAGCAGAATTGGCGAACGACCACAATTGGATGCCGCTCGCGGCGCGAACGGCGGTTGAGAAGCGTCGGCTGGAACGGTATTCGGCGTCCGAGCGTCCGGCGGAAAGGTACACCGCGATGTCACTGACGGACGCAATAGAGGCCAAGTAGTGATGAAAAACTACGGAAACAGCTTGTCGCCGGTGCCGCCAACGAATTCGTCGTCGCCCGACTCGCCTTTCAAGTCGTCTCGATCACCGTCGTCAGTAAGGGCTCCTAGGTCGACCATGGCAGCGGCCAGGTCGCCATTCGTCCAATCGGCTAGTGCAGCTTCGATCGATTCAAGTTTGCTTTCGGAATCTGTCGAGCCTCCGATCAAGAGGTCGTCGTCGTCGCCTCCTTTCACTTTGTCTCGGCCGAAACCGCCGATGAGTATGTCGCTGCCTGAGCGGCCGAACAAGTCGTCGTTCCCCGCTCCACCGCTAAGCACATCGCTGCCATTTCCGCCTGACAGATGATCGTTCCCGTCTCCGCCGAAGACGAATTGAGAGATCTCAGCAGCCGCACCGATTCCGCCGTTTCCACCATCGCCGTCGCCATTGTAATGATCGTCCCCACCGCATAAGTAGGTCACGATTTGATCCACAGCGTGCATGGCGAATGTCTCATTGATGTTCGAGCCACTACCTTGGTCCAATTTCACGTCGACCTTCAGTTCATCCTTCTTTTCGTTCAATCGCAGGTTGACGTGGTCGCGACCGTCCGTGCCGATGATGTATAGCACGCCGTCCACCAATCCGACGCCTTGACTGGCAGCAGACGTGGTTTGAGTGTCGATGCCACCGTTACCATCGTCAACCGTCACAGTGATTGCAAAGACACCACCAGTTGCGTATTGATGCTCGGCTGCGAACGTATCGGCCTCCTGGTCGACCGTCGCGGGCTCGACTGGCGAACCATCGCCCCAGTCGACCGTCACCGAATGCACGTCCGATAGATCGAGGTCCGTGAAGTTTCCGTTGATCGCGACTTGTCCGTCGGTTGATTTCACCTCGGGTGTCGAATTGCTGGAGGCGAGTGAACCGATGACTGGGGCGTCATTCGTTCCGCGGATCGTCACGACCGCCGTGCTGGCAGAACTCGAACCACTGTCGTCGCTCATTGTATAGTCAATGGTCACTGTCGCAGTTTCGCCCACTGCCAGCTCGTCATAGTCACTGCCCGGATCAAACACCAACTGGTTGTTGACGATGCTCGCACTTCCTGCGGCAGTCGGTGACCCGCTCAGCTCAGCCGTCGATACGATGCTGGCGCTATCGAGCGTGAAATTTGATGGATTGTCACCGGCGTCCACGTCCGAATCGTTGGCCAGCACGTCGATTGTCACAGCGTCATTTTCATTCGTCGACGAACCGTCAGGATACGCAACCGGAGCGTCATTTTGACCGTGGATGGTGACCGTCACCGATCCCGTGCTCGAGCCACCGTCCCCGTCACTGACCGTATATTCGAACGAATCAGTCGTGGTAGCTCCGTCATCTAACGACTCAAACTGACCGTTCGGATCGTAGCTGACGTCGGTCGGTGTAAAGCTTACAGAACCCGTCGTGCCGCTCGTATCGACCGCCGTGACACTCAACGGGTCGTTAACTCCCGCCGGATCAGTGTCGTTCGCCAGCACGGCGAACGTAGTCGCCGGACCGTCTTCGTTGACATCACCTGCATCCGCGTTCCCGGTCGGATTGACGTTTTCGATCGTCAATGTTGTGGTAGCTGTATCGATATTCGTTCCGTCGCTCGCTTCGACCGTCACGTCTATGATGTGTGGCCCATCGGCCAGCCCGAGAACAGACATTTGGGCCGGCGTGAGAGTCGGGTTCACGCCGGTCACGTTCTCGTCGAAGTCGCCGTCACCATCTACGTCCCAGCGGAACGTGAGCCCCGCCACTGCATCGTCGTGGTCGGTCGAAGCCAAGGCATCAAGCGTCAATCCGTCGCCTTCGTTGATAACGTACGGCTGGCCGACGTGGGCAATCGGTGCAAAATCGTCGTTCTCGATCGTGCCAGTGGCTGATTGAGCCGACACAATCGGACTTACATGCGACCGGAATCGCAGGTCAAACGACGGGCGTTCGATACTGTCGACAAACAATCTTCCCGGATATCGGCCGGGGCCAGGCGAAAAGTAAGACCCTTCCAATCCGACACCGTCTTCGCTGCCGGTTACTTCAATCACAAAAGTGTCGCCAACTCCCAGAATGATTTCCGCCTCGGAAGTATCGATAAATACTCGTCCGCTGGTAGGCGAAGAGACAGTGTTGCTGAATTCGGGCGGATCGCTCTGCACCCCGGCACCGAGATTTATAGCGACATTGAGTTCCCCTGGACTGGTCAGGTAGAGATCGATCCCGTCCAGTTGCCCCGCAATACCGGACACAACCTCTTGTCGCCAGGTGTAGATACTGCGTGCGGCAAGGCTGCCGTTGTAGGGCCCCGAATTTTCTTGATCAATGACCGCTGTGCCTAGAGTATTGGCGAAACTGACATCGTTGCTGGTCGTGGCAAGCAAGTTGACGGAAAAATTCTCGTCCGTTTCGACAACACTTTCGTCATTCACGGCAACGCTGATCTGTCGAGTTTCACTTGTTGCGTCTCCACTAAATCCAATGGTGCTTGATGCCGTGCCGTCATAGTCATTGCTACCGACTCCAACAACGGCGTTCTGAGCGGTGCCGTCGATTGTGGAATACGTCACATCAAACGGACTGTTGATGACGTCGCCTGTTAGGGTAACGTCGAATACGATCGGACCGTTCGCTTCCTCGCCCGACGCGTCCGCCATTGCCATTGCCAGTGTCGCGTGCAAGTCGTTTAGTTCGATTGCAACGATCGACGTATTCGTGCTGTTGGCTTCACCATTGTTGTCATCTACTTCGATAGTCAGATTGAATGATGGATTCGTTTCGAAATCGACAGCCGCCTTGTTCGCAACGGATATTTGGCCGGTTGTCGCATCAATGGCGAAGGCACCGCCCGTATTTCCACCTACGATGTCAAACGTTAGATTCGTGTCAATGGCATCAACGTCGGATGCTGATACGGATCCAACGACGAAGCCGACGTCTCGGTTCTCATCCAGCGAATAAGGCCCCGAAGCTGTGACAAAAGGTTGATCATTCACGCCGTTGATTGTCACATTTACTGAAGCCGTATCGGTCTCGCCGGAGGTGTCGGCAATCGTGTAGTCAAACGATGATGTCGTGCCGAATTCGGATGAGCCCAAAGATCCAAACTGCCCGTTTGGGTCGAACGAAACACGCCCCGATCCATCCAGTGAAACGATTGCTCCGTTGGCTAACGTGATCGAACCAGGTGCCGAGGTGGTTACCGTGCTGACGCCATCGGTAATCTCGACCACCGAGAACGCGTCGCCATCTGGATCAGAATCGTTGGCGAGAATTGCGTTGGTGATGTCCGTGTCGCCTGCATCTTCACTAATCGCTGCCTCGCCGGTGATGTCGTCGTTCGCAACTGGTGGATCATTCGGGTTGAAGATCGTAATGAATTGGGGAGTCGAACTTCTGGATTCGATGTCTGGCGTGCCGTAGTCGCGATCGTTATTGCTGGCGGTAACCTCTAGCCGATACGTTCCCGGACCGAGACCGCTCATGTCAAAGCCATCGCTAAAGCTTGTCGGACCTGAACCGTTGGCCGTTGCCAGCGTGACTGCAATCGGAGGTAGTGCTTGAGTCGAAGAACTGCCGACGAATAGACGTGCGGTGTAACTACTCAAACGAGATGCAATGTTTTCACTGAGCACAAAATTCGCGGAAGCACCGGCGCCTTGAGGCTGCGTGGATGGGCTCACCAGCGAAATTATTGGACCGCTAGTGTCATCGTCACTGATGCTAAAGGTTCGCATGCTTTGGAATGATGACCGATCTGCCACGCCGCGATCCGTATCGTCATCAGTCGCGGTGGCCGAGATTGTGTACGCGCCGGGACTGAGCAAATTCAGATTGAATGACCCCGAGTTGCTGCTGGAGTTCGAAAAGATGGTCGGCCCGCCAGTTCCAGAGCCGCTGTAAAGCCTTACTGCTCGAGACGCGATGCCGGATGAGTCCGAGATATTCCAGCCGACAATATTGTCCTGTCCATCATTTTGGTTGACAGCGTTGGTAAAACTTATGCTCGGACCGCTTGTATCGTCATCAACTCGCGTGAAGGTGCGAACGGCCGTACTTGTTAGGCCACCGCTGTCCCGCGCTGTTACGGAGAGCTGAAATGTTCCCAGCCCCAAGCTATTAGATATCGAGAATGTGTGCGACACATCATTGTCTCGCGAAAGGACGACCGATCCGTTTCGACGAACGACCGCGTCGACGTCGAAGAGGTCGCCATCTGGATCGGTCGCAGTGTAGCCAAGACTTTGTGTTCCCTGACCATCGGTACGTGTGCCAGACGATCCAGATGTTGAAATACTCGGTCGCCGATTACCAAAAGCGAGACATTGTCGATGAACCAGTTGTCGAATCCATCACCGTTGCTCTGACAACAATCCGACAGCGACGCATCAAATCGGAACGCGGAAGAGGTGTGGAATGCGCTACTGGGAAGATCGAGTGACCGGAAAGAAAATCCAGAATGGAACACAGAAGATTGATCGATTTGTCCGCCAGAAATCGTTATCCAAGAACCACTTGTCGACCGATACTGCACTCGCAGATCATCGTCTGATTCGGGTTGGTCTTCATTGCCGCCAGCTTGGACATAGAACCTAAGTTCCCCCTCAACATAACTTGACAGGTTGCGCGTAACTGTTCGCAGTTCATCTCGCGAACCATCAAGTTCCGCCGCGTACGTGCCAAATGGGTTATTCGGTCCCTGAGATCCGTTTGAATCCGAATCTACGAACGCGTCGCGTACGCTCCATAAGGAACTGCGGAGGGTACCGGTTTCGAAGTTATCGGAAAAAATTGTCGAGCCATGCGAAAGCGTGATCGATGGGTTGATGTCCTCTAGCAGATTTGCTGCCTCGATCGGGCCAGTAGCAAACTCAAGGTCCCAATTACCACCGAGGCTCGGCGCCCCGGGTGTGTCGTAAGATGCCGCTACATCTGCTCCGGTTCCGTCGGCGATGGCCTGGACAAAATCAGTACCGTCGGTTCCTGCAACGCCGCATCCCCAAAGTAAGATGTCACCATCAGCATGCAGTGCACCACCGATCGTTGTCAATTGATTTGAATACTCAGCGATGTTGTCGACGTTGATAATGGCATTACCTACCGGCGAAATCTGGCCGGTATCTCCATGGGAGATGATATCGATCGCCTCCACACCACTTCGCCCGTCCAGGTAGTCGGCCATTTGTTGAATGCCATCGCTATTCGAATCAAGAAACACAACCTCGTCGGCTTTGTTCATTAATTCGCCGGGCGCCGTGTCCTCAGTCCAAACCGAGGAGTCGACGAATGCAATTCGAGTTAAAAGAGCCCGAACTTCCAAAGGCTCGGCGTTCAGACGGCGTTTATGTTGTCCTTTTCGTTTTCGCTGACCTTTGTTAGTAGTGTTTGGAACGAATCGAGAGAGAGTGCGATGAAACATTTCGGCCTTTTGTCTTTCCAATTGGCTAGATTTCGGGTTTGTATTGCATCAATGAAGCGCCGTTCAATCTTCCGGGCGACCGTGTCGGTACCGGTCTGGATACGGGGCAAGATGTGTCGCCTGCCACTGATTACGCAGGCGAATCGAAACCATTCCCAAAAATGGAAAAGAATTTCCTCACGCGGAGCGTGAGGAGTACGTAGTACGTAGTGCGTGAGGAGTACGTAGTGCGTGAGGAGTACGTAGTGCGTGAGGAGTACGTAGTGCGTGAGGAGTACGTAGTGCGTAGGAGTACGTACCCATCACGCTCCGCGTGATGAACCCAGCGGCTTCGAAAAATACAGAAACTCGCCTTCCTGCAGTCCCGCCTTCACCGGATTTCGTTGAATATACCTGCGGAAATGTAAGAACTGCGCTTCACTGCGCACCAGATGATCGAACCCATCCTGCTGCCAGAACCGTCCGGTCTGCCCGAGCGTCAGATTGATTTGCCGCGCCGTCCAATGTTTCCACGACTCGCACTGCTTCAGCATCGCTCGTTCATCGAAGAACGAAACCAGCAGGTGCACGTGATTTGGCATCACCACGAAATCAGTTAGGTCGTACTTTTCGCCGTCGGCATACTTCAAGCTATCGCCAACGATAGCCGCAAGCTTTGGTTGCTTCAGGACACAAGCTCCGTAACACGAGTCAAGTTGTTCGTGCCAGCGAGTCGAAAACGTGCCGTAGAACTCGTTCAGCTTCTCTTCGTCAAGAGACCGCAATTGCGTTGACCAATCGAAGGAATCCGGGTCGACGCCGTGTTGCCGCAGCCAAACACGTCTATCGTCACGCCATTGTTGGACCACTTTCTTCGGCATCGAATCCTGCGTTCGAAAGGTGATGAAGCACACAACGCCGGGCTGGGTCCAATGAGGCAGACGTCGATCGAAAACGGAGTAGTCGGCGTTTCGATCGAAGTAATGCAGGTCCATTGGTTGGTGGATTCCCTACATCACGCGGAGCGTGATGGGTACGTACTCTTCACGCTCCGCGTGAAGTTAGAAATAAAAACAGTTGCGAACAAGCTAATGTATTGGAAAAACCGCACGACTGAAATGCGGAATCGTAATTGTCGCCGAACATGCCCATCTGAAACACGACCATTTCAACATGCTCGTAGCAATAAGCTGTTACTGCGCCAGACTCCATCGCGGCCGGGAAGTCGGATCAGGCCCAGCAGCCCGATCAACATCATTGAAAGCGTCCCCGGTTCTGGTGTCATTTGGGAGCCTTGTTCTGTCTTTAATCGTGAATGAGTTAAATCTTGCGATTCTGGGTGCCTGAGTACGCACATTAACCAGCGGGCATCTATTCTGCCTCCAAAACACGCCACACATGACATGTGGCGTCGTCATCAAGGCGTGTCATCACAGCCAATTGATTGCCGGTTGCAGAAAACCGGCAGTCCCAGGGTGTTTGTTCGAAGGTGTTTAGCGTTCCGAGCAGCGTTCGAGTTGGTATGTTCCACAAGCGGGCCGTGCTGTCGGCACTGACGGAAGTTAAGGTCTTTCCGTCTGGGTGTATCGCCAGCCTCAGCACCACCCGCGAGTGCCCTTTAAGTTCTCCTACGAGCGACAAAGTTTGGCGGTCCCATATGCGAATAATTGAATCTGAATGGCCGGAAACTATGGAGAGTCCATCGGGCGAAAAGCGAAGGGCATCGGGGGAAAAGTTCGACATCGAGTTTCCACGAACAACTTCGCGCCACGTACCTGCTTCGACGATTGCCAGTCCATCAAAGTCGTTCAAGAGGCAGATCGATGGCAGTACAGAATTCAAAGCGTCGGCGTGTTCGGGATTCGCGGCTAACAGTTCATCAAATTCAGCGTGTTTGCCGTCGCGAAGGAGGTCGGTGAGTTGTTCGACTAGCCGAAAAACATCGGGGCCGAGTGCAGACAAGTCGCCGGTTCGAGAGTTAGTCATCCAGAATCCTCCGCATTGCCTGCAGCCCACGGAAATGGCGAGACATGACCGTTCCTTTCGGCATATCCAATGCGGCGGCGATTTCGTCAATGGACATCCCTTCCAGATGTCGCATGACGATTATTTCTCGTTGGTCTTCTGGCATAGCGTCAAGCGTTTCCATGACTCGTTGTTTCAGTTCCTTTTCCATCAGCTTTTGGCTAGGCGACATCGAGGAGCTACTCAATTGACCTGCCAGCAGCAGAGCGGAATTGTCACTGATTCCAAACTGCACCTCTCGGTTGACAGAACGTTTCTGACTTCCAACATGACGCCGATGGAGGTCGACCAAATGGTTCCATGCCATTCTGCGAAGCCATGGATAGAAAGGAATCGGCCGATTCTCCAGAAAGTCGTCAAACCGTTTGTGCGCTACAACCAACGTTTCCTGGACAACATCGGATGGGTCTAATCGACTCATCAATCGCGGGTCCATGCGTACCTGGACCATCCCACGCAATCGCCGACGGTGGCGTTCAAAAAGCTGATCGACAGCATCGGTATTACCGTTGCGAGCTCGCTGGAGCAGCTGTTCAGTATTTGTTTCATCAAGTTCGGTCACACATTCCTCCACGGCTAATCACGTAGTTGGCATCCGTTCATTCCTGGAATTCTTCAAGAAAACCCGTGCCAGCCCATTTTGCATAATTTTTGCTGGATTGCAGGACCAGAGTGAAACAGCAATCGAATCCACGGCACTTTAACCCGAAGAAACGCCAGCAATCTGATCACCTATCGGGGCTTCACGCAGGCCATGTTCGCGCAGCCTGCCGTCTTTCCAAACACCGGCCAACCGTATACTTCTCGTTGCCCGAATAGCTCGTGTGAGCATTCGTTATTCACGCTTTCCACAAGGAGCCGTATGACATCGGGCTTTGGTACTGTGCCGCGTACGGAACTCGATGCGTACGCAATCGGTTACCCAAAACCGAACATGGTCCGTCTTTCGGTCGTTGTGCTACTGTTTGTTCGCGCCGACCGGTAAACTGATTCTTTGCGTTGGAGTTCTATCTACCAAAGAAACGCCTTGCACTCTTCCAATACTCGCGTGCCGAATTGTCGATTGTGACACGTCATGCAGACAATTCGCTTGAATCGTTTGCAGCGACGCCGAATGAAAATGAAACCCGCATGGCTCGTCTAGATTCAGAACTGTGCGAACCGATATACTTGTCAACACTATCAGATAGCGCCACATTGGGACGAATTTCCCAGGAGCCGAGCCGAGCGAAAATCCTAGCCCAATGCGTTTGTTCTGAGGTTGCGTATTTGCGTTTCTCGGTAAAGCGAATGGCCCGACGCATCAACGAAGGACAGCGGAAGGACAACTTCAAAAAGCGTTAACGAGCGAAAATTCCTCGCAAGCGGTTTAATCGGAAACGCTTTGGTCTGTTACAAGCCAAATCGGGCGCTGCCCAAGGAATTATTTGTAAACTTGTTGGCGTGGACATGCCTAGCAGCATTTCTGCGTCTGGAGCATTGACTCATGTTGCGACGTTTTTTTTCGATTCGCGTCCCCATTCAAACCCTATTGCTTGGTGTGTCCCTGGCGGCACTCCCCATGGTTGTCGGTTGCCAGGGCTGCACTTCAGGTGGCTCCGTAAAGACAACACCGGCCAATTCGATTCCGGAAATGTCGGAAGATCTTGTTCGCGAGCATAATCGAGCTGTCGCGTTGATGGGACAATTCGACTATTCGGCCGCGCATCAGATTTTTCAAAAGTTGGCTTCGCAATATCCCCAGTGGCTGGATATCAAAGCAGATTTGGCCATTGCCACTTTGAACCGTCGTGAACAAGGGGACGATGCCCAAGCAGCTCGGTTACTGGAAGACGTCTTCACGCAAGCTGCCGGACTATTTGAAAGCGTATTATTGCCGAGGCATCTTGTATTTGGACAACGGCGATCCGGAAAAAGCGCTGGAAATGTTCTCCAAAGTATCGGACAAAGATCCGACCGATGGTTACGCCACGTATTACACAGGTCAATGCCTAGCGGAATTGTCTCGTCTAGAAGAAGCACTCGAAAAATTCCAATTGGCAATCGAACGCGATCCATATTTGCGCGCATATTACGGTGCGTTCCAAGCAATGCTGCGTTTGGGTCGCATGGACGAAGCGACCGAATACCGCGAAGCGTTTCAAAAGCTGGAAGGCAATCCGCAAGCTCGCCTGGCCGAAATCAAATACACTCGCATGGGCCCCAAGGCCGAAGTCCATTCGTTGGTTGCTACGGCCGAACAGCCCGTGGATATTAAGCCGCCGTTTTTTGGTTCGCCGACGCGAGTTTCTCAGATTCGCGGTCGCAACGTCACCGTCTGTGATATCAATCAAGACGGGCAGTTGGACCTTTTTCTGGTTGGTGCGGACGGTAAGAATTCCGTGTTGCTCAACAACGGAACCGAGTACATAGAAGCGAATGACCATCCGTTGTCACAGGTGTCGAATGTGAACACGGTGCTGTGGGGAGACATCGATAACGACGGGCTCGTGGATGCGTATTTGTTATGCCAAGGTCCGAATCATCTTTTTCGTCAAACCGCGGCCAATCAATGGCAAGATGTGACACAAACCAGCGGCATCGCTGGTGCCGACGTCAATTCTGTGGACGGAGCCATATTTGATGCCGATCACGATGGCGACTTAGATATCTTTGTGGTGAATCAAGGAGACAACCAGCTGTTCAACAATAACTTGGATGGCACGTTTCGCTCGCTGGCCGCTGAATATGGCCTGACGGGCGATGGCCAACCGTCACGATCCGTGGTGGTGGCGGATTTAGATCGAGACCGTGATGCGGACATCTTGGTGATCAATGACAAACCGCCTCATCAAGCTTATTTCAATGATCGCTTGTGGTCGTATCGACCAGCGGAAGGATGGGACAAAGTGCTGACTTCGTCCATTGAATGTGCCGTGGCCGTAGATGGAGACGCGGACGGTCAATTAGAGCTAGTGGGCGTGGCGAATGGCTCGTTGGTTCGCTGGAAACCAGACGACAACGGACAATGGATCACCAGCGATGCGTCCGAAGACACCGATCTGACAGCGCCCATTCTGGCGGCCGACGTTTCGGGCGATGGGCAGATTGAATTCTTGGTCGGATCTGCTCGAGGCCCTATCGTTTTGAACCAACAACTGAATGCAATCGACAAGATCGCCATTCCAGCAAATTACTTCACGCTGCTGGTTACCGGCAAAGAAAAAGGCCCCAGTTTGTTGGTTCAAACCGACGCTGCTGCAGACGAAGATGCCGATTCGTTAGTTCAGCTGCCGCCATCAGCCAATCGAGCTCGATTTATTACGATGACGTTCAGCGGGAAAGAGGATCGAGGAGAACAGATGCGTTCGAATCGATCGGGAATCGGTGTCGACGGTGCCGTCCGCATGGGAGCTCGTTGGTCGGCGTTTCACACTTACCGTAATTCGTCTGGACCAGGTCAGAGCCTGCAACCGTGGGCCGTTGGATTGGGCTCGGCAGGACAGTTAGATTATGTGCGTCTGACATGGCCCGACGGCGTTTTCCAAACCGAACTGAACGTGCCGATCGGTGGCACTCAGTCCATTGTCGAAACACAGCGGCAAGTGGCCAGTTGTCCCGTGGTGTTCTGCTGGAACGGCGAAGAATTCGAATTTGTCACCGACGTCTTGGGCGTAGGCGGCATTGGCTTCAACGTGGCCGATGGACAATACGGCGAACCTCGGCCGTGGGAAAATTTATTACTGTCCGAAGAACGCTGGAAGAGCCGTGATGGCAAGCTGGAATTGCGGATTGGCGAACCCATGGAGGAAGCCATGTATCTGGACGCCGTGCGTTTGACCTCGCTGGATGTTCCGGATTCTTACGGAGTGGTTTTGGACGAACGCTTTGCCATTGCATCGGCGGCACCAACGGGCGAAGCGTGGTTTTATGAGAACGAATTGCAGCCCGTCGCCGCGGTGAATCATGCGGGCCAAGATGTCTTGGAACAGATTACCGAGGCCGATTTGGTTGCCGTCGAACCAGCGGAAGTGGATCGTCGTTTCTTGGGACGAACCGATTTTCATTCGGTGACGCTAACGTTCGAACAACCTCTGGATCAGTTGCAACGTCCAGTTTTGGTGTTTGATGGCTGGATCGAATATCCCTATTCACAGACGATGTTTGCTGCTTGGCAAGCCAACGCGTCCTTTGACGCTCCGACATTGGAAGCGGCCAGCGAAACCGGAGAATGGCAAACGGTGGTCGCCCATTTTGGCTACATGGCCGGGATGCCTCGACGATCCGCGTTGCCGCTGGACATCGCAGCGTTACCCAAGAACACCGTGCGGTTAAGACTATCGTGCAACGTGGAATTGTATTGGGATCGAATTGCCGTGGTGGACGTGCAACCAGCGCCGGATGGCGTCGTGCGAACGTCGTTACCGTTGCGTTCGGCGGTGGTGGCAGAAAACGGATTTGCCAAACGCACCACACTGCCTCAACGTCGACCGTTTTACGATTACAGTCAGCGTTCGCCGCTCTGGGATACTCGGCACCTGACCGGTCTTTACACCGCCTTTGGCCAATCGCTTCCATTGGTAGAACAGGCCGACAGTGCTTTGGCGATCATTGGTCCGGGCGAAGAGATTCAACTGCAGTTTGACGCGGCAGCCCCTCCGCCAACCGGATCAAAACGGTATTACTTGTTGGAATTCGCAGGTTGGTGCAAAGACAAAGACCTGTACACCAAAGATGGCGACACCTTAGCACCGCTGCCGCGGCAAACGTCCACTTCGTCGGATCCGATTCGAACCGAATCATTGCACCGCCAGTTCAATACGCGTTATCGATCGGGCTTTTAGATCTTACGGTGGCCAATATTTTGATGACGAACGGTTCGAACATGAGCGAAGATGACAACCAACCGATTCAGCGATTGCGAAATATTGGCCCAAAATCGTCGGTCTGGTTGCGAGCTGTCGGAATTGATACGATTGCCGATCTACGTCGGCTCGGTCCCACATTGGCGTACCGACTGGTCTGCACAAAGTTTACAGGTAGCTTGAATTTACTTTGGGCACTGGCGGCCGGTTTGGATGATCGAGATTGGCGAGACTTAACCGAAAAAGAGAAGCAAGATTTACAGGCGTGCCTAGCCGAAATGGACGACGACATCTGCCAGTGACCATCGATCACGTCAAGCAGTTAACCGTTAACAGTGCCCCGCAGCAACCGAGCGAATTCGCACACTCTGTAGATAGCATGATTTCGGTTTCCCGCCGAAAAGGCCCGGTGTGCGGTTTCGCGCCGTACGCTTTTCCAAAATTGGTCTCGGCAATCTGATTGGCGCGTTGTTTGCTTTGTTCGGCTGAACGGACAGTTTGGATTTGCAAAAGGGATCGTCAAGATGAGCGTGATAGTGGAAGAAAAGAAGCCTTCGAAAAAAGAGAAGTCGGCAACACCAACGAAAGGGAAAGACAGCGTGGATCGCTCGAAGCCAGTCTCCAAAACCATCATCAACTTTTGGCTGGACGCCTCGTTGATGCTTGTCTTCTGCGCCCTGTTGTGGGTCATGACCGTCATTCGCTTCATTTTCCCGCCCGTCGGTGAATCTGAAGGCTGGAGCCTATGGGGTGCCAGTTTGGACCAATGGATTTCCATCCAATTTGGGTTGGCCTGCTTCTTGACCATGGGCATCTTGCTACACGTCATGTTGCATTGGACGTGGGTGTGCGGAGTAATTTCGAACCGCCTGATGAAGCCCGGCAAAGACGGCAAAAAACGCAGCTTTGACGATGGCACTCGAACCATCATCGGCGTGGGGCTGATGATTGTCTTGCTGAACGTCATGGGCTTGGCCATGGCCGCCGCCAAGATGATGGTGATCAACCCGTTTTAGAATGACTGCCGAATTACCAGCGGTGAATCTATGACTATTCGCCGATGGATTCCTGCAATTCGCACCAGCGGAGTTCGGCTTCGTCCAGCTCTTGACTGATTCGAGTCAATTCATTGTGTAGCCGCAAGGCTTCTTGCGGGTCGGTTTCCGTCAGCAAGCTCTGGTTCAGAGAACGTTTTTCTTCGTCCAAGCGAGCGATCTTTTTTTCCAGATTGCTAAGCTCTTTGCGAAGCTTCCGCTCGTCTTGATTCGAACGGCCCGAACTCTTGTTGGCCGTCTTGCCAGCGGACGACTTTCCTTTGGCAGCCGCAGCAGCACGTTCTCCGTCATCAATCTCTTTGTTGACCGAATACAGATACGCGTCATAATCTCCGCCGTAATTCCGAACTCGTCCGTCGCGCACTTCAATTACCGACGACGCAATACGTTTCATAAAGTGCCGATCGTGGCTGGTGAAGATAACCGTGCCTTTGTACTCCAACAATGCTTCGGCCAATGCTTCCACGGTTTCCACATCCAGGTGGTTGCCCGGTTCGTCCAGAATCAAAACGTTGTAGTTACCCAGCAGCAGCCCGGCCATACACAAACGAGCTCGTTCACCACCTGACAGCACCGATACCTTCTTCCGCACATGCTCGTCTCGGAACAGCAACGAACCAGCGGTCGCCAGGATTTGCTGATTCGTTGTCCCAGCCATGGCTTTGTATTCCAAGTATTCCAGCACCGTTAGATGCTCTTGGATACTGGTGTAAACGTGCTGCGCGTAGACGCCGATTTCACAGCCATAACCCCATTTGACATGGCCCGCCAGCGGCTCCAAAGAATCGACAAGCGTTCGCAACAGAGTTGTTTTTCCCTGACCATTGTCACCGACGATGGCGGCGCGCTGCCCATGTTCAATTTCAATTCCAATTTCCGTGGCGACCGAGTGATCGGGATAGCCGATGGACAAATCCAGGCAACGCAGCGCTGGCCCTTGGCGCGGTTCTACTCGAGGCGCCCGAATATGCGCCGTGGGATCATCCGTTTCAATTTCCGTCAGTTGCAATCGTTCCAACTGTTTGGCCTTGGAACGAGCTTGACTGGCAGTACTGGCTTTGGCTCGATTCTTGTCGATAAACGTTTTCAATTGTTTCTGCTTGGCTGCTACCGTCGCGTTCACTCGCTGATCATGTTCGCGGCGTTCCGCTTGATACTCCAAGAAGGATTCGATCTTGCCGGGGTACATCGTCAAACGGCCTCGAGTCAAATCCAATGTCTGTTCGCACGTTGCCTGCAAGAAAGCTCGATCATGCGACACAATCAAGCACGCTTGCGGAAAGCTGCGCAGGAAATGCTCCAGCAAGATCTGCGTTCGCAGATCCAAGAAGTTGGTTGGTTCGTCTAGCAATAGCAGATTGGGTTCATGCAGCAACAGCGCCGCCAGTTTCACTCGCGTCTGCCAACCACCGGACAATTCGGAAATGGGTCCTTCCAGATATTGGCCTTTGATTTCAAAGCGTCCCGCAACTTCGCCACACTTCCAATCGGGTTGCTGGCTGTCTCGCATCAAGAAATCGAGTGCTGATTCGCCGGGCAGAAACGGATCATGCTGCCGCAAATAGCCGACTCGCAAATGCGAACCGCGAATCACCTCGCCCGCGTCCAAATCTTCTTCATCCAGCAAGACTCTCAACAGTGTGGACTTTCCCGCTCCATTCCGGCCGACAAAACCCACCTTTTGATTGTCCGAAATAGTGACGTCGGCGTCGTCCAGCAAGACTTGATCGCCATAGCGTTTGTGCGCGCCTAGTAATTGAAGTAATACACCCATGCTTTCGCCGTTCCATTGATTTCAAAGTGACCAACGATGGTACGTGGAACACGCGATTTCGTAAAGATGAGGACATGGGGTGCTACGCCAAACGTCCGTCAATTTCACCGTTGGTGGCCGGAAGCACGCCCCAGACATACCTAAAGCGTTAGGGTGCCGAGAAGTCGGCGGAGCAAGTTGGTTCGATTCGATTTGGAACCGGAGCGTTCTGAGGCGATAACGCTTGTCGATAGATATTGGCTAGTTTGACGGCGAATTGTTCGTTCGAAAAACGCCGAATCACGGTTTCTCGAGCTTCTCGGCCCAAACGCCGACGCAAGTGGTCATCCGAAATGAGACGCCCCAAAGACGCAGACAACGAATCAACACAATTAGGCGGTACCGCCAGCGAATCATGTTCGTGCGTCACAATCTCCGGGACGCCACCCGCCGCCGACGCAATCACTCCGCAACCAGACGCCATCGCTTCCACAATCGTCAGACCGAAAGGCTCGGGGCGAGTACTGGCGTGCACCACGACGTCCAAATTCCGATAGACATCGTCCATCTTGTTTTGAAAATCGACTAACCGCACATAGCGTTCCAGGTTCAATTGCTGAATTCGTTGTAGCAAGTCGGTTCGACTAATCTGCGAACCCACCGTCGAATAGATGGGGCCACCCACGATATCACAAGCAATATTGCGATTCGCTTGCCGAACCACGTTCGCCACCGCATCCAGAAACAGGCCGTGCCCTTTCCAATGCGCGTAAGTGGCAACCAAACCGATCCGTGTTGTTTGCGGAGCATTCTGCAGTGTCGCGCTAGTCACCTGTGGTCGAAAAAATTGGACATCTGTCCCATTGTGGACAACCGATGCTTGCAGACCGGGGACGTGCTGCTGCCAATCGTTGCGAACCGCGTGCGACACCGCCACGCCAAACGTGTTACGACACACTGCTTGCCGAAGCAGCCGACACGCCAACGGACGTTGACCGATAAAATCGTGCAGATGCCAGATTTTGGGAATATCGCGACGCACCACGGCCGCTGTCAACAGATGCGTCTTCATCCCGTTGGAACAAACCAACGAGGGCTGAATTCGTTGGACTTGTTTTCGCAAGGCAACTAACGTTTGTGTCAGCGGCCACATGCTGGCAACCAGGTGACTGGCCGAACGCACTGGTTGCGGCACCATGCGACTGACCGCGCCCAGCTGACCTGCTTCGCTCCATTGCAGAATCTTTTGCGGCGTCCGCACTACGTGAACTCGCACACCCAACCGCTCGGCTTCGCCAATCAACGGACCATCTTCCAGCGTCAGCAAATGGACGTCCCGAGTCAAATAGGACTGAACCGTTTGCAGCGACGCCAATAGCACTCGTTCTGCGCCGCCGAGATTTGCCGCAGGGTTAATAAACAATATTTTCATAGTGGTATCGTTAACCTGCGGCTATCGATTAAATTTTCATCGTTCGAGAAATCAATGAACTGCAAGTCGCTAATCGTCGTTAAGCAATTCACCGTCGGCTAGCGCCTTGACGCTCACATGAGATCGGGCAGTCTGTTCGAACGATACCTACGCGGCTTGTTGTTTTGATGACAACCGCAACTGCTGGTACGTTGTGGCGACGATTTCTGCGTGACGAACCCAAGTGTAGTGACCGGCTTGTTGTTGTTTCACTTCGCCACGAACAGACAATTCACCGGCAAGAATTTGGTTCGCGATCGCAGCGAATTTCGGTGCATCGCCCACATCCACAAACAACGCTGCGTCGCCGCCCACTTCGCGAAGAACTTCCAAATCGCTGGCCACAACATTTGCGCCGCAGGCAATCGCTTCCAACAACGGCAGACCAAATCCTTCCGCTTGGCTGGGCTGGATGACCACGTTCGCTTGGCGATAAAACGCGGCCAGTGTATTCCGCGAAACACCTCGATACTGCACCACATCCTCTGCCAATTGCAACTGACGAATCATCTTCCACTGGTGCTCGGTCCACACGCCGCCAATCTGCACTAACAGCACATTCGGATTGTGCCGCTTTAGTTCGGCGAAGGCTTCCAGCAGCACATCGATTCGTTTTCGATCAATACAACTTCCCACGTTCAAAACGATTTTTCGCGAAGACAAACCGTCCTTGGCAAAGTCGGACAAATAGCAAGCATCATGCGATGCGTCGGTGTGAAATTCTTCCGTCACGCCCAAGGGTGCATAGACCAAGCGTTCACTCGGAACAAGCCCGTGGTACTGAATCTGCTGCAACGTGTACTTGGAAATACAAAACACCTTGGCCGCCTTCTGCATGCCACTGAGAACACGTTCCATCATTCGGCAAAACCATTGGGGACGCACTTCCGCATCAGGCGAAAGCAAGCAACGAAACGCATCCAAATCACAACAGCAAACGCCCGTTCGGTCTTCCGGCAACGAGTGTACCAAGTGGGCGTAACTGTGATCGCAAACATGAAACGCGTCAAATGCCGTTCGATGCGGTCGAACCATTCGCGGATACGTACGCCAACGGTTTAGCAATCGATCCACATTGTTTAACATTCCACCGAAAGGACGAAGCAACCTTTGATTTGCCAACCACGAAACAGTCCGGCGAAAATCGGGCCGAATGAATTGAGCTTGGCAGTTCCAGCGTCGCGAATTCGCCGCTAACTGATTGCCCAGCTGTTCAGACAGTAGGTCCATGCTGAACCAGCCTTCTTCGGCAAAATCGTTCAAAAGTGCCAGTTTCATCGTGTTAGGAGTCGTTCGAGAAATAAGTGAGCTGGAAGCCACAAGCCGCTGTTACAAGAATTGTGGCATCACCGTCGGCTAGGCGTTTTGGCGCTGACATGACGCCGGCGAGTAATTTCTGGAGCGTTACTCACTGGACAGCGCCACATTGACGCTTTCGGCCAGTGTAAGTCGTTTGTAGTCACGCCTTCAGGCGGAATTGTTTTTTTGGGAGATTTCCGCCTAAAGGCGGGACTACGAACCAATCATGCCGCTGCTCTGCTAAGCAGCCAGTGTGGTTAGCCATTGATAATAGTCTTGAAATTCGTTTGCGACGGAATCGACCATGAACGGAATGACCTGTTGAAAACCTCGTGCTTTCATTGTCATTCGCAACGCCGAATCTTCTAACAGTTGTTCGATAGCCTGAGTCCACGCGTCGACGTCGGTTTCAGGAAGAATCTTTCCTGCCTGTCCCACCACAAACGGAATCTCGCCGCTGTCACTGGCAATCACCGGAACGCCGGACGCAAACGCTTCTACCAGCATGCGACCGAACTGCTCTTTCCAGTTGCGTCGCGTTTGACTGGGGGCCAGCAACAAATCCATGGCGCCCATCAGACGAGGCACTTCGCTATGTTCTGCCAAGATGATGCGCAAGTTGATTTTCTGTTCCGCAGCCCAACTGCGTAGCTTTGCTTCGTACGGTCCGCTGCCCAACACCAACAAGCTCCAGTTGCGATTTTTGGTTGCCGACAATGCCTGCATCATCACGTCCAGGCCTTTGCTTTCGGTCAAACGACCCACGTACCCAATGACGGTACCGTCTAGGCCCAATTCGTCTCGTACCAAGTGGCGTTCATCTTCGTCCAAAGGTCGAAATTGCTCCGTATCCACCGCCAACGGAATGACTCGACCTGTCGTTTCCGGAAAGCGTTTCTTGATCATCGTCTGGTAGACAAGCTGGCCACCGGCAATCCAAGAATGGCAGTTCGAAACCGACTTGCGTTCAAAATAATTGAACGGCGGCGGATAGTGTTTGGCTTTATTCTGAAAGGTCCAGAAGCAGTATCGAGTGCCGGCGGTACGAGCCATCTGGCTGATCTGGTAGCCAGCATACACATACGGTTCCTCCCACACGTGCACGATGTCAAAATGTTCGTTGCGAATCAAATGTTGCAACGCCGACGTGTCATAACGCATCAAGTGACGAACTCCCAGATCTAACACCGGGACACCCACCACTCGGATGGTCGAATCTTCTGGTTCCGGATCAATAAAGACGTGTCGCAAGTCTCCTTTGAACGAAATCGGAGCCACCACGGTGACTTCGAAGGCAGGATCCTTCGCCACGCACCGCATGGTCGCTCGATTCATCCCTATCGAATAGGAATGGCCAATCGTGAGTATTCGAAGTGGTCGATTCATACTTTCCTTTTTTCTATTTTGAAAACTCGGCTAAGCGATAACCGATCGCTTCGCTCCGCACCACGTTTGAAAACGGAGTCCCCATAATCGGCGTTCATGCGTTGCCAAGCACAACCACCAAGCGGCCAACAAAAAGACCAAACTGAACGTCGCCGTGCTGCCGAACCATGCCAGCCAATTCGCCGGCGGATACTTGGTCGCTACCAAGCGAACAACGACCACGCTTGCTGACATTAAAACGCTGGGACCAGCCACGGCGTAAGCCAACGAATTACGAGACAGCCGAAGTTCGCGTTTTAAGACTTGCGGCAGCCACCACACCGTGACGCTACAAAATCCAACTACCGTCCCCAAGACCGGTCCCAACAAGCCCAACCAGCGGACCAAGATCAGTGACAACGTCACGTTGATTGCCGTTTGCGTCACGTACACTGGCACCAGACATTCGATTCGCCCGATCCCTCGCAGCAACATCGACCACGTCGTAAACAACGCCAGCAAGCGCCACGTTGACGGCACAAATCAGCACAAACCACTGTCCGGCAAACTGGTGCGAACCAACCCACAACTGCACGAAGGATTCGCTATAACCAACCAGCGGCACCAAAAAACGCCGCTCAGAATCAGGACTAGGCGAGTTACTTCGATCAGGCGACGATTGAATTCTTGGTGTTGGCCAGCAGCATACAGATTCGCAAAACCTGCCCAACTGGCCGACGCGACATTTTGGAGCTGGCTCTGGGCCACTTCGAACAACCGGCTGGTGACAGCAAACATCGCTACCGCCGCCGGCCCCAAGAAAATGCCAACCAGCAAGGCATCCACAGTCAAGCTCAGTCGGCCACAAAGACTCAACACCAGCGAAGGACGGTGGTACTGGGACACTCGGCGGTTTTGCGTCTCGTCTTCGGCGGTTCGCCAAAACACAAACGCCAGCTTTGGCTGCTTGCGTTCCAGCCACAGCAGCCAAAAACCGGCACTGGCCGTCATGGCCATCAAGTACGCCATCGCTTGGCCCGTGATTCCCCAACCGACGCGAGCCAACCACAGGCCCAGCACCGCAGTGACAACTCCTTGGCACGTTAACACCAGAGTGACAATGTCCGTTCGCTGAGATGCTTCGCAGTAAATACGTATCGCAGCCGTCGGTGCCAAAATTGCGGTACTCAACATAATCAAGAATGCCAATTGCAGACTCGGTAACGCAGCCGCTGGAACTGGCACCAAAACAGGCAGGGCCACCATCACGATCACGCCCGCAAAAAGTGTCCACAAGGCAACTCGCCAATAGCGCCGAATACCCATCGCAACGGCGGCTCGTTCCACGTCTTGATCGGCCTGGCCCACAGCGCCAGCCATGACGGGCATCAGTGACGCCGCCAACCCCAGTTCCACCGCGCCCAGGTGGAATAGCAGGTTCAGCAAAATGCGATAGCTGCCCCACGTTTCATCACCCAGCCATTCCAGTAGGCACGGCGTGGTGAACAAACCAACCAATAATGTAACGCCGGCGCATAGCGACGATGTCACATAGTTTCTGGCAGCGTGGCGACTTCGGCGAGCAGTATTCATGATCCGCTTAGGCAGCGTTTCTTGGCAAAGTTCGTTGCGAAATTGCTGGAATCGCGGACGAATGAGCCCACTTCAAACACGACTTCAAATCCCATGACTTCGGCCAATTTGGCTGGCTAACGGCGAAAATCACGTTAGCCTGCTGAATACCGTGAAGGTTGTCTAGTTCAAGCGTTTCTTTGCAAGACTGTCCTATCCGCCACGCTCGATACCCGAGTGATTTCAGCAATTCAAAAATCTTCGAAGTGTCGTAGTCGAGCCTTTCGCACGTTGTCTGGCAAACTTCCAGCAAGATCAGCGGAGCGAATTTGGTTAGCGTCTGTCGAGCTCCACGCAGGGCAAACCATTCGGCACCTTCAATGTCCATTTTGATCATATCCAGTCGAATCAACTTTCTTTCCGCTGCGTATTGATCCAAGGTCACGGCGTTGGCGGAAACGACGGGTCCTTGATTGCACAGCCCGACGCTGAAGGTGCCAGCGTTTTCTAAGTGTTCCGGCGAACCCAATGACAATTCGGTCGCTTCGTGCCACAAGGCTGCCGCGTTCAAAACAACATTGTGGCAGGCATTGGTTCGAACATGATCGGACAGTTTGTGCATGTTGGCCGGAATCGGTTCAAACGAATGCACTCGTCCCGCTGGCCCCACCGCGGTGGATGCCAACAAAGAAAACTGCCCCACGTTTGCGCCGGCGTCGACAACCGTCATCCCCGGCTGCAGCAAATGCGAAAATAGAAACGCTTCGATCGGTTCGTACGCACCCAGAAAGTAGATCTGACGCTGCACTTCGTCTCGCAAATCACACTGCATGACACAGCCATTCGGCAGCGTTGCCGACACGCTACCGCCGTCGCTCAGACGAGCTCCCCAGCGTTGCATGATCTGATACTGATAGCCCGGCAACCAACCGGTTCCCGACCAACTACGCAGCATTCGCCGCAAAGGATTCTGCCACAAAGGGCGGATCGAAACGCTAGGCACAGCAAGCTCCTGATCGCAAACCATCTTGGACAAACTTTCGCACCGACTCCAACGACTCTACGTGCCGCTGCATCAATTGCTGACGAACGGCGGGCTTCACCTGTAGTTCGGAAAGCTCTACCGCATGTCGCAACCGTTCGGCCACAACACCGCGATTGAATTGGTTTGTCACGCACCAATCTTCCAAGCTTAACAAGCGAAACAAACGATCCAACTTGGCTCCGTACGGAACGCCAATCACCGGAACGTTGGCCGCCAACGCAAAAATGGCTGCGTGATATCGACTAGCCACCACGGCACTGGCACAGCGAATCGCGGTTTCGCCTGCTTCGCCCTGAATCATCTGCTGTCGGTGCAAATCGTGGTGCGAATGGCCTTCGCTGGCATTCATTTCGTTCATCAACGCCTGACAGACATTGACATCGACGTCGCTGGTGGCGACCCACGCCACTCGATAACCGAGTGCCAATGCCGTATTCCCGAATTGCCGCCACGTTGCCCACAATCGATCATGACCAGCACAGGGGGCAATGGCGATGATTGGCGGTGCGTCGGCCGTGTCATTGGATCCAGCCTCGAAGTCGCGTTGCCATCGATCAAACAGGACGGGATCTAAACCAACGTGAATCGGTCCACGATAGCCAACAGCAGACAATTCGTCCGCCGCTTCCATCGATCGGACGGCGATGCATGCTTGTTGTTGATTCCAGAACTGCACGATAGATCGAGCGACCTTGTCGTGTCGAAAGCCATCACCGACGTCACCAAAGAAATACAAGAATCGATGCGACATCGAACTCAGCAATTTCCATTCCGCCAATCGCATGCGATTGTGAGCCGTAATGTGGCCCAGCAAACCGCCAAGTCCTACCGTCAAATCACCGTGAATCGGACGGTGCGAATTCGCCGTGCGCAGCCACGTTTGCCTAGCGGTATGCCCCGCCCAAAACCGGCGCCCCAGTGCCAGCGGCGGACGAACGACGGCGGCATGCTGTTGGTGGCGTTCGGGATGTTCGCAGATCAGAGTCACGTCTTGCGCATTGACAAAGTCTTGCTGACAGAACGCGGCCACCAAGGCCAGATCGCCCTGATTCGCGTCGTCAAAACTACCGGTGGTCCAAAGGGTTTGTGGCACGTGGGTCAATTCGTTCGACATGGTTCGGATACGTCGGCTCGGCGACACGCAACTGGGGACTCGTCACCTCGTCCACTACGATTTAATTGCAAACAAGGACTCGTCACCTCGTCCACTACGATTTAGTTGCAAACAGGGACTCGTCACCTCGTCCACTACGATTTGATTGCAAACAAGGACTCGTCACCTCGTCCACTACGATTTAGTTGCAAACAAGGACTCGTCACCTCGTCCACTACGACTTAAAACAAGGACTCGTCACCTCGTCCACTACGATTCAAATGTTGGTAGTCTCGCCTTCAGGCGGAATCAGTGTGAGCAAGTCCAGTTCCGCCTGAAGGCGGCACTACGAACGGAGGAACGTGAGAGCAATAGGCCATTCGGGACAAAGGTGGAACGAATACTAAGACCGAAATTGGCCGCGCGATGTCGCCAAGCGTTGATAAACTTCTTGTGTCATCCGCGCCGTCCGTTTCCAGCTGAAGTGACGAGCGTATTCGATGCGAGCGGCAATTTGGCCTGACGATGCGACGGAAGTCAACAGGCGGATGATCTTGTCGGCGGCAGCGTTTGGGTTTCGAGGATCAACCGTTTCGCCAAATTCGGCGGCAATTTCTGGGCCGGCACCCCATTGGCTCAGCACCACCGGCTTTCCTCGACTCAACGCCTCGATCGCCGGCAAACAAAACGTTTCTCGCCATGACAAACTCGTAAACGCTTCCGCGCCGTCGTAAATATCTAGCAGTTCGTCACCCACATCGACCAACGTGTGGACACAATCGGCGATTCCGTGATTCTGAATCGCCGCGCGAACCGTGTGAGGACATTGCTTACTGCCAACTAACACCAGATCGATATCGGGACGCACCTTACGCACCAGCGAATAAGCGTCCAACAAGCCGGCGATATTTTTATGCGGTTCAAAACCACCGACAAACAGCAAATAGGGACGGCGGATACCCAGTGACTGCAGTAGGTCACTTCGCTGTGAATCCGATTTTGGTTCATTCAAGAACGCGGCGGGCAATGCTAGGTGCGTCGAAGTCACTTTGCCAGCCGGAATGCGAAGTAAGTCGACCACCTCCTGACGGCAAAATTCGGATGGCGTCAGAATATGATTCGCCGCACGAATCTGCGCCGCATAGTAAGCTCGATTTCGCAATTTGCGCAACCACGGTTCGCTGCACGGTAAATAATCTGATATTTGGCCCGGCAACCGTTGTTGGTCCAACAAGCGTTGATACGATTTTTCTGTCACACTGTGCATCGTCAACACCACGGGGCAAGGTGACCACAACGGTACACCTCGTTCCGCCGGGGCGTGATACACGTCAATCTGATTGGCCTTTAACCACGCTGGCAACGCCACTTGTTCCCAGTGCATCCCGCTTTTGTCTGCTACCGCAACGGCGGAACACCCGATCTGCTGCACGTAGCTTATGCGAATCGGTTCGCGCTGGCGGTACAGCAGAGTCACATCGACGTCCGCTGCCACCAACTGTTTGGCCAATTCGACAATGTAGCGATCCCAACCTCGAGGAACCTTGGCGGTCAGCGAACGACCGTCCATGGCAATCTTCAGTTTCGTTTGGTTCGAACAAATCATCGTTACATTGCTTGCGTCATCGGATGCGTTTGCATCGGGGACTCGTCACCTCGTCCACTACCTGCATCAGCATCAGGGACTCGTCACCTCGTCCACTACCTGCATCAACATCAGGGACTCGTCACCTCGTCCACTACCTGCGTTTGATCGAAAACCATTTGCCTTTCGCCTTACGCCGCGTTGGCCAACGACCGCGAAGTTTCCGTCGCCAAACGTTTAGCTGCTACCCAGGAACGGCCCAGGCGAATCATCGGAGTTTCAATCCAGTAGTAGCTGGCCAGCATAGCGCAGGCAAAACACCGAACAGACTCAGCGGCAACTGCTGCCAACGTCCCAGCGGAGGCGAATCTTCATAACCGCCAATGCTTAGAAAAACCGTTTGCCACAGGTATAAACTGTAAGACAATCGGCCCACAAACCGAATCTGTCGCCATTCCATGATGCGCACCAACGCTCGAGGATGACCGGCCACCGAACAGCTAATCATGATGGCAATCATCACGGCCTGCAGCAGTAGTTTGGCGGGAATCGCCATCAGCAGCGAACCCACGAAAGCGCATGCCGCGGCCCCAAAGCACCACGCGCCGTGACGTGTCACGAGCCTTATCAGCGGCGTGCTTCGAGGCATCAAGGCGAACAACCCACCCACGGCCAAACTGTCGAAGCGAATGTCGGTGCGCTGGTAAAAACTAACATCGTTGGCAATCGCCCAACTGGTAAGCTGCCAACGAAAGTCGATCATGCGCCATGCCGCCACAACCAAAGCGATCAACGCCGCCATCCGCCACGCTTTGGTTCGCCCCGCCAGTAACAACAACGATGGCCACACCAGATAAAAATGCTCTTCCACCGCCAACGTCCAAAAATGGCCAGTGTATCCGCTGGCAGCCGCGTGTGCGGGCAGATAATTTCGCCAGAAAAACGCACAACTAAACCATTCTTGTCCGCTGATTGAAAAAATTCCCAGCAGCCCTAGCACTCCCACGACCAACAGGTAGGTGAAATAGGCGGGCAAGATACGGAAGCAGCGGCGGACGTAAAATGCCTTCAATTGAATGGTACCACTAGACTGCCATTCTTCTAGCAATTTGCTGGTAATCAGGAACCCGCTGAGCACAAAAAAGATGTCGACGCCCAGCGCACCAAACCGAGTGATCGCGAACCAAATTGGATTGGGCGAAGTTCCATTCGGCGAAAAAACGGCGTGCGTCGCGTGGCAAATCATGACGCCTACAATCGCGATCGCTCGCCAACCGTCCAGCGTCGGCAAGTAGCGTCCACCGGAGGAAACTATTGCGTTCGAATTCAGCGTTACGCTATCTGTCGACACGCGTTTCGCTCCAACGTCAGATAGCAGCGCTGCATGGCGTCCACGGTCACCAACGGATTGCAATGCCGCTGAACCAATTGACGAGCTGCGTTGATTTGATTTCGGCGACGTTGGTTGTCTTGCAGTAACGCCACGGTCTGTTCAATCAGTGCTTCGTCCGATTCGCCCAAACAAACCTGAACGCCGTTGTCCGTCGGTAGACCTTCCACACCATTGGTGTTTGTGACCACGGCGGTTCCCAACGCCATTTGCTTCCAGCACTTTAATTTTCATCCCCGCTGCCAAACTCCGCGTACAACATGACGCGTCCAAATTGTGAAAGCGGCTGAACGTAATGTCCGGAACGTTTTCGACAATCTGCACGCTGGGTAGCTGAGCGTATTTGGCGAACGCAGTCGCGGCATTCCGCCCGACCACTTGCAACTGCACGCCCGGCACCGATTGCTGAATTCGCGGCCACAGACGATCGAGTAAACCGCTTGCCAGCCAGCCAAGACGAGTCCAATCGAACGGAACCAACGCTTCAATTCGTGCGCCGGATTCATTGTCGAAGGCGAAGGGTAATTGCCCATCAAAACCCCAGAGGCGTTGTCATCACGTTTGCGGCAGGAGCGATTTGTCGAATTCGCTGAGCCAACGTGTCGGTCAATGCGGAAATGTGCGGGAAACGATTCAAAAGCTTTCGTTCGGCTCGTAGCCAGCTGCGGCGCCGCGCATTTTCTACGGCCGATCTGGTTGCTGGCTGACGCAAGTCCAAGTCGAACAGATAGTGCACGTTGACAATACTGCGTTCCGGGACGTCCCAGCCCAACCAGCCCGACCATAAATGCTCTAAATGCAGAACATCAAACCCACGCCGAATCTGTTGCTGCAGTTCACACCGCATCGCTTTGGAATAGACGTAATCAAACGGACGTGCGACGCTGTGGACTCGATCCATTAAACGGCGACGTTGGTCGGGCAAGAAGTACCGCACGTCATATTGCGATTCTGGAAACAACGTGCGACAAGTTTCAATATCGTCCGGTCGCGCCGCTGCAGCTAACACCGTAAGGTCAAAACCCCGCCTAACCAATTCACGCACCAAAACGTAAAACCAACGTGTGGACGCGGCGTTGCCAAAAGGAAGTGGCGGGTCAGTGAGGACCAAGATAATTCTCATCACGCAATCGCTCGACGTCCGCCAACAAGATCAACGTCCAATGCCAAGTTCTGTTGCTGGGAACACATCAGTAGACTGGTAATCTCTTCGGCCATGTGCTGCCACGTTCGGCCATGTAGCTCGCGCGACATCGACTGCGCCGCGTTGCGAAATGCAGATTGCCCGGCCTGCCAAACGCACATGGTTCGCACCAGCTGGTTGACTGCAACCTCATCTGCATCACCGTCATTCGCGACACCATCAAGCAGCAGCGGTCGCAATTCTGCCGAATAACGCTCGGCCACCCCCGCACAGGCAGACACCACCGCCGGCACCTGCAGCACAGAGCTTCGTGCACACCTTTCGCCCGCAGGCTTCGTACTTAGTGGGTGCCACCAGCACATCTGCGGCGGCCAGCCATTCGGCCACATTTCTTTGATAACCCAACAAGCGAATCCGGTGCTGCAGCCCCGCGGCCGCAACTTGACGCTGAAAGCAATTTAGCTTTGGCCCGCTGCCCAGGACCAACAGATCGCCATGGAAATTTGGCAGCCGACACAGCTTCTGCCAAGCGGCAATCAGACATCCCACGCTTCCTTGCGATCGTCGCGGCCAATCGCCGACGAAGATACCCAACGGACGATTGGGCGTCAGTCCTAAACGTCGGCGTTGGCGTAGCTTTTCCGCCTCTGACACCAATGCGAAACGCCGGTGAATCGATGCCATAGTAGACAACCTGAATTCGGTCTGGTCAGAGATTTCGGCGGACTGTTGCACGTCGACGCCGGTTCGCCGCGAATTGACCACAACCAATCTTGGCCGACGTAAACGCTTCCGCTTCGTGTCAATAATGTTGACGATGCTGGCGGCATTGCAACCACGTTTTCAGCGACGGCGACTTCATGTTACCGGGTGGCCAAACCGCATGAACATAGGTGGACCCAATTTAGATCTTTGGCCGGAAAAACTCCGCCATTGGATACTTCGAAAATGCGATCTTTGCGAAGAGTCCGCCAGACCCCGCCTGCAGTGCGGTGGTTCGGGTAACCGAGGCAACCCCAGCGAATAGCGTCCCAGTGGCTTGGCCACTCGATGCCATATCACGTTTCGATGCGAAGCCAACGGTGGATCAACATGAAACGCCACCACGTGCACCGTTCTCGCTGCAGACGCTCGGCCCAGTGCCAAGCGAGTTCATAATTGGGACGGTCCATGCCGCCATGGAGCCGAAAGTCACCAGAGGCGATCAACAAACTACTGGACATGCAACGCCTTGTTAGACGGACGATGTGAGGCCAGCCCAGGCAATGCGCCGGTCAGTAGCCAATATTGCAAGCCAACCTGCGTGGTAAACGGAGTAAAACTAACGCACATGGCCAAGCATGTGACATTCAGAGCCAACACCAGCATCGACCACAATTGAGATCGATCGTCGAGTCGCGCGAGTGTGCGAAAATGCTGCCATGATGCTACCAGCAACGCGGTCAAGTAACACAGCAACAGCACGATTCCTCCATCCAGAATCCAGCTGTTGATTTGAATTTCAGACCAGATAGACGGCGACACAAGATTCTGTTCGTCACCGAAATAGGTTCGCATCATGCCCCAACGACCGAGGCCTGCGCCGAGCGGAAATTCGGGCAACAGCTGGTTCAAACCGTACCACACCATTTCACCTCGGCTGGTACTGTTGTACGTGGCCAACAGACCGTCATCCATCAAACTGGCAAAGCGATTTTGAACGCTTTCACCGGCTAAACGAGTGGCACTGGACCAACTGGAAATCCCTGCCACGGCCAGTACCAACACCAAAATGGTAGCTTGAAACCAACGGCGTTGCAGAAACAACAAAACGGTAAAGACCAACACGCCCAAGCCCACTAAGACCAACGCCGTACGCACCTGTGTCAAGAGAATCACGGTCAAGCCGCTGGACATAGCGCCGAGTCCAATCAGCTTCTGCCACAGCTTGGTAGGCATCACCAACAATGCGATTCCCAATATACTGGCGGTGGTGGCAGGTCCGCTTACCGCGCCGGGTGTGTCGAACAATCCAGGAGGTCGCACAATCAAACGACCATCGGGTCCGGTGTACGAAACCGACGCCAAACCGTAGGTGGAATTCGTCACCACTTCTGAAAATTCAGCAGGCATCCACCGGTCCGGATCTTTGACTTGCATCACGCCCACGGCCGAATTGATTCCGTTGCACAATACCAAAATCAAAATGATGCGGCGCAAGCGAACCACCGACTGCACTTGCTGCGGACACCATAAAACGGGACAGAAAACGGACAAATACAAAGCGGCTTGAGCCACACCCGACGTCAACGTATTCGTTTGCGGATGCAGAACCATCAACAACAAATAGGCCCAACCGGCTGCCAGCCACTTCCAGCAAGCAGGTCGCTGAGACGCCACAGGCAACAACGCCAAACCGCATAAACTGAGCCCGTAGCAGCTATTCGCACCACAGTTCGCAGTGATTGAAACTGCGAGAACATCAACAAAGCGGGTAACGCGGTTTGCAGAATCAGAAACAGTTCCAGAAAGCCCCACGGCACCACCACAGCGGTGTCACGTGACGTCGCCTTGGATTTGCCAGTAACATTTAGACTGGCACGCAAGTCTTCTAAAACAACGGAACTCATCAAACGTCATTCGCGTTGCATAGCGAATCCAACAATTCCGTTCTTTGTGGCGAAACGAACAGCAAGTGCGGCCATTTGTCCCAACCAAACTTGTTACCAGCCGGCGCAACAAAGTCGGACGGAGCCATGTTCCGCGAATAAGCCGCTTGACGATTCATCTGCGGCGAATGATCCACCACCAGCGCCGTGTAGCCTGCTTCGCAAATCTGATCCGCCAATTCCGCAGCACTGGTGCCAAATTCCGGCAGCAGCGTCGGGTGAAATTCGACCAACAAAAGACGATAGCGGTGTTCGCGCAGACCTGTTCGCATGCCCTGCAGTGCCAAAGCCTCCGCGCCTTCAATGTCTAGTTTGACCAAGTCGACCGTTTTGATTCCAAGCTGATCCAGCACGTCGTCCAGCGGTTGCGTTTGCGCTGTGAATGTGTTTTGCGGCAAATCATCTGGTTCCGTGCTGACGCGAATTCGCGACACACCCCAATTGCCTTGATCTTCCTCAAAACCTTGCAACTGCGCCGTGCCATGCTGGTTGGAAATGGCCAGCTGTAATGCGTGAACTTGACGCAGATGATTTCTCTGCAGGTTGCTTTGCAACAGCGAATAGAGCCGAGGATCAGGTTCGCAACTGAGCACCTTTCCGTTCGCGCCCACCACCTGCGCCGCCAACAGCGAAAAATAACCCCAATTCGCGCCGACATCCACAAACGTTTGGCCTGCATTCAATAGTCGTTGCAGCAAAATGGTTTCTTGCGGTTCGTATCTTCCCGTGAAGAAGACTTCTCTGGCAATCGAGTCTCGCAAATCACATTCGAATTCCAAGCGTCCTTGTTCCGAATCCATCGTTCCCACAAACGGCTGGCGAACCCGGCGTCCCAGCCATTCACTGGCGCGAAACCGTCCTGCTGGCAGCAACGAAACCAACCGTTGCGCCGGTGTCAGCCACCAAGGCCGCCGAACCGAATGGGTGTTATTCGCTGAAATCATGACTCGCCTTCCTACCCATCAACAGCACATTGTCGGAAAACGCGCGAGGCATCCAGTTGGAAATCAGATGCGGCCAATGGCGCTGCGTCAGTGCGATTCGACTGCGACGCGAATAAGCCACAGCAACGTCGGCTAGGCCGTTTTCGCTGGCCATACGACGCAGGTCCACCTCCAATAACGCGGTCAAGTGAGCCGGATAATTAGTGTCTCGGAATGCGTTGAATTCGTTTCGCGTCAACAGCGTCAGTTTGCTGAGCAAGCTCAATTGATTCGGTGTGGTCACCACTACCCAGCCGTTTGGCTTGGCCATTTGGCAGAGCGTCCGCATGAAATGCCGAGGATTCTCCAGATGCTCGATGGTTTCCACCGCGACGACGACATCAGCCACTTCCAGCAGCGAATCAGCGAGCGGTTGATCCAAATTGGCTTTCACAAATTGGGCATCACTGGGAAAGCGATCGTATCGAACCACATCGATGCCGATATAGCGGTGAAAGTCGGACGCCAAGTAATAGTGCAAATTTCCGGCGCCGCAACCCACATCGACAATCGTTCCGCCTCCGATGCCATGCCGCCGTAGCGAATGGACCACCATGTGGTAAATCGGTTCGCCACTGGTGCCACGACTCATGACCGCTCGTTCTTCGGCCGTTGCGTTTCCTAATTTACGAATCACGCACTTCGCCTCGCAGATTGCATTACGTTTTCAATTTGTCGAAGTTGCCGCACTGGTTCGCACAACGCGGTTGCTCGAGCTGGTCCACCCTTGGCCAACCGTTTACGAAGTGTGGTATCGCAAATCAGTTGCTGCAACGCAGCTGCCAATTCCGTCGCGTCAGCTTGGACCAAGACGCCGCACGAATTGTCAATCAGTTCCGCTGCGCCACCAAAGTTGGTTGACACCACCGGCAGTCCTGCCAACATGGCTTCCACAAAGACGATTCCGAATGGTTCGGGACGCAGATTCGGTTGCACGTACAAATCGGCCGCGTGCATCAACGCATCCACGTCACTACGCTGGCCCAGAAATTGGATTCGATCTTGTAGTTGCTGCGAACGAACCATTTCTTGCAGGTCGTTCAAGTAACTCGCCTCGCTCGACTTCTGCACGCCTCCGGCAATCAGTAGCCGCCACGGACGACTTCGATCCAGTTGACTCAGCGATTCCAATAACAGCGAATGGCCCTTCCAACGTTCCAAGCGACAGGCCATCAGCATGACCACTTCGTCGGTGGCAATTTGCAAGGAACGCCGAACGTCTTGCCGATTGGCCGTTGACAAGTGACGTTGGGCCACTGGCAAGTAGACGACGTGATTCGGATGTGGAAGAAACAAGTGGTCGGTTTGTGAGCAAGTGTAGTGGCTGTTGCAGATGGAAGCGTCGGGCGTATGGCGCCGGGCCATGCGGTCGCTCCAATGCACACGGTCGGGTGTGTCGTGCTTCCAAAAAATCAAATTCGATTGGTGATCGCGTCGCACGGTCCCGGCAAACGCCGCGTGAACCCAAGCGGAATGTGTCACCACCGTGTCGTAGTGTTCGCGACGAAGAATTTGCCGCAGTCGCTGGTTCGCTAACCACAATGTCCACGGTTGACGAAATCGGACTTGGCCCAGAGTGTGGACCTTGGCGCCGCTGGCCTGTAGTTCCGTTTGCAATCGTCCGTCGAAGCAGAGTGCAAATTCGTGTTCGCAGTCCGCCTGCAATTGCTGTGTCTGCGCAATGGTGACCAGCAAGCGTTCGATGCCGCCGTACAAGTTTCCGCTGTAAAGGTGTAAGGTTCGCATACAGCAACAGGACGGAACACTTCGGCCCACCATCGCAACCGTTCGCTACGCAGCACGTCGAATGGCGTGTCCAGGAGCACCCAGAGATTGGTAAATCTCAAAGCACCGGTCGGCCATTGTGTCTTTGTGGAACAACGAAAACGCTCGACGCTTGGCTCCTTCCGCCAGTGATCGTCGCAGTTCTTTGTCTTGATCCAATTCGTTGGCGGCCGCCGCAAATTCGATGGGATCTTTGGGGCGAACGGTGATGCCACTTTCATGATGATGACTGACCGACGCCACACCCGAATCTTCCACATGGCAATTGATCACCGGACAGCCCGCCGCCATCGCTTCGACTTGCACCAATCCGAACGATTCGCTGCGCACCGTGCTGGGAAACCACAACGCCGTGGCCGCTCGATAGGCACCTACCACCGATTCGTCGTCCAGGTTCGGCTCCAGCACGATTCGATCGGCTACCTGCAGTCGTTTCGCTTCTTGCATAATGCGATTCTTCAAAGGTCCGGCACCGGCAATGACTAACGTTCCCGGAACGTGCCGCAACGCGCGAATGGCAATTTCATGACCTTTGTAGTAGACCAAACGACCGACCATCAGCCACAGCGGTTTGGGCAAGGCGGACATTCGCAAGAACGTTTCTCCCGATTGTGATCCACCTTCCTGGAACCGACTTACATCAATGCCGTAGGGACAGACCTGCACTTTCTGTTGAAAGCGTCCCAGCAGTTGCGAACCCGCCACATACGCTTCACTGCTGGCCAACACCGCTTGGGCTTGCGTGTAGATCGAATTCTCCAACAGCCGCAGCCCTTGATACAAGACCTTTTGACGGACCACGTCGCTATGATGTGAAACTACCAGCGGTGCTTGGCAGGACAGCCCGACCAGTGACATCATCATCGTGGGATTGGGCGTGTGCAGATGCAAGATATCCCAATTGGAATTGCATTCGCGAACCAGCATCCGTCGTAGTCCGCGACAGACATCGAACCGCGACACGGATGCCCAGCGAGGAACTCGAACCACTTCTACTTGGCCGTCGTATTCAGACGATATACTTCGTCCCCACGACGCCGGCGAAGCGTGGTCCACGCAGATCACCTTAACCTTGGCACCTCGCTGTGCCTGTGTATGCGCTAAGGTTCGTACATGAGTTTCAATGCCGCCTTTGAACGGAGCGTAGTATTTGGCTAAGTGGCAGATGTGCATGGCAGTTTCCTGGTCACCGCAACACCAAAAAATCCATCGGTGAAACGCTTTGGTGTCTTCAATCGTCCTTTGACTGGAAGTTTTGGACCTAGCCCGCACTATCCGCGCGGACTCCGTCCCCGTCGGTTGCATGGATCAAGTGACAACGCAACTCGATCCATGCACCTTTCCTGCCCTAATAGGAGGTTTACTCGGCTCAGACGTTATGACTAGTGAGTCTGTTTGAGACACGAGGAAAATTTTTCCTATGACCAAGAAAAAAGAAACAGACAGCACTGCCGGCGAAGTCGCTCGCATTGCCAGCGGAATGTCAGCCGGTTGCCGACACTGCCAACGCACAAGCATCGACACCGCAAGCTGTGCTTCCACGACGCTACTTGTTGACCAAGCTTATTGCGAAGCAGAACGAGTCCCGTCAGGTGAACCGGAAATCGGTTGTCCGTCGGGAAGTGGTCGAGCGGCCGTGGCGTAGCCGCGTTCATAGAGCCAGGACTTGAGTTGCCGAAAATCACCGAAACTTTCCGGATACGTCCACACCGTCACGACGGTCGAATTCGCCGGCATCGAAGCCAGCACTTGACGAAACTGAGACCCATCGGACAGTGCCGCATCCAGCGGTTCGCCCAACTCCATCGACACCGGCAACAAAATGAAACGGTCCAGTTCCGCCACTTGGCGAACCACCGGACCCGCTTGCGTATTCGTGGAATATGTATTGCGTCTCAAAGTGTATTGCAGGTGAAATCCTTGCACAGGACCAATGGTTTCCGTAATCGCATTGGTCTCTTTCAGCTTCCACAATTTTTTGGGCGCCTCGCTACGCAGTTGATCTGTTAACGCATTTAGCGGCACATAGACCAACCTGCCATCCTGCAGCCGAAAATGTTCTTCCTTGCCAAACACGGTTTTGGCCATGGGCGTGGGCAAGTGCTGCAATTCCACCGTCGGTGATTCCGCCGCTTCCAATGATTCCGTCAGTCGATACGTTTCAGTCAATTCGTCCTGTAATGCTTGCATGTTCTGCTGCAAGTCGTATCGTTGCTGATCTTCCGCGTCCAATTTCGCTCGCTCTTGATCCAGTTCCTGTTCGGCTGCCAAAAGAAACAGGTTCAACTGATCACGTTCGCGACGTCGCGCTTCAATGGTGCTGGCCAAATACTTTGCCTGCGCATCGACTTCATGAACATTGCGAGTGACTTCGTTCATTTCCTGTGTGGTGACAGCCACTTGTTCCACCAACGCTTGGTCTTCTACTTCAGTTGCCGAGACATGCTGCGAAGAAACAACCGCGTCTTTGGTTTGCACACCAATCACCATGATCAAAATGATCAAAATCCCAACCAGATTGGCGACAATATCCAAGAACGAATCGAACCCCGGATCAGTGTCTTCTCGAATCGTGCGGCTCATCGGGTCTTCCTTTGTACGACAATGCCACTATTTTCCAGCAGACTCACAAGTTGCGCGAATTCTGATTCCGCGTTCGGCTGCACATCTACGCTCAGCACCGGCTTCCAATACATCGACTGCCCAGCAACACCCCAACTGCGCATTCGCTCCCAAACCGAAGCCACTAGCGGATCGACACTCTCTTGAACCGACTCTTGAAACGGATACGGCTCCACTTTTTCCCGACTGCCTGACTCAGGCAACAGATACAAATGATCTGACGACAGAATGACGGAGATGGGCCGAGTGATCCCGGTGGCGCCTTGCGACCGATTGGGCAGCCCCCAATTGCTACCTCGGCTTTTGGCCAAGCTGGCTGGCTGAGCGCCCATCATTCCCGTGTAGTTGATAGAGCCACCCGCCGCACCGCCATCCGCTGCTGCAGATCCGCCCGCCGAAGCCGCTCCGCCCTGCCCTGCCGTCGTCGCTCGACTTCCCTGGGCTTGATTGCCATTGGCCGTTCCTTGTCCGCTCGCCACATCACCTTGTGACATCGAACTGTCCGTCGCAGTCTGACCATTCTCAAACGAACCGCCGTCCGCCGAATTTTTACCAGTTGGGCCTTTTGCGCCATTCGATTCCGATCCGGCATACGGTCCGCTCCATTCTTCTGAACCGTACGGCCCGACGTTACTAGAGTCCGCGAATTCGGCTCTGCCAGGACCACCAGATCCATCGCCACTGCCGCCACCGTATTCATTGTCGTACGTTGGACTAGTTCTGGAAAAAATCGAACCGTCGCTTGGATCGGCGCTGGTCGAACCAGTTGCGTAGCCGTGTGCGGCTGATTCGCCGCCGCTACCTTGCCCCGCGTTTCCGCCGTAGGGATAGGCGCCGATCGCTTCGTTCGAACCATCGCCTGTTGCGGCCACGCCGTTGACATCCGGCGCGCCAGCGGCACCGGATCGAGCCGAACCGAATCCGCTGCTGTCTTGGCTTCCACCGAATCCACCTTCATCGCCACTACCATCGCCGCCACCTTGCGCAACGAATCCGCCACTACTGGACGCGCGAAACGTGGTAGCTCGCGCTCGCCGAGGTACATATCGGGACGCCAATTTTTCCAGCTGTCGACGGCGTTCGCGGCCATCCTCCACTGCGGTCCTCATCAAATCCACCAGATGCGGATCTTCGTCGGGAAAGGCCAAGGGCATGTCCGCCGGAATCAATTCGTAACCGAATTCCGAATCCCACGCCGCCATGGCAGCTCGCGCCGCCGCGTAAGCTCGAGTTCCATCGGGCCTGACAATTAGCAGCGGATACGGTTCATCTTGATCGCCAAAACTTGACAGCCGAGCCAAGTATTCTCGTTTCGCTCGCAACGCCAGTGCCAACGGATTGTCATTGGTCAGGGGCTCTTGAAAATCGTTTCCCGTCAACACAATATTTTCCGGCCGCAGGATCACTCGGTCTGCCATGCATTCAATATAAACAGGACGGCGTTTGGTGCCGTTCGGGCCATCATACGCCACAATCGCGAATTTGCCCGACTGCTGTTGATATTGCTGCTTCTCTTTGTCCAATTCGCGTTTGGCCAACTCCAATTCGGATTCTAATCGGTTGATTTCTTTGCGAACCTGGTCGGCATCAAAATCCGATTCTTCGGCCGTTAACGCAGCAGCTCGATCTTCCAACCCTTGAATTTTCTGGCGTAACGCGCGAATATGATCTTCCAGATGACTCAGCTCCAATCGCTTTTCCACCAGCTGCTGTTGAGTGGTTTCGCGCGACTGCTGCAACATTTCAATTCGCCATTGGTTTTCTTCTACTTTCAACTGCCGCTGTTCGTTGGCCTGTTGGATCTGTTCGTTTAAACGAGCAATCTCGGTGGGATCGACGGCGGCTGCACGAGCTTGTTGCACCATGACCACCAGTAGAACAATCAATGCACCCATGGTGCAAATCAGCACTGCCAAGAACGGAAATAGAGAAACGGCTTCTTCAGAAGGCCTTCGGCGGCGACTCATATCGTAATTCCTATGCAGCCTGATCCGAAAGACGAACTCGCGATTCCTTGGGCAATGGAGCACCCAGGCGCGAGCTCAAAATGTGAATCGCCGCAGACAAACTCATCACCGTGTCTTCAAAGTTTTTGGCGCCTGCCAACGCTTGCAGATTACTGTTGAGCGAATTTTCCAACGTCCGAATGTCACCGGTGGCTTTGACCAATTCCGCCAACAATCGATTCTGTTTAGCCAGTTCCGTTTGTTGCGTTCGCAATGCCGCAGCATGTTCCACCGACGATTTTTGTACTTGCGACCAATACGCTGCCGCTCGTTCACTGGCCTCTTGTTCCGCTTGCACCAAGTGATTTGAATGCGAACTCAACGTCTGCTGATATATGCCTTGCAGTCCTTGTTTGACGTGCGAAACGGTATCTTCGATCGAGGAATGCCATTCGTCTCGAGTTGCCAGAATGGCGTTCTGCCAAACATCCGTCTGCCGTTCGACCAAGGTCTCAGTTGCCTTGACTAGCGCAGCCACCAAACCATCTTCCGTCGAATGGGCCGTTTGGTTGGTAATCGGATCTACGTTCAGCCAACGGTAGACCATCGACTGACTGCGCACGTCGATAGCGTTCAGCAACTGCGACTCAATCTGGTTGGACAAGAACATAACGAACATTAACGTAATAGACAGACACAACGCCAAGGCCGTGGTGTCAAACGCAATGCTCAACCCAGCCAACAAACCTTGCATGGCTTCTTTGGGCGAATCCACCAAGACTTCGGGATTCAAATCACCCAAGGCCAGCGTGATCCCAATGACCGTCCCTAAGAATCCCAACATAGGTGTAGCCCAAACAATGATTCTGGGCAACGCATAGTTTTCATACGCGGCCGCCGCGTCAACATCGGATAGATACTTCAGCTCTTCGTCTACATGTGCCGAAGTCTGCCGACGATCGGCCGCTTCCAAGACGCGTACGATTCGCAACCCCAACAGCGTTTGCAACGCAGACGATTTGACTTCGCGAATTTTGCTCAGCAACAACGATGGCGAATAGCGAACCGATTCGCCTTCTGGCTGCTCGGGCGATAAGTCGGTTTCGGTTTGTTCCAGCGAAACCAATTGCCCGAATCTTCCCAGCGCATGTCGCGCCAGAAAGACAAGGCCGACAAAGAACATGCCGACTTCGACAACTTCCACCGGATGCCCTGCCGTATATCGGACCAGCAGCGGGCTGCGCAGAATTCCTTGCTGTAACGCCAAGTAGTAGCCGACCGTGGCAGCAGCTCCCCACATCAACGGCCCACCAATCTTGCTCGCCATGGCGTAGATGGAATGCGATCGATTTTCCACCGAATCATCCTTTCTGCGGATAGTTGGGACAGCGGCAATCAAAGTCCAAACCCAAGCCAGCAACCGCGCAGCCCGGTACGAACCTACCAGCACAATCGGCATAATCGTTAAACTCGAATCAGCAATTTTCCGCCGAATCAACCATCACCACGACAGCACAGCACTGCCAACGCCACACCTGCCAGCAGACAGCACCGGGCCAGTAGCCTGGCGAAACCCGCTCCTCATTTTGGCCTATTGACTATTGATTGCTGCGTTGCCTGTCATCACCTGACGAAGCAAGAAACGGCCATTTGTTGAATTAAACAACCGTACAGTAGTGACACCGTTGTTCCACAATTGTAGAAACATGATCGATTAGCCTTTATCATTTAGCCCGGTTGCGAAGACGTTCATGCGAGGCTGATTAGCAGGTGCTTCTATTCGTCATTAAATTTCTTTAGACAATTCAAGTGGGAGAATCGAGATGCCATTGGTGAACGTAAAACTAATCGAAGGCGTTTTTACGTCGGAGCAAAAGCAGGAAATGATTCGCAAACTTACCGATGCAATGGTATCGATCGAAGGAGAGAATATGCGTTCTGTCACCTGGGTGGTTGTCGAGGAAGTTAAGAGCGGTGATTGGGGGATCGGAGGAAACCCACTAACCACGACGGACGTCAAGGATCTGGCAAACGGAAACCCTAACGCGTGATCGAACACAAGAAGGACTGAGGATTAATTCTCCATCGGCATCCAAATCAGAAAAAAGAAACTTCTAGAAAGCGAAACACGATGATCAAATTTGTAATGTGCCTAACGCGACACCCCGACTTGTCTCGCGAAGAATTTCGGGATTATTGGCTAAACTCGCATGGCCCTTTTTTCATGAAAAACGCGGCGGTGATTGGTGCCAGAAAATACGTCCAGTCGCACACACTAGACTCGCAGCTTAACCAAGGTCTCAAAGAATCCCGAGGCATGCAGGAAGCATTTGATGGTGTAGCGGAGGTTTGGTTTGACTCGGAAGAGTCGCTGATCCAAGGCATGACTTCGCCTGAAGGACAGAAGTTGGCGAATGCTTTACTTGAAGACGAAGGAAAGTTCGTCGATCATTCCAAGTCTTCCGCTTTCATCGTGGAGGAACACGAACTCTAAGACTTTGGCGTCTGATGTGTGCCCGGCAGAATCCGCCATCATGGAAATCTGCGACACGTGCCGGGCGCAATCCTTTTTAGTGCTGCAGTCGCTGTAACGCACGATGCGTTTTTTGGGCTTAGCCCTAAAACACACAGATCGCAACGAGAAAACGCAGTCAAAAACCACTTTGCGACTCTACATCTTACCGTCCCTGCGTCGTCATTTTGTGCGAAGTTTCTTCTAAACCGTGAACCTCGCTACTGGAGACACGCAAGAACAAGAACCGTCTCGATACCGGAACGTCAATTCCTTCGAATTTGTCTGGTCGTGGGCCAATTGACGAACGACTCGTCCAAGTGCTATCTTCGTAGACTCTTGACCGGACGAGCCCCCTTCGTCTAGTGGCCCAGGACGTCGGATTCTCAGTCCGAAAACAGGGGTTCGACTCCCCTAGGGGGTATTAGTTTTTTACGTCTGCTCAGCCTACTCTGGGTAATTCGGAAAAGCCACGGCGTGTGGACCTTCTTGGCGAAAACGCGAAATCGGGCACGGCCTCCCCCTCTGCAGACAACGCTGCACAGCGTCAAGAGTTATCAACATGGAGAACATCCAGATGCTTCGTCGAAACTGCCCAAAGCTGCCAAAGCTGGGAAAATTGTTTATTCTGTTCGCACTATGTACCTTCGGCCAAGCTGAGGAAACTCGATGGGTATTACCCAACACGCTGGTTGGAAATTGGAATTCGCCCGAGAATTGGTCATCGACAAGCGTTCCTACCGAAAGTGCCTTGGTCTTAGTTGAAAACGGCGGAACCGTCCTATTTGATAATGGCCAAGCAACTGTCAATCTTCTGTCCGTGGGCGATGTCGAACAGAGTATTCTGCGTCAAACGGGTGGCCAGCTGACTACCAACAATTTTCTTCTGGCCACAGGAAGCAGATACGAGTTTCACGGCGGTACTCATCAAGTCGGCGACCATTTCGAAGCGCTGGGAACTATCGAATTTGGGCCCCAAAACGCAAATATCTTTGCGACTGATTCCGCAACAGTGGATTTGTCTCGTGCCAATCTGATTAACCCTGGCCAACTAGACTTCATTGGCGGGGCAAATTCCACATTGTTGCTTCCTCCCGGAATGGATCCCGCAACGGCGTTCCATCACTTCGAAACCGCCGGCAACGTTTTCAATGTTCTTGGCGAAAAGCTAATCGTACCTCAGATGTTTGTAATGGATATCCGTGGTGATCGCCCTGATCGAATTCGTGTCGAAGGCATGCTGCGACCAGAAGGAAGTCCCAGCAGTCCTATCGATTTACTCCTGGACGAAGGTGGAATTGAAGTCGCTGCAGGTGGCGACTTCAACATGTTCAACCGTTCCATCACCAACCGTTCCAGCTTAGAAGTGTTGGGCGGTGACCTGCGGAATGTCGGAACCTTGGTGTTGGGAGATGTCGCTGGCGAACAGGCCGTGTTTCGCCAGACCAGTGGGCTCAGCACGATGAGTAGTCTGCAGATGGCAAGAGTGGGCAACACCAATGCCGATCCACGCGCTCGTCTTGAAATGAGTGGTGGGACGATGAATATCACAGGAAGTACATGGCTTGGAATCCAAGCGTTTTCCAATCGAACTGGCTTTGCACAGGCTGATTGGATTCAAACCGGAGGCGACGTCAACATTGGCGGGTCGTACGTTATGGCCTCCATTCCAAATGCAGAAACCTCTTTGCTCCTGAACGATGGTCAACTCAATGTAAGCCAAAACTTTACTGCAGCAACCCAAACCAACAGTCAGGCAGATATCACAATTCACGGAGATTTGAACGTCGGCGGATACTTCTCACTCGCAACCAATAGCAACAGCCAAGCGGACATGACTCTCAACGGGGGCCAAACCAACATCGGTGGTGACTTCACCATCGGTACCGGTAGCAATAGCACCACAAGATTGACCATCAACGATGGAATGCTCAACATTCGCGGAACCACTACCGTTGCACCTGCCACAGGACAAAGTGTTGCCAGGATCAATCAGACCGGAGGACAATTCACCAGCCAAAATCTAATCATTCAACCTTCGGGCCAGTTCGAGATTCGTGGTGGCGCAATTGTCGTTGGAAGTCGCTTTGACATGCTGGGCGAGTTGCTTTTTGGTGACGGATCTCCGATCGAAATCCGTTCGGAGGACAATGCAATTGTCGATTGGTCTCGAGGAACCTTGGTCGGTGACGCCGGCAATGTCGCCTTTTTTGCGGGACGAGATTCAGAGTCCTACTTTCCAGAAGGATTCAATCCGTTCGAACAGTTCCGTTTATTTCAAAGTGACGGGCTAGTTCATTCGACAAATACGACGTTGTTGGTTCCGATTAGCTTTTCGGGACGAATTCGAAATCTGAATGCAAATCGATTGCTAATAAATGGCGAAATATCAATTGAAGAAGATGGGAACATCAACGCTAGAAGCGTGGAGTTGCAGGATGGAATATTGCAGGGTTCCGGTACGGTGACAGCAACGACGGTAAGGAATAATGGAGTCATTGCTCCTGGCGAGCCAATTGGGACGCTACAAATTGTCGGCGACTATGAGCAAGCGAACGCAGGAACGCTAAAAATTCACGTCGGCCAAAATGACGGCCAATTCACCGCTAGCCGCCTGATCGTCGATGGACGAACAACCCTTGACGGCAATGTCGAATTAGTTTTGACCGAATCACTACCGATGCTTGATTCGGACACGTCGTATAATTTCCGAATCTTGGAATCAACCATGCCACTTACGGGATCGTTTACCGAACAGCCTGGACACGTTCAGTTCGGTTTATTTGGATCGCTACGGCAAGCGAACGACTTTGTTGACTTGGATCTCTACCAGGCAGCGCCTGGTGATTCAAATGGCGACGGGATCTTCAATTCGGCCGATTTGGTTAACATTTTTCAGACGGGCGAATTTGAAGACGATATCGCGAATAATTCAGATTGGACGGAAGGCGACTGGAATCATGATGGCGATTTTACAACCGGGGATTTGGTTACTGCATTTCAAGCCGGAACATACAATCCAAATCAGGTCGTCAATGTGCCCGAACCTGACTCATTCCTTCCAGCGTTGCTGGCAGCCTGCATTTTTGCTGTGAACTGCGGTCGTCGGCAGACAAAGCGAAAGCCAAACCAGTGTTAATTAGTGCCAAAGCGTCAACGCAGGGGCTATGGTTTAATCAATTATTTGAGTCGGTGGCCGAACCAGTAGAACGCCCAATATTTCGTTTCGTTCTCGTGCGCAGTGGTGCATCCAACCGTCGAGTATTCGCTGGGTTGTCGAAGCAACATTCTAGGCCGTCGTCGTCCAGCGAAGGTGCAATGTGGACTACAGACAGTGCCGAGACAAATTCGGAAACATTGACCACATCGTCGATCGTTGCGTCATGAATCTTCACCATGATTGCATTGCCATTCTCCAATTCTCGCCGACGTGTTGCCGGTTAGTGGTCTTTACACTCTAAACGTTAGACATCCGGCGGTGTAAGCTGAATTGCCAAAGCCCAATTCGAATTAGGACCAGACCTAAGATGCATGGCACCAATAGGCGCCACATGGCACCAATAGGCGCCATTCCACCGTTAACATCCTTGGCCTCGCTTCGCTGCCTGCCAAATTGCTACAGCTTAACGAAACCGCTCGTTATGGTGGGAACTTTTTCAACGCCGATTCCACCAAATAGGTGGAGACTTTTTCAACGCCGATTACCATGCGGTCTGGTTGGACGAGCCCAATTCCATAGCAGAAGAGGTCGAAACGCAGAGTGCCGAGGTCGCGGAATTGCTTCGCTGCGTGCTTTGCGACTCGGCGATTTTTGATTTCCTCTCTCTTTCAAAACTTTGAAGGGCCACGATTTCATCCTTTGTGAGTTTTGCCACAGCCGATTCCATTTGGAAGCCCCAAATACTCTCAGAATCCAAACGATGCAGCAGATTCGTCGATCAAAGCTCGAACAAAGTCAGCCAAGAATTGGCAAAAATCGTGTAACACTCGGGGTATTTTGATAACAAGGGAAAGTTCGGGTTCGGCGACAATAGATACAAATATGTGGCGTGTTAATGACTGGCCATCGTGCGTTCACGGCTGTGCGTGACCCGTTGTTTGCGTGATAGTGTTCGACTAGTGCCGCTGGAGCGGCGAATGTGATTTCCGGTCAATTCGGTCGGTATTGTCCAGCAGTCCAGGCCGCAACAAGGTCCGCAGTGTCGAATTCGCCGTCACAGTTCCAGTCGCCGGATTAATGAAAACCAGGTTGAATTCTGGGATCGTTGGTCTTCGGGCTCACCCGCTATGAAAACGATACCAAGCCGGTTGAGTCGAATCGACCGTCCAAATTCACGTCGCCGTGTGACGTTCGCAGGATGGAACCGAATAGAAATTCCAGATCTTGGTCCGTCATGCCTTTTGCATCATCGTGATCAAAGTCAATATAATTGGGATAAAAAAAGCGTGAACTGCGAAGCGAGCGGCACAGCAGATCGACATCGTCCACACGCATGAGCGCTTCAAATGCCCGGGACTGCCGCCAACGATCGATGCCGCGCCACGAATATGCGTCGTTCGCGTCCATCTGCAGTCCCAGAAGCTCCATCGAACTCTCCCCTTGCCATCGGCGTTGTCCAGCCATGATGGATTGTCGTCATAGGTCAACGATTGATCGATTTGCCGTTCGCGTCGGTCAGAACAAAGGGTGTCGCCGCTATTCGACAAGCCGCCTGCAGAAGACGCGTCGATGTCTCCATTCGTGCCGACGGCTAGTTCGATCGAATCGCCGTACCGCGAAATAAATGCCGAACGATTAACGAGGCACCACCACCTGTTCGCCTGGCTGCAACGTCTGGAGCCGCCAAATCTTTACGAATTGGACATGCCTGGCGACCAAATCAGAAATTTCCAACCGCACGCCCTGCAGGTCCAATTGCTCTGGGTTCACTGATGTTCGTCAGTTCGATAAACTCAAATTGATCTTCGTCCTCCAGCAGTTCGCCCAGCTGGAGGCCGAGCGGCATGCGGATGGAAGTTGATTTCGCTAATGCGAAGACTGTCGGCGTCGGCCGGAGTCGCATCAACCGTGAAGGTGGGCTTCATTAGGAATTGCCGACCAACCCGCGGCCGAATAACTGCGAACTCGAACCGTCATTCGGCGATCGATCACCACCGTTGCTGAAGTCGTCGGGCGCGAGCTGCGATCTTCGTCAACGCTTCCGTCGGTATTCAGCAGTCGCAGGATCCGAACCGTCGGTAGTGTAGTAAATGATCACAGTTCGCGGGGCGTCGTCGAAAAATTGGAGTTCGATCCGCTCAGTGCGCTCCGGTGCCAACGAAAACGATTAGCTGCCGGACGATACAAATCATTCGCCGTAAGAGCTGCTCGACAAACGCTGTGTGTAACTGCGGAATGCTACTTAGGACAGTGTCGACCTAGGCCTGCCAATCCTCATCGCGAGTGTACAAGTTGAACGGCGTGACGCCTTCGAATCGCCATGTCACCCCGATATAACGAGCTGTTTCTGGCCATCCAATACGGCGTCGGCCACGTAATCGGCATGGGCGGCGTAGATCTTGGCAGGCAAATTATCGTCGGGATGGCTTGGATCCCACGAGTTGGGCGATTCCGGATTTACGTGCCAAAGCGCCGGGAGCGAGCAACTGTTGCATGTTGTCGCTGAATCGCAATCGAAACGCATCGCTCGTTAGCAACGGCGGCAAGATTGTCGCGATGCTGCCGTTAAGGCTGAATTAGTCGGATCGGTTCTAACCTGAATCCATGACGAATCGGGTCCGTACCGAAGGTGTATTCGGCATCCCAGACGATAAACTGAAAACCTTCGCTATCCGAGCCTCGCTTTCGGTAGGCGTAGTAATTGTGAACCGGCCAGTCTGTATTGCGAGCGAAGGTGTTGACGGCGATGTAACGAACTGTAATTGTCGACGTCCAACAGCGTTTCCAGATTCGAGTCATGAGAGCCGTCCGGGCCGCCGTCCCAAGAGTTCCATGAGTAACGCGTTTTGTGGTCCTGATTTGTCACGCTGCCGATCTGTTCCGCCAAGTCGACGACCTGTTCCTGATGCATTTAGGTCGCCATTTGACGCAACCATATTGAGCCCATCAGGTTGAAATTCATGGTAATGTAACGTCATAGTCGTCCTTGTTACCGCCCCTGTCGGTTGACCGCGAAATTGAGCGTCCACACGTTCCATCAGGTTGTACAGTCCCCAATAGAGCCCATTCACAAGTGCACGAAGGAGCCATACGGAGTTGGCGGTACCGGCCGCGATCGGACAATCTGTCGAACCGTCAAATCGCGAATGTAGTTGCATCCGCTGAGTATACTCGGTGCTACTCGATCGCAGAACCAAAAGAATCAAAGGCACGCGGTCACATCGTGGCCAAATACCGGAACCTCCAACTTGAAGCCGCCATATTCGGTACGGAACAACAGTCGAAGCGAATTTCGTCAAGGCGGCGAGAGCCGCCCCCATGAACGCGTACGCCGGTATCAATTTGAAAGGATCAGGTAGATGATGGTCGGCCGGACGGTCTGGTACGAACAATTCCGCCGACACGGCACGTTCCCATCGCAGACCCTCGTGGTACGAATTTGACAGAATCCCAATTTCAACACCAATGCCTCAATCGTCTACGGGCATGGTCAGCGACATCGACGGGATGGACAGCAAGTCGTCACGCAATTGTAGCTGCGTATTTGCCGCTGAACAGAATTCGACATCGTTGTGCCGCCAATTGACCTCCGGGTCCATTTCATAGTCGGGCCAGTAGGCAGGCGGAAATCCACGAGCTTGCACACGCCGATTCATTCGAATTTGAACGCACAATTGTACGTGGAAATAAAACAAGTCAAAATACGATCGTCGTTAGGTCGACACGTGTTCGCCGTAGATACTTGCTTTTCCACTGCCACCGCTCGTACGTTGGTCGTACCGTCAACTAATGATCGGAACGGTATGAGGATCCCGCTCCGTTGTCCACGGTCGGTACACTGATCGTCGGTCGTGTAGCGAATCGTCGCCCGCGTTGGCTTGCATCGTCAAGAAGAACGGTTCGATCGGAAATTTTGCCGGTCGCTTTATCGAACGCGACGACTCCGTCATGACGTTTTCACCGGATCGACTCATGTGCGGTTGCGACGTCCCGGTGTCGCAGTTGTCAGTACGCTGGCACTTCGTCAGCCGGTTGCACACCCGTCAGCTTAATGTCCAACAGGAAATCATCCTGATCATTCGCTGCGTTCACCCCATGAACCGCCAAAACATGCGAACCTGCTTCGAAATCACTGCCGAAACACAAACTCGTCAAATCGTTCACCATTCGATTCGTCTTGGCAGAACCATCGTAGCGACCGAATCCCACTGCCAATGATCGAAGCGCATTCGCGGCTGCCACCGTTTGCCCGTCAACGTACGCCACGAATCCATCGTCATAACGAATCTGGCAACAATCCAGATCAGCCAGCGGAACATCGGTCTGATGATTGAATGATGCTGCGAGACAAAAACGCTGTTCCAACGCTGTCCACTGATTCGCAGATTGTCGACCGCAATCGCCGAATCCCAGTCCAGATCATCTGCTCATGACTATTGCCCACCACAATCGTATAGGTTCCGCCTTCGTCAAAATGATAAGAAGGTTTGCATCGCGGTACGCCGAGCGAATTCGCCCTGCGTCGAAGTCATCGTGGTAGACGACGCATCGGCCAGCAAAACGGGAGCCGCCGTGTCACTATACGCCGCGAAGGCAAAGATCAATCCTTACGCGAAGATCATTGGTCAAATAACTCCAGTCAAACGTGATCGACGTGTTGGCGTCCACGGTCACGTCGTACGCGACCGCGAAAGCCGATCGCATCACTTCCGATCACGTTCACTTCGTCCAGTGAAGTTACGCGGTGTCCCGTGGAAAATGTCGAACCGCCGACCTGCCAGCCACACTGTCGCGAGTGGTTATTAACGCCATCTGCTGTCCATCGGTGGGCACAACGACCGGACGCTTCGTTCACCAGCGAAACAGGACCGCGATTCCGCCACGGACTCCATGCGTCCGATTCGAAGCCGCCATTTGCTAATTGGTAGTCATATTCCAGCGGTTCGTTGGAGTTCGCTCCATTCGCCATCAAACGCGGCGTCGATCCATTCGGTTGGATGTCGATGCGTCGGGAATCTGATACAAAAAATCTGCACCGTCAGCGATCAGCGGCACTTCCCCATTCGGCAAATCCGCTGGGTTTACGGACATCGGGCGACTGAGCTGATAGGCCGGCGAAAACTCGAATTTTTTCGCCGCCGTCTGGTCCGGTGTTGATCAATGCCAAGTATTCGCCGTCGGAAGCGAGCTGAAAATTGGTGTAGATTCTGCCAGCGGATTGGTTTGATTTCGACCGGACGCGAAGATCACTTTTCGTTCGCCCGCCTCCAGTGTGATGTCGGGCAGCGACTCCACAATTTGCCGAGATCGAATTTCGGAATCAGTGAGCGACCACCCTCCCAGATCGATTTCCGCAGCGGTTGATTGTGCAATTCAATCCAATCGAAACCGACCGTCCTGGTCCGCAAGAGTCGAGTCGTTGCTGGGCCATGAATTCGCTGATATAGACCGTATCAAACGCCAGCACGAATTCGCGGTTCCAGTGGTTCGCACCGATAAATCGAACGTCGTTTTCGCCGCTTCGCATTCATGACACATCATCTCGATGACTATTCGTTTTTAATTCCGAAGTTTCACATAAAGCGAGCGTGCGTGCCGTCCAAATGCTGAATTCCATCGCCTGTCGAAGCGATCATCGACAGGGCGTTCTTGCATCGGCGGCTGTCGTCGTCAATTTCGGAGGCCTATTGCCAACTATTAGATCGTCGGCCAGTGCCGCCGCCAGGATGCATCAGACTTGCCCGCTGGCATCTTGCCGTTCGCGATCCGGCTGTTCCATCAACGCGGCATCCTCGATCGACAAGTCGTCGCTGATCGCATCCAACGAATCATTCCGTCCAGACGTGTCGATTCGTCGACCTATATCAATGCCGTGCTGCAGCATCGGCTTCGTACGATTCCCGGTTTGGAAGGCGGCATACCAGATCGTCGGTATCGGCCAATCGCCATCGCACGTCCAGTCGCCCTCTTCCCAGACAGAGTTGTCTTCCGTTGCATCTCGATATTTCACTGGCCTGAAACACTTGCACCAGATCGTGACGAATTGAACACGCCATTCAAATCCGCATCGCCCGGGATTTCACTGTTATCAATGTGCTGCGGCACGCACCAAACACCTTGCCGATCTGGAAGGCAAGCACTACTAGGAACAACACCGTTTTCACGTGAGAATGCAAGACATGTTCAGGAATAATCTCCTCCCTGAATTCGATCTCCGAAAGTCCATGTGTCGACCGAATTTCTGGGAGCGTTAATCTGTTAAGCATTGGTTCGTCTGGCAGTTGCGTAACGACCGGCTCGCCATTCAGGTGATTTCGATGTGCTGGAAGCCGCGCTGCACTGGCAAATAGAGCTTCGAATGCACTGCCCGTCATCTACTTCATATCGACCATTGCCGTACTGAATTGGTCCGACGAAAAACTGGTTGCGTGACTCCAGCTTGGACATAGTAAATCGGATCTTCAAATGCCTCGTTTGACAGATGTCACCAGTTCGGATCGTACGTCAGCAGGCCACCGGAATCGCCGATGGGCACGAACTGCAAGGATCCTGGAGCGGGAACGGTGGCGAAAACGTCTGATCGTAACTTCCGGGGAATATCGTCCATGTTTCCTAAAGCACAACATTTTAAGCAGTCTCCGCCGCCAGCAATCGCTCCGTCAATTAGGAGATCGTCCAGAACTTGCTGATTCGTTAGGCCAGGCGGCAGGACGTGCGTAAACCAGACGATGTTTACGTCATTTCGAATAGAAATCGGCTTAAACTGTTGCAAGGTTTCGATCCACCGCGGAAATACCCAGTATCGCCCGGGTCATGCACGCCCGGAACGAGAATATATATGCACTGTTCCTCCATAGTCGGCTTGAGGTGACTCCAAGAACACATGACCCGGTGTCAGTAGCATAGGTATAACGGTAGTGATCGATGACGCCGGTTGCCTCGTGTACCTTGGAAATGAGGCCGTTGGGCTGCTCTGTTGCACGTTCGTCATATGGATCACGGGTAAAAATGGTACCTCTGAAGAATTCGGCCGTCGTCAAATAACGGAAAGATAATGTCCAATCATAGATGCCGTCACGGTTAAAATCACCCTCTTCCCATGTTGCATCGGTTCAATTTGTGTTGAATTTTCCAGATTTCATCAATTGCAGGCATCGGCGGGATCGAACATAGCAATCTCGATTAGCATCGCCAGGCAGTAGTTCCTCAAAGGGGATCCCCGCATGCTGTCAGCAACTGACGCATTCAGTTTACTCTACTATCCTGTGACTTTGTCGATCCTTCTTAAACATGAGAGGACCTCACGAAGAACTTGATGTACAATGTACGAGCATGGAACAACGCCATGCTCGTGCCTGGAAACGAGAAAACTACATAAAACACAAAGACCGAATCCGCATTACGGATCAAGGGTTGTCAATGGCTGTGATGTCCCAATCGCATGTGTCCGATTTAACGAAACTGAATCTATTTGGACGTTGGAAAGAGACGTCGAAATCGTCCGAATGATCGCTTTCGCAATTCGTCGGCGACCAACATTTCGGTTGATACATCGATTCGCGAAAGCAGACTGCGTCAAACCGGAAGTTGGGTGAGTCTAATGTCTTCCAGCCTGACAGTTTGCTCGACGTTCCATCAGTCGCCACGTCATCTGCCCAAACCACCGACCGCAATGGAAACAACCAGAACGGTTGCCCCCCCGAATGTACTAAAGCGTGATTCTGACATTTCCAGCCCCTTAGCCGTTCTAGTTTTTTCAGAAAACATACCCTGGAGCTGGTGCAACACGTTGTGACTTGTGACGTTCAACATACAAACTCGGACGAGCATGTCAATCAAATAGATGAAATGGAATGACTGTAAAAGCGTAATCAACGCTTTGCTAAATCAAACTGACCAACACAAAGTTTTGATACCGCAGAAGGGCAATGGAGACGCAGAGTTGAGGTGTAATCGCGGAGTTGCTTCACTGCGTGCTTTTCAGGCTCGGCGTTTTTGATTTCCCTCGCGACATCGCCATGAATTCGCTGACAACTGGCCGCGATTGGAATGGTGATGGCGAATTTAACACTCAAGATTTTGTGCATGCGTTTCAACGAGGCGATTACGCGTTGGATGCCATTCACATCGCAACCCATCTACCGGCGGTGACTGGTCACGTATTCCAACAAATTGCGCATGTCGGCTGGCGAGATTTGATCGGCCAGCCCGGATGGCATGAGCGAAAGTCCGGTCGATTCGATCGCTTCCATTTCATGGCGAAGTAGCACGTGAACTTGGTTTTGCACATCCACCAGCGTCAGCGAATTGGACGTTTCTTCGCGAATCAGGCCCGTGCGACGTCGGCCGTCTTTTAGATCAATGTTGTAGGTGACATACCGAGCGTCAAAGGCTTGGCTGGGCAACAGCACCGCATCCAACACGAAGGTCGGCGTTCGGTTGGTCAGCGCAGTTAAGTCGGGCCCCGTGCGTTGCCCGTCCGCAGCGGATTCGTGACACAAAGCACAGTGCTTTTGATAAACAGCTTGACCTAACGCTGCATCGCCCTGCCGCTGCAACACGTCCATTCGGTATTCCAACAACGGACCGGTCAACGTCGAAATGTTTTCTGCCGTGCTGCCGTTAATCACGTTCAATTGCTCTTGGTCAAACCAATCGGGATGACGGTCGGTCACTGGTTTCAAGAAAGGCAACGCTGACTTGCGTTCCAGCAATTGCTGAATGATGACAGAACGAATTGAAGTTGGCAGGTTGGATTCCAATTGCGAAGCCAACCACGGCTGTGAATTCCGGTCCGCCGCTAATCGAGCAATCGCCGCTAGACGCACTTCGGCTGCATCAGCGCTGAGCAAATGTTGCAGTACGAATCGATGCGCAGGCAATTCGATCGTGGCACCCAAAACGTCGACTGCCGCCAACCGATTGTTCAACGCAACGTCGTTATCTGTCGCTGCGAATTGCAAAGATTCCTCCCATGCTCCGGAAAGAACACTGCCAGTCGCTTCGGCAGACACGTTTTCCAGCAAGAAAGCGAGCGTGTGCCAATGCCATGCTTGAATTTGCGGCGCATCGAACGATTGGACAAGCCGCTGGGCCAGCGAGACTGCTAGTTCGGCGTTGTTCATGCGTTGCACCAGTACGCCGAATTGCGGTGCCAATTCAGCGACGGCAGTTTGGTCTGCCGAATCTAACAGCCGAATAAAAATTCGATCAATATTTTCCGCATCCAGCGAACTGAAGACTGCCGACAACATGGTTTCATCGTTGCGAAAAACAATCGCAGCACCAAGCAGTGCCGCGTCTACTTCCGGTCCCACGAATTCGCCCAGCGCAAAAACGCTTGCTGCTGGCCGCCGCGTCTGGCGACTGACAATGCTGCATCACCAAGTCTCGGACCGCTTGTGATGCGGAAAAACGGTCTGCCAATCGTAAGGCTTGCCGCTGCACGTCTGGGCTTGCGTCATTCAAAGCAGACAGCAACGTAGCCTGGTCCAATTGATTCAAGGCCGCCAATGTCCATAAAGCCTGGCTACGTCCGGCAGCGAGTTCCGCATTTTGCACAAGTGACAACAGTTGGTCATTCGCCGGAATCGCGTTCCAAACCAATTGTTGCTGAGCCATATCACGAACCGCACCGTTGGCGTGGTCCAGCAGTGGCACCCAATCTGTTAATGGCAGTTGCGAATAATCCGGCAACGCACCAAGCGGATGCTCGGCCGCACGCACTCGATAGATGCGGCCCTTCCCCTGGCCAGCAAAGACATCCAACGAAGCCTTGGTCGATTCAGGAATCCAAGCGGGATGCTCAATGACGTAGCGATACATATCCACCACGTACAACGCTCCATCCAAGCCTGTTTTCACTTGCACGGGTCGAAACCAAGGATCAGTCGAAGACAAGAATTCGCTCCGCTGCTCTGTATTGGCTCGATCAGCAAAAAACCGCACGCCATCGCGACGCAACAACCGGCGGTGCACCAACTGATTGACCGGTTCGCAGACAAAGGCGTTGCCATAATAGACTGCCGGCAACTTGTCACCTCGATAAATGTGCAGCCCGCAAGCTGACGTCGGTCGCCCCGGCGGACCTGACAATTCAAAGCGAACCAAATTGTCAGGCGGAAACAGCTGATTGGCGTCGTGACCAACCAGAATTCCAATTCGCGAAGCAGGCGGTTGAACAGCTGGATTGCGCCGCAGGTATTCATCTTGCACCGGAAAATGAACCAACAATTCTCCATTGGTGCAGCCAAACCAATTATCCCAATCGTCACGAATTCGACCTTGCTGCGAATTTCCCGAATACGCTTCGACGCGATCCAATTCCGGCGTCATCCGAAAATCTCGATTCGAAGTATCCACGGTTCGGCCCTGTTGATCGGTAATCACACCGCCGAACAAACCGCATGCACCGTACAGCCAATTGTCCAAGCCATACACCAAACTGTTCACTCGTGCTTGCGCATTATGCGTGGCAAATCCCGAAAAAAGTTTCTGTCGCACATCCGCTTGACCATCACCGTTGGTGTCCTCCGCGTACCAAATATCGGGCGCGTCACACACCAAGATGCCTCGCTTCCAAACCTTCACATCCGTGGGATAGCGAAGATTGTCCAGAAACGTGGTGGCGGAATCATACGCGCCGTCTCGATCCGTGTCTGCCAGCAGGCGAATTCGGCCGTGTTGAGGAAACTCTTCCAAGGGGCCTCGAGCGTAATCGTTCATTTCCGCCACCCACAAACGGCCGTCGATACCAAAATCGATGGCCACGGGATCGGTGATCAACGGTTCGCTGGCCACCAATTCAATTTGCAGGTGTGGATGCGTACTCAGGCACTGCAACGAGTCGGCCGGCGACTTGGCGGAAATCGGCGTGCCTTTTTTCTGTTGGTTGCCGATGGCCAAGAACGTGTCCGGCACTTGGCGTTGTACTTCATCCACAATCCGTTGTTCCACGCCAGGAGCGATCGTGTTGGGCAAAGCGAAATAGGGAATCTCCGCGCCGCCGCCATAGCCACCTTTTTGCAGCAAACGTTCTGAAGGAATGTACGCACAGAAGTCGTTGGCATAGGCAACCAGCCAGAATCGATTTCGATCGAAGTGTGTTTTCAGTCGCAGCGAATAGTCAACGCAAACTTCGCCCGCCAAAAACGTCATGGCCAACTGCTGGCCGAAGTGAAGCGTTTGAATCGAATAGTCGATCGCGTTCTGTAGTGCCCTGCCCTGTTGCAACTTGGCCAATTGCGTTTGGGCGTTGTAGCCAGCCGGACCGCCTTGCTGGATCAACTCTTGTAGTTCGGCGGCAGTCGGAGGTTCGCGCAAAGGAATAGGAATGCGATTGGAGACGCAATGGATCGATTGATTTAATGTCTGTAGCGAACTCGCTGTGATCAATCGTTGCACTTCATCCGCAATCTGCATGCCTTTGGTGATTGGGCAATGTCCATTCGGTCTCCCGTGACACCTGAATCGGGATTGGAGTCAGAACCAGCCCCAATCGCGACCATGGCTACCACGCCCGGGAACTTGCGCTGAATGCCCTCTTGCGCAAAACCCGCCCAGTCACCGCCAATCAAATTGTGAGACAACGTGACGCAGTGACAAGCATAAGACGTGTAGATGGCCACCGGCTGTCCTTCGGCATTTTGGACCAGCAGCACTGGCAGATCGTGGTCCGCCGGCCCGCCTGCTGTTCGACGATTTTGGCAAAACTCTACGGACCCTGTTCCCAGGCCAACGTGGCTGGTTCCAATTTGGTCACCGCTTGCACGGCAACACTGACGAGTTGGTCGGCCAATTCCTTGGTGTATCGATCAATATGTTCTTGATGTTGGGCGGGGATGGCTTGGCTAAAGATATTATCCGACGCACCGTTCACTTTGGGCGTGGTATGCGAATGCGTAAACGAAATCACAATCCGATCAGGCGGTACATTGGTCTGTTCGGCAATGCGTTGCCGAACCTCTTGGGTCATGGCCAGCGGAATGCCCAGACTGTCCAGAGGAGGATCAACACCACGGGACTTTCTTGTTCGAACCGCATGGCCAATGCCTTCTTACCCAGACTGACTGCTGAATGGTTGGCTGATTTTTCGCGCCGAAAACCAAATCCGTTCAAGCGAATCGGATAGTCGGGCGTGATGTCGACTTGCGCCACGCCGGCGAAATAGGGCGTATCATTCGCACTCGCCAACCCAGCCCAATTCAACAGCAACAGCGTGACGATGACGTTTTTCATGTGAACGGAATCCTTTTCGAACCAAGTCGGTAGGCGCAGAAAAGGCGTGGACGGTTAACCGTCACGCCTGAGAGTTTAATCAGGTTTGCGGAGCGAAAACCAACTTAGTTGGCTTCGCCTTCTTCAATAGCAAACAAATGCGTCTTGTTGGCAATGAACAGTACACCGTTAGCAAGGACCGGCGTGCTATAGACCGAATTGCCCATGTTGATTTCGGCAACAGGGATCATGCTGTTCGGCCGAAACGTTGAAGATACAAACATCTCCGTCTTCTTTGCCACCGATCAAGACCTTTCGCCCACAATCATGGCGAACCCCACGCTGCGCTAACATGTCATATGTCCAATGCGGCTTGCCCGTGCTGGCATCCACACAATGAAACAGCCCGCTGAAGTCGGAGATGAACAGCAAGTTATCCTTGATGGCCACTGTCCCACAACTGCGATGCATGGTTTCTTCAAAGTCGATCGAACCATCTTCGCTGGCATCGAATCTTCACTGTAATGCCACACGACCGCGGAATTGGGGATTCACCTTGATTTGATCGCCTTCTTCGATCATGGCCTGGATACGACGATGTTCCAGCGGATTTCCCTTTCCTTATCGACCGCCGTCGGACTTACGTCACCTCGCAAGTTCGGATCAATACACCACAAATGTCCGACACCTTCACCATGTTCTGGGTCTTGGCCCACGGCGACAAAAACTTTGCCTTCGTGGATGACAGGTGTGGCGATGATGTTGTTACGCGTGCCTCGACCGCCCAAGATCCATTTCGAATCCTTGGGATTGGCGTCAAACTTCCACAGCAGTTCTTTTTCTTGACCTGCTTTGAACGAATAGACCCAGCCATCGCCACCAGCGAAGATTGCTTGGACCACTCCGCCCAATTCCGCCACGGCCGGTGAAGACCATTGGCCATGCAATATGTTGGTGCCTGGCGATTTGTCAGTCCAATAAACTTCACCCGAATTCTTATTCATGCAAAAGAAACTGGGTGCGTTGGGCGCCGGCAAGTTGATGTGCGATTCATCCAAACCGTTGGATGTGTTCACGAACAGCAAATCTCCCCAGACGGTTAGCGAACAGCTGCACATGTTGTGCTGTGACGAACCGAGTTCTTTCATCATGTCAAAGACCCAGATGACGTCCGCTTCGCGCTTGCCTGTCTCTTTTTCTTCCGTGTAGGGCCCATCGTTTTCTTCGTCATGAAACCCCTTGGTGTCCAAGCAGCGTACTTCGCCGCGGCTTGTGACAAACCATAATCGTTCGCCTTCCACTAGCGGAGCACAGCAAATGCCTTGCAGCGGCCAGTCGTGTACTCGGCCCGTTGGCAGCTTTTCACTGGAATGCTGCCACATGAATTCTCCGTCCGATTCACGGAAGCAAATCAAACATCCCAGATCCACGTTGGACGGATAGCGTTCAATGTAGCCGTGACCGTTGTTGGTCCCGACATAGACTTGACCGTTGGCTACCACCGGATTTCCGTAGGTTTGACTACCAACAGCAGAGACCCATTTAATGTTGACGGCGTCGTCTTTCTTCCATTCACCCGTTTTGCGATCAAAGCCGCCAACGTCCCATTCTTCGGGAATCGAACCGGATGCATGGACATTGTTTCTGGATGGTGATCCGCCCCACTGATTGCAATCGCCCGAACCGACGTTGTCCGCTTTGTACGAAGTCAACTGCGTGGCCGATTCGTGCACAATGGTCGAAGTGACTCCATTCACAATGCCATCATCGGTGACCAATGCCATGGCAATGGTGCCCATCAAGTACGACGTCATCAAGACAGCCGCCTGTTTCAGGGCAAGTCGTTTTCTGCGTCGAGATTTCATACCGTTTATTCCTTGCTTGGATGTTTTCAAAAAAAACAATGCTCTGCCCAGAACAACTTTGATTCGGGCAGCAAGTATCTGATTCAGACGTTACGGATTGGCGTAGACGCTCAAATTATCCAGAAAGATTTCCGCGTCTTTGGCGTTGCCGTACAGGCCGGGACTGCCCGACAAATTTGGAACTTCGTCGGTCGCTTCAATGGTCCAATCCGTTGGTTCGGACTCGGACTTAGGCCAGACCTTCCCTTTCAAGATGGCTTTTCCTCCTTCGACAGACGCTTGTAGCTTCATGGTGTACCAAGTATCCGCTTCCCAAGGGAACGGAATGGTAACCGCCATTCGCAACTGCGGCACCCACGATCGGATCTGCAACTGCTGACTGGCACCTTGCAAATCTAGGGCGTAGCCTTGGGCAAGCAATCCAATGTCGGGCATCTTGTTATCGACTATGGCGCCTTTAACGTCTGCCTGGATTGTATAGTCGTGTAAATCCGATTGTCCGAACCAGCAACGGCTGCGAGTCCCCTTGGGGATGGTCGTAATTTTGACCATGACCTTGTTGCCGTCTTCTTCGCGAACCACATGTCGATAACGAGCTCCGACCCAAGTTACCGGCGGTTCACCTTTGCCATTGTTGATGGCGGTCCGTTCGAAATCAAATTTCCACGGCAGCGGCGGAACCACTCGAACCTTGCCTTCGCCCGTGAGGTCGCCGACTTTGGCAGTGACCACAACGGCTTCGTGCGCCATGTCTTCTGGAAGCGAAAGCTTGCCGTCGCTGGAAATCGAACCGCGTCCGGCAATCGAGAATTCGGCGTTGTTGGCATCTCCGACAAATTGTCCTAGCGAATTGTACAGTTTGACTTTGAACTGCTGACTGTCACCGGGACGCAACAACGCGTCAGCCGGGATGACTTGGACCCACGCGGGCGATTCATCCGTGACAGCCGCCTCTTGAGGCAGTTCCAGCGTTTCGCCCCAACCAGACTCCTTGGATTCGTCTTTAAGGCAATACAATCCACCTGTGGTTTGAACGTAGATTCTTCCATCGACACAAATGGGCGATGCATGCGTCTCTTCGCCACTAGGCAGACGTCCTTTGCTGACAATCTTGGCACCCGCTCGATCGTCCGGTTCCAAAATCGCCCAACGCGAATTCACGGTAAACGCGTAAACCTTGCCGTCCGCTTGCAGCGGACTGCTCCGCATCATCGTCCCCAAAGCAACTCGACGACCAACTTGCTGGCCTGTTTCCGGATCAAACACTAGCAACTTGGCCTGGTCGGTGAAGACCCAAATATGATTGCCGACTTTAATGGGCTGAGTTCGACCAGCCGCGACTTCTTCGATCAGCCAGTTTTTTCCCGTCTTGGTGATGTTTCCGTCACCAGTATTGATGGACGCCAGCGCGCCCATGGCGGTGCCTTCCATATTCTCTTCTGCGTGGCCAGCGTAGATGGTGTTGCCGTCGACCAGTGGCGGAGCGTTCAGGCCTCGGCGAGAAAGATTGAAGCTCCAAATCGCTTTTCCGGTCCGCGGCTGAAACGCCCAAACCGCTCCGTCGCCGCAACCGACAACCATGGCCTTTTGGCCGTTAAACGAGGTCAACACCGGACCACTGTACGAAGTGTCATACGGAAGATCTCGAGTGCCATTGAACCAAACGACTTCACCCGTGCGTTTATCGAGTCCAATAAAGCGATGATCTGGCTTGGCGGCGTCGCCCCAACCAATGATGATGGCACGACAATCACCAAGTCGTCACAAATGACCGGAAAGTTGGTTCGGCCACCGTAAGTACTGAGTAATCCAAATCGTTCGTGCAATGGAATCTGCCAACGAGTTTCACCGGTGTCGGCATCGGCACAAACAAAGTGACCGCAGACACCCAAGCCGTAGACAGCATTCGTTTCCGGGTCCGCGACGACGGACGACCAGCCGACTCGCGTATCCGGAACGTCCGACAAATAGACGTTGAAACGGTTTTCCCAGATCAATTCGCCCGTTTTGGCATCTAAGCAAACAATGCGTTCACCTTCCCGAGCTGTTTCCGGTTCGGCGCGAACCAATGTGTATAGCTTGCCGTTCATGATGACCGGCGTGCTTCGACCACCGAACGGAGCCTTCCATGCTACGTTGCTACCTTCGCCGCCATCAGGATCAAATTCGTCCGGTAACCCGGTGACGGGCGAATAACCGTTGAAGTAGGGGCCTCGCCAATCGAGCCAATCACCTTGCTGGCTTTCAGCTGCTGTAAGGACGACCGGGGCAACCGACGCCGATCTGTCAGCGAACGGCGGAGCTGTAGCAAAACCAGTCAACCGCGTCTGCGTATCCGGGGCTTGGTTCATCGCCGCGTCAGATGTATTCGGATCGACAACCGTGTCATCAGATCGTTGACAACCGACAACGAACAGGCCGAGCATAGTAGCAAAAAGTAGAATTCTCATAAGAATTTTTCTTTATCAGTTCTTTCAGGGACAAGGCTGGGAATTTGCGATCTAGTCGAACCATTCGTCTTGGGGGTCGAACTTGGGAAACACCACAATGAGGACTCGCATCTGACCGATCGCTCGATGCCGAACTCCGGGCCGAATCAAGACGCACATGCCGGGCTTCACGGGAATGAATTGGTCGTCCAATTGAATCCGAGCATCTTCCTCACATTCCAGAACGTAATAGGTTTCCATCAGTTTGCGGTGGTAATGCAAACGAGCGTCCTGCTGGATTTCCGTAACGTGCAGCGTTCCGGGAAAGTCATCAACTTCTGCAAACGCACGTTTCGCCAGTCCACAGGGACAACTTACGGGCGACAATTGATTGAAGTCGACGATTTCGAACTTCGCGGGTACGGACATGCGGTAGATCAGATTCCGGACAGGCCAACGGGAGGATTCGAAAACAATAGCTTGGCAAAAGGCGGGGCCACGCAGCCACAGAAACTTGTTACTACAATTCAAACGACACAACTAAGTTACCAAATCCGATAACTCGCATCTACAAGGGAAATCGACAAGGTTTACCACGGTTTTGGCTGGTACGTTGCTTTTCCGAAACTACCGATTAAGGGAAATCCGGAAAATAAGTCGAGTTTCCTTGGTGTTGCTTCCATACCGGGACACGTTGTAACCCGAAAAGCTTCGCCATTGTGTCAAACGAGACAACACCGAGGATTTGGGTAGCTCAAATTTGCTTGATTTCTCAAGGCGTTCCAAGGGACTCGCCGATATGAAATTCTGTCGTAACGGAAATCCCGTGCTAGACCATTAGCACGCAAGAATGTTTTGGTCCGAAACGATCAACTTCGAACCTAGAACAAGGTTTGTTCGATCGCAAAGGATTGTGCAGCGAACTGCAAGTTACGACCCCTACCGCTTTTAAGCCCACCAAGTTTCGTCCCACCTCGCAAGAAGCCCTGGCGTGACCAGGAACGAATCGAGTTTGTTCGAACAGGCCGCGCTATGTAGGTAACTTGCACGTTCCAAAGTTTAGGAGACCTCGGTCGATGAAATGGAAATTCTTAGTTGGTACTTTGGTGCTCTCAATGGGCATGTCGTCACAAAGCTTCGGTTTCGGGTTGCTCGACCGAATGCTGGGTGTAAATGGATGTTGCTCTAGCGGTTGTGCAGAGCCATCCTGTGGTTGTGATGCAGGTTGTGATGTTGGATGTGCGGCGCCAGCTTGTGGCTGTGCGTCGACGCCGTCTTGCGGCTGCGACGCTGGCTGTGCAGCCCCCTGTGGTTGCGATGCCGCTCCTTCCTGCGGTTGTGAACCAGCTTGCGGCAAGAAATGCGGCGGTCTGCTGTCTGGCCTGTTCGCTTGCAAGAAGCCTTGCAACAGCTGCTGTGCAGAACCGAGCTGCGGATGCGACAGCGGCTGTGCAGCTCCTTGCGGATGTGCTTCGGAACCGACTTGCGGTTGCGACGCTGGCTGTGCAGCTCCGGCTTGCGGATCGGGTTGTGCAACGGCAGCACCTGCTGCTCCGGCTTGTGGATGCGGAACGGGCGCTACCTTTAGCCCAGCTCCTGTCCACTCGGCACCGGTTGTTGAACCTGCTCCCGTTGAACCGGTTCCTGCCGATCCTTCGGCTGCCGTTTCGCGAGGTGTTCGCGTTCGACAAGCATCTCACAAGATTCGCTTCGGTCGATAACATCAAACAGGATGGTTCGGACCTCGTTTCGAACTGTTCGAATTAAGAATCGAAGAGCGAGTTGCCTCTCAACCGGCAACTCGCTTTTTTTCGTTTTATCACTTGACACTCGACCGAGACACCGATCGTCACCTCAAATCTGTCATCTAGGCTGAACAAACCAGCCTTTCTAATCCGTTTCTGCATTAGAAATGAAACGTCGGGTATCAGCCGTTTCCTTGCTTCACTGAGGTGATTTGGATATTCTTGCGGGTTAGGTAACCAGGAAAAAGTTGTTTTTTCGTTATGAAACGATTCCTGGCTTACAACACGATGCGCAACGAGGAAAGAATTCAGTGAGTAGGCAACACGATCGAAATCGGCAGCTAGGTGTTTTTTCGTCACGAAACAAAGCCGGTAGCAAGAAGCGGCATTCGAAAAAAAGCAATGCACGGTTCGGACAGCTCGAATCACTAGAATCTCGAATTGTCCTAGACGTCGGCGCCATCCCAGCCATTTCCGGGACCGTCTACCGTGATCTCAATACCGACGGGCTCATTTCGCCAGGCGAAAGCGTTCCCGATGTTTCGGTCCGGCTGATTTTGGACGACGGTGACGGACTGTTGGAACTAGGCCAGGACGACCAGCAGGTTGCCGCTCAGTTGACCGACGCACAAGGCTTCTACTGTTTCGGAAATCTGGACTTCAGCTCCCGATACTTCATCTATCGTCCGGCGCAGACAGTAAATGGGGTATCTTTGGAAGCATACGCCAGCGCCGCCATCGAACCAGGTCAAGCGAATCTGGCGATCGACCGCTTTCAAACTCGGCAACTGGTCATTGCCGAACCACCATTCCCTTCCGCAGACAATTCGACCTTGGTGGTATCTGCTTCCGACGAAGTGATCGGCCAGGAACGAGACATGGCGGTGGAATTGACTCAGGGTTCGGTCGATTTTCAACTCCGAGTCAACCCGTTCGGCCTGGAACAAGTACTGGTCTTTGACAGTTCCGCCGGCACACAAGGAACTCGAGTTGTCACGTGGGACGGCCAAGACGGCGACGGCGATTCGCTGGCCATGCGACTGGGTGGCATCGACTTAACTCAGAACAACCAAAACACCGGTATCATGATGCGAGGGGGAACGGATCATGAAGGAGCCGACGTTCGAATTCGCTACTACACGGGTAATGCCGCAACGTTTTCTGAAGCCAGTGTCCCGGTTCCCGTCACAGGCGGCGAAGCGACAGGCTTCATCTATATTCCGTTTACGGACTTTACGGGCACCGCTGACGCTTCCAGTGTAGATGCCATTCAGATGTTCATCGAAACCGGCGAAGAAAGTGCCAATGGCAAGATTGACGTGATTGGCGCCATTGGCGCTCGAGTTGTCAACATCGGCGACACTGCCACCGCAGACCTGTTCATCACCAAGGGGAATGGAGTGGATACGGTGGTTCCCGGTGAAGCAATTACGTATGTGGTCGTTGCGCGTAATGCCGGCCCCAATGACGTGGTAGGCGCAAGAATTACGGATCCCGTTGCCAATTTCCTGCAAAACGTTACCTATACCAGCGTGGCATCCGGCGGCGCTACTGGCAACACGTCTGGGTCTGGCGCGATTAGCAACATTGTCAACATGCCAGTGAATTCGGCCATTACGTACACGATTCAGGGGATTGTCCGAGACGACGCAACCGGCACGCTGGTCAATACCGCTCAGATTGTTCCACCCGCCGGCGTGCTTGATACGAACTTGACGAACAATTCGTCCACCGATCGTGATCCCATCGGGCGTCCCATCGATTTGCGAATCACCAAGGACGACGGCGTTCGCACCGTTCGCCCTGGACAGGAATTGACCTATACCATCGTGGCCACCAATTTCGGACCGGGGCCAGTTGTGGGTGCTCGAATAACCGATGCATTCCCAGATAACTTGCTGGACGTTCGTTACACCAGTTCCGCTTCGGTCGGGGCCACGGGCAACACAATCCAAGGGACCGGGGACATCAACGACACAGTCACTCTGCCCGAAGGAGCTCGCATTACCTACACGGTGTTCGCGACCGTGGCCGAAGACGCCTTTGGTACCGTTGTCAATCGTGCCGTCATTGCCGTACCCAACGGCTACATTGATACTCGGCCGGAAAACAATATCGAGATCGATACTGACCTAGTTCGCCTAGATGCGTCGGATCTTTCGATTATCAAAACCAACAATCAAACGGTTACCGTTCCCGGCGAAACGATTTCATATTCCATCATCGTAACCAACGCGGGCCCGGGTAACGCGTCCAACGTGCGAGTCATTGATGAATTGCCAGCGTCGCTGTTAGACGCCACCTTCACCAGCCAAGTTGTTTCAGGGACTGTGACTGGTCAAACCGAATCGGGCAGCGGAAATTTGGACGAAACACTGACGATGCTGACCGGTTCGCAAATCGAATACACTGTCACCGGCACGGTCAGTCCCGCCGCGACCGGCGTCATCGCCAATACGGCAACCGTTTCGTTCCCCGGCGAAGATCCCAATCTGGACAACAACGAAGATTCTGACAATGACGTGCTGACACCTCGAGCAGACCTATCGGTCACCAAAACCGACGGCGTGGAAACCGTCGCTCCGGGCAGCCAAGTCACCTATACCATCGTCGTCTCCAATGCCGGCCCCAGCGATGCTCCGGGTGCAAGATTCAGCGATTCCATTCCCTCCATTCTGACCAACGTTACGTATACTCGTGAAGCTGGCGGCGTCACCACGGAAGGGACTGGAAACACGATTAACGATGTGCTGAATATCGGTGCGGGCGAACAGGTCACATATACCGTCACGGGCAGCTTGGCTCCCAGTGCCGCGGGACAGTTGACCAACATGGCCACCGTTACGCCGCCGACCAACGTACTGGACCCGCAACCGTTTAACAATTCGGATATTGATACTGACAACATTAGCCGCGAAACGATCGACCTTTCCATTGTCAAACGCAGCGGCTTGGTCGAAGCGATTCCGGGCCGTCCCATTCGCTACCAAATCGTCGTTTCGAACATCGGTAACACGGACGTATCGGGCGCAGTGGTTCGCGATTTATTCCCAGACGAATTGACCAACGTTACATGGCAAAGCCTGGCCACCGATGGCGCGTCGGGGAATTCGCCCAGCGGCAGCGGAGTGATCGAAGAAACCGTCAATTTGCAGGTCGGTTCGTCCATCATTTATACCGTGGTCGGGACGATTGATTCGAGCGCCACAAACCTGCTGAATAACATCGCCACGGTCACAGCGGAAGGCGATACTTCGCCCGGTAACAACACCTCTATCGATACCGTTTTCCTAGTTCCAACCGCCGACCTGGCCATCACCAAAACAGACGGCGTAGACGAAGTGGCCATCGGTGATTCGCTCACCTACACCATTGTTGCTACCAATCATGGTCCGAGCGATCTGAGCGGCGTTACCGTCATTGATGTCCTGCCCGATTCACTCACGAATGGCACATTTACCAGCGTGGCCAGCGGCGGTGCCTCGGGGAATTCCGCGTCCGGTACCGGCAACCTGAACGAAACGTTGAATTTGCCTGTCGGCAGTTCGGTCACCTACACCGTTACGGCAACGGCTGGTTTTAACATTCGAGGCATGCTGACCAATACAGCCGTAATTCAAGCTCCAGCAGGCACCGTAGAGATTGATCCAGACAACAATGTGGCGATGGATACCGATCGACTCAAAGATGTCGTTCGCTTGGGTTCCGAGCCAACCGTGATTCGCCGAGATTCCATTGTTTCGGAAACGGATTCGGACGTCTTCCAAATCACGGCGCATGATACGGGCAAGCTGATTATTAATTCGCTGTTTGATCATGACTTTGGTGACTTGGATATCGAAGTGGCGGATAGCCGAGGAAACGTGATTGCGGTCGCCAATTCGACCACGGACCACGAAAATTTGGTGATTCCGGTCGTTAGCCAAGAACAGTATTTCATCCGAGTTTTCGGCAAGGACGGCGCGACCAACATCTACGACTTGGAAGTCGAAAACTTCCCGACTCCTCGTCCCGCCATCGTTCGCCTGGACGCACCCAGCGATTCCGGCATGATGAACGACGATGCCATCACCAACGAAACGAATCCTCGTTTCTTGATCACCACCGACTTGTCCGGCTTCACCTCCATGGGTATTCCGTTCCTGCAACCGGCCGACGGGGAAACGGTACTGCCCAACCAAGCGGGCGTGGCCATTGAAGTGCAGTTGGTCAACACCGACACGGGCGAAGTGGTCCGCGGGTTTGCTCGGCAATTAGGCCAAAACAATTCACTGTACGAATTCACCGCTGCCGATCCCGATGCCACACTGGATGGTAACTATCTGATCCAGGCGTTTGTCCGAGTGTTTGATGGTCGGCAAAATGCCGACGGAGCCGATCCGGCCACCGGACGAGGCCCGTTGTCAGATCCATCTTGGTTCATTGTCGACACCATCGCGCCCACGGCAGCAGACCGCCCGGACTTGGTCACGTCCAGTGACAGCGGCATGTCCAACGAAGACAACGTCACACATATCAATCAACCCGCATTGACCGGCGTAGGCGAACCGAATGTCAAGGTGCGTATTTTCGCCAATCGTGACGGCGTAGGCTTGGCCGAATTGATCGGACAAGGCGTCACCAATTCGGACGGACTGTGGGAAATCACCGTCGAACCATTGGCGGACGGCAAGCATCATGTTCGTGCCATTTACGAAGACATGGCCGGCAACATCAGCACACTGGGCGAACCACTGGTGCTCACCATCGATACCACTCCGCCCAATACGCCGTACTTGGATCTGGTTCGCTCCAGCGACACTGGCATGGGTGACACGGACAACATCACCAACGATAGTACACCGACATTTTCCATGACCACCCACGACACGGAAAACGGTGTTGATTTCGATTACAAATTCCGAGTTTACCTGCGAGCGGACGCGGAATCGGCAGGCGTCACCGCACAGGAAGTTCTGCTGTACGATTCGGCCGTCGATCCGTTGATTCCCGTCGCTGAACTGCTGGACGGATTGACCAACAACGAACTGCTGACTCGTACCTTCGGCGAACTCCCCGACGGCACGCACAACCTGAAGCTGGAAGTGGAAGATCGAGCAGGCAATATTAGCGAAGACTTCTTGCTGACGGTCACCATCGATACACAAGCGCCACCGGCGGAACTGGATCTGATTGATTCCAGTGATTCCGGCATGCGAAATGACGACAATGTCACCAAGAACCCCGCGCCGACATTTTCGGGCGTCAGTGAACTCAATTCGATGGTCACACTGTTTGCCAACGGAGTTCCCGTGGGCACGGGCATGGTTGGTTCGGACGAATCCAACGGCGTGTTGGGCGACGGACTGGGCGCATGGCACGTTACCACACAAAACTTGGTGGACGGTCAGTACGAAGTGGTGGCCCAAATCACGGACAAGGCTGGAAATTCAACAACGTCCGCCGCAGAAACCATCTGGGTCGACACCATCAAACCGAATATTCCTTTGCTGGACCTGATCACCGACACCGGACATAGCGGCACCGACAACATCACCAGTGACACCACGCCCACGGTCACCGTCACCGCAGGCGCGACGACCGACGGCGAAGTCAACGAATTTCCCAACGACATCAAATACCGCATTTACGATCGTCCCGGCAATGGCTTGGGCGAAGTGCTGTTGATTGATTCGTATGGTGCGTTGCAAGACTTTACCACCGAAGGATTCTTCACGGAAATTCTGCCGGAACTGTCCGAAGGCGTACACAACTTGAAGGTGGAAATTGAAGATCGAGCAGGTAATATCAGCGACGCTTTCTTGCTGTCCATCGAAATCGATTCGACCGTAGGTGTCGACTTGACGTTAGACTTGCTGGACTCCAGCGACACCGGCATGTTCGATACAGACAACGTCACTTCGCTCAGCGAACCTGCCTTTGGCGGAGTCGGCACGGTGGGCGATGAAGTCTATCTGTTCGCCAACGGTACGTTGATTGGTTCGACCATTGTCGGCACGGACGAAACCGATGGCGTTCCAGGCAACGGACTGGGTGCATGGCAAATCACGTCCAAGCCACTAGACGATGGCGAATACGAAATTGTAGCCCACTTGGAAGATTGGGCGGGCAACTTCACCAAGTCCGACCCGATGACCATCTGGGTCGATACCACCGAACCGAATCAACCGTTCCTCAGCGTGGCCGAAGATACCGGCATGATGGACGATGACGGTATCACCAACGTCAATCCGCCTACGTTTACCATCATCGCGAATGATACGACCGACGGTGGAGCCAACGCGTTTCCGCATGACGTCAAGATTCGCTTGTATGACCGTCCCGGCAATGCAGACGGCGAAACGTTGATCTTCAGCCAAGACTTGACCGAAGACGGTTCGCTGACCATCACGCTGCCGGAAGGCCTTGCGGAAGGCATTCACAATTTGAAGTTGGAAGTGGAAGATCGAGCGGGCAATATAAGTCATCCGTATTTGACAACGATTCGCATCGACACCACTCCGCCAGCTCAAACGCCTATCGATTTGCTGACCAGCAGCGATTCGGGCATGATGAATGACGATAACGTCACCAATAAAATGCAGCCCGCTTTTTCCGGAGTTAGCACGGTTGGCTCCAAGGTCTTCATTTTTGCCAACGGGCAGATTGTCGGTGAAGGTGTGGTTGGCACCGATGAAACGGATGGCATTCCCGGCAACGGCTTGGGCGCGTGGGAAGTGACGGTCGAACCACTGGTGGATGGCCAATATGAAGTCTTTGCCCACGTGGAAGACTTGGCCGGCAACTTTGTCCGATCGGACACTATCAACGTGACCATCGACACCGCGGTGCCGAATACGCCGTTACTGGATCTAATTTCCGACACCGGTATCAACACCACGGACAACATCACTAGCGACAACACGCCAACCGTCAGCGTCACGGCCAATGACACGGTGGATGGTGGTGAAAATCCTGCGCCGCATGACGTCAAATATCGCTTGTACGATCGCGACGGGCTAGGAAACGAAATTCTGTTGGTGGATTCGTTTGCCGAACTGAACGACTTTACCACCGGCGGCATCTTTACGTTTGATCTGCCGGAACTCGCCGACGGTGTTCACAACCTGAAGTTGGAAGTGGAAGATCGAGCGGGCAATATTAGCCCCGACTTTTGCCGCAAATCATCATCGACACCGGTTCGTCCAGGATGTGCCGACCGTAGCCATGCTCGATTCCAGTGACACGGGCATGTCATCCGTGGATAACGTGACCAGCATGGAATCGCCGGCATTTACCGGCACAGGCACGGTGGGCGATACGGTGTACTTGTACGCCAACGGAAGTCTAGTCGGCACCGCGACGGTAGGTTCGGACGAAACGGATGGCGTGCCGGGTGACGGCCGAGGAGCGTGGGAGATTACGTCCGAACCGTTGGACGATGATGTCTATGAAATCGTGGCCCACTTGGAAGATAGTTCGGGCAATTTCGTTCGCACCGAACCGTTAACCATCGAAGTCGATACGCTGCAACCGAATACACCATTCTTGGACTTGTTGGAAGCGGATGACGCCGGTCGTCACAACGACGACAATATCACCAATGCGGACACGGTGGCGTTTTCGGCCACGACGTCCGACTTGAACGATGCGTTACACCAAGTCTTGTTCCCCGGTGGACAGAACCTGAAATTCCGCATTTACGTTCGACCGGAATCGGGCAACGAAGTCTTGATTTACGATTCCACCACCGATGCGTCGCTGCCCGACTTGATTGACGGGCTCACATCCCAGACGCAGATCATCACGGGCGGTATTGCGTTGCCAGAAGGTCTGCACAATCTGAAGTTGGAAGTGGAAGATCGAGCGGGAAATATTAGCGAAGACTTCCTTTCGCCCATTTTGATCGATCGCACTCCGGGAACCTGCACCGCCTTCTTGCATCCAGACAGTGACACCGGCGTCGAGGACGACCCGAGCACGTTCACCGATGGTATCACTAGTGACGCCACTCCGTCCTTCTACGGGACGGCCGAAGCGAATTCGATTGTGACCATCATGATTGACGGAATACCGGTCGGAACGGCTGTGGCATTGCCGACCGACGGCGACGACGCTTTTCAACCACCCAACGCTCCGAACGTGCTGACCGGCAATTGGCGAATTGATACCAATGTCTTTTTGACCGACGGCATGCACACGGTGCAGATCACGTGTGAAGATCCGGCGGGGAATCGCATCACAGAAGACCTGATGTTCAATCTGGAAGATCCTCGTCCGCTGATCATCGATACCGACGGACCCAAGCTCGAAAATATTACTCGTGATGATGAAACCTTCACCAGCCTCTTTACGCCCAAGCCCGACAGCGGCCCAGACCCGTTGATTCACAGTATCGTGATTCACCTGAGCTGACGGTCCGCTGCGAACCACGATGCGACGTTCGGCCCCGTTGTCCAAGCGATGGCAGAAGAGGAAGGAAACTACATCCTGATTGGCGATGCCAACGGGCACATTCCGATTGTGGACGTCCAATACACGCTAGTCGACGACGGCCCCGGGTTGGCTCGATCCATGGTCAAGCTGGTCTTTGGCGAACCGCTGCCGGACGATCGATTCACGTTGACCGTTTCGGAAACCATTACCGATCTAGCGGGCAATTTCCTGGATGGCGAATCGGGCGCACGAGCACCTTTCACGGGCAACAACGGCTTGGTCGCCACCCCGCCGATTTTCCCCACTGGCGATGACGCTCCCGGCGGTGACTTTGTCGCTCGTTTCACCGTCGACAGCCGTCCGGAAGTAGGCACCTGGGGCGCCGGTAACGTTTGGATTGACACCAACGGCAATGAAACGTTTGATCCAGAGAACTTGGATTACGTCAATCGAGACATCGTGTATCGGCTGGGCTTCACCAGTGACGATGTTTTTGCCGGCAATTTTGCCTTAGGTGCGAATGACACGACGGACGGCTATGACAAACTGGCAGCATACGGTCGATTCGGTGATACGTTCCGCTTCTTGGTGGACACGGACAACGATGGCGTGCCGAATATCGATTCGGTCAATCCGCATGCGAATGGTTTGCCGGTGGCGGGCCGGTTCGATAACAACGACGCCAACGGTGACGAAGTAGCTATCTTCGATGGCCGCAACTGGTACATCGATACCGACCACGATTTCAAGACCGACTACACGCTGCGAAGTTTCTTGGTGGGCTATCCGATTGTCGGTGACTTTGACGGAGACGGATTCGACGATTTGGCCACCTGGACAGACGATACATTCCGCATTGACTTGGCCAATGGAGTGCGTCGAGGCTGGGATGGCAAGCAAGATGTCGCGTTGTGGTTCGGCTACATTGGGGTTCGCGAACGACCTGTGGCGGCCGACATGGACCAAGACGGCTTTGACGACTTAGGACTATGGGTGCCAGATCGAGAAGGTGTGACGGATCGCGATCAAAGCGAATGGTACTTCTTGGTCAGTAACGGCAATTCGTTACTAGATCGCTTGTCGCCTCCCGATGATCCGATTGACGAAAAGCCGACTATCGATTTCACTCCGGTTCCGTTCGGACCGGATATGTATATTCGCTTTGGCGACGAATTTGCGTTACCGATTGTCGGCAATTTTGATCCGCCGACATTGCCGTCGACGACCAATAGCGGTCAGCCGAAGAGCTTCACCAATTCGGTTCGCCCCATGGACGTCAACAACGATTCCTTGGTCACGGCCATTGACGCATTGTTGGTCATCAATGAGTTGAACGGCTTGGGCGCTCGTGAATTGGCCGATGAACGATCTGACCTGAGCATGATTGACGTCAACGACGATGGCTATGTTTCGCCGATTGATGCCTTGGTGGTGCTGAATTTTTTGAATTCGCTCAGTTTGGGTGAAGCCGAAGGTGTAGTCGACGAACTTCCGGAAGGTGAATTCGATCACGGATCAGTCGTGTTCGATCAAGTCTTTGCGAATCGTACCGTCAGTCACTCCAGTGATTCCGCTTCGCTTGGCGCTTTGCCTGAAGTTGAACTGCAAACCATTGCGGCCGCCACGTCCAGTCGCTGGGAAGCACCAGCAGTGGAAGTGGCCAGCGTGTTTGCGGCCGACGGCTGGAACAAACTGCCAGGCCAGCGGAAATCCGTTTCCTTGGACGACGCCTTTGCAGACGAAGAAAATTGGCTGGTCTAACCAGTCTCGCTTGTCGTGGCGGCAATTCGCAGTTTCCGATTGCCGCCGCGGCAAATTCGTTTTAATTAAGGCAATTCCACTGGGCGCTGTCGCAGCTTCGAGCCTGACGGTGGTGGACGATTCGATCCACAACCGTTAATCTTCAAAGACATTCATTTCTTTGTCTTTGGCAATGTTGACCTATGGCTTCGGATCAAAACATTCAGGATCTCACTGGGCGCGAACTGGGCGATTATCAGATCCTGCGTCGTTTGGGACGAGGCGGTATGGCGGACGTTTATCTGGCCGAACAGCGTTCGCTAGGTCGCAAAGTTGCGGTCAAAGTCTTGCGGCACGAATTGGCCGCAGACAATTCGTATGTCAAACGATTTCAGAATGAAGCTCGATCAGTTGCCGCGCTGGTCCACGCCAATATTGTTCAGGTCTATGAAGTGGGTTGCGTGGATGGCATCCATTTTATTGCGCAAGAATATGTGCAAGGCCAGAACGTTAAACAGTTGGTGGATCGCAATGGACCGCTCTCGGCCGCTCAGACCGTTTCCATCTTGCGCCAAGTTGCTGCGGCGTTGCATCGTGCGGGCCAAGAGAAAATGGTCCATCGGGACATCAAGCCAGAAAATATTCTGCTCACACCTTCCGGTGAAGCGAAGGTCGCTGATTTTGGTTTAGCCAGAACCATGTCGGCGGAACAAGCAGAAATGACACAGGCCGGTATTACCATGGGTACGCCGCTGTACATGAGTCCGGAACAAGTGGAAGGCAAGTCACTGGACGGTCGCAGCGATTTGTACTCGTGCGGCGCGACGGCGTTTTTCATGTTAATGGGCGAACCGCCGTTTCATGGTGAAACACCGCTGGGAATCGCCGTTCAACATCTACAGAACCAACCTCCTTCGTTGTACGAACTGCGTTCTGGACATCTGGACGCGTTATGCGACATCGTGCACAAGATGCTGCAGAAGAAGCCAGACCAACGCTATGCCCATGCGGCGGAACTGTTAAAAGACTTGCGTTCGCTCAAAATCGCAGGCATGGACGATCTGCCGTTGGAATTTGAAACGCTGGTAACCATGACCAGTGAAGAAACCCACGCCAACGTTCTGAACGCGACAACTCGACTGCAAACCATTATGGAAACGCAGGCGTTGCCTTCCGTTTCTGGCAAACGAACGTGGCTGATCTTGGCGGGATTGTTGACCGCTTGTATTTTTGGAGTCTCACTGGCGCAGCTGACGTGGTCTGGGCCGTTGCTGGAAATCACCGACAATCAGTCCACTAACGTAGAAAAGAAGGCGTCCGCCAAGGAACAGTATGCACATGCCGTCTTTCTGTTGACGGAAGAAGGTTGGCTGAGCGTCGAAAAATATTTCCCAGCCAAGGAAAGTGCCGACAACAGCTATTGGGGCAATCGAGCGAAACAGCAGCTGGGCTATCTGTATTTGAATTCGGACCGGCTGCCGCAAGCGTTACAAGTTTTCCAAGACCTGGAAAACCTGGAAGCTACCGAACAAGAATTTCAAGCGGTTGGGTTGGCAGGCCAAGTGATGGTATTCAGCCTACAGAACAAGCAGACTCCCTTAAAGCAGAAACTGGAAAAGCTCTGGCCCTTGCGAAATCTACTGGACGCGGAAGCTCGCGAGGAAATTGAATCGACCGCTGACAAGCTGGGCGTTCGCCAAGCGCTGGACGTCACCTAGGACATTTCGCGCGATGCGGCCTGATAGGATTCGGACTTGATTCTGGTTGTATCGCTTCTTCGGATAACCCTCGTCGAGACGACGTTTTGCCGGGACAAACCTAACGATTGGTTCGCTCACGCCGATCCCGGCAATGTGGTTTTCCCGGTTGGGACCAGAAGTAACCGTGCTAGCGTTCTCTTCTTGCCGATAAGTAGAACGTGAAAAAGTCTCAGGCGAAATTCGCCACGCTTTCTTCGTCCAGATCAGAAAGGCCGTCACTAGCGATGAGTAAATCCGAAATGGTTCGGCAGACCATCACCTATCTCGTCATTTTGGGCATGTTAGGTTCCAACGGCGTGCTGGCTCAATCGCCTACCGCTGGCAAAACGGCCCGTTCGCTAAACGCGACGAACCCGCAGAACGTATTGATTCGAGACGTAAAGCTGACGAATGCTCGCGGCCTTTCCGGACAACTGGTGGACCGCCAAGGAAACGCTCAAGTTTCCCAAGCGGTTTACTTGCAGCACGCCAAGACTGCAAAAGTTCTGCGAACCGAAAGCCAGGCAGATGGTTCGTTTCAGTTTGATGACTTACGAGGCGGCGTTTATCAGGTAGTCTCGGCAGGAGCGCACGAAGTGGTCCGCGTTTGGCCGAATCATGTCGCTCCGCCCAAATGCCAAGACCAAATCATGTTAGTGTCACACACTCCGGTCGTAAACGCTCAATCCGACGTGTTGTACCAGCAGTGCGAATCTTGCTATTCCAATGGCGGAACGCAATCCGACCGCCGCAAGCGTTTGGCCACGGCATTGATCATCGGCGGTATTGCCGTGGGAATCGCCGTGCCAATTGCCACTTCGTCTGACAACAACAATCGTGACGAAATTCAAGACCTGTTGTCGTCAATGCCCGACACCGATCCGTTGCCGGAAAGTAGTTAGCCCAACGTACCAGCCATTGTCTTGGGCAGATCCAAGCTTCCGCACTCTTGCGTTTTGAAGATTCGCAAACACGTTCTTAATTGTGCCTAAACCGGCTAAGGGCTCGATTGTCCAGCAAACGGACGGTTTAGCGAGTTCTTATCTTCATGATTTTGCTCCCGCAATGCACTGCTAGCGCCAGCACACTCAAGCTGGCTTGACGGTCGGTGGCGGTCGACGATAGCATTCGCCGCTCGAATTTTTTCGCACCAAGTGAAAAGGCCGTCGCTTTGTCCTCCTCGCCGTCACGTTTGTCACGAACATGGATCAGCATACGATCGTTTATCCTTTGGACGATCGTATCCATCTTGCTGTGCGCGGTGGCAGCGGGATTCTATTACTACGAACGCTTGGACGACGAACTTCGACTTCACCTTCAACACCAGATAGCCGAACTTTATCCGCACCTGAACGTCAGCATTGGCTCTGCGAAACTATTGCCCGGTGAAGGGATTCGCCTCCGCGACATCTCGGTAGTGCAGTCCGACCATCAACAAACCACCAACCGCAGCGAACTTGCGTTTGTAGACGAAGTGTTTCTGCGATGCCGTCCCGGAATGCAAGAACTGCTACAAGGTAACGTTCAAATTGAACAAGTGGTGGTCCGTCACCTTTTGCTGCGAACCATCCGCACGCCGGATGGTGGTTGCAATTTGCAGAAGTTATTCCGCTCGTCCAACAAACCGTTGGACATGTCCAAGATGCCGGCAGTTCAAATTGAAAACGCCACGCTGGAATTGATAGATCGCACGGCCACGCCTGACCGGTTTGTGTCGCTGAACAACATCAATCTGACCGCTCGCTTTCAACAAGACGAAGCAGCAACGCCGCGTATCACGGTTGAAGGCGTGTTTTCGGGAGACCATCTTCGTCAGTCGTCTGTGCAAGGTGAACTGAGCCTTGTCGATTATTCGTGGCGAATCGAGGGCACCGTCAGTGACTTGCGTCTTTCGCCCGAACTTTATCAAGTTTTACCCAGCGAATGGTCCGGACCGGTTCAACAAGCCCAAGCCCTACGAGGAACCACGACGTTCGAATTCCACGTTTCTTCTCCGCATACACCAAGCTCGGATCCGCCAAGCTTGGTGCCGTGCGGTGGAGTGCCGCAGTTTCAGATTATTGGAAAACTGAATGACGCTCGCTATCAAGGTGCCTTGCTCTATCAGCCGATTTCGGATTTGCATGCGAACTATCGAGCAGACAATCGAGGCTTTTCGATTGAAAACGCGTCGGCCTTATTTGGCGACGCTCGTATTGATCTTTCGCTGCAACATGAAGGTTTTCACGCAGGAAGTCCGTTTTGGGCCAACCTGAGTTTTCGACGTTTGCTGCTGCACAAGCGATTTTTTGAAGGGCTACCCGAGCCTGCTCGAGTCTTGTGGCACAAGTTTCAACCAACTGGTCGCGTTTCCGGAGGCGGAGTTATTTCGTTTAACGGATCGAAATGGACCTATGACGCAAAGGTGACATGCGACGACATTGGACTAGTCCATTACAAATTTCCGTACCCAGTGGAACATTGTCAGGGCGAACTGATACTCAAAGAAAACACCGTGGACATTTTTCTGGAAGGGCTAGTTGGAGCATCTCAGGTGCGGATCACCGGCTTGGTCCAAGACCCTGGGCCTCGTTCCACAGGTTGGGCGAAAGTTGAATCGCAGGAGTGGATCGACGTAGATGACCGCATTGTTTCAGCGGCTAACGAACAGATTCGTCGCAGTGTTCAATCGTTGCGTCTACGAGGCCAAGTGGGAGTATGGGCGAAATTCACCAAGCACCATCCCGATATCCCGAAGATGGATCGAGACATCATTTTGGATTTCAGCGATGCGTCCATCAACTATCTGGCGTTCCCTTATCCGGTCAATCATATTTCTGGCCGAGTGCGAGTGGACAATGATCAGATTGATTTTCAAAATTTTCAAGGTCGCAATGACAACTGCCAAATCTACTGTGAAGGTTCCTGGAATCAGAACCGACCAGGACACCAATTAGTTCTTGATATTGACGCCAAACGCATTCCGTTGGATGGAGAACTGAAGTCGGCACTGAACAATTCCATGCAGCGATTTTGGGAGTCACTTAATCCTCGAGGTCATTTGCAGAGCTTATCGATCGATCTTGGATTTCGTCCCAAAATGCCGTTGGCGTTAAACATTACTGCCGTTGCTGATTCGCAGATTCGAGACGACGTGCAGATCTTTCCCACTTGGTTTCCCTACCGCATCAGTAATCTGGCCGGCGAAGCAAAGTACCAAAACGGTTCGCTGCGCATCGAAGACCTTTCCGGTCAACACGGCAGCACTCGCATCCGAACGAACCTGGACGGCACCTTTGGTCAGTATGGAGGCTGGAAAACCGAACTCAACGACCTGTCGGTGGAAGGGATTCGGCTTGATTCCGATCTCAAGTCAGCTCTACCTGCGTTCTTGACGAATGCCTTTGTGCAAACGCAACTGCAAGGCCAATTCCGTTTGAATGGGCGAATGGAGTTTTCTCAGACGCCGGGCTCCCCTTTGGCCTCCGAATGGGATTTGTTTGCCGACATTGACCAAGCAAGTTTCCAGGCTGGCTTACCGTTTCACGGTGCCTTCGGACAAACTCGTTTCCTGGGCCAAGCCAATGCCGCTCGCGCGTTTTGCCGAGGCAACATTCATCTGGAATCTCTGATGTATCAGGACTTTCAGGTGACCAACCTGCGTTCGCCATTTTTGATTGATTCGGAACGAATCGTGTTGGGCTCGCGAGTGCCCAGTTCTACGTCCAACGTCGGTTCGCCACCACTGGAAGCCGTATTCAACGATGGTATCTTGCGATCCGACATCACCGTCCAACTTTCAGATGATCCAACCTTTGGCATCCGCATGACGCTGGCGGAAGCCGACCTCGCATCGTTGGCTCGTGAATCCGGCGTGCGAAGTCAAGATTTGGGTGGTCAATTGTCCATGCAACTGGCGTTGCAAGGAGCGGCTCGCGGCGTCCATACGTTGCGAGGCGAAGGAGCGGCTTCCGTTCGCGATGCCAACCTTTACGAATTACCCGTGGTGCTGGCTATCATCAAGCGACTGCGCAGCGGTAAACGAGATTCTTCGGCATTTACTAATAGCGAAATGAAGTTTCGTATTGATGGCGAACACATCTACTTTGACGAATTCGTCCTGGCGGGCGACGCGTTGACCCTGAAAGGACAAGGAGACGTCAGTCTGAAACGCGACGTTAATTTGGATTTTTATTCCATTGTGGGTCGAGAAAATCTGTGGCTGCCGGAATTTCTGCCGGTTGTCCGAGAAGCAGGTCGGCAGTTTATGTTGATCCACGTTGATGGTACGCTAGATAAACCGCAGACGACTCAGGAAATGCTGCCCGGTTTGAATGAAACGCTGCAACGATTGTTCCCTGAGCATTCGGCAGCCGAAGCAGCGAATTCGCCCCGTGCTGCTCGCAGTGGCTATGGGCACTCGCCCTTTCGTCGTAGATAATCGAACGCCAAGTCCCCATATTCGTTTTAGAAGAGTGAAAATCAATGCACTTCACCAAGATGCACGGCGCAGGCAATGACTATGTTTATGTCAACTGTTTTCAGCAACCCCTCCCGAATGATGCTGCCGATCTGGCCCGGCGGATTTCTGACCGTCACTTTGGCGTCGGAGGCGACGGTTTAATTCTGATCACACCATCGGAACTAGCGGACGCCAGAATGCGCATGTACAACGCCGATGGTTCTGAAGCAGAAATGTGCGGCAATGGGATTCGCTGCGTGGCCAAATACGTTTACGACCACGGCATCTGTAAGAATCCGTCGTTGAAAATTGAAACGGGCGCGGGCGTGTTGAGCTTGGAGTTAGAGACTTCGCAAGGCCGAGTGGACCGAGTGCGAGTGGACATGGGCGAACCGATCTTGGATGCCGCTTCCATCCCCACGTCGCTGGGCAACGGTCCCGGCGAAAGAGTCGTGAATGCTTCGCTGGAAGTGGAAGGCCAGTCGTTTGCCGTCACCTGCGTTTCCATGGGAAATCCACACTGCATTATATTTGTGGACGAACCAACCGACGCATTGGTCCTGGGCATTGGCCCCAAGATTGAGACACATAGCATGTTTCCCAAGAAAACCAATGTGGAATTTGTGCGGCTCGAGTCGAATTCGATTGTGCATCAGCGAACTTGGGAACGAGGCTCGGGCGAAACGCTTGCCTGCGGCACTGGTGCCAGCGCCGTCTGTGTAGCCGGAGTCTTAACCGGGCGAACCGATCGAAAAATCCTAAATCATCTACTCGGCGGCGACCTGGAACTCGAATGGGACGCCTCTACCAACCACGTCTTCATGACCGGCCCCGCCACTGAAGTCTTTTCGGGAGAATGGGAGGGCTAGAACGCTGCGATTCAAATTCACTGCGTTGCGAGAGCGCTGCGATTTTCGAGAACGACACCACGTTGTCAGGCCGTCGCCTAGTTTCGATGCTCAAGGAGATACCAGCACAGTTCGTCATTGCGCGACGGCATTTGGCTCTCGGTGCCGTTTATATTCCAGTGCTATTCTATACGTCGTTCTTCCTAGCCATATAGGAACGGAGCATGTTCCCGTGTTTCTGTCCCCAATAGGCTTGACGGACATCAGCGTGAAATCTTTTTTCATTTAGTAACGAGCCCTGCATACCGAGAAGACTCGCCGTGCGGTCGCATAAGACAGAACGAATACGGATCGCTCTTGTCGTCTTATCCGGATTCTCCGCACCAGGCGTCAGAACCGTTACAAGATGCTCAGCTTCTCTTCTCAACGGTATTTGATTCGTTCCGTTCCCGGCTTCGAATGACGTAATGTTCTGAGTGACTGTGCGTAAAACTGCGTAACGGTTGCGTAAGATTAGCCGTTCTTTGTTGGGAGCAGAATTGTGGAGACGCAAAACCTGGTTGGTGAGGTTGCACCTGTAGAGATCCTGCAGAGGTTGCAAACGCTGGAGGACCGTATTGCTCAACTTGGTGACAATTCGGTATCTGAGGTGCCTGATCCAAACGGACTGTCGCTACTTGTCTTTGATTCGCACCTAGACCGCTTGTTGGCAGCCTTTGTGATTGCCACGGGAGCGGCTGCGTCAGGCATGACCGTCAGCATGTTCTTCACCTTTTGGGCTACGGCCGCTTTGCGAAAGGGAACAGGCCAGGGAAAAAAAACGCTGGTCGAACGTGCCTTCGGTTGGATGCTGCCGCATTCGGCTCTTGGCACCAAACTATCCCGAATGGACATGTGCGGTCTGGGTCGGACCTTGATGCAGCGCGAAATGTCAAGGAAGAACATTGCCAGTCTACCAGAACTGATGAAGACAGCCGGCGAACTTGGCGTGCAAATCAATGTCTGCGAAATGTCCATGAAACTCATGGGCATCCATCGCGACGAATTGATCGATTACCCCAATCTGAATTATCGCGGCGTAGCGTCGTTCGTGGAAACCACCGCCAACGTCAATACGACCTTGTTCATCTGACGCGGTAGTCGAACGAAGGGCTACAAATTGAAAATGCACAATGCATCAGATCCCACGCATCTTAGTGCTGCGGAACCGAATGTAGACGGATTGCTGCGGCACATTGATGAACTGGTTTCGCAATTTGATTCCACAACCGACGGCGGTCATGCCCAAGCGGATGTCGTGCGTGTCTTGTCAGAAACTGACGAAGCACTTCGGCAAATGAAGCTAGCGATTTCCGAACGAGACCGGCAGCTGCAATCGCTCTCGGAACAGTCCACCGCCATGGCGCGCGCTCAGGCAGATGCCATCGTCCATTCTGCAGAAATAATCGACGAATTAGAGCGAACCAAGCAGCACCTTCATGATGCCAGAACCGCTGCCGAAGAAGCCGCCGGTGACACGCAGCGACTGGCCGACACTATCTTCGAGCGAACTCACGATGGCGTGATGGTGCTCAGCAATCGCATGTGCATTGCGTGTAACGACAACCTGTTGGAACTATTGGATTGCGAACGCTCCGAGGTCTTGGGAGGCTGGCCTGCTGCGTTCGATTTTGCTACCGACGCTGAAGGCCAGTCCCTTTCTCAACGTATTCACGCCCTGTATGACCGAGTAGCTCTGGAAGGCGTCCAGGCACTGGAAATGATCTTGCCGCGTCATCAATCAGACGAACCCTTTTGGGCTGAATTGACGATGAGCGCGTTTGACATGAAAGAGTCCGCGCATGTTTTGATGGTGGTTCGTGACATCACGGCGCGGAAGCGTTTTGAAGTCGAACTGCGGCGTCATCGCGATTTCCTGGACAACATTATCAATGCGGTTCCAGATCAACTGTTCGTAACCTCCAAAGATGACGAACTTGTTGTTGCAAATGACGCGTTCTGTACGGCACACGGTGTTCATCGAGATCAAGTGGTCGGCCAATTTGTACAGTCCGTCGTGCCAAGCGGACTGGCGCAGCGCATGGCAGAAATTGAAAAAGAGATCTTGGGGACCGGTGAATGTCGACCGATCGAACACGAATGTCGTGACTATTCTGGCAAGCGAAATATTGTGTCCATTAAGCGGTCAATCTTCCAAGATTCCAGCACCGGAGACCGTTATGTGGTGGCCACCTCACGCGATATCACGGAAGACCGACGCCGTGAAACTCGATTGCGTCTGCTGGCCAGCGTCTTCAAAGGCGCATCGGAAGGAGTGGCCATTCTGTCGGCCGGAGGCGTCATTCGCGAAGCAAACCCAGCGTTCGTGTCCATGTTTTCAGAACGTGAAGCGACGCCCATCGGCAAAACGCTGACGGATGCCGCTCGGTTTGATCTTGACGGGTTCGATTCGATTCTAAACAAAGTGGCCGGTGGTGCTCCTTGGTCCGGGAAGGCCATGGTTCGCACGGACGGCGTGGAACGTACGTATTGGATTTCGTTGAGTCCTTCGTCGGATCGGGATGACAAAGTGGATGAACGAGCAACTCGAGTCATTGCACTGGTGTCTGACATTACCGAACTGGAACGCACTCAGGAAAAGCTCCGCCACCAAGCGCTGTTTGACAACCTGACCAACTTGCCGAATCGGCGTTTTTTTCGCGAATATTTGCAGCGAATCGTGGATGAATCCGATGGCAACACACGAGTCACCATTTGCTTTCTGGATCTGGACGATTTCAAGCACGTCAACGATTCGACCGGGCATTCCGCGGGAGACCAACTATTGCAAGCGGTGGGACGAAGGATACAACAAGCCGTTGGTTGCAATGCGTTTATCGCTCGGTTCGGTGGTGACGAATTCGCCGTTATCATGCCCCATGAAGACGCCCAAGCGGATTCCGTGCAGCAAGTACTTGACCACTTGCTAACCACGTTTCGCGAACCATTTAAACTGGACGATTCGGAAGCGATTGTCGGAATCAGTATCGGTGTCACTCGGTTCCCTGACCACGGCCATGATGTCGATGCATTAATGTGCAACGCCGATATTGCCATGTATTCTGCAAAGGCCAGTGGCAAGAACCGAGTGTGCGTGTTTACGCCAGACCTGCAAGACAGTGTTACGTTCCGCCATCAAGTGCAGACAAACTTGCGTCGAGCGATGGTGGACAACGAGATTTGGCTTTTATTCCAACCGAAAATACACGCTACGGATGGTCGCCCCATTGGGTGTGAAGCACTGGTTCGCTGGAAAACTCGAGACGGAAAAAACATCCCACCCAGTGACTTTATTCCCGTGGCTGAACAGACCGGCCTGATTCTGCCCTTGGGAGAATTGGTGTTTCTGTTGGCTGCGCAACAAGCGTGTCATTGGCATGCCAAGGGAGTCTTGCCGAACGTCGCTGTCAACGTTTCGCCGCACCAATTGCGTCATCCTCGGTTCACCGAGCAACTGCTAGCCATTTTGGAGCGAACCGGAGCCAAGGCCGAATGGTTCGAACTGGAAATCACGGAACACGCGATGATGGACGATGTGACCCACGCCACCACCGTCATCGAACGCTTGGCATCGCTTGGATTCCGGATTGCCATTGATGACTTTGGTACAGGTTATTCGTCGCTAAGCTATCTCAAGACGTTTCGTATTCATACACTGAAGATCGACTTGTCCTTCATTCGAGACTTAACCAACGACCCACATTCTGAAGCCATTGTGCGCTCGATCGTTTCGCTGGGAACGGGACTCGGTTTGTCCGTGGTTGCAGAAGGAGTGGAAACCGCCGCCCAAGCGGATGTCTTAAGAGATGTCGGCTGCGACGTGCTGCAAGGGTACCTGATCGGACGACCTATGACCGCAGAAGATTATGTAAATTGGCTAACGGAAACTCAAGGCGCTTGTTGATTCCGTCGCGCGCAAATCCGAAATTCTCCTGCCCAGCTTCGTGATCCTGTAACATGCGAACAGCCCCAAGCGGTTGCGGAACTCGTCGACGCGGTCCCTAAAACCGTCGGCTAACCCCGCCCAGCAAACCGTGTGTGGCTAGTGAACCAGTCACGCGAGTTCCGGGGACTTGCCCCAAGCTAGGATGCCACCAATTTCCAGAAACGGAATTCTTGAAGCCGTGGTGGTACGCCATGTGGCACGTCCAACCGCCAGGAGTGTCGACGCTGAAACCGGTGCTCAGATGATGTTGCGTTAGAGCGGGAGAAGGCGAACTGTAGAACATGGTCGAATGATCGATAGGCGACTGATTAAACGTATAACAGAACCGCCAGCGCCAGGATTCGGTCAATGCGAATTCGACGCCGGTTGCCACCACCCAAATGCTTGACCAACCAAAGCCAGTCACAGATCCGTCGGCCGCAAATCTGGCCGGTTCAAAGCCATCGGTGTTTTCGTAATCAATGTAACGAACGTCCACCGCCAACTTGGTTCGTGCAATGCCGTGATAGCCCAGTCCCAGCGCGATAATGGACGGGTAATCCAGTTTGCCCGTGACTTGCCGATACTGACCAAGATTGTCGACGGAATTGACCTTGAAATCGTCAAACCATTGCGGGCTCTTGTACGAAAAACCAAAGCTCAGGGTGATACACACATTTGAAAGTAAGCTCTAATTGGAAAGCCCATTCCCCAGGCTGCGTCGGCATGCGCACCGGATGGATGGCTGCCGTCCAAATTGGGATTCGCCAGACTAAATGGAGCAATGCTCAGCAGGGCCCAGAATTGAATGTCGGAGCAAAGCCCACCGACCAACCGTTTGCAAAGCTTCCGAGCCACCGTGGGGCTGAATTGCATTAGCTGAAACTGAGAATAAATGCCTCCCAAATCCCCAGCCGCCTTGTGCTGGTTGCGGAGAAAGAATGGGGTTGGCGGAAGTGGCCGGGAGATCGACGCCAAAGCCTCCAATAGCAACGCCTCCCAGTCCAATGACCCACGGAGAATCAGGTCGCTTGTGGACCAGTGCAATGCTGGGAATGGGCGAAATATCCGAATCCGATTTCGTGGAACCAGCGAGATTCGTCGCTGGAAAATTTGGGCCAAATGCGTTCGCATCAATTTCCGAACTCAGTTGCGTGTCCGACGCAAAACCCATGAACCCAAACGAAACTTCGGACGAGGGCAAACCACAGATGGACGCTGGGTTGTGATGAACCGCGCCAATGGCATCCAGCGGCAACCCCGTTCCCGCACCACCCATGGATTGGTTGACTGGTCCTATGGCATCCAGCACGTGTCCCGTCTGTGCCGTGGCCAGAGCGCCCATACTTTGCAGCAATAACCATCCAAAGATTGCTTGACGAAGGTGACTCATCCGTGGTCCCATGACATCGGTTAGAAGGCGAACGTTTTTTGTTAAAAGGTGACGGACATGCCGTTCATGGCGAGTTCCAAAATAGTGGCGAATCCGCCAATCTCTGTTTCGGGTACCATTTCCGCTACCGGCGGCAGGTCAGGACTGCCAACACTGCACGTCCGATGACACACAGAACACAATATGATCCGACCGCCCTGTTCCAGGTATTGCGAAATCAATTCACGCAGCGGCAAAAATCCTTGGACTTGAGTTCCATCGGCACTGCCTTGGTAACCCCAAACCGCTCCGTCGCTGGTCAAAAAAACAACGGCGTTGTGTCCCATCGCAATGGCCGACATGCCACACGAAAAAGCCATCGTTGCAGCTTTGCCACCATCGGATTTACCGACAGTTAGAATGACCACTACATTCTTCAAATCTTCAGACATGATCAATCTCGTTGATTATTTTTTACTGCCCAGACAGATGATCGCGTGCGATTTGTCGTCCGCTTCATCAAATTGCTCGATCGTATGTCCCATGCGTCGGGCCCACGCTTCTAAGTCAGGCTTAAACGCCAAGTCAGTGGCGGTGACTTCAATTTTCTGCCCAACCTCCAGTGATCGAGCGGCTTTGGTCAGTTCCACAATGGGCATCGGGCAGTTCATGCCTTCACAATTTAATTGAAAGTGGGTCATAAGGTGACTCGCTATTCCCTGATCATGCGGTCAAATTCGAACTACACCATCGTCGCATCGAACCTGGCAGCCATCCTCCGCTAGCAAAAAAGCAAGTGGGGCGCCAAGTTTCGTTCGCCGCGCAAAGAATAGAACGAGTCTACCGAATGGTCCGTCTGATTCGAATAAGCAGAATTCCAACGTTGATTCGCCCACCTGGATTGTGGCCCAGTATTCTACGATCCCGCCTTCAGCACATCTTGCATCGAGGCGGTAACGAGATATTTCCAAGTTTTTCAAAAAATCAGTGAGGTATTTCAAGAATCTTCTCGCACTACTATGCGAGCCCCGAAGTCGGTAGGAAATTATGGTTTTCCAGCAGTTTTTCGCGAGGATTACGATGCAGACGCAAGCACGAAATAAAGTCGAATCGATATTTTTTCAAGCGATCCAAGCAGCGTCCGGAGCCAAACGCGATGCCTTTCTTGATAATGCCTGCGGAGGCGACTCGGCGTTGCGTCAAGAAGTGGAGCTGTTGATTGCCGCGCACCAGGCTCCCGATTCGTTCTTGCAAGCTCCCGTAGACGCTCTGACCGCGACACCCGACTTTGACGTTTTGGAACGCGAAGGTTCGACAATCGGGCGTTATAAACTGCTGGAAAAGTTGGGCGAAGGTGGATTCGGGCTGGTGTTCATGGCCGAACAGACGTCGCCGGTTCGCCGCCGAGTCGCCTTGAAAATCATCAAGCCCGGAATGGATTCCAAGGAAGTGGTCGCTCGTTTCGAAGCAGAACGTCAAGCGTTGGCGATGATGGACCATCCGAACATCGCCAAAGTCTTGGATGCCGGAACAACGGAAACGGGACGGCCGTATTTCGTGATGGAGTTGGTCAAAGGAGCATCGATCACCGAATACTGCGATGCCAATCGTCTGGGGACTCGTGGGCGGCTGGAACTATTCCAGCAAGTTTGTCGCGCGATCCAGCATGCTCACCAAAAGGGAGTCATCCATCGTGATCTAAAGCCAAACAACGTGATGGTCACGCTGCATGACGGAGTCCCCGTGCCGAAGGTGATTGACTTTGGCGTTTCCAAAGCACTGAGCCAGCCGCTGACAGAAAAGACCTTGTTCACTCGGTACGGCCAAATTGTCGGTACGCCGCAATACATGAGTCCCGAACAGGCCGAAATGAGCGGTCTGGACGTGGACACTCGCAGCGACGTCTATTCGCTGGGCGTCTTGCTGTACGAACTGTTGACCGGTCAGCCGCCCTTCGACGCCGACACGCTTCGCGAAGCCGGCTTTGACGGCATGCGTCGCATCATTCGCGAACAAGAACCAATCAAGCCATCGACGGTGCTCAGCACGTTAAAGAACAATGCGGCAACCTTGGTCGCTGGGAAACGTTCGCTACAACCGCATGCCTTGCGCCAGTCAGTCGCTGGAGATCTGGACTGGATCGTGATGAAGAGCTTGGAGAAAGATCGCAACCGTCGCTATGAAACGGCCAGCGATTTAAGTCGCGACATCGACCGCCATCTTGCCAACGAACCGATCAAAGCGAGTCCGCCGTCGTTTGTCTATCAACTGAAGAAACTGTACCAGCGAAATCGAGTTGCAGTCGGCACGTTCGCCGCCATCGCATCGTCTCTGCTGATTGGCATCGTGTTCACGACCATCGCCTGGGCGAACGAAAATCAACAACGCCAGATAGCGGATGAACAACGCGAAGTGGCCGACCAGCAGCGAGTGATTGCGCAAGAAAACGCGGCCCAACTCAAACAACAGGTCGTCATCGCTGAGCAAGCTGCGAAGCGAGCACAATCGACTCTCGACGTGTTGGAGTCTCTGCTCACAAAGGCCGGGCCAGATCCGGAAAAAGGCACGGAGGTCAAAGTCAGCGATCTATTGAGCAAATTCGCCGCTGACTTGAACTCAGTTGAACTGGAGGACCGACGCGTCGAAATCGAAATTCGAATGACCTTGGCAAAGGCTTTCGCACGGTTCGCGATGAGCGAAGAAGAAGGTCAGCAATATCAGATTGCTGAGAAAGTTGCCCGCGACACTTATCCGCCAAAATCGCTGGAGCTGGCGTCTTTCCTACATCGCAGGGCGACATCTTGGAACGTGAATGCGGTTCCATGCCTCGAAGAAGCCCTAACCTGTTTGGACGACACGTCCGCATCGAAGTTGCTGCAAATCGACATCTATAGACATCTTGGTTTCAAACTTGCCTGGGATAAAGCGGTTTCGGCACGAACGAAGCTCGAGAAGGCATGCGAGCTAACACGAGGCTTGACCGACGTGGAGAAGTCGCGACTTGAATCAAATCCATTCCAAGACCTAGCGGGCCACCTCGAATACTTTCACAACGATTTAGCTGGTGCGAAAGAATTAGCCAACGAAGCCGTTGCTTACGGAAAACAATTTGGAAATGTTGAAGATCAGATCGCGGCGATACTGCTCTCAAGAAAGCTTGAAAACGGTGAACGCCGTGATCAATTGGTCAATGAGGCGCGAGGCCTTGCGATCAACGCAGCCAATGGTGACTACCTTGTCAAGGTACTGGAATCGGAAGTTGACGACATGTGGGCCAAGGGCGTCGTTCCCGGCTTCGAAGCAAAGGCCAATCGCATGGCCGATGAGGTCATCGCACACTGGCCATTGATCCATGACAAGAATGCTGTATGCGTCGGGCACATCTGGGGCATGCAATTGCAGCTTCGTGCCGATCAAAGGGCTTCTGAAATTGAGGCATTGATCAAGAAACTACCGAAACGCACGCAGCAGGACTGCGCCGACGAAGCAGCTCAACGGCTCAGAATGGCTGGCAAATTGCGAGAGGCGAGCGATCTGTACGATCAAGCCTATCCCGATGAACCTTGGAATCCAACGGTTAAGGCTAGGTCCAGATCAGCTGCCAGAAACTTTTCAGCGGCAATTCCTTTGTTGGAAAGAGGAGTCGAACTAAGCCCGAAACACGGCACGACCACTCGCCTTTGGATCCGGTTTGAACTTGCCACGATACTCGAAGCTGCAGGAAAACCAGCAGAGGCGAAAGCAGTCTATGAGATGCTGATTCCAGAGTTACTGGAAGCTCAAAAACACGACACGCATTCGGTGGCGTTGTTGGTCCATGCACTCGCCAAGTCCGGAAATTGGAATGCAGTCGAATCGGGCTCACTTGAAACCATGAGTTCCCAGATCAAGCGTCTCGTCAAGGGCGACGAACGATATATCTTCAATGTCCTATACACAACTGCCCTGGCACTGATTCAAGAGCATCGTGGCGACAAGGGTGAATACATCGACCTTCTGGTAAAGGCAAACCAATTCCGTCCTGGAACTTTCGAATCATTTGACTGCGAATGGATTCCGGAATTGCTTGTGCAACGGCTTACTGATTCAGGCGACATCGTTCGACTTGAACAGATTCTCCGCGACGATGTCCGACATCGCGACGAGTCACTACCGGAATATCATCCCGAGCGAGCGTTCACTCGGATTCGACTTGCAGAGATGCTGCTAAGACAGCAACGAAGCACGAGCGATATCCAGCCAATGTTAATTGAAGCCGAAAAAGTCTACGCCTATCACGGCGATTGGATCCCGCAAAAAGAACACGAAACGCTCGCAAGCCTCATGCAAAAAGCGTCCGAATTTAGCTCTACTGCCAAGGAGGAACGCTAGCCGGAATACCCCCGCAAGACAGACATGTACTTATTGTAAAAAGCTTTCCTTTCCGTCGCAATTTTAACTAGAGGTATTCCATGATTCGATCAACCATTTTCACACTGCTTTCCATTTTCGTTTCGCTCGTGTTGAATAGCGCCAACACCGTTTCGGCACAACAAATCTTCTTCGACGACTTTTCCGACGGCAACGATGACGGTTGGAAACATGAAGAGAATTTTGGATATGAGGGAGTTTGGGAAATCAGCGACGGTAAATATCGAATTTCGTCACGAACACAAATTGCCGTTGGTGATCTAGGGGCAGTCGAATCCGTTGCGTCGAATGTCAGCAACATCGGGGACGGCTATTTGCGGCTGCGTATCACTGCGAACACACCTGGTACATCTCCGGCGGTTTTTCTTCAATCGCTAGAGAATCTCGGTCGATCCTATCTCTTCAACGGGTCCAGCCAAGACGGTAGTTTCGGCTTTTGGGAATGCCACAGTGACACCGACTGTACATTCCTTTCAGTCCCCAGCGAACAAATCCCGTCGTTCAACGCCGGTGATGAATGGTGGCTGGAAGCTGGAAAGGTGGATAGCACGTTGTCGTTGAAGGCTTGGCGAGTCGGTACCGACGAACCGAACGCCCCGCAACAGACCTACCAGCTAGACGACCCGTTCCCTATCGGCACGTTTGGCGTTGCCGCCTGGATTTCGACTGGCTGGACGTCGCCACAGCGAGTCGACGCCAGCTTTGATGACATCTCGTTTCGAGCAGTCCCCGAACCATCATTTCCGGTCGGATTTATGGCGATTGGAATGTTGGTCGTCATGCAAAGAAGGCGATTGTTTCGCAGAACGTAAAGCACCGCCACCGTGTGAGCAGACCACAGATCACCCACAATTCAACTCACGCTCAGCCTCAGCCTCACCCCAGCCGTTTGGGCGCTAGCCCCGGACGATACCTGTATCGAAGGGCTGGTCCGGGGCTAGCGTCCAAACGGCTGGGGCGCGCTTCGCATACCGCGAAAAACAATCGGTATGTCGTGACGACTTCCGGACGAAAAGTAATAGAATGTACTGGCAATATGAACACACTTGGTTTCACACTCATTCCACAATGCCAGTCATGGAATTCACAAACGAACCACTAGCGTATTTCATCACGTGGTCAGTGTATGGCACTTTTCTACATGGTGATCGCCGATGGTGGAAACAGAACGGTGCAACGCATCCACCGCGACCGTTGCTGGAAAAATGGCATCGCGATCGCCTCAAACATCCAATTGTATTGCTGAGTGAATCGCATCGTGAAATCGTCAAAACAACCATCGAGGAACATTGTGCTCATCGAAATTGGAAGTTGTGGGTTGCCAATCCTCGCACCAACCATGTTCACGTTGTGGTAACAGCCGTGGGGTACAAAGGAGTCACCGTCCGAGATCAACTGAAAGCCAATTGCACGCGAGGTTTGAGAATCGGAACCGACAACGTATTCGATGACCGACCCGTCTGGACGACAAGAGGTGACGTGGCATTGGTGACATCTGAAAGTGAATTGGAGCGAGTCGTTGAGTATGCCGGTGAAGCACAGGAACGAATGGATCGCGGAAAGTAGTTATTAGAAATAATTCGATTGATGACAGCACACCACACACCAGTCGTTTGGGCGGCTAGCCCCGGACCCAGGCCAAACGCCTGCGGTTGCCAGCGGGTGATGTTCGTTCAATATGTCCGGGGCTAGCGCCCAAGCGGCTGGGAAGCGAATCCAACGTTAGAGATTAGCGCCCAAGCGGTTGGTGATGGATGTGCACGTTCGGGGCTACTTATTAGAAACGATTCGATTGATGACAACAGAACACACACCAGCCGTTTGGCGCTAGCCCCGGACCCAGGCCAAACGCCTGCGGTTGCCAGCGGGTGATGTTCGTTCAATATGTCCGGGGCTAGCCCCAAACGGCTGGGAAGCGAATCCAACGTTAAAGATTAGCGCCCAAGCGGTTGGTGATGGATGTGCACGTTCGGGGCTACTTATTAGAAACGATTCGATTGATGACAACAGAACACACACCAGCCGTTTGAGCCTTAGCCCCGGACCCAGACCAAACGCCTGCGGTTGTCAGCGGGTGATGTTCGTTCAATGTCCGGGAGCTGGCGCCCAAGCGGCTGGGAAGCGAATCCAACGTTAGAGATTAGCGCCCAAGCGGTTGGTGATGGATGTGCACGTTCGGGGCTACTTATTAGAAACGATTCGATTGATGACAACAGAACACACACCAGCCGTTTGGGGCGCTAGCCCCGGACCCAGACCAAACGCCTGCGGTTGTCAGCGGGTGATGTTCGTTCAATGTCCGGGGCTAGCGCCCAAACGGCTGGGAAGGGAATTCTATGTTCGAGGTTAACGCCCAAGCGGTTATCCGATGCAGAACGAGCGGAAAGTTATGTCTGACGTTACTGAACTAATCATCGCGATCCAGGACGGCAATGAATCAGCCGCCGACGAGTTGCTGCCGTTGGTCTATGACGAACTACGGCGTTTGGCGCGAGCTCGTTTGGCGGCGGAGGCGAATGGTCAAACGCTGCAGCCGACCGAGCTTGTTCATGAAGCGTATTTGCGTTTGATTGGCGCAACACAAACTGCAGATTGGAATGGCCGAGCCCATTTCTTTGGAGCGGCGGCCGAAGCGATGCGCCGGATCTTGGTCGATCGAGCTCGTCGGCGAAAGTCGCAGAAACGCGGTGGTGATCGAAAACAAGTCTCTTTTAGTGAAGACGAAATTGCATCGCCAACCGAAAACGACGACCGCTTGATAGAACTCGACACCGCGCTGGCCCAATTCGAATCATACGATCCGCAAAAGGCAAACTACGTCAAACTGCGATACTTCGCCGGATTGACCAACGCCGAGGCGTCAAAGGCCATCGGCGTTTCGGCGTCAACCGGTGATCGCTACTGGGTGTTCGCTCGCGCGTGGCTGCAAAAAACGATTATGCAAATGACGAAATAGGAGTCACAATTCGTCGAAGATTCTGGTTTTCTCGAATGAAATAGAACCACTTTTACGCGCTGATAAATAGAAATTCGATCCAATAATGAACTTAACTCTCAATGCCTCAGATTTAGGAGTGATGAAAATGCGTTTTACAATAGCTATCTTGTTGTCATTGTTGGCAAGCACCGCCTTTGCTGGAGAAGTTACTGAAGCAGATGCCCTTGCTTGGATCAACCAGATCCAAGGCAAATGGACCACTAAGATGACGGTCGGAGAAAAAGTCCTTGAGGGTAAGTTTACCCTACGAAAGGTCAAAGGGGCGGCTACCGGAATCGGACGGTTCTCCGATAGTGATGGATCGACAACAAGTAACGGCGCGGAGATCGGAGGATGGCAGGCTGATCGCAAGGTTTGCCAGATTAACGGATACGTTTCAAACGGTGACTGGTACGAACTGAAATACACAAAGCTTTCCGCGGACGGCGGGACCGGTACGATCACGGGGATGGTTGCTGGAAAGTCCTACTCCAATGCGAACTTCGAAATCAAAGTGACTGACAAGAACCATATTGTGTGGCGTCTTGACGGTAAGACGGAAGACAGTCAACCGTTGAAAGCGTCGTCTGAATGGACCAGGGAAACAGAGTAACATTCGGCCCATCGAACCGTCTGTGGTTCATTCGTAACCGCTACTAAGGTTCAATTCATGAATATTCCATCGGCTTTTGATCCGAAATATAAGAATCTCGACCGTCGTGATGCGGTGAAACTCGGCGGCGGGCTGATGTTGGCGGCTTTATGTAGACATGCCGCAGCAAATACCACTCACAAGCACCTGCCGTACGAAGAATACGCCAGCTACGACGCACTTGGCTTGGCAGAATTGGTGCGAACGAAGAAGGTCAAACCGGAGGAGCTTCTTGAAGCGGCGATCGCTCGGGCTGAAGCTATCAATGGCAAAGTCAATGCCATCGTAGTGAAGCTTTATGACGAAGCACGCCAAGCAATCGCCGACGGACTACCAGACGGCCCGTTTCGAGGCGTACCGTTTCTGGTGAAAGACCTGTTGTTTCAAATGAAAGGTGTCGAATGCAGCGGCGGCTCACGAATGTTGAAGGGCTACAAGCCCAAGTACGACGATACCGTAGTCAAACGATATCGTAAGGCGGGTTTGGTCCTGTTCGGTCGAACACATTCACCAGAATTTGGAATGACAGCTGTGACGGATTCCTCACTTTATGGAGTGACCAGCAATCCATGGGACCTATCTCGTACCGCTGGCGGTTCTTCCGGCGGCACGGAAGCGGCGATAGCCGGCTAGTGCCCAAACGGCTGGGGTTGGTCGGCTGGGTTTTGCCATGACAGGCCTGTCGATTCGTAATTCACGACAATCTTCCAGAATCGAATTCGAACCGCTTTGGACGCCGATGCTTGGAACCCAGCCGAGGACAGATGTAAGTTCGAACCCAGCTATTATCGCAACGGCGCAACGCGATTGGCAATTCGCTCGGGCGTGGTTGCACAGTCGCATGGCGTAAGGTGTGCTGGCCAAAAACAAGTTGTCACTTGTCCAGGCCATTGAATCGGGTAACAAACAAGCTGCAGCTTGCGCAGCGTCCCCGAAGAAATGTCCTTCGGGTGTGTTCAAGAAACGAAACTCTGGAAACGAAAAATCGAAATTCGACTGGTCGTTAATGGGCCAAGTTCCGGGAATAGCTTTCTGAACGGATCACTTAACACGAGGTTCAAACCACGCAATTGATCCAAGTGGTGCCGAAATCACCCCATTCGGTGCCCAAAATTAGGATGATCGGTGGACACCTACACTTTTGGCTGGTAAAACGGCGGACCGTCAGACAACAAGAATATGCTCGGGGAGACAAATCGTGCTTCGAAGATACATCGCTGCTTTCGCAGTATTGTCATTTCTGATCGCGCCGGTTGAAGCACGGCTTCGTTTTTGGACGCATGCGGCCACAAAGACTCGTGTCCAAGCGGAATTGCTCGAAATCAAGGGCCAGAAGATCCGGATACTCAATCCGAAAGGCGCCCAAGCGATGATCGCCATTGACCAATTGTCGGATGCCGATCAACGCTATCTGAAAAAGCTTGTTAGCCAGAAAAAGGCGGCCGAAGAAGCATTCAAATTGGGCGTTGATGCGTTGAAATCTGGCCGATACGAAGAAGCAAAAGAGCGGTTTCTGAAAGCCAGTAAATGGAACGAACGTGACATCAAAGCCGACTTTGCCTTGGGGATCTATTACATCGGCTACGAACGAAAAGTCCAAGATGCCGGCGAACACTTTGAAGTTTGCGTCGAACGCTGGAAATCGCGAATCCCGCAATTCACCAACATCGAGCGAGTGAACTACATTGCCGCGCTCAACAATTCCGCCTTAGTTCACGTACGTCGGCGTCAATTGGATCTGGCATTTCAGGAATGGCAAACGGCGATTGATATTGGCCACGTCACTCCACAGGAGATCATCCAAAACTTGGGAACGGTCGCTCGATTTGCGACCAACGTTTCTGCAAACGTAACTGCCTTTGACGTTCCATTGAATCAAGAAGAGCGTGACGGCTTTAAGCAGCTGATTGAAACGGCGGTGCTGCCCAAAGACTCCAAACCGTATCGCCCTGATGTCGGTTGGCTCTACATGACGTACATGGATGAATCCGATCTGTCGGACCGCACTAATGATACGGCCGACGATGCATTGCGGACAGTCGGTTACGCAACTGGTTTCGTCATTGCCAATGGTTGGATTCTGACCAACCGCCATAGTGTCGTCAAAGATGATGAAATCATACCGTACGATGGATTTGAAGCCTTCTTTGGTCCTGCCTATGATCAGCCGGTACGTGTGACGCTGGAAGATGCTGATTCAAGTTATGATTTGGCGTTGCTTAAGTTCGAACCGAATTCACTAGCTCGCCAACCCTTGCCTGTATTCAATGGCGAAGCAAACAAATCTGATTCGCTGATGACGTGTGCTTTTGTCAAAGGGGCCGACATCGATAAAGCGGTAACCACTTCTGATGGACACATCCTGCGACTTCCAGCGTCCGATGTTCGCGAAGGTGACCGCAGGTTCGAGAAAAGACGGCGTATTGGCACAACTGTTTGACAAAGCCTATGGAGATGGTTCGCCGCTTCTCAGTCCAACCGAGTGGTTGTGGGTATCAATTTTCGTTTGATTGACCCGCAGGCAGTTCGTTACGCAAGCGTTCGGTATTCGCAAAAGGTGGCGTTGGCGGTTCCCAGTTCCAAAATCGTAGATTACGTAACGCAGCAACTTCCTGATTTTCAACCAGCAACGACTCTGCAAAGTGGCGTCAACCAGACCATCGCTTCCAATTCATTGGTATTGCTAGAAACAAAAGCGATGCGCGTCATCGAAAAGCTACCCAGAATTCCGATTCCCAATGTCGCTGTTTCCGCAAACCCTAATCTGCAGCGTGAACCACCGACTTTCATGCGTTTGAAGACCGGAACATGCCTCGCGTGTGTCGGTTCCAGATTCTGAAATGTCCTGATCGCGATTGCAAGAACGGCAGTTATGTCACCTATGTTCAAGTGCCATCGGTTCAGTACATCAACGGACGCCCCGTCACCATCTTTAAGAACACAAAGAAACGGACGCCTTGCAGAACGTGTGCGGGAACAAGACGGTCACTTGTGCTTTTTCTGAATACGAAACGGATCCTCGATTCGAACAACAGACTCTCCGCTTTCAGCGGTAACTAGCCATGCACCATTCCACATCGAATATCTTGGTCGTCATTTCACTGACCGTGTTCCTAGCGGGTTCGCAGTTCGGTTGCTCGTGTAACAAACAGCCCGAACAACGTCAGCAACCGGAAGTTCAGGACGAATCTTCGGAACAGCGTCCACAGAACGAAGAAGAAACGCAGCCCGACGCAGAGACCATGGACGAACCCGACATCGATACCGCAAACGAAGAATCCACAACCAATGAATCGTCAAGTCACGCAACTTCATCAAAAACAACCAAGCGGAATCTGGCGAACCAAGCGACGCGGAAGGTCTGACGCAAGCGGAGGCAATTGCCAAAGCCGTTGACCAAATGAAGCAGGCCGGCAAATTTGCGTCCAACGGTCAGAATCAAGCGGCTTACCAAGCAGCATTGGAAGCTTGGGAATCTGTTCAGCCCTATACAGACAATCCGCGAATGCAAGAGTTATCAGAAAAAATCATGCCGTATTTAGAGCAGTATGGCGAGTCAATTTCGGCCGGCTCCGGCAACCCCGGAAAGATGATCACCATTGAATAAGCACCATGTCCATGACTGATTCAACACTCCGTCTTACCATTCGGAATCGAATAACTTGTCCGCATTGCTGGAACGGATTTCCGACGGATGAAATTCGTTGGATTTCGGAACACGCAATGCTAATCGGCGACCCCAAACTTGGTTCGGACGAACAGAAACGCTTTTTGCCTAGCCGGTTCGACCCCAACGGAAATGCCATTGATTCGAATGGAGCCATTTGCCAAACCTTGGCATGTCCCTCTTGCCATCTTCGAATTCCCAAACCCTTGCTGGAAATCACGCCCACTTTTTTCTCCATCATTGGCTCGCCGGCCTGCGGAAAAACGTATTTTCTTGCATCCATGATTTGGCGACTTCGTCAAATGATGCCTCGTGAATTCCATATCAACTTCACAGACGCAGACCCACAGTCCAACAAAATCTTAAGCGAATACGAAGATCAGCAGTTCTTTAATCAGGATCGTGACAAAGTTGTCAAGCTTGCCAAAACAGAAGAGCAAGGAGACTTGTACGACAATGTGCTGTTAGACAACCAGCCAGTCATGCTGCCGTTGCCGTTTATGTATTCCATGCGTCCCACGCAAAAGCACCCATCCTTTGAAAATGCCAGAAAGGTGTCTCGTATTCTGACGCTTTATGACAACGCAGGTGAATCGTTTCTACCCGGAAAAGACACGGGGCAAAACCGAGTCACTCGCCATTTGGCCAAATCACAAAGCTTGCTCTTCTTGTACGATCCCACTCAAGATCCGCGATTTCGCGAAGCGTGTGCCCGGCGTTCCAATGACCCTCAACTGTCAGACAATATTGTCACTTCCCGACAAGAAATTCTGCTGCACGAATTAGCCGACCGAGTTCGCCGACATGTTGGCCTGGAACAAAACCAAGCCTATTCGCGACCGTTGATCGTGGTCGTGACAAAGTACGATGCGTGGTCATCCTTATTGGACGACGATGCATTGGAATCACCAGTCATTCGCCGAACCAATGTTCCGTGGACCGCTTTGGATCTGGACGCCATTCGCGAGCGGTCTGAGCGAGTCAAGCAACTGCTTTGGAAGTTTACGCCCGAATTGGTCTCCAAGCGGCGAATCGTTTTGTTCGCAAGTCTTGTTCGTTCCTGTCGGCCGACGGGCGTCGCACCGGAACGAGATCCAACGACCGGAAATCTGGGCATTCGGCCATCGGCTATCGATCCCAAATGGTGTGAAGTTCCCATCTTGTGGACCGTTTCGCAGCATTGTCCCGGACTGATACCCTTTGTCGATTCACAAAATGGTCGGTCGGCTGATCCTGGATCTGAATAACGGAGTGGCGTCATGATTCAAGAATTGATTTATACGTCTGCACCAAAAGGCCTGAAACCGGAAGTCGTGGCTTTTGTACCGTTGCCGCCACAAAAGGGCTTTCCAAATCCATTGCTGACCGGCTTGAATCACTGAGCGGTTACCGCCATCTTTTCGCATCCGGAAGCAGTGATGCATCTTTGAATCCCGTCAACTATAGCACTATCGCTTTGAAGTGCATGGTCACCACTATCATTCGTTGACACGCATCGCAGACGCAGGGCTGGATTATTCACAGCGAACCAACAAAATCGTCCATCACTTGGTCTTTGATCAAATCCCTAACACCCAGTCCGGCTTGGTGGCTAAATCAACCCAACGAATTCCGCACAGCGTGGACGGAACCACCGCAAGAATTGGACGCACGCCCAAGTTTTCCCACAGGAACAACCACGCCAAACCGTTGCCAATATTGGGAAAGCATCACGGGAGACGCCGGCTGGGCAGGTCGGCTGTTAGAAACGGCAATGCAGGGCGATTCGCATTTATACGTTCAATACGAGCTTGGCACGGATGTGTTACGTTTGATCGCGGAAGCGATGGCGCTACTGCCACACGCAACGCGTTGGCAAACGACCTTTAGTTCGTTCTACGCCAAATTGCCGCCTGGTGTTGAATGTCAGTGGCGGTTCGTTCCAAATCATCCAGATATCGATCTGCTCAAGTCGGTTTCTGCCGCAAGTGTATTGGACCTGACACGTCTTCGCGGCCAAGTGGCCGCCAGCATTTACGCAGCGGCTGCACGAGAAGGAACGGCAATCGAAGTTTCGTCGTTCGCTCGTCCCACTGCAACTCGCTTAACCGACCAAATGCGATTGAACGCGGACCAGAACGATGTTGAGTACGACGAAGATGACGCTTTCGAACTCGAAGCAGCATTACCACCGTCGCATGCCAATCGCTCGCGTCCACCCAGCGCCCCAACAATTCCACGCAGCCGTTCAGACGACATCAACGAACCGCAATACCGCCGGCCACTCTGGCAACCGCTTGCCATCGGCGCTGCCGTTATTTTGATAACCGCAATGCTGGTTATGGCCGGCACACTTGGATTCCGGAAGCTTTGCGAAGCGAAGCACTAACGAACGTGCCCAAACTGCGCCGCAACGAACTATGAGTCCGACAGTGTAACCAAGACGACGGCCAACTGCCGTCGCCACGAACAGACTCGGAAGTTCACGATTCTGAGGTTCACGACTCTGAAAACAACCCGGATACTCAAGACAACAGCACTGTTTCGCACGACGGTACCGTCGGTCGGCCATTCCGTGCCGGACACAAAAGAGCAGGACACCAAGAGCCGCCGGCGCATCGGCAGACACCTCAGTTGACCCCCGCCGTCTAATGCAGTATCGCAAACAACAAACGAAAAGTATCAATTCATCTTCGAGGACAATAGACCTTATGATATATCACGTCTCCCCGACTTTACAAAAGTGAAACTGCTCGATGCGAAAGTAGCGCATGAAACATGGCCTGGCGAATTCTTGTTTCGTGACAGTGGATTGTTCTTCAAGAAAGACACGCGTACGAACGTAAAGGATAAAGAGCTCGTTCAAATTGCTGCTGTTTCTCGTGACAACAATACATGTTACCTACGCTTGGACGACGGCGAAGAAAGCAATGCCGCATTGAAGAGTTTTGCTGCACAACTAGTGATTGTTTTTCCCGAATCGCAAACCATACCGCTAAACAGTCCAATACGCGAGAAAGAAGCACGAAATATGGACTTGGAGAACAAGGGCACCTGGACAATCGATCTATCAGAACTCCCAATTGGCCCCGCATCGCACCTGTTTTTGACAAAGGCGATTGTGGATTGTCCGAATTGGGACGAACCGCCACTTGTCGTTATTGGGAATTGCGAATTGCTGTCCCGCGTAGAGTCCAAATCTCGGTCGGGCGATTTTGCCTTGAGTATGCAAATGGAAACCAAGAGTCGCTTGGTAATTGCACTTAATGCATTAAACAGAAAAAAAGAAACGTATGACCTCATTTGGAATGCCAATAAAACCAACCCGGTCGTCCACAAATGGAAAAAGCAACGCAACGAACGACGTAGTGCAATTGATGAACTGGAAAGCTGTCGCAATGCTGACACGCCGCAAGAACGGATGAAAATCCTTGCCGAACTAAATGGCCTTCCCGGTAGTGATCCACTTTATGAAGATATTGGTATACGGCAGGTCGACTTTGGTAACTTAGCAAATACCATTGAAACGCAACAAGCAATTGTGGATCAATATTCGGAATCTCTAATTGACCTACTAAGAGACAACAAGCTTCGTCCCCAGCTCTCCCTCACCATCGTCCGTAAAATCACGACACCCGACGGTGAGGTATTCGAAGTACCCTATTTACAGATTGGATCTGCGGAATGATGGAACTAGAACGCCTAGTCGCAGATATCAATGATATTTTGGACTCGCCCAATTCGGCACTTGCTGAACATGTCGCCGATGTTTCGGCAAATTATTTTCTTGCCTGCGAGCAAGTAAATCAACGACTGCGAGACGCCGGCAAGCTGCTGCGAGATGGATTTCGTTCGGAAGCGATCGAACACTGTGAAGTGGCTCCGAATCTTTTGGATGCCGTCGCGTTGCTCGATTCGATTGACCACGAATCTTGGCGTCAGGTTCAAGTAACCCACGAAATGGTCGCTCCGCCGAGCCTGCAGTTGGATTTGGCAACTGAATTGAATGAAGCGTATTCGCAAGAAGCGCCCCTTCAGACTCTTTTGAAAAAGCATCGCTTGTTAGCGTTGGCTCGTGCGCCGCTGGCCGTGCGACTTGATGTCTTGCGTTTGCTGGCCAAGAAAGATCCTGCGAATACCGCTTGGACCGAAGATCTTCAAGCGTATGAAACAGCTCGTATCGCGGAACTCAAGCTAAGTCTAAGCAAGGCAATTGCTGCCGACGATTTTCTAGCCATCCAAGCGGTCTCGGACGAATTAGCAAGTCAGCCGTGGTCCGTAAAGCCACCCCAAGACATGGCGCAGCAGCTGAAGAGCAAATTTCGGCGATTGGAATCCAAATACGCTGCCAGCCGTTTGGCCGAAATCGGCCCGCAACTCGTTTCTGCCCATGCGGAAATGGATCTCGATGCCAGCCGTTTACTTCGACAAGATTGGAATCAATGGTTCGCCAAGAGTGGTTTGCCGCCGACAGACCGATTAGTCGAACCGATTCTTCCCACGTTGGAATGGTTAGAACAGAAAGATGCGGAAGAAGCGAATCAAGCTTCCTTTGACCTAGCGCTCAATCGATTGGAATCGCTGCTGGAATCGGAAACGGATCGAGTTCCCTTGGAACGTCAATTCGAAGAAGTTCGACGACACGATCTATCCATTCCCAAGGTGGTTGTTCAACGATATCGCCAGCGGATTGCCGAGTTCGACCTGATGACAACGCGTCGCCGTCGCCTGCTGGGAGCCGTGGCGATTATCGGACTCGCGATCTTGACCACCGGAGTTATGCTCGGCTTTTTCAAACTTCGTCAACAGCGTGAACGCAATGTCGCGATCGACAAGTTAAACGAATTTGTAACCAACCATGCGGTTGAACCTGGATTGCAATTCGTTGCCGATTTTGGAGAAGAAAAAGCGCACATTACGCAATCACCCGATTTCAAAATACTGGTAGGTAAATTGCAGGATCTGAAAACGGCGGAACTGCAACGGCAAGAAAAACTGAACACGTTGATCCGTGAAGCTCGCGAACTGGAGGACAGATCACTTCTAGGTGAAGCAGAAGCACTGGCCCGAGGTGATGACGAACTGGCTATGATCGAAGAACTTCGTTCCGAGTTTCGTAAGTTGGACGCAGAATCCCGGCAGCAACAACTGGAAATTTACAATGCCGAACTTCAACGGATTCAATCCAATCTTCAGAATCTAGAACAAGCAAAAACGTTGACCAATGACTTGCTACAACCACTGCTGGACCGCCTGGACGATTTGGATCGTACCAATGGAAACATGTCCGGAAACGCTCGGAATAATTTGCTGTTGCTTCGAGCCCGAATTGCCAGGCGAATCGACGACAACCGCTTGCAGAAGGAAGCAAATGGTGCGAAGGATCTAATCACTTTGGCCGTTGGCGACGTCGATAAGTTTGTTGCTCAATTGAAGTTTCTGGCAAACGTTTCACCTTCGATGGCCACCGATTTAGAGCGAATTACGGACGATTCGCACCTTGCTGTTTGGCGACAGATGGACCGGCTAAGCGAGATATTTGAAGAAATTCCAAATGGTGATATTTCCAGCCTCACTCCGGTTCGTGCTCGCTTGTTGTCGGAGCAACTTCGCCCATGTCTGGATGGCCCATTGCCTGGGAATTCTGACGATTGGCAGAACACGTTTCGAAGTGTCGACTTGATTTCGGCGCGACATCCGGAAAACGGTGACGCACTGACGTCGCGCCTGATCGACGTTTACAAGCAACCTGTCATGCAGCTTTATGTGCTCCGGACGAAAGACAATAGGCAATATTACCTTACAGAACCCGGCCACGATGAGTTTCGCAGTCAGAAACCTGCCAATGACCGACTGAAGTTCAGATACACCATCTCATTCGATGGCGCCGATTCCGAACCCAAGAATCTGCGCAAAAACAACTTTCGAAGTATTTCCGTATCTCCGCAGCGCAAACTTGGCGGACAGATTGCCAAAGCTCTGGGGAGCCTAAATCAGGTGACCGCTTCAAATCGATATGCCTGGGAAAGCGCATTCTGCAACTGTATTCGGCTGACCTTAGAACAAGATGAACTGGAACCGATTCTGAAATACACCATGTTAAACGACCTGATCTACATCGGCATGTCGGGCAGCCTTCCCATGGAATTGGCGTTTGGGGATTTGCAGAAAAAACTGGATGCAGTCGAAGTCGACGATCGTGCCAATTGGCTCAAACCCGATGATCTAGACGCCGCCAAGTCTCGTCAAATTGCACAGGCGTGCTTGGACAATGTCTCCGAATTAACGGCCAAGGCCATACAGAATACGGCCAAGCATTGCCGCCAGATTTACTCGATCCCCATGCCGCCTCTGGTTTGGTCGGGTTGGCTTGGGCGCACCAATGACGGAGCATGGGTCTATGAAACTTCGAATCGCAATGTCAAAGGGAGTCTGTTTGTCGCTTTGCCTGGTCGCGCGGATTCGCCAATTCGCATTGTGCAAATTGGCAGCATTCAGAATGACCAAATCAGCTGGGATTCGTCACAAGAGAAAGAATTGGTCGAAGGACTTCCCGTGTACCTACATCAAGTCAGAGTAGATTGACGATGAGCAACTCATACTATGTTCGGTTAAGGGGCAAGATTGCCGGCCCATTCGATGAACAGAAGCTTTTGGAACTGGCAAAACGTGGTCAGTTTAGCCGAGTCCACGAAGTTTCTTCGAATCAACAAGAATGGCAGCGAGCGGGCGATGTGTTTTCGTTTTTCCAAGCGAAGAAGTCCTCGCGTGACGCTTCATCAAGCCATTCTGATCGCAAAGGATCGCAACCAGCGAATGAAACGAATGCGAATGCTCCCAGCGAATCGAGTTGGTACCTGGCCCATCAAGGTGCCGAAGTAGGGCCGATGACGTTCGCCGAACTGAAGCAACGAGTAAATGCGTTGGCGTCGCCTCACGATGCGTCTGTCTGGCGACAGGGCTTTCAAGACTGGCAACCAGCAAATTCGATTGACGGATTGGTCGTCCGGCGCGATCCACTTCCGATTCAGGAGACAAACTCTCATTCGCAGACAAGCGAATTGCTTCGCACCGCCACTTCGTCAGCACCTTGGGCCTTGGTGACGGTCATGCTTGGCTATGTTTTTGCCGCGTTTCAGATTGTCACCGGAGTGGGAGCCGTGGTTCTTGGGTTCGAAAAAAACGCGAGTGTCGCCATCGCGGGCGGAATGTTTACGATTGTATTTGGAAGCACGATCCTCACCGGGACAGTTTTGCTTGGTAAGTATCGAGCCAAACTTGTCAAAGCCGAACGATTGGAATCCGTCGAAGCTTTAAGCGAAGCGTTGGGTAGCCTGAAAGCTTTTTGGATCTTTCTGGCAATACTGATCTTCATTGCCATTGCCTTCTTAAGTGTTTTTGTGATCTGGATCTTTGCGATTAGCGCATCATTGAGCGGTATGGAGTAGCAGAATGTCAACTGAGGGATATGCCGAGCCTTTGCTGTCCTGGTCCAAAAGCGATATTGAGCAGTCGATTGGTTTCCGCGGCGGTAAATATACTCGAACCAATAACCTGCTCACGTTCTTGATCGGAGCACTCTTGACCGCCATCTTCTTTGGTGCTGCGATGCCCTTTGAAGGTTCGGCGTTTACCAGCATGTTCACGCAACGCGGCCCAACACCTTATGTGGTGGTCTTTCTCTTCTTTTGGGCGCTCGCAATTTTGGCACTGAAATGGAGAAAACTGGCGTTTCAAAAACAGGTCTTCAAGCTTGAACTGATTCCTGACGAACATGATTTTGTCCTGTCACCCTCCACTGCCAGCAAACTGATCGATCACATCCATATGGTGGTAGACAATCCAGGCCATTTCATCTTGCTCAATCGCATCGTCGTTGCACTGGCGAATCTCAAGAACATTGGTCGAGTAGCAGACGTCGACGATATTCTTCGTGCCCAGGCAGAACACGAAGAATCATCACTGGAAACCAGCTACTCGTTAATCCAAGGATTCATCTGGGCCATACCGGTGCTGGGATTTATCGGCACAGTACTCGGCCTGTCCTCGGCTATCGGCGGATTCGGTGGGGTGCTCAGCGAAGCCGGTTCGGGCGACATGGAGCAGATTACGACCGCTCTAAAAAGCGTTACGGCCGGACTGGCGACTGCCTTCGAAACGACACTTGTCGCATTAGTCGCGGCGTTGTTGTTACAGCTGATTGTTGTATTTCAAAAAAAGAGCGAAGAAGAATTTCTGGACGCGTGCACCGATTTCTGCGTCAAACGTATCGTCGGACGATTGCGAGTCTCATCCACTTAGGGCGTACATATGGCACGACGTAGAAAACCGCAGGCGACGTTTTCGCTCTTTTCGTTTCAGGACATCATCACATCCGTGACCGGTATTTTCATTCTGGTCACGCTGGTACTGGCACTATCGTTAATCCAGCAGAAATCTTTGGCACCACAAGTTCAAACCGACTTGATTGCCGACGACTTGCGTTCTGCCATTCAGTTACTCAGCGACGAACTGGATGCCATTCAGAATAATGTGTCCACGTCGTCCGTGTCACTAAATCGAATTGCGTCCTTGTCTCCCGAAAACATTGCCAGAGACCTGGAGATACTGAGCCAGCAGGTTGAATCACTGAATGCCGAGAACCAACGGCTGGAATCTCGTGATCGGCTTGTGGCGGAAGAGCAGCGTTTAGTGACGAGCCAAGTCGAGGAAGAATTGGCCGGACACGCTGAAACACTAAGGGAGACGCAGCAGAGCATCGAACTGCTAGAGCAGCAATTGGAAGAGCTGGAAAACTCAAATCGCATCATCTACAACACACCGTCGCAAGACGGCAAATCACAGTGGATCGTTGAAATTCGAGCGAACCAGATTGGAATTGCTCCAGCAGGTAAAAAGCAAAGTCCGGTTGTGTTCACAGGTTCTGACTGTGATTCGGAATTCAAACTTGGATTCGTCGAAACCTGAGTTCCAATACCGACTACTTTCTGTTGGTTGTCACTCCTAAAGGCATTTCCACGTTTAACGACTTAGAAGACATTGTTAAACCAAGCGGATATGCGTTTGGTATTGAACTCGTTCCCGAGGATGCAACCGTTCTGGACTCGGTCACAGGCGCAGGGATCTGATACCATGCGACGCAGGCACGCTGACTCAAGTCTGGAACTCCTCTTAGACACCATGACGAATGCATTTGGCGGCATTCTTTTTCTGGCAATTCTGATTGCCATATCACTGGAATCACAAAAAGATGAACCCATCGACATTGTCGTCAAAGAATCCTCTCGTTTGGAACTCGTCGAACTCCAGTCAGAGCTAGAACGCTTGCAGGCAATGAAACGAGAAACAGAAACAAACCGTGACCTACAAGAACAAATTAGCGAACACCTCCAACAGGGCCTGAGCGACGCGAAACTGACAGAATTAGGTCAACTGTTCGAATCTCAATCGACATTAATGAAACGGCGGACCAACTTGGTTTCCGAGATTGCGGCAAAGCAGTCAGGAATAAATGATTTGGTGAAAAAAGTGGAAGACGCACGAGCCGCAATGGATTCGAAGCAGGCCGAAATGTCCAACCTTCGTATTCTCTTTGCGACTCAGGTGAAGACGCGTTCCAAAACAACAAAGCTGCCACGCCTTAGGGCAACCACCAAAAGCGAGTTTGCGCTAATCCTTCGCTTTGGGCGGATCTATGCGATGTACGAAGGCAACGGCGACTCTGGTGTTTTGAATTCTCAAGACTTTATCATTACGCAAGAATCCTTGACAGAAGTCACTGCGACCCCCAAGCCCTATCGGGGAATTCCCGTCGATGACAGCTCGCGATTTCAACGTCAATTTGATTCGTTACTAGATCGCGTTTCGCAAGATACACACTATATCATGGTGGCCGTCTGGCATGATTCATTCGAGCAATTCGAGTTCGTCAAGAACGCATTGGTAGAATCTAGCTGGAAATATCGGCTCATTCCCGTAAAAGTCGATGGTGGCATCATTACCAACGCGTCCGGGCCGCAGTCTGTACAGTAGCCGGTATCCGAATGTTGATAACAGGTCGACGACTGCATGACGGTCCATCAGTTTGGGAATGTATTTGACTAAATCACAATTCGTTCAATTTCGTCCAGGCTCACAGTATCTGACGTTCGAATCGTATCATGATCGAAGTGGGCCAACCTAGCTCGCTCGGACAGCAGGCCCATACGTGCCGAGTCCAGGTAAAGTCGCGTAGGCATTTCTACCTGGATCAGTAACCGTTCACGGGTCGGACTGAGGTGCGAAAAAACTGATCTGGACACGGAGTGCTATTTTCGGCGCCAATGGGTGAATGTGCCATCCCAATCGCCCGCCGTTCGTCACGATACCTCCCGAAATTGAGGCCCAAGAATCGGACCTACAAGGGGAGTACCATGATGGAACCACATAAAATTTGGATTGAACAGTGCGAGGCGGCCGAAAACATCGAGAATGATTTTGGCACGCAAAAGGCCCTGGATTACTTGATCGGCGAAAAGTTCTTAAATTTTCTCGAGGCTGCCGAATCGGATACTGACTTTCGGGACGAGCTTCCGGATTTCGTAGCCAAGATCAAGACGATCTTTGAACGCTGGCAACTGGCCCAATATCTGGAAACAGCTCGTCAGACGGAACCCTTCGATCCCAGCTTGTTCGAACCGAGGTGCACTCTCTGTTGGGAGAAGAGGAAATCGAGTTCGACGCCGACGAAATCGAGGAAATGCGGAAAGACGACATTCGACGATGCACTCGCGATTTGCTGCTGGTGGAACGAGCAAGGGATTGGTTGCTGGAGGTGGAAGCGTGATAAACGACAAACAGAATGATCACGAGACCGGCCAGGAAGCGTCAAGGCCAGCGTGTCCGGCCTGCGGAGGCCAACTCGTTGAAATCCGTGCGAAACTCCAATGTTCCCGCTGCCACACCATCTGCGAAACGTGTTTGCGAGGGAGGCCGAGGATGATCTTCGCCTTACGCAGAAGCTTGGCACCAAGATCAAAGCCGGGCGGTTGTCAGAGAGTCCGCTGGACGAAAATCCCTTTGCCGATTGGTCGTGTAACTTGTTCACAGCAGGACGGAACGCAGTACACCATCGTGTCGAACACGGCTTCGCTGTATTCTTGCGTAATGCACGGCAAGGGCATCACGAATGAAGGGCGTTTTGTTGAACAGACGTTAAGCACTATTCGCGAATTCATGGAAGCGGACGAACAAGCGTTTGCCTATCAGAAGTTCATTGCGCCGGCCAGCAGCTCTGTAATATTCGCCAAGTCGTTAAATCGGTCTGTCACCGGATCGATGAACGACTCATCAGGTTCGCCAAGCATTGGCTGGCCGAGGACGATCTTTTCACCGCACGATGTCGGCTTTGAGCTTAACGACATCTTGCTTTCGGCTCTGGCGACAACGAAGTCCCAAGTTTACGGTAGGCCAAACGAGGCATTCAAGGCGATGCTTACATCACATTCTGATAACGATGAGACACGAAAATGAAGCGAGCACGTGATCACCTAGGCGATGAGGTAAATTTCCCGCACCTCGCGAACTTCCTGCAATCTGGCGGGAAGCTCGAAGTTGGTGAAGATTTGTCGATGGGAGGATTCGCCAGAATTCGCAAAGGCAACCGGATCGTTTTGGTGGATACCACCTATCGCGACTTCGCGGCGATCTTAGAATCGATGGATTCGCAGGCACGGATTGGGATGTGAGGCCGCCTGAATCTTGGCCCGAGGAATCGGTCGAATGACGTGGATGGAGTGGTACAGCAGCTTGTGGAAACCGTCCTGGACACCGCCGCCAGCGACGATCGGCCTGATATGGCAGATTCTTTACCCAGTCATCGTGCTAACCTTTGGCTTCGTGTTGGTGCAGGCATGCAGAAAGAAGCTGTCGTGGACCATCGTCGTGCCGTTTGTCACCAATCTTGTGGCGAACCTAATTTTCACGCCCATCCAATTCGGCTTGCGGAACTTGCCGTTAGCTGCCGTGGATATTCTGATTGTTTGGGGAACGATTATCTGGATGATGGTCGCCATCTGGAAGCATTACAAATGGGTTGCCTTGGCACAGCTTCCGTACTTCGTCTGGGTCTCGATTGTTACGGTCATCCAGCTGAGTATCACCTGGATGAATCGATGATCCAAAAAACCAGACAAGAATTCTTCCACAGATCGCTTGCCTGTTGATGCTTCGATTTGTCAATTCAGATAATTGCGGCCAGTCTGAACAATTGCCACCCGACAATCGATGCCGAGTCTAACCGTGCCGTCGTCCGTTTCAATCCTTGTTGTTTTGGATTGGCGTCGAAGACACGATGGCACCTAAGTTGGTGTATCCGTATTTATTGAGTTTCAATCCTTGTTGTTTTGGATTGGCGTCGAAGACACGAGGACGGCGAATTTGACGAAGAAATGGATGTGTTTCAATCCTTGTTGTTTTGGATTGGCGTCGAAGACAGGAACGCCAGGCGGATTCGCCTTTGTCGATGAAGGTTTCAATCCTTGTTGTTTTGGATTGGCGTCGAAGACCGATAGCGACTCTGCAACAGATTTCGCCCATTGGGGTTTCAATCCTTGTTGTTTTGGATTGGCGTCGAAGACCTGATAGTGGTCGTAGCCATCAACGAAAGGATTGCGTTTCAATCCTTGCTGTTTTGGATTGGCGTCGAAGACAAGACGCTGGTCCGCTTGGCTGCAAATACGTCTTGCCAAGTTTCAATCCTTGTTGTTTTGGATTGGCGTCGAAGACGTCGAATGACAACACGCCCCGATGCCCGGCATGAGTTTCAATCCTTGTTGTTTTGGATTGGCGTCGAAGACACTCCCTCAGACGGTAGGTCATTACGAAAACATACCAGTTTCAATCCTTGTTGTTTTGGATTGGCGTCGAAGACCCAACGCATCAATATACTCGATCATATCTTACCCGTTTCAATCCTTGTTGTTTTGGATTGGCGTCGAAGACCTTGCGACTGCCCGCCAAGTGTATCCACTTTCGTCGTTTCAATCCTTGTTGTTTGGATTGGCGTCGAAGACCCAAACACGGCCGGGGATAGGTCGTTGAATCGACGGGTTTCAATCCTTGTTGTTTTGGATTGGCGTCGAAGACTTTGCGAATACGCGACTGGCGTAGATACGTCGACCGGGTTTCAATCCTTGTTGTTTTGGATTGGCGTCGAAGACCAGAATAGGTGCAGAATCGTCGGCAGTGTTATTCCCGTTTCAATCCTTGTTGTTTTGGATTGGCGTCGAAGACGATCACGAACCCCGATTCGTTGCGGTGGCTGAGTCAGTTTCAATCCTTGTTGTTTTGGATTGGCGTCGAAGACGATAACGCATGTAAAACGGATTCTCAGACACTTCCGCGTTTCAATCCTTGTTGTTTTGGATTGGCGTCGAAGACTCCACGCGAGTGCTCATCAGCCGCCGTGCGTTAGCAGTTTCAATCCTTGTTGTTTTGGATTGGCGTCGAAGACCCATTGACCGATTTTGGAAAATCAGGCTCGTTCATCGTTTCAACCTGCTGTTTTGGATTGGCGTCGAAGACAGCCAATCCGCTGTTCGGTAAATATCGCTGAATTCATGTTTCAATCTCTTGTTGTTTTGGATTGGCGTCGAAGACTCCAATCCTCAGCCGGTTCGACAGGCCGTGCAGGTTTCAATCCTTGTTGTTTTGGATTGGCGTCGAAGACAGACCACCGCTGGTCAGCCGTGTTTATCTGGAACTTGTTTCAATCCTTGTTGTTTTGGATTGGCGTCGAAGACAAGATCCGAATGCGAAAGTGACTGTCGGAACGTACGTTTCAATCCTTGTTGTTTTGGATTGGCGTCGAAGACGTAATTGTTGGGAGATTCTTGGCCGTCCGGATGATGGTTTCAATCCTTGTTGTTTTGGATTGGCGTCGAAGACCCCAATCTATGACAGTCGCCGCGACGATAACCTGACGGTGTTTCAATCCTTGTTGTTTTGGATTGGCGTCGAAGACCCAGGGTCCGGGCCTGCGCACGCTTGCCGCTGTGCCGTTTCAATCCTTGTTGTTTTGGATTGGCGTCGAAGACTCCGCTAACTTATAGCCATTAGCCTCTGCGACTTTGGTTTCAATCCTTGTTGTTTTGGATTGGCGTCGAAGACAAGACCAACAGGATTATTCGCGGTTGCCAATCCTTACCCAGTTTCAATCCTTGTTGTTTTGGATTGGCGTCGAAGACTTCGCGAATAGAAAATCCTAAACTGCTGCATTTTTCGTTTCAATCCTTGTTGTTTTGGATTGGCGTCGAAGACAAGAATCTATCGTTGGAAACGTTAGGCTCAAGAAAGTTTCAATCTTGTTGTTTTGGATTGGCGTCGAAGACTTTCGCGAATAGAAAATCCTAAACTGCTGCATTTTTTCGTTTCAATCCTTGTTGTTTTGGATTGGCGTCGAAGACTCCCTATCCCATCTCGTCTGGGTGATCAGTTCATGTTTCAATCCTTGTTGTTTTGGATTGGCGTCGAAGACAGCACGCTTCAAGCAAGGTGTGAAATTGCAGCAAGGTTTCAATCCTTGTTGTTTTGGATTGGCGTCGAAGACAACAAGGATGAAATCATTCCTTATGTGCTTGTTTGTTTCAATCCTTGTTGTTTTGGATTGGCGTCGAAGACCCGAAACCAAGAACAACTGAGTTTGATCGACGATCAGGTTTCAATCCTTGTTGTTTTGGATTGGCGTCGAAGACAATTGCAACACAGGAGATTATAACACAGGAAATTGGTTTCAATCCTTGTTGTTTTGGATTGGCGTCGAAGACAACCAATCGGGGATTTACAGCAATACTCCCAAAAAGTTTCAATCCTTGTTGTTTTGGATTGGCGTCGAAGACTTCTCTGAGCCGTAAGTTCTTTCTCCAAACGACCTTCGATGAAATTCGTTCGACTGGAATGAGTAGCATAGCTGACTCCACTCCACGATGCCATGTGGCGTTGCGGCGAGTTCTCGCAAAAGAAAATCACCGCAAGCCTTTCTGTGGCAACAAGATACACAACCTGATTGTCAAAGAGCCAATAATTTTGCACGAGTCGATTGACTGAATACTGCTTGCCGGGCCTATCGAATGCAAACTTTTCGGTAACAGCAATCGACGCACCGATTTTGCTGCGTCGTCGGTAACGGTAAAAACCCTTGTTCGATGACTTGCAAGACCTCCTCGACCACCTGCAACGCGGCCGTTCGAGCCGCCGTGATCGGGACCTCGACGATCTTATAATTGTCCCGAGTATAACACAGATAGCCGCGATTGACCGGCACCTGGAAGACTCGTTCGATTAGCATGCCGTACAGCACACATTGCAGACGCTGAGTTCGATACGTCTTCTTCGGAGCTATGGCGAACTTGTAATCGAACGGCCCCATCGTGCCATCGCCAAACGTCAGCACTTCGTCAGCCACGCTCGCACGCGTAGTTCGACATCCGCCAGCGGCACGTCGAACTCTCGCTTCACCACATTCAGCTTCTGCGCAGGTACGACTTGTTCACCTTCGTTCGTTCTAAGTGCACTTCGCGTCCCTTCTGCACTTTCCAGCGTTTCTCTTGCCGTTCCGGCATGGCTAACACGTATTCGAAATAGGTGAACCTGGGACAAAACAAGTGTTCTAAAACGTGTGTGACCGTGATGGACGGTGTGGTCGTTTCCATGGCCAGTTCACATCCCGTATGGCAAGCCGCGTTGCATCATGGCCGTCGTTTCTTGGACATCGAACCGATCGAAGTCATACGGTCCACTCCATTCAAGCATTTCGTCATGGCTTGGATGCGAAGGATCCGAGATCGCGTCCAAGAAATCCGAGAAGCCCCAAACGCCGCCCACATCTTCTGGCGGACAAGCATGAACGCCTTTGAGGCAGCGAGGGTAGTCGCCGGCCGAACCAGTCAGCGGAGTTATTTTTTCGAGAACAATCGTATGCTCCCAGCCGTCGCCAAAGTCGTATTCATACAAAATCTTCAGTTTCGGCCCGTGCTGGCGAACGAGATCACTCACGCGAATTCCCGCATAGTCGGTTGCCCCTAAATCCTCGTCGACCATACGATTATCCGCATATTCCAGGTCCGCCACTCGAAACATATGCAGATGCGAATTCGTCCACCCCATCGCGGTTTGGATCAATCCATGCAGCTCGGCCAAGGTCACATCCAGCGTTTCGATCCTTCGCCAGATCGATGGCTTGAAGTTGTTCAGCGAAATCTTGAATTGATAAACATTCGGCGTTTCCCGGCTTTGATTTTGACCTCGACTTCCTTTTGCCGTTTCGCGCTAATCCGTTCCGCATTGCGATGCGAGACAATCGACTCCATGATTTGATCGAGCTGTGCCTGTGACGCGTCGGCGGGTGCCCAGAACTGGAAATTGCTTTTGAGCTTCTTCTTCCACGCCGGAATCAACGCGCGGTCCACCAGAATCTCGATCGACCGTGCCGCGCCAGCTTCACGTTCGATCAATCCATTCTTCTCCAGCGTCTTCAGCATTCCATTGACCGACGGCGAACTCACCTTCAGCGCCTCGGCAATCTCCTGCATCGACGGCGGCTGCCCAAACCCTTCAGTGTAGGCATGAATGAAGGACAGGTATTTTAATTGGGTTTTGGTAGGTGCGGGCATTTTCGACTCCTTTTTCTAGAATATGAAGTTGCTTGGATCGCTAACTGCAGAGCCTGAGATTCTAGCCGGAAGAAACGTGCCTCCGAAAACTGGATCGTATTCCATTTGGCAGAAATGGACGAACAATTCGTCATCGAAGCGACCATACGGATTGCCCATGTCATCAACTGTTTTCACATACCAGAGTGGCATTTTCAACTCGTGACGTCGCCGATCTTTTGGTGTGCAAGCTTCACTGTGGACAGCCTGTACGAAATTGTCAATGTCGGGGATGACCGATATTTGGGGATAGTCGATCAATCTAGTGGTCAAGTCGGAGTCTTCCTCATAAGGCCGAGGATTGTCCAATACTCCCGAGAGTCGAGATTGTTGCGTAAGGACTTTGCTTTGAACTCGCTTGAACGAGTCGTCCTCCCGCAGATCGTAACCCTGATACGCCGCTTCGACCAACTCCAGCAATCTGTTCTCTGTCAATAGTCCGTTTGTCTCTGTCAGTAAATCCCACGTCCGCTGAAGCACACCTTCGGGATAGTCGTAAATCTTGTCGCTGTTTTCTTCAGCTTGGAAAACCACAACGTTTCCCGGTTCGGTTTTTCGCGCACGGTTGATACGACCAGCGCGCTGGACCAACGCATCAATTGGCGCGCATTCAGTCATCAGCAAGTCGAAATCAATATCCAACGACACCTCGACGACCTGTGTGGCAACCAGAATCTGGACGGTTGAATCATCTTCCGTGATGAGTTTTTCGAGCCTGTTTCGATCGTCAAAAGTGAACTTCGAATGAAAACAAATTGCGTTGGGGAAATGCTTACGAACCGCCTTCGCAATATCTTGACATCGACGAACGGTATTTGAAACGATAAGTACACGGTTGCCATTTTCGACTTCGGATTCCAGCAGCTTCAAAGCTTCGCCGGAAAGTTCGGGGGTGACTACCGGGGCCGTAGTGTCAGCCACATCGAATGGCAAGCATTGCTCGTCTTTCAACAGCCATTCAGTAAGACCTACATCACGCACTTGCCAGTTGTTACGCGCTGTCCAATAGCTCGTGGTCGGAAACTTCATGCAGCGGCAACGGATGTTTTGAGGTAAGTGATTGCCTGACGATGGCTTTCATGTCTTCCGGCATCGTCGCACTCATGACCATGAATCTTCCTCCCGCTTCGCTGATCTGGGTTAACATCAGTGAAATCAGTCCGGCGGTGTGCGGATCGTAGGCGTGGATTTCATCAATGACGATTGCTGCGTTCATCGCTGCAAAAGTTTTCAGCGGCCATCTGCCAGCATGAAAAAGTGAATTCAGTAGCTGGTCGACCGTTCCGATCGTGACGGGATTGAAAAAATGACGTTCCGCAAGCGGGCCGCCTTGAACTGTGAGCATGTCTTGTTCGTCATCGCCATTGATGTTCTTGTCCGCTCGAACAAGATCGGCAGTTGAGTGGATGAGCCCAACCTCATGGCCATACTCATCTTTGAAAAATGCTTTGGCGCGGTCATACAAGCTGTTGGCAGTCACCATCGTTGGAAGAAGAAAGAACACCTTTTGGCATACGCCTGATTCGACTTGGTTTAATGCCCAAAGAAAGGCCGCCTCCGTCTTACCGCTTCCTGTCGGTGCGATCGCTAACACGTGCCCCGCCGATTCACCGCATTCCTTCTGAAACGCACGAAATCCTTGAAACTTCTTGCCAGCATTTTCGACCTTGCTTTTAACGAATGGCAGAAGCGACGTTGTCGGAATCACTACGCTGCCAGATGCCGCATTCAGCATTTCCGGGAACTCGATTCCGGAACTGGCACGCCAATCAGCGACCATCAACAGGCCCTTTAACACTGCGAACACATTGCGAAACCTAGGATGGTTGTCATCGTCAAGGCAGGCATCACGAGCCGCCTTCAGTCGAGCGAACGGAACGTTTTCGCTTTTGTTCGACAGAAGTTCGCGTTGATTCCGAATGCTTTTTGTGATAGGTAGTTCCCAGCCTAGTTGCGAGAACATCACCTGAGCAAAGAGACTCGATGCAACAATGGCATCGTCGATGCCGTAGTCGTCCCACCGGATCAACTGGTGATACCGTTCCGAATTGAACAAGTAATCGTCGGCCAAGAAACGATGATGCCCAGCTACCGCTAATGCCTCCAAATGGCCGTCGGTTAACACATGGCCGTGTTTTTCATTAAGCTTCTGAGCGAAGTAATCAACCAAAGGTAGGCTGATGATTTCGTGTCGGTAGTTTCTACGCTGGGCGGAACGATATGCTGTCTTCGAAGTCGCATTCATCATGTCTTGGAAGTTCGATGACAGCTTTCCAAAATCGTGAAACGCAACGCAGAGAAGGCTTGATTGAAGAATCCGTTCAGTTGTCAAGCCAGCATTCGTGGCGATTCGATCAATTGTAGGCCGATGCAGATCGATTAACTGGCGCCAAACCAGGTAGACATCCGTAACGTGAGTGAAATAGCTCTGTGGCTCGGTTGATTCACCGGTTCTCCAATTCCGCTCCGACTTTGCCAACGCTGAATCAAGAATGTCCTGATATTTCTGGTGCTTCGAATCTAATCGTAACGATGCACGGGAATTGATAAAGTCTTGAAGTTCCATGATTGTAATTCTCTGCGCAGTTGCGAAGTGGATGGTTCAACGTCGTACGCATCTACAGGCTCATCGTCGTCCGCGAGCGCGATACGATCGCCGATAAACGTCACGAGTGATCGCGCAGCCAACGAACGGCTACCAGCATCATTAAACCGAAAACCCGTTGCGATTCGTTCGGTTGTAGGAGCCTGCAACGAGCGCATCATCGGTTGTGATTCCAATACCGACGCGTCAACTTTGTAGTTCGCAGCGATGTCTCGATAGACCAGCGTGAACGCAAACTCTTTCGTAGGGTTAGGCGTCTCATCACGAACTGAGACGCGTCGAGCGTGCAACAAAGCGTCACTGACGCCAGCAGTTAAGGGATACTTCGGTTCACGGAACGCTGCTGCCACTTGGTCCGCAGTTTCTTGCGAAGGAGTCTCGATCACAAAAATCAATCGCGTATCTACGAAGTGTTCTCGCAACACGATATCGTGATTAATTTCCTTCTTCGGATCTGCTATCGACTCAAGCTTTTGAAACTTCCAAAGGTCACGCATCCGCCCATTGTGCCAACCGCCTACGCCAAGCTTTAATTCCCTGTCGCGAACGTAAGCAAATGCGTCAGGCAATGCCAATCCAATTGCCGCTCCCAAGAGCCCAACTTGGCTCGTGTAAGGTGGCAATGGATACGAGGGATGATAGTTCTGAGCTTCGGGCGGTCGCCAACTCGACGTCGGAGCGACAGCCTCAATGACGACGATAGGCATTACTCAACTCCATAGTGCTTGTTTACCCAACTAGCAATCACCTCGAACGCTTCACCAACAGTCTTACAATTTTCCGGAGCATCGCCGTTGAACATGCCGTTCTTCTTGCCATAAACGGATTCCAGGAGGATGCTCTTCGAATCAGCAAGAGTTTCGCTGAGCGCTTCCTTGTTGATTCCGTTCTTTGTGCAAATAACGCTTTCTAAGAAAATCGGAACTTTGGCAGTCAGGGCAGCCGCCGCAACAAACTTCGGGCTTATATCCGAAAGAAATCGCGACTGTCGCCCGCTGGACCACAAATGCTGCAGCGCCTGCAATACGGCGATCACTCGTGCTGCTTTGTCTTTTTCGCTAACTTCCCATGTTTTCTTACCAGGAGTTGCCGTCTCTTTCGCCTTGGCATTCTCTTTCTCGCCATCGCGACTCACGCCGACCGCATCAAGTTCGATCAAAATTGTGCCTCGGTAGAGACCGCCATGGATCTCCGTTTCAAAGATATTTGGCGTTCCCCCCGCATCGACCGACATGTAATTGGTACCGAAGTCTAGATCGCCTTCGTAGGCATCCATCGCTAAAAGCGGAGAAACGCGAACGGGACTGGTACGTTTGTGCGTGCCGGATCTGGCAGCATCCATAAACCCAAACAGGTCATCGTCGATATATTTTTTGGGCTCACACTGGGTAATCGCCGCACCTTTAGATTCCTTTGCTGCGACGCCTTCCGAAAGTTCGTGCCCCAGAACGCCCAACTGGTCACGAAGCGCGCGCCGCACAGCTTGGCTAGACATGTAGGGAAAGGTGCTCGAACCACGAGTCAACTTCTTAATGCTGCTAACGTTGTCCGCTTCCTTATCGCTACCGTTAAGCGAACCAAGCGAGACGTTCGTCAAGAACGTAACCGTAATCGCCTTTGCGTCTTTGATAGTTGGTGAATTTGCCATTGGTTAGTTTCCTTTCGAATCAGTATTGGGTTTCATTGCGTACAGAAAGCGGTTAAGTGCAGACACGACACAAAAACCACGAAAATCGTTGAACGTCTCGGGATTCAAGCATGCTCCGTCCATAACGTCTTTAGGGACATCAATCCCGTAACGGAACTGGAGTCGCGCGAGTTCATTCACGAAATCGCCGATAGTTCGAGTCTTTCGTAAGCGATGAATCGCACCCTTCGCACGA